>NZ_JACNEP010000009.1 GCF_014270035.1 Neptunicella marina | reverse complement strand
CTAGCGAGGGTTGCTGTGCGAACACCGCCTATGCCATATCGTCTATTGAGACTGGCTGATGTTTGTGGGTAATCAGGATCCTTAATGATTGGGGATTATAATGGGGATGGGTTTGATGACGTTATTTCTTTCGGCCAGACACCAGGCAAACCTGTTTTTGTGCACTTTTCCAGTGATAAAGGTCACTTTAGTGCAAATGATTTACATCAATTACCGACCCAAATTGGCGGGGTCGACTGGAATACAAGTGAGCACTCCCTGTTTAATCGAAAAAATACTGATGGCAAAGGTGTTGATGTTGTTCGCAATAACAATGCTATAGGAGGTCTTGATGAAGAGGGAAATGTACTGGATGATCAGGGAAATATTGCACAATTATCCCTCGATGAACTTAATTCAGAAAAGTGTCGCCAGCTAGCTTACTCCCCTGAAGTTGAGACGGTAGAAACTACATGTGCTCCTCAATACAAAGATGCCGTGGCTGGTGGCGTTACAACTTTTGCCGTTCCGATTGATGAGGATGAACCACCACCAACGCCGGTATCTTCTCCCATGATATCAGGCGGTAGTTATCACGCAGTCAACGAATCTTACACCGTAACAGCACCTTCAGTGCCCGGAGCGGAAGATTATTTGCATTATGAGTCGACTAACAATTCCAGTTACACATCGGTCGGGGGATACGGCAAGAGTTTCAGCACGTCTCAAAGCAGTTATGGTTACCGATATTATAAATATAAAGTATGTAATATTAATGGGTGTAGCGGTTATAGCCCATATATAAGAATTTTTATTTATACCACTCCGTCAACTGTAAACAATTTTGGTATTTCATCAACTTCTATTAACTACGGCCAATCCGTTACTCTTTCCTGGACCAAATCAGGAGGTTTAATATCAAGTGGCTTTTACCAAAAAAAAGAAGTGTCACCTTCTGGCTCTGAAAGAAACTTTTCAAATACTTCTCAAGGCTCTGGAACCAATTTCAGTTTTTCGGCAACACCTTCATCCGGCGCGGGTACATATACATACAAAGTCAGAGCCTGTAATCCGAATAATTTATGTGGTGGATGGCAATCAAAAACGGTTTCCGTCTCTATACCAAATACTCCCCCAACCATTTCCAATATCCCTAATCAGACGATGGATATGAATCAATCCAAGGGGCCAATTGGATTTACGGTAGGAGATTTGGAAACACCAGCAGGTAATCTGACATTATCCAAATCAACAAGTAATGCAACACTATTACCCACCTCGGGTATTTCATTTGTTGGGGGAAGCGGTGCTAATCGTGTTGTCACCCTGACGCCGAATGCAGGACAGTTCGGGACTGCTACCATTAATATTACGGTCAAAGATGGTGGCAATTTAACTGCATCGGATTCATTTACAGTAACTGTTGTTCCCAATGCAGAACCAACTGTCAGCCCTTCCAGTCCAACAAATGGTGCGTCTTATCTAACTACCGATAATGTAACGGCTTCAGCCTCCGCCAGTGATAGCGATGGCTCTATTGCTCATGTTGCGTTCAAACTCGATAGCGGCAGTTGGCAGGTGGATACAAGTTCCCCCTATAGCGTAGACTTTGGAACACTTTCAGCCGGTTCTCATACTATATCGTATCGAGCTAAAGATAATGACGGGGCATATTCAACTGTCACTTCCAGAAGTTTTACTGTTGAAGCTCAAAATCTAAAACCAACTGTCAGCCCTTCCAGTCCAACAAATGGTGCGTCTTATCTAACTACCGATAATGTAACGGCTTCAGCCTCCGCCAGTGATAGCGATGGCTCTATTGCTCATGTTGCGTTCAAACTCGATAGTGGCAGTTGGCAGGTGGATACAAGTTCCCCCTATAGCGTAGACTTTGGAACACTTTCAGCCGGTTCTCATACTATATCGTATCGAGCTAAAGATAATGACGGGACATATTCAACTGTCACTTCCAGAAGTTTTACTGTTGAGGCTCCACAACAAACAGGACGTCGCGTTGTTTTTATCCATACAGACTTATTAGGCTCTCCTGCAGCTGAAACTGATCAACAAGGGAATGCACAATGATCAATAAATATATTCTTATTATTTTGCTTTTAGGCTTGTTCAATTTTGCATATGCACAAGAAACCGGAGGCACCGGAGATGAGGATGAGCCGATAGAGTTACCACAGCAAACGACTCAGCTTGTTGAAGATATTGAAGTGGATATCAGTATCCTTGAACCACAAGTTCCTCAACGTTATCCCGGCTCGACTGAATTAGGCGATGGATATAATCCGGTAACAGGAGAGGTAACATTTGCAGTAACAGATATTTCTATTCCTGGTAATTCGACGATACCTGTTGAGTTACGCAGATGGATCCCCTCTGGTGATTTGGATACCGGTGGACCAACAGGCTGGAAATGGGATATACCGTTTATAAAAGGAAACTACCTTGATTTGAAAGATGGCCATACTGATTATGGCTGGAACTGGGGAAATAATACGTGGCACGACGGTAAGAATTGCACGGGCTCTGCTGACTCAGTAATGGATACACATAGTGAGCTGGTTGCAGCAGCCAATTTATATTGGACTGGAAAACTATTACATATACCTGATATCACGACAGAAACATTCTTAACCAACGGCAGTGAGCAAATCACAAAATCAAATTTCAAAATTACGGGCTGTATAAACAATCCCGATGGACAAGAAGGAATCATTGTAGCGGGTCCAAATGGTTTGACTTATACGTTTAACCAAATCAAAAGTTACTACAATGGTAAAGAAGCTTTTAAGGATCCTATTATACGAACTCGGATATTGATGGTATCCAAAATTGAGGATCAGTTTGGTAACTACGTGGATTACGAATATGTAAATGGAGAATTACATAAAATAGAAGGCTCGAATGGCAGATTAATTGAAGTCACCTACGACACTACTGAGCCGCAAATTCCCGTATCAGCTACAGCAAATGGCCGAACATGGAACTATACCTACCAAACAACAGGTCACAAATATCTGAGTACAGTGGAGCTGCCGAATAATACTTTTTGGCAATATAACAATCTCTATATTACGGCTTTTGATCCGAATGACCAGCTTGGCTCCTACAACCAAACCATACAATACAATTCTCACGACGGCCCGATTGAACGCCCTTCCTGCGGATACAGCAGTACAGTTGATGAATACGCATATGTGATTACACCAGAAAACACAAGAATTGATTACACCTTTCATGAGCGATTCCATAATCGCTCAAATGTAGAACCCGCTATTGTATGGGGAATGACGCAGGGGGTCGATGGAACGGCAAGAAACCTGAATTGCACCGTTAGCTTGTCTTTAACACAAAGAGCGATTTCTGGACCAGATGTTGAAGCGTTTCAGTGGCAATATGACTATTCTGAGCAAGATGGAAGTTATGATGCAGAAAGTGCTCTCTACGTTGAAAACGAAGCAAGCAGCATTACAACGCCTGTAGGCGGTTTTCCTGCGCCGATAACGACAAGCAATGCTGTGAACTACCGGACAGTAACGGTTAGCGGACCTGATAAAAAGACGATTTATTATATTGACAGGGAGTTTCAGTCACCAACGGAAGGAATGGTCATTGCTGAAGATACATTATCGGTTTCAAATAGTTTACTTAAGCGTGTTGAAAAAACCTATGTGCAGGGCGATCTTGTTGGCAGCCATTGGTATTTATGTCCTTGTGGTGGAGATTATCCACCATTAAGTTCAGTAAATGGCAACCAGTTAAGTTACCGAATAAATCTCAGTCAAAGTGCAATAACCTTGCCTGCGGCGGGAGATGATGACAAATATATAACCAGTTATGATGATTTTGATGCCTATGGTTATGTTGGTGAAACAAATGAACTGCATATGCTTGGAAGCAATACCGTTACTACAAGAAATACAACGCAGGATTATTTGCACGACGATGGAGCTAACTGGCATCTTGGAATGCCAACGCTGACACGCATTAAGAACAGTAACAATATATTTGTACCGTTAAAAGAGACGACCTATAAAACCTTGACGGGCACCAATGAAGGCAGGAATTACTCAGTTAAAGTACCATATGAACACAAAGAGTATGATGTATGGAAATCGCGATATGCCAGTTACCACGCAGATGGTAATGTAGAAAAAATAGAATTTAACCAACCATTAACAGACGCGAATGGTAATCTGGGTACAGGTACTTTCCGTTATAAAATACTCAGTAACTACAAGAGAGGCACCCCTCAAAGCATCGTCGTGCCGAAGCGTTACATGGATTCCGGGACATTATCCGCTAGTCGAACGGTTGATAATAACGGGTGGGTAATAAGCACCACTGACCTGAAGGGAAATACTTATGGTTATGGCTATGACGATATTGGCCGCCTGAATTATATTGATGCACCGGACAACTGGTTAGATACTTATTTTGACTGGAGTCAGGGAGCGGGTGAAGCGCCAGTCAGAACCGCCAGGCGCTGTACACTGAATGCATCAAAAAGTGGATGTTCGGGCGCCGTTTCCTTTGAAACGGAAGTGCAGTTTGATGCGTTGATGCGTCCCATATTAACCACCAATACAGATGTTACCAACAGCCAGAGTCGTTACCAGAATAAAATCTTTAATGCCTACAGTCAGGAAACGTTCAGTTCCTACTGGTCAGCCAGCAGTACCGAGACGGGTGGCACAACCAATACTTATGACGGCCTGCAACGTTTGCATACAACCAGCCAAACCGGCGGCGGCACACAAACAATCAATTACCTCAGTGGCAATAAGCAACAAGTTATTGATGCCGAAGGTAATGTGACCACCACCACTTATTTGGCTTATGGTGAGCCGTCCTACGACCAGGCGTTAACCATAGAATCCCCTGAAAGTGTCACCACCACTCAGACGATTAATATCTTTGGCGATATTACGTCCGTTACTCAATCCGGGCTAAATGTCAGCCAAACAGAATATCGTGCTTATGATGCACAACATAACCTGTGTAAGGTCAGCCGTAATGATGTTGGCACAGCGGTCTTTATTTATACAGTTTTAGGCGAAGTCTCCGCTAAAGCAGAGGGGGTCACAGGAGGTAGTAACACCAATTGTACTTATACATCGGACGTAGCCAAGGAGATTAAATTTACTTATGACAACCTTGGGCAGTTATGGAAAACGACTTACCCCGATTACGCCTCTAATGGTACAACACCACTTGAAAATCCTGCTGCGGATGTTGTCTATGCACGGGATAACAATGGTAATGTAGAAACACTGACGGCAGGCAATGTAGTGCATGATTATCATTACAATAGCCTGAACTTGTTAGATGATGAAACTCTTATTGCCGCGGGACAGCGGATTGCACCTGACAGTTCATCAAAATCGCTTGTTTATGGTTATAACTCAGCGGGACACCTAAATAGCCTTACTTACCCTGACGGTGATATGGTGACTTATGCACCTAATGGGTTTGGTGAACCTACTCAAGCAGTAAGAACTACCCGGGGAGGGCAGGATTACGCTACCAGTGCCACATATTATCCTACCGGCAGCTTAAATACCTTTAGCTACGGTAATGGCTTAACCCATAAAACCACACTGAATACCCGCAAAGTGCCCAGCAGCATTAAAGACAGTAAAACCGGCACAACGGCACTGCATTACAGCTACATCTATGACGATAATCTGAATGTCACCCGCCTGACGGATAATGTGAATAATGCCTACAGTTTGACCAATCTGACCTACGATGGTCTGGATAGGCTCAAGACCACAACCGGTAACAGCGGCATTGGCAGCAGTTCACTCACTTACGACGGATTAGGCAATATCCTGACCTACAACAGCAAAGGCCAAAGCTTAGGTTATAACTACAACACGGCGGACAACCGCCTGACCTCTGTTACCGGAATAAGCGGTAAGTACAGCAGCTTCACTTACGATGACAGAGGCAACATCTACGGTAATGGCAGTAAAACCTTTACTTACAACCGCGCCAATCAGTTGGTGAGCAGTGGTAGTTATACCTATCTATATGATGGTAACAACAGACGTGTGAAACAAACCGACTCAAAAGGAACCAGCTACAGTCTGTACAGTCAGGATGGCACCTTGCTGTATCGTGAAACGCCTGATGGCGGAATTAACTACATTTACCTGGGCAAAAAGTTAATTGCCAAAGACGGTTTCATACCAGAAAACGCGGGCAAACAGCACTATCGTCCATTTGGCAGCAGTATCGATGGTAATGAAATAGACGATGTGGGTTATACAGGCCATAAATTCGATACCGATTTAGGTTTAAGTTATATGCAGGCACGATACTATGATCCAGTCATAGGTCGTTTCTATTCGAATGATCCAGTTGGACCGAATCGGACTAACCCGATAATGTCCTTCAATCGATATATATATGTAAACAATAACCCCTATAAGTATACTGATCCGACAGGAATGGAGTTGGAATGCCCCACTACTACTCGCTGTACAGTTACAGTTCCCAGACCAAAAGTTACTACTACTGGGTTGCGTAATATTATCTTTAATGAAAGCAGGTCATTGTCTGGAAACAGTGAGCGGCGAGTGAGGCGCTTTATGGCACACACAATATTAAATGGAGATGAAAAATATGGTGAAAATAGACCTAGTACGGCTTCAGATAAATTAGGCAATATAATTGACCCTAGTGAATTAAAACTACTGGAAGAAATCGAGGGGATTATAAAACAAGTATATTTTGAGAGGAGTGAAGGGATTGATAGCGTTGGTGGTGCTATGCACTTTAACTTTAGAGATCTCAATTTCCTTAAGGTTTATAACAAAGATTTAATGTCACCTATGCATGGAAGAGATGTCAAATACAGTATAGGGCCGTTAAAAAATTCATATCCAACAAAAGAACTAGGGAGTGCAGGAATATATTTTACTGTATATCAATAATATGAAAAAAATACTGATGCTTTTATTTGTACTTCCTTTTTTCTCAATTTCAGGAGAAGAGAAGTCTCACGATGAAATATTGTTGAAGGAAATTTTTGAAAGAGTAAACAATATTTCTGGACCGAAATTTTTGGCTGGCTGCAATGGTTCTGGACAGTCATCCTACTTGGTTGTCCCAACTCAAAGCAATTCCGCATTAATGTTTGATGTGCGGGATGGCGTGGTTTTAAATCTGGCAGATATAACTTGGTCTGCTGATCCTTCAGTAACCGAGCCATTAATTGAGATAAATGGAAACTACAATGTCGAAATGAATTTTGAAAAGTATCATAGGCTGTTGAAAGCTAAGTTTGTAAGCTTGGAGAAATTATCTATTGATTCGATATTGAGAATGTCAAACGAGATTGATTGCATTAATAAATAAACTTTGAATCCAAAGCCCCGCCCTTCGATGGTGGGGCTTTTTTTCGCCTTGGAATGCTGGTGAGGGTTGTTACCAATGCTGTGTGATCGGGCTTCGTCGCATTGAATCCAACCAACGCCCTTACCAGAAAAGTGAGCTTTCGTGCTGGCTCGGTGAAGATGGTTTTCACCAATGAGCACAATTTCAATATTAGACTATTGGTAGGTAATCAGCGTTTAGTTATTGAATCCTGTTGATACAGCATTTCTTAAATTTCTTTCCACTACCGCAAATGCAAAGTTCATTACGACCTATTTTTTTGGTTATTTTGGCTTTAGGGTAAGTAGCTAGTATTTTTTCACTCTCCTCATCAAATACCCAATTAAATTCTATGTAGTCGGCTGTATCAAAGAGGTTATTTGGCTGTTTTTCAGGACAATGCTTCTTACCAACCACAATGCACTTTCTTGCTTTATAACGATATTTTTCAAGTAGTGCTTTACCTGCCATATGAGTGCGCAATTCATCAAAACTATGGTATTTAGTTCCAACCAGAACAACTACGGTGTCGTTTTCTACAAACGTCATTGTTCTGTACCCGGTGGACAATGATTCTAATTCGATATTCAACAGGAACTGCGTAACATTGTTAAGTAGCTTATCTGACAAGGCTAGAAGCGCAAAAGCTATCCATCTAGCTCCATCATCATCATAATACTTAAGTGTTTCAAACAACCGAATAACATCTGGTGGTAGGTTTAGCTGTATATTTGGTTTGGTTGGGTACTCATCTCGTTCATAAGCCATCAACTCATCGAATTGAGTTGAATAACCATTAAAATGTAATGCATTGACCTGCTCATTTTTGCCAAGCGCCAAATTATCAAAAAGTAATCGGCTATCTAAATAAGCGCAAAATAAGTCAACTTCATCACCATTCCATTCAATTGCCTCACTAAATAATTCAATTCGCCTTTGGATGTAATGAAGAAATATATCAGGAGTCAGGTTTGTTTTAGTTAATAGCTCAAAATCTGACTCACAGATTGAAAATGGGTAGTCTTTATCAGTGAACAGGTTTAAGTCGGATAGCTTATTCAAGCTGGTTGCGATGTTTGCTAAATTATTGAAAGTAATTGATATTGAAAAAACTTTTTTAATGCTTGCTGATGTAAAGGATAAATGTCTTCCGTTACTCTTTTCTTTAAAAAAACATTCATCCTCACTTGCAATATATCGCTTCACTCTAAGTGATTGCTCGAAAGCATCCTGAACATTTTTCACGATATCAGTTCGTAACCGGCCAACATCTCCTACACGGCCTTCAAATCTGAATTGTTTTGATTTTGCTTCAACCAACAGTAAGAACGGCCCCCACTTTACCGCCAAATCCATTTCCGCTTCAGAATTTTCCCTGTCAGGATCTGGATAACATAAGCTTTGGTATACATCTGATTTGGGGAATATTTGACACAAGTGGCTAAAGGCACGCATCTCCAACCATTTAGCTTTATGCTTTTGGTATTGCGTGCTAAAAAACTGGCCATCTTTCTTAGCTATGGCTTCAAATTTGTCGAAAATGACATCATAAGCATTGGATATATCGCCAAAAAGGATACGGCCATCAAGTAATTGATAAAACGGTTTGCGCTGGATATGCTTAACTTGTGAGATGTTGTGCTTACCCACAGAAAACAAGTGCTTAAATGCTTGCGATTCTTGTTGAGTTAAAAGGGGAGAAAGATTTAACTCTGTCAGCTCCGTTGGCCATTTGTGGCACATAACAAGATTAATATATTCAGCATATCCATAAATAAAGGCTCTTTCCTCACTCTGTAGCGAATCTATAAATGATTGCTCTTTTTCATTTCGAGAAGGCAGATTTGTATATTCTAAAAATTGATCCTGATAGGCTTTTGCATGTGTACGTATGTTATCGTGATCGTCGTTGGATAGCTCCTCAACACGAGGAACTAGTGCTGTAACGATATCTACTACACGATTTGGGGATATCCCTGCTTTCTTTTCAAACCACGAGTCAAATCTCCCCTGAATCTGTCTTATCTTTGTAGCAGTTTGTTCGGGATATGCGTTTCCTCTTACCACTTCACTTGACCGTTTTAAATCTTCAGCAATACTTGGTAAATTGGAAGACTGCCCTGTAGGGAACATGTCTGCATTTAAGATGTCTTCAAGCAAGGGGTAGATTGAATTAGATTCGAATACGCTGATTTGCTTATTTGAACTGACACCAAACTTTGGTATAGCAATTTCAGCAAGACGTTCAATCATGGCAGGGTGCTTGCCAAAGGCATCACCAATATTTCCTCCCTCGGTTGTAATAAGTAGCTGCGCAATCTGTGTACACAGCATTGTTTCAGCACAAACTGTATCGAGAGTAGCTTCTATTTTTCTTATTGCTGTCAGTTTCTTATCATTCAAGCGAGTGAGCACTTCGTTGAGACTAAATTGATCCATTAAAAAAATCCTTAGACAGCATGATCACTAATACTTTAGCGATCAATTCTTAAAGTCAACGTTTAAACCACTCACATATTACTGGATGTTTTAGAAATAAATAGACGGGATATTGATATAAGCAATTGTCACAAATAGCCTTGCACTGGAATGATAAAGCATGAGAAAGCTTGCCCCCTGATTCAGAATAGATGCCGATGGCTTTTTGTTACCAACCCGCCCGGACGGGCCTTAGACGCAGTCATGATGGTATACCTGAAATGATCGAATATAGGGACTTGAGTGAGGGCTTGTTTGTTGCCGACTAAGCCGTCTCGCCAAACTTCATCTCTTGTAGAATCTGAAACAGTCGCTGACGTCGATGTGGCGTATCAAACATAGCTCGCGGTTGCTCACCACTGAGAACTGGAATCCTAGTTTCAAGCCATTCTTCCATGCTGTCCTCATTGCCCTTAAACAGGCTATTTAGTTCCTGCTGCAATATTTCGACAGTCACGTCTTCATCATTTGGTTCTGATGTCATTGTTAATCTCAAGTTAAGTCAGGGGGGAACCCATGACTAAAGTATAGCGGATAATCTGGTATGGGCGCATTGTGCTCAAAGCGGCAGTCACTTCGAAAGCGGTAAACACAAACGGTTTACCGTTGGTAATCATTTTTTGTTTTACAAGGTGTGATTACTGTCAGTAAACAAAATCTGGTTACTGATAAGGGGATTTGGTTAGGGATCATTGTTCTAAATTGCTTGTTTCGTGATCTGACAACTTACCACAAGTGGAACATTTTAAAATTTGACTGGAACGGCTAAATGAGTCGTGATGAAAAATTTGATGAGTTCAGGTGAACATTTTCATGAGCGTAATCATCTGAGTAGGCTTTTCGTTTGTTCCATCTGGGCTTATTTTCGTGAACCGCCAGACTACTTAGTGCGTTCCACTGGAATTTTAGAATATTCCAGTCACAACAAAGGTGTACAAGTAACGTGCATTAAATTAATCGCCCGTTCGGTAGTGTTTGAGAATTATTGATGACTCTGGTTGGGCCGCGATAGGCGTTCACTTTTATTGTATTTCCAGTAACAGCGAGAAGCGCTAGTAATCCAGATTTATTTCTCGTGTCATTCGAATCGACCATACCGTGTACAAAATCTAAGTCTTTAATCAATTGGGCAATATCAATAAATTGCATGTACACACGCATTCGGTATTTGGCTTTCTCAGAACGCTTCGTTACTACCATAATAAAATAATCAGTAAGCAAGTTTATGGTACTTATACGGCTTAAAGATGATGAAAATGATGCCGTTTTAAAATCAGGATATGCGCTGTCGATAATGAAGGATAAATTGTTTTTCGGATTGTCGAAGAAGGTATTCTGCATGTAATAGAAGAACTCTTCTTTGATAAACCGTAGCGACCGCCACTCTATTGCAAAAGCCACTGTGCTTACGTAGCTATTAAGCAGCTTTACAAGCACTTTTCTGTTTTTTATGGCAGCACCTCGAAACAATAAAATGTGAGCAGCTATAACATCAAGCTCGTTGTTCGTGGCAACTATGTCCCCTATTTTCAGAAGTGAATCATCTTTAGCCAAGCAGATTTTTTTGATTTCGGCAGCAAGCTCAGTGATTAAGGCCCCCACCTTTGGTTCATGATCTGTTGTTATTTTATCCTCGCCAATCAGTTCCCAGAGCTCGTGGTCATAAACTTGCGTCATTCCGAAGCGTTGGGCTGTTTTCTTGATTTCATCATAAGTGCGAGGGTGAAGTTGTGTTCGCCCATGAAAAGCACGGGTGAACTTGCCATTAACTACTTCCTGCCCAGTGGCGGGATCAATTCGTATCGTTCCCATAAACCTTTCACAAGCTTTTCCTGAGCAATTGATGCCTGTTGCGGCCACAAAAAGCCTCATCTGACATTTTGCGGCTATCCGGTATTGCTCGCCATATCGACGTGTCATGTCGGCATTCCAAACATTTTTTATAAATTTCAGTTTAGTTCATTTTGGGTAAGTCACGCTCAGTTATGGGGGGAGGATCGCAGTACCGCTCTGTCATCCTCCTAGCGAAAAAATAGTGGGCTACTACAGTAGAGTTTCGATGCCCCAATAAAGGTATGAACATGTCTGAAGTTGTAAATACGGAAAAAGAGCGGGAGCTGGCGCAACGGATCAAACAGGACTTGATTAAGCAGCACGGAATGTTGCTGTTTGGCAAAGCACTCTATCAAGTGCTCGGGTTCACCAATGGAGATGCATTCCGACAGGCATACAAGCGAGGCAAAGTGCCTGTTGCCGTTTTCGAATTGGAAGGAAAGCGAGGGCGTTATGCATTAGCGGAAGATATTGCAAATTGGTTGGCGTCCCGCCGAATGACAGTAGCTGACCATGGAACACGTGGAGGTGCGCTATGAAAACGTAAACACCAGACACAAAAAAACCTCGCAAGGTGCAACTTGGAGGTTCTTTCATTGGGAGAGGCTACGCCTCATCAGCCTTAGATAAAAGTAGTCTCTCCCTGACGATAAAGCAAGCTAATCGAGATGCATGTTGGAAATAATTTTTCTGACACATCGTCGTTTGGCCAAATGGAAGGGTAGATAAATGATACTGCCATCAGTAAGACGGCGCGTTTTGCGTCAATTATTAAGCGGTGATTATTCGAATCGCAAAATCGCCAAAAGTAATAATATCACTCATACGTCGGTGAATCGCATGGCATACCGTGTGAAAGAGTTAAAAATAGATTGGGAAATGTTGAAAGATAGCACTGACAGCGAAATTAACGACCTGTTTATCAGTAGAAGGCCTAAAAGCTTGAAAGCAATGCCTGATCTTAACTATTTCACACAGCAGCTTCGCTCCATCAAGTATATGACGCAGGAGCTGCTATGGGAGGAATATGCAGAAGAAAATAAAGACAATCACTACAGCCTCTCCTATACCAACAAGTTACTTCGCGAGGATCGCAAGCAAAACAAAGTCGCGATGTTACAGCACCATCCTTTGGGGGGAACCTGTCAGGTCGATTTTGCAGGTGAAACCCTAAAGGCTAAAAACTGTATTGCTGGATTCAAGCCGCCTCAGTTTTTAGTCTGCAACTCACCAGCTAGCGATTACTACGTTGTGGTGGCCTGTCATTCGCAAAAAATTCCTGACTTTTTGGAAGGTATGAATCGCGCAGTAAAACTATTTGGCGGTATACATCAGGTTTATCTTACTGATAACTTCGCTTCCGCTGTCAAACCAAAACATAGAGATACACCAAACGATAGTTTAGCAGCGTGGGCAGACCACAACGATAGCATGCTGTCTAACACACGACCGGGTGAATCTGCTGACAAAGGGCCAGTTGAGCAAGGTGTGCTTAATGTTGAGCGTTGGATTATCGCTCCGCTACAACGTATGACCTTTGCATCACTGGCGGAAGTCAATGAAGCAATAAAGCCCCTGATGCAGAAACTTAATGAGAGAAATTTCGCTCAGTATGAGGGGAACCGCATCAGTTTCTACAAAGAACATGAACTCCCGTGTCTAAAGGAACTACCTCCTGAATCGTTTGATGTTCCCCAGACTATAAAAACCCTGACCGTTGAACCTCATCACCATGTTCGTATTGAGGGCCACGGCTATTCAGTTCCTGTGAGTCTGGTAGGCCAAGTAGTGAAAGTTCATGTTTGTACGAGTTCTGTTCGTGTAATACACAATGGGAAAACCGTCGTTGTTCATGCCAAAAGTAAAAGCCAAAGGCAGAACACAACTTTACCAGAGCACATGGCTCCAAATGAGCTGGCTTATCAAAGCTACACTTATCCATTCGCAAAATCGTGGGCGAAATCCATAGGCATTGCATCTGAAGCCTTTGTCGACAAGCTATTTGATAAACGGCCAGAGAATGACCAAAAACCGATGCGAGCAGTGAGCAAGCTAAAGAAGCTAGCTAAGTGCTATGAATATGAGCAAATGGAGGTTGCGTGTGAACGCGCACTAGCGATTGGTGATGTTAATGTGACTACCGTGGAGCGCATTTTGAAGCGGAATACAAAAACACTGCCACAGCCTCGCAAGTCAGTCGGTGTCTCGCAACTTCATCACAGTAATATTCGTGGAGCAGAGTATTTCTCAGGTATAGAAGGAGTGCGTCATGATTAGTCCGTCTATCCGCAAACCAATTGAAGAGCTGGGGCTACATGGTGTTATTCGAGCACTTGAAACGCAATACAGCTCTAACGAGTTCGACGATTTGACCTATGAAGAAAGACTTGAGCACCTTTTCATTACGCAAGTTGAAGAGGACCGCAACAGAGCGATGACGCGTCGCGTTAAACAGGCTCGACTTCGTTTCCCCAATGCGTGTACCGAGAACATAGAGTTCGGTGGTGAGCGAAGCGGTCATAAAAAGTTGCTTCTTTCTCTGCTTACAGGCAATTGGGTAATGAAACATCTAAACGCCGTAATAACTGGGGCATCAGGTACGGGTAAAACCTATCTTGCAAACGCCATTGCGAACGCCTTGCTGTCGGCAGGGTATAAAGTGCTGTATTACCGATTAGATGACTTTTTTAAGGAGGCGTACAAGAAACAAACATTGGATCAATACGCTAATTTTCGTCGTACACTTCTGAAAACAGACTTACTTGTCCTCGACGACCTTGGTGCATGCGAGCTGTCGGGAGAGCAGGTAGAAATTCTCTACTGTATTTTAGAAGACCGCTACACAGAATGCTCAACGCTGATCACATCGCAAATCCCTTTTCAGGATTGGCATGCCTTTATTGGTAGCGACAATGTTGCCGATGCAATCCTTGACCGCATCATTCATAACGCTCACAAGTTGCCGCTGCATAGCAAAAAATCTATGCGGGAGAAGTTTGGCAAGATTGCGTTAGAAGAAGATTTAAAGGAGAGCAAAGGTGAATAAGTTAACTTACATATATTCATCCTTAGCAATCTCCCTTAACAATGAAGGTGATGGCTTATGAATATTCCATCACCCAATATGTATCTGGATGTGCTAGGTCAACTCAACCTTGATGAATTGAATATTCAGCAAGCCTTTGAGCATTATCGTCAGCGATACCAGCTAAGCGAACTTGCGCAAGAGTTTGTGAATCAATGCGGTAGTATTGATGCTGATCTCAAATGCCATACAGGAATTGGATATTGCGATCGAACAATGGGCAAACAAATCCCTAAAGCCAGAAACTGTGAAGGGGGAAGTATTAGAGGAAGCCTTCTGCGATCTGGACTAATACGTGCGACAGGACACGAAATTTTTCGAGGATGTGTAGTGTTCCCGACCTACCATGAAAATGGAAATGTTCTATCAGCTGTCGGCTATCGGGTTGGAAGGATACGCCGGAATGATAGTGCTGTTATTTACTGGCATAGGCCTGAGCCGAAAGCTTACGTTGAAACTGGGATGTCAATGGCTAAAGAGCTTATTCGTGAACAAACCTACCACTAATCGCATTTGGCGATGTGCCAAGTACTACTTTGAGCTTTGTCTCGCAAAGGGGCAAAGCTCAGATACGGTAAGAGGTAAACGAGGCGGTCTTAAGAAGTTTTTTCTTTGGTGTATAAACCGCAATGTTACACGCATTGACCAAATTGATTTGGATTTAATGGATGAATACGCAGCCTATTTGAATGCGTATCGCAAACCGTTAGATAACCAGCCGCTATGTCCAGCCCAAAAACGAAACTTACTTACGTTTGTTAAAACATTCGTGAAGTACATGTTCATCAAAAAATTGCTGCAAACCAATACGCTTGTAAACATTGAGCTACCATCAAAAGGTGAGCAAATACCCAAAGCGCTTTATAGCACTGACGAAATAGAAGTGATTCTGGAGCAGCCACTGCTGTTTGGGATTAAAGGCTTGCGTGATCGCGCTATTCTTGAAACCTTCTTTGCAACAGGCCTAAGACGAGGTGAACTGGTTAAGTTAAATATTGATGACATTGACTTCAACAGTAAGTTGGTTCGAGTCCACGGCAAAGGTAAGAAAGAGCGTTTAGTACCAATCAGTCTGCGAGGATGTGAATGGCTTGCATTCTACATCGGCAAGATTCGTCCAATGTTCTCATTTATCGGATCAGGAAAGGCATTATTTCTTGCTAACAACGGCAAGCGCTACATACCGGGAAAACTGTCTGATATGGCCTCACAGTATGTGAAATTAGCAGGTTTTGACCGTACAGGAGCATGCCACTTGTACCGGCACAACACAGCGACAACAATGTTAGACAATGGCGCTGACCTTCGTCACATTCAAGAAATGCTGGGCCATGCCAGCATCCTCACAACACAACTTTACACGCATGTCAGTCGAAAGAAATTATCAGAAGTGTATCAAGCTACTCACCCATCTGCTGAGGGTAGTAGTGGGTTGTTTTGACACGTATTCTGCTATCAAAAAATAAAGTTGCACTTTAAGATTGATAAATTTTTAACCAACCCCAATAACCCGATTATTGATGCAAATAATTAGTAAGGGGAAAGGATGTCACTGGAGCATGTGAATCATAAAACATTGTGCGATTTTGCAAAGGATAAGGTCAATTTACCTAAAGACAGGGCTGATAAGTTTCGCAAACAGGCTCGTAGTCTTCGTGAAAAGTTGCAGGATTATTTGAAGGAGCACCCAGACTTTGCTCTTAAACGAATGCAGTTATCAGGTAGCTTGGCAAAAGGGACGGCACTTAGGTCACTAAATGATATTGACGTTGCAGTTTACATTGGTGGCATTGATTCAAATATTGCCTTGAATGACCTGCTTGATTACTTGGAAGAAAAAATTCGAAGAGCGTATCCCAACTTTAGTTACGATCAGATTAAAAGGCAAACATACAGCATATGTGTATCGTTTAAAGGTAGCGGTTTAGACGTTGACCTAGTACCAATAATTTATGAAGGAAAGGCTGATTGGCGTGGATACTTAGTTAGCCAGATGGATGGCTCATATTTGGAGACAAGCATTCCCCTTCATTTAGAGTTTGCAAAAAAGAGAAAAGAACAACAACCAGAACACTATGCGCAAATTGTAAGGTTGGTTAAATTCTGGGCTAGAAAGCAGAAAAACGAAATAAATGGCTTCAGATTTAAGTCGTTCATGATTGAAATGATATTAGCGAAATTGAGTGATAATGGTGTCGATTTTTCTAATTATGTCGAGGCACTTCAAGAATTTTTCACCTACATTGTTAAATCAAATTTAGATCAAAAAATAATTTTTGAAGATTATTATAAAGCTTCTGAAGTAAAAGATTTTAGCGATCCAATTCAGATTATTGATCCTGTAAATACAGAAAATAATGTCAGTAGCTTGTATACACGAGATCAGGCAGATCTGATTGTAAATGCGGCAATGGATGCTGGTGATGCAATAGATGCCGCTGAGTTCGCTCCTACCAAAACATTAACTGTCCAATATTGGCAATCGGTCTTTGGGCCATCGTTTTCGGGGTAATTATGAGTAGTAGCTATACGTCAACATCAACCAATACATTTACAATTACCCATGCTCGTCATATGTCGGCTAAGGTATCAGCCGATTTAAGGAGAATGCAACGTTTTTATGATAAGCCATCATCGAAGCAGATAGAGGATTTTGAAGAAGAAATTGCTCAATTGATAAAAAATGGATACCTAGACACGGTAACATTTGGATTTCAACGAGATGATAAATGGATCGAACCTACTTTTAGATATACAGCTAGCCAAATAAGTAATGGTGTTGATGATGTACCGGGAGCGCTGAGGGCAAATGCAGATGTAAGCAATGCCTACTTTTGTAGTTATCTTACTTACACCAATAAATTCTTTCAACTCAACCAAAGTGAAAGAGATAGCTTTAAGAAAACTTTGCCAGTTCAGAGGGTTACAGGTGATGAACCCAGTACATCTGGTTACTATGAAAGTGATAAAACTTATTCATCTGGTGATCAAAGTTTATCCAGAAAATCGTTGAGGAGTTATTAAGTAGTGATGACAACCGAAATAAATAGTTTGTTTGAAAACAGTCGGCAATTTCCCGATTATGAAGCACAAATGAGGCTAGACCGATTGATCGGGTTAGATGACTATAAAATCAGGTTAACCAAGATGTTGTCCGTTCTTATTGACCCGCGCTCAATGGAAAAGTGGGTGAATAAATATCACGGTGATCACTATGAAGTTTTAGAGCCTATATTAAGCAGGCCCCCACTAATAGTGCTTGCTGGAGATGTTGGTTCAGGAAAAACAGCATTAGCAGAAAACATAAGTGATAAGGTAGCCCGACTAAACAAAATAGATATTACATTGCTACCGCTTAGTTTGTCTTCCAGAGGGCAAGGTCGAGTGGGTGAAATGACTCAATTGGTTTCTAGTGCTTTTCAACAAACAAAAGATTTGGCTAAAAAATATAAGAGTGAATCAGGAAAATCAAGAGGAGCTGTCGTCCTCCTAATTGATGAAGCTGATGCGCTGGCACAATCGAGAGAATCCGAACAAATGCACCATGAGGATCGTGCTGGAGTTAATGCATTTATCAGGGGGATTGACTCATTGGCGAGTGAAGTTTTACCTGCCGCAGTAATAATGTGTACCAATAGATTAGACGCTTTAGACCCTGCTGTTAAAAGAAGAGCAGCTGAGATTCTGCCTTTCACGAGACCAAATGCAGAGCAACGAAAATCTGTTTTAGAGCAAACATTAGCTCCATTTGGTTTAGATAATGGAACTATTGAAAAAATTGTTGAGATAACTGGAAAAACAAGCGAAAAAACATATGGTTTTTCATTTTCAGATATTACTCAGCGGCTTGTCCCCTCGATCATTCTAGATGCATTTCCAAATAAGCCAGTTACTAAAGAAAGGGCTATTGAAGTTGCATTGTCAATTCAACCTACGCCTCCATTCCGGGGGGCTGTAAATGAGCAATGATATTTGGTTGAAAGGGGTTTTTGAGGATGTGCAAAAAGATCTTCAGCTTGATTTATACCGGGCCTCACGTGGTGTGGAACATGCCCCGACAAAAGGTGATATCCATGAAGGTAGTTGGATAGATGTTCTACGTGATTACCTGCCAAAGCGATATGGGGTGGATAAAGCAATTGTAATCGATAGCAAGGGAAACAAAAGTGATCAAATAGATATTGTAATTTTCGATCCGCAGTACACTCCGATGTTATTAATTCAACAAAGCCACAAATATATTCCAGCCGAGGCAGTGTATGCCGTATTTGAATGTAAACCGACTATTAGCAAAGAATATTTGGAATACGCTGGAAATAAAGCAAGCTCAGTTCGAAATCTCATTAGAACTAGCGTACCGATAGCAACTGCATCAGGAACTTTACCACCTAAAACGCCACACACTATTATTTGCGGTATATTGGCTGCGAAATGCGATTGGGTTGAAGGTATAAAAAGTAAGTCATTCGACAATAACTTACCATCCACAGCAAATAGCTTGTTAGACATAGGATGTTCTCTTGAAGGTGGGACTTTTGTTAGTGAAAGTAGCGGACTTGATAAGCACCAATCAAACAATAATCTAATGTATTTTTTGTTTAATTTATTAGCAAAGCTTCAAACCTTAGGTACTGTTGCAGCTATAGATTGGAAAGCGTATGCCAACATTTTGAGAGAGGATTAATTAATCCATTTCTTTGGATCGTAGTTCGTACTAATTTATATGCAGGCACGATACTATGATCCAGTTATCGGGCGGTTCTATTCGAATGATCCAATCGGTATTCGTGATATATACAGTTTTAATCGATATGTTTACGCAAATAACAATCCGTATAAATATGTAGACCCAGATGGGAAAGAAAATGAATTTGCAGCCCTGACTTTAGTGTTAGCAGCAGCAGGTGCAGACTATGGGACTCCTGAACCAACCGATGTTAATCCAGTAAAAGCCGCTGGATATGCTTCAGCAATTATTGGAACAGCAGTTGGTGGAACATTGGTGCTTGCATATAATAAATTGACTGAAGAAGACAAAGAAGATAACAATCAATACTCCAAAGGAGGCAAGCAAAGAACTAAAGATACGGGATTAGCTGGATATAGTGATGATGAAATCCAAGATCTTTATAATAACTCTAAAGGTAAAGATCGGAAACGTTATGAAAAAGAACTAAAAAGTAGAGAACAGAAAAACAAAAATAAAAACAGGAAGAATAAAAAGCAACCTCCAAAGAAACCGAAAGAACCGAAAGAAAAGGAGTAAATAGTTATGAATCAAATTAACGAAATATTCATGGATGACATAGAATCAATAGATGATGAAAGCCAAAATTCTTTTGAGAATCTTAAAAAGGGTGTTTTTTCTGACGATAGTGAAATTAGACAAAGATCATTTTCTAAATTGGCTTTCTTTGAATATAGCGAAGAAATTAAAAACATTTTTGAAAGAGGGTTATCAGATAACGATGAACTTATTCGTTCTGATTGCATAGAATTTCTTGCTGAATTTGATTTACTTGATAATTTAGAAAAGATTTGCGAATTATTAGATGATCCAAGCTATTATGTAGTTTATTCATGTGTAATTAGTCTAGCTGAACTAAATTCTCATAATGAAAGAGTTTTTGGGCTTTTAGTTAATAAGTTAAAAGATAGAAATCTTCAGAGTGGAATTGTTTTAAGAATTCACTATGCGTTATATAGACTTGATCCAACTTACTCTATTGAGCACCTATTAGATTGTTATTCTGATTCCAGAGATTATCGAGATAGGTGCGCTATTTTAAGCTTATTAGCAGAGGGAATTCGAGAAGAGGATATCCCTTTCACCAAAGATAAACTGGATAAAATTGTAAATCCTAATGATTTTAAATCTGTACTATCTGAATATGATGAACTTTTAGATTCATTAGGTTGATCAGCGATTTCAATTTGAATCCCAAGCCCCGCCCTTAGATGGTGGGGCTTTTTTTCGCCTTGGAATGCTGTTGAGGGTTGTTACCAGTGCTGGGTGATCGGACTTCACGTATTGAATCCAACCCCAACGCCCTTAGATGGTTGGGCTATTTTATTGGTACTTGGCGCTCTGGCTTAACTTCGTAAAGGCTGATAACTTAGGCTTCTGGGGACAGCTTGCTTCCCAGCAGTAAGCTTGAGTATACAGTGGGCTGTTTTCTATCCAGCGACAGGACAAAAATTATAACAAGGTAGTGCGATGCAGTTACTAAATCTAAATATTGACCGAATCATTATCCATCAGGTGTATGAATCAAAGGGGGTCAGATCAAATTGAATATTTGGTTTGGCCTTTTTTATGGGCAGAATTAACAGCTGCCTGAGCAGCGATTTCCGGCAGAGGTGGTCAGACGTTGCCAGCGAAGTGGGCAATCGGTTCCGGCGCCAACAATAAGGTTTAGTATTAGGAAATAATGTCTAATAGGGCAACACTTTGTCAGTTAGAACTGACACGTATGATTTCCATTAGGAATAAACACCTTACAGCTGCTTTCGAAAAGTAGGAAAAAATTACTATCTTAGGTGGTAAGATAAGTTTAAAGATGAAAATTTTCATAAAAAATATAGAAGCGATGTCTTGCCTCATGCTGCTTTTTAGTCCCTTAGTAAATCAGCATTTGGTAATCTTCACAGATTTGATGATTACCTTAAAGAATCTTCAGTGAGAACGACTTATGATTCGAAGAAAATTTTGCCTAACTGTCCCGTAAATTTCAAAGTTCAACAATCCAATTCTAGACAGTAACCTGACTCTGGTAGGTACCAAATGAAAATAAAAATGTACCCAGCCGAGAATGGGGACGCTTTTTTACTATGTTCTGATGAGGTGAATATCCTTGTAGATGGTGGGTATGCTAAAACCTTTAGTTCTTATGTTCGACCAGATCTCGAGTCCATGGCGAACAACGAGGAGCATTTGGAGCTAGTTATAGTAACTCATATTGACTCAGATCATATTGGCGGAATAATTCGCTTCCTGATGCTAAATGGAGGTGCACAAGTAAATAGTATTATCCCCCTAAAAGGTATTTGGCATAACAGTTTACGAGCTCTAACATCAGAGAGCGAGGCTGATATTTCACCCTCAAACCTTGAGGTTTTAAATGCAATCAAAAGACGCGGCCACCCCAAAAGGCAAGCGCAGGATATTACATCGGTTGATGAAATCAGTGCGAAACAGGGAAGTACACTAGCATCGTTGATACATGCCGGACAGTACATCTGGAATGAGGGAGACGGGACAAAAAGCGTTTGTGTTGATTCTGTTCAACAAAAAACCTTCTCAAATGGATTTGTTAAAGTGCTGTCACCTTCAAAGCTTCGATTAGCCAATTTACTTAAGACATGGAAAAAAGACTTGAGGCGTTATGGTTTCAATGGCTCTGTTAACTCTAATCAAGTTATAGACGATGCATTTGAATTTAATTTTGAACACCGAAATGATACTCAGATTAATAAACAAAGTTTCGTATCAGCGCGGAGTCAGAAAAGGCTGGAAGATATATACACTCCTGATAATTCAATAGCTAATGGCAGCTCCATTGCAACTCTTATAGAACTTAATGGAACACGAGTATTAATGCTAGCTGATGCATGGGCTGAGGATGTTTTAGAAGAACTCCAAAAAATGAAGTCACAGGGTGAATCAATGGTGTTTGATGCCATAAAGATATCCCATCACGGGAGTAATCATAATACGAGTCCAGATCTGCTTAGCCTAGTAGATTCTCCTATATATTTCATTTCTTCAAATGGAAGTAAACATAGCCACCCAGATATCGAACTACTCCGAGAAATTGTTAATAGAGAAGCAAAGTTTACGAGAACTCTCTATTTCAATTATTCAACCCCCGAGTCTAGAGAAATCAAAGATTTTCAAACAACATCAGGTGCAACTTTCATTGTGGAAGAGAATGCTATCGACTGGATAGAGATCACTAAGGAATATGAATGTTAGATACTGAAATGAAATTGGCAACTTGTAGAATTGAATATGGTGGTGAATCTGGTACAGGAGCACTAATTACACCGAAAGTTGTACTGACCGCGCGTCACTGCGTAGAAGAAGCCATTGATAGTACTTCGGTAGTAACTGTTAAATTTGACAACGATGCTAAGTTGTCTGAATTCAAAGCACACGTCTTTGCTCACGATGAATGCCTAGACATTGCATTATTGATCTTAGGGACAGAGTGCAATATTAGTCCGATTAATCTAAGCGATAAGTTACCTTTAGGTGGAAGTAATTTTTACGCATATGGATGGCCTGTTAGTAAACTGACTATGGGGCACCGGTTAGAAGGAACCATCGTTCAAACCTTCGATAACCCTAGGTTAGGCTCAGATATAGAAATTAATATAGATGAACCTTCATCATTGAGTAACTATGAAGGATTGTCTGGAGCCGCTGTAGTTTGTAATGATGCTTGTGTGGGGATTATCCGGCTTTCTATAGAAAAAAGTATAGGAGTTATTTCTATTGCTCAGTTACGAAGCTTTCTAAGTGACAATGGAGTATCTGTCGGCGCTAATGAACTAGCCTCAGAAAACCAAAACCTTGCTTCGAGAGAAAAGTTTAGCCGGCAATTCGATCAGTTCGTCATTGATAAAACATGTAGTTATCTTTTTATTAAGGGCGCTCATGGGATTGGAAAATCAACATTCTGTGAAACTTATTCTCCAGTAAATCAAAAATTAGAGTACTTTGATACCTACAGCTTTACTCCAAAGAAGGGGGCTAGAAACGCTATTCAATTAGCTCAGCCGCAGGAATTCTTTAATTGGTTAAACATGCGAGTATCTATGTTTGCCACTCAAACACCAGGGCGTAATGAAACTGCAGATTATCCTGAGTTAATAAACAAAACAGAGCAACTTTTATCGCGCTTGAGCGAGAAGTACATTTCTTTAGGGAAGGTCGGTTTATTGTTCATTGATGGACTTGATGAAGTTGAGAGGCAAGATCCAACAGCACTGAGTAGGTTAATTGGGTTATTACCATTGGAGTTACCATCGGGATTAGTTATCATTTTTTCAGCTCCTAATTATGATTCATTTGAGAGTCGATTAGGAGCAAGACTAAATCACGACTCATGCATTTCCATGCCAACCCTTAGTGACATCTCAGTCAAAACATTTTGTTATGACTCCATTATATATGAACGAGTTAATGCAAGAACTGTAAGTTTAATTTGTGAAAGAGCTCAAGGGCATCCACTGTATCTTCGTTATTTAATTGACTTAGTAAACTCAGGGATAAGTGACGATGAGCTCGAAGAAATGCCATTAATCGAAGGGCGTATCCGAAGATATTATGATTTGATATGGTCACAACTCAAGAGTGACAATGATGCTGTAAATCTATTAGCTATTGCTGTTCGACTGCGTTGGGGAATAAGCACAAAGCATTTTGTAGAAATATTAAATTCAAATGAGCAAGGAATATTAGTAAGTACTCTTGGTAGGATACAGCACTTACTTTTGGTTCCTGATGAAACAACGATCTACCACTCCTCCTTTTCTGACTTTTTAATTGAAAAAACACAGTTACGTGAACAAGATGTGCAGCTCCGACTAGCGGAGTATTGTATCCAGAAGAGAAGTGAAAAATACGGTTTGTTAAACCTGATTTATCACGGCCTTAAAGCTGAAGGTATTGAAAAAGCAAGTTTAATTACTTTATGCAATCAAGAATGGGTAGATGAATGTGTTTATCAAGGTGTTGAACCTGACATTTTACTGGGAGATCTCCACGGTGTATTGAAAGCGGCAACTGAGCAAGGTAGTTTGGTTGAAACAACACGTATCCTTTTGCTATCCCAGAGAATTACGTTTCGATACAACACATTGTTTGCTCAGTCTGCTGATTTAACTGCAAGTGCATTGATCTCAATAGGAAAGGAACAAGATGTTCTACAACATGTAAGTCGATACGGTCGATTAATTATACCTCTGGAGCAAGCACTTAATATAGCTTTAAGCCTTATAGATTCTAATAGCAACGAAGAAGCTATTAGTTTACTAGACATAGTTCAGACATATTTATCAGAGACATTTGAACAGGTATCTAAGGAGAAAGGCTTATCTTATAGAGAGTTCTTGGATATTTATGACCTTCAAATACAGCTTTACCACCTAAAAATACGAGCTGGCGATGATGCCTATTGGCCGATACTGACTAAGTTCCAGTTCTATTGGATGAAAGTTATTGACCGAAACTCAAAAGATGAGGAATCAAGTAAACTTATTCGTAATGAAATGTTGACTTACTTTCATGTCAGTTCGATGTGTCTGATTGGTAAGTATATGTCCATTGCTCAGGTTCAAAAACATTATTCGGGACCGTTAAAAGAATTAGCTGAGCTATTCGTGTTTTCAGTTCCACTTTATATAGATCTTTGTGATAAATACAGTGTAAGTCATGATCAGGCAGTAATGGGACAAGCCGTTTCCGACATACATGTTTTGGTTTCGGAAGCTTGGGATGAACAAATGAAAGTACATCCCATGATAGTTGATCGCTTTATTTCTATCGGAGCAAATAAAGAAATCATCTTGGCCTTAATTGAGGACGTTCCTGAAGAACCATCTCCAGTAGTATTTATCGCAGATGACAATGTCTCTATTGATGAGGCTAAATTAAATGCTGGGGTAGCACAGTGGAGACTCAAAGCATTTTTTGATTCAGACTTTCCTTCCCCAAATATAATTAAATTTTCTTCAAGTCTATGGCTTGAAGGAATTGTTTCACTAATCAGAATTATTGCATGGTGTGACGGTTCGGCCAGGCGCTTCAAGGAAGCTCAAGATACCGATGGACTAGAGGCCGTCTGGGAAGTTCTTGAAAAAGAAATTTTGGTTCAACTCAAGCTTAGCCTCGCTCAAAGAATGCAATGGGAAGACGCTTATGGCATACCAGAAGGGATATTCCCCCATATATATCAGTTAATCACAACCATGATTGTGGATGTGTTCCCCAACAAACTTGAGACCTTGCTAAGTTTTATTGGTGAGCAGTTCGATAATCAGTGTGGTATTTATTCTGAAGGTTTTAGGGGAATCTTAAGTCAAGTTCTAAGTGTTGTTACTAGTAAACCAATGGAAGAAGAGGTTGAAGATCAATCATTTCATTTGGTTGAACGCTGGAGAGAGTATATAACTTCTAACTTAAAAAACAGGTATGAGCTTGTTCCTGAACTACTAAGTTTAGTCCCGTTATTTGTCCGATTGGATGCCCTAGAAGAGGCAACTAAAACGTATCAACTTGTTTTGTCATTCTCAATGGGACCAAGTTGGTACAAAGAAGATCAAATTGGCTTAAGTGTTGCTGCTCTTGAGTCTATAAATAATCCATCTGAAATAGAACGAGGAAGTCTGAGCCAAATTGCGGGAATACTCGATGCTGCGGGTGGGGAAATGACTTTTCAACGCTTCGTTAGATACGCTAAACGCGACTTTATTAGTGTTTTAAGTTCGGGGGGGCGTATTAACAGTGCTGTAAGCTATTTCATTAAACAAACTTACGGAACGTCAGAGCAAATGTATCAGGAGGTCACCAGAGATCGTATAGATCGCATATCAGAGTTAAAGGGAACCCGTTTTCCAGGTACAGCATTGGACGAACAAGATTCAATTCTATCTATTGTCACCCCCTTAATTTCACGTGCTGATTGGCAGCTTTGCTGGGCATTATTGGAAAGCTTTCACTTTGGTGACTCTCGTTATATTAGTGGATTTGCAAAAGCCTACGGACTTTTGATCGAAAAGGTTTCTGATGATGAGAACTCTCTCAAAATGATCATGGATAGGTTAGATATAATTTGTGAATCTGAGTTTGATGACGAAACCAACTGCTCAGAATTTATTGAGTCAATTGCTTTATTCATACCCGAAGGGGTCAAAGGTACTTTTGAATCTAAGTATTCTGAGTATTTAGCTCAATCAAAAGTTAACAAGGTAGATAGTCACGTTTTAGAAGAAAGCACTTTTACTGTGGAAAGTGAGTCTAGAGAAGAAGCTCTAGACTCCCTCTATATGCCAGGGACATTTGGTTCTAGGGGAGCAATTGCTGAAGCAACTAAAGCTTTATCTAAGGCTGAAAAATACCTACGACGTCGTAGCAACTCTGAAGGGCACAATGAGATTATTTCTGGCATAGCTGCTATTCAAAGTGGTGGCTGGCCAATTTGGGAAGGCCAAGTTCCAGAAGTAACAAGAGGACAGTCTCTACTCTTGGAGACTACTGAATCAGCTTCCGAAGTAATTCAATTGTACTCCCCATTGATTTTGAATGAGCGATATACCCAAAGTTGGCGTATCGCAGAAGGGTTAATAAATTGGTTAGGGGGTTACTCTTCTAATGATGAGCAGGTTAGGCTTCTTAACGTTGCTATAGAACATACCCGTCTCATGGTTGGTGACGTAGATCAAGACGCTGACAGTTACGAGTTTATGGACGAAGACGGGGATAATGAGATCTCATATTCTTTAGCTACTTTGCTGCTTCATGTAATTGAACATCCGACATGGCTCCGACGAGAAAAGGCATCAGAGATGCTGCTTTGGTTATCAAGAAGCTACCCTAACTTTATTCATTTATTTGGGGCCAAAGCTTTTTCAATGGATTGTGGTGTTCATCCAGATATCATATGTGGAGCTCTTGAACAAATGTCTTCAAGGCAAAAAATCTGGGAAACATTGGCTCAAGAACTTGATTTTAGTTATTTAAGGCGAAACTGTACGCATGTTGGAAGGTATTCAGTTTTAATACGTATCGCGAGGCATGAAGTGCTAGCAGAGTCAGAATCTGCTGAAGAAGCATTATGTATTCTACGTTCTCGCTTAGGAAATAAACTTACTGCAAAAAAAGAAAGTAAAGTCGTGTTACCTGAGTGGGCGGAATGCCTGAAACCTTATTGGTCAAGGCTAGAAGAGCTCAATTTAATAAGCCCTACTGTTGTGAAGAGAGCTGAGTCTTTGATTAAAGATATATACTCTCCGTTGACTATTGACGTAAATTTAGAATTGGAACAGCTGTTGGCTGAAGGCTATTGTGGGAATTCTATGAGTCCTGAACGTTGGGCTGATAAGGTGCGCTACGCTTTTCAAGTTGCATTGTCTGAAGTTGCGATTGAATCACAATATCAACAAATCGAAACTATTTTCAGAAAGTATAACCCCACTTGTTTAGATAAATTGAGAACAAAAAATTTCAGGTCTCCTGCTCCGAGGTGGATTCAATCTCAAGAACCAGAACCCCTGTGTGGAAATAGTATTTATTTAGACTATTGTGAAAGAGTTTGGTTTAAAGGTCAGCTAAGGTTGGTCAGGTTAACTGCTTATCTGTCTGATAATACAGAGAACCATTCCTTTGCTTCAGGACGATTTTTATCGACAGATAAACCTTCACTAAATAAGACGAGCTTTATTGATACATGTGCTAATGTTGAGCCTCTACCTGTATATTTTGGTAGCTTCACACCAGCTATACCAACCAATCATTTCATGTCGATCACTGGAGCAACTGCTTCTGATTTTAAACGTAGTTGGTGGAAGTCTGGACGAACAAAAGAAGTATATGAGGGAGCTCCAATTCATGAGGGATGTCTTCTGTCGATTGAGGCAAATACACTTAGGTTACCAAGTGGGTTCAACTTAATTTGGGTATTTGAATTGGACTTACAGCCTGTATCATTGATTTCTATTGAATAATATCGGAGGTAGGTATGAATTTTGAGCGAATGGATACACCAGAAACTAGAGCAGAATTCGAACGACGTTTTCACTATATGTATCATCAAATGAAGGCTGGAAAGTTTCATGTTGGGCCCGATGTATCAATGGGAGGTGTGCTCAAAGTAAGAAAGCTACCAAATGGTCGAATTGACTTTCTCAGTGTGAATGAGCAGGCTCGTCTCCAAGCTAACACTGTTTATAATATGCGGAATTTTAAAGATCCAGAACATGGAGATAATGAATAAACCGAATTAGTGTACAGTCTTTATTATTCCAAACTTGCCTTTGTGTACAAACTTTATTATGCGAACACAGTAGGACAACACATTGGATATATTGCATCATTTCTCTGCCGCGCTAACGGTTACCGCTCCACTATTAATCATATTATTGGCTGGTATAGCCTTTAGAAAATCCGGAATACTTGATTCAGCCTTTGTTGAAACAGGTAATAAACTGGTGTTCGGGGTTGCCCTGCCTTGCCTGCTGTTTTTAAGCGTCGCAACACATCCCACGTCTGATTCTCAGGTTTTACCTTTAATAATATTTGCGCTGGTAGCAACGGTACTTAGCGTGGTGATAGTGCGCGGGTTTTCACCTTTATTTATTGCAAAGGACCAGTGTGGGGTTTTCACCCAATGTGCGTTTCGCGGCAATATGGGCATTATCGGTATTGCGCTATGCCTAAATGCCTATGATGAAAGCATACTGGCAATCGCAGCGATTTATGTGGCGGTGTTAACCATCAGCTACAACATACTCGCGGTGCTGTTGTTAAGTAACTCCTGTAAAAATATATTTAAAAGCCTGCTTAAAAACCCACTAATTATTGCGATTGTTTTGGGGCTGGTTTGGTCAGAATCTAAGGTTCCTGTGCCAGATATTATGCACACGTCTTTGAGCTATTTGGCCCAGCTCACTCTACCACTGGCACTGGTGTGTATTGGTGCGAGCTTAAACTGGCAGAGCTTGCGTGCCAATCATAAGCTCGCGTTCACCGCTACCGCTTTAAAGTTGTTGGTTTTACCTGCAACTATATGTTTTGTAGCAATTATGGTTGGCATTAAAGGCAACGCACTTGGCGTGCTGTTTTTGATGATGGGAACCCCTACCGCCGCCTCTGCTTATGTAATGAGTAAACAGATGACAGGGCAGGGAAACTTAGCCGCTGAAATTATTACCTTATCCACCTTACTCAGCCCCATTACCATTACGCTGGGGCTGGTCGCATTAAACTATTTGTCTCTAATTTAACGGATTCTGCTTAGAGCCCATAGTTAAACTAAAAACAACATAGTATTACCGGCTAAAGCCACGAATGATTAATTAAAGTGAATGCTTTAATACAACCCGATAATGAGGTTTGCCATTTTTTAATTTATCCATTGCCTTATTTACATCACTAAAACTGAAATATTCCGTGACAGGTTTGATGTGATGCAATGCAGCAAAGTTGAGCATTTTGCCAATAGTTGCAGGGCTGCCCACCGGCGAAGCCGAGACAGAACGCTGCCCCATTAATAAAGGGAAAACATTCAGGTCGAGCGGTTCAACGGTAGCACCTACGAAGTGTAAACGTCCTTTAGGCGCTAACGTGGCAACGTAAGCGTTCCAGTCTAGTTTGACATTAACGGTAGACAGGATGTAATCGAACTTACCAGCGGCGGCTTCCAGTTCATCAGCATTGCTACTATTTAAAACGTTGTGCGCTCCAAGTTTGATCAGATCATCTTTTTGACTGGCATCGCGGGTAAATGCTGTCACTTCACAACCCCATGCATTTAAAAACTGCAATGCAAGATGACCTAAACCGCCAATCCCAATCACCCCAACTTTTGACGTTGGTTTAATGGCAAACTGTTCAAGAGGATTAAATACGGTAATACCTGCACACAGCAAGGGCCCGGCACTATCGGGATCAACACCTTCGGGTAATGGCACCACAGCGCTGGCCTGGGCACGCACTTTATCGGCAAAACCACCAAAGCGGCCGCCTATGGTCATTTCGGCACTGGCGCATAAGTTGTGATCGCCAGACATACAAGATGAACAAGTACCACAATACCCCGAATGCCAGCCCAACCCTACGCGCTGACCCTTTGTTAACGACGTCACCTTGCTACCCACAGCTGCAACAGTACCAATAACTTCATGCCCCGGAACAAAAGGATACTGAGTCATGCCCCAGTCATTATTGAGCATACTTAAGTCACTGTGACAGATGCCACAGGATTCAACGTTAATTTCTACATCCTGATCGCCCAATGGACCAGGATCATATTCAAAGGCCTCCAATTGGCCGCCTGCACTATGCGCTGCATAGGCTTTAATCATATGTCATTCCTCGCAAGTAAAGGTTTCAATAAAAAGCTCAGATAAAGTTTCCGATAATCATGTAAATGAAACAATGAGAAACATTGAAACCCATCGTTTCTATTTTTGAAACAATATTGGTAATTCATTTATACTGAGCAAAAATAAGATTAGCGTATTGATAACATTCTATGAGTGACATTATTCCGCTGCATTTATTGCAGTATTTTGTCTGCACCGCAGACAAACTTAACTTTACTCAGGCCAGTGACAGTTTGGGCATCACAAAATCCAAACTCAGCAAAGAAATCCGGAAACTGGAAAAATTAATTGATATTAGTGTTCTGGAACGTTCTTCCCGGGTCGTAAGGTTAACCGAAGCCGGACAGCTTCTTTATCAACGTGCCGTTGTACTACTGGAAGATGCAAATCACTTACGTCACGATATACAAACCCTGCACCATGGCGTGTCTGGCCGCTTAGCGCTTGCGGCATCACCAGCACTTGGACGTTATATCAGCCAGTTTTTACTTCCCACATTTAAGCAACAATGGCCTGAAATATCACTAACGTTGAAACTGTCCTATGATTTTGAAAACCTGTTCCAACAAAATCTGGATATGGCATTTAGAATTGGACGTAATCTGGACCAAAATCTTATCCAGCGTCAAATAGGTTTGTCTAATCGGGTACTTGTTGCCTCACCCAGCTACCTGCAATCACATGCTCCCATCACTAATTTGCAAGAATTACGTCAACATAAAAGTGTTCAGTTTTTTGAATCGGGGCAACAGACATGGACTCTTTGTTATCGATCTGGCACAGAACAGGTGTTGCTTGATCCGGCATTTCAGTGTGAAGACTTTGAGTCTGTATTACATATGGTTGAAGCAGGTGCAGGCATCGCCCAGTTGCCCTGGTTTATTGTGAAGCAAAAAATTTCCAATCAAACGCTACAGCTAGTTCTGCCGGGTATTGTAAGCCCAACTTTGCCTATCTATGTGGTCTATCGCAAGGGATACAATAAACCAGCAAAATTACAAAAGTTTCTTGACTGGATTGAGGCTAATCAGGATTTGTTTAACCTGGTGCATACAGAAAATAGCAGCGGTTAAGTAATTCCAATTACTTGTTTTGTTTTACAGTTGCCTGCCAGTTTACTGCCTGCCAGCGCTGGTCACGCCATACAAAAGTACCACTGTTTAGGTAACGTTTTACCTCTGTTTTATCAGCCTTATTATCAGTCCCAACTAAGGTAAAAGTAACTATTGCCATATCCTTGTGATGCCAAACGTTAATATCTTCAGCAGTATAAACCGCGTGAGGCTCAGCTTTGTTCACAGGACCCGATTCACTTACGCCCTGCATTAAAGTGGCTTTATCAAAACGGGTACCATTCGAGCTGGTATAGACAAGTTCATCAGCCCAGAATTTGTCGTGGATCTGCGCATCATTAATGCTGGCACCGGCCAGAAACCAGTTTACTGTGTCGGTAAGCTGTTGTGTTACATCGCTTTTATCTGCATACGCCGAAGACGTAACGATTAGCATTATTGCGCTAAATAAAGTAAGTAGGGATTTCATCGTATTCCTTTTAATTTTTAGTATTCGAGTTTAAACAGGATTTCATCCAGCGAAGGTTGCCATTGAAAGTCTTTGAGTCTGACTCTGTTATTTAGCACCACCACACCTTCCTCCTGTAACAGACCTTTTTGTCGCTCTGCACTCTCTGAGCCTGCCGGAAAGGCAATTTGACCATTTGAACGTAAAATACGGTACCAAGGCAGCGTTTGGCCATCAGGTACCTGCCCCAACGATTTACCCACCATACGAGCCCGGCCCGGCAATCCGGCTAAATCGGCAATTTGTCCATAGCTCGCCACCTTGCCTTTAGGTACCATAGCCACGGTTTTCCATATTTTTTGCAGTGCCTGATTCATAACTATGTCTAAACGCCTTTATTGTAGCCAATGCCTGTATCCGCAATCGGTATGCCTGTGCCATGCAGTCCAGCTGGATGAAAATAAAGTAAAAGTGATTGTGCTTCAACATCCATCAGAAAGTGCGCATGCAAAAAATACCGCGCGTTTATTAAAACTGGGATTAAAACATTGCGAGATTATCTGCGGCGAGTCAGCCGCGGACTTTAACGATATTCGGCAACGGGTCTCACAATCTCCGCAAGACTGGGCAGTGTTATATCCCTCACAAAACAGTTTGCAACTGTCAGCCAGTCACCCGGCAAAATCCACGCCTGCCTGTTTAATCCTGCTTGATGGTACCTGGAAAAAAGCCTTCAAAATTTGGCAACTTAACCCCTGGTTACATTCCTTAACCTGCTATCAATTACAGATTGACAACCCCGGCATTTATCAACGCAAAGCCAAATGGCAAAACAGTTTATCCACACTGGAATGTTGTGCATTTGCCCTGGATTTATTTGAGGGTTTATCTCCAACTCCGCTATCGAAGCTGTTGCAAGTAAGACAAAGTAAATTGTTATCTTCAAGCGCTTTGTCTCCAGAAAACAAATAGTGACAGTTCAGATAGTGCGGTGTAGATAATATAACCAACTTTCTCTTGTAAAATCAGATGGGTTAGTTATTCTTGAACAATATTCAAGCAACACACATTAATGGCACTTTCAGCCATGGTTGTTAGAAGTTTCAGTGCTAATTTACGACTCCGGTCTCAATTGCTGTAGCACATTTCACTATCAGGGAGATGGGTGCAGCAGTGTTAACGCTTCAGATTACCAGTTATCAAAATGCCAGTTCTTCTCAGCCTAAAAGTCAGACACTGGATAATGGTAAAATTACCATTGGTCGCGATATCACCAATCAGTGGTGTTTGTCGGATCCTGATCGCGTATTGTCTAAAAATCACTGTTATGTGGAACGGGTAAATAATCAGTATGTGTTAACCGATACCAGTACCAATGGCGTTTTTATCAATGGCAGCAAAGAGGCCATTGGTCGTGGTAATAGTGTCACCTTAAAGGATGGGGATAGTTTTAGCCTAAGTGATTATCAAATTGATGTGTTAATTGGCACGCTTGCCCCCGCTATACCCCAACCTGAAACCCCGGTTAATCCCCAGCCTCCGGTCACACCAGTCGTTCCGGACCCAACTCCGGCTTACACATCACCTCCGCCCAACAACGTTGCAGCAGATGACTGGAAAGCCATGCTGGATTCACCTGCATCAGGCGCTTCTGAGCCGGAAACCCAAAATGTACCTGACGTACCCGATTTTACTCAGGCACACTACGATGCTCCCAGCGTAGGTATGTCTATTCCCGAAGACTGGAGTATGGAATCCCCTGACAACACCCAAAATGCGGATAACGGCCCCGGCATAACGCAACCACCAGTCGCCCCCACTCCACTACCAAATCAGGAGTCGGAACCTCAAACAGCACAACCGCCACAACCTCTGTCTGATACTGGTGCAGAGGCGGCAGCCATTCAGGCTCAGTCCAATGTAACGGCTACGCCAGCTCCTGCTCAATCGAGCACAACACCCGTTGCCAACAACAGTGATCTGCTACAGGCTTTTTTAAAAGGCGCCGGACTGGATGCCAATTTAAACCTGCAATCCAACCCGCAGGAATTGATGCAGGAACTCGGCACCCTATTTCGCACTACAACTCTGGGTTTAATGGGTATTCTGGCCACACGTGGCGACATTAAAAGTGAGTTTCGATTGTCGCAAACCATGATTAAACCAACTGAAAATAATCCACTTAAGTTTTCGCTAAATATTGATGAAGCCATGGTGGCTTTAATCAGTAAAAAAGGGGCTGGTTACATGCCTGCCGAGGAAGCTTTCAGTGAAGCGTTTGAGGATATAAAAGCTCATCAGGTAGCGGTTTTAGCCGGTATGCAATCAGCACTTCAGAGCCTGATGAATCGATTCGATCCTCAAAATATTACCGGCACAGAACAAGTATCAGGCGTGAAAAAAATTCTCGGGGGACAGAAGTCCCAACACTGGGATGCATTTGTCAGCCTTTACAACAGATTAAAGCAGGAATCACAAGATGATTTCCAAAGTTTGTTTGGTCGTGATTTTGGTAAAGCATACGAACAACAAATCCAGAATCAAAAAAATCACAAAACTTAAAAAAGGTTGAATATCACTTTAGCTAGGTGTTCAATATTTAACCTGCACAAAAAACACCCATCCGCCTTAGCAGCATTGAGGCTTAACAAGGTAAGGGCAATTTATGTTACAAGGCCTGTATTTAAAGGCCTTCAGGCAGCTGGCAGCAGGGATGTTAATGCTATTGCTATGCGCTTGCGGGGCAACCAACGCAGTTAAAGATGTATTTTCAGTGATGACACATGTCGACCTGAATATACAGGTAGCCAATGATATTAATCCGGACATTGACGGCAGGCCGTCACCCGTTCTGGTACGTATTTTTGAGCTAAAAGCGGTTAACAACTTCAATAATGCTGACTTTTTCAGCCTTTATGGCAATGGTGCCGCTATTCTGGCTCAGGATTATATCAGCCATTTCGATCTGGAACTGGTACCCGGCCAATCCAGCGAGCTCAGTCGTGAGCTTAATGAGCAAACTCAGTATCTGGCGGTGATGGCTGCCTTCCGTGATATCAATAACGCCTCCTGGAAACGTACAGTATTGATTGAACCTGATTCCAGTACCGATATTCAAATTCAGCTAAAGGGTACGCAAATCACCCTCAGTAGCGAATAACCCGTAATGAACATGGAAGAACCTTATGGCAGTGAATGACAGAGTAGTATGGTCGGAAGGTTTATTCCTGCGGCCTCAGCACTTTCAGCAACAGGACCGACATACTCAACATCTGGTCAAAACCAGTTTACAGGGACTGCAAATTTATCGCTGGGGATTTAGCCAGCTGGAAATTGACCATGACTTGTTGAAAACGGGCAAGTTTTCGCTGCGATCTGCAACCGGCGTTTTGCCTGATGGTGTGGCATTTAGTTTGGATAATCAGCAACTTGAGCTGGATATTACTGACGATATGCAGGATAAAAAACTGTTTTTATGTTTACCCATTTCCCGCTCAAAAACACAGGAATTCAGTGATGTCGCAGAAGACAGCCACATACGTTATCAGTCCTGTTCATTAGCCATATCAGATAATGCAACCAGTGACAGCGAGCAGGTTGAGATCACAGTCGGCAGCCCCCGGTTTAAACTGGCAGCAGATAACGAAGAGCTGGACGCCTTCCATACTCTTGCGGTGGCCGAAGTAGTACAGGTGGGTGCTGATAAAAACATTATCTTAAATGAAGACTTTATTCCTCCCAGTTTAAGTACTAATCAGCAACCCATTCTGCATGGTTATATGACTGAACTGGAAGGCATGTTGCATCAACGTGCAGAGAGTCTGGCTGGCAGAGTATCGGGCGCGGGGCGCACCAGCACCGAAATATCAGACTTTTTATTGTTACAGGCGATTAACCGCTTTGAACCACTAATACATCAGCTAAGTGTATTACCTGATTTACATCCGTTGCACTTTTATCAACAGCTATTGCAAATTAGCGGCGAACTCTCAACCTTTACCCGCAAAGAACGCCGCCCGCCGCAATTTGATGATTATCAGCACAACAATTTGCAGCAAAGTTTTTTACAGGTGATGAGTTGTTTACGCGAAAGCCTGAGCGCGGTGCTGGAAACAGCTGCAACCCAAATAGATTTAAGTCAGCCAAACCAATACGGAATACGTACCTGTTCTGTGGGCAATCAGGAAATGCTGCGTAAAGCCATGTTTGTGCTGGCAATTAAAGCCGATGTGCCAGATGACACGCTACGCCAGGCTTTTCCGGGTCACCTTAAAATTGGCGCAGTGGAAAAAATTGCACAATTAATCAATAAATCGCTGCCCGGCGTGGCAATTAGTCCAATGCCAGCAGCGCCCAGACAAATCCCCTTTCATGCAGGCACCACCTATTTTCAAATCAACACTACAAGTGCAGCCTGGGAGGATATTCAAAAATCCGGCAGTCTGGCTTTTCATGTTGCTGGGCAATATCCGGGACTGGACATGAGCTTTTGGGCGGTGAGGCAATAATATGAGTAATGATGATCTCGATCGTACGGTAATTATGCCATCACCCGGCAGACGGCGCTCAACTGAAACCAGTCAGCCTGCTCAGGCACCATCACCAGATCAACAGGTTACACCTCAGTCTGCACCGGCCAGTTTATCCGGCCAAATGGATAATACTTCCCACACGATTCAAACCGCAGGTGTTGCCAGCCACAACCCGTTAATTAATGCTGCCACGGTGATTTTTTCACTGGCAAGACAATTACGTAATACCCCTCAGCATCAGGATGTTGGCGGATTACATAAACATATTTGTGGCTTAATGCAGCAATTTGAAAAAAATGTGATCAATCAAGGCATTGCTCCGGATGTCGCCTACGAAGCCCGCTATATTTTGTGTGCTTATCTGGATGAAATTGTGCTTAACACTCCGTGGGGACACCATAGTATATGGAGTCATAGTGGACTGTTAAGTACCTTGCATAATGACACCACAGGCGGTGAACGTTTTTTCCAGATTCTGGCGCGTAAATCTGATGCACCGGCACAGAATGTGCCAATCCTGGAACTCATGTATCACTGCCTTAGCCTTGGATTTCAGGGCAAGTTTGCGGTACAGGACAATGGACGGGCTGCACTCGATCAGATTACTCAGGGCGTTTATCACACCTTAAAACCTTTTCAGCAAGAGCCGGGATCTGAACTGTCTGAACACTGGCAGCCTGCAGCAGACGGCCGTCCAACAGTAGCCAAATTATTTCCCTGGTGGGTGGTGGTTGCGGTAATAGGCGGTCTGCTAACCCTGATTTATGTGGCGTTCTTTTTTGCATTAAATGATGACTCAGATGCGGTGTTTAACGATATAGGCAAATTGGGTCGTGAAGTGCCACAAATGATCCAGTCACGCCAGACTCTTGATCAGCCGCTGGTTGATCCGGGTTTATCCAGCATTAATCTTGATAGTCTGTTTAAAACGCTAAACGGCACCATGGCCAATGCGATCAGTAACGGCCAGTTGTCCATCGTTCAGCAAGCTTATGGCATCAAAATCACCGTGCACAACAATGGTCTTTTCCCGTCTGGCAGTGCGGATATGGCTGCATCATACCGGCCATTATTTGACCGCCTGGCCGATGTGTTAACCGAGTTACCGGGCCCGATTGTGGTTTCCGGCCATACCGACAGCCAAAAAATTCGTACATTGCGCTTTCCGTCTAACTGGCATTTATCAGATGAAAGAGCCAAAGCCATCGTGCGTGAACTGGTTGCTGCAGGTGTTGATAACAGCAAGCTGGTAGCACAAGGCAAAGCAGATACCGAGCCAGTCGCCAGTAACGAAACGGCGCAGGGCAGGCAACAAAACCGGCGTATCGAATTGTTTATCCGATCATATTAAACCGGCACTCAACAGATTAGGGATATGGGCGTGTTTAAAAAGATTTTTCAATTTCTTACCAGTCGCTGGGTACTGTCAGTTATTGGCATGTTGTTTTTATGTTTGTTTATCTGGTACATCGGGCAGTTACTGGCTTTTGGCAACTGGATGCCGCTTGGCGATGAAACAACACGCATCATTTTTATCGCGCTGGTTATCGCTATCTGGATAGGCTGGAATCTTTATAAATCACTCAAACAAAAAAAGACCAATCAGGCAATCATCAACACGCTAACCGGCAATGCACAAGACAACCTGCAGCAGGAAGCGAGTCAGGGTGAAGTTGAGCAGTTGCAACAGCGCTTTAAACAAGCCTTACAAACCCTTAAAAAATCGCGTTTGGGCGGCAGCGGCGGTTTTAAATATCTGTACCAATTACCATGGTACGTCATCATTGGTCCACCCGGCGCCGGCAAAACCACGGCTTTAAAAAATTCAGGACTTAATTTTCCTTTACAGGAAGGATTTGGCTCCGATCCGGTTAAAGGAGTGGGCGGAACACGTAACTGTGACTGGTGGTTTACCAATGAAGCGGTATTACTCGACACCGCAGGCCGCTATACCACACAGGACAGCGATGAAAGCGTGGATAAACAAGCCTGGGGTGGTTTTTTACAATTGCTCAAAAAGCATCGCGGACGTAAGCCGTTAAACGGCGTATTACTGGCATTTAGTCTCACCGACATTATTGGTCAGAGCGAACAAGGGCTACAAATGCATGCCAGAGCCGTGCGTAAGCGCCTGCAGGAAATTAATGAAACCCTTAAAGTACAGGTGCCGGTTTACCTGATTTTTACTAAAGCCGATTTGCTCGATGGCTTTATGGAATTTTTTGACGACATGGATCAACGCCAGCGTGAGCAGATATGGGGCATGACTTTCGAGTTGTCGCAATCTGAAAGTGCAGAACAGCTCACACAACAATTCGAACAGCAATTTTCTCAGCTGGTCAGTCAGCTTGATAAAAAGCTATTACCCCGCATACAAGCAGAATTTGATTACAACAAACGCGCCAGAATTCAGGGGTTTCCTGAGCAATTTGCCGGTTTAAAACCAGCCATCAGCCGCTTTTTAAACGAGGTTTTTGCGCCATCCCAGTACGAACAAAAAAACCTGCTGCGTGGGGTTTATTTTTCCAGTGGCACACAGGAAGGTACCCCTATAGACCGTTTAATCGGTTCCGTATCCCGCGCTTTTGGATTGCAGGCTCAGGCAAAACCTGCATTCAGTGGCCCGGGCCGCAGTTATTTCCTGACCCGTTTGCTTAAGCAGGTAATTTTTACCGAGGCTGAGTTAGGCATCAGTACCGGCTTCTGGGCAAAACACAGGGCGTGGGTTGAACGCATTGGTTATAGCCTTGCCGGTATCTTTTTTATATTGATGATAATAGGCTGGTACAGCAGCTACCAGAACAATCTGGACTATATCGCGGACGTCGAGCAACAAGTCGCCAGCTACGAGAACGTGTCGCAAAATTTGGTAGATAGCCGTGGCGAAATCACCGAAATCCTGCCCTATTTGAACATGTTACGGAATATTCAGGGTGGCTATGCCGATCAGGATAAAAGCATTCCGTTTTTGATGGGCATGGGCTTGTATCAGGGCGATAAAATTGGCCCGGTTGCCATTGATGCTTATAAACGAGCACTCAACAATGTGTTAATGCCAAGAGTCATTGAACGTCTCGAAAAACAACTGGTAGATAATAATCAAATTAGCAAGGGGCAATTTTTATACGCCGCTTTAAAAGTCTATCTGATGCTGGGCCACCCCGGTCGTTACGATGCAGATGAAGTCAGTATCTGGGTAACCACCGACTGGGCTAACCAATTACCCGGCGCATCCAATAAAGTGATTCGGGAACAAATTGTTGGTCATCTTCAGGCATTGCTGGAAACCGATGACATAAAACCTATGCCATTGCAGGGTCGCCTGGTAGAGAACGTACGTTTAACCCTTGCGCGTCAAAGTTTGGCAGAACGAGTGTATGGCCAGATTAAGCGCTCCCCGATGGCACGTAAACTCGGAGAATGGCGCATTATCGATAATATTGGTGCTGATGCAGCCCGTTATTTTCGTTTTAAAAGTGGCGCTCCGCTAAGCAAAGGTTTACCGGGGTTATTTACTTTACAGGGCTATCACGATGTGCTGCTCAAAAATGGCGAAAGCGCAGCAGAGCAGGCAGCCAAAGAAACCTGGGTATTACGTGAAAGTGAAAGAGAAGCGCTTAACGATAAACAAATTGAAGAGCTATATCAGGATGTGACCAAACTATACTTTGCCGATTATGTGCGCGAGTGGGATCACTATCTAAACGATCTGGATATTGCCCAGTTTGATTCTTTTGCTGATGGTGCGCAGAAAGTTAAAGACTTATCTGCCGACACCTCGCCAATTAAGAGTTTACTGGTGCATATTGGTGAACAGACAGTACTGGCCAGTTCCAGTGCTGATTTTATTGATGTCGTTGACGAATCAGACCGTATCAGCAGAATAAAACAGCAGGTCAATGCCTTACTGGAAAAAGCCGGTGATGTGGCCAATATTAGCCAGAACAAAGATCCCGCTGCAGTGGTGGATCGCCATTTCGCACGTTTACATGAAATCATTAAACAACGCGATCAGACACCCGCACCGATTACCGCAACTTTATCTAATCTGAATGAACTATTTTTAGCCTTAAGCGCAGTGGATGCCACCATTAATTCTGGCGGTCTGGGTTTAACCACCGCCGATGCCAACTCCAGCCTGCAAGGCGTCATGCGCCGAATTCAGCTTGAAGCGAACCGCCAGCCAGAACCGCTCAGGCATTGGTTATACAGTCTGGTGCGTGAGAGTAACATGGTGCTGGTACGCAATTCCCGTGAACGCTTTAATCAGGTATGGCAATCGTCGGTATTAAGTTTCTGTCATCAGGCGATTGGTAGTCGTTACCCGATAAATCCAAGTAGTGCAAATGACATTAATCTGAGTGATTTCAGCCGGTTCTTTGGACCCGCCGGGTTGCTGGATGACTTTTTCAAAACCTATTTATCCAGCTTTATCGATACCAGCACCAACCCCTGGTCCCTGGTTAATAACGCTGGCGCAACACTGGAAATTAATCCACAAATTATCGCTTATTTTGAAAGAGCCCAGCGCATTCGCCAAACCTACTTTATGGGCAATGCCACCTCACCCAGCCTGTCATTTCAGGTAATGCCAATTCAACTGGACGCCAAAGCCAGTCAGAGTCTGATTGAACTGGGCGATCAACGCATTACTTACCAACATGGTCCTGCGCGTCTGACCCGCATTGTATGGCCACCCACAGGAGGATTCGAACGTGCACGTTTGTCGGTACGTAACCTCAGCAGTCAGGCAGCGACCAATATCAGCACGGATGGGCCCTGGGCCTGGTTCCGGCTAATGGATAAAGGTGAAAAACACAGCTCATCTAACCGCGACCGATTCCGGGTAACCTTTGAACTGGGAGGATTAAAAGCCGGTTATGAAGTTCGCGCAGACTCAGTCTACAACCCTTTTATCAGTCAGGATTTACGATTGATGGGTTGCCCGGAGTCGTTATAAGGAAATCACCATGAGCTGCGGATTCTATGGAAAACTACCAGACAAAGGAGATTTTATCTCCCGACGATTACCACACCCGTTAATTAACAAGTGGGATAGCTGGCTGCAGTCGGCCATGGATAGCAGTCGTATTTCGCTTGCCGAGCAATGGTTAAACCAATATTTGGTCAGCCCAATCTGGCGATTTTGTATTAGTCCTGACATTGTCAGTGATAATGCCTTTTGTGGTGTGATGCTACCCAGTGTGGATAGTGTTGGCCGCCACTTTCCTTTGATGCTGGGTATGGAATTCGCCCCAGAAACACAGTTATTGCATTTCGCCACGAGTGCGGATAACTGGTTTGAACAACTCGAAGATTTGGCGCTCAGTACGCTTTCACCCGACACCACACTTGAACAGTTTGACCAGCAGCTGCAACAAGTACCATCTCCGCAAATCGAAAACGCAAAATTGCTGCCTGCCAAAGAGCATCGTATCGGTTGGCAGCATAATGGTATTGCCAGCAAAGCGCTGCTGGATGCCGGTTATGCCTTAGCTGCGCAAGAAGTGATTCAAAATAAATTAACTCACCCGACTCACTGGTGGACAGCAGGAACAGAAACCATTTCCCCTACCTTTATTAGCTTTCAGGGAATGCCTGTCATCGGTGATTATCACGCAATGTTAAATGGAGAATGGCTGTAATGGATGAACAATTACGTAATGCCGGAAAAACGCCAATCTCGGAACAATTCCCCGCCGGTGAAGAAGCAAAATACGATGACGATTACGAAAGCATGCTTAATGAACTGGGAAAACTCGAAGCAGTATCGTCAGCTGAACCTATTAACTGGCAAACTGTTGTTGATTTATCTTCCACCATTATTATCAACCGCAGTAAAGATATTGTAGCCGCATGTTATCTGTGCCATGCCTTATATCAAAAACAAGGATTAAAAGGTTTAGAGGGCGGGCTTAACATAGTGGCAGATATGCTCGAAACCTTTTATGAGAATATGTTTCCGCCCGTCAGACGGGTCAAAGCCCGCGCCAATGCCATTAGCTGGTTAGCAGAAAAAACTGAGCCCCTGATTACCGCGCAGGATCCCAAAGCCAGTGAGCTGGATACACTTGCCAGTTGCCTGAACAGTATTAACCGGATTCAGACCTGCTGTGATGAAAAGATGCAGGATAACGGCCCGTCTATTGGTGCATTTAAACGTGCAGTGCGTAACTGGCATGATCATCTTAAAGCACAAGCCGATAAAAAAGCACAGCAACAAGCCCCCGTTAGTGAGCAGCAAACGGCAGCAAAAAATGAACAAGCAGCGACAAAACCTGCCACACCGGCAGCACCTTCAATTGCAGCAGCAACAGCACCGGTGGAAATTGCCGACGATAAAGATATCAAACTCGCCGTAAAATCCATTATCGATGTATCACGCAAAGTGGCGCAGTTTAAACGCCAGCAGAATCCGGCTGATGCAAATGCCTATAGCTTACTCAGAACCGCTATCTGGTTGCAGATAGAACGGTTACCGCCTAACGATAAAGGCATGACACAACTCCCTGAAATTGAACAGGAAAGACAAAAACTGCTGCAAAATCTTTTGGAAAATGGTGCATTTAATGACCTGTTAAATGCGGCAGAAAATGCATTTTGCGACAGCATGTTCTGGCTTGATGCTCACAGATATGCTGCAACCGCACTAGAGGGGTTAGGTCATACAGAAGCGCAACAAGCGGTACTGCAAAACACACTGATGTTTGTTAACCGTTTCCCGCAAATCACTGAACTCAAATTTAATACAGGTACGCCTTTTGTCAATGATATGACCAAACTTTGGCTGCAGGACAACCAGTCCGGCGGCGCAAATTCCAATACGAGCAATCAACAAACAACCAATCCCTGGGATACAACCTTGCAACAGGCCATGCCGTTAGCTGCAAAAGGAAAAATTGCAGAGGGATTGCAACTGTTTGAGTCGGCGAAACAACAAGCCAGAGACGAACGAGACCGTTTTATGTGGCAACTCACAACCGCACAATTTTTGGAAAAATGTGAGCAAAGTCATTTAGCTGCGCCACAATTGGAGTACCTGTGGCAGCAATTGCAAACTAATCATCTGACAGAATGGGAAAGCGCTGCCTCGGTAGGTGTGGCACGTAGTCTGAAAGCCTGTTATTTGCACAAGAATTTTAAAAATAAAATGACGCCGGAACGGCAGGCGCGCATTGAAGAACTTGAGTCGGTAATTTACCGGTTGGATATCAGTACCGCCTTAATGCAAAACGGCTGAGATCCAAAACTGGTCAATAATTGACCTGCAGTCAAAGAGGTGTAAAGTGTTGTTTGTTTTTTAACCATAAAGGATAAAGAAATGGCGAAAGAAGGATCCGTTGCCCCGAAAGAGAGAGTCAATATTAAGTATTCACCAGCGACTGGCGACGCGCAGGAAGAAGTTGAATTACCTCTCAAACTCCTGATGATGGGTGATTATACCCTCAGGAATGACGACACGCCGGTGGAAGAACGCACACCGATTAGTGTTGATAAAGACAATTTCAACAAAGTAATGGAAGGGCAAAACCTTTCACTGGATGTACTGGTTGATAACAAACTTACCGGTGAAGACGATGCCGAAATGGCGTTAAACCTTAAGTTTAAAAACCTTAAGGATTTTGAGCCGGAAAACGTTGTGCGTCAGGTTCCCGAACTGAACCAAATGCTTGAAATGCGTGAAGCCCTCACCGCTTTAAAGGGCCCACTTGGCAATGTGCCCGCCTTTCGCAAAAAGCTTGAAGAAGCCCTCACTGATGAAGAAGCCCGTAACAAACTGCTGGCCGAACTCAAACTTAATAACACAGACACGGATGCCTAAGCAGGATGGGCGCCGCTTGATGATATTTTGGAGATAACCATGTCTGAATTAGAACAAAGCGTAGAAGGAACAGAAGCAACCGAAGTTGAGTCCGGATTGCTAAGTCAAATCATGACGGAAACCAGAATGAAACCTTCCGATGAAGGTTATTCGGTTGCCAAACGTGGTGTAGAAGCCCTGATCTCCGAAATGTTATCACCACGCAATCAGGGCGAAAAAGTAAACAAGGCGATTGTCGATCAAATGATTGCCAGCATAGACGAAAAGCTCAGTGTTCAGGTAGATCAGATACTGCACCACAAAGACGTGCAAAAACTGGAATCGGCCTGGCGCGGACTTAAATATGTTGTGGATAAAACCAACTTCCGTGAAAACATTAAACTTGAATTGCTTAGTGTCAGCAAAGACGAGTTGCTGGAGGATTTCGAAGACAGTCCCGAAGTGGTTAAATCAGGTCTCTATCAGCACTGTTATATTGCCGAATATGGTCAGTTCGGTGGTAACCCGATTGGAGCCATGATCGCCAACTATGATTTTGGTCCGGGTGCTCAGGACGTCAAACTACTGCAATACACAGCCAGTGTTGCTGCAATGGCGCATGCCCCTTTCATTGCCGCTGCAGGTGCAGAATTTTTTGGTATTGATGATTATCAGGATTTACCCGGTCTTAAGGACTTAGATAGCCTGTTTGAAGGTCCACAATATGCAAAATGGCGTGGTTTCCGTGAAAGCGAAGACTCCCGTTATGTCGGCCTGACCTGTCCGCGTTTCTTACTGCGATTACCTTATGGTGAAAACAGCAGCCCGGTCAAAGCCTTCAACTATGAAGAAAACGTTAAGGACAGCCACAACGATTATCTTTGGGGCAATACCTCTTTTGCATTTGCCACACGGCTGGCAGACAGCTTTGCCAAGTACCGCTGGTGTCCGAACATTATTGGTCCGCAAAGCGGTGGCTCTGTGGATGATTTACCACTTCATACCTTTGAATCCATGGGAGATATTGAAACTAAAATCCCCACAGAGGTATTGGTATCTGACAGACGTGAATATGAGCTTGCAGAACAAGGCTTTATTTCCCTGACCATGCGTAAAGGTACAGATAATGCCTCTTTCTTCTCCGCCAACTCCTGCCAGAAACCCAAATTCTTTGGAAACAGTGCAGAAGGGAAGGCCGCAGAGACCAACTACAAACTGGGTGGGCAGTTACCGTATCTGTTTGTCACTTGTCGTCTCGCACACTACATCAAAGTATTACAGCGCGAACAAATTGGTAGCTGGAAAGAAAAAAGCGATTTGAATCGCGAACTGAATACCTGGATCAAACAGTTTGTATCCGATCAGGATAATCCTTCCGCTGAGGTTCGCGGACGCCGACCGCTACGTGCTGCCAGTATTGAAGTGTCTGACGTGGATGGTGATCCCGGTTGGTACAGGGTCTCAATGTCAGTACGCCCTCACTTTAAATATATGGGTGCCAGTTTCGATCTGTCACTGGTTGGCAAACTCGATAAATCATAACTCCTGCCTTTTGTTGGGGCAAAACATGGACTGGTTTAAGCCCCAACAACTGTTTTGATATGAATAAAAGGCACCAACACGATGATTTTCGAAAAAAGTCTGCTTGAGCGCATAGACGATCCCCAACCACAGGATAGTCGCAGTCTGAATGTAGACCCTGGCAAAGTATCGGATTCTATTACCAGACACTTGTCGAATATGTTTAATGTTCGTCAGGGGAGTGTAATGACGCTGGATGACTATGGCATGCCAGATTTTAATGACATTATCCGTGACTTTCCCAATGCAATTAAAGTCATACGCAACGTGATCAGGGATGCAATCCGCCAGTATGAGCCGCGGCTAAAAAGAGTATCCGTCACTCATATTGCCGATCCCAACCATCCACTGGAACTATTTTTTCAAATTAAAGCCGAGCTTCAACTGGAAGACGAGACCCTGCCCATCGCCTTTGAGACTGTGGTTGGAGACAGTGGTTCGGTGAAAATAAGGAATTGATGTGAGTTTTAATAAGTACTTTCAGGAAGAACTGTCTTATTTACGCGATCTGGGTAAGGAGTTTAGCGAGGCCAACCCTCAACTGGCCCCCTTTCTAGCCGAACGTGGCAGTGATCCGGATGTGGAGCGTCTGCTGGAAGGTTTTTCTTTTTTAACCTCACGCTTAAGCCAAAAGCTGAATGATCAGTTGCCTGAACTGACCCACAGCATGATAGAAATGATGTGGCCTCATTATTTACGTCCCATTCCCAGTATGTCGATTGTTGAATTTAAACCTGTCGCTAACGCCTTAACCGAATCACGACAAATCAAGCAGGGAACAGAGTTGGATAGCATACCCGTTGAAGGCACAAGCTGCCGTTTTCGTACTTGTTACGATGTGGACATCAGCCCGCTCGAGATTACCCAGGCAAGTATCAAACACGACGCCAAAAACTCCTATCTGACACTCGATTTTCAACTTCACTCAGGCACCTCTTTAGCCCAAATAAATCTGGATAATATTCGCCTGTTTTTACATGGCGACCCCGTGATAACCCAAACCCTTTATTTGTGGATCCGACGCTATTTGAGCAAATTAATAGTATCCGCCTCAGGCGATAATCCTCTGAATGATGGTATCAATATAGGCACAACTGCTGTTACTCCCGTGGGTTTTGCCTTGAATGAATCACTAATGGATTATTCAGAGCAGGTATTTCCTGGTTATCGACTATTGCAGGACTATTTTATTTTACAGGACAAGTTCTTGTATCTGGATATCGGCAAGCTTGGCACGTTAAAACAAGCTGGCAACGGCAATAGCTTCAGTCTGCAATTTGTATTTGAACGCTTTATTGATGAGCACGTTCGCATCAGTAAAAACAATTTTCGTTTACATACCACACCAGTAATCAATGTATTCAAGCGAGACGCCGATCCCATTCGAATTGACCATACCAGCATGGAATACCGGATCCGTCCCAATGGACGCAATTCCACTCACTTTGATGTGTATTCAATCGATAAAGTTGAAAGTAAGGTACAGGGTGTTGCCCAGTCACGGGTATATACACCCGTGCACACGTTTGAACATGAAGAAAGCCAGGTAGATAGTATCGGCCATTACCACAAACGTTTAAAAAGCGGTGCAAGTGATCGCAGAGTAGAAACCTATATTGCTTTTGGTGGGCAAAAAACACGCCATGATCAATTAAACAGGGAAATTGTATCGGTAGAACTAACCTGCACCAACCGCCATTTACCGGAAAAGCTTAAAGTTGGAGATATCAAAATACCCACCGCCAGTTCGCCGGAATTTGTTACCTTCAGCAATATCACCTCGACCAGCGCGACCGTCTATCCACCACTTGATGAAGACTTGCAATGGCAACTTATTTCTAACATGTCGCTCAATTACAGCAGTCTGACCAACATTCAAATGTTACGAAATTTAATTGCTGCCTATGATTTTAAAGCCATGTCAGACCGTCAGGCAGAACGTCAGTTACAACTTAAGCTACAAGGTATCAGCAATATTGATGTAACGACCGAAGACAGATTGATCAAGGGACACCCCATTCGTGGTCTCAGTATTCACATATTAATCAAAGAAAGTCATTTCACCTCAGAGGGAGATATGTACCTGTTCGCCAGTGTGCTGGATAAATTTTTTAGTTTGTATACCAGTATTAATTCATTCCATCAGTTAACAGTCGTCGGTGAAGAAAAAGGAGAGACTTACACATGGCCGCTCAAGATGGGCCTGCAAAATATCCTGTAATCAGCTATTTGCTGCAGCATCCGCAGCGATTTAGCTTTTATCAGGCAGTAAAACTGCTTGAACAGGCAAATGCGCAACAGGACACAATGTCTGTTGGGCGTTATGGCCCTTGTAACAACGAATCAATTCGTTTCAGACCTTATGCCAGTCTGGGCTTTGCCAGTGCAGATATAAAACAATTAAAAGCGATTTCACGCCAGCATGGTGATGTTATCTATCGCATGGATATCAACTTTTTAGGCTTGTATGGCGCAACATCACCACTACCGGCTTTTTACACCGAAGCGATTATTCAGCATGCAGATAACGAGAGTAACCGACGCGATTTTCTCGATGTCTTTCATCATCGCATTATTTCGCTGCACTACCGTATTCAGGCTAAATATTTACTGTTTGAGCACATCAAAAGTGGTTTAACCGATCCGGTGTCTAACTGGTTATTTGCTTTGATTGGCCTGAAAAACGTCACACAGCTTGATTCACCGCCACTTACAAGATTAAACCGACTTCTAGCCAATATGGGGTTGCTGGCAACTCAAAACCGCTCAGGTGCCATGGTCAGTCGTATTATTTCACATTACTTTGGCCGCATACCGGTTGAAGTGCAGGAATTTATACCACGTAAAGTAAACATATCCGAAAAACAGCAAGTTTGTTTAGGAAAACAGCAGAGTACTCTGGGTGAAGATATTACCATAGGTGCCCAGGTTGAAAATCTGTCCGGTAAGTTCAGGTTATGGATCGGCCCACTCAGTTTTGCGCGATTTAATCAGTTTTTACCGGGCAACGGTGAATATGAGCAATTAATCGCGCTAATCCGCTATTTACTGCGCGACCCGCTGGCATTTGATATTGGCTTAAAACTCCGCGAGCAGGACACACCAGATTTAACATTGAAGAACAACTCCCCCTGTCGACTGGGATGGTCCAGCTGGCTGGGTAAACATAATCACCAAACCAAATCCGTCATCCTTGGCCACACTACGATTTAAGCAAAAAGGAAGCTTTATGTTAAACGTCGATCTCAAACCTCTTATAAAAAAACTCAGCAGTTATACGGAGCGTTCGCTGGAGGCGGCGGCAGGTGTCTGCGTTTCCCGCGGGCATTATGAAGTGACCATTGATCATATGCTGCTGGTACTACTTGAAGATCCCAGTAAAGATTTCCAGCAGATACTTAATTATTTCGGCATTAATTTGTCGCACATACAGCGCGAAATTAATCGTGCAGTGGAAGAGATTAAAGGTGGAAATCCGGGCAAACCGGTATTTTCTCCATTACTAGTGGAATGGATTCAGGAGGCCTGGTTATTAGGTTCGATCGAATTTGGATTCGCTAATATACGATCAGGCATGCTGATCACAACCTTGTTAGCAAATAGTCGACGCTATGGTTTTGGTCAGTATATGGATTTACTGGATAAAATATCCGCTGACGAACTCAGATTACATTTTAACGATATTGTTGCCGGATCAAGTGAAACCAGCAGCCAGTTACACAGTTCTTCAGCACCGGCAGGCAATGGAGGCTCTCCCACTGACAATGCAGATTCTGCACTTGCACGTTTTGCTCACAACCTGACAGAAGCTGCCAGAAATAACGAAATTGATCCCATTTTTTGTCGCGACAATGAAATACGCCAGATGATTGATATTCTGGGTCGCAGACGTAAAAACAATCCCATTGTTGTTGGTGAAGCAGGGGTAGGTAAAAGTGCGGTGGTTGAAGGTCTGGCACTTAAAATTGCCAATGGTGATGTACCGGACTTTTTAAAGGAAGTGGAACTGGTTGCACTCGATTTACAATTACTACAGGCCGGCGCCAGCGTAAAAGGTGAATTCGAAAATCGCCTTAAACAAGTCATGGATGAAGTAAAATCTTCCCCTAAACCGATTATCTTATTTATCGATGAGGTACATACCTTAATTGGCGCTGGCGGTGCAGCAGGCACCGGCGATGCTGCCAATATTTTAAAACCGGCACTGGCACGTGGTGAAATGCGAACCATCGCTGCCACCACCTTTTCTGAATATAAAAAATACATAGATAAAGATCCTGCGCTGGCGCGACGTTTCCAGAATATAAAACTGGATGAGCCTTCCGCCGAACAGGCCATTACCATCTTACGTGGACTGAAAGATATTTACGAAAAAGCACACGGTGTTTATGTACGTGATGATGCCATAGAATCTGCTGCCTTTATGGCAGAACGTTATATCACCGGTCGCCAGTTACCGGATAAAGCCGTTGATGTTCTCGACACCGCCAGCGCCAGGGTAAAACTCAGCTTGTCATCCAAACCGGCGGCAATCGAAGATATGCAACAACAAATCGCCATGTTTAATCGTCAGAAAGATGCCATCACACGCGATATTGCCAGTGCCGTTATCACAGACGACGGACAGATAAACGAGCTGGATGAAGTGATTAACGGCATTGAGCAACAGCTGCAAATCACGCTGGAAAAATGGCAACAGGAACAACAACTGGCGTTAAAAGTACTCGAGTTACGCGATCAGGTAAAACAGGCTAAAGCGGAACAGCAGGATTCATCGCAATTACAACAACAACTTGATGACTGCGTTCAAGAACTGGAAACACTGCAGGCCGGAACCAAACTGGTACATTACGAAACCAGCCCGGAAACAGTGGCGCAGGTTATATCGGACTGGACAGGTGTGCCACTGGGCAACATGGTACGTGACGAATCAAAACGCATTCTTGAATTCGCCACCAATATGGGTACCAGAGTCAAAGGTCAGAACCACGCCATCACCTCACTGGATGAAGGGGTTCGCTCTGCCAAAGCAGGATTACAAAACCCCGATACACCATTAGGGGTATTCTTGTTTGTGGGCCCAAGTGGGGTAGGCAAAACCGAAATGGCGCTGGCCATTGCTGATGAGTTATTTGGTGGCGAGCGCTTTATGACGACCATTAATATGTCTGAATTTCAGGAAAAACACAGCGTATCGCGCCTGATTGGCTCACCTCCTGGTTATGTGGGTTATGGTGAAGGAGGCATGTTAACCGAAGCTGTCAGACAACGTCCTTATTCCGTTGTATTACTCGATGAAGTTGAAAAGGCCGATTTGGAAGTGATGAATCTGTTCTATCAGGTATTTGATAAAGGCATGTTATCTGATAGCGAAGGCCGTTTAGTGGATTTCAGAAATACTATCGTGATTCTGACCAGTAATCTGGCCACAGATGTCATAACCCAGATGGGCGCAGGTGATGAACGTCCGCCTGTTGATGTTATCACCAGCGCCATTCGTCCTATTTTGAGTAATCACTTTAAACCGGCATTACTCGCACGTATGCAAATTGTGCCCTTTTATCCATTAGTCGGCGATATTCTTAAAGATATTGTAGTTCTTAAACTCAATAAGGTGGTTAAACGCTTGCAAGCCAGTCAGGATATTGTACTCGAATACAGCGATGCAGTGGTCGCCCAAATTGCTGAACGCTGCAAGGAAGTGGAAACGGGTGCACGTAATATTGATCACATTATTAACCGCACCTTATTGCCCGAAATATCCACGCATATATTGCAAATGATGCACGACGACTCCCAACCTCAAAAACTGAATATCGATATAGGTAAAGATGGATTATTTACCTATCAATTTAGTTAAAAACGGACTCAATTATGCTATCGGAACAGCATTCCTCAACGCAGATAATGGAAGAACTGCTGCGCCTGACGACCTTGCTCAATACCGAGCGGGATAGTCATGCGTTATTACACAGTATTGTCGATGTAGCACGCAGGCTAACCTCAGCCGAGGTCGGGCGTATTTTTATTCTGGATAAAACCAAACGCTATTTGCATCAGCCGATTAGTCAAAACACCCATATCGCAAGTGAAATACAGGGGATCAAAGCAATAGAACTGTTTAAACAAGGCAAACGCAATATGCAGGACATCACTTGTTATTGCGCTTTCACCGGAAAAGTGATGAATATTGCCGATATTTACCAGTTCAGTGGTTTTGATTTAACTCCGTATTACGATTACGACAAAATCAACCAGTATAAGACCAGTTCGCTATTGGCAGTGCCATTTCGTAACCATCTGGAAGAAACCATAGGCGTGCTGCAATTAACCAATCACGTCAGTAAAAATGGCAAACATTACAAACCCTTTCCAACCAAACTGGAAACCCTGGTTTCGGCATTTGCAGCACAAGCGGCGGTTACCCTCAACAATATGCAACTGATTGAACATAATCATCGTTTAATCGCTTTATTGGATAAAACTAACCGTGAATTAAGCGAAGAAAACCAGACACTGCGTAAACAAATTAAAGCGCCGCAATTTGGTGAAATTATTGGTACGTGTAAATCAATGAAAACGGTATTTGATTTAATGTCCAAAGTTGTAAATACCAGTGCCACTGTATTATTGAATGGTGAAACAGGCACCGGCAAAGAACTGATTGCCAAAGCGATTCATTACAACGGAGCACGTAAAAGTGCGCAGTTTGTCGCACAAAACTGTACCGCCTTACCGGCCAATTTGTTGGAAGGCGAATTATTTGGCTATAAAAAAGGGGCGTTTAGCGGGGCTGATCGCGATAAAAAAGGCTTAATTGAATATGCCAACGGCGGCACACTGTTTTTGGATGAAATTGGCGATATGCCGATGGATTTACAGGCAAAACTATTGCGGGTGATTCAGGAAAGAGAAGTACGTCCGTTAGGTGCATTAAGCAGCGTTAAAGTAGATATACGCATCATTGCAGCCACACATCACAGCCTGCCCGAGTTAATAGACAAAGGTACATTTCGTGAAGATTTGTTTTACCGCTTAAATGTATTTCCGATTGAACTACCGCCGTTGCGCTTAAGACGAGATGATCTGCCAGCACTGATTAACTACTTTCTCAATCAGTATTCACAACAATACGACAAAAAGATTTCATTAATGTCTCCTGCTGCACTGCAATTACTCAACCATTACCATTATCCGGGTAATGTACGCGAGCTAAAAAACATTCTGGAACGCACCGTTTTGATGTGTGAAAACGATGCCACTATTTTGCCGGAACACTTACCGGCAGAAATTTTGCAAGCCCAAAATCGCTTCGATACAACGTCTTTAGCTCTGGGGGAAAGCACTAATCTAAAATCAGTTGTCGGCCGCTATGAATCATCAGTAATTCGGCGACGGCTGGAAGAAAATGGTGGCAATCAAACAAAAACCGCCCGCAGTCTTGGCATATCCCGCAGGGCATTAATCGATAAAATGCAGCGTTATGCTATTACATCAGCTAATCAACCGACTCTTTCTGCACAAAATAGTCTCAGTAGTTAATCTTGTGTTTTATTGAAACCATGCAACAATCTGTACACTTTTTATACTATGCGCATTTTTTTGCACACCTTTATTACATCATCTGAAAGCACCTGACTGAATAATATTTATACAAATCAATAAACTACAAAAAATGTATAAATTTTATTCAGTTGGCCTGTATCTTGAAATGCTTAGTTCGACGTTACTTGTTTAACTATTTAATGGAGAACACACATGCCAGTTCCAGCCTATATGACAATTGAAGGTGCCACACAGGGCGATATTTCTGCAGGTGCATGCAGTGCCGACAGTATTGGTACATTATCTAAATCCTCCCATGAAGATGAAATCATGGTTCAGGCATTTAGTGGTGACATTATCGTACCTAAAGATCCACAAAGCGGTCAGCCTTCAGGCCAACGCGTTCACGATGGTTTCACCATCACTAAAATTTTCGACAAAAGTTCACCCATGCTTTATCAGGCGCTTTCTACCGGAGAGCAACTTAACAGTGTAGTGCTAAAATGGTTCCGCACCGCGCCAAGCGGTGAACAGGAGCACTATTTCACTATTGAGGCCAAAGAAGCGACCATCACAGGTATTCGTACCCAAATGCCTAACTGCCTTGATCCTAACAACAACAGCTTTACCCATATGGAAGAAGTGTCTTTCTCTTATAAAGAGATTAACTGGACACATGAAGTCGCGGGTACTTCAGGCACAGACAGCTGGAATAGTTAAATAACCAGCAAAAGACAAAATTGCCCGGATACATTAGGCAAGGTTACTGGTGCGAAAAGACACTTGCATTTGTGTTTTCTCATCATGGATGACAGAGGATATTGGTTATGGCTGAAGCTCAACGTGTAAATGCGGAATTTAACTCAAACGCATTTGATTCCATTGCTGACAACTTATTTAAAGTGGTTGGCTTTAGTGGAGTGGAAGCCATTTCCCAACCTTTCGAATTCAACATTAGCTTATTAAGTGCTGAACCGGATTTAGATTTACAGAAACTCGTGGGTCAAAATGCCACTTTGACCCTGACACGAGATACCAACACCAGAGAGATTCATGGTGTTATTTTTTCCATCGAACAGGGCGAAGAAGCTCAGTTCGACCAATATTATTACCATGCTTTATTAGTACCCCGCATCTACATGATGCACCTGAGTCGCCAAAATCAGATTTATCAAGAGCTTACAGTACCTGACATTATTAAGAATGAGATATTAGACACCGATTACTCCACTAATATGCTCGCAGATGACCTCGAGTTTCGCCTCGCTAACAGCTACCCAATAAAAGAATATTTGGTGCAATACAAAGAAAGCGATTTGAACTTCATTTCACGTCTGATGGAACACGAAGGTATTTATTACTACTTCGACCATCTTGAAGGTCGGGACAAAATGATTTTTTGTGATAAAAAAAATCAGCTTGATCCAGTCCTAACCGAAAACAAAATACCCTATGTCCCAGCTTCCGGCATGGCGAGTTTTGCAGACGAAGCCATTCATAAATTTTCGCTAAAACAAACCCAAACCGCCTGTGAAGTTGTACTTAAAGACTTTAACTACCGTCAGCCACATCTTCCTCTGCAAGGGAATGCCTCTATTAATGAAAATGGTCTGGGCCGACTATATGAATACGGCGATCATTTTAAAAATCCACAGGAAGGCGACACCTTGGCTCAGGTAAGAGCCGAAGCACACTTGTGTGGCCAACGAACCTGTATAGGTCAGGCTGATGCCATTATGTTCTCAGCCGGCAAACTTTTCGAAATGCTCGATCATTTTCGTAATGACTTTAATCAGGAATACCTGATCACCCATATCCATCATCGCGGGGGACAGGCGTTACCCGGTGTTTCCGCCAGCAATAATCAGAGTGACGCGATTGCTTACAGCAATGATTTTGAAGCGATTCCGGCAACACTGGAATTCCGGCCACAGCAAATCGCACAGAAACCAAAACTATATGGCATTCTCAATGCCATTGTTGACGGTGAACAGGACTCTAATCGCGCACAAATCGATGATCAGGGACGCTATAAACTGGTGATGCCTTTTGATATCAGCGGTAAAGGTAAAGGCAAAGCCAGTCGCTGGGTACGCAAAGCCGAAACCTATGGCGGACAAGGCACCGGCATGCATTTCCCACTACTAAAAGGTACAGAAGTGATCTGGACCTGTATTGATGGCGACCCTGACCGCCCCATCATTACCGGCGTAGTACCCAATCCGCTCAATAAGAGCGTAGTCACCGCCAAAAACAGTGCTCGCAACATTATTAAAACCGCAGCAGGGATAACCTGCATTATGGATGACGGTCAATCAAGCCCCGGGACCTCTGGAAATTCTGGTACTGAACAGCAACACACCAAAGTTGCAGCATTTCAAACCGCCAGCCCACTCAATACGGCCCCCAGTAATGAACTTATTCAACAGCAACATCACTCAGCTATTGGTGTTGAGGATAGAGATGATGCCGCTGGTGGCGGTGGTGTGGGGCCAGGGGAAAAAATGTACAGCATGAGTGTTACGGACTACAACAGTGACCACCACAATAGTTATTTTAGAATGGGAGCGCCGGATACCGATCAGACCATGGAAACAGATTACAGTTATGCCGATGCGTCTGGCGGTATCTTTATGTCTACCGATGGCAAAATTACCCAAAGCACGTCCGATGACTTTTTCAGTAAAACAAGCGGTATTTCATTCAAACAGGATTTAAGTTCCAGCGGCAGCTACAGTCGTGGCTACAGCGCGGGTATTAAACTAGCGGGCTCCACCAATATTAATGCCACTTACGACTTAACCTATGGACTGGGTCTTTCAACAAAATTAACGCTTGGTACAGATGTCAGTATTAACTATGGATTAAAATTCAGCTCGGGTAGCACCAAAGAATATAAAAATGTCAGCGGTGCTTTGGTGCAACAAGCCAAAAACGTCTTAATCCGCGCGTCTGACTTTGACGGTAAAGTGAAAGCGATAGACAAGGCTATAGGTGGCGCCACAATATTAGCCGGAATTGGCGCAGCCGGCACGACGATTACGGGCGTGCCTAACGAAATAAAAACCTGGAATAATTCCGATATCAATAAATCACTTCTTACTGCATCAGCTATTTCTTCAGCAGCCACAGTAGCGGGCTCGATTGCTTATGCAATAAGAAAAATAAAACATGAAGAAGATGAACTGAAAAAATCTGCTGGTACGGAATCCTTTATTGCAATGGATAACGACAGCATCGTATTAAGTTGTGATGGCAGCTCAATTGTTATCAATGGTGAAGGTGTGTTTATCAATGGCAAAACTCTCGCCACAGGACAGTTACCTAAAAATAAAAACTCATTTTCGCCCAATCAGGGCGACTTGAAAGATGCCAAAGTCAGTAAAGTGTATCCTGAGTATGTCAATTTAAATGCGCAAAAACGGATGGATATACGCTCCCAGCAAAGCATTTATATCGCTGCCAATCCCAAAATAAAAATGGACGACAAAATTCCACCAACCGTTGATAAAAGCAAAATGAAGGCAACTCCCTTAGCTCCGCCTCCACCGAATGCCGGCGCAATACTGCAGTTTGATAAATCTTCTAATGCCAGCCTATATAGCAAAGGTGACCTGACATTCGTTAATGAATCGAAAATAGAGCTGGAGGCACGGGGAAAAATGCAAGTTACAGCAGATGAAGCCAAGTTCAGTAAAAATCTGACTGTTACCGGCGTCATGAAAGATAAAAATACCACCAGTACCTGATAGCAGAATCGATTTTGGACAACGTCACTGTTTTGATTACTTCTTGGGCAATAAATCTCTCTCTGAGGTCAATAATTTGGAACCCTTTAACCAGACAAACCTAAAACTGGCATGGATACCAGGCATGTTACAACCACCAAACCACAGTGTAACTCTGGTGGTGAAAGGTTGTTTTGATTTAGTGCCGGATAACAAAGCCGTTTATGCCCAGAATTCGGATGATGCAACCATAACCGGTGACACCTTTGTCGATGACAAACCCACTGCCAGTTTAAAATACGCCAATGACCTGGTTATTTTTAAACCTAAAGCAGACTTAACCTTAACCGGGGTTGCTTATCCGGAATGCGGCAAAGCCGGTTGCAAAGTCACCTTTGCTGTTGGTAGCTGGAAAAAATCACTCGCCATTTTTAACGACCGATTCTGGCAATGGGGACGAGCGTCAAAACCTGAACCTTTTGGTGCACAACCTTGTGCCGCCATCCCACTCACGTATGAAAATGCATATGGCGGGCTTAAATACGCACAGAACCCTGTAGGTAAAGGCTTGGATAAAATCGATGTAGGAACGGAAAACCTGCACCCCCTCCCCAATATTGAACATTGTGATGCCTACCTTTCCTCGCCTTCACAAAAATCGTTGCCGGCAGGATTTGGGCCTCTTAAAGATGGTTGGGGTGACAAAACACCACTTAGTGGCACTTACAATGATAAATGGCTTAAACAAAATTTCCCTTATTTCCCCAATGACTTCAATTGGCGTTATTTCAACAATGCCCCTCAGGATCAACAAGTTGATTATCTGACAGGTGACGAATCACTGTATTTTGAACATTTACGTCCTGAAGTCCCGCATTTTAACTCAAAGTTACCGGCAATAAGGCCTCGTTTATTTGTCAAAGGCCAATATTCACCTGAGCAAAGGTTTTTCCATGAAGTGACATTGCACCTCGACACCCTACATGTTGATATGGAAAAGCAACAAATTAATCTGATCTGGCGTGGTGTGGTTGGTGTACAAAGTGATGAATTTGAAGAGTTGCAGCATGCCTGTTTGTTTGTTGAGAACATGGATGGGGAACGCTGTAGCAGCGACTATTACCAACAAGAATTCGAACAGCACCAAAATGCCACAAATGCTGAGTTTGCTATCGAAGAATTTGAAGATCCACAAGGTGAAGATTTACCTCTGGAGGTTATTCAAACTACTGAAACAGAAACCTTTGAAGCAAGCACCGACACTGAACTCAAGCAACATTTTGAGCACCTTAAACAGCAATTAAAGGAACTTGGACTGGCAGATAATCTGCTTGAATTGTTTAATCCTGATGCGGATGTGGATAAATTGAACAAGCAAATCTTCCAGGCTCAGCATATCAATCCGGACGATGGGGCGAAGCTCATTGAATCCAGCAAACAGGACATGCTGACTTTTCTAAAAGATCAGGGATATGATTTGCCGGAATTTCACTCGGCGTCATCACAAGGTGTAAATCTAAAAGCCGACACAGAACCATCTTTAGTCACCCAGCCAAATGTTAAAGGTACTGAATTAACAGGGCTGGATCTGTCCAACCAGGACCTGTCAAATCGTGACTTTCGCCATGCTGATTTAAGTAATGCAATTCTTACCGGTGCTAATCTCAGCGGATCCGACTTTAGTGATGCGGATTTAAGCGATTGCATAATGAATGATGTGCAGGCAGTCGGCGCCATTTTCGATGGTGCAATACTAACTGGAGTAAGTGCTGAACAGGCTAATTTTACTAAAATTTCCGCTGTGGCAGCCCAATTCCAGCAAGCAAGCCTGATGAACGTCGATTTAAGCGAAGCCGAACTAAATCAGGCAGATTTTACTGCCACAAACTTGCCTGGCGCGAATTTCAATAAAACTCTGCTGCAGGAATCTATATTTGACGACAGCGATTTATCTCAGGCCAGGTTTATTCAGATTGATGCCAAATCAGCGAGTTTCGCAGGTTCCAATTTGTATGAAAGTACATTTAATCACTGTAATTTACGCGAAGTAAACTTCAGTAATTGCCACCTTAGTCTGGCTAAATTTGAACAAAGCGAACTATCCAATGCCCTGATGGAAAATGTCGATGCTAAAGGTTTAAGCATGTTTGACTGCGGTTTGAATGGTATCCGGGCGGCGGAAGGAAGTAACTTTAGCAATGCATACTTCGTCAAAGGCAGTGCTATCGCTATTATTTTTGATGGCGCCGATTTAACTGACGCGATATTCGAACAAATCCCCCTGCAATCCGCCGACTTGTCCAGTACCGATTTAACCCGCACGATATTTAATGACTGTGATTTGAAATTGGCAGAGTTTGCCAAGTCTACCGCAACGGAAACTAAGTTATCAGGCGTAAATCTGTTTCAGGCCAACTTCACAAAAAGCAAACTAACAAGAACAGACTTAAGTCGTTCAAATTTATATGGTGCGGAGTTTTATCAGGCCAATATTGACAATGTTGACTTTAACCACGCCAATATTAAACAAACTAAAATCGCCTTGGGCATGGTGAAATAACATGAATGCAACCACTGAATCCATCATTAAGCTGTTGCAAAGTGGTAAACGGCCTCAATACAACATTTTATGCAATTTGGAACTGGTTGGCGTCAACCTGGCAGGACTGGATTTATCTCAACTAATGTTTGTTGATGTAAACTTTAGTGGTGCTAATTTAAGCGGATGCAATTTTGCTGAAAGCTCAATATTTAATTGCCAGTTAGACAATACTGTTTGTAGCGACACCAATTTTAGTGGCGCGTTATTATCCAACCGCAAACTACTCGAAAATAAAGGGTTATTAGCACAACTTAAAGAAAACCCGCAAATCAATCAGTCGACTGAAAGCCTTTGTAGTGCACATTCTGCCAATTTTAGCCGAGCAAACCTGACTAACGTTATTTTTGAGTTTATGGATTTTTCCAACGCCTGTTTTAGTGCCTCAACAATCAGCAATGGATCAATCAATGATTCAATCTTTACTAAGGCAAATTTACAGGACACCAATATACTGAATAGCGTTATTCAGCGCAGTACTTTTACTCAGGCCAGTTTTGCTCAAGCCTTAATACAAGGTAATTCCTTTGAGCATTGTCATTTGCATGACTGTCGTTTTAACGGTGCCAAATTGATCAGTACTAAACTGCTCTCTGTCTCACCAGACAACCCGGATTTCAGCGACGCCAGTTTGGTCGATATCGACACTAGCGAAATGAATTTAACCAGCGCTGGCAGATTGACTGGAGACTTTTCTGGCAAGGCCATGCGAGGCATGGTACTGGCCAATATGGATCTGACCGGTTGCCGGTTTACGGGCACTGATTTTAGCGATTCAAATCTGCAAGGCTCAAACTTAAGTGGTGCAGATTTAACTGGTTCATCACTCAACCGGGTAAATTTAGCCGGCGCCAATTTAAATAATACGTTATTGGCGGCAGTGGATCTCGAACAAGTGAAATTGCGTTCTATTACACTGATTAACGCAGACCTTAAAGACGCCAACTTAACTCACGCAGACCTGTTAGATGCCGATCTGTCGGGAGCAAATCTGTCTGGCTCAGACTTGTCCGGACTGGATCTGAGGTCAACCCGCTTGCGTGGAGCCAATTTGGCAAATGCAGATTTATCCGCGACCAACTTGACCGGCGTTGATTTAACCAACTGTAATTGCCAGTCGACTGATTTTTCAGATAGTAATCTAACCGACACTATTCTTACGGATGCCAACTGTAACAATGCAGAGTTCAACAATTGCTCATTTCTACGCACGGTAGTTAATGGAAGTACATTCACAAAAAGCAGGCTGTGCAATATTAAAGCAGATAAAACCAACTTCTCTAGTCTGGATATGAGCAGCGCTGACTTCTCTGAAGGCGTTTTAACCCACTGTCTTTTTGTCAAAACAGACCTGTCCAACGCCAGTTTTGAATCAACAACACTGCAAGACAGCGATTTTTCTTCCGCTGTACTGAATGATGCGGATATGAGCACCAGCAAGTTAATCAACCTCGAGTTTAATGGTGCACTTTTGCACGGCACTATACTGGAATCAGCATCAATTACCCTGACCAGCTTTCAGCACGCACATTGCCAGGCAATCGATTTCTCTTCTGCAGCGCTTGAACAAATCCACCTATCTGGCGGGATGTATAAAAGATGCAGCTTTGCCGGCATGAATTTAAGTCATCATAATTTGCAAAATTGTGATTTTAGTGACAGTAATTTTTCGGATTGCACATTGGAACATGCCCAATTAGATAACAGCGTATTAGACCGAAGCGATTTTTCTAACGCGAACCTCAAATCAGCCACTCTGACTCAGGTCAGTGCAACAGCGACCAACTTTATGCTCGCCAATATGACTGGTGCAGCATTAAACAACGGCAACTTTACCACAGCCTGTTTTATTGGCAGCCAATTAGCGGTATGCAATTTTAGCAATGCTATCCTTAATGAAGCGATGGTAACTGACGCAGAGTGTGCAGGCGCCAAATATTGTGACGTCGTTGGTCAATATGCAGATTTCTCCAGAAGCCGTTTGTTAAATACCGATTTCAGCGGTGCCGATATGAAAGGAATAAATTTACATCGGGTTGAGGAACAGGGAACAAAATGGCGTGGTACCAACTTACAGGATGCCAGAAAAACAAACAAAGATTTAGCCGCGGCAGAAACCTGGCGATCACCAAATTCACTCTAACTAAGGCAGATATTATGTTGACATCAATCGCTCCGGAAAATCTGAATCACCTGCAGAATTTTGTCAGAGTTGGCAATGTGACTGAGGTGGTTGATGCAAGTCGGATACGGGTATCAATTCCGCATAAAAATAACGCCATTGATATATGGACAAGTTTTGCTATGGGTAATCAACCATTACCTCAATCCGGTGATAAAGTTCTTGTAGCCGGAGAAAATGACCAGTCCGGCTATATTATCGGCTTGTTTCCATCCACAACTCCAACAACAACATCTTTCCATTTGCGCCAGGAAGCAGGTACACAAAATACTATATTAACGGTCGCTCAGGGTGATCTGAAACTCCGTTCTGAACAGGGCGGAATTCATCTTGATGCAGCTGGAGAAATAACTATGAATAGCCAGCAGTTTGACCTGTCGGCTGCAAAGGGGAATATCAAGATACTGGATACCAGTTATCAGGGTCTGCGGTTGGGGGTTACCATTGAAAAAACCAAATTACTGCTCGGAAAAATTAATAGTACGGTCGGACGAATTATAGAGAAGGCCGCGAATGTATACCGTCAGGTTGATAATCTACATCAAATAAAGGCGGGTCGTATGCGAACTGTGGTTGATGGTACATATCATATTAAAGGCCAAAGGCTAATTGAAAAAGCCGATAAGGAAGTTCGTATAGATGGCGAAAAAATAAATCTTGGATAGGACAAAGTCATGTTTCCGATAACAACCAAAGGTGGTGGAATGAGTATCGCAATGCCGGATGTGTGTAAAACACCTGCGCCACCGGCGCCGCCCATTCCAATTCCATACCCCAATATGGCGAGCTTTACTCAAGCCAACCCTGGAACCTGCAGTAAAAAAGTTAAAATATTGAATCAGGCAGTTATTACCAAAGATACTCAGGTAAGCATGACATCCGGAGATGAGGCGGGTTCCGTCGGTGGAGTGGTATCAAATATGATTAAAGGCCCGGCTAAAGCAACAAAATTCAGCACGAAGGTCAAGGTTGAAGGAAAAAATGTGGTCTATCATACATGCATGATTGGCCACAATGGCAGCAATGCCAATTCCCCAGCGGGTATTCACTCTGTTCCATCGCAGATGAAAGTTACAGTAATGAGCTAGCAAAAGAAGGCAACATCGTGGTTTACAATCCATATTGGTTACAGATTATATTTTATTTGCTAACAACCGTCTTTGTTCCGGGCCTTACGGTTCTGCTGGTTTATTGCGCATATAGAATATGGCTAACTGAAAACCTGCTCAATGCCTGCCCAATAATTTTTATGGCCGGCTTAGCTGGATATTTGTGCTGGGTACTTTTACCTGTAATTAAATATATTCCCGCCAAACTCGAACATGACGACAACGGTTTCAGTCTTCAGCTACATAACAAAGTATCGCGATATTCATGGCCGGACATAGCAAAAACCATCAATCACGGTGTCATTGGCGTTCTGCATCTTGTTGATAAAAATGGTCAAATTGTGTTCGTTGTGCATAAGTGTACGCCTGGCTACAAAAAGTTTGCCAAAACGGTATTTAGGGAAGTAGGTATTCGGAGCTAACCCCTGATTTAATTTATCCCACAGGAGAATATATCGATGGCAGGTAAAATTAATGGTAACCGGGTGCTCAAGTGGGCAACTACCAGATAACACACAACACTCGCTATGATTTTGAACAGGATGTGGATGGGTTAATCCTGGTTGCCTGTTTAACCCCATATGAGATCAACGGTCAACAATGCCATTATCACAAGTTGATCTGTCAGCCTCCCAGCGCCAGCTGTTCAACATCACAAGACCGTTTTGGTAACCATCTCACAAAAATATCGGTAAAACGCAAAACAGCCGCGCTGCAAATAACCAGTGTTTCACGTGCAACATCAATAAGTTATGGCGAATATTCTTTTAAATCGACGCCTAAACAGAATTGGAAAAGCCAATTACCCGCCAAAGAAACTCTCCTAATAAAACAACTATGCCAACAGTTTGCAGCCGATATTATGCAAGCAGAGCTACCTGTGAAGGTCAAAGTCGAACGCCTGTGCAGCCGGATTCATCAGGAATTTAAATATTGCCTGCATGCAACCGACATACATACCTCTTTAACTACCCTATTCGAGATTCGATTAGGTGTTTGTCAGGACTTTGCCAGAGTCATGCTCGCGATATTACGTACCTATAACGTTGAGGCGCATTACGTGAGTGGATATCTGTATACAGGCGAAACCTTATCAGATGGTACTGTGACCCAACCAGCCTCTCATGCCTGGGTATCGGTTAATTTAAATGACAATATATGGTGTGATATTGATCCAACTAATAATTGCTGGGTAGATGACAGGTATATTTCGTTGGCGAGAGGATTTGACTACACAGATGTCATCCCGATTAGAGGTGACGCTCACATTGCTGTAGGCCAATTTTTACAGGTTTCTGTCACCATTGAACATTTACTTACTAAAACAGGCTAACTTAAAAAGGAAAACACATGTCTGCTAAAAAAATATGGATAAGCTGGTTATCAGAGCAGGAAGATCCTGTATTACAACAAACACTGCGTGATTTGCAATCTGTTGGACTGCTAGTAAGTGGTGCTCCTTTTATTGATGATCTGGAAAAATGCGCCTGGACTGAGCTTGCCGAACATTTATGTGCAGAACCTGATATTTGGCTAATAGGCGGAACACCCGAGCAATTCGCCCAGCCTTCTGTTCGTTACGCATTATCACTGATTAGCCTGAACTTAAGTATCAATAAACCGGCGTTGCCAGTATTTGTATTTAACGCACAGGATCAGCAATCCATTTCATTACCACCGCTTTGTCATAATTTTACGGTTTTAACATCCGGTCCTGGCTGGGCTGCAAAAGTAGTAGCGGGGGCATATTCAAATACTAAAAATCAACTGGAAACAGGTGTACATGTTAATATGATTGCCCAGTCCGCCATTGGACAATGGTTCGAATTAGGACCAGAACAGCAATCGGCAAACTGGCAGGGTGCGATGTTCGGTATTCCTAAAGGACAGGGTGAAATCCTGTTTCAGGCTGTGGGACAACGTGGACAACTTCCGGATAAAACCGTAAACGAATATCCCATGAATGGTATTGAGTTGGAAATTAACGGCGATGAATATGTGGCCTGTGCGTTAAAAAATACCGTGTCAGATCAACAAGCCTATTACATAAAAGTAAAAGGATTTCCCAGCAATATCATTATTGGTGACCATCCGGAAACAGCGGATGCAGAAGTACATTGTATTCAACTTAGCTAACGCATTAGCGGTAACGTATCATCCATTGAAAAGTCAGGATTATTTTTACCACCCTCTGATTTTTGAGACTGGTAATCAACAATAACAACAGACACATTATCTCTGGCTCTTCGAGCGATCGCCGTTTGAATCAGTAATGAGGGTAAAGTATCCAAACTATTGCTAATTAAAAACTGGGTGATTTCACTATCAGACATAACTTTATTTAAGCCATCGCTACACAGTAAAAAACTATCTCCAGGTAACAATGGGGCGGTCACCACATCCAAATTAAGCTCTTCATGTGCACCTACAGCTCTGGTAATCACATTGGCTGCGGGATGGGTTTCTGCCTCAGCCGCACTTAGCAACCCTGCTTCAACTAATTCCTCTACCTGACTATGGTCACGGGTTAAACGGGTTAACTGTTTATCACGCAGACGATATATACGAGAATCACCTGCCCAGATGCAATGAACTTTCTGATGTTCAAACAGCAACACTACGACCGTACTGCCTATCACTGTCGATTCAGGTAATTCATTTGCCAGTTCCTGCAAATTTCTGTTTACCAGGATTAATTGCTGCTTAATCAACTCAATATCCAAAGGATATTCCTGGGAATTAGCCAAACGTTGCAAATGTTCAATAATCATCTGACTGGCAACATCACCTTTTTGATGTCCGCCCATGCCATCAGCTACACACCACATTCCTACCGAAGAAGCATCTAGCAATGCGTCTTCATTAATTTTCCTGACAGTACCTATATCCGTTTGTGCTGCCGAACGCCACTTGCTGTTTAGCATACTGAGCTTCCCTGATTTTAGGTTTTAACAAAAACCTACTGAATATTACGCCAACAATCTTATTCAGCTTAATTGTTCTTTTTAAGGCAACAATTGTTTTTGCGTGAAACAGTTTTTGTAGGTAGACTCAATTTGATTATTTTTTAGCCAAAAGTGCAAATTTTTATTTGCCGTTACGATAGAAAGGAGTCTGTGCGTGGCTGATATTCTCAATCAAACCATTGGCCGTTACGAAATCAAAGAGTTGATTGGTGAAGGAGCGATGGCCAGCGTTTACCGCGCTTACGATCCTGAAATAGACCGTTCGGTCGCATTTAAAATACTCAAAGATGATCATTGTGTAGACGAAGAATATCTATCACGTTTTATGCGCGAAGCCAAAGCTGCAGGCGCGTTGTCGCATTCTAATATTGTGACTGTATTCGATGTGGGCAAAATAGAAAAATCGCCCTACATCATGATGGAATTACTTGAGGGAAAAGATTTAGGCGAAACGTTAAATGAAAAACACAAACTGAGTGTTACAGAAACCCTGATCATTGGCATTCAACTGGCCAAATCCCTCGATTACGCACATAAAATGGGTATTGTTCATCGCGATATAAAACCCGACAACATTATCGTTTTACCCGATGGCGAAACCATAAAAGTGGCCGACTTTGGCATTGCCCGAATAAGCGAAGCTGAAGAAGCGCAAAAAACCCAGGTTGGCTCAGTACTTGGCACACCTCGCTACATGTCACCAGAACAAGCTTTAGGAGAAGAAGCGGATGGCCGTTCTGACTTATTCTCGGTTGGCGCAATCATGTATGAGATGCTGACAGGAAAAAAAGCTTTTGATGCATCAAATATTGGCACTTTGATGACACAGATCACCCAAAAGCAACCTGCGCCAATTCAGGATTTTTGTCCCAACATTCCAGCGGGTTTGCGCCAGATAATTCTGAAACTATTGAATAAAAAACCCAATAAACGTTTCCAAACAGGCGGAGAACTTGCCTCAGCCCTCGCCAAAGAACTAAGTTCGTTACGTGAACAGGAAGCGGAACAACGCAAACAAAAATATGTGCCATTAAAAATCCGCTGGGCAATTTACATGGCTGCCATTGTATCGGTGCTGATGTTAATTACGGTAAGTGTTATTTTTAATATCCAGTCCAAAACCATGACTCAGCAGGCCGTCGATTCCGGTTCATCTTTTGCCAAGTTTATTGCCACAGAAACCGCTATTCCCCTGTTAAGCGAAGACTGGATTACACTGGAGACCTTTATCAGTGAAGCAAGTAGTCGCGATACCTTTAGTTATCTTATTGTTACTGATAGGAAAGGTATTGTAAGAGGGGCTAGCGACACCAGGTTGGTGGGTAAACCTTATCAGCCACCTGAAGAAGAAGAAATCATTAGTGACAAAGATAATATCCACACCAGTAGTCTAATGCTCGAAAATGGTAGCGCAGTATTTAATATATCAGCACCCATTTTATTTCAGAGCACCAACGTCGGACAAATCATACTGGGCTTGTCACAAGACAGCCTGGACGAGGTAAAAAGCGTTACCGGCTGGTTAATGTTTTTGCTCGCATTAATTACAGTCAGTTCAGTTGCTGTAGTGTTATTTATATTTGGTGGATTGCTGGCGAAACCGTTAAAGATTCTGGGTCAGAATATATCCGCTTTTGCTGATGGCGATTACGATAGCCGTGTATCATTGACCCGCAATGATGAAATAGGCGAACTATTTGACCGCTTTAATATGATGGCAAGCAAAATTCAGCTGGTATTACATCCCGATAGTCAGCACTCCAATGATGATACCCGTTCCAGCGAAGATTCAATGAATGAAGAGATTACAACTAACCCCATCGGGTTGGATGAAAGCCTGTCGGGTGATGAAACTGTGTTAGCCAGTAGCTTGGTAAAATCACCTACCGAGACAAAAAATATCGATGACAATAAACAAACACCGGAAAATAAAAACGCTAAGACAGCATCTAAAAAACCGGTAAAACCAACGCCTGAGTCAGATAACGATGCCACCATCATTGCATCCAGTTCGGCAAAAATTAAAACAGCCGTAACCAAACAGGCTAAACAATCCAAAGTGATAACAAAAAAAGAGTCGGAGTCAGGTGAAAAGAGTAGCTAGTTATTTCGCTTTATTAGTACTAACAGCCTGCAGCAGTAATCGTGCAACGTTTGTAAAAAGCGACGACGATTTTATTTTTGTTAAAGCCGGTAGTCATTCCAGTTGGCAGAGCATCGCGCAGGATTACATGGGCAACGCACAATGGGCATCCGTGCTTAAACGGTATAATCCGGACATAGATATAACATCGGGTAGTGTTATTGCCGTTCCACAAAAAAATTTTTATCCATCGGCCGTGTTCAGCAATGGTTACCAGCTTATCACCATCCTCTGTTATCACCAGTTTACTCAAGATCACAACGACATCAGCAAAATGGTTGTATCGGCGAAAGAATTCAGTCAACAGATGAATTTTTTGGCTGATAATGACTATCAGGTTATTAATTTGCAGCAACTATTTGAATTTTTGCAAGGGCAAAGAGAACTACCAGAAAAAAGCGTAGTTATTACTGTTGATGATGGGTACCGCAGCTATCTGGATGTAGCTTATCCTATTCTTAAAAAACACCAATTTAGTTCAACTCTGTTTGTTTACCCGGAGTTTGTCGGAGCAGGTCTGGCTCTGGACTGGGATGAAATTAGAAAGCTCAAGCTAGATCCTTTGGTCAATATCCAGTCTCATTCAAAAACACATGACAGCCTGCAGCCGGATCCAAAAGGTGAAACAGGTCAACATTATCAACGACGTCTACATAGTGAAGTTGTGGAAACTGACGATATTTTTGAGAAACGAATCGGTCGTCGTTCCAGCTTCTTTGCATACCCCTATGGCAATACCAGTCCACAGTTAATAGAGTTGCTACAGGCAAATCACTATCAATTGGCCTTTACCGTTAAAAAAGGGGGTAACGCAAATTTTGCCTCTCCCTATTTGTTAAATCGCACCATGATCTATGGTGGAGATTCATTAGAACGGTTTAGCCGAAACCTCAAGCACTACGAGTACCAAAATTTAAAATGATGCGTTTATTAAGCTTACTGTTATTAGTATTTGCTCTTGCGGCTTGTAGTAGTAACAGACTAGACAATCAGACATCTGAACTAAACAGGGTTTCTCTGGCTGATGATTTGGAAAAGCAGGGCAGGTTTTATGATGCCTGGCTGCAATGGAAGATACTGACTCATCTCGATAACAATAATCCAGAATATCAGCAGAATATGCAAAACCTGCACAATAAAATAAAACAAAAATCGGCCTATTTAAAATCCAGATTACCGGCTAACCCTAGTGAAAAATATAAAACTCATTATTTAAAATTACTGGCATTGGAACCCTCGAATCATCTGGCTTTGGATGCACTAAGACAAATTCAGTGGCAACAGTCATTAACAGCAGCCAGGCAAAAAACAAAAGCGATAAAAGAATATTTTAATCAGGTACAAAACAAAGCCAATAAGTCTATTGCACAAAATAAATATGCAACCAAGGCGAAAAATGCAATTAAACAAAAGAACTTCTCAGAACTGCTGACACTTTCAAGTGATTACATCAAAAGAGTTCCTGATAGTCAGTTAGCGCAGGACAACAGCTATATTGCACTTACAGAACTGGCAAATCAGGCTGCAGCTAACGGCCAAACAGACAACGCCCTGACTCTGTTGCAAAAAAGCCTCTTAATTGAGACTTCACTGAGTAAAAAGCAGAATATAGCCAAAATAAATCGCATAAAATCAGATAAAGCAGAGCATGCATATAAACAAGGTCTATTATTATTTAAATCCAACATTGCTCAGGCAATTGTCTTTTTTAAACAAGCTATAAATTTAGACCCCACACATTACAAAGCCCAGCAACAACTGAAACGTGCAGAAAAAATTCAGTCCAATTTACTAAAAATCCGCCGAAATCACTGAGCCTAATTTTTAATTTTTTCCAGGCGTGCTTTCAATTCCAGTGCCTGTTCACGATAAAGCTTGGCGCTGGGGTGATTGGGGTCAACATCCAAAACAATGTTCCACTTTTCGATAGCATCATCTAATTCCTGACGACGGAATGCCGATGACGCTTCCCTGTGGTATTTATCAGCTAACTGCTTTTGTAGCATCGCATATTGTTCTGTCGCTTGAAGGTTGTCAGCATCAAGATTATGTGCCGTCCGATAATCCTTAAATGCAGCCAGTGATTTGTTATCCACACTATTTAACTCACCTGCCTCAGTTAACAAATTCGCCGCTGTAACCGGATTCGTTTCTTTGTCTTTATCAGCTTTTCCTTCCAGAGTTTGCACCGCTAGTGGCCGGGTAATCAATGTTAACGAACCAAATTCCTTAAGCTGATTTAACAAGTCATAAGCAACATCAAAATTACGACTATCCAACGCCTGATTAATTTTATCGATCACATCTTCTTCGCTTAATTCATTAGCGATTTCATCAGCAGGGTTTAATAGTTCCGAGTTAATTTCCGCAGTGTTTAGATCTGATTCTGTCGTGTTAGCTATAGGTTTATCTTTGTTAACTTTTTCGGTTTGCTTAACAACATCAGTAAATGGTTTTGGTTTGCGGACTTTGACACTACTAATGCCATCTTTAACTTCTATTGCCTGCGATGTTTTTGGAATACGTATTGTCTGGCCAATATTGACTTTGCTGGCATTATCAATATCGTTATATTTGGCGAGTGCGTAAAACTTTAATGGTGAACCAAGGTATTTTTTAGCGAGCGTAGATAAACTTTCACCTGAGGTAAGCTTTACGTCAAAGGATTCTTTCGGGAAATAATTCGATATGTCCTGTTCAATCTGATCAAGTAAAATACGTGCACGAGTACTTTTAGGTACTGCAAGTAGATATGCATTAATTTCGGCTTTTGCCTGCCCTTCTTCACCATTTTCCAAATGTTCTAAAGCTTTAACAAAACGCTCCCGGGCGCTTAATCCAGGTTGTGCCTTATATATTTTTGTTGAATTGGTTTTAGAAGATGTAGACGAAGAACTGTCACCACCGGTAGAAACACATGCTGTGGTTAATACCAGCATTAAACCAAGACAAGTACTTTTGAGTCCCAGATCCCTTAGAAACATGATGTATATCCTGCAGCAAAATCAATAGTTAATGTACAAATATTAAGCAATAAATGACTATAACATAATATTTTTTAGTTTCTATGTTTTCGATTTAACCAGCAGTGATAAATTTAAGGCATAAAAAATTCCGGATTAACCGGGCTCTGAATATCAACGTATTTTAGGACATGACAACCTTAGATCACTTACTTGAATAAATGGCGAACGCCAAAATTAGCGTGCCCCGTAAACCTTGCCTGAACTATCAGCCCCAAAAATAAGAAATAACTAAGCTTGTTTTTTTAGACCATAATCAGATTACAAATGATCTAACCTGTTGCTGCAGTTTCTCTGCTAAGTTAGCTAGTTCACTGCTGGCCTGAGCATTCTGTTGAGAGCTTTCAGTCACACTACCAATACTAATACTAAATTCATTAACATTCTCACTGATCTCGTTGGCCACCATCGTCTGCTCTTCCGTTGCAGTAGAAACCTGTGCATTCATATCAGCTATTTCAGACATAGCCCGAATAATATCTGCTAATACAGTTGACGAATCCTCGGCGTGACCAACACTTTCAGTAGCACGCTCCTGAGCGCGGCTCATAGAATCTACTGACTGTTTGGCTGATACTTGCAGTTTTCCAATCATATCACTTATTGATTCGGTGGCTTTTTGGGTATTGTGAGCGAGCTGTCTTACTTCATCTGCTACAACCGCAAAACCTCGACCAGAATCACCGGCTCGTGCTGCTTCAATAGCCGCATTTAGTGCAAGTAAATTAGTTTGTTCAGCGACACTCTGAATTAATTGTACTACCTGATTAATTTCATTTGCCTGATTATTTAGTTGCTGAATAACATCACTGCTTTCGTTAACGACAGAAGATAAATCACTGATTGACTGAATATTCTGTTTAACTTTTGTTTGTCCCAGTTCTGCTTGTTTATCTGCTTCAGACGCCCGTTGCGATGTTTGCAGTGCATTATTTGCTACCTCCTGTATAGCTGCGCTCATTTCAGTTATTGCAGTAGCGATCATGGTATTTTGGTGCTCTTGCTCGGTAGCCGTGCTGGCTACCTGAGTGCTGATAGCGTTCATTTCTTCTGCAGCAGATGCCAGAGTAACGGTTGCCTGAGACACGTCAGTAACCAGCTTGTGGATACGCTCCAACATACTGTTGAATGCAGAAGCGGTTGTAGAAAATTCATCGTTACCCTCCACATCAACACGCAGAGTCAAATTAGTACTTTGTTCAATTTCAACAATTGTGCCCTGAAGTTTTATCAGTGGACGATGGATTGACTGGTAAATAATATAAGCAATAGCCAACATCAGTATTAGCACAATAACGGTTGCAGATATCAAAACTGTCTGGGTAACTTCAAAATGATCGCGTGACTGATCACGGAATAACTTAGCTTCGCTTTGTTGCAACTCAATCAAGCTGTTATAGCTTTCACTGAGTAAATCAAACGCACCATACATTTCCCTGTTAAACTCACCTGAAGGATAGGTAAGCAATGTGCCTTCACTGATCATTTTTTTATATTTTGCTATCAGTTTTTCTACCGGGTCCAGATATAGCTTCACTTTTTGAATAAGCTGAGTTTCATGCTGGGTTAGTTTAGTAGACAGGTAAGCGTTCCACTCCTTGTCTGCGCTGTTCTGCGCTTTCTCAATACGATTTAACACCTCTGATTGACTTAACATTCCAGCACGATACTTATGCAACAAATCTACAATATTGACCGCATAATTATCTGATACATATTTAATTTGTTTAAGCGGGATCACCCTATCCGAATAGAGGCTTTGTATGCCGTGGTTCTGGGTGGTCAGCATGGAAATAACAATAACTGACATCAATATAAAAATAGCAGCAGGCAGGATGGCCATAACAGCCAGTCTGGTTTTAACAGTTAATGCGTTTAACATTGGTTTTTCACTTTTTAAATAGTGTCACGGAAAGATTTATATACACGACGTCATAGATAAAAATAGTTATTTTTTTAATCTATGTCATTAATTTAAAGCAGAAATTTTTTGCGGAGTAAAAATCAAACAAGGCTGATTAAATGAAAGTTATTTTATTTTGGCAATAAAAAACCCGGTAAAAACCGGGTTTTTTAATTATCTAACTAAACCTTACTTACGCATGTTTTTAATCAAACGTAATTGCGCAACTGCGGCAGCCAGTTCAGCTGCTGCTTCAGCATAGTCAAAATCAGTACCAGGATTGGCAATATGTTCTTCTGCACGTTGCTTGGCTTCGATCGCAGCCTGTTCGTCCAGTTCTTCTGCACGAACTGCTACATCAGCCAGTACAGTAACATTACCAGGCTGGACTTCCAGCACACCACCAGCGATATAAATCAACTCTTCGTGGCCGTGCTGTTTAACCAAACGCACCATTCCCGGTTTTAGTGTAGTAAGCAGAGGTGCGTGACCTGGGTGAATACCCAGCTCACCTTCACTTCCGGTGATTTGAATCGTTTCTACGCGCCCAGAAAATACTTTCTGCTCGGCACTTACTACGTCTAGCTGTACTGTCATTCCTGCCATAAAAACCCCCAGAAGGTTTGATTACATACCTTTGGCTTTTTCTACGGCTTCTTCAATTGAACCAACCATATAGAAGGCTTGTTCTGGAAGATCGTCGTATTCGCCGTCTAAGATACCTTTAAAACCACTGATGGTGTCTTTCAGAGAAACATATTTACCAGGAGAACCGGTGAATACTTCTGCTACGAAGAAAGGCTGTGACAAGAAACGCTGAATTTTACGAGCACGGGTTACGGCCAATTTATCTTCATCAGATAATTCGTCCATACCCAGGATAGCGATGATATCTTTAAGCTCTTTATAGCGTTGTAATATCGTTTGTACACCACGTGCGACTTCATAATGTTCCTGACCAATAACTAACGGATCAAGCTGGCGCGAAGTAGATGCTAAAGGATCTACCGCTGGGTAAATACCTAAAGATGCAATATCACGGCTCAAAGTAACTGTTGAGTCTAAGTGAGCAAAAGTGGTTGCCGGAGATGGGTCAGTCAAGTCATCCGCAGGTACGTATACCGCTTGTATAGATGTGATTGAACCAGTCTTTGTTGAGGTAATACGCTCTTGTAATACACCCATTTCTTCAGCCAGAGTTGGCTGATAACCTACCGCAGATGGCATACGGCCTAACAGAGCCGATACTTCAGTACCTGCTAAGGTATAACGATAGATGTTATCTACAAAGAACAGAACGTCACGGCCTTCATCACGGAATTTTTCCGCCATGGTCAAACCGGTTAATGCAACACGCAAACGGTTACCCGGTGGCTCGTTCATCTGACCGTATACCAACGATACTTTATCCAGTACGTTAGAATCGTTCATTTCGTGATAGAAATCGTTACCTTCACGAGTACGCTCACCCACACCCGCGAATACAGAGTAACCACTGTGCTCGATGGCGATGTTACGGATAAGTTCCATCATGTTTACGGTTTTACCTACACCCGCACCACCGAACAGACCCACTTTACCACCCTTAGCGAATGGACAAACTAAGTCGATTACCTTGATGCCGGTTTCCAGCAATTCTACCGAGCTGGATTGATCTTCATATGAAGGCGCTTCACGGTGAATAGACATACGCTCTTCTTCACCTATTGGACCCGCTTCATCGATTGGGTTACCCAACACGTCCATAATACGACCCAGAGTCGCCTTACCTACCGGAACAGTGATGGGTTCACCAGTGTTGTCTACAGCAACACCACGACGTAAACCGTCTGTGGTACCTAGTGCGATAGAACGTACAACACCACCGCCTAATTGCTGCTGAACTTCAAGGGTTAAGCCTTGTAGTTCGCCTTCTGTAACGCGCAGTGCGTCATAAACTCTCGGAACCTTGTCTTGTGGAAATTCAATATCCACAACGGCGCCAATGATTTGGACGACCTTACCTTGACTCATGTTCTTTCCTCTTAATTTATAAACCTTTGCCTACACCGCAGCGGCACCGCTAACGATTTCGCTGATTTCTTGCGTAATCGCTGCCTGACGCGCTTTGTTATAAATCAGTTGCAGTTCATCAATCAGGTTGCCCGCATTATCGGTAGCGGCTTTCATTGCAACCATACGTGCAGCTTGTTCTGACGCTGCATTTTCAACTACACCCTGATAAACCTGAGATTCAACATAACGAACCATTAGAGCATCCAAAATGGGTTTTGGATCGGGTTCGAAAATGTAATCCCAACGGTGTTTTAAATTTTCATCATCTGATTTTGGCAGAGGCAATAATTGCTCAATTTTAGGCACTTGAGACATGGTATTAACAAAGTTGTTAAACACCAGATACAAGCGATCAATTTTACCTTCGTCATAAGCATCTAACATGACACGTACCAGGCCAATTACATCACTCACACTGGGTGTATCACCAATACCAGACTCTGCCGCCAACACTTCACCACCGAATCGGCTGAAGAACGCACACGCTTTTGAACCTAATGCAGCAAAAGATACTTCAACATCTTTTTCCTGCCAGTTCTTCACGTCTTTAGATACAGCTTTAAACTCGTTGGTATTTAAACCGCCACACAAACCACGATCGGTTGAAATAACGATATAACCCACGCGTTTAACATCACGTTCTTCAAGATACGGATGACGATATTCAAGGTTGGCATTAGCAAGATGGCCGATTACCTCGCGCATGCTTTCAGCATAAGGACGGCTTGACGCCATACGATCCTGCGCTCTCTTCATTTTAGAGGCAGCAACCATTTCCATTGCGCTGGTGATCTTTTGAGTATTCTTAATACTCCCGATCTTGCCTTTTATCTCTTTACCGCCGGCCATGAACTATCTCCTCGATTACTCAACGACCAAAGCGCTTTCGCGCTTTGATTGATTACCAGGTTTGAGTTTCTTTGAATTTGTCTAAAGCAGCTTTCAAAGATGACTCAATGTCGTCGTTGTAGTTACCGGTGCTGTTAATAGTTTTCATTAACTCGCTGTATTCACCGTTCATGAACGAGTGTAAAGACGCTTCAAAGTCCAGAACCTTGTTCAGTTCAACACCTTTCAGATAGCCTTTTTCAACTGCGAATAAAGATACAGCCATATCAGCGACAGATAACGGGGTATATTGCTTTTGTTTCATCAGCTCAGTTACACGTTCACCATGCTCTAACTGAGCACGAGTCGCTTCATCCAAATCAGAAGCAAACTGAGAGAATGCTGCTAATTCACGATATTGAGCCAATGCTAAACGGATACCACCGCCCAGCTTTTTAATGATTTTAGTTTGCGCAGCACCACCTACACGAGATACCGAAATACCGGCGTTAACAGCAGGGCGAATACCTGCGTTAAACAAGTCAGTTTCTAAGAAGATCTGACCATCGGTAATCGAAATTACGTTGGTTGGTACGAATGCAGATACGTCACCAGCCTGGGTTTCAATAATTGGTAATGCGGTTAAAGAACCTGTTTTACCTTTTACTTCACCGTTGGTGTAACGCTCAACATACATTTCGTTTACGCGTGCAGCACGTTCTAATAAACGTGAGTGCAAATAGAATACATCACCTGGGTATGCTTCACGACCTGGTGGACGACGCAACAACAATGAAACCTGACGATAAGCCACAGCTTGCTTAGACAAGTCATCGTATACGATAAGTGCATCTTCACCGCGATCACGGAAGTATTCACCCATAGTACAACCAGAGTAGGGCGCTAAGTATTGCAGTGCAGCAGACTCAGAAGCACTAGCCGCCACAATAATGGTGTTTTCTAACGCACCATGCTCTTCCAGTTTACGTACTACGTTAGCGATAGTAGACGCTTTCTGACCGATAGCGACGTACACACACTTAATGCCAGTACCTTTTTGGTTGATGATGGCATCAATGGCTAATGCAGTTTTACCTGTTTGACGGTCACCAATAACCAACTCACGCTGACCACGGCCAACCGGGATCATAGAGTCAATTGATTTGTAACCTGTCTGAATCGGTTGATCTACCGATTGACGATCGATTACGCCCGGTGCGATTTTTTCAACTGGCTCAAAACCAGCAGCTTCGATAGCACCTTTACCATCGATTGGCTCACCAAGGGTGTTAACCACACGGCCTAATAATTTAGGCCCAACTGGCACTTCTAAAATACGGCCAGTTGATTTAACTTTTACACCTTCCTGCAGATCGGCATATGGGCCCATTACAACCGCACCAACCGAGTCTCGCTCAAGGTTAAGTGCGATGGCATAGCGACTGCCAGGAAGTTCAATCATTTCGCCTTGCATTACATCAGCAAGACCGTGAATACGAATGATACCGTCAGTTACACCAACAATAGTACCTTCATTTCGCGCTTCACTTACAACATCAAACTGTTCAATTCGTTTTTTGATCAGCTCGGCGATTTCAGTGGAATTCAGTTGCATCCTCATTTCCCCGTTATGCTTGTAGCGTATCTGAGAGACGGTTTAATTTGCTTCTTACAGAACCGTCAATCACAGTGTCACCGGCCTTAATCACGACGCCGGCAATTAACTCAGGATCTACACTACAATCCAGCTTAACTTTTCGTGTCAGACGTTTTTCCAATGACACGCTGATTTCCTGTTTCTGTTTATCAGAAAGCTCGACAGCAGACGTCACTAGAACATCTACTTCTTTGTCATAGTCAGCTTTTAACTGATTAAACTGTGTTAAAACTTCAGGTAACGCAGCTAAACGTCCGTTCTCTGCCAGAACACGAATAAAATTTTGGCCATGTTGGTCAAGTTGTTCACCACAAACACCGACAAATAATTCAGCCAGTTTGTCACTTGATAATGAACCAGTCAGCAAAGCTGCTATTTGTTCATTCAAAGCAACTTCAGCGCTGAACGCCAGCATTTGTTGCCAGGCTTCAATAGCCTTATTCTCAACCGCATGGTCAAACGCAGCTTTAGCGTAAGGGCGAGCAATGGTTGCCATTTCAGACATAAGCTCTTACTCCCTTATAATTCAGCGACAAGTTTTTCAACTATGTCACTTTGTGCTGCAGCATCGATCTGACGACCCAAAATACGCTCAGCACCAACAACAGCTAGATCAGCTACTTGCTTGCGTAATTCTTCACGGGCACGATTTCTTTCTGCTTCTACTTCAGAATGACCCTGAGCGATGATTTTTTCACGCTCCTGGTGACCACGTTGAGTCTCTTCATCAACAATCTGAGACGCACGCTTTTTAGCTTGCTCAATAATATCAGCAGCTTGTGCTTTAGCTTCTTTCAGTTTTGCAGCGGCTTCATCTTGAGCCAGTTGCAAATCTTTCTCAGCACGTTCTGAAGCGGCCAGGCCATCGGCTATTTTCTTTTGGCGCTCTTCAATCGCATTCATAATTGGTGGCCATACATATTTCATGCAGAACAACACAAATATGATAAATGCGATTAATTCACCAAGTAGAGTGGCGTTAATATTCAAACCCGCTCCTCCTCAATTCGTTGTTTAAAAGGTCGATTAAACGGCAAATTTCGCGCTTTCAACAAACAACAGGAACAGAGCGATAGCAACACCGATCATCGCGATAGCATCGATAAGACCTGCTACGATGAACATTTTAACTTGCAGGGTAGGAGCCAGTTCTGGCTGACGAGCAGCAGACTCAAGGAATTTACCACCTAACAAACCAAAACCGATTGCAGGACCTAATGCACACAAACCGATCAGGATACCTACTGCGATGTAAAGATTACCTAAAATTTCCATTGATTTTCACCTTCTAAGTTTAAAGTTAAAGTTTAAAAAAATTGCCAAAAATTAATGATCTTCATGCGCCATGCTTAAATAAACAATGGTCAACATCATAAAAATAAATGCCTGTAACGGAATAACCAGTAAGTGGAACGCCGCCCAAATAAAGTGAATTGGTGCTTGCCATAATCCGATAGTTGCAGCAATCAGAATAAAGATTAATTCACCCGCATATAAATTACCGAACAAACGCAGTGACAATGACAGCGGCTTCGCGATCAAGGACACAAACTCAAGAATGAAGTTAAACCAGTACAACCAAGGCGTATTAAACGGATGTGCGTACAGTTCCTTCATAAATCCACCAAAACCTTTAATTTTGATGGAATAGAAAATCATCAGTAAAAAGACACCAATAGACAAAGCAAACGTCATGTTTACGTCAGTTGTAGGTACTACCTTCATATAAACATGATGCGGATCATGTCCCATCATGGCGCCAATTTGCTGAGCAATCCAAGGCAGGAAATCAACAGGAATTAAATCCATCAGGTTCATTAACAGAACCCAAACAAAAATAGTCAGAGAAAGAGGGGCAATAACTGCACTCTTACCATGGAAAGTACTTTTCACGGTTGAATCAACAAATTCAACAACCAGTTCGACACAAGCCTGCCATTTGCCTGGCACACCTGATGTTGCTGACTTAGCAACCGAACGGAAAAGTAATAAGAATAGAAGCCCTAAGCCCACTGACCACGCAAGTGTATCGACGTGAAAAGTCCAAAAACCTTCCCCGACAGCTGCGTTGGTCAAGTGATGTTGAATATAACCACTTACGGTTTGTTCTTCACCTGTTCCAGCCATTTTATATCCCAAGTTTTAAAGTTAAAAAATCGGTACTTCAGTTCGATCTATTTTGCCGAATCTGAAAAAATCACACCCGGAAGTTGAGCCAATAAGGCCGCTACATACCCACACATTAACGGAAGAAAGGGTAAGTTTAGCCAACGTAGCGCTAATACAAACAGGATAATGCTAAGAAAAAGTTTAAGTTTTAATCCCTGATTAAAACTTTTGATTACCTGTTTGTTTTTACTGGCACCTGCGTATCTAAAAGCCATACGTCCAAATACCAAATTGGCGACTATGCAAATGCTTCCACCTGCAAAAACCGCCAATGCTACTTCAACTTTCCAAATCAATGCACTGATCAGCGTCAACATAATCACTGCGGTGCATTGAAATAAAAATATTTTTCTGACCAGTAAACGTCCGGTTATGGTCAAACTTTGTGCCATTAATGGCCTCTTGCTTAAAAAACGCCATAAAAACGGCGGAATTATACTGTTTTACGCAAATTTTACAACCTGAAACAAATCGCTCCGATTCAGATTTTAACTAGCATTAAAGTGCGACAGTATACCATCTAACTCATCAAGACTGCTGTAATTTATTACCATTTTTCCTTTGCCTTTAGCATTGTGTGAAATGGACACAGCCGCTCCTAAGTTTTCGGATAATGTGGTTTCCAGTCGTTTTATATCCGGATCGACATTTTTTTCTACTTTTTCTTTTGTCGGCTCTAATAGTTTACGTACTAAATTTTCAGTATCCCGTACAGTTAATCCCTTTCCAGCCACTGTTTTCGCGGCTTCCAGCTGTTGTTCACCTTCAAGGGATAACAGAGCCCGGGCATGACCCATTTCGATATCGCCATACTCTAACAATAATTTAACATCATCGTTAAGATTATTTAACCGTAATAAATTGGTGACAGTTGCCCGTGATTTACCCACTGCTTCAGCAACTTCCTGGTGGGTTAACTCAAATTCGTTAAGTAACCTTTCCAATGCTTGTGCTTCTTCCATTGCATTGAGATCTTCACGTTGAATATTCTCAATCAATGCAATTGCAACCGCAGCTTCATCAGGTACGTCTTTGATTAAACAAGGAACTTCATCCAGGTGTGCAAGTTGAGAAGCACGCCAACGACGTTCACCAGCAATAATTTCGAATTTATCTTGTGCGACTTTACGTACAACGATAGGTTGAATAATGCCCTGTGAACGAATAGACGCCGCTAAATCCTCCAGAGCGTCAGGCGACATGTCTTTACGCGGCTGATATTTTCCAGGTTGTAAAAACTCAATGGGTAGTTTTTGCAATTCACCTTTGTCGGCCTGTTGCGAGGATGATTGTTTATTACTGTTTTGCTGGCTGGTGGCCAACAGTGCATCTAATCCTCTTCCTAATCCGCGTTTCTTGGTAGACATGATGACTCTAGATTCCTGAGTTAGCTGGTTGTGGTTTGATTTCTTCGTCGCAAAATTTCTCCGGCCAGGGCCAGATAGGCTTTTGCGCCAGTAGAGGATTTTTCATAATACATGGCAGGTGCACCAAAACTCGGCGCTTCTGCTAACCTGACATTTCTCGGGATAACAGTGCGATAAACCTGCGAACCAAAATGACGTTTTAATTGCTCTGATACGTCATTGGCCAGACGATTGCGCGGATCGTACATGGTACGCAACACACCTTCAATCTTAAGATCGGGATTAACCACAGATGCCAGTTTTTTAATGGTATCCATTAGCGCAGTCAAACCTTCCAGCGCATAATATTCACACTGCATAGGTACCAAAACAGAATCGGCAGCAGCCATCGCATTAACGGTTAATTGGTTTAATGAAGGTGGACAATCGATAAAAATATAATCGTAATAATCACGCACAGGCTGCAGCGCATTACGTAACCTTACTTCACGTGCAAATACTTCCATGAGTTTAATTTCTGCTGCAGTGACATCACTGTTAGCTGCGATTAAATCGTATTTGCCTGTGGTTTCACGAACAATAACTTCTTCTACTGGTTTCTCTTCAATAAGTAATTCGTAACAGGTGGAATCGACTTCAAATTTATCAACACCACTACCCATGGTAGCGTTACCTTGTGGATCAAGGTCGATAAGAAGCACTTTACGTTTGGTTGCTGCCATTGATGCAGCAACGTTAACGGCAGTAGTGGTTTTTCCTACACCGCCTTTTTGATTAGCGATAGCAATGACCTTTCCCAAAATAAATATCCGTCTTTAGTAGAGTGTTATTATTTTTTTGAAAGCAGAATTAAATGTCTGTCTCCCTCTAATCCGGGAACCTGCAATTTAACCCCTTGTTTAAGAACAAAATTATTTGGCAATTCAGCAAGTTCCTGTTCCGGATATTGCCCTTTCAACGCCAAAAATGTCCCAGATGAATCTACCAGATGCTCACACCAGTGCAACATATCTTTTATTGAAGCAAAGGCTCGGCTTATTACACCATTTAAGCTTATCTGCGGTTGATAATCTTCAACCCGTGATTGTACAGGCTCGATATTTTTTAAACCAAGTTCAAATGCAACCTGACGCATAAATCTTACACGTTTTCCAAGACTATCCAGCAAAATAAACTGAGTATCAGGTAGAACAATTGCTAACGGAATACCCGGCAAACCGGGACCAGTACCTACATCGATATAGTGTTTTTTATCAATAAAAGGCGCGACTACAACAGAATCGACAATATGCTTAACCAGCATTTGTGAAGGATCGCGCACCGATGTCAGGTTATAAGCTTTATTCCACTTGTCCATTAACTGGACAAACATGACCAATTTTTCAATTTGTTGCTGACTCAGGTTTAAACTTGTTTGCGCCAGTAACTCAGATAACTGTTTCAATAATTGAGTATCAACTTGCATCATCAGGCCGATTTTCTCAGTAATCCCTGCTTTTTCAGGTAAACCAGTAACAATGATATTGCCGCTGGCGTCACACCGGAAATACGCGATGCTTTTCCGATAGTTTCTGGTCTGGCGTCTTTTAACTTAGCTACCACTTCGTTTGATAAACCTGAAATCTGGCTGTAATCAAAATCAGCAGGCAACAAGGTATTTTCATTACGCTGTGTACGGGCGATTTCATCTTTTTGACGTTCGATATAACCGGCATATTTGGTTTGAATTTCAATTTGCTCTGCCGCTTGTGCGTTTTCAACACCAGGCCCAATGGACTGAATTTGCATCAACTGGTTATAGGTTGTTTCCGGGCGGCGTAATAGTTCTTCCAGCGAGTGTTCTCTGGAAATCGGATTTTTAAGGATTTCATTCAACGCTGCAGCTGCAGGATGGCTAGCCGTCACCCAGTTAGAACGTAAACGTTGTTGTTCTTGTTCAATGGTCTCTAATTTTTGATTAAAAGCTTGCCATCTGTTTTCATCAACCAAAGCTAATTCGTATCCTTTGGCGGTTAAACGCATATCAGCGTTGTCTTCACGCAGCAACAAACGATACTCGGCACGGCTGGTGAACATACGATAAGGTTCTTTGGTGCCAAGTGTTGATAAGTCATCGACCAAAACGCCCATGTAGGCTTCATCGCGTCTTGGTGTCCAGCTGTCTTTATCCTGTGCTTGCAAAGAAGCATTCATACCGGCGATTAACCCCTGAGCACCGGCTTCTTCATAGCCAGTGGTGCCGTTAATTTGCCCGGCAAAAAATAATCCGTTAATAAACTTGGTTTCCAGTGATTGTTTTAGATCTCTTGGATCAAAGTAATCATATTCAATCGCATATCCAGGTCGAATAATATGCGCATTTTCAAATCCTTTGATGGAACGAACCAAATTGACCTGTACATCAAAAGGTAAACTGGTTGAAATGCCATTCGGATAAACTTCAATACTGTTTAAACCTTCAGGCTCAACAAAAATCTGATGTGAGCTCTTATCTGCAAAACGATTAATTTTATCTTCAATTGATGGGCAATATCGTGGGCCAATACCTTCGATTACCCCGGTATACATGGGCGATCTGTCTAACCCAGCACGAATGATATCGTGAGTTTTTTCATTGGTATGGGTGATATAACAGGAAATCTGTTGCGGATGCTGCTCAGCTTTACCCATAAAAGAAAAGACAGGGGTAGGGAAATCACCTTGCTGTTCCTGCATGACAGAAAAATCTAATGTTCTTGCATCTAAACGTGCTGGTGTACCGGTTTTTAAGCGATCGACTCTAAATGGCAGTGCTCTTAGTCTTTGTGATAACGCATTGGAAGGTGGATCACCCGCTCGTCCACCCTGATAATTTTCCAAACCTATATGAATCACACCACCTAAAAACGTACCTACTGTGAGTACTACTGTTTTGGCTTTGAACTTCAGACCCATTTGGGTAATAACGCCACAAACGCGGTCGTTCTCAACGATCAAATCATCACAAGACTGTTGGAACAGGGTTAAATTAGGCTGGTTTTCTAAAACGTTTCTAACAAAATTTTTATACAGGGTTCGATCTGCCTGCGCGCGAGTTGCTCTGACAGCCGGACCTTTACTCGAATTAAGTGTTCTGAATTGGATCCCACCATGATCGATGGCAGTTGCCATTAACCCACCTAGTGCATCAATTTCTTTTACTAAGTGGCCTTTACCTATACCGCCAATAGCCGGGTTACAGGACATTTGCCCAAGAGTTTCAATGTTGTGTGTCAGAAGTAGGGTATTTGATCCCATTCTGGCTGCGGCTAAAGCTGCTTCAGTACCGGCATGACCACCACCAACCACGATGACATCAAATTGTTGGGTATAAAACATAATGACCTCTGACTTAAAACGAACCCAAATTTGGGGGCGCATATTCTATAGATTTTATCGTCTTATGGAAACGATTAAAATTCGAGCAAGAAGGGTTTTGGTTTTATTAATTAATATATGAGTTATTTAGATCTTTTACTTATTACTATTGTTATTAGTGCACAGGATTTTATGTATAACTCTAATTTTTTCATATAAAACAATAAATTAAGTTGATCGTAACTTGTTAGTTTGATCGATCAAAACGCGATCATTACCTGTGGGTAACTAGTATATTTATCCACAGTGAAAAATTCGATATTTTTTGTAAAGTGGATAATCAGATCTAATTTAACGGTAGATCACAAACTTATCCACATCGTTAGATAACTTTTGATCTAATTGTGGGTAAATTGTGATCACCGATCACTAATTGATCACTTTTTAGAGCTTAATATTATGTTTTTAAAAGAATTTTTTATGTGAATAAGATCAATTTGTGATCAAAGTGGATAACTTTTTTAGAAAAAATTTTGATAAATGATTTATACAAAAAATTCACTTAAAGCCACTAATAATTTTTACTCGAAATGAGGGAAAGACAGGAACTAACCTGGTTATTTTTATGTTGCTTATCTTTAACGGACTAAGCCATTTAGGTGGTAGTTGACTGGATGATATTAAAATAACACCCAAAACTTGAACGATGAGCTTCGATTAATCTAGTGGTTAACAATTGCTGTATATACAAGAATGAAGTGTTTTTTGAGGTTTGGTGTCTGGGTATATAGCGGAGGTTGATAGTCAATGAGAGAGCCGTAAAAAGCGGCTATTAAACCTTTTGTTTAGGATTATTATGCGCAGTATAAAACGACTTTGGATTAATGGGTGTATCAGGTTGTTGGACAGACAGAGTAGCTGAATAATGATTTATATTAAAAAGCCCGCTTAATAGCGGGCTTTAAACTGATAATTAGCGTACCTGGTTAGGTTGATAGGTACTGGTATAACTTGCACTTTCTTCTAGCTGGCTAAGCTGCTTACGGCGGCTGGGGCCAGAAAATTTAACTCTGTAGGTGTCGTATTCTTTAATAGATTCAAAACAATAAGGTCCTAAAGCCTGTTCTAAGCCTTCCAGATTGTGGTTAGTAATAAGAATACAGTTTTTATGGTTTACCAGGCGCTGACGTAACAGGTTACCTAACCAGCTTTGGGTATTTTTCTTTAGTACTGATTCGTTAACACACACCTCATCCAGAATGAGCAAATCAACATTGAGAAGCTCGCTGTTAATTTCACGAAATTTTTCACCGACATTGTCTTGTGCATTGAAGTCGAAAGAGGACATGCGCAATTCGAGTAAGCTGGAAAGCTGGCGATATAAAACGCTTATTTCGTATTGATCAATTAATTCATGGGCGATAGCGCCTGCAATATGTGATTTACCACGGCCATAGTCACCGTAAAATATCATCATGTGTGAGCCACTTTGGCGCCAGTCAGGGTCATCATGTGCCGCAATAAAAGACTGCGCGATGCTTACTGCTTCGATAACATCTTCGCTGTCTTCAACCAGATTACTAAACGTCCATTTCGGGTTGAGATCTGAGCGGCCATGAATATTATCTATTCGTTGTTTTTTTGCTTGTTGCTGCAACTGACGTACATCGTTGTTGGCTTGCTGCTCATATACAGCCCGTAAACTTTTATAATCTAAATTAGGGTCTTTTACCGGCTGTTTTCCCAGTATTCTGGCTAGCTGATCGATTTTATCTTTTATGCTTTCCACTGTATTTCTCCACCAGTTTTTTGGCGTTGTCGTCTGCACTGACAGAAGCTTTGTTGCTTACCATCTGGTTGCCCACTCGTTTTACTGTTTGACTACCAAAAGCCAGACGTTTCTTTTTTATATGCTGGACAAATTTTTGTGTCCACTGGAAAAGCGTAAATGAAGATTCCGGTCGGCTAAGCCAGTAGGAAATAAATTCTCCACGCTCTTCATCTGAAAAACTATGTTCTATTATACCGACCATTGTGGCTAATTCGGCAAAAAGCTTAAGGTTTGGTGTCCAGTCAGCTTGCATTGATTGCCAGTGTAAATGCAAATTCTGGTAGTTGTGCTGTTCGGTTGCCACTAATGGCAAAATTAAACGCTTGCCATTCATACTGTTGATATCCAGCTTAGGTTCTGAATTTACCACAAGACCGGAATCGACTAATTCTTTGATTAACGCATTGATTTGTCGGCCAAGACTGATGATGTCAGTTTTGCCATTAAGCAGGGTTTTTATAGAGGCGTAATTAAGTGGCTGAGTTTCGCCATTTTGTTTATTAACATCGGGTCGTAATGCTAATAAATACAGTACTCTGGCTTCGTTACTGATTGGCTGGTTTAAACTGGTTAATTCTGACTGATTAATCATACCTGAACTATATTTGCTAACACATTATGTTGTGAAATCTGTTGTGCCAACCATTGGCAGGCTACTGTTTCCGGAATAGGGTGCGCTAACACATCAATAAATAATGGTTCTGCTAACTGCATTGCACCTTGTTTTTGTAGTATGTCATCAACAGTTTTAGCACCCTGACAAAAAGTATCGTAGCTGGTATCACCTAAACCGATTAACAGATATTTTATGCCTTCGAGATTGGCGTTTTGAAGCTGCTCATAAAATTGCTGAATATTATCCGGTAAATCGCCGGCACCATGGGTTGAGGTGCAAATAATCCAAAGATTTTCAGAACTAATATCGTTTAAATCTGGTTGGAGGTGAATTTTACTTTTAACTTCAGATTCAGCCAGTTGTTCTTCTATTGCATCTGCCACATATTCGCTGGCACCCAACATTGAGCCAACAATGATCTCTACCTGCATCATTTTTCCTTATTATTTTCCGATACAAAATGAACCAAAGATTTTACCCAGTAAGTCGTCGGAACTGAATTCACCGGTTATTTCATTCAGATATTGCTGTGCCAGTCTAAGTTCTTCTGCCAGTAGTTCGCCTGCTAAATTTAATTGCAGTTGATCGCGTCCATTAATTAAATGTTGCTCAGTTTTATCTAAGGCATCTAAATGTCGGCGTCGGGCAATAAACTGACCTTCTGTTTTAGCTTCAAAACCCATGCTTTGCTTTAAATGCTCAGCTAACAAGTCAATGCCTTGTCCCTGACTGGCTGAAAGACGAATAACCGGATAGTGGCCACTGTTATCATATTCAGTATTTTCACCAGATAGATCCACTTTATTTCTTATGACTGTCATTGCGATATTGTCTGGTAGGCGATTAACAAATTCAGGCCAGATTTGATTCGGGTCGGTTTCGCCGGTTTGAGTGCTGTCGAGCATAAATAGCACGTGATCGGCTTGTTCTATTTCTGCCCACGCGCGCTCTATGCCTATTTGCTCTACTTTATCTGCGCTTTCACGTAAACCTGCGGTATCGATAATGTGTAATGGCATTCCATCAATATGGATGTGCTCTCGCAGCACATCACGGGTTGTGCCTTCAATGTCAGTTACAATTGCCGCTTCACGTCCGGCCAGAGCGTTTAATAAACTCGATTTACCCGCATTAGGTCTGCCTGCAATAACAACCCGCATACCTTCACGTAATATGCTGCCTTGTTTGGCTTGTTTTTTAATTTTGTACAGGTGTTCGATGATATCATCTAAATCACCTGCAACTTTGCCATCGGATAAGAAGTCGATTTCTTCATCGGGGAAATCAATAGCTGCTTCAACATACATGCGTAAGTGAATGGTTTTATCCACTAACTGATGAATCAGGTTCGAAAATTCACCTTTAAGTGAACGTAATGCACATTTAGCAGCTTGTTCTGAATCTGCATCGATTAAATCAGCAATAGCTTCGGCCTGAGCCAAATCCAGTTTGTCATTTAAAAATGCACGTTCACTGAATTCACCAGGGCGTGCCATTCTAATGCGTGAATCGGTTAATATCGCCCGAATCAGCATATCAATTACAATCTGACCACCGTGCCCTTGCAGCTCAAGGACATCTTCGCCGGTAAATGAGTTAGGTCCTTTAAAAAATAACGCAATTCCCTGATCAAGTGGTTGGCTGTTTTCGTCATTAAAACTCAGGTATTCTGCTATGCGGGTTTTAGGTACATGGCCAAGTAATTTGGTTGCGACGTCACTGGCCAGCGATCCGGAAACACGAATAATACCCACACCACCGCGGCCTGTGGCTGTGGCCTGGGCTACTATAGTTTGTTCGTTTTGCATTAGTCGCGGAAGTTATTAAACTGGAAAGGCTGACCCAGGTCTGCTTGTTTAATTAGTGCGATGGCTTCTTGCAGATCATCTCGTTTTTTTCCGGTAACACGCAGCTGTTCACCTTGTATCGATGCCTGTACTTTTAATTTTGCCTCTTTGAATTTAGCGATAATCTTTTTCGCCATGGGCTGTTCAATACCTTGTTTGAAAACGATGTCTTGTTTGAAAGACTTACCAACACGATCAACATCTTTTGATTCCAGACTATTTGGATCGACATTACGTTTCACACATTTGTTGCGCAGAATTTCTTTCATTTGCTGCAGTTGAAAGTCGCTTTCCGTGGTTAAAGTGACAACACCGTCTTTTAATTCAAACTTAGCATCAACGTTTCTGAAATCGAAACGGGTTTCCAGTTCACGGCTGGCGTTTTCTACTGCGTTACGGACTTCTACCATGTCTATTTCAGACACAATATCGAAAGAAGGCATATCTAGCTCCAATATAGGTTAAACATCATTAGCTGGATCATATACCAGTACGCAAAATAAAAAAGCCCACCTGTTGGTGGGCTTTATAAATTAATCTAACAATTATTTGGTTTTAAGGCCGTTTTTTTCCATGCCTGCATAAATTATTTTTGCCTGTGTGAGGGTAATTAAATTACTTACCAACCAGTACAGTACCAAACCTGCAGGGAACCATAAGAAGAATATAGTCATCATGACCGGCATCCACTGAAAAATCTTTTGCTGCATTGGATCCTGAATGGTTGCCGGATTCAATTTTTGCAGTAAGAACATACTGATACCCATTAGAACAGGCAGTACGTAATAAGGATCCTGAACAGATAAGTCTTTAATCCACAGGAAGAAACCAGCATGGCGGAATTCTACACTTTCAAGGAATACGTAATATAACGCCAGGAAAATTGGCATTTGCAGTAACATCGGGAAGCAGCCACCCATAGGGTTCACTTTTTCCTTTTTGTATAATTCCATCATGCCCATGGACATCTTCTGTCTGTCATCACCATAACGTTCTTTTAAAGCAGCCATTTTCGGTTGCAGTGCGCGCATTTTACCCATAGAAACATATTGGGCTTTGGTTAGGGGATACATAGCCCCTTTAACGATAATAGTGATAACGATAATAGCTACACCCCAGTTACCAACAATACCCTGGATAAATTTAAGCAACGCAAACAGAGGTTGTGAAATCCAGAAGAAAATACCGTAGTCGACTGTTAAATCCAGGTTATCAGCCAGATTATGCAGTAAATCCTGATCTTTAGGGCCAATGTATAAAGTGGTATTTAAACTAGTAGATTGTCCTGCTTCAACTGTTTTAGGCTCACCAGTAAAACCAATAGTGGCGTAAGTGTGATTAGCACTGCTTTTGGTAAACAGGTTGTTTTGTTCTGTTTTTGGTGGGATCCAGGCAGAAACAAAATAATGTTGTAGCATGGCTACCCAACCACCTTTTGTACTTTTTTTCAGGTTGCTTTCTTCAATGTCATCGAACGTATATTTTTCGTAACGTGTTTCATCAGTTGAATAGGCGCTGCCCCGGTAGGTTGGCATAAACATGCCACCGCTTTTTTCACCTTCAACAACTTGTTTTAATTGCGCATATTGTTGAATGTGAACAGGTTCACCTGTTTGATTAGTGATGGTGTAATTCACATCTACCTTGTGTTGGTTAGCATAAAAGGTAAATGTTTTGGTTACGGTTAACCCCGTGTCGGTTTGCCAAACTAATGGTACATCAAGTTTTTCGCCGGTTAATGTGTAGCTATCTGATTGAGTTTGGTAGTCGGGGCGCCCATTTTTACTGGCATCCGGACCATCACGTCCAATTAACCCACTTTGAGCAATATATAAGTTAGAAGGTGTTGCGCGTAACAAACTAAATTTTTCGTCAGAATCCAGATCAACATTAAAGTCAGTCAGATTGGCACTAACAATGTCGCCACCTTTCGTATTGATCACTACATCTAGTGCATCAGTGGTAACGTGTATGGTTTTACTCTGGGTACTGGTGCCAGCAACTAAATCAGCATGTGTCATGCCTGATGCAGGTACATCCTGACTTTGAGGGACATCATCATGTACTTCAGTTTGCTGGGTTTGGGTGTTTTCAACTGGCGCCACAACTGGCTTGGGGCCGTAATCCATTTGCCATTGTTGCCATAATAAATAGCTAACAAACAGCAATGCGATGATCATAAAACTACGTTGGGATTCCATAATATTTACTTCATTTCTCGTTGTTTAGGCGGAACAGGATCGAACCCCCCAGAATGTAAAGGTTGGCATTTTAGTATGCGTTTAATCGTTAACCAACTACCAATTACGCTTCCATGTACTTTTATTGCTTCTATAGAATAATGCGAACATGTTGGATGAAAACGGCATTGTTGACCAATTATGGGGGAAAGTGTTTTTTGATAACCTTTTACCAGTGTTATCAGGATGCGTTGCATCGGCGATTCAGCTTTTTCCATAATTTTTCTAGTAGTTCAAATAATTCACGATTTGATAATTTATCAACACCGCTTTTTCCTATCACTACAATATCAATATTGCTTAACTTGCTTTGATTTAAGCGGAAACTCTCACGAATAATACGCTTTATTCGGTTTCTGTCATGGGCTTTTTTAACCCGTTTTTTAGCAATAGTGATACCTAACCGGGCTTTATTAACCTGATTATGCTTCGCAAGTAGCGTTAATTGAGGAGAGGGGGCAGATGTAGCGTCTTGGAATACATTTCCGAAATGGGTGGGAGTGAGTAATCTCACATCCCGAGAAAAAGAATTTTCACCCACTTCGACAAATGCATTTATGCTGATAAACGAGCACGGCCTTTGGCACGACGACGTGCTAAAACCTGGCGACCGTTTTTCGTAGCCATACGAGCACGAAAACCGTGTGAACGTTTACGCTTTAAATTACTTGGTTGAAATGTTCTTTTCATAACCTAAATCCGCTGCTTTAACGTTGATATTACCTTTGAGGCACAAAGGTGCTCAAAAAGGACGCTGAATTCTAGAGATCACTTGCCTATAAGTCAATCTCTGTTTAGGGTTAATTTGTGAATAAACACTAATTATTATCGAAAGAACACGCAAGGGTTGTTAATAACTTTCTATTTGATGTCAGTTTATTCACAGAAAAGGTTTTCAAAAATCATTTTTTTTGCCATACAAGCATAATTTATGCGGCGTAGAGTATGTTTAATAGCACTTTGATATAGCACTAGATTAATTCGATACTTGTAAAAAAAGATATATTTTTCAGTTGGATAAATTTGTTTTATCTAAGTATCCAATATTGAGTAAAGATCAATGTTGATGTTGTGGATAAAAACGCGAGATAATGTTGTTTCTTTGGCTGAGTCAGGTTTCTTCCAGCCTTTTCAAAATTATAATTTTTATTTGAGCGGACTGATTTGGTTAATGAGTCCGCAGGACAAACATAATATATGTCTTTGTGGAATCAATGCCTGGAACGGCTACAACAAGAACTTCCTACACAGCAATTTAGTATGTGGATTAGGCCGTTGAAGGCTAATCATGAAGGAAAGCTGGTTACCTTATATGCTCCCAACCGTTTTGTCCTTGATTGGGTACGAGATAAATATATCAGTCAGATTACCACGTTATTTACTGAGTTTTGTGGGCCTGAAGCCCCCACTTTAAAATTAGAAATAGGCGCGGCAGTGCCTAAACCAAATCCCTTTTTACAAAAAGCACCCAGCGAATCACAAAATAATCAAACGTCAATTGACCAACAAGCTAGTCAGACCAAGTTATCTGCGGCGCAACCTGGTCCTGTGCCTCAAATGAAGGCTGGTATTAATAAAAGTAATATCAATTTAAATTATCGCTTTGAAAACTTTGTTGAAGGTAAGTCTAATCAACTGGCACGAGCTGCTGCCAGTCAGGTAGCTGATAATCCAGGGGGGGCATATAACCCTTTGTTTATATACGGCGGTACTGGCTTGGGTAAAACGCATTTATTGCATGCAGTAGGAAACGGGTTAATCGATAATAAGAAAGATGCAAAAGTGGTGTATATGCATTCTGAACGTTTTGTTCAGGATATGGTTAAAGCGCTGCAAAATAATGCTATCGAGGAATTTAAACGTTATTACCGTTCAGTGGATGCGCTTTTAATTGATGATATTCAGTTTTTTGCTAATAAAGAGCGTTCTCAGGAAGAGTTTTTTCATACTTTTAATGCGCTACTGGAAGGCAATCAACAGATTATTCTTACGTCAGATCGTTATCCTAAAGAAATCGATGGGGTTGAAGACAGATTAAAATCACGTTTTGGCTGGGGGTTAACCATTGCGGTGGAACCTCCTGAGCTGGAAACTCGGGTGGCTATTTTGATGCGTAAAGCATTGGAAAATAAAATTAATTTGCCAGATGAAGTCGCTTTTTTTATTGCTAAACGTTTACGTTCCAATGTGCGTGAATTGGAAGGTGCTTTAAACCGGGTTATAGCCAATGCTAATTTTACTGGTCGGCCTATCACTATTGATTTTGTTAGAGAAGCGTTGCGCGATTTGTTAGCGTTACAGGAAAAACTGGTAACTATTGATAACATACAAAAAACTGTAGCGGAGTATTACAAAATAAAAATTGCTGATATTCTGTCAAAAAGGCGCAGTAGAAGTGTTGCTAGACCGAGGCAGGTAGCTATGGCATTAGCCAAAGAGCTGACCAATCATAGTTTGCCGGAAATAGGTGATGCGTTTGGTGGACGTGACCACACAACTGTATTGCACGCTTGCCGTAAAATAGTCCAGTTACGTGATGAAAATCACGATATTAAAGAAGACTATCAAAATCTGATTCGAACCTTATCTTCATAGCATTAGAAAATAAAAGAGAAGCTACAATGAAATTTACGATTAGCAGGGAAAATTTTCTTCAGCCATTACAATTGGTATCAGGTGCAGTTGAGCGTCGTCACACCTTACCTATTCTTTCTAATGTTCTGATAAAAGTAAGTGAAGGTTCACTATGGCTAACCGGTACTGATTTAGAGGTGGAGCTGATTTCTAATATTGCTCTGGCTGGCGATATTCAGGAAGGTGAAATCACTGTTCCGGCTAAAAAGTTGGTAGATATTGTACGTGGTTTACAGGATGGCAGTGAACTTGAGTTCTCTGTGACAGAAAGCAAAGCAATGCTAAAGTCTGGTCGCAGTAAATTTACCTTATCCACACTGTCTGCAACCGATTATCCAAATCTGGAAGATTGGCAGGGTGAAGTCGAGTTTGAGCTTTCTCAGGCTCAGCTTAAGAAACTGATCGAAAGTACTGCATTTGCGATGGCACAACAGGATGTGCGTTATTACCTTAATGGTCTGTCATTGGAAACTGAAGACAATATTATTCGCACAGTGGCCACCGACGGACACAGACTTGCGTTATGTCGTTTGGACTATGGCAACAATCTTCCTAATCGTCAGGTCATAATTCCACGTAAAGGTGTATTAGAAATTCTGCGTTTGATTGATGATTCAGATAAATCATTAAAAGTGCAAATAGGTGCTAATCATATTCGCATCTTTTCTACTGCATTTATATTTACCAGTAAACTTGTTGATGGTCGTTTCCCTGATTACCGCCGCGTGTTACCAAAAGATGGCGATAAAATAATAGAAACAAATAAGCTTATGCTGAAAAATGCCTTTTCTCGTGCTTCAATTTTATCAAATGAAAAGTTTAAAGGTGTTAGGTTAAATCTTAGTAATGCTGAATTAAAAATTACTGCAAATAACCCTGAACAGGAAGAGGCAGAAGAAATCGTTGATGTGCAATATCAGGGCGACGATTTAGAAATCGGATTTAACGTTGCATATTTGATCGATGCGCTTAATGCACTAAATTCAGAAGTGGTTAAGTTAACCATGGCTGATTCTAATAGTAGTGCACTGATAGAAGATTCAGGTGATGAATCTGTACTTTACGTTATTATGCCAATGAGACTCTAAATGAGTCTCATTGCATTGATGTTAGTTTAATCATATTCCTTATAATTTTATTCAAGTAGATTCTCCTTTTATGCAGCTGGACAAAGTCCAGATTCAATATTTCCGAAATATCGAATCCGCTTCTTTTCAACCTTGTAACAACCTTAACTTATTTATTGGTAAAAATGGTTCGGGCAAAACGTCTCTGTTGGAAGCGTTACATTATTTAAGTTGTGGTCGATCTTTCAGGACGAATAAATTCCAGCATTTAATTCAGCATAATCACGAACGATTTACTTTATTTGGTCTTTTAACTTCTTTTAATGCTGAAATGGAAAGACCTATTAATAGTAAAATTGGTATAAGTCGAAATGTTGCAGGAGTGGTGGATTTAAAATTAAATGGTGATAAGCAATCCAGGATCTCTGCTATAGCTCAGTTAATGCCTTCGTTAGTTTTTACCCCTCAAAGTACTGAGTTAATAACGGGGTCACCCCAGGTGAGGAGAAATTTTGTCGATTGGGGTGTGTTTCACGTGGAACATAATTACCTAAAGCAAATTTCTGCTTTTGCAAAACTATTAAAACACCGTAACGCGATACTTAAAGCCAGTAAGTTCGGACATAAACAAGATATAGAATACTGGAACAAGCAATTTTGTGTTGTTGGTGAGATTGTCTCCTCAGCCAGAAAGGAATATTTAGACGCGTTGAGGCCTTATTTTTCCGAACAATTAACTCAATTCTTACCTGAGTTTTCAATTGAAATAGCGTATTATAAGGGTTGGGAAAGGGAGTTAGATCTAGCCTCTTTGCTTAGCAAAAACGAAAGTAAAGATAATATTTATGGATACACCACTAGTGGTCCGCATAAAGCTGATTTGAAGCTATCAGTAAACTCAAAACCCGTACAAGAAATTTTGTCCCGAGGTCAATTGAGGCTGTTAGCATCTGCTTTAAAGATTGCTCAATCCAGATTGCTGTATGATAAGAGAAATATTAACTGTATTTATTTATTGGATGATATTGGTGCTGAACTAGATGCAAACAAACGTCAGTTATTCGCCAATCATTTAATTGAAACTAATGCGCAAGTGTTCATTACAGCAACAGATATGAGTCATATAGATTTTTTAGATAATTTCAGCAGTAAAAAAGTGTTTCACGTGGAACATGGCCAAGTGAACGAGGAGAAGTGATAAATGGCTGAACCAAGTAACTACGATTCTTCCAGTATTAAAGTACTTAAAGGACTGGATGCAGTAAGAAAACGCCCAGGAATGTATATCGGTGATACAGATGATGGTACCGGTTTGCACCACATGGTATTTGAGGTAGTAGATAACTCAATTGATGAGGCGTTAGCCGGTCACTGTAAAGAAATCTTCGTCACAATTCATAGTGATAACTCTGTATCCGTTCGAGATGATGGTCGTGGAATTCCAACTGAAATGCACGAGGAAGAAGGTGTTTCTGCAGCTGAAGTTATCATGACTGTGTTACACGCTGGTGGTAAATTCGATGATAACTCTTATAAGGTTTCTGGTGGTTTGCATGGCGTAGGTGTTTCAGTAGTTAACGCTTTATCTAAGCGTCTGCAACTACGTATTCGTCGCCAGGGTGAAATATTCGAGCAGGAATACAATTCGGGTAATCCTGTTTCTCCTTTAGCTGCTGTAGGGGAAACCGATACGACTGGTACAACAATTCGCTTCTGGCCTAGCGAAGAAACCTTCACAAATATTGAATTCCATTACGATATTCTGGCAAAGCGCCTGCGCGAACTATCTTTTCTTAATTCAGGTGTATCAATACATTTGGGTGACGAACGTGATGGTAAAAAAGACCACTTCAAATATGAAGGTGGTATTCAGGCGTTTGTTGAATATCTAAATCAAAATAAAACACCCGTTCATCAAAAAGTATTTCACTTCACGGCTGACCGTGAAGAAGATGGCATTGCTGTTGAAGTCGCAATGCAATGGAATGATAGCTTCCAGGAAAACATTTTTTGCTTTACCAATAATATTCCTCAACGAGATGGTGGGACCCATCTGGCAGGTTTCCGAGCTGCTTTAACTCGTACCCTGAATAGCTTTATGGAAAAAGAGGGTTTTAACAAAAAAGAAAAGGCAGCAACTACAGGTGATGATGCACGTGAAGGTTTGACTGCTGTAATTTCTGTTAAAGTACCTGATCCAAAATTCTCATCACAAACTAAAGATAAACTTGTTTCGTCTGAAGTTAAATCTGCGGTTGAATCTTCGATGGGGGAATTCCTCAATGACTTCCTTCTGGAAAACCCGGTTGAATCAAAGATCATTGTGGGCAAGATTATTGATGCCGCCAGAGCGCGTGAAGCCGCTCGTAAAGCACGTGAAATGACTCGTCGTAAAGGGGCATTAGATTTAGCAGGGTTACCCGGTAAACTGGCAGATTGCCAGGAGAAAGATCCGTCACTTTCAGAACTGTATATAGTGGAGGGTGATTCTGCAGGCGGTTCAGCTAAGCAGGGTCGTAATCGCAAAAATCAGGCTATCTTGCCATTGAAAGGTAAAATTCTTAACGTTGAAAAAGCACGATTCGATAAGATGTTATCTTCTCAGGAAGTTGCAACCCTTATTACTGCTTTGGGATGTGGCATTGGTCGAGATGAATATGATCCAGAAAAACTACGTTATCACCGTATTATCATTATGACGGATGCTGACGTGGATGGCTCACACATTCGTACTTTGTTATTAACCTTCTTTTATCGTCAAATGCCGGAAATTATTGAGAAAGGCTATGTCTATATTGCTCAACCTCCTTTATACAAAATTAAAAAGGGCAAACAGGAGCAGTATTTAAAAGATGATAATGCATTGACGGAGCATTTGACGGCGATTGCATTAGATACAGCGGCACTGCATGTTAATGAAGAAGCGGCTCCAATCACTGGTGTTGCACTGGAAAACATGGTTAAGCAATTCCAGAGCACGATGGCGATGATTGATCGTATCAGTCGTATGATGCCTAAAAATATCCTTTTAAGATTGGTCTATAACGATATTTTAGATACAGCTGACCTCAATAACCCTGCTAAGTTGGATGAGGCGGCGCAGCACTTTGTTAAAGCATTACAGGACAGAGAAGCTGATGGAGCATTATACCGACACGAAATTCGTGAAGATAAAGAGCGCCAGTGTCACTATGTTTGCATGATTGTTCGACAACATGGTATCGATACTGAATACAAACTTGATCATGATTTTATTGATTCTTCTGAGTACAAGCGAATCGTCGAATTGAACAAAACCATCAATGGGCTGATTGAAGAAGGTGGCTATATCAGACGTGGTGAGAAAACTAAACCCGTAGAATACTTTGTTGAAGCTCTGGATTGGTTAATGGCTGAATCTAAAAAAGGTAACTACATTCAGCGTTATAAGGGGCTGGGAGAAATGAACCCTGAGCAGTTATGGGAAACTACGATGGATCCGGAATCGCGTCGCATGTTACAAGTTACTATTGAAGATGCTATTGGCGCGGATCTCTTGTTTACTACGCTGATGGGAGACAATGTTGAACCCCGCCGCGCATTTATCGAAGATAACGCACTGAAGGTAGTCAACCTGGATGTATAGGTTTTAAACCGACATTAAAAAGGCCGCTTAAAGCGGCCTTTTTTTGTAATATATTGATTTAATTAACTTTTTTTACCAAGGTGAGCGGATTATCTTCGTCCGTAAAGTCTATCGAAAACTCATATAATCCCGAACTTGGGGGAGTAAAACGAAAGTTTTCATTTGTACTATTACAATTGGTATTTGCTGGTACATTAACTTCAATTATCTGATTTGATTTATCCAAATAGCCGCAGTTTGAGCCTTCGGTCCAGTCTTTATCTACAAAACGAAACTCATATGGTTGTCCATCGGCGATTAGCTCTGTTTTCACGGAATATACATTATCTGCTGATTCCTCAACCTTAAACGCCTCATCAGCTTCCCACCAGGTAAAACCACCACGTAGATAAAGGTCGTCATGACTTTTAGGCTGATAAAAATCCGTTAACGCAGAAGTAGCAGCACAACCATTTAAAAGGGCTGTGCTTAACAGTAAAGTGCAAACAGGATGTTTTAAATAACTAAACAATTTCAATCCCTTCAATCTAGGCTTGCTGCAATAATGCTATATCCGCAACATTTAAAAATTGCTGATGCAGGTTATTTAATAAGGCCAGGCGGTTTGCCTGCTGTGCCTTGTCTTCACACATTACCATTACGTTATCGAAGAAATTATCTATGGCAGGACGAAGTGCCGCTAATTCAGTTAATACGGCCTGATAGTCAGCATTTGCCAGTTTATCCAGATTGTTCTGTTTGCTTTTTTCTAGCTGCGCGTAAAGTTCCTGCTCGGCTTTGTCAGTTAGTAACGCTGAATCGACTTCTGCGTTACTATCTACAGAATTCTTCGCCAGTATGTTGCCTACACGTTTGTTTGCTGCCGCAAGGCTCTGAGCGCTTTCTAAGGTATAAAAGTGGCTCACACCTTTAACACGGGCATCGAAATCCGCAGGTTTGGTTGGCTGTGTAGCCAATACTGCGTGGATAACATCGACACTAATGCCTTGTTCCTGATAAATAGCCCTGAAGCGTCCTAACAAAAACTCCAGGACATCAGATTCAACACTCTGATTTGTTAGTTTGTCTCCAAGTTGCTGTTTGGCAATCGCAATCAGTTCCACTAAATCCAGTTGTAGATTGTTATCCATTATAATTCTGAGCAGTCCAATAGCGGCACGGCGCAGGGCAAAGGGGTCTTTATCACCTTTTGGCAGCATGCCAATACCAAATATACCTACCAGGGTATCCAGTTTATCGGCTAAAGCCACTGCATTGCTCACCATGGATGTAGGCAGTTGGTCACCGGCAAAACGCGGCATATATTGTTCATTGAGGGCAAGAGCAACTTCGCTGTCTTCACCATCATTATGGGCGTAGTACATACCCATGACACCCTGAACGTCAGGAAACTCCATGACCATCTCGGTCATCAGGTCTGTTTTACTTAATAAACCTGCCCGCGCAGCCTTTGTTTTATCTGCGCCAATTTTTTCAGCAATATCTGCCGCGATATCAGCAATACGCTGCGACTTATCAGCTAATGTTCCTAACTTTTGCTGGAACATTACACTGTTCAAACTTTCAAGGCGTGATTCAAGAGTTTTCTTTTTATCGGTTTGATAAAAGAATTCTGCATCCGCTAAACGTGGACGAATAACCTTTTCATTACCTTTAATGACCTGCTCCGGATCATGACTTTCGATGTTAGTCACAAAAATAAAGCGAGGTAATAATTTGCCTTGCGTATCAATAACCGGAAAATACTTTTGATCACCTTTCATGGTATAAATCAGCGCTTCTTTTGGTACCTGTAGAAAGCTTTCCTCAAAAGAAGCGGTTAATATAACTGGCCACTCAACTAAAGCTGTGACTTCATCAAGAAGTTCTGCATCAATATCCACAGTTGCGCCTTCCTGCTCGGCAGCTTGCAGAATACCTTGTTCAATTTTCTGTTTACGTGAAGCAAAATCGGCTAAAACAAAGTGGTTTTCCAATTGAACTAAGTAATTATCTGCGTGATCCAATTCAAAGTTGGTTTTACCGTGGAAACGATGGCCCTGGATCAAGCGCGAGGATTTAATGCCTAATACTTCTGCATCTAACAATGACTCGCCGTACAAAATGGTGACGGTATGCACTGGGCGGATAAATTGGTGTTTAGAGTTACCCCAACGCATTGGTTTGGGGATTGGTAATTTACTCAGACTGGTGCGGATCAGCTCTTCTACTAAATCGGAGATATGACTGCCAGCCACTTTGGCGTTATATAATAACCATTCGCCTTTATCTGTGGTTAAGCGCTCAGCTTCTGAAACATCAATACCGTTTCCGCGAGCCCAACCCATAGCGGCTTTGGTTGGCTGTCCATTGTCATCAAATGCTGCAGAAACGGCTGGGCCGCGTTTTTCTACTACTTTGTCATGCTGCTGAGCCTGCAGGTTTTTAACTTCTACTGCCAGCCGACGTGGTGTTGCAAACCAGCGAACTGAATCGAAGGCTAATTCGAGGCTGTTTAATCCTGTTTCGATATTTAATGCCAGAGCAGAAGCCAAAGTTGTCAATGCTTTTGGTGGTAATTCTTCGGTACCAATTTCAAATAATAATGTTTGTTGCTGCTGCATTGATTACTTCTCCTTACTGCACATTGGAAAGCCCAGTGCTTCCCTGGCCTGATAATAACTTTCGGCGCAGGCCTTAGATAAAGTTCTGACTCTTAAAATATAACGTTGTCTTTCAGTGACTGATATTGCATGACGAGCATCTAACAGATTAAAGGCATGAGATGCTTTCATCACTTGTTCGTAGGCTGGTAAAGGTAAGCCTTTTTCAATCAGCAACTGACTTTCCTTTTCGCACTGATCAAATTCCTTAAACAGTGCATCAACGTCTGCAACTTCAAAGTTATAAGTCGATTGTTCAACCTCATTTTGGTGGAATACGTCACCGTAGGTTACTTTGCCCATTGGGCCATCGGTCCAGATCAGATCATAGATACTGTCCACACCTTGTATATACATAGCTAAACGTTCAAGACCATAGGTGATCTCGCCTGTAACCGGTGAGCATTCGAGTCCACCTACTTGTTGGAAGTAAGTAAACTGTGTGACTTCCATACCGTTTAACCAGACTTCCCAACCTAATCCCCACGCGCCAAGGGTAGGGGATTCCCAGTTATCTTCCACAAAACGGATATCATGTACTTCCGGGTCAAAGCCCAGTTCTTTTAGTGAGTCCAGATAAAGTTGCTGAATATTATCGGGCGAAGGTTTGAGCATCACCTGAAACTGATAATAATGCTGCAGGCGGTTAGGGTTTTCACCATAACGTCCATCTGTGGGACGACGACAAGGCTGTACGTAAGCACTGCTGATTGGCTCAGGACCAATTGAACGAAGGAATGTCATAGGGTGAAAAGTTCCTGCACCCACTTGCATATCTAACGGTTGAATAATCACACATCCCTGACGTGCCCAATAATCCTGTAATGCCAGGATCAATCCCTGAAAGGTTTTTATGTCAAACTTCTGCATAACGCACCAAAAAGCCCTGTAATTTCTAAAAATAAATGGGCACAAGTATACCTTTTGAACTACAACGAAAGTAGGCCTAAAAGTGTAAAAACAAGGCTAAAACAAGGGAATCGGTCAAATAAATTCCTTTTTGTAGATGAGGAAATATTACCGGAGGAAGAAACTAGCCTGAGTAAGGTTTCATCACCCAGGCTAGCGAAGCTAGTCAAAGGAGTGGATTGAATTCTCTTAATAGTGCGATTTCTTTTAATATGCTGCTTTCTGCTTGTGCTTCCAACTCTTCACGCTGTTTATCCATCGCACGTCTTTCATGCTTAGGTTGTTTTTCACGTTCTTCATGAGTTGGCATATGTTTTATCTGTGCATAAAGCTGATGAAGAGCCGGGAATCGTGCTACAAAATCCGGTCGTTGTTCTAAAGGTAAGGTTTCGAGCAATACACATAAACGAATACAACCTTCAGAAATATCACATTGCTGCTGCTCCATTGCCATCGCGATGGTATCTATGCTTTGCATGATATTTTTAATTCGTTGCTCGCGCACACGTTGCTGGGAGGTATTTTGTTGCTTAAGTAAAAACAGTAAACGTCCAGCATATATGCCTAAACCAGCAATAATTAACAATCCAATGGTGAGTAACAGATAAACTATCATCTTGAATACTTATTGAGATCAGCGTTTTCCAGTTTACTGATCAGATCCTGCTCTTTATTATCTTCTGTATTACCATCTTCATCAGAGTTGATGCCCAATAATTCACATAAAACCTGATGGCGTTGCATTTTTTCATTAACGTATTGCTGTCGTTCAACGCTAATCGACAGGCCTTGATCCAACTGATCCAGCAAAGACTCAAGACGCTCGTCTGCTTCTATTGCTGCTAACTCTTGTGCTGGTGAAAAGTATTTTTTCTTTGCGGTAGCAGGAGATTGCTTGACTGGTGATGTAGCTACCAACGGCACCGGTTTTTTGCTTCCTGTTCTGGGGTCTTTTTTCAGCGTATTGCCCGCAGCTGTAGTTGGCTTTTCTACAGCAGAATGACGTGAACCTGCAGGCTTACCCTTATGTTTTTTTACCCGCTCCGGTTTTATTTTTCTAACGCGATCTTCTTTAGGTACGCTACGTACCCCAATGAGTCCAACTTTGCGTGACTTTTTCTTTCTTGGCATGATCATTCTGCTTGTTGATTAATTGGCTTAATTTTAACGCTGCAGAGACAAGTTATCGAGCTTTACTCGATAATAAGTATTAATGAGCAGGAATTGGACAGAAAAAAAGCGACAGTGAATGCTGTCGCTTCTTATAAACTGAGTGCCAAACGACACTTCTCCCATTTATTCCCTTTGTATCTAGGACATCAATGTCTGGTGCTTCCCTTATTTTTATTTTTTACGAAGCCGGTATTATTGTTGTTGGTCATCCTGACGCTTTATCATTCGTCCAATGTGCTTTCCAACCGAAAGCTAAATAGGGAGCAGCATTTGCTTAAACAATTACCACTCGGTCTTCCCTGTGCGAGCTATACAGCCCTATCTCCTTTTTGTTGGAACAAGAGATTACACGATTGAAAAATATTTACAACTAATTTACAAATTTGTTACAAATGTATTTTAAATACCGGTTTTATTACGTTTTTCAAATGCTTTAGTGTAAACCGCCAACATATTTTGACAGTATTTCAATATCTTCATCTGATAAATGTTTTGCTATATCCTGCATCATGCCATTGGGATCATTAGCACGCGCACCACTACGGAATTTCTCTAACTGTGTTTTGATATAGGTTGCATGTTGTCCGCTAATATCGGGGAAACCTGCCAGACCCATACCGTTTCCACGTGGACCATGGCAAGCCGCACAAGCTGCAAGGCGTTTTTCTGCATCACCACCGCGAAACAATTTATTACCTTGTTCAACAACATTTTCCGGGGTTGTGCCTTCTTTGGCTTTTTGTCCCGAGAAGTAAGCGGCTAAATCTTCAATATCCTGATCAGATAAAGGTGCTGCCATCCCATTCATAACAGGATCGTTACGTCCTTCCTCACCACCTGATTTAGAGGCTGCGCGAAAGTCATGCAATTGTTTAATGATGTATTCAGCATGCTGGCCGGCCAGTTTAGGGTACATATCAACAACACTGTTGCCGTCAGCACCATGGCAGGCAGCACAGGTAGCTGCTTTTGCTTTTCCAGCTTCTGCATCACCTACAGCGTTGGCAGATGTAACAAAACCTAAACTCAAACAAACCAGAAGACATAATTTTTTCATACTTATTCTCGTTGTACGATTATTGGGCACGCGAAAAGAATAGCCGTATTTTACACATTTATGCTTTGAGTAAAATAAATTCCCGCTGTTTTGTGTGGATAATCGTTAAATTAGTCCATAAAAGCAGCGTGTTACGGTTATCTCACACGTAAAAATGCTATAGTGACGGCAAATTTTATCTAAGAGAAGTGAAAATGTCTTTTTACTCTAAGGCTAAGTTTCTACTCAGTGCGCCGGACATTCGCCATTTAGGTCCCGACGAGGGAGTAGAAGTCGCTTTTGCTGGTCGTTCTAATGCGGGAAAATCCAGTGCATTGAATACGTTAACTCGCCAGAAAAACCTGGCCAGAACCAGTAAAACACCTGGCCGTACTCAATTAATAAATGTATTTGAACTGGATGAATCGCGTCGGTTAATAGATTTACCAGGCTATGGATTTGCCCAGGTGCCAATGGAAATGAAGAAAAAATGGCAAAAGTCATTGGGTGAGTATTTGCAAATGCGTGATAGTTTAAAAGGTTTAGTGGTGTTAATGGATATTCGCCATCCTTTTAAAGATTTAGACCAGGATCTTATTCAATGGGCGGTGGACAGCGATTTGCCTGTTTTGGCATTGCTTACTAAGTCTGACAAATTAAAATCCGGTAAACGTAAAGCACAACTTTTGATGGCACGTGAAGCCGCATTAGCATTTTGTGGAGATGTGACGGTTGAGTGCTTTTCGTCATTAAAGCGTGATGGTGTGGTTAAAGTAGAAGGAATTTTAAATCACTGGTTTGGTTTAATCGCTGAGAGCGAACCTGAAACCATCATTGACAATCCCCAGTAAAAGAAAGCCCCGCATAAAGCGGGGCGAAGGGAGACAACAATAAATGTACAGTGCATTCGTAAGTTAAGAGCCTCCCGTTTCCATAAAGTTCAAATAAATTCTCAAAAAATTAAAATTATTTTTCAGGCTATTAAAATGCTGCTCTTGTTTAGGTGCGGCTGACTAATTGTGTAATAAAATTACGAATTGCTAAATTAGATAAGGACGGCGACACTAAGGCGGTAAATTGCAGGCAAAAAAAAGCCCCGGCATTAAACCGAGGCCTAAGCAAAGGTCTGATATTAAATCGTCCCTCTGTACCCTACGGAACGAATAATAATCAAATTGACTGGCATTGCAATATTTTTTAGTAATAAAACTACAAAAAATTGCTATAAAACCATATTTATTAATCGACGCTTAGTGCGCTTCTTCCCAGTTTGAACCTTGTCCAGCCTCCACTAATAAAGGCACTGAAAGCGTTACTGCATCCTGCATTATCGATGCTATCGTTTTGGAATGCTGATCGATAAACTGTTCTTTTATTTCAAAAACCAATTCATCGTGCACCTGCATTATCATGCGTACTTCGCCTTGTGGCAGACCTTTAATCCATTCGGCTACTTTTAACATTGCCTTTTTAATGATGTCAGAGGCGGTGCCTTGCATTGGCGCGTTAATCGCTGCACGTTCCGCTCCTTTACGTGCAGCTCCATTACGTGAATTGATTTCCGATAAATATAAACGACGGCCAAATACGGTTTCAACAAAACCATATTCTTTAGCGAATTCGCGGGTGGTATCCATATAGGTTAAAACGCCCGGGTAGCGTTCAAAATACAAATCCATATATTTTTGCGCTTCATTACGCGGGATATGTAATTGTTTGGCTAAACCAAATGCCGACATGCCATAAATCAAACCAAAGTTAATCGCTTTAGCACTGCGACGCTGATCGCTGGTGACCTCATCTAATGAAACACCAAATACCTCGGCGGCAGTGGACTTGTGAATATCTTTGCCATGAGCAAATGCATCGAGCAAGCCTTTATCTGCAGACAAATGCGCCATAATGCGCAACTCAATCTGAGAATAATCGGCAGCAACAATTTTATAGCCTTTTTCAGCAATAAAGGCCTGACGGACTTTTCTGCCTTCTTCGGTTCTGATTGGAATGTTCTGCAGGTTTGGGTCGGTAGATGAGAGTCGTCCGGTTGCTGCGATAGCCTGATGATAAGAGGTGTGTACACGGCCGGTACGATGATGGATCATCTTAGGCAACTTGTCGGTATAAGTTGATTTAAGCTTGGTTAAACCTCGGTACTCAAGTAACTTTTTAGGTAACTCGTATTCTTCGGCCAATTGCTGCAGCACTTCTTCAGCGGTCGATGGCACACCTTTGGGCGTTTTTTTAATAACCGGTAACGACAATTTTTCAAACAGAATTTGTTGTAGCTGCTTGGTTGAATTCAGGTTGAAGGCTTCACCGGCCAGTTCATGCACTTCCTTTTCCAGCTGCATAATACGGGTGGCTAAAAATTGACTTTGCTCAAGCAGTTTTTGGCTGTCGATTAAAACGCCAGTTTGTTCCATGTCTGCCAGTACGGGCACCAGCGGAACTTCCACATCCTGCAGTGTTTGTTTTAAACCTGCGATGGTCTCAATCTGTGGCCATAGATGCTGGTGTAACCTTAGGGTAATGTCGGCGTCTTCTGCGGCATAGTGGCCAGCTTGCTCCAGATCGATCTGATTAAAGGTTAATTGTTTGGCACCTTTACCTGCAATATCCTCAAAATGAACCGTCTGCACGCCTAAATAGCGATCTGCCAGACTGTCCATATCATGTCTGCCGGCTGTGCTGTTAAATACATAGGATTCGAGCATGGTATCAAACGCAATGCCCTGTAACTTAATGTCGTAATTAGCCAGAACATTCATATCGTATTTAATGTGTTGGCCAACTTTTAATTGTTCAGGGTTTTCCAGTATGGGTTTGAGCTTTTGTAGCACCAGCTCGAGACTTAACTGGTCAGGGGCGCCCGGATAGTCATGTGCAACCGGTAAATATGCCGCTTCTCCAGCTGTAACCGAGAAAGAAAAACCAACCAGTTCCGCATCCATATAATTAATACTGGTGGTTTCGGTATCAAAGGCAAACAAATCAGCCTTGCTGAGTTTTTCAATCCATTCATCCAGCTGAGTTTCAGTCAGAATTGTGCTGTAGTTAACCTCAATATCAGATTCAACCGTGGCTGATGTATCCGGGTCAGATGTTTCTGCCGCAGCACCCATTGCAGCGCGGGCCTCGGCTGTCCAGCGTTTAAAGTTTTGCTCTTCATACAAACTAAGCAACAAATCATAATCGGCAGGAGCAGGGGACAGGGTTTGCGGTGCAACATCCATTTCCACATCGGTTTTAATGGTTGCAAGCAAATAAGACAAACGCGCTTGTTCTTCGTTGTCCGCCATTTTAGCCGCCATGGTTTTGGCACCGCGAAAATCTAATGCCGCAATTTTGTCGAGGTTTTGATAAATGTCATCAATCCCGCCAATGCCTTGTAACATGCCTAACGCACTCTTGTCGCCGACGCCCGGTACTCCCGGAATGTTATCCACTTTGTCGCCTTTAAGAGCCAGGAAGTCGATGATCAATTCCGGGCCAACACCAAACTTTTCCACAACACCTTCGTTGTCCATAATGGTATTGGTCATGGTATTAATGAGCGTGACATGCTCGTTTACCAATTGCGCCATATCTTTATCGCCAGTACTGATCAGGGTATGAATCCCGGCTTCGCTAGCTTGTCGTGCCAGAGTGCCTATCACGTCGTCGGCTTCAACACCTGATTCCACAATCAGGGGTAAACCCATGGCTTTAATAATGTTGTGTAAAGGCTCTATTTGGCAGCGTAAATCGTCCGGCATCGGAGGGCGCTGTGCTTTGTATTCCGGATAAATGTCGTCGCGAAAGGTTTTGCCTTTGGCGTCAAATACCACCGCAATATGAGTTGGATTATATTGTTTAATCAAACTCTTAAGCATATTCACCACACCATAAATGGCGTTGGTGGGCTGCCCTTGCGGATTTTGCATGCTGTTTGGGTTGATGGCATGAAATGCCCGGAACAGATAGGATGATCCGTCCACCAAAATAAAAGGATTATCGGCTACTTTGCTCATAATTTTTGCGGTTGATAAGTTTGGTGGTAAGGATGCCATAGATCAGCATTTGTCACCATACACAGCCACACACAAGCCTGTGGATAACTCTGTTGAGAAAAATTTTATAAATACAATAAGACTACCTTTCTGAAAAACCAGAAAAGCACTGGAGGCTATATAAATAAAGGACTATCGGGGTGAAACTATGCTCGAAGACCCTGTTTTATTTTTATTCAATCCCTGTGGATAATGCTACTGACAAAAAATACAGTTTGGCGTAGCAGGTTAGCTACTCTACCATAACCCCGATTGATGAAAAGCGTTGCGATTAAAGTTTTTTGACACAAAAACGACTAAATAACCGGCAAAAAAAGCATAAGCCATATAAACACTGAGATGGAGAGCGAAATGAAAAAAGTTGCAGTAATTTTAAGTGGCTGTGGAGTTTATGATGGAAGTGAGATCCATGAAGCCGTTCTCACATTGCTATCTATAAAGTTAGCGGGTGCTGACTATCGTTGTTTCGCTCCTGATATTGAGCAGTATCATGTGGTAAATCATATAAATGGGCGGGTGGAAGAAAACCAGACACGAAACGTACTTACTGAATCTGCAAGAATTACGCGTGGAGATATTGAAGATATTACCCTTCTTGATCCTACAGAGTTTGATGCATTGCTGATCCCAGGTGGTTTCGGTGCTGCTAAAAACTTGTGTGATTTTGCGATTAGCGGAACCGACACTAAGGTAAACCCGGATGTGCTCAAAGTCGCCAAAGCCTTTGCAGATGTAAAAAAAGCTGCAGGTTATGCCTGTATAGCCCCAGCCATGATGCCTTTGGTATATGGTAAAGGTGTGCGCATGACAATTGGTACCGACCAGGATACCGCTGCCGCAATCCGCATGATGGGGGCTGATCATGTTAGCTGTGAAGTGGATGATGTCGTGCTGGATAACGACAACCGGGTTGTTTCTACTCCCGCTTATATGTTGGCAACCTCCATAGATGAAGCCTACAAAGGCATCCAGAAATGGGTATTAACTGTTTTAGCTCTGGCTTAGGGTAAATCGAGTTATGAGTGCGAGTGGGGATAAAATTCTTTATCTGCTTAAAACTAAAGGGGTACAAACCAGCAAGGCGTTAGCCACTATGTTGGATATGACGCCAATGGGCGCACGTCAGCACTTATTGCAATTGCAAAAAGAAAAACTGGTGAATCCGTACAGTCTGGCAGAAAAAAGAGGGCGGCCTACTCAATACTGGCAATTAACATCACTGGCACTGAAACGCTTTCCCGATCGTCATGAACAATTAACGCTTAATTTGCTTAATTCGATAAAAATGGTATTTGGCCAACAGGGACTAGACCAGCTGATTGCTCAGCGTGAATACCAACATAGTCAGTCTTATAACGAACAACTCAACAAACATAGTGAGCTAAAACAAAAGGTGTCAGCTCTGGTGTCGTTGCGTTGTGATGAAGGTTATATGGCGGAAATGCAAACTGTAAATGACCATGAATTTTTACTGATTGAAAATCACTGTCCAATATGTGCGGCAGCAACTGAATGCCAGGAATTGTGTCGTTCAGAATTGCAGTTATTTCAGCGTTGTTTTGATAAAGACGCTGACGTAAAACGCGCCGAACATCTGTTAGAAGGTGCCCGGCGCTGTGTTTATCGTATCAAAGCTAAGGGTAGCCTTTAAAAGCTAACCTCTGCTTTGTCTATGTCGGTTTGATACACTTTTCCGTACTTCTCTAGCTTGGATTTAATTTCCGCTGCCTTACCCACCACGACAAATTGCAAATTGTCTCTGGGGAAATAACGCTTAACCAGCTGATTGGCTCGTTCTACATCCAGCTTACTCACTCTTTGATTAAACTGGTTAATAAATTGCTGATCAAAATCATAGATAAACATATTGCCCAGTAAATCGGCCAGCTCTGCTGAGGTTTCGTATTTAGGCGGAAATTGACCTTTTACATAAGCTTTAGCTGATTCAAGCGTTTGTATATCAATGCCTGGCTCCCACAGCTTTTGATAGGTACTTAGTGCTAAGTCGATGGCTTGTTCGGTGGTTGCCGTTTTAGTAAAGGTATAAATCGAAAAACTACCAGCGTATTTATTGGCACTAAAAGAGCTACGTGCCCCATAAGTTAAGCCCGCATTAACGCGTAACGCATCGTTTAACCATGAGGTGAAACGACCACCTAAGATGGTATTAAGCACAGTCAGTTCCACGTAATCCGGGTTGCTGCGTTTTATACCCGGCCCACCGATCACAAACGTACTTTCAATCGCATCTGCTTTATTAACTAAAAGTACATTTGCTTGTTGTGCCGGATCTATGCCAGTGAGCATGAGAGGTTTGGTGGTTTTACCTTGCCAGTCTTTTAGCAGGATTTTTAATTTACTCAGCATTTTGTCACTGTCGAAATCACCCACCACTATTAATGCAGCGTTGTCCGGTGTATAAAATTGCTGATAGAAGTTTTTAACGTCAGCAAGATTAATACTTTCGATGCTGTGCTTATCACCATCCTGAATGCTGGCATACGGATGATTGCGATAAAGTAGTTGATTGAAATAATCGTAAATTACCGCTTTAGGGCTTTGACGTTTTTCATCAAGTTGCGACAAATAACGTTGTTTGAATTTATCAAACTCTTCATTATCAAAAGCGGGTGCTGTCAGTACTTGCTTTAATAATTCCAGTACTTTATCGGCATCCTTATTCACAAACGATGCACTTAATGCTGATGATTCCAGGCCAGCAGAGCTATTCATGTTTGCGCCAATAAAATCCAGTTGGGCATCCAACTCACTTTTTGGTGTTTGTTGGGTACCCAACATCAGCGTTTCAGCAGTTAGGTTGGCTAAACCGGCTTTATTATTGTTTATCGCACCCGCTTTGAGTTGTACCTTAACCTCAATTAATGGCACTTCGTGTTGTTCCATCAAATACAGGGTTAAGCCGTTATCTAAAGTCACTTTCTGGTATTCAGGAAGCTGGAATTGCTCAGCTGAACTAAAAAACGCGACACTGCTCAATAACAGGCCAACCAAGGGTTTAAAGATCGTCTTCATGGCTATCTTCCTGATTATTTAAAATACCGACCGTGCGATTCGCTTTGCGTAAATATTGTTTGGCAACGCGTTGTATATCCTGCGCTGTGACTTTTTCGAAAGCCGCAGGGGCGTTAAACAGCTTTTTATAGTCACCAAAATACACCTGATAAGCACCGATATTATTGGCTTTGCCATTGATGGTTTGCATGTCTCGGTAGAAATTAACCAGACGATTGTTTTTGGCTTTTTGCAGTTCGGTGGCGCTGACCCCGTTTTTGATCACTGAATTAATTTGCTCAATCAGGCCTTTTTCCAATGTTGCAGCGTCTACATCTTTTGCTGCCACTGCATATATATAAAATAAATTGGGGTCGATAGATTCCCACACAAAGCTGCTGGCACTGGTCGCAATTTGCTGTTCATCTATTAATGCTGTGGTGAAACGTGAACTTTTGCCATCTGACAAAATATCCGACAGCAAACTCAGCGGATAATAGTCTGGGTGTTGGCTGGCGGGAATATGGAAACCCATCATAATGTTAGGGCTGGATACCGATGCTTTATGCACGTAAACACGGCGTTCACCTTTTTGCTGTGGTTCTACCGTATGAATTTTGCGCGGCGCAGGTTGCGCGGGAATCGGCTCAAAATATTGTTTGGCCAGCTTTTCCACTTGTTTGGTATCAACATCGCCTACGATAACCAGCACCGCATTATTGGGTGCGTAATAGGTTTTGTGGTACTGCTGTAAATCTTTTAGTGACCAGTTAGCAATATCTGATTCGTGACCTATTACTGGCCAGCTGTAGGGGTGGGCGCGAAAAGCACTGCCTTTGACTTCTTCCCAGATTGCACGGAAGTTTGAATTTTCTAATCCGGTTGTGCGCTCAGAGGCAACTACACCACGTTCGCTTTCTACCATCTTTGCATCAATGTCGAGATGCTCGATGCGATCCGCTTCTAAATCAAACATTAGTTCCAGTGCATCGGCTGGAAACCAGTCCTGATAAGCCGTGATATCTTCGCTGGTATAAGCATTATTGCTACCCCCAGCGGCTTCCATTGTGCGGTCAAACATTTTGGGGCCATATTTTTTGGCACCATTAAACATCATGTGCTCAAAAAAGTGGGATAAGCCAGTAATGCCCGGGGCTTCATTGCGTGAACCAACCTTCCAAAATGTGTACATGTTGGCGTTGGGAATGGAATGATCCTCCAACACAAACACCTGCATGCCGTTTTTAAGCTCGAATGTATGCACATCTTCTGCTTTAACCATGGCGTTAGCTGAGCTTGCTAAACCCAGCGCAAAACAGGCAAAGATCCAGTTTCGCATTGTTTACTCCTTGAAATATGGCGCAAAAATTTTATTAGAATTTTGCAGTGTAGTGATTTTGCCGCCAATAAGCTAAAGACAAAATGTAATTAAATTTTTACTTAAAATGGCGGATTTGATTTAATGAAAACTCTTAACGTTAATAGCAGTATTTATGAGCGCTACCACTAAATCCTATCACCATGGCAACTTGCGTCAGGCGCTGATGCAAGGCGCAGTCAAGTGTATCCGTGAGCATGGTGCCGAAAATTTAAGTTTGCGTGCGCTGGCGCGCGAAGTGGGTGTATCTCAGGCTGCTCCTTACCGCCATTTTGAAGACAAAGTATCGCTGTTATCGGCATTGGCGAGTGACGGATTCGAGCGCCTGGGGAAAGCTATGCGTGAAGCGTTTGAATTACACGCCGATGATGCTGAAAAGGCTTTGGGGGAAGTGGGTTTAACCTATCTAAAATTTGCGATGCAACATCCGGAAACCTACCGCCTGATGTTTGGTATGAAAGCATCGCAATTTAACCACAATGAAATGGATTCAGGCCATACTGAAGGCTTTTGTGTGCTGGAGGATGTGATTCGTCTGGGATTAATCAAACAGCAATTTAATGCGTTAAACGCTGATGATATTGCTACATCAGCCTGGAGTATGGTGCACGGCTATACCTCTTTAGTGCTCGATGGTTTGATTGAGGTTGATGAACAGCAGGCTACGCAGCAATTTTACGGATTAGCCCAGATCCTGTTACAAGGATTACGCTCACGAAGTGCTTAAAAGAACATTAGTTGGTTGTTAACAGCGGCAATAACACCTCTGGCCACAAAGTGTCGCTAAATCTTTTGTGAAAAAATCCCAGATGACCAATGCGTTTATGTCCCAGTTCTTCGGGTATTAAACGAGTAAGTGTCCAGTTTTCTGCTGCGAACATAGTATGTAATGAATGAATGCTTTGTTCGGTAAGCATCTCATCATCACTGCAATGTATTGCGGTTAAATCTAATTGCAGATTTTCAATTAAGTTTTGCGCCCATTTCCCTTCCGCACCCAGCATATAGTTGGGGTTCAAACACCATTTTCGCCACTGCCAAATGGCATATTTAGGAATATCACCAACCACTCCAATCGATTTTCCGGGAAAATAACCGGCCAAAGGTGTGAGGAGCGGGACTAACAGGTACCACATTAATAATGAACGTTTGCGTAGCTGGGGGGCATTTAGCTTCCAGTAACCATTGCCGGCATTAAAGGTGACCACTTTGTTTAAGTGTTCCTGACCTTGCAACATGGGCAGTAACTGCCCGCCAAAACTATGACCAAACCAAATAATGGGTAATTCTGGCAAGGTTGAGCGCACCCAGTTTAGCGCCGAGGTGGCATCATCCCATGCCCAGCTAGTCAGGCTGGCTTTGTTAATTGGTTTTTTATCTGGGTTGGAAAATCCCATACCTTCATAGTCAAAGGTCAGACAATTAATATTCTGACTCACTAACCAGTGTGCCAACGGGAAATAATAAGACTGCTCTACACCCATTGCCGGCGCCATAATAACTGTGGCTGTGGCATTTTCTGCGGCAAAAAAATGCGCAACAATCTGCTTGGTGTCATTTAAACAAACACGTTGCATAACTTAAGCTTCCTTGACTATGGGTTTACTAAACCACTGATAAAGCACAGGTATAACAAAAAGCGTTAGCAGGGTTGAAACTGCGAGCCCGGCAATAATAGACCAGCCCATTGGCGACCACATAGTGGAGCCTTCCAAAGTTAAAGGTAATAAACCCCCTATGGTTGTCAGGCTGGTTAATACAATGGGTGCAAGGCGCGTGACGCTTGACTCAATAATGGCTTGCTGGCGGTTTTGTCCCTCGCGCATTAACTGATTGGCAAAGTCCACCAGAATAATCGAGTTGTTCACTACTATGCCGATTAATGACGTTAAACCGATAAATGCAGTGAAGGAGAAGGTATAACCGCTTAACAATAAACCCACAAAGGCACCGCTAATCGCAAAGGGGATGGCAGCAAAAATAATCATGGGTTGACCAAATGAACGGAACTGCATTACCAGCACAGCAAAGATACCCAGTAAGGCGAAAATAAAGGCCTTGGTCATACCGGCAAAGGATTCTTTGCGGTTTTTCTGTTCGCCGCCAATGGAATAGTGCACGCCCTGTGGAAAGGAGTATTGCTCAAGCTTTTCGATAATACTGTTGGTGATGACCTCGGTCTGATAACCGTTTTTTACATCCGATGTGACATGCACCATACGTTGCAGGTTTAGATGACGAAAGCCTGGAATATCGGTAATTAACTGAATATCCGCGACCTGATTGAGTGGTATAAGTTGTCCCTGATTATTTTGCAGCGTGATTTCTGCCAGCTCTTCATATTCAGGCTCCTGATGACCTTGTTTGCGGATCACGATGGCAAAGTCTTCACCCAGTTCATCGCGATAACTGCCTGCATGATAACCACTTAAACTGGCGCGCACGGTTTGGTCTATGCTGGCAATACTCACACCCAGCAAGGCGGCTTTTTCACGGTTGATTTTAATCTGCAGATCTATTTTATTTTTGCTGACAGGGTTATCGACGTTCACTGTACCCTCGGTATCGCGCACCATTTTTTCAACATCAGCGGCGACATCACGTAATAAATTGAGATTATCGCCTTCGAGTTGGATCTCGACCGGCGCTTCACTCGGTGGGCCTTGCTGGAACTCTTTAATGGCAACTTTAACATCGGTTAATTGAGCAAAATCTTCGCGTAAGCCGGCAATAAACTGATTGGTTTTGTCCGCGTTGTAATATTTCAGTTTCACATAAAGCTGAGCAAAGTTGGGCACCTGGCGATTGGGGAAAACGTTGTAATAGATATGTGGATTACCACGGCCAATATTAAGCGCGATGCTGCTGACGATATCTTTACTACGGGTAATGTTGGCAACTTGCTCTGCCATTTGACGGGTACGTTCAAAACTACTGCCTTCCGGCATATCCACATTGATTAACAGCGACGGTTTTTCAGCTTTGGGGAACAAACTAACGCCGATATAAGGGAACAGGCTCAGGCTGCCAATAAAGATGATCAACGCCAGTATTAATACCTTAAAAGGGTTACGCAGTGACCAGTTTAACGAGCGACGATAGCCATGTTGTGCATAGTGTTCCAGCCCCCGTTGCAATAGCGGTTGTTTTTTCTTTGCTGGTTTAAGTAAATGGCTGGCTAAATAAGGTGTAAAAGCAATGGCCACTAACAAAGACGCAAAAAGGGTGAATACCACAGTGACTGGCATGGATCGCATAAAGGTACCTGAACCACTGGGTAACAATAAAATAGGGAAAAACGCCAGTATGGTAGTGAGTGTGCCGCTGGCTACCGCTAATGCGACCTGAGATGCGCCTTCCTGTGCGGCTTGTTGTGCATCCATTCCTTTATTGATTAAACGTGCAACGTTTTCGGTGACAACGATGGCATTGTCAACTAACAGACCCAGCGCAATAACCAGCCCTACAATCGACATTTGTTGCAGACCATATCCGCTCAAATCAACCCAACCGAGCGCGATTAATACGGACATGGGGATAGCCAGCACAATAACCAGTGAGGCACGCATACCCAGTAACAGAGTGGTTAACACCCCAACCACAAACAGACCCTGCAACAGATTAATTAAAAAGCTGTTAATACGTTCTTCCACGCCAATAGATTGGTCGTGCACGGTTTGTAGCGTCAGACTATCTGGTAGTGCTGCGGTGAAGTCCTGTAGTTGATGATTAACATCGGCCAGTACATCAAAAATATTGCTGCCGCTACGCTGCACCACGTTAATAAATACCGCATCCTGCTGTTTAAACTTGACTCTGTATTGATCCATGCCATTGGCAATGCTGACATCGGCCACATCACTGACCCGAATCAAGTTACCATCACCCTGGGTAATCACAGTGTTGGTAATTTGGTTGAGGTTATCGAAATCACCACTGGTTCTGACACTAAAACGCCTTAGCCCAGCGTTAACATGACCAGCCGGAATATTGTAACCCGCGCCTTCAATCGCATTGATCAGCTGTGTCATCGATATATTAAGGGCTCGCATACGTTGTAAGTTAGCTCTTACTGACACTTGTTGCTCTGGTACACCGTTTATTTGTGCGCGTTTTACGCCTTTGATACTTTGCAGACGCTTTTTAAGTTTTTCTGCCCAGTAGCTAGCCTGACGATAATCCATTTGAGTAGAGGTTAATGCCAGTTGCAGAATGCTGGTTTCAGCCGGTGCGATTTTCTCAATGCTAAAACGTTGAATGCCCTGTGGTAGATCATTACGGATTCTGGCGACCGCTGAGACGACATCGTCATATTTGTCATCAGGGTCTTCGCCATATAAGAATTCAATTCTGATCAGCGCTAAACCATCTTCAATTTCTGCCCGAATAACCTTGATATCTTCCAGCTCATTTAATTCTTCTTCGATGGGATCGATGATTAGCTTTTCCATATCAATAGGATTGGTGCCGGGTAATACAGCGGTGATCATCGCGGCGGGGAAATCAAACTGAGGATCTTCCGAGCGTGGCATTGTCAGTAAAGAAATAACGCCTAATACAACAAGTAGTAATAATGTAACCAGAGAGACCTGATAGTTTTTTAAAGCAAAACGCGCCAGATTCATGGTCTGCCCATCTGCGATTGAGTGATATCAATAATCTGGCTGCCATCACTGATATAACTGGCCCCCAGACTTACAACACGTTGCCCGCTGCGCAAGCCGTCGCTAATCGCCGCATATCCTTTTTCGATAAAAGCCAGTTCCACCATGGTGCTGTGGGCAATGTTGTTTTCATCGATCACAAACAATTGTGCTTGTCGCACATTGGCACTGACCAGAGCTGAAAGTGGGATCATAGCAACCTGCTGCTGCTGCTTGGATTGAATGCTGGCATTAGCAATTAAGCCGCTATACAAAGTAAAAGCCTGAGGTGCTAATCGTAATTCAACGTCGAATAAACCATTGTTACCACTGGCGGCAGCAATCTGGCTGAGCTCGGCTGCAATCTGTTTGCCGGGGTAGGCATCCAGCGAGACATTGGCAGTATCTCCCAACTGTAAATGCACCAGCTGTTTATCGGTCACCGAGGCGCGCAGTACCCAGCCCTGAGTTTTGCTGCTAACAATAAAAGCCGCTTGTTGCGGGCTAACCATTTGATTAAGTTCGATATTACGCTTTAGCACTACACCGTCACTGGTTGCTTTAATTTGTGCATGTTTTTGATTGAACCGGGCTATTTGCAGATTACTGCGTGCGACCTCGAGCTGGGTTTGAACTGCTTGTAATTGCTCTTCACTGATAACGTTGTCTTTATACAACTGCTTAAAACGCTTTAAATTAGCCAGGTTGTTATCGTATAGCGCCTGACTTTGCGCTACCTGCGCCTGTATTTCTGCAGTGTCCAGTTTTGCGAGTATCTGACCGGCTTTTACGGGCTGACCTTCTTCTGCATCTATGCTGGCAACTACGCCGGAAATTTTAAAGGACAAGGGTTGCTGCGCTTTACTCACCAGCTTACCGGTTACCTTAATTTGCTGTTGATAAGGTTCAAACTCGACCTTGATGGTCTGGACTTTGTTTTGTGCCTGTAGTGCAAAGCTGCATACAACTGCCAGGGCAAAAATAGATGTTCTGAAAGATAAAGGACGCATGGATATAACAAATGTATTCAGTGATTACATTTACGGTAAATTAATATGTAGTCAGTGTCAACATTTGTGCTTAATTATTAATCATGCAAACTATTATGGATAACTTTATTGTATATTTGTTGTTTTAGTCCTTTTGATTTGAATTAATCCCGACAATAATAGGAAAAACAAATAATTAAACCTTTGGCAATGCATTCAAAATATTGTGGTCAAATCACCGGAATGTCTCAGTAGTCCGTCATGCAATATCGTTCGATAATAAGAATACTTGGATTACTGGTTGCGCTGTTTAGCGTCACCATGGTGCCGCCTGCATTTATATCCGTGGTATTTGGTGACGGTGGCGGTTTGCCTTTTGTTTTGGCTTTTTTCCTCTGTTTGCTGACTGGTTTAGCTTTTTGGTATCCCAACCGCGATTTCAAACGTGATCTAAAAGCCCGAGAAGGTTTTTTGATTGTGGTGTTGTTCTGGACTGTACTGGCCAGTTTTGGTGCTTTGCCACTGATATTGCTGGAACAACCGCATCTTACGCTTACCGATGCTTTTTTTGAGTCTTTCTCCGGGTTAACCACCACCGGAGCAACGGTTATTCAGGGTATTGATTATTTGCCTAAAGCCATCCTGTTTTATCGCCAGCAATTGCAGTGGCTGGGTGGCATGGGGATCATTGTATTAGCGGTCGCTATTTTGCCTATCCTGGGGGTAGGGGGCATGCAGCTTTATCGTGCTGAAACACCGGGGCCGGTGAAAGATTCCAAAATGACACCGCGTATTGCCGATACTGCCAAACACCTTTGGTATATTTATCTTGGTCTTACAATAGCCTGTAGCTTGAGTTACTGGGCAGCTGGCATGGGCTGGTTTGATGCGGTGTGTCATGCCTTTTCGACTATTGCGATTGGTGGATTTTCTACTCACGATGCCAGTATGGGCTACTTTGATAGCGGGTTAATCAATATTATCTGCTCAGTATTTTTGTGGATTGCAGCATTAAATTTTGCATTGCACTATGCAGCGGTGAGCAACCGTTCGTTAAAGAACTATTTGCAGGATCCCGAGCTTAGAGCCTTCTTTTTTATCCAGTTTATTCTGATTGCCATCTGTTTCGCGGTGCTGATGCAGCACAATATTTATGAGGATGCCGGTACTACTTTTGACCATGCAATCTTTCAGGCGGTGTCGATTAGTACCACAGCGGGTTTTGCTACAGATAGCTTTTCTGAGTGGCCGGTGTTTTTACCAATTATCCTGATTTTTGCCAGTTTTATTGGCGGTTGTGCGGGATCTACCGGTGGGGGGATGAAAGTGATCCGCATTGTTCTGTTGTATATCCAGGGCATGCGCGAAGTTAATCGCTTAATTCACCCTAAAGCGGTTTATGCGGTTAAGCTGGGTAACAGAGCGTTACCCGATAAAGTAGTGGATGCGGTTTGGGGCTTTTTCTCTGCTTATGCGGTGGTTTTTGTGGTGATCATGCTGTGTTTAATTGCCACTGGTATGGATGATGTTACTGCATTTTCAGCCACCGCCGCGTGTTTAAATAACCTGGGTCCTGGAATTAATGAAGTTGCATCACATTATGGTGATGTGTCGGATACCGGTAAATGGCTTTTGATCTCCGCTATGTTATTTGGTCGTCTGGAAGTGTTTTCGTTATTGGTGCTGTTTACCCCGGCGTTCTGGCGTAACTAAGCTTAATATAGTGACACTTTTAACCAAAAAAGAACGCACTGGGCTGGAATAACTTCTCCACATCATTCACGTATTTTTTATCTACTAAAAACATGATGACATGATCGTTAGGGTGAATAACGGTATCTGAGTGGGCAATTATTACTTCTTCTTTGTGCCCCAAAGACTCAATCATTTTATTGGAATGCACCACCAGTGGTTCTGCTTTACGCACAATGGCACCTATGGTTGTGCCGGGTGGTAGTTTGATTTGTTTAATCTGACGACCAATGACTTTTGAGGTTTTTTCATCGCCATGGGCGATAACTTCAATTGCTTCGGCTGCTCCGCGGCGTAATGAATATACATTTACAATGTCACCACGGCGCACATGAGTTAGCAATGCTGAAATAGTGGCTTGTTGAGGCGATACCGCGATATCAATTTCGCCACCCTGCACCAAATCCACATAGGCACCACGTTGAATCAGTACGATGGTTTTTTGCACCCCCATGCGCTTGGCCAACATGGCTGACATGATATTGGCTTCGTCATCATTGGTCACCGCAATAAACACATCGGATTGCTCAATGTGCTCTTCGCTTAGTAACTCCTGATCCGAGGCATCGCCGTTAAATACCAGCGTATTATTCAGTACAGAGGATAAATAATTGGCTTGCTTAGCTGAGCGCTCAATCAGTTTGACGTTGTGGTTTTTTTCCAGTTGTTTGGCAAGGCCTGCACCGATTAAACCGCCGCCGGCAATCATGATACGTTTGTAGCTGGATTCGAGTTTTTGCAACTCACTCATTACGGCACGGATATGTTTGGTGGCGGCGATGAAAAACACTTCATCATCCGCTTCAATCACTGTGGTACCCAGTGGACGAATAGGGCGCCCACGACGATAGATAGCTGCAACGCGGGTTTCCACGTTGGGCATATGTTCTTTTAAGGTGGAAAGCGCATGGCCTACCAACAAACCGCCATAATAGGCTTTTACTGCTACCAGGCTAACTTTTCCTTCGGCAAATTCCACTACCTGTAATGCACCGGGGTAATCAATTAACCGGCGAATGGCCTGAGTAACCAATTGTTCAGGGGCAATAAGGTGATCGACGGGTACATCGGAATTTTTAAATAATTGGGCCTGATAATTTAGATATTGCTCTGAGCGAATACGGGCAATTTTGGTTGGTGTTTTATACAAGCTATAGGCGACCTGACAGGCCATCATATTGGTTTCGTCGGAATTGGTTACCGCAATTAACATATCGGCATCTTCAGCACCGGCCTGTTTTAAAATATCCGGATGAGAGGCGGTGCCAACCACTACTTGCAGGTCGAGTCTGTCCTGAATATTACTCAAGGTGTCGGCATTGGAATCGATAACGGTGATTTCATTTTGCTCACCCACCAGATTTTCCGCCAAGGTGGCGCCTACTTGTCCGGCACCCAGAATAATAATTTTCATTTGTTATCTAACTCGTTGAACTAATAACATTATTGTGACTTTAGCAGCATGCAATAATAGAAACCATCCATTTGCGATTCACCCGGCAGAATTTGTCTTCCCGGCGGGTCACCATGCTGAGTGGTTGCACCTAAACTGGCATCTTTATGACGTTGCAAAAATGCACTGATTTGCTGATGATTTTCCTTTGGCAAAATCGAGCAGGTGGCGTATAGCATTGAGCCACCCGGTTTAAGTAACGGCCACATGGCATCCATGATTTTGCTTTGTAATTGCACCAGTTCGTCTATGTCTTTGGCTTTACGTAACCATTTTATATCCGGATGACGCCGAATAACCCCCGTGGCAGAGCAGGGGGCATCCAGCAAGATGCGATCGAATTGTCGACCATCCCACCATTTATCTGGCGAGGCTGCATCTGCACATAAAAGATCTGCGTTTAGTTGTAACCGTTGCAGGTTTTCAGCGATTCGATCTAAGCGACTTTGGTCCACATCCAGCGCGATGCATTCCTGTAGATTTGGCTGGCGCTCCAGTATGTGACAGGTTTTACCCCCGGGCGCCGCGCAGGCATCGAGAATTCGCTCGTTAGGCTGTGCATCCAGTAAAGCCGCAGCCATTTGCGCAGCGCCATCCTGCACTGCAAACCAGCCTTGCTGATAGCCGGGGAGCTGGGTGATATCACCGGCGCGCGGCAGAATTATTGCCTCTGCGTGCTCCGCACTTAAACTAAATTCCACCTGCTGTTCGCTAAGTTGTTTAGCGTAGTCTTGCACAGTAATTTGGCGTTGATTAACTCTAAGCCAGATAGGTGCTTGTTGGTGCATAGCATCAACCAATACGCCCAGCTTTTCCGGATAATGTTGTTCAACTTGTTTATACAACCAATTGGGCAAACCGGATTTGATTTGTGCATTGTCTGGAGTGTGTGTGGCTAAATCCTGCCGAATAAAATTGCGTAAGACCGCATTAACCAGCCCTTTTAAGCTTTGCACTTTTAAAGACTGACATGCTGATACCGTTTCAGCGACTGCTGCGTGAGTGGAAACCCGTGAAAAAGCCAGCTGATAAATACCGAGTAAAATGACAAATTCAGCGACCTTATTTTTGCCTTTAAGTGGTTTTTCCAGTAGTTGTCGCATCCAGAATTGCAGCAGCGGTAACTGACGCAATACGCCAAATACCATTTGCTGGATCCAGGCTTTATCTTTATCGCTGAATTTTTGTTGTTCAGCCGGCAGGATCTCACGTAGTGACAGGCCATTTTCCAATACCTGCATCAGGATAAAGGCACTACTGGCACGGGTATTGGCGTGTTTCAAGATAACTGAGTTCCTGTGCTGAACCAGTCTTGTCTGGCATTAAGAATATCCGCTGCCGACATTGGCTTTTTACCGGGGATTTGTAGTTGTGTAATACACAGCGCCTGATTATCACCCGTCGCAATCACAATACCGTTTTTATCAGCTTGCAAAATAGTGCCAGGTTGTCCGCTTTGTTGCACAACCTTGGCTTGCCATACTTTAATGGCATTGTCTTGCAACATAAAAAACGCCACTGGCCATGGATTAAATGCACGAACATTTCGCTCCAGTTGTTCGGCGCTCAGTTGCCAGTCAATTTGTGCTTCAGCTTTGCATAACTTTTCTGCGTAAGTGGCTAACTCGTTGTCCTGAGCAATCGCTTGAATATTGTTAATGTTTTCTAGCGTGTCCAGCAAAGCATTTGGACCAAGTTCCGCCAGTTTGTCATAAAGACTGGCACTGGTATCGGTTGCTTCAATCTCAATTTCGGCTTTAGTTAGCATGGCGCCGGTATCTAAACCTTTGTCCATTTGCATTATGGTTACGCCGGTTTTTTTATCACCCGCCCAGATTGACCGCTGAATGGGCGCCGCGCCGCGCCACGCCGGTAATAAAGAGCCATGTACATTAAGGCAACCCAAGCGGGGGGTATCCAAAACTATTTGAGGCAGAATCAGACCATAAGCAACCACCACCATAATATCGGCATCGATGGCTGCTAATTCTTGTTGGGCCTCTGCCGTTTTTAAACTTTGAGGCTGATAAACCGCAAGTTTATGTTCGAGCGCGAGTTGTTTTACGGCGCTGGCTTGCAGCTTTTTACCGCGTCCTGCAGGACGATCTGGCTGGCTGTATACAGCGACAACCTCATGCTGTGAATCGATTAACGCTTGCAGATGTTTGGCGGCAAAATCCGGGGTACCGGCAAAGATGACTTTAAGTGCATTTTCCATGTATCGATTTTTAACCTTTGGCCGCTAGTTTGGCGTCTTTTTCCAGTTTCTTTTTGATGCGCTGGCGTTTTAACGGTGACAGGTAGTCGATAAATAAAGTGCCTTTTAAGTGATCAAGCTCGTGTTGAATACATACAGCTAATAAACCTTCAGCTGTTAATTCAAAAGGATTGCCTTCTTTATCCAGTGCTTTTACCGTGACTTTTTCGGCGCGGTCAACTTTAGCGTAGTTATTCGGAACCGATAAACAACCTTCCTCACTGATGGTAGAACCTTCCTTGTGAGTAATCTCCGGGTTAATAAAAACCAGTGGGTTGTCTTGTTCTTCTGCCACATTCATGACGACCACACGTTTGTGTACATTCACTTGTGTCGCAGCCAGTCCAATGCCTTTTTCGTCATACATGGTTTCAAACATGTCACTGACAAGTTGTTGAATATCTTCGTCAACTTTATCAACTGGTTTCGCGATAGTGCGTAAACGTTCGTCGGGAAATCTAAGTACTTCTAATATTGCCATTTATTTATTCAGCTACAATTGGTTAGTATTAAATTGTATACGATCCATTTTACGGATGTATTTACTCTTTACATTTGCCCGCTATTCTAGCGTATATGGCGGGATATACCCAATAGACTTAATCGGCAACAGTCTGATCCCGATGAATAGAGATAAATCACTGGAATATTAAGGGGATACCTATGAAGGCAAGACTGGCAAAGTGGTTGCTGTTGCTTATCAGCATTCCTGGCTTGTGTATTGCTGCCAGCGTTAAACCAGACGCACCCGAAACCTATACGGTTAAAAAAGGCGATACCTTGTGGGATATATCCAGCATGTATCTGGATAAGCCCTGGCAGTGGCCGGAATTGTGGCGCAACAATACTAATATTGTTAACCCTCATCTTATCTATCCCGGCGATATTCTAACTTTGGTGATCAATCAGCACGGTGAGGCTGAATTAGCGCTTAATCGCAGTCCGGAAGTAACAAAGCCGCTAATTAAATTATCTCCACAAGGCAAAAGAGTTAAAAAAGAAGCAGAACCTGTGCCGACGTTAGCCTGGTCTGTGATTGAAAAGTTTGTAACCAAAGATCAGGTGATGAGTGAAGACGCTTTTGATGCGTTGCCGGTTGTTTTGGGGGATGCTGATGCAGGTATTCGTTTTGCCAGCGGTGATTTAGTGATTACCGATAAATTACCGGATATTGAAGGTCAATATGCGATAGTGCGCCGTGAAGGAGAGTTGATTGATCTGGATGGTAATGTGTTAGGCATTCATGCGCGTTATGTGGCTAAAGCGACATTATCGATTAACGAAAGTAAAGATATGACTTTGGTCAATGTGACTGATTCACAGTTTGAAGCAAACCGTGGCGACCGTTTAATACCCTATCAGCCTACGAAACATGAAAAGGCTTTGGGTTTAGTGCCGGCTAATCAGCAAGTCGGTCATATTCTGACGAATCTCAAACAATACCAGTTGATGGGTAAATATGACGTTGTGGCACTTGATCTGGGGCGTGATGATGTGGTGCCTGGTACGGTGATGGGCGTGTATACACAAGGTCCGGCAATCAATGCATCTAAAAATCCTACCTATAAGGGTGAGACATCCTGGTTAGACAGTATTTTTGAATTTGCTGATGAAAAGCAGCAACCTGCGATAAAAGTAGGCGAATTAGTGGTGTTTAACGTTTTTGAAAACAGCAGCTATGCTTTGATTACCCGTTCAGCCAAAGTGATTAAAAGGGGAGCCATTGTTGCCCACCCCTAGGGAGGGTAAATGATATCGGATATCGAGTTCACTTTATGGATTACACTGCAACAAATACCAGAATGTGGTCCATCCCGTATACATAAGTTACTGAAGGCTGCCAATGGCGACATTGCGCAGCTTTTTAATGCCAGTGACAGCTGGCTGAAATTGCAGGGATTATCGGACCCTCAGCTACAATCATTGCGGCATCCTACCCAATCCATTGTCGATAAATGCTTAGTTTGGTTACACGCCAGCGATAATCATCATTTTATTCCCGTTACAAGTCAGCAATATCCACAGCAATTAAAACAAATCAGTCAGGCTCCGGCAGGACTGTTTGTGTGTGGTAATTCAGACATTTTATCTTTAGCGCAGTTGGCCGTTATTGGCAGCAGAGCACCGACACAGGCAGGTAAAGAAGTGGCGCGTTCGCTGGCAGCTGATTTAAGTGAAAGTGGCTGGATTATTACCAGTGGATTGGCAACCGGTATTGATGGATGTGCACATCAAGGGGCTGTAATGGCACATCAACCTACTATTGCAGTACTGGGCACTGGGGTTGATATTGTGTATCCTCGCCGCCATATAAAGCTTGTTGAGCAAATCATTGAAACTGGCGGCACCTTATTGTCGGAGTTTTTGCCGGGTACACAAGCTAAAGCGCATCACTTTCCGCGTCGGAATCGGATTATTGCTGGCTTGTCTAAAGGAGTATTGGTGGTTGAAGCAACTGTTAAAAGTGGTTCTTTGATCACCTGTAAATATGCATTGGAACAGGATAGGGAAGTGTTTGCTGTTCCGGGTAATATCAGGAATCCTCAATCGAAAGGTTGTCACTTTTTAATTAAACGTGGTGCTAAGCTGGTTGAAGAGGTTGAGGATATAAATGAAGAATTTCAAAACCTTAGTTTTAACGGGGCTGAAACAGCCTCAAAAAATCGTAAAAAAAGTACAGAGCAAAGCTTGGCAACCGATAAATTGTTAGATAGTGTTGATTATGAAGCTACAGCCATAGATGTAGTAGCTGAGCGCAGTGGGCTGCCGATACAAGTAGTGACAGCAACACTATTAGAATATGAACTGCGTGGGTTAGTATCCGCCACCTCCGGTGGATACATTAGACTGAGGGGTTAGTGTGATGTTTGATATCCTCATGTATTTGTTTGAAAACTTTATTCATAGTGAAACGGAAATCCGGGTAGATCAGGATGAACTGACCGATGAGCTAATTCGTGCTGGGTTTCACCATGATGAAATCTACAAAGCCTTAGCTTGGTTGGAAAAACTGGCTGCTCTGCAGGAAACCGATACCACACCTTATCTCGCGAAAGCATCAATTACACCTGTTACGCGCATTTACACTCAGGAAGAGGAAATGCAGCTCGATGTAACCAGTCGTGGGTTTTTGATGTTTCTTGAACAGATCAATGTGCTCGATCCGTCTACCCGTGAAATGGTTATCGACAGAGTAATGGAAATTGATTCCGCTGAGTTCTGCTTGGAAGATCTCAAGTGGGTAGTGTTAATGGTATTGTTTAATGTGCCTGGCAAAGAAAACGCTTACGATCAGATGGAAGATCTGTTGTTTGAAGAGCCGGAAGGGCCATTACACTAAATAAATTTCTGTATAGACAGGCTTAAATACTAAGCCCGTGTCGAAATGGTACGCTGGTCGTACTGGTGATTTCGACTCCCTAATTTAAGGTCAGCAGTGTCCAGAATTGATCATTCCCTTTTTAATGCTTCTCAACATGATATGAGTGATGCTTTGGGCACTTGTCCTAAGTGCGACGGTGCCCTGGCGATTAAACACGGTAAAAAGGGTGCGTTTATTGGCTGTACCCATTACCCGGAATGTGATTTCGCTAAACCTTTGCATGAGCATGAAGAAAGCGTCATTAAAGTGATAGATGGATCTGTATGTCCTGAGTGTGGTGCTGAGCTGGCGATTAAAAAAGGTCGTTATGGCATGTTTATCGGCTGTACTAATTTCCCGGCTTGCCATCATATAGAGTCAAATAAACAACAAAAAGAAACACGTTTCGATTGTCCGCAGTGTCAGCTACATCACTTGGTAAAGCGCACCAATCGCTATGGTAAAACTTTTTATGCCTGCGATGGTTATCCAAAGTGCAAATTCGCACTGAATGCCGAGCCGTTGGCCGGAAGTTGTGAAGCTTGTGGTTTTAAACTGTTATACAAAAAAGGGCAGAAGCGAGTGTGTGCTGACAAAAAATGCCAGCACGTTCAATCGGAGCCGGCACAGACTAACGATAGCAATTAAGCGCTGGAAATTGCTCTTTGCAAAGAATGCCTGCCACTTGTTGCAAGCGTAGTGCGAGCTCGGCTTTATCCTTACCGCTCACATTAATATGACCCATCTTGCGTCCAGCGCGTTTATCTTTGCCATACCAATGCATATGTAAGCTGGCAACGGTTAGTAATTCATCCGGCAGATTATCTTCACCTAAAATATTAATCATGGCTGTCGGGCGAATAAGTTTGGTGCTGCCTAAGGGTAAATTCAGCACCGCTCTTAAGTGATTTTCAAACTGGCAGGTATCCGCGCCTTGTTGCGTCCAGTGACCGGAGTTGTGAACCCTGGGGGCAATTTCATTAACCAGTAATTGATCACCAACCTGGAAAAATTCTATGGCTAACACACCCACATAATTCAGTTCTTCAGCTACTGACTTAAACATGGTTTCAGCTTGCTGCTGTATAGCGCTATCACCTTGCTCTGCCAGCGATAAGCTCAGCACACCATCCACATGAATGTTTTCGGCCAATGGGTAAAAAACAACTTCACCGCGCGCATTACGCGCACCAATTAAGGAAACTTCACGATCAAAGGGGATAAACTGTTCTGCCACTATGCCTTGTTTATCCGAACTTTGTTGTAAAAACTCAGCGATATCCTGCCATACAGGTTCAATGTCTGTGCTTTGTTTAATGCGCCACTGACCTTTGCCGTCATAACCGTCCAATGCACTTTTAAGCACTAGAGGCACACCTAATTTTTCACATGCCTGATTTAGTGAAAGTTCAGAATCAACAATAACATGACTGGCATTATTGGCGTTGGCGCGATCTAACATGGCTTTTTCCAGACGGCGATCGCCACCAATTTTGATATTGCTGCTGGCTGGCGCCAGTTTGCCACTGGCTTCGCAAATAGCCAGAATATCATGAGGAACGTGTTCAAACTCAGCCGTTACCACGTCAACGTTATCCAGTGCATGCTGCAAAGAATCATGAGTCTGTGCCAGTGTGATCGGGTGAACAACTTTCTGTGAACGAACATCAAATGCACAAACAGCAACACCCAATGGGGTGCCTGCCAGTGCCATCATTCTGGCCAGTTGGCCAGCGCCTAATACCAGTACTTTCACGTATTAACTCTCTGAAGGATCGGGGTTAGCTAAAACTGTATCGGTTTGGTTTTGGCGAAATGTATCGATTTTTGCCATCAATGCATCATCACTGGTTGCCAGAATCTGCGCAGCAAGCAATCCTGCATTAGCAGCACCAGCTTCACCAATCGCCAGCGTGCCAACGGCAACGCCTTTTGGCATTTGAACAATGGACAGTAGTGAGTCCATACCTTTAAGTGCCTTTGACTGAACCGGCACACCTAATACTGGTAAGCTGGTGAATGCCGCAGTCATGCCCGGTAAGTGCGCCGCACCGCCTGCACCAGCAATAATGACCTTAAAACCATTGTCATGTGCAGATGAGGCGAAGTCAGCTAACAGCTGAGGTGTACGGTGTGCAGAAACCACCTTAGTTTCATAATCGATGCCAAAATGATCCAGCATGTCAGCTGCCAGTTTCATGGTTGGCCAGTCGGACTTTGAGCCCATGATGATTGCTACTTTCATATTAATTCACTGTTACGGGTTGAAAATGAAAGGCGGCATTATAGCCATTTATATGGGTTGGGTGAAATGACATACAGCTCTGATGTCATATATAGATCTAATTTGCCGGGGCTTGTGGTAATCTTCCGCCAGTTTAACAGCCCATTTAAAGGTACATTGTGCAATCTGAGTCGGATCCTCATTCAGTAATTGATGTATTTAATCAAGGCGGCATTATCGCCTATCCCACAGAAGCCGTGTTTGGTCTTGGATGTGATCCGGACAACAGCGATGCTTTACAAAAGTTGCTTAACCTAAAACAGCGTCCTGCACATAAAGGTTTGATTCTGGTTGCTGCCGATTATGGGCAGTTATTGCCCTATGTTAACGACAGCGCCATTTCTCAGGATAAACGTTTTGCTGTTTTTTCGCGCTGGCCAGGGCCTGTGACCTGGTTATTACCCAAATCTGACAGAGTATTGCCGTTGTTAAGTGGTGAGTCAGATAAAATCGCAGTGCGCGTTCCAGCATTTGAGCCGGTGCGGGAGTTGTGTAGACAACTAGGTAAACCTATCGTCTCGACCAGCGCTAACCTATCTGGATTAGAGCCAGCTCGCACCACGGAAGAGCTTTATGCGCAATTTAACGATCAGCTAGATTTTGTGGTTGATCAGCCTGTGGGTGGCAATGCATCGCCCAGTACTATATTTGACGCCGCTACCGGCCAGCAGTTGAGGTAATTCATGTCTGTACCCGATATTGATCAGGTCATTCGATTTTTTCACAAACTTCAGGATAACATTTGCCAAACTCTGGAGCTGGTCGATGGTAAAGGTCACTTTATAGAAGACGACTGGCAGCGCGAAGAAGGCGGTGGTGGTCGCACACGTGTGATGCGTGGTGGTAAAGTGATAGAGCAGGGGGGAGTGAATTTTTCTCATGTGTTTGGGGATAAAATGCCCGCATCGGCTACAGCTCACCGCCCAGAGCTCGCAGGCCGCCGCTTTCAGGCCTGTGGCGTATCACTGGTCATTCATCCGGAAAACCCCAATGTACCGACATCCCATGCCAACGTACGCTTTTTTATCGCAGAAAAAGACGGTGAAGAGCCGGTCTGGTGGTTTGGTGGTGGTTTTGATTTAACACCTTTTTATCCTCAGCATGAAGACGTCCTGCACTGGCATAAAACCGCAAAAGAGTTGTGTCAGCCTTTTGGTGACAATGTTTATTCAGATTACAAAAAGTGGTGTGATGAATACTTCTATTTAAAACATCGCGATGAAACCCGTGGTGTAGGTGGTTTATTTTTTGATGACTTGCATGAGTGGGGCTTTGAGCGCTGTTTTGAATTTGTGCAGGCGGTGGGCAATGGTTATCTGGATGCGTATGTGCCTATAGTCGAAAAGCGTAAAGCTATGTGCTGGGAGCAACAACAAAGAGACTTTCAGCTGTATCGTCGTGGACGTTATGTGGAATTCAATCTGGTATTTGACCGTGGCACCTTGTTTGGATTGCAAAGTGGTGGTCGAACTGAGTCGATATTAATGTCGATGCCGCCATTGGCGCGTTGGGAATATATGTATCAACCACAACCGAGTAGCCGGGAAGAGGATCTGTATAAACACTATTTAATCCCAAGAGACTGGTTGGGCGAATAGGTATAATTATGAGGTGACCTGATGTGTCACCTTTTTTATATCTGCTTAAAATAATTGGATTATTTGAATGTTAGAATTAGCTTTAAAAGGCTAAATTTGATTTATATCAGTATTTATCATTGGTGTTAGTCCGTCGGCAGTAAAACCTTGTGCTAGATCAATAGTGCTAATTCTCGCTGCCATAAAATTACCTCAACAAAAAATAAATGAGGTAAACAAAATGACAGTGTTAAATAGAAACTCAATCACAAAAGCGTTGATAGTTGCAGGTTTGATTTCTTGGGCTGGATTCGCTAATGCAGGCGACTTTATTGTTCGTGCAGGTTTAACTACCGTTGCACCACAGGTTGATAGCAGCAATGTTACTGTTGACGGTGTAGGTAATGTGGGTATGGGGGTGGATGTAGATAACAACACTCAGCTTGGATTAAATTTCGTTTATAGATACAACGCCAACTGGGCTTTAGAAGTGTTGGCGGCGACTCCGTTTAAACACGATATCACGTTAGAGCACACAACTGACAATGAGTTAGGTTTGGGGGATGGCACTCTGGCCGAAACTAAACACTTACCACCCACTGTCAGCGCATTGTATTACTTTAATACTAGTAGCGAATTCCAGCCCTATGTTGGTTTGGGGGTTAACTACACCGTATTTTTCGACGAAGAATTTAAAGATGCACGTCAGCAACAAACCTTCAGCGATTTAAAACTGGATAATTCTTGGGGCTTGTCTGCACAAGTAGGTTTTGACTATGCATTAAATGATAAGTGGTTAGTTAATGCCTCTGCTCGTTACATTGATATCAATACAGAAGCAAACTTCACCGTGTTAGATTTACCAGCAAAAGTGAGCGCTGATATTGATCCATGGGTATATTCAATTACTTTGGGTTACAGATTCTAAACATAGTGGGTTAACTATGTTGGGGGAACTTAGGTTCCCCTTTTTTATGCTGTATCTGAATACTTGCGTTTGGGCAAAAGCGTGATTTCATGTAATCTCAGTACCAGTTTTTCATCGTCATAGCATTAATATGGATAAGTACGCAGTTTTTGGTAACCCTATTGTTCAAAGTAAATCCCCATTGATCCATCAACAATTTGCAAGCCAAACTGATCAGGTTATGGAGTACAGCGCAATATTGCCAGAAGTGGATGGTTTTAAGGATGCCATAAAACTGTTTATCCAATCCGGTGCTAAAGGCTGCAATGTGACCGCTCCTTTTAAGCATGATGCCTATGAAATCGCCGATGAACTTTCTGTTTATGCCAAAATGGCCGGTGCGGTTAATACCTTATCTTTTATTGATGGCCAAATAGTGGCAGACAATACTGATGGCAGAGGGTTAATTGCAGATCTGAAACATCACAAAGTTGAACTTAATAATAAACGTGTTTTATTAATTGGGGCTGGCGGCGCAGCGCGTGGTGTCTTATTACCATTAATGGACGAACAACCATCGCACTTAACTATCGTCAACCGCACCGTATCTAAAGCGCAGCAACTTGCAGATATGCTTAACAGCGAGGCGAAGGTAAACGCTGTCGGTTTTGATGAACTGGGTACACAAAGTTTTGATGTGGTGATTAATGCATCGTCATCGGGTTTATCAAAACAATTGCCTCCCGTCACCGCTAATATATTCCATAACACGTCTATTTGTTATGACATGGTTTATGGTGCAGGCCAGACGACGTTTAATCAATGGGCTGTCGATAATGGCGTTAAACGTGTGATTGATGGATTAGGCATGCTGATTGAGCAGGCTGCACTAAGTTTTCAGATATGGCGGGGAGTGAAACCCGCCACCGAGCAAATCCGCACTACGTTAAGGCAACAATTAAATTAATTGCCTTGCTCTGCTATATATTCATTTTTGAGCAAAACATAGTTCTCAGCGGACTGAGTCAGAAATGCTTTTTCTGACTCACTTAAAGGACGAGCTTGCTTAACCGGACTACCTACATATAAATAGCCACTTTCCAAAACCTTATTTGGTGGCACTAAACTGCCAGCTCCAATAATGACATCATCCTGAACTTTGGCACCATCCATTACTATTGCACCCATACCGACTAATATACGGTTACCCAGTTCACATCCATGCAACATGACTTTATGACCGACGGTAACATCTTCACCTATAATCAGAGGGAAACCTTCAGGATGAGACTTGGTTTTGCGAGTGACATGTAAAACACTACCATCCTGAACATTAGTGCGGGCACCGATACTAATATGGTTAACATCACCTCTTGCTGCTACTAAAGGCCAGATACTCACATTATCTGCTAATTTAATATCACCCACTAATACTGCACTGGGGTGAACAAAGGTATTTTTACCTAATGTAGGAAATATCTTTTTATAAGAATCTAAACTCATCGAGTGCTCTTTTGGCTGTTTTAAAGTACGAATTATAGCAAAAATGAGCGTTTAATAACAAAATTGCTCGAAACCTGCGCAAACGCACAAAAAGTTAAAAAAAAGGGTTGCGCGAATTTGTTAGATGCGTAGAATGCGCGCCACTTCGACGGGGAACGGCAACGGTCAGCGGCGAAGTTGAGATGACAAGAAA
>NZ_JACNEP010000008.1 GCF_014270035.1 Neptunicella marina | reverse complement strand
CTAGCGAGGGTTGCTGTGCGAACACCGCCTATGCCATATCGTCTATTGAGACTGGCTGATGTTTGTGGGTAATCAGGAAACTTTTTGAATCCTTTCAATTTCATCGTGGTTTACCATAGAAACTTTTTCTTCTCTGCTTAATCTATCTGAACAAAACTGCAAACCGTAAATAGTTGGTTCATCCAGCAATCTTTTCCCTGTCTGCCAAGATCCATCTAGGTTTATTTGCGAAAATAATTTCTCAATGTTGGCGAAAGGCTTTAAAAATAAATCGTGATTGATATTTTTTAAGTCTTTAATACGACTCTGGGTTTTGTATAGGACTTGAATCATATCCGACAACATTCGAAGAATTGCTCCAGTATCAGATTCCGCAATTTTGAAAACAGCAGCCCATACGTTTCTAACCTTAACGTTTTCACTATGCGTACGCGCTTCCTGTAACAAATCACACAATCTGCCAGCAGGGTCAGATTTTACTTTCAATGTCGACCTTCCTTTTGTAATTTCTTTATCCTGAGATTTATTAGTAACAGATAAATAAAATCTTTACCATCAAAGGGTTGTGGCAAATTAGTTTGCTAACATGGTCAATAAAATCTTCCATGATGTTTTCACGCCCTTCCCGGGGCGCGACCCTGTTTTGAGGCACCAAAACAGAGGACAAAATTTTCAGGAAAAATTTTAAACGCACTTTAGTGCGGCCTGAAAGGCGAAGGGCAGGAAGCCCGAAGTAAAAAGTGCTCAACTCCGCCAACTTGCTGTTCTTGTTTCGGTATCACTTGTTTATTCGAACCGGTGCGAGGCAGCTATCCGTGCAAAGCACGCACCTCGGGAAAACATCCTGTTTTCCCGTTCGAACAAGTTTCACCTTCTCAAGGCAAGTTGGAGTCGCAATAAGCCAAACTCCGTTTGGCTGCTGTCGCGGTGATAACTTGATGCTTTGGTTTTCCTAGTCAGCCCGTGGCTGACTTATTTCCCCATTCACTGTGGCCGATTTTTAATTCAGATATGCGAACTGCCAGACGAAGCAGGGATGCTGAGTCAGTTGCAACAGAAGGGATGTGGATTTGCAACGGTGGCAGTTTGCCTGAATTGAAAATTGAATAGGCACAGTGTGGGGGGCCGTTGGGTTCTTAGGGAATTGCGGCAGCACAATTCCCTAAGCCGCTGTCGCCGGCGCGACGCCCAAACTTAACTTTTATGACAAGTGGTTGGTTGCGCAGCAATCAGTGTAACATTCACATTTAATCAACCGACGTTACTTTATCTTCAATAGCTGCCCATCATGCCATTTGGATAAAACAACTAATGAACATATGGCGCCTACCAGTGCCAAAGCCATATCTGATTGGGTATCCCAAACATAACCTTGTGTACCTAAGAAAGCGTCAGCACCTTCACCTGTGCCGATTGCAACCCACCATTCAATCAGTTCATAAAAAGCACTAAACGCTAGGCAAATCGATACGATGATAATATTTCGCCACATATTTCCATTGATAATCGCTTTACGGATCAATATTTCTCTAGCAAGCAATGCTGGCACGAATCCCTGGAAAAAATGCCCCACCTTATCGTAATTGTTTCTTTCGGCACCAAACAATCCATCAAACAGTGGTACTTCAGCATAGGTATAATGACCGCCCACCATAAGCACAATGCAATGTAAAAGAATAAAAATATACAGAAGTGAAGTCAGGCGAAAAGAGTTGTAGGTAATAACCAGTAAAACAGCCCCGATCAATGCAGGTACAACTTCAAGAAACCATGTGAACTGGTCCTTTGGAGCAATGCCAGACCAGATTAATACCGCGACATAAATTGCTATCCATAAATATTTAATTTTGTATGCTCCTGCAACATCTATCCAAAGCCAGTGTAAACCCCAATTTTATACACAGTAAAGTCAAACAATACCGCCATACTTAGCATTAAGAATAACTAAGCAATTTGCTTAGCTAGCCACTGCTCTTTGCTAATTTTATACAAAACATGGGATTGCAAAGGGTCGCCCTTTGCCACTGCGGGATGATCAAACCGAAACCCAGTATCCTGCATACCGATTTTTTGCATCACGCCCATCGAAGGAATATTCGTGGTAGGGGTAAAAGATACAATCTCATCAAGACTTAAATCCTCAAATCCATATTGCAAACTGGCAAGTGCGCCTTCTGCGGCATAACCTTTGCGCCACACCGCAGGGGTTAAGCGCCAGCCGATTTCCACAGCATTGGAGAAAGGCAGTTCAATCGTCACCGGTTTAATGCCGATAAAACCGATAAAGTCACCTTCGTCCTTACGCTCCACTGCCCAGAAACCGCAGCCGTTGTTTTCAATCTCGTTAGATAAACGCTCAATGCCTTGTTGCGTTTGCTCTGCGGTTAATTTTCCGGGGAAGTATCGCATCACCTCATCGTCCTGATTCATGGCTGCGAATGGTTCAAAATCGCTGGCTTGCCACTGCCTTAAAATTAAACGTTGGGTTTCAATCATTTGGCACCTTTATGCAAACTCAGTTGTTTTCCTTTTTGCCAGATATGCAGCGGCTTATGCGTACCCACCATATACGCCAGCTGGTTAGGATGCTGAATATCCCAGCATACCAAATCGGCCTGTTTTCCCGTTTCGATACTACCCAACATTTCATCCAACCCCAACGCCTTTGCAGCATTAAGGGTTACGCCTTGTAGCGCTTCTTCGGGTGTTAATGCAAACAAGGTACAGGCCATATTAATCATTAATGGCAGATTACAAATGGGCGATGAACCCGGGTTAAAATCGGTGGCGATCGCCATGGGCACCTTATACTGGCGCAATAATTCGACAGGCGGTTTTTGTGTTTCCTTTAAAAAATAAAACGCGCCGGGTAACAAAGTGGCGACTGTGCCACTTTGCGCAATGGCTTTTACCCCGGCTTCATCCAGAAATTCAATGTGATCAACCGATAGCGCATTAAAACTGGCAGCCAGTTCGCTGCCACCTAAATTGGTCAGTTGCTCGGCGTGCAGTTTTACCGGCAATCCCAGCTGGCTGGCTTTTTCAAAAATACGCTTTGTTTGTTCGAGGGTAAAACCGATGCTTTCACAAAATACGTCAACCGCGTCAGCTAAATTCTGCTGTGCAATGGCCGGCAGCATGTTTTCGCAAACCAGTTCAATGTAATCATCTGCTCGCTCTTTATATTCTGGTGCGAGTGCATGTGCACCTAAAAAAGTGGTTTTAATGGTCACAGGTAACAACGAATCAATCTGCCGAGCCACCTGCAGCATTTTGCTTTCAGTGGCCAAATCAAGTCCGTAACCCGATTTCACTTCAATCGTGGTCACCCCCTGTTCCAGCAAGGTTTGTGCGCTTTTTAAGGCCATACTTAGTAGTTGTTGTTCACTGGCATCACGGGTTGCTGCTACCGTTTTAGCTATGCCACCGCCTTGTTTGGCGATATCAGCATAACTGACGCCTTGCAGGCGTTGCTCAAATTCATCGGCGCGATTACCGGCAAACACCAGATGAGTGTGACAGTCGATTAACCCGGGGGTTAACCATTTACCACCCAATGATACTTCGACAAAATCACCGCTGAGTTCCGGCAGCTCTGCGGCTTTGCCTACCCAGTTAATATTGTCTTCAAAAATAACCACGGCGGCATCTTCAATGATGCCGTAGGGCTGACCATTACTGGCGAAACTGGCCAGGTTCACACCAATTAGCAGGGTATCTGCACTCAATATTAACGACATAATCATTACTCATCTAAGCTGTATGACAATGTTGACATAACACTCAATCGCAAAACTTGTATATACAAGAAAGTCATGCCAGTATCTGCAATGTAAAAATAAATAGCAACCGCTCTTCGTTGTTTCGCTGTTAAGAGTAACCATAGCAAAGTGAAACCAGTGAAAAACCATGGCTAGTTCAAAATACCAAACCATTAAAACGCATATTTTAGAACAGGTTAAATCGGGCCAGTGGCCGGAAAACCATGTTGTTCCTTCTGAGAATCAGCTGGCGAAAGATTTTTCAGTCAGTCGCATGACGGCCAGACGCGCATTGCAGGAACTGGCAGATCAGGGCGTGTTAATTCGCAACCAGGGAGCCGCCACTGTGGTTGCCAGCCTGACATCGCAATCATCGGTAGTGGAAATTCGCAATATTGCCGATGAAATTTCAGATCGCGATCACATCCATAAATCCAAGGTGATGGTGCTGTCCAGCGTGAAAGCGGATCGCGTGATTGCCAATGCACTGAATATTGATGAGGGCACGGAAGTCGCCTACAGCTGCATTTGTCATTTTGAAGACGATAAACCGGTGCAACTGGAGCAACGTTATATATCACCGGCTTACTCAGACGACTATTTGCAACAGGATTTTAGCCAGATGACGCCGCACAGCTATTTATGCAAAGTTGCTCCGCTGACCGAAGCCACACACCAAATTGAAGCTATTTTGCCAAACTCCCTGATGCAGTGGAGTCTGGATATTGATGCCGTTCATCCCTGTTTGCATGTGCACCGCCATACCTGGAGTACACAAGGTATTGTGAGTTACGCCTTGCTGACTCACCCCGGACACAGATACAGGCTGGGAGGCCATATAACTTTCCCTACACACTCAAACGAGAATTAGAGATGCAAAATAACCGACTGGATACCAGCAGAGTGATTAAAGCACCCACTGGTACAACCCTAAGTTGCAAAAGCTGGCTGACCGAAGCCGCGATGCGCATGTTAATGAATAACCTTGATCCGGAGGTGGCTGAACGTCCGGAAGAATTAGTGGTATATGGCGGCATAGGCCGCGCTGCACGTAACTGGCAATGCTTTGATAAAATCGTTGAAGTATTACAACGCCTTGAAGATAACCAGACCTTACTGGTGCAATCGGGCAAACCTGTGGGCGTTTTTCCTACCCACAAAGATGCTCCGCGTGTATTAATTGCCAATTCAAATCTGGTGCCGCACTGGGCCAACTGGGAACATTTCAATCAGTTGGATAAAGCCGGATTAATGATGTATGGACAGATGACTGCCGGTAGCTGGATCTACATTGGTAGTCAGGGCATTGTGCAGGGTACCTACGAAACCTTTGGTGCGGTCGCCCGCCAGCATTTTAATGGCGATGCCAAAGGCAAATGGGTGTTAACCGGTGGACTCGGAGGTATGGGCGGCGCGCAACCTTTAGCTGCCACCATGGCTGGTTTTTCGATGTTAGCGGTGGAATGTGACGAAACCCGCATCGATTTCCGTCTGCGTACGCGTTATGTGGATAAAAAGGCCACCTCGCTGGACGAAGCGCTGGAGATTATCAATAACAGCGACACGCCTGTTTCTGTTGGCTTATTAGGTAACGCTGCAGATGTATTTGCTGAACTGGTCGCGCGTGGCATTACCCCGGATGTGGTGACCGACCAAACCTCGGCGCATGATCCGCTAAACGGCTATTTGCCACAAGGCTGGACACTTGAACACGCCGCTGAGATGCGCAAAAAAGATGAAAGCGCGGTGGTGAATGCCGCCAAGGAATCCATGGCAGTGCAGGTAAAAGCCATGTTGGCGTTACAGGAACGCGGTGCAGCAACACTGGATTACGGTAACAATATCCGCCAGATGGCGCTGGAAAAAGGTGTGCAAAATGCCTTTGATTTCCCGGGTTTTGTGCCCGCTTATATTCGTCCGCTATTTTGTGAAGGCATTGGCCCGTTCCGCTGGGCTGCATTATCCGGTGATCCGCAGGATATTTATAAAACCGATCAAAAGGTCAAAGAACTGATTCCGGACAATCCGCACCTGCATAACTGGCTGGATATGGCACGTGAACGTATTCAATTTCAGGGTTTACCGGCACGTATCTGCTGGATTGGATTAAAAGACCGTGCACGCATTGCGCTGGCGTTTAATGAAATGGTTAAAAATGGTGAGTTGTCTGCGCCTGTGGTGATTGGTCGTGATCATCTGGATTCAGGCTCAGTAGCCAGCCCTAACCGCGAAACCGAATCCATGTTAGATGGCTCAGATGCGGTTTCTGACTGGCCATTATTAAACGCACTATTAAGCACATCGGGCGGTGCAACCTGGGTTAGTTTGCATCACGGTGGTGGTGTAGGCATGGGCTTTAGCCAACACTCTGGTGTGGTAATCGTATGTGATGGGACTGACGATGCCGCGGCGCGTGTAAGCCGGGTATTATGGAACGATCCGGCTACCGGCGTCATGCGCCACGCAGACGCTGGCTACGATATTGCCAAACAATGCGCCAAAGATAACAACCTCGATTTACCTATGCTGGATCTGTAACTATGCACGCTTCAATTAATATTATTCCCGGTCAACTGAGCCTGACTCAGTTACGTACTATCAGCCGCCAACCGGTTACACTTTCGTTAGATAACAGCGCCGAAGCGGATATCAATGCTTCTGCAGCCACTGTGGCAAAAGTTATCAGTGAAGGGCGTGTGGTTTACGGCATTAATACCGGATTTGGTTTGCTGGCCAATACCCGCATTAAACCGGATGAGCTGGAATTATTGCAGCGTTCGATTGTGTTATCTCACGCCGCTGGCACTGGCGAACTGATGAGCGATGACAGCGTTCGCTTGATGATGGCACTCAAAATTAATTCACTGGCGCGTGGTTTTTCCGGTATTCGTTTGCAGGTCATTCAAAACCTGATAGCACTGGTCAACGCACAAGTTTATCCCTGCGTACCCAAAAAAGGCTCGGTGGGTGCCAGCGGCGATCTGGCTCCTCTTGCACATATGAGCATGCCGCTTATGGGTGAAGGCCATGTTCGCTATCAGGGTAAAATTATTACCGGTCTGGAAGGTTTAAGAATCGCTGGTCTTGAACCTTTAACCTTTGCGCCTAAAGAAGGTCTGGCCTTACTTAATGGTACTCAGGCCTCTACTGCCTTTGCCTTGCAGGGTTTGTTCTTTACCGAGGATTTAATGGCAGCAGCGACCGTAAGCGGGGCGATGTGCGTGGAGGCAGCATTGGGTAGTCGTGCACCTTTTGACCCTCGTATTCATACCGCACGGGGTCAACAAGGCCAAATTGATATGGCCGCCACTTACGCGGAACTGCTTGATAGCCACAGCGAAATTGGTAATTCACATAGCGATTGTGAAAAAGTACAAGATCCATACTCGTTGCGCTGTCAGCCCCAGGTGATGGGGGCCTGTTTAACTCAAATGCGATTTGCCGCAGATGTGCTGTTAACCGAAGCCAACGGCGTGACCGACAACCCGCTGATTTTTGGCGACGATATTATTTCTGGTGGTAATTTCCATGCAGAGCCCGTAGCAATGGCCGCTGATAACCTGGCACTGGTCATTGCTGAAATTGGTGCCTTGTCCGAACGTAGAAGCGCATTATTAATTGATACTAATCTAAGTAAATTACCACCATTTTTGGTGGAAAATGGCGGGGTTAATTCTGGCTTTATGTTGGCGCAGGTAACTGCTGCCGCGTTAGCATCGGAAAACAAATCGCTGGCGCATCCTGGCTCGGTGGATAGTTTGCCAACATCAGCCAATCAGGAAGATCATGTTTCTATGGCAACCTATGCCGCTCGTCGTTTGGCGGATATGGCAGAAAACACCCGTGGGATTATTGCTGTTGAGTTATTAAGCGCAGCACAGGGCATGGACTTCCGTCGCCCGTTAAAATCGAGCGATAAAGTCGAACAAGGTTATGCATTAGTACGTGAAAAAGTCAGTTTTTATGATTCAGATCGCTACTTTTCACCGGATATTGAAGCCATTAACAGCCTAATTGCCAACGGCAGTTTTAATGATTTAGTCAGTAGCATCATGTTAACGGCTTAAGTCGATACTAAATGCAAAAAGGGGATTCGATTGAATCCCCTTCTTAATTTCACATTACAAATATTTGTTTAGCCCGCCATTTGTAACTCTTGCTCAAACGCCAGACCAATCGAAATCAAATTATATTGTTTGCGCTGGGAACATACTCTGGCTCCGACAACCACGAGTTCACCCGTTTCGGGATGCTGCAATTCAACCATCACAAATTCAGATTTAACCCCGCGAACAGAATCACCGACTTCTAACTCAAACCGGCAACCACCGGCTGAAATATCGGTAATCACGCCATCAATACGCGTATCTGAATTAGGTGGAAATATCTGCGCGGGTTTCGTGTATTGTTTACGCTGTTCTCGGCGCAACTCACGTAGCTGAATTTCATCTGGAAAGTTAATTATCACAAGCTTACTAGGGTGATTTACCACGCCACGTAATTCAGTGCGAAAGGCCAGACACTCTCCGGTGGTTTTTTCACAAATTGTGCGGAAAACCAGGGCGATACCATCCTTTAATTGATCACGTACATAGCCATATTTTTTTACGTCTGGCTGTTCAAGAATCAAATAATGACCTTCTTTCGCGCCAACGAGAGAACTCTTAAAACGATCACGCATATGATTTTGAATTTCAATATCCACGTATTGACCCATACGTAAATTCTCAAAAATCATGTGTTCCTGAACAGGCTGAGTAGAAGGATCTGGCATAACAACGCTCCTTTGCAGCTACAAATATACCCAGAGACATGACGACTCCTTGTATTTTTATTATCTGCCGAAACATCCAAAAAGCAACACGTTTACCAACACTTAGCCTATTTTTATCACCGCTTAACCATTTTTTACCGTAAATGCCATCACGTCTTGCAGTTGGGTTTTGCCTAATGCCTGCATAATTAAGCGGTCAATTCCCAGTGCAACACCGGCGCAATCAGGTAAGCCATGTTCAAGTGCAGAGAGTAAATTTTGATCTGGTTGCATCATTTCAACCCCAAGAGCCAGACGTTTTGCATTATCTGCGGCAAAACGTTCAGCCTGCTCGTGAGCGTCGGCAAGTTCATGAAAACCATTTGCCAACTCAATGCCTTTAAAATACACCTCAAAACGTTCGGCCACTCTGGGATCAACTGAATGAATTTTGGCAAGCGCAGCCTGCGAAGCAGGAAAATGATAGATAAAACATGGTTGCTGCTGACCGATTTCAGGTTCGATGCAGAAATTAAACAGTAACTGCAACAACGCATCTTTATCGGTTTCTTCAGCGGCATAATCTGCTACACCTAAGTCCATTACCCGCTGGCGAATAGATTCGAGGCTTTCAGCTAACGGATCGCAGTTGAGGTAACGCATAAAAGCCTTTTGATAGCTCATGCGTTCCGGCTCATCGCAACCCAATACACCTTGTAACAGCTCGGCCATTTCATCCATTAAAGCAAAGTGATCGAAGCCAATTCGATACCACTCCAGCATAGTAAATTCTGGATTATGTAAACGGCCACCTTCTTCATTACGGTAAGCTTTGGCTAGCTGGTAGATACAACCACTTCCCGCACATAACAAACGCTTCATGGCGTATTCTGGCGAGGTTTGTAAATAAAGATCACGTCCTTCAGCACTCTCGGGTCCAACATAGCGGCTTTTGAAACTGACCAGATAAGGATCGCTTACGCCATGCAAAGCCAGTTGTGGAGTTTCGACTTCCGTGACATTTCTATCAGCAAAGAACTGGCGAATTTGAGCAATTATTTTTGCACGTTGTTTAAGGGTGTCTATAGAGGCAGTTGGCTGCCAGTTGCTTGAAGTCATTGATGTATAAGAAAAATAAGCCGCTTCGGATCAAGCGGCAGAAAAGATTTATTTTTGTGCGCGAGACACATATTCACCCGAACGGGTATCTACGCGGATAACTTCACCGGTTTGCACAAACAAAGGCACACGTACAACCGCCCCCGTGCTTAACGTGGCTGGTTTACCACCAGTACCGGCTGTATCACCTTTTAAACCGGGATCGGTTTCAGTGATTTCCAGCTCAACAAAATTAGGCGGCGTAACGGTAATTGGTGAACCATTCCATAAAGTAATGGTACATTCATCATTTTCCACCAACCATTTAACGTTATCGCCCACAGCAGCACTATCAGCTGCGATTTGCTCAAACGTGTCGTTATTCATGAAATGCCAGAATTCACCGTCGGTATACAAATATGATAAAGTAGTGTCCAGAACATCGGCACCTTCAACTGTGTCACCAGATTTGAATGTTTTTTCCAGCACTTTACCTGAAATCAGTTTACGCAGTCGGACTCGATTAAAGGCCTGGCCTTTACCTGGTTTAACATATTCATTTTCTAAGATGTTACAAGGTTCACCGTCGAGCATGATTTTAAGCCCGCCTTTGAACTCATTTGTGCTGAAATTCGCCATTTTTTCCTCATTAACCTTGAAAGAGCATACTTCTGTTGACGCGAATCATACCTAATATTGAACAAACTTGGGATAGACAATGGCAAAAAGAATTAGCTGCCAGTATCAATGATCCGCTAAAACTTTTGCAGGCACTTGAGCTTAACCCCGATGAATTTGCTCAGGATATAAAAGCCCGGCGTTTGTTCCCATTGCGCGTGCCCTTGCCATTTGTATCACGCATGCAAAAAGGCAACGTAAATGATCCGCTGTTTTTACAGGTATTTAGCCAAAAACAAGAGTTTGAAGCCGAAGTTGGTTACAGCACCGATCCTTTAAAAGAGCAGGACAACCAGCAACCCGGCATTCTGCATAAGTACAAAAGCCGGGTATTATTAATTATTAAAGGTGGCTGTGCAGTCAATTGTCGTTATTGTTTCCGCCGACATTTTCCCTATGCCGACAATCAGATTAATCGTGAAGGCTGGCTCGAAATACTGCAGCAAATAGCCGCCGATGCAAACATTAACGAAGTGATATATTCAGGCGGTGATCCGCTGATGGCAAAAGATGACTTTCTTAAATGGCTTACGCAAGAAATTGCAGCTATCCCACATATCACTCGCCTGCGCATTCATACTCGCTTACCAGTTGTTATCCCATCACGTATCAATGATAGTTTGCTTAACTGGTTTACCAGTAGTCGTTTAAAACCTGTGATGGTATTGCATATTAATCACGCCAATGAGATTGATCAGCACGTGGCAAAGGCAGCCCAGCGATTGAAACAGGCAGGCGTGACACTGTTGAATCAGGCGGTATTACTTAAAAATATTAACGACAGTGCTGATGCGCAATTTGAGTTAAATGAAAAACTGTTTGAGGCGGATATTCTGCCGTATTACCTGCATATGTTGGATAAGGTGCAAGGCGCACAACACTATGATGTGTCTGAGCAACAAGCACGTAAGATTATGGCGGAATTGATTAGGCGTTTACCGGGATACCTGGTGCCAAAACTGGTTAGAGAAATTGGCGGCCAACCCGGAAAAACGCCTATGGACTTACGACTTCATCCGTAAATCAGGCGTGGGTATCAATATTTGAACCGACAGCCGGATTTGCTGAAGTTGATTTTGGTACGTCAGTAGCTGATTCCAGCAACTGAAGCGTCTGCTGACCGTTTTGCTCTTGCTGGTTTTTTGCCAGTTTTGCAGCACGAAGTTCTGCAGATGCGTCGGAAATTCCAGAGGCACTAGCGCCTTGTAGTTCCATACCTTATCTCCTAAATCACCACTTTGATTATTTTATTATTGCCCGTCGGCAATCAACAATCATCGCAGGTTAAGACTTGTTAGACTAAATAAAAGCAGGCAGAATTACCGGCCTTCGGGTCTGTATCGACCAGACTTTAGCAAACTTTAATCTTTTTTTACTCTGGCTGGATCATGCATAACATCATTGAAAAAATAAAAGATAACTTACAAATTATTTACCGCCGTGCACTGGATGCCGACAAAGCACTTTCGTCATTGCATCAACAAGGCAAGGGTAAGTTTCAACATATTTTTGCAGATGAAGCAGGATTCGAAGTACGCAGTAAACGCTTTCAACCTTACGTTGAAGAACTGGCCCATGACGTGATGCAACTTGAACAGGCCGACCAGAACAAGGCAGCGGAATTATTACCCAATGTGGTAAAAAAAATGGAATTGCTTTTCACTACGCTTGCACAGCTGCAGGAAAGCCTAAAAAATTAGGCTTTCCAACACATATTACTTCCTGGTCATGTAATCGCTAAAGGTTTCGCGAACCCAGCGTTTCAGCATTTCTTTTTCATAATAAAGAGGTTGTCTGGAACCAATACGGCTACCTCTGTCCATAAAAGCCATATCTTTTAGCTCTTCATCACCTTCTTTAACCACCACTCCTGAGGCGTCTGTCAGCTGATAACTAAAATCCATACGTGGGATGTCCATTTGTTTGACCAGACGAATATCAGAGCTGGTATCTATTCCGACCATCATGCCCGGCCACACTTCACCAGCTAAATCGAGGTTGGTTACCGTCATGCTTAACTTATAACCATCAGGTAAGTCCTCAAGCTGTTTTGTGAGTTCTTCAGCTAAGGTTTTAAACACATGTTTTTGGTAACTTGCTTTAGTTTGCGAAACAGGCTTTACATCACGATATTCATCCGGCTTCTGCCAGTCTATGTCCAATTCAGCCTGAGCAAAAACCGGCGCGGAAGCCATAAGTAACGCAGTTACAGTTAAACACTTGGCGTTAAATTTTTTCATGGGTGACTCCTACAGTTACAACGGTTTATTCACAGGCTTAACTCTACGCTAACTATCTGAATGCTGACTGAATTATTGTTAATCAAACCGTTAAAAGATAATAGCTGAATTTTGCACTTGATATAGAGTCAAGACAGAATGAAAGGATAAGTTTCAATCAGGCGAGAATATCCTGAAATAATTAGCGCATGTCGAAGATAAAAGGAAAATAAACAAGATTAGCAATTCTGGCTGGTTGAAAATGAGTTAACCCTATATTCAACCAGCCCAATGGATTAAATGTTTGCTCCCTGAGCAGTAACGACAGGTTATATTAAGTTAACGTAACGTACTCTTCAGCACTGGTTGGGTGAATCGCCACACAGGCATCAAAATCAGCTTTAGTTGCGCCCATTTTCATAGCCACGGCAAAACCTTGTAGGATCTCATCCATCCCTAACCCAATACCATGTAACCCCACTACTTTCTGCTCTTCACCAGCGCAGATCAGCTTCATTTTAGTTGCCTGACGATGCTGGGTGACCGCTGTATACATAGCTGCAAAACTAGAGTTGTATACTTTGACGTTTTCTTCGCCATATTGCTCAACAGCTTGAGGTTCAGTTAAGCCAATCGTACCAATTGCAGGGTGGCTAAATACCACGGTTGGAATCAGGTCATAATCCATATGCGCATCGATTTGGTTGTTAAACAAACGCTCTGACAATAAACGTCCGGCCTTAACTGCAACTGGCGTCAGTTCCACGTAACCAATATTATCTCCCACCGCATAAACATTTGCTGCACTGGTATTTTGATATTTATCGACTTTGATATAACCCTTATCATCTAACTCAACACCGGCATTTTCCAATCCAATATTATCGGTGGCAGGCACACGACCAATAGCCCAAATCAGGCAGTCGGTTTCCAGTGATTTCCCGTTATCGAAATAGACCGTCAGGCTACCATCAACGTTACGTTCGACCTTTTGTGGCGTGCTATGAGTGTGCAAGGTAGGGCCGTGTTCCGCCATCAACTCAACCAGAGTTTCGCTTAACATTGGGTCAAACTGTCGTAATGGCGCATGTTTACGTACCGCTAAATGGGTTTCTGTGCCGAGTGAATCAAGCACACCGGCCAGCTCAACAGCGATGTACCCGGCACCAACCACCAGCGATCGTTTAGGCTGTTCACTCAACGCAAAGAAACCATTGGAATCGATTCCCAGATCCGCACCAGGAATATCCGGGATAGTTGGGCGACCACCTGTAGCAATTAAAATATGCTCGGCGGTGTAGGTTTGACCATCAACGTCCAGCGTATTGGCGTCAACAAAGCGGGCAAAACCATTAATAAGTGTAATACCGTTATTACCCAGCACCCGATCGTAAGAGCCATGAATACGTTTAATATAGGCTTCGCGGCTTTCAACCAGCTTTTGCCAGCTGAATTCATTCAGGGTAACGTCAAAACCATAGTCAGGTGCATATAACTTAATTGCCTCTGCAACCTGAGCACCAAACCACATGGCTTTTTTGGGCACACAGCCCACATTAACGCATGTGCCGCCAATTTGACTGGCCTCGATAATGGCGACCTTTTTACCGTACCTTGCAGCACGATTAGCCGATGCTATACCGCCACTACCGCCACCAATACAGATGTAATCAAAATGATTCATTTCATTTGTCCTGTTTAACTTTATTCGTTATGTCTTTAACTTTAACGTATATCAATATCAAAAAGTAATAAAAGCAGGACAAAAAAACCGCTAACTAACGTCAGCGGTTTTAATACAACACGGGTTAGCTTACTTCCTCCAGCGTCTGAATGACAGGGCTCCAGCAGCCAGCACGACCAACCAACTTAAACTACCACCTCCAGAGCCAGAACCTGAGTTTCCACCACCTGATGAACCATTATTGTTTTTTATCAAAGTGTTAGCTTTTGGTGTTAGTTCAGGATGAGTATTAGTATCCGCATCTATTACCACTACATCTTGTATAAGAACGAGATTCTCGTCTTTTATTTCAACACTATTATTTGCATCTTCAGAAGTAAAATCCTGTAACGGCATACTCGCCAGCGCACACTGTGGATTCTGAGCCGGACATAAATTAAACACAGGAAGCTGAGCGATGGCATCAACAACGTCCATTCCATCCCCTAATACCTGGCCAAATACTGTGAATCCGCCATTTTGCACATCAAGATTACTGCTGTTGTCAGATAAATTGACAAACCATTGTGACGTTGCACTATTGGCATCACCACCCAGTTTTGCCATCGCCAGTGTGCCACGCACATTTGATAATTCCGGTTCATTCTGAACGGCTGCGGCAGTTGTTACTTCAACCAATGGAAAGTCATCCTCAAACTGAAATCCACCAGTTTGCATCACAAAATCGTCTACTGAACGATGAACAACCGTATTGAAAAACGCCCCGGAATTAACATAAGCCAGAAAATTTTCCACGGTTTTTGGCGTTTTCTGGTCAAACAGATTTACCTGAAAATTTCCCTGTGTAGTACGTACTTCAACCACGGTAGCCATAACCTGAGCACACAAACCAATAGTGAGTGCTGCACCGCATAAGCCTTTTATTATTTTAACTGCCTGATTCATCGAGTTTTCCTGTGAAATAAAATGCCGTGAACATTACGGGAATAGCACTCAGTTAAAAAGACCAAATTCGACACTAATTGATCTAATTTGTAATCAGTTTCACAAACAGATAGTCACTTGATTTTTGCGTTTTTGTCCCCATTCATTGCGCATCATTAGTCAAAATAAGTGACCGGTTTTATGCAAACAAACACCTCAGACATTTCGTCTTTACCTTCATTTTCATCAATTAATCCGGAAACGATTGTCAGCGATGTTAAACAAGCCCTGGCGCAGTGTAAGCAGGACATTGAGGATTGTTTGAATGCCAACCAAACCTATACCTGGGATAATCTGGTTGCCCCTCTGGAAGAAAGTGATGATAAATTAGGCCGCTTGTGGTCACCCATTTCACATTTAAACTCGGTTTTAAGTTCTGACGCATTACGTAATGCCCATGATGCCTGCCTGCCCCTGTTATCTGAATACAGCACATTTGTTGGCCAACATGAGCCACTGTATTTAGCTTACAAACAGATAAAAGACAGTGATGAGTTCGCAGCGTTATCTGAGGCACAACGCAAAGTAATCGACAATACCTTACGCGATTTTGAACTATCAGGTATCGCACTGGAGAAAGATAAAAAACAGCGTTACGGTGAAATTAAAAGCCGCCTGTCCGATTTATCATCCACCTTTTCTAACAACCTTATGGACGCCACGCTAGGCTGGCAAAAACACATTACAGATAAAAATTTACTTTCCGGATTACCACAATCAGCGTTAGATGCAGCAGCACAAGCTGCACAGCAAAAAGAGCTGGATGGTTGGTTGTTTACGCTGGATTTCCCAAGCTATTTGCCGGTAATGACCTACGCAGATAACCGTGATTTGCGCGAAGAATTTTATGTAGCGTTTAGCACCCGGGCATCAGAGCAGGGACCCAACGCCGGTAAATGGGATAATGGCCCAATCATGCAGGAAACCATGCAACTTCGCAGTGAGCTGGCAACCTTGCTTGGTTTTGATAACTATGCATCTTTGTCATTGGCAACCAAAATGGCAGAGTCTCCAGAACAAGTGTTTGGCTTTTTAGAAGATTTAGCCAAACGCTCCAAGCCACAAGCACAAGCTGATTTACAGGAATTACGTGATTTCGCCCAACAGCAATACCAGCACAGTGATTTAAAAGCCTGGGATATCGCCTATTACAGCGAAAAACTCAAAGAGCAAAAATACGCGATTTCCGATGAAATGTTACGCCCTTATTTCCCCGAGCCTAAAGTCGTTAACGGATTGTTTGAAGTGGTTGAACGCTTATATGGTATCAAGATTATTAAACGTGATGATGTTGATGTATGGCATAAGGACGTTAGCTACTATGACATTCTGGATAAAAATAACCAGTTACGCGGTAGCTTCTATCTGGATTTATATGCCAGAGCACATAAGCGCGGCGGGGCCTGGATGGATGAATGTCAGGTTCGACGCCGTCGTGTAGATGGCACCTTGCAACCACCAGTAGCCTATCTAACCTGTAATTTTAATGGCCCGGTTGGTGATCAACCGGCGTTGTTTACCCATGACGAAGTACTAACCTTGTTCCATGAGTTTGGCCATGGCCTTCACCACATGCTGACTCAGGTTGATGTTGGTAGTGTTTCCGGCATTAATGGTGTTGCATGGGATGCCGTTGAGCTGCCAAGTCAGTTTTTAGAGAACTGGTGTTGGGAAGGTGAGGCCTTGGCAATAATTTCCGGCCATGTAGAAACAGGTGAGCCACTACCTGCGGATCTATTGGATAAATTACTGGCCGCGCGTAACTTCCAGTCTGCCATGCAAATGGTACGTCAGTTAGAATTCAGTTTGTTTGACTTTAAATTGCACCATGATTTTGATGCCAGTGAAACCAACCAGATAACGCGTATTTTAGATGACGTGCGCAAAGACGTATCGGTGATTATTCCACCTGCTTTCAACCGTTTCCAACATAGTTTTGGTCACATATTTGCCGGTGGGTATGCTGCTGGTTACTACAGTTATAAGTGGGCAGAAGTATTGTCATCAGACGCTTTCAGCCGGTTTGAAGAAGAAGGTATTTTTAATCAGCAAACCGGTCATGACTTCCTGACCCATATTCTGGAAATGGGTGGCTGCCGCGAACCAATGGAATTGTTTGTTGCTTTCCGTGGTCGCGAACCACAAGTGGATGCATTGTTAAGACATTCAGGTATTGCAGCCTAGTGGATCTAATTCAAAACCGGATGACAAAGATCAACATGCGCTAACATCAGACATAAAAAAACGCCTCAAATGAGGCGTTTTTAATCAGCTGTGCACTCTAACAGGAACCGTTACATAAATATCACAGATTCCACTGAGGTCAGCACCGATCGCCCCGGTTTACTGCGCACACTAAAGGCATTTTCTTTTAACCACTGTTCTGTTAAGCAGGAGTATCCACCAACACCATAACCCACTCCCCAGCTATTGGCTGTAATAGCACAATACTGGCCTTCATCGGCCCACATTTTCTGCGGTAACTTCACATAACCTACCAGTAACAAAGCGTGACCACCTGCGTGTTTGCCAGACGCTCTGGTCGCATTACGTTTATCTCTTGCACGTACTAACCCTTTGGTTTGCTGAAAACTTTTAGTCAGGGTAAATCCACCGGCAACCGGGCGGTTTTGATGTAACTCACTGATGATATTCTCTACACTAAGATACTGATGAAACTTGCCCAATTTAAAAAAACCTTTGTTCTGACATTGAGATAAAGGTGTATACGTCAGGTTTTTATCATTCTGAAATGGACGATAGGGACAGGCGCTTTCCATTCGAAGTGGCATAAGCGGATTATCGACCCGGGAATTTAAGAACCCCAAATCAAAAATAGAACCATCAGCATCTTTCCCTTTAACGCAACTGTCTTTCATGCAATCCGGGCGACTTATCCAGAAAAAATGCTGTTCAGATAAATCTGGCTTTATCTGCGCCCATTCTGGATTCTGGCTTAACAGTGTTTCAACGGCACGGATCCCGGCAAATGCTGCGCAGGTGCCACGGCTTTTTTGATTACGAATATCAATATTCATTGCATAAGGGATGACATAAAAGTCACCAGGCTGCATTTGCACCAGCGGGTCTGACGTGGGTGTGACCATCAGGGTTTCACCGGCCTCCGGTAATTCGAGAACATCAAAGTCATAGGTCTGGCTAACTAGCTGTTCTTGCTCTTTTTTATACGCTTTACGCGCAATGCCCCACTGCGCTAATACATCATTGTAGTCATCATTCCAGTCTGTGAGTAACTGGTCATAATCTTTTTGAAAATCATCAGCAATATCGTTGATATCATCATAAAAATCGGCGTATTCGTTATTTTTATCACGCTTCGGTTCAGGGGGCGCTGGCTTTGGTGGTACTGGCTGAGGCTTAGGCTCAGGTTTAACATCTGGCGTTGGCGTTGGCGTTGGCGTTGGCGTTGGCGTTGGCGTTGGTTCAGGATTAGGCTTTGGGGTTAAATCTGGTATAACTTTTTTCTTCGCCGACTCTTTTTTAATGTCATCGGAAAGCACCAGATCCATATCTTTGAGTATGCCCTGAATCACAAAAGAACCATATTGCCCAACAGAATTATTCTTGACAGGGGCTCTGGCTGAAACTTCGGTTTGTTTTGCATTCAGTGCGTAAGAATTCAAAACAAAAGTGGTACTCACCACAAGATAAAAATAGTGGCTTTTTCCCTTACGCCTCAACATGATAACTCTCCTTATTTTTATCCTTTTTGTTAATCGACACGGCTTGCTTAAATAATGTTTTTATAGTGCTGCATTCGCTCTGTTACCTTTTTGAGGTAATGGCGGGTTTCCTCATAGGGAAGGTTGTTCAATAAACGTTGATAAATTTGTTGTGGTGGCATCTGGTTAATGTATCGGATGACATCCGGCGTCAGAGATTTCTGTTTACCTTGTGTAAAAGCACGCACTACATTACCCACACCAGTGTTGTAAGCCGCAATAGCGCAATACAACCTGCTTTGGTCCTGTTCAATAGCAGACAAATAACGGCTATTTAACAAATGCAGATAAGCGGAGCCGGCTTCAATGTTTTTTGGCGAAATAAATAGAAGTTCCGGCTGCATGGGGGCACGTTTTTTATGCAGAAATTCGTTTACGTCCATTCCGGCAGAATAAGGTACTATTTGCATTAATCCGTATGCCGGAATATTGGAGACAGCCAGCGGATTAAAACTGCTTTCGGTATGAATAACCGCAATCACCAGCTCCACCGGTAACTTCCACGATTTAGCATATTTTTCTGCATCTGGCTTAACTGATGCGATACGCTGTAATTCAGATTTAGGATGTAAATTGATTTTGTAACGTGTAATACGTTTTTTCTTTAAGTCTTCCGCGCGCTCATCAATGATTTGCTGTCGCCGCTTATCAACCTCATGTGTATTTTGCCTGGCATTGTTAAATAACGCAGCTTTGATCGCATCGATTTTTTGTTGATCAATATTAGCCTGCTCCCCAATTACATCAAGTTGTCGCGAATCTAAATTGGCTTGTGTATTTAAAAATAAATGTTCTTTATCAATTTCGTCTTGTGTAATAACAGGTTGGATAACACTGGCCTCTGCATCAGATACCATTTTTGCCAGCGAGGCTTCAGATATATTTTTACCACTGTAGACATTAAGTAAGTCAATGGAGTTTTGTTGCTCTAACGGTTCGGCGTTTTTTTGCGGTACCATATCTGAAGGGTGCACCAGAGAAAGGCTTTTTAACGCCGCTCTGACTTTAACGTTATCAACGTCATCATTTGCATCGTGTAAAACACTTATAACAACCTGTTGTTGTTCAAAATCCACGACCGCTTTTACATCAGGTTCACCATAACTGACCAAGGCCTGCTGGTTACTGACTTCCACTTCTCCCCAGCTTGCTAAAAGGTTAGAGCGATAATCGGCCAGTTCGCGATTATACTCTGCCTTAAACTGGGCAAACTCCTGTAAATATGCATGTGTATATTGTTGAAGCTCTTGTAAGTATTGCTGCTTAAACTGCTGCTCCTCAGGCGTTAATTCGATAGCAGACGTCTGTCCGGCAGCTTGCTTTTTACGGATTTTGTCAAAGATACTTTCTTGCTGGGCTGACGATGGCAACACCATCATCAGCCCAATAAAAAATACGCAGTAATGACGCATTTTCATCAGATATCACCTATCGGATCTTGATAAATTTCATCAGTTCTTCCCGGGTTTTCTTATCATCAAATGCCTGACGCATTTCGCCATCCTGACTGGCTAGTGCAGCGAAGGCCTTTTCGGCATTTGCCTCATAAGTTGGTTTGTCCATGGCCATCAGTACATACTGCCCCTGGGTAGGACTAGTCATAGAACGTATGATTTTGGTGCCATATAAGGTCATGCCAGTCAGGGTTTGTCTGACCATATCGGTGTCGACTAAAAATTTAGACTTGGACTCAGACTCAACAGACTTTTGATATTCTGACAGCATCTGAGCGACATTATTGGCAAAATGCTCTGACATTTTAACGTTGGCATCCGCGCGCGCCGAACTGGACGTCATGCTGGCAGTGGGACGTTTTTCAGAAAAACCAACGGCGGTTAATTCAAATCCTTCAACCGTAATATCACAAATCCATTTAGGTGCGGGCGTTTGCGGTGCGTCCTGATACACACAGTCAGGTGCCATCACTTCCTGTTGCTTAACCACGACCTTATTTGTTGATCCGCAACCAGTTAAAACGGCCACCATGGCCGGTAACACTATCAATGATTTTTTCATTGTTAAAATCCTTCTAACCATTTGATTAATTTAATATTTCACAGCATTTTTGAAGCTATTCCAGATTTTATCTGTGGCGCTTAAAGGTTTAAAATATTGCTCCGCTATATCACCAAACTTCAGTTTCTTTTCCGCTTGTTTATCCACTAACACCCAGGCACGATTTGGCTCCACCAACTCCGAAACTTTGCCTTTAAATTCATAAGGCAAAACAGAGATTGTTTCTTTACCGGTTAATCGGTCCGTACGTTTTATTTTGGTAAAAAACTCAATTTCCTGACCTTCTGCAATCCCCTGATTGGAGCCCAGACTGATCTGTACCAAGTGGGTATCGTCTCTGCGGCGATATTCGATTACAAAACCTTGCTGTTTAAAAATGGTCTGTACCTGATGCAGCACATCTTCTACCCCATCTTTGGTTGCCAGTGATGCTAATTGAGCTGATTGCCCGGGCTGAAGAGTACAGCGCCGGTCCATTGACTGGTCTGTATCTGAAAAACTACCGTTAATGGATACGGCTTTCATCGACTTAAGGTTTGGTAGTTTATAAACCGTCACCCCACCAGAAACTTCACCACTATATTTGCAAGACGATGGAATAACTTTAGTCTCACCGTCATCTTTATAAGTGCGCTGTGGCGTAAATGAACTGGTCACTACCACATTGTTTACTTTTGGCAAAATTGCATAATCAGCAACATCCACACCAGAACCACCGAAACGACCGGTTGCTTCATAAGCCATAATTTCATCTGCTAATTTACCTGCCAGACTTCTGTCAACCGTAGTGGCGCCAGCCGCATTTAATCCGGCTTCAATCATGGCTGACATTTCTCTGACCGCACTTTTATCCGATGCTGAATCAGATTTAAATTGCACGGGTAATACCACAACCTTCTTGGTTGACTGACTGGCTATTTGTTCCTTGGTGGGACGAATATCCGCGTCAGGAATATTAATAAGATACTGATCATTGGCAATTATCGACGGAGCATCTTCAATCTTGGTTGATTGACAGCCAGCAAGTAACAAAGCTGAAAATAATCCACCCATTGCCAGTTGGTATTGTTGTAATTTCATTTTGTCTTCCCTTTTTACAGATCCTAATTGGATAACAGCTGTTCAATCAGGTCCGAGTCACCTCTACGTATTTTTTCTACTAGTCTTTGATACGCCCCTCTTACCGCAAAATCAGGGCTGCTCATTGAAGTGCCAGTTTCGAACAATTGTTCACTGGCAATTGATCGCTTTCCATCAAACAAAATTATTTTCAGTTCAACAGAAGCCGTGTGTTTACCAAATAACTGGCGAACATCACTATGCTCTTCAGCCTTGAGGCTAAAGTGGCAATTTTGGTTATCTGAAATAAGCCCGGACGCCACCACACTCTCGCGCAGCGCAAATTGAATATCCTGTTTGGCCATGGGATTAACATACAGGCAGCTTTCGTTTTGTATGTCACTAAAACGTTGTTGCTGTTGTGAGAATCGTTGTGAAAGTTGGCTGTCTTCAGCGGAGAGTAAAGGTAAAAGCTCAAGTAAACGGTTGGTTGTAGCAATATTTGATTGCAGTTGCTGTTTGTTTGAGAACCACCATTCCAGAACCGAGCCTCCTGTTTGTTTGCCACTCATTAACTGCTGACTGGCATTTAATAACGAAGATATTTCGTTTTTTATGGTCAGTGCTAATAACGGCTTGGTAACGGAAACCAACACATAAAAGGTGTCAGATTCTTTATGGATTTTCAGCACTTTGTACTGGCTGACAGGAATTGATTCGATTTTGGTATTAATTGCAATATTAATCGATTCATTAAATCGCTCATTAACCAATTGCTGCTTCTGTTGCGTGCTGGCTTCCAGACTAGTACGTAATTGTCCAAGCAGGTTTTTTAATGCAACCTGTTCTGCTTGTTCCTGCGATTGCCCCTCACCAATAGCGTAAAATTTGTCGTCTTCCTGAGGAGGAGTTGTTACCCAGTCAGGCAAAGTGGCATGCACAGAGCAGGATAGAACAAATAAAAATAACAGACTTAACAAACGCACTTTAGCCATTGTGGACTCCAAAATAGGTTTTAAATTCAAAACGAGTCAGTAATGATTCAGGTATTAATGCGGTATCCAGTTCAGTAAAAGCGTAAAAATTAGGGGGTTGGTTCATTTGCAAATTAACAATTGCTTGCGCAACCTTGTCTTGTTGATTAGCTAAAACACTTTCATTAATGCCCGAAATTTGGGTAATGGCGGTATTCAGTGGTATTAATTCACCATCGCTGCGCAGGCGGGAAAAACGTCCATACTCAACAATGCCAGCCATCCAGGTTAGAAAGATAAACTGTTTTCCAAGGTTTTGTCCCTGTGCGAAATAAACCAGATTGAATGCGTCAAAAAAGAATTCAGGTTCTGAAAAAAACTCTGTACCAAGATTAATTTGCGCTAAAGACTTATCCAGATATGGCAGCACAGGGTCAAAATCGGTTTGTGTGGGGATCACGGTGAAGCCACTTACACGCCCATCGTGATTCATGATAGTTACCACCGCTTTACCAATATTGTAATACTGGTAATGAACATCCGGATTTTGTTGCGATACTTTAACCACTTCGGGGGGACCAAAGTAATCTTCCACAAAACTAATGGTTCTGCCAATGTTTAAATGGCTGAGTTTTTCGTATTCAAGGGAGTGGGTAAAGTTGGTTTTGATGCTGTTGTAGGCTTCCAGTGACAATTCTTTTGAATCATTAAATTGCCCAAGAGTAATAACCGCGACAGGAATATAAAACACCACTCTTTTAAAGAGTGTTCTGTTGAAGAATTGTTGCGTGAAAAGTGAAAATCGCGATCGATTTGCATCTTCTGCCATGCGGATGCATCCTGCCTGTAAAGTATTATGTTAGTAACGTCAAACCCCGACGTCAGATACCACTTCTGCACTCCCTTAATGCAATCATGCAAGTCAAGAGACAACCCTGTGCAAAAATTTAATGTAGCATAATGAATGTTTTTTAAACAACGCTTTATTGTTTGTTATTGTTTGCTATTTGATGAATTAATTGTGACTCGCCATTATTCCCACACATTATTGCCAGATTATTAGAGCGTGTTTAAACAGAACAACACTCACAACAAATTTCAGCAAGTATTAGGAACACCACTTTTGAAGAAAACTATCCAGTGCTAGTGGTTTAGACAAAAGATACCCCTGAATTAGGTCACAGCCTATTTGAGTCAGTACTTCACGTTGCTGCGGATTATCGACGCCTTCGGCAACCACTTTTAACTTTAAAGCACGGGCAATACCAATTAACGATTTAAAGATTTGTTTAACTGCATCAGACTGCTCAATTTCACGCACAAAACTCATGTCAATTTTAAGCACATCAACGGGTAACTTACGTAGATAACTTAATGAACTATAGCCGGTACCAAAATCATCAATCGAAATTTGAAATCCTGCTTCCCGCAGTTTATTCAGAGCATTGCAACATTGGCTAAAGTCGCTGATAAATGCCCCCTCAGTGATTTCCAGCTCGATCTCCTGCGGGAGAATATGATGACGTTTTAAAATGGCTAAAACATTGTCAACAAAATCGGAACGCATAAAATCGCGGGCAGAAATATTAATTGAGATACGATGTTTATATCCATGTTGACGAAAAACTGTCAGATCCTGACAAACCTGCTCAATAACCAAATCGGTAATATCGCATATCAAGTCGCTTTGTTCGGCCACAGGTATGAAAGCAGCAGGAGAAACCATGCCATTTACCGGGTGATTCCAGCGAATCAATGCTTCGACGCCTTCAATATTGCCTGATGTCAGTGATTGTTTAGGCTGATAGTACACCTCAAGCTGATTTTTCTGCCGTATTGCATCATTTAATTCTGATTCAAGTAATAGCTGCTCTGATAATTTTCCGGCAAACTGTTCGGTATAAAAACTGCAAATATCAACAGGCTGTTTTTCAGCCTGAGCCAATGCAACATAAGCCGATTTAATTAATTCTGCCGCATCCTTTACCGGAGAAGGCAGCGAAGAAATACCAATTTTGGCACTTAAATAGAGCGTTCTGCCATCAACAACAAAAGGCGATTCAAATTGCTTCTCCAGCCACGCTGCCACTTGCCATATTTGTTTTTGTTCAACAATGCCCCTGACAGCTAAACCAAATTCGTCTCCGTGCAACCTGGCCAGTTTACAAGGAGATAGTGAGAAAGTTTCCAGCCTTCGGGCTAAATGAAACAATACCAAATCACCGGTAGCATGTTCGAGAACATCATTAATTTTGCTAAATGAGTCCAGTTCGACAATAAATAATGCCACCTTCTCATCGACATTCAGATTTTGTTGCCATTGATTAATACCCTCAATTAATGAGGCTCGATTCATCAACTGTGTGAGTTTGTCTGTAGTGGTGTTTTGCGTTAAGGCTATCAATGTAAATTGCGCCTGTTGCGAATTGGGAGAAAACAGCAAAAAATCATGTTTAATGCCAGCAAAACTTTGAATTTCAGGCAAAGAGTTATTGCCGATTAACCCGTTTAATCGTTGTGAAAAGAACGCCTGTTCCACAGGATAAATCAGTTGCAAATCCAGCAACTTAGCGACAACCATTTGCACCGACTTCGCCGTTACAAAAAAACGTTTAACCTCAACATCCATGTCATTCACCTCAGGCACCACTAACATTGTTTATTTTTCACACAGTTCACTGTAACCAGTTTAGCTAAAAATAGGAAGCCACTTGCCGTTCAACTTATGTGGTTTGATATTGCGTAAACGATGGCACAATACACTCGGTTTTTAAGCAATATTCCGTTAAACTTGCAGGCTAAAATACAGCCTAATCATTGAGATACAGCATGCAGGATCCACAGGAACAAACACACTTTGGTTTTAAAAACGTCGATAAAGCACAAAAAGCATCGATGGTGGCGGATGTGTTTCATTCCGTGGCAGGCAAATACGATTTGATGAATGATCTGATGTCAATGGGCATCCATCGTTTGTGGAAACGATTCACCATAGACTGCAGTGGTGTTCGCCAGGGCCAGAAAGTTCTGGATTTAGCGGGTGGAACTGGTGATTTAACCGCCAAATTTTCGCGTATTGTTGGTAACACCGGACAGGTTGTACTGGCCGATATCAATGACAGCATGCTTAAAGTCGGCCGCGATAAATTGCGTGACCGGGGCATTTTAGGCAATGTCGAATATGTGCAAGCCAACGCCGAAGCACTGCCGTTTCCTGACAATACCTTTGATATCATCACTATTGCGTTTGGCTTACGTAACGTCACCGATAAAGATAAAGCGCTGGCATCCATGTATCGCGTGCTAAAACCAGGTGGCCGTTTATTGGTGCTGGAATTTTCCAAACCTGAATACGAGCTGTTAAATAAAGTCTACGATGCCTATTCATTCCACTTGCTGCCGAAAATTGGCCAGTTAGTGGCAAATGATGCGGAAAGTTACCAGTACCTGGCGGAATCGATCCGCATGCATCCGGATCAGGAAACGTTAAAAGGTATGATGGAGCAGGTGGGATTTGAACAAACCACCTATCATAATCTTACCGGCGGCATTGTCGCCCTGCACCGTGGATTTAAATTTTAATGCCTGCAGCACAATTGGCTGGTGCGTTCATCGAAAGCGCAATCAATAAATTGCTCAGCTTGGATCCAGCAAGTCAGAAGCGTTTGATAGCGTTAAACGGTAAGCAGTTGGTGGTGGCAGTCAAAGAGCTGCCGTGGCCATTAACGTTTATTTTTAACGACAAAATCAGTTTACTGATGACAGCCGCTGAGCAACCCGATTGCCGTATCGCATTGTCACTTTCTACGTTAAACAAACTTAAAGATACCAGCCAGCTAACCCGCTTAATTCAGGAGCGTGAACTGGAGCTAATTGGTGATATTCATGTGGCACAAAGTTTTAGTGTATTGCTGAATGAGTTAGACATTGACTGGGAAGAACAGTTATCGGTTTATACTGGCGATGTAGTGGCCCATCAAACTATTTATGGTGCAAAGCAGTTAGTAGCTCGTTTCAAAGAGCATGGACAACAGCTTCAGCAAGGGCTGAGTGATGCCCTGATTCAGGAAAAACAATTGATTGCCCACCCTATGGCAATAGAGCAGTTCAGTCAGGCTGTTAATCAGCTTCGCTCCGATACCGAACGGCTGGACGCGAGATTAAAAAGATTAAGTCAGAAACAACAAGGGTAGCCGGTGAGAACACTCAGACTTTATAAAATCGGTAAAACCTTACTTGAACATGGACTGGATGAACTGATCCCTGCCAAATGGTTACCTTGGTATGCGCGTATTTTTCGTTTAAGCGCGTTCTGGATTAAAAACAAATACCCCGATAAAACTCGCGGCGAGCGTTTGCGACTGGCACTGCAGTCTTTAGGTCCTATCTTTATTAAATTCGGCCAGATGCTATCTACCCGACGTGATTTATTACCTGCGGATATTGCCGATGAACTCACTTTTTTGCAGGATAAAGTCGCACCTTTTGACGGTGAGTTAGCTAAGAAAATTATTCAAAAGGCGCTGGCCGTCGATGAATTATCTGACTTGTTTGACGATTTTAATCTGGTTCCTTTGGCATCAGCCTCGATTGCACAAGTGCATACCGCCACGCTCAAATCAGACCAACAGCAGGTTATCGTTAAAGTAATTCGTCCTGATATCAAACACACCATCGAGGCCGATATTGACCTCATGCGCACGCTGGCTGTGTTGGTTAAAAAATGGCTACCCGACGGTAAACGCCTGCGCCCGGTAGAAGTGGTCAATGAATATGAACGTACCATAATCGATGAACTGGACTTATTAACCGAAGCGGGCAATGGTATTCAACTGCGTCGTAATTTTGAGAAATCTGAGGCCTTGTATATCCCGCACATTTATCAGGAATTGTGCAGTAAAAACGTGCTGGTAATGGAGCGCATATACGGAATACCTGTTGCCAACGTAGATGAACTTAACGCACAAAATACCAATATGAAATTGCTTGCGGAGCGCGGTGTTGAAGTATTTTTTACTCAGGTCTTCCGCGACAGTTTTTTCCATGCAGACATGCATCCCGGCAATATTTTTGTCTCACGGGAACATCCCCAAAACCCCAAGTATATTGGTATTGATTTTGGCATAGTGGGAACACTTAATAGCGAAGATAAACGTTATCTGGCGGAAAACTTTGTTGCCTTTTTTAATCGTGATTATTTAAAAGTGGCGACCTTACACGTCGACTCTGGCTGGGTTCCGGCGGATACCAATGTTACCGAATTTGAAGCTGCGGTTCGCTCGGTATGTGATCCAATCTTCCAAAAGCCACTGGCCGAAATTAGCTTTGGTATTGTGCTGTTACAACTGTTTAATACCGCTCGTCGTTTTAATATGACGGTACAACCGCAACTGGTATTACTGCAAAAGACATTACTGTATGTAGAAGGTTTAGGACGTCAGTTGTACCCGCAGCTGGATTTATGGAAAACAGCCAAACCCTTTTTGGAGAACTGGATGAAAGAACAAATTGGTGTCAAAGCCATGTTAAAAAAAATGGCTGATAATCTGCCTTACTGGTCAGAAAAGCTGCCAGATGCGCCAGACCTGTTCTTTGATACACTAAAACAGCTTAAACAGTTTCCAGAACAACAAAGACAATTGCAGCAGCAACAAATTGAGCAACAACAACAACTCGCCCGCAACAAACATGCAACGCAGGTTGGCAGTACCCTGGTGATTGTGGCCTGTTTACTGCCGCTGTATCAGGCTCCTCACTGGATAAGTGGTATTGTGGCAGGGTTAGGCATTTATTGTTGGTGGCATGCCTGGCGAAAAAACCAATAACAGCATATTCATGTGGTTAAAAATAACGTAAATTAAACGGCACTATCGAATTAGCCTCGGTGGCGATTTTTAAATGAAAATTATGCCGAAGCGGACATAAATATAAACTGGAGAGAATTATGGGTGGTATCAGCATTTGGCAGCTGGGTATTATTTTACTGATAGTTGTATTGGTTTTCGGCACCAAAAAGTTCCGTAATCTGGGCTCTGATTTAGGTTCAGCGGTTAAAGGCTTTAAAAAGGCTTTAGGCGATGAAGAAAACAAAGACGCTGACTTTGACGATGCAAAAAAAGTTGCAGACCAGTCGGTTAATGCCAAAGAACAGCAAGCAGAAAAAGACAAAGAAAAAGCGTAGTTTATGTTTGATATCGGCTTTTGGGAATTATTGCTGGTTGGTATTGTCGCCCTGTTGGTGTTGGGGCCTGAGCGTTTGCCTGGCGCAATACGCTCAACCAGCCGAACACTGCGTAGCGTAAAGCAGATGGCCACTGGCTTTAAACATGAAATGAGCGAACAGCTGCGCATTCATGAGTTACATGAAGATCTCAAAAAAGCCGAAAAAATGAATATGCAAAATTTACCAGCCGATCTTGAGCGCAGTGTTAATGAGCTGAAAGAATCGGCTAAATCCGTCCAGTACCCTTACAAAAAGTCAGAAGATGGCAGCAGCACAAAGCCTGATTGAGCATTTAATAGAATTAAGAAGCCGGCTGGTTAAAGCGCTTATAAGCGTTTTGCTGGTTTTTTTGTGTTTGGTTTATTTTGCCAATGATTTATATCACTGGCTGGCAACTCCATTGCTTGAGGCTATGCCAAGCAATACGCAGATGATCGCGACCGATGTAACCGCCCCCTTTTTCGCCCCTATAAAGCTCACCATAGTATTGTCCTTTTTTATTGCTATTCCCGTGGTGCTCTATCAGATTTGGGGGTTTATTGCGCCTGGATTATATCGCAAAGAAAAAAGGCTGATTGCGCCATTACTTTTTTCATCCACACTACTATTTTATCTGGGTATTGCCTTTGCCTATTTTGTGGTATTTCCGCTGGCATTTGCCTTTTTCACCGGTGTAGCACCGGAAGGCGTTACGGTTGCCACTGACATAACCAATTATCTGGATCTAGTGCTTAAACTGTTTTTTGCCTTTGGTGTGTCGTTTGAGATCCCAATCGCGATTATTCTGATGTGCTGGACGGGCATTACCACTCCGGATTCACTACGTGAAAAACGCCCTTATGTGATAGTGGCGGTCTTTGTTGTGGGTATGTTGCTTACACCTCCCGATGTTATTTCACAAACCTTACTGGCGATCCCTATGTGGCTGTTGTTTGAGGTCGGCGTGTTTATAGGCGGCATATATGGCCGTAGACATGAAGACACAGACCAGGAACATGCGGAAGAATAATCATGAGCAACGCGCCACTGTTTGATATTGGTCTAAACCTGACAAACCCGCGTTTATTGTCACGGTTTGATGAGGTTATGCAACGCGCGATGGAAACAGGTGTTTGTGGCGCATTAGTCACGGGTACAGATATCGAAGAATCGGTGACGGCAATCCCTTTATGCGAGCAATATCCGCAGCAACTATTTTCTACGGCAGGCATTCATCCACATTACGCTAAAGATGCACCGCCAGATTTTGTTTCTCAACTTAAGCAACTAGTACAAAATCCTGTAGTTAAAGCAATAGGCGAATGTGGTCTGGACTTTAACCGTAATTTTTCCCCCAAAGAGAAGCAACTTGCGGTATTTGAAGCACAACTTGAACTAGCAGTGGAAACAGGCCTGCCTGTATTTTTGCATGAGCGGGATGCATTTGATGAACAAATAACACTGTTAAAACGCTATCGCGATAAATTAGTAGGTGGTGTTGCGCACTGTTTTACCGGCTCGTTAAAACAAATGCAGGCCTATCTGGAGTTAGATTTATATATTGGCATTACCGGTTGGTTATGTGATGACAAACGCGGTGCAGATCTGCAAGAGGCAGTACAACATTTACCACTAAGCCGCTTATTATTAGAAACCGATGCTCCCTACCTTGCCCCCAAAACATTAAAACCGAAGGTCTCACTAAATGAACCCTGCTATTTAGCAGAAGTAGCACGTTATTATGCTCAGCTATGCAATGTATCTGTTGAGGATGTTAAACAATCTTCCTACAACAATGCTGTAACTCTGTTCAAGTTACATCTGTAACAATCGGTCTGTAGCTATCATGTTACCAGCAATTCCATTTAAACAGCTCAGAATCATTCTGATCATTTTAACCTTTGTATTTTGTTTATTATGGGTTTATCAGGTTGGACGAATAAACCATCAAACCCCACCTTTTCTGCAAGTGGAAAATGGTGTCAGCATATATCGGGATAAGAGTAATACGCTGGACCTGTCACAGATAAAACAGCAGCAATGGCAAACGCTAACTCAATCACCCGAATCATTAGGGCTAAGCAATGATTCTATTTGGCTAAAATTCGATATCCCAGCATTGGATAACAACCAAAACTGGTTGATGGAACTTGAGTTTCCATTGCTGGATCATCTGGATGTGTGGTTTGAAAATGAACAATCCTTAAAACATTACCGCACTGGTGATGCGCTCCCATTTAGCGAACGACCAAGACTGGATGAACGTTTTGTATTCCCAGTTCCAACAGCCTCAGGCATGACAAAGGTATATTTAAAAATCCAGTCAAAAGGCGCCTTAAGGGCCCCGATTAGCCTGTGGCGTGAGACTGATTATGTGACTTACAGCAGTGAACATAACCTGTTAATGGGGTTGTTTTTTGGATTTGTAACCGCAATGGTGATCAGTAACCTGTTTTTCTTTTTTACCACAGGCTCTGCTGACTTTTTTATCTACAGCGCTTTCACCTTTTGCCTGAGTTTATTACTGGCTACGATTAACGGTTTGACGTTTAAATACTTGTGGCCAAATAGCTTATGGCTTCAAAGTTTTAGCATGCCGTTACTGGCCAGCGCGACCTGTTATTTTGCAATTCAATTTACCGACCAGTTACTGGATATAAAACAGCACAATCAAGGTTTACACAAACTGATGAAGTGGTTGTCCTGGGCTTTCTTACTTTCATTAATCAGCTCACCCATTACACCACTGCAAATCCATTTACCCTTTTTATTATATGGTCTTAGTCTGTGTTTATTGCTGTTGTTTGTTATCAGTATTTATTTCAGTCTCAAAAAGGTCAGGCTGGCACGAACCTATACTCTGGCCTGGTCACCGTTATTTGTAGTCGGACTGGCATCCTGTCTGGAATCGTTAAATTTAATCGGCCTGCCTATCCACGCCCATTATCTGTTAATGCTGGCAACTATGGTCGAAACTACTTTATTTGCTCTGGTACTGGCACTCGATTACAGCGAACAACGTTATAAATTTATTGAAACCTATAAGCAAAATTTGCAACAAGAACGCGAGCTGCGCCTGGCGCAAGAGCAATTTAATCAGGCACAACAACAAGCTCAGGAAGAACTGGAATATAACGTCGGAGAGCGAACACTGGAGCTTGAAATTGCGCTGCGTGAATTGTCTGAGAAAAATCAGGAACTGGAAAAAATAAACACCATTGATGCCTTAACCGGCGTTAAAAACCGTCGTCACTTTGATAAAAAATATATTGCGGAAGTACGTCGTAGTCGTCGTGAACAGACTCCGTTGTCCATCGCCATGATCGACATAGACCATTTTAAAAGGATCAATGACACTCATGGCCATCTGGTTGGAGATGAATGCATCCGCTTTATCGCCAGGCAAATTTTACAAATTGCCAAACGTCCCAGCGACGAAGTATTCCGTTACGGTGGGGAAGAATTTGCGTTGTTGTTACCCAATACCGACCAGGATGGAGCTTATACCTTGCTTGAGCAACTAATGACAGAAATCCGCTATACACCGGCACATACACCGGCTGGTGACATATCAATGACGGTAAGTTGCGGTATCGCTACCGCGATTATCAACATGGATACAATTGAAGAACACCTTCTCCAACAGGCAGATAAAATGCTGTATCAGGCGAAAAACAATGGCCGAGACCGTATTGAATGCTCCCTGTCTGCCGATTCACAGGAAATACACAAATCATGATTGAACGCCAATTTCCCAATTCTCGTTTGCGTCGTTTACGTAGCAATGACAACTTACGCCGACTGGTTGCCGAGTCACAATTAACAGTAAACGATTTAATCTATCCGATGTTTGTTATTCAGGGTAGCAATCAAACACAAACAATACCTTCAATGCCCGGAATTGAGCGAGTTTCAATTGATTTACTGGTAAAAGAAGCCAGACAGCTTGCTGATTTAGGTATACCAGCTATCGCTTTGTTCCCGGTTACACCAATGGATAAAAAAAGTGAATGCGCTAGCGAGGCCTATAACCCCGAAGGGTTGGCGCAACGCGCTGTTCGCGAATTGAAATCACAGGTTCCTGACATCGCCGTCATTACTGATGTGGCATTAGATCCTTTTACATCCCATGGTCAGGATGGATTGATCGATTCAAATGGCTATGTCATGAACGATGCAACCATAGATGTGTTAGTCAAACAGGCGCTTTCTCATGCCGAGGCAGGTGCTGATGTTGTTGCGCCATCAGATATGATGGATGGTCGTATTGGCGCAATCAGAGCAGCTTTGGAATCAGCACAATATAACAATACAGCCATTATGGCCTACTCAGCCAAATATGCCTCACATTATTACGGCCCTTTTCGGGATGCAGTCGGCTCAGCTGGCAACATTAAAGGCGGCAATAAAAAAACCTATCAAATGGATTTTGCTAATAGTAATGAAGCATTACAGGAAATAGCCATGGATATTAGTGAAGGGGCGGATATGGTGATGGTAAAACCGGGTATGCCGTATCTGGATATTGTCCAACGTTGCAAACAACAGTTTGGTGTACCTACATTCGCATATCAGGTAAGTGGCGAATATGCCATGCACAAAGCAGCTTTTGACAACGGTTGGTTAGATGAGGTGCAGGTCATCATTGAATCATTGCAAGCATTTAAACGCGCAGGTGCAGACGGGATTCTGACCTATTTTGCTAAACAGGCTGCCCAACTACTGACTCGTTAATTAGCTATTAAGTTTATTCATAAAAAAAGCCAGTCACTGAAACTGGCTTTTTATTTTCCAAATCAAAAAGTTTATTCGCAACTAAACTCCCAGCCAGCTTTATGTTGCAACCACCTTTCATTTGCCAGCTCTGCATCAATTAATGGATGGGCTTTTAACCAGCCAGGTGGAAACTGAAGATATAAATGATCATCATTGATCGCAATTAACATCGAAGGCTGCGCGTTGTCATTACGGCGAATACACAAGATAACTGCAATTCGTAAAATCCGCGTCAGCAAAATAATATTACGCCGAATATGTACGTGAAACCCGGCAAACGCACCCACATCAATTTGTTGACGAAAATTAGTTACCACGGCACGAATACAATCACGCTGTAATTTGGAGTAGCCCTGCAAGTCAATAAAGCTGAGTAAATAAGCCGCATGTAAATGATGACTTTTATATTCAATATGCAAGCCGATTTCATGCAACATCGCTGCGGCCTGTAAAATACCTTCAGCATCAAAATTGGCTGACCAGCATTTAGCCGGCAACTGATTGTAAAATCCAGCTGCGGTAGCGGTAACCCGAAGCGCTTGTGCAGTATCGATATGAAAACGTTGTGCCAGTTGAAAGATCGCTTGCTGACGAATATTGTCTTCACGCATATCTTCCAGCATGCCGTAAATCAGGCCTTCTCGTAATGCGCCACCGGAAATGTGCATTTCTTCAATATTCAACTCTTCAAATAAAGCGATAAGAATCGCCAAACCACTGGGGAAGGGCTGTTTACGACTGTCTTCCAGTCCCTGAATATCAAGATCTGCATGTTTTACACAATCAATGCATTGCTGTCTGAGATTGTGCAGGTATTCCAGTCGAATGCTGTCATTTACCCCTTGGGTAACCAGTATTTCCACAATGGCTTGTGGCGTACCCGACGCCCCCATACATTGCAGCCAGTTATAGGGAATAAACATTTCTGCAATCTGAGATACCTGTTCTTTAGCGGCGCTAATCGCCTGCTCAAAATTAGCAGCCGATAACATGCCATCGCTAAAGAACTTTTCAAGATAGGTAACACAGCCCATATTAAGGCTGGTGAGCTGTAATGGCTCGAAATCTTCACCAACAATAATTTCAGTGCTGGCGCCGCCAATATCGATGACCAGAGTTTGTCCCTGATTGGCTGAGGTATAGGCCACACCTAAATAAATCTGATGTGCTTCTTCTTCACCGGAAATAACTTCGATTGGATGACTAAGGATTTGCTGACCTTTTTGCAAAAATACGTCTGCATTTTTGGCCAGACGCAAGGTTGCAGTCGCCACTACCCGCAGGTTTTCCTTGGGAATATCCTGAATACGTTCAGCAAAAGCATGCAAACAATCCCAGCCTCGTTGCATACTGGCCATATCAAGATTAGAGTTTTCGTCCAGCCCTGCTGCTAAACGGATTTTTTGTTTTACCTTACCGATGATCTGCACCGAACCGGCAGCAACCTTGACGATAACCATATGAAAGCTATTTGAACCAAGATCAATTGCTGCGTACAGATGCTCTTGCGATAAGGCATTATTCGCCAGTCCGTTACTCATTATTTATTGTTATGTTTACGCCCGTTGGATGATCCACGTTTATTATAGGTTTTACCACTTTGCATGCGTTTCTTACGGTTATAACGCGGTGCTTTAACATCATCTAATAAAGCATCAGACAAATAATCAGTCACCGGAATAGGGTGCCGGATATATTCCTCAATAGCAGGTAAATTCAGCGCATACTTTTCACAGGCAAAGCTAATCGCATGACCTGTGGCGCCAGCACGCCCCGTACGGCCAATGCGGTGCACATAATCTTCCGGATCATCAGGTAAGTCATAGTTAAAAACATGGGTTACTTTATCAATGTGTAAACCACGCGCGGCAACGTCAGTCGCCACCAGAAAATCCAGTTGTCCTTTAGTAAATTTATCCAAAATCTGCAGGCGTTTTTTCTGCGGGACATCACCACTTAATAAACCCACCCGGTGTTTATCTGCCTGCATCCAGGCTGTCACTTTTTCACAATCCTGCTTGGTGTTGGTAAAAACAATGGCTTTATCCGGCCACTCTTCTTCCAGTAATGTCAGTAACAGCAACATTTTATCTTCGTTCGACGGATAAAAGAGCTCTTCCTGAATGCGGCTGGCTGTCATATTTTCAGCATCAACCTGTACATGAACCGGGTTATTCATATGTTCATAAGCCAGTTCCTGTACACGGAAGGACAAGGTGGCTGAAAACAACATGTTCAGGCGTTTTTCCGGACTGGGCATGCGGCGCAATAGAAAACGAATATCTTTAATGAAGCCCAAATCAAGCATACGATCCGCTTCATCCAGCACCATCACCTGAATATGTTCCAGCGAAAAAATACCTTGTTTGTAGTAGTCCAGAATTCGACCTGTGGTACCGATGACGATATCGACACCGGCTTCCAGTTGTTCTTTTTGGCTTTGATAACCTTCGCCACCGTAAATCAACCCCAGACTTAAACCGGTATGCTGGCTTAATAACAGCGCGTCTTTATGGATTTGTACGGCCAGCTCACGGGTTGGCGCCATGATAATCGCTCTGGGCTGACCGGTGCGGGTTTCATGATGAGTTAGCAGGTGATGAAAGGTTGAAACCAAAAAGGCAATGGTTTTACCGGTTCCCGTTTGCGCTTGCCCGGCAATATCCTGACCACCAAGTAAATGGGGAATACTTAATGCCTGAATTGGCGTACAATGTTCGAAGTTGGCCTCGCGCAATCCACTGAGTACGTCAGGATGAATTGGCAGGTTGGAAAAATGTGTTTCTGTTAAATGTGTCGTTTGCATAGCTTATAGCTTATCAGTGCTTGCATTAAAAAACAGTTTCTATATAAATAGCCACTTGTAAATGCGTGAGATAGTATCACGAGCCTTTGTATACCGGAGAAAAGAATGAGCGACAAGATTATCCAGCTGTCCGATGATAGCTTTGATGCCGATGTTATCAATGCGGCAGGCCCCGTATTAGTAGACTTCTGGGCAGAATGGTGCGGCCCTTGTAAAATGATTGCGCCAATCCTGAATGAAGTTGCAGAAGAATTTGATGGCAAAGTAACAGTTGGCAAACTGAATGTCGACCAAAATAGTGATACACCGCCTAAATATGGTATCCGTGGCATTCCTACTTTACTGTTATTTAAAGACGGTAATGTTGCTGCCACTAAAGTAGGTGCGTTATCAAAGACTCAGTTAGTTGAGTTTTTGAACGAAAACATCTAAGCATCTGTATTTTACCGGCCAGCATTAACGTTGGCTGGTAAGTACTTTCCTAAAACAATACAAACTAACGACTCAGCCACTGCTAAAACCCGTAAAAATTTAACGTTTTGATGTATTTGGGTGAAATTTGCAGCTTGTTATCTAGACCTCCTGTTTAATTGGTGCTAAGTTTAAGCAGTCCACGTCAGGACACTTACCAAATATTCGCTTCATCCCAGCGATAATTAACTATAGAAACAGAATCATTTTTCAAGCAACCAGGCAGTTGAGAGCCGACTCAAGTAGAAAGACCCACCTATGAATCTAACGGAACTTAAAAATAAATCCATCAACGAACTTGTTGATTTAGCAACTAACATGGGCCTCGAAAACATGGCCCGCACACGCAAGCAAGACATCATATTCTCTATACTGAAAGCGCACGCCAAAAGCGGCGAAGATATTTTCGGTGATGGTGTGCTTGAAATCCTGCAAGATGGATTTGGTTTCCTGCGCTCGGCGGACTCTTCCTACCTAGCTGGCCCAGATGATATCTACGTTTCACCCAGTCAAATACGACGTTTTAACTTGCGTACCGGTGACACTATTTCCGGTAAAATCCGTCCTCCCAAAGACAGTGAACGTTATTTTGCCCTGCTAAAAATCAGCCAGGTTAATTTCGACAAACCCGAAAACTCCCGCAATAAAATCCTGTTTGAAAACCTCACACCATTGCATGCAAACGAACGTTTGCGCATGGAGCGTGGTAACGGCAGTACAGAAGATATCACCGCGCGAGTTCTGGATTTAGCGGCACCAATTGGTCGTGGCCAGCGTGGTCTGATTGTGGCTCCGCCTAAAGCGGGTAAAACCATTTTATTACAAAATATTGCCACCTCTATCTCAGCCAATCATCCCGAGTGTCAGTTAATCGTATTATTAATTGATGAACGCCCGGAAGAAGTGACAGAGATGCAGCGTATGGTAAATGGCGAAGTTGTGGCTTCAACTTTTGATGAGCCGGCGAGTCGCCATGTGCAGGTTGCCGAAATGGTAATTGCCAAGGCCAAACGTTTAGTTGAGCACAAAAAAGATGTGGTGATCTTACTGGATTCCATTACACGTTTAGCACGTGCTTACAACACCGTTATTCCATCATCAGGTAAGGTATTAACCGGTGGTGTGGATGCCAACGCGTTGCACAAACCCAAACGTTTCTTTGGTGCTGCACGTAACGTAGAAGAAGGTGGCAGCCTGACTATTATCGCCACAGCTTTGGTTGATACGGGTTCGAAAATGGACGAAGTTATCTACGAAGAGTTTAAAGGTACAGGTAACATGGAACTGCACCTGAATCGCAAGATTGCCGAAAAACGTGTATTCCCTGCGATTGATTTCAACCGTTCAGGGACTCGCCGTGAAGAGTTACTAACCTCGCAGGACGAACTGCAGAAAATGTGGATCCTGCGTAAAATCGTGCACGAAATGAGTGAAATTGACGCGATGGAATTCCTAATCGATAAGTTGCAAATGACTAAAACTAACGACGAATTCTTTACCGCAATGCGTCGCCAAAAAAGTTAATTTGCATTAGAAATGCAGGTAAAAAAGGCGCCAACCGGCGCCTTTTTTATTTTAGTTAACAGCTAAACGTGCTCACTATGCAGGTTATTAATGAGCTTATCTTCAAACTCAAAACGTTCTTCCAGTAACTGACCTAAATTTGATAACTCAACATCAAAATTTTGTGCATTGGCGTCACTGTCTAATTCTGCATATTTATCGTTAAATGACAGTGCTGCATCCGTTGACTCTGCAATCTGTGGATAAAGCTGATCAGCCAGCTCTTCACCTTCCGATAGCTTTTCATACACTTCAAAATATCCGGCAGACAGATAATCCATTAATAAACCACAAAATTCGGAAATGCGTTCTTTATCCGGTAAGGCGTTTGCAGCTTTATCGTAAGGAGGTAAACCAGCCAGTTCACAATACATCACCAGTAACAACTGCCTTTCAGCCAGCCAGTTATCTATTGCATTATGCGCGCCACCCCATTTTTGTTTTGCTTGTTCCACACCTGTTAACATCTACATCTCCTAAACTATGTTAGCGGCTAATTTTAAATTACATTGGAAAGTGAATATCAGTTTACAACATTGCGGGTTACTATCTGTTCTGACAGATTTTAATATTCGTGAATTCCTTTACCTTATATAAAGATAGCAGTAAGAATGATTATTCAAAATGTAAATATTCAAACCCAACAGCCTGCCTGGTGGTTTATTTTTTCTCACAATCAATTATTGCAAATAGAAACCGCCCCCGGCGTACCAAATTTACCCGCTTCATTACTTGATTATGCCAGTCATCACCTGGAACAGGTAACCCAAATTGGCGAATATCAGGGGCATCCTTGTTATTTAATTGATATGGAAGGTGAACAACCGGAAATTGAAGGTACCGAATGGTTATCTTTGCGCCACTTTCTTATGCGTAATGATCAGGAATTATTTCAGATTGCCGCCCGGGCATGGCAGGTGGCGGTTTTTCTCAGAACCCATCGTTATTGTGGAAAATGCGGTTCAAGAATGCATCGTATTGATTGGGAGCTCGCCACCCAATGTCCATCCTGTGAGCACCGATGTTATCCAAGAATATCGCCCTGCATTATTGTCGCAATTAAAAAGGGGAATCAAATTCTGCTGGCACAAGGTCGTCATCACCAACATGATATGTACTCAACTCTGGCAGGTTTTGTTGAAAGTGGTGAAAGTCTCGAACAGGCTGTGCATCGCGAGGTGATGGAAGAAGTGGGAGTGGAAATTGGGAATTTACGTTATTTTTCAAGCCAGCCATGGCCGTTTCCGCACTCATTAATGGTTGGTTATCTGGCAGATTTCAAGGCTGGAGACATTAAAGTTGATGGCCATGAAATAATCAAAGCCGATTTTTTTGACTTTGATAACTTACCCTATACTCCACCGCCTTTCTCAATAGCAGGACAGCTGATTAAAGCGACTATTGAAGGAAAATAATAAAAAGCCGGTGGAGTCACCGGCTTTGATTTGTTTTAAACATTATTTTTTAATTTTAACCGGACGTTGCCAGCCATCAATATTGCGTTGCTTGGCTCGAGCGATGGCCAGTTGTTCATCTTCAATATCTTTAGTCACAATGGAACCTGCTCCCACTGTAGCGCGTTTGCCCACTCTGACAGGCGCAACTAAAGCAGAGTTTGAACCTATAAAAGCGCCATCATCAATCAGGGTCTTAAACTTATTCGCACCATCATAATTACAGGTAATAGTACCAGCGCCAATATTTACATTTTCACCCACCTCGGCATCACCTAAATAAGTTAAATGATTTGCCTTGGAGCCTTCACCTAAAATGGCTTTTTTCATCTCAACAAAATTACCCACTTTGGCTCTGGCTCTCATTACAGCGCCAGGACGTAAACGGGCAAAAGGTCCGATCAAACAAGCTTCACCAATTTCTGCCTGTTCAATAATACTGTTGGCTTCAACGACTGTATCATCTGCAATAACACAGTCTTTTAAGATACAGTTAGCCCCAATAACCACGTTGTTACCCAGACTTACCTCGCCTTCGATGATGACATTAACATCAATAAAAACATCCTGACCTGCGCTAAACTTGCCACGCAAATCAAAACGGGCAGGATCAGCAAAACTAACACCCTGTGCCATAAGCTCATCGGCTTTACGCATCTGATAAGCCCGCTCAAGTACCGCAAGTTGCTTTCGATTGTTTACCCCCTCTACCTCAACAGCAGTATCCGGATGGGCCGCTTTAATCACTTTGCCTTCGCTGGCAGCCATAGCAATGACGTCGGTGAGATAATATTCACCCTGAGCGTTGTCACTTTTAAGTAATCCCAACCAACGTTTTAAATCACTGCCACGCATCATCATCATGCCAGTATTAATTTCATTTATCTGACGTTGCTGTTCACTGGCATCTTTATGTTCAACAATCGCAACCACCTGTTCACCGTTACGAATTATGCGTCCCATACCGCTAGGATCATTTAAATGCACGGTTAGTAGTGCCAGATCAGAGTTCTTTTTAGTTTCTATCAGACGTTTTAAAGTTCCCGCCTGAATAAGGGGCGCATCTCCAACCAGAATCAATACATCTTCACTATCAGAAATGGCATCTGCAGCTTGCTGCACGGCATGTCCCGTTCCCAATTGCTCTTGTTGTAAGCACCAGTTCAGTTTATTGCCACAAATACTTTGCTTTAACTGATCACCACCATGACCATAAACTAAATGAATATTATCGGAATCGAGTTGTTGCACGGTATCAATGATGTGTTGCAACATGGGTTTAGCTGCGATTGGATGAAGTACCTTCGGCAAAGATGACTTCATGCGGGTTCCTTTACCCGCAGCTAAAATAACAACTGAAAAAGACATGTTTTATCCTTTATAATAAAAGCGCCAGACTATTGTAACCAGCCAGCAAAATTGTACCAGCATCAGTTTTTATTGGTTCAAAGATTCGCTGCATTACGCTTATGGATAAGTAAAACTTGCAAACCAGATTCTTTTCCTTAAAACGCATTAGTATTATTTATGTGGTAATTATCGCAGCGGTAGTCGTTGCCGCGTTCTGGCTGCTGAAGGATATAGTCGCCAACCAGAGTTACAAACAACAACAAGCCTTTTCTCCCATATTAACTCTGGTGGATCAGGAAGTACTGCGACCTGTACATATAGCCAAAGCACTGGCAACCGCCAGTGTGTACCAACCTTACTTCGATACACAGCAATTCTCCGACACACAGATTGTTAACCGACTGGCACAGCTGCAATCGCGCTTTGATCTCGGTTTTTACATAGCTAATGAAAATACCCGTAAACAATACAACTCTGATGGCGCTATTTTCGATTTAATTGAAGGAAAAGTGGGCTGGTATTTTGAGATGCAACAGGAACCGTCCGACTTTTTAGCCGTACTTGGCAAACGTGAAGATGTTCATCTGTATATTGACGTAAAACAATACGATGAGCAGGGTAATTTTATTGGTTTTGCCGGCGTATCCAAGAGCCTTCGCGAGTTCTTACGGGCATTTAAACGCTTTAATCAGGCTTATGGTATTCAGTTTGTTTTTGCCAACAATAAACAACAAATTTTATTAGCATCAGATCCACACTGGGCCCCGGATGCACTCAACCTGCATAAAATTGAACAACTTCCCTGGTATACAGAGTATCAACGTCAGCAGCAGACGTATTCCGAACGTACAAAGCTGCTCAATATGCCAGACGGGGATATTCTGATATCACAAATCACTATCGAATTGCTCGACTGGCAGCTATACATCATTAGTCCCATGACCAAACGTCAGTCGGAACTCAATCGCACGCTGATTTATTATCTAATTGCGTTGCTGGTCATTATTTATCTGAGTTATCGGTTAGTTCGTTACATTGTACGTGACTATATTCAGACCATTGACCAAAAAGCCAATTTCGATCCTTTAACTAACCTCGCGAACCGCCACTATTTGCAAGAAAGTTTTAATCAGATGCGTAAACGCAATAAGCGCGTAGGCATCATCATCGTGGATATTGACTACTTTAAACAAATCAATGACCAATATGGCCACAATGCTGGTGATTTAGCCCTGCAGATGGTTGCCCAGTGTCTGCAAAATACCACACATGATTCAGGACTTGCAGGCCGCTGGGGGGGGGATGAATTTATTGTCTTACTTGATGATGCTGATCTGAATGAAACAGTCAGAATGGCCAATCACATTCAGCATTGTCTTCAACAGGAAAAAATCTATTTAAGCCAGTCCAGTTTTGAAATTAAAGCCAGTTATGGTGTGACCTCAACAGAAAAACCGGGAAGTTTAGAAGAGTTAATTGAAATTGCCGACCGCGCCCTTTATCAGGCAAAAAATGAAGGGCGCAACCGAATTTGTTATTTAGCGGTCTGAAGACGTTTCCTTTGCCATAATCCGGTGGTCAGGCTCACGCCAAGCAAGATAGTCAGACCGCCCATGATCATATCCACACTAATCACTTCACCTAAAAAAAGTGCCCCCCACACAATACCAAATAATGGCACTAAATAAGCCACCGACACCGCTTTACTAATACCCACATTGGCAATCAAACGAAAATACAGAATATAAGCAAAACCTGTGCAGGCAATGCCTAATGCACAAATCTGCCACCAGGCTTTTGAAGAAGGGGCGGTTTCAGGCCAGGTGAAGACTGCAAAAGGCAATAAGATAATGGCAGAAAACAGCTGACTGCCGGTTGCAATCGCTAAAGAACGCACACCGGTTAAATAATGTTTAGTCATACAAACAGCCAAACCATACAAGGCTGTCGCACCTAAGCCGGCCAATACAGGCAAGGCAATATTTTCAGTAAGCTGTCCGTGATCCCCACTCACCAAAACCACTACGCCGCTAAACCCTATCACCAAACCAACAATCGCAGAACGGGTTAAGCGTTGTCCGAGCCAGAAAAAGGCGATAATGGCCGCAAACATCGGTGCACAAGCATTAATAATCGAGGTGTATCCCGCCCCCAGAGTCAATGTTGCAAAAGCAAATAGACAAAATGGAATAGCGGTATTAACCAGTCCTACCATACAAATAGCTTTCCAGTGCAATACACAATCTTTAACCTGACGGGATACCAGTAAAAATGGCAACAAAAACAAAGTCGCTATTGCTGTCCTCAGCATAATCAGCGCCACTGGTCCAAATTGTGGCGACGCTTCACGCATAAATAAAAATGATGCGCCCCACATCGCAGACAATAAAATTAATTCCAGCGTGCTAATGGTGTTCATGCTTGTTCCAGGTTGAGTAAATAGGCTTTTCGTTCTAGTCCACCAGCGTAACCGGTCAGATTGCCATTAGCACCGATAATACGATGACAAGGCACAACTATCGATAATGGGTTTTTCCCGTTAGCAGCTCCAACAGCTCTCGCTGCTGCTGGCTTACCTATAGCGTTCGCTATATATGCGTAACTAACAGTATCACCAAATGGAATCGTGCTTAACGCCTGCCAGACGCGCTGCTGAAAATCGGTACCTTTGGCAGCTAAAGGCAAATCAAAGGTGCGTCGTTTTCCATTAAAATATTCATTTAATTGACGACATGCTTCATCAGTCAGGTTACTGGGAGATACTTTCTCTGGCTGGCTATCGACAAATAAAATACTATGCACGCCGGTTTCAGAGGCTTTTATTTCAAGTTTGCCAATTGGGGTCTGCAGAAAATCGATGTTCATGCCTGATTCCATAATTGTAAGGTTAAATAACTGCGCCAGGGCGCCGCATTATCCGCTTCAAACTGCATGTGTTCAGTTTGTTTCTTAATTACCAAATCACCGCCGAGATAAATATCGGGATTTGATAACCCACGCATTTTTGTGTAATCCACCGTCCAGGGACCGATTCCCTTAATTGAAAGCCATTGCTGCACATCCGCATCGGGCTGTTCAACGCAAAAACCCGCCAGCGCTTTTAAAGTTTCGCGTCGTGCATTAGGCATACGTAAAAAACTTAAATCGGCTTCTTTTATTTGCTCTGCTGTCGGGAAAAGTTTTCCACGGGCGGTTTGCTCACCCAAGGTGTCGACCAGCAAAATTAGTTGATTTATCGCCGCCGTTACCGATACCTGCTGCCCCAACACAGCACGGCAACCCGCTTCAAAAGCAGACCAAACACCAGGTAAACGTAAGCCATGTAATAACTTATCCACTGGAAAGCCCGTTTTTAATAATTGCTGTTCAATGACTGACATGTCTGCATCCAAATCAAATAGACGTCGTATATTGGCCAGCAGGGGTTTTAAACAGCTTAAATCCGTTAGCTCAATTTCAAGAGAAAAACTGTTCCGTTGTGGCTGATGTGTCGCTTTAAACCACCCCTGTGTTTGTGCAAATCGAAACAATCTTGCATAACTTTTTTCATCTACCCACTCACTTCCCGCTACCGCCCGGCGTGCAAGAAAATCACGCATGTGTGCCCAGCAATAAGGCGGACGATATGGCATTTCAAGAACAATAATTCCTGTTGGTACATTACTAGCTTTACGCCTTAATTGACGTGGGGTTAAACGTAGACTGCGTTGCATTAACTCCTGCAATCGCCTTGCTGATTGCAACCCCGTGCTTTGCGCAACCTGTTCAACCGACATAGTCGTTTCCTGCAACAATTTTTTGGCGAACAATAACTGCTGATTGAGCTGAAACTGTTTAGCAGTTAACCCTATTTTGCTTTTGAATAACTTGCGCAGATAACGATCGCTAATACCCAGTTTCTCCGCAATATTTTCAATGCTTAGATGTGGATAGTCCGACAATAATCTCAGTGCCCGTTCCACTGTGGTATCTATGCCTTTCCACGCATAAGAATGAGGGGCGCTGTCAGGGCGGCAGCGCAGACAGGGACGATATCCGTGCTCTAATGCCTGGCTGGCCAATTCAAAGTATTCAACATTCGACTCTTTAGGTAAACGTGCCGGACACACCGGCCGGCAAAAAATGCCGGTAGATTTCACCGCAATAAAAAATTGCCCATCAAATCGCGGGTCACGAGTCAATCTTGCTTGCTGATAATGAGATAATGCACACATAGGGTTAATCTAAAAAGACCATGTACATTAGTGTATCTGCTATTGCAGTAAAATATGCGCGTAAAACGGAACTGACTTCGAATAAATATAAAAAAGCCCTGTGCATTTGAATACACAGGGCTTTTCTTATTAAGAATAATTATTTTTTTACCGGTTTAAGGTAAGTGTAGCCAGCCAGACACGCTTCATAGAAGTCAGTCCATTTCACGCCTTCACGCGGTTTAATATCGCCACTGGCAACACGTTTATCAATCATGCGTTTTACATCCTGCGCCATGGCGGTGGGGTTATACTGCATAATCGATAACACATCTTCTACCGACGAACCACGCACAAACTCTTCAATATAAAAGTCTTCCGGATCATCATCATAACTGAATATATGAACTTCATTTAAGCGGCCAAACAGGTTATGCATATCACCCATTACGTCCTGATAGGCGCCGGTTAAAAACAGACCGATAAAATAATCTTCACCCGGATTCAACTTATGCATTGGGATCACATCAGCTAAACCGTTATCACTAACAAACTGATCGATTTTACCGTCACTGTCACAGGTAATGTCTACCAATGAACAGTTAACCGTTGGACGCTCGTTCATGCGAGTGAGTGGCACAACAGGTAAAACTTGATCTATCGCCCAGGTATCGGCGGCAGACTGGAACACTGAGAAGTTGCATAAATACTGTGACGACAGGTTGTAATCCAGCTCCTGCATTTCCTCAGGTACAAACTCCTGTGTACTCACTTTCATTTGTACCTGTTGCATTATCTGCCAGTAGAGCGTTTCTATTTTGGCTAGCTCTTCTAAGCCCAGTACACGCAATTTAAACGCATCAATTCCCTGCTCTTTATATTGCGATGCATCATTAAAAATTTCCTGAATATTATCGGCTTCCGGCAATGAATCAGCCAAATCACGCATGTTGGTAACAAATACGTGTTCATCTTCCTTATATGAGGTATCCAGATTACCGCTCGAACTTTTAATTTCGCCCACAATTTGTGTCACCACACAACTGTGGTGTGCGGTAATGGCGCGGCCACTTTCGCTGACCAAATTAGGATGTGGCACATTTTCCAGATCACAAACTTCTTTGATGCCGTAAACAACGTCAGCAACATATTCCTGCATGTTGTAATTACGCGATGAATCATTGGTGCTTTGACTGCCATCATAGTCAATGCCTAATCCACCACCGACATCAACATATTCCAGTGGCACACCCATGCGATATAACTCTGCATAAATGCGTGCACCTTCACTGACGGCTTCTTTGACTGAACGTATGTCAGTTAACTGGCTACCAATATGGAAGTGCAATAATTTCAAACAGTGCAACAGACCGTTATCACGCAAGTAACCGGCGGCATTGATAATTTCAGCAATCGTTAAACCGAATTTAGCGCGGTCACCACCTGAACTTTCCCACTTGCCACGTCCCTTGACTGTCATTTTTGAACGCAAGCCAATCAACGGCTCGATATCCAGCTCTTTGGAGATTTTAACCAGTGAGATTAACTCTGAGAATTTTTCTACTACGACAATAATTTTGCGACCCAATTTACGGCCTAACAAAGCAAGTCGCATAAACTCTTCATCTTTATAACCATTTAAAATAGTTAAAGAGTCTTCATTGGTATTGTAGGCAAGTGCCGTGATCAATTCGGCTTTTGAGCCAGCCTCTAAGCCATAGTTAAATGGTTCGCCCGCATCAACAATTTCTTCGACCACTTCGCGCATCTGGTTTACTTTAACCGGATACACCCCCATGTATTTGCCTTGGTACTCGGCTTCTTCAATATTTTCGCGGAATGCTTTGTTTAAACAAGCCACCTGAGAACGAAGAATGTCGTGAAAACGCACAACAACCGGAAACTGAATGCCTTCTTGTTTGATTTCTTCAATCACTGAGTTGAAATCAATACGAATATCCGGATTCGCCAGATCAGGTGTGATATGTAAATTACCATTGTCACCAATGGTAAAATACCCCGCCCCCCAGCGATTTACACGGTATATACGTTCAGCATCATCAATTGTCCAATCTGCCAAGATTTTATCTCCCCTTGGTCATGCACAGGATCAGCTCCCGTACAACTTTTGCAGCAAAAACAGCACTGTTACCTGATGAGTCAATTTCAGGTGACAGCTCAACAACATCGGCTCCAACAAAATTCTTTTCAGCCAGGATTTTTATTAACTTAATAAATGAATGGAAATCTTCACCACCTGGCTCAGGAGTACCGGTTCCCGGGAAAATTCCCGGATCAAAATAATCTAAATCAAAAGTTAAATAGACAGGGCGATTAGCCGGAATATCGCGTACAGACTGCAAAAAGTCCTCACGACTGGTGCGCACTGTCTTATTTTCACGCATCCATTGGTACTCTTCTTTGGTACCGGAACGAATGCCATACTGAATCAGCTCATGCCCTGAGCCAAAATGATCCAGTGCCCGACGAATAATCGAGGCATGTGAAAAGTGATAACCTAAATAACCATCACGTAAGTCGGCATGCGCATCCAGATGAATCAACACCATATCCGGGTATTCAGCCAGATAAGTTTTAATCGGTGCATAAGAAATCGAATGCTCACCACCTAAGGTAATCACTTTAATCTTGTTTTTTGCCAGTTCAGCAGACGCAAATAAACGTTCAAAATCATCACTGGCATGTTGCCACTGTTGTTCAGCGTCATCAGAGTCACCCAGACTCAAATTACCCAAATCATTGAATTGGCAATCTTCTAAATCCAGATTTTGGTAAGGTGAAAAGCTTTCTATATCTTCCGACACATCACGTAATGCATCAGGGCCGTGACGAGTACCTTTGCGAAAACAGGCTGTTCCGTCAAAGCCAAAACCAATTAAATACAAGCCATTTGCACTCAATTCATCGGCGGAATCCGCCATGTGATAAGGCATTGATGGAGCTTGTAAAGAAATGGGTAACATAACATTCATTCCGACTAAAAAATGTGGCGCCATTATAGTGCTAATCGCACACTTTCGCGCTAGTTAAATATGCAAAAAATGTAAGGTTTTATACGCTATCAGCTTAACATGACATCATTCAATTTTCCGCCATCACTATCACTCCCCGTCCACAAATTTGCAGCCTGATATTTGCTGAACTAGATTGAATGATTGAGATTAGGAATTTTTTAGGTTCAACAATCCAATTTATCGTAACGCCAAGGAGCACACTGGGTGAGTAAATGGCAGCAGCGCACGGCACCGCGCCAGATGCAGAAATTGGTTATGTTTATTGTCACATTTGTGGTTTTTTCCACGGCAGTGGTAATCAGTCATTTTCAATTCAGTAGTGAACGAAAATGGATATACCAACTGTTTAATCAACAGCTGGAAAGTAGTGCCGAAAGAGGTGCTGTTTATTTGCAGGACCAAATCAACAACAGCATTGAAGACTTAAATATGCTGACCGGTATCCCTCCGGTATCGGGTTACATACGCGCATTAAATAATAATGACCAGGATCCCATCCGCGGAGAATCAACTGAAGAATGGCTGACCCGAATGTCAACCATCTTCAGAGAGCTGCTAAGGTCACATCCGAGTTACACACAAGTCCGTTTTATCAGCGCAACCGATAACGGCAAGGAATTAGCCAGAGTAGACCGGATTGCAGGCCAGCTTACCCGGGTAAAAGACAGTCAGTTACAGAACAAAGGCCAATACAATTACGTTACCGAAACCCTGCAATTGCCCGAAGGCAATGTTTATATTTCTCCAATCAACCTCAACAGGGAATTTGGTCAGATTGAGATCCCAAAACGCCCGATGTTAAGGGTTGCTACCCCGGTGTTTGTGGAAAAAAACCTTATTGGTTTAATGGTAATCAATATCGATTTTTCTTATGTAATGCGCAATATGGCTAACATGTTTTCACAACCGGTTCAGGGATATTTAGTCAATCGCCGGGGTGATTTTCTGTGGCACCCGGATAACAGTAAAAGTTTCGCATTCGAAATGGGACAACCCTATCAATTAGATGATGAGTTTGGAGAGCTGTCTTTAATGAGTTCTCTGGACGGGTTCACTGACCAAAAAACCCATCTTATTGCTGAAGCCGACCATCATTTTGCCATTAATAAATTCCATTTAAATAATGATGCCTTTCAACAATATCTGGCTGTTATCGCTACCATTCCCGACGATAAAGTGGCGCCATTATTAACCCAAAAGCGCCAGACATTTTTAATTACCCTGTTTTTAGGTACAGCACTGGTGTTACTTATTCTGTACTGGGTCATTCAACGAGTATTTCGCCCATTGACCCGGCTTACACAAATTGCAGAATCTATTGCCCAAGGCGATTACAACACCCGACTGCCTGACGTTTCTGGCGCCGAAATGAATGCACTTAAATCCGCATTTGCCTTTATGCAGTCTAAAGTCGCCAAACGCGAAGGAGAGTTACAGCAACATCAGCAAACCCTGCAGCAAAAAATAGCGATTGCCACCAAAGAGTTAAACGCCATTGTCACTTCAACGGTAAACGGTGTCATTAGTCTGGATCAAAATGGTTCCATTCTGACCTTTAATCCAGCAGCCGAAAAAATGTTTGGTTATACGTCCGAATCCATGATGAATAAAGAGTGTGACCTATTATTTGAACGTACATTTTATGCCTTACTGAAGCAGAATATTCAGCGTGTTATTGAATCATCTGCCAGCGATACAATATGGCAACAAGGAGCCGAAACTCTGGCCAGGACAGCTTCTGGCGAGACTTTTCCAGTGCTCATTACTCTTGGACATGCAAAAATATCCAGTGAAAAACACATTTTTGTATTGTCTGTGGTTGATATCACCGAACAAAAACAACGTGAACATGATCTGGTAGATGCCAAAGATATTGCTGAATCGGCAGCCAGTGCCAAAGCTGAATTTTTGGCCAATATGAGCCACGAAATCCGCACGCCAATGAATGCCATTCTGGGGTTATGTTATCTGCTGGAAAAACAGGAAAATAACCCTGTTTCTCAGGGCATGATCAAAAAAATCCATGCGGCAGGCCGTTCTTTACTCAGCATAATTAATAACATTCTCGACTTTTCTAAAATTGATGCACGCCAACTCACCATTGAAAATATTCCGTTCAGATTAAGCGACATCCTTGAGAATCTGGCCAGCATTCTGGGTTCTTCGGTAGGTGATAAAGATATTGAAGTAGTAATAGGCTCAGTGCCCGATGGTGCTGATTTTCTAAAAGGTGATGCTCTGCGGTTAGGTCAGGTATTAATCAACCTTGCATCAAACGCGATTAAATTTACTCAGCATGGTGAAGTGGTGTTGAATATCACTAATATGACGCCTTGCGATGACGAGAAGATAAACCTTTGTTTTACCATTACAGATACCGGAATAGGTATTCCTGAAGAAAAACTCAAACAAATATTTAATGCTTTTACTCAGGCTGACACCTCAACCACACGTCATTTTGGAGGTACCGGCCTGGGGCTTGCTATCAGTAAACATCTTATCGAAGCGATGGGAGGTGAAATTGGCGTGCAAAGTCAGGAAGGCAAAGGCAGTGAATTTTCATTTTGCCTTGAATTCGAGCGCAGTCTGCCGTCCGATTCCTCCAGCCCACAAATGCGTAACCAGCGTTTAATGATTGCCGATGATCAGGACTCCGCATTAAACGCGCTGGTCGATATCACCAGCAGTCTTGGCTGGTCAAGCCAGGCATTTACCTCTGGCGAGAGCTTGGTGTCTCATTTGCAGGAACACCCCGATAACCCGTGTGATGTGATTTTACTCGACTGGCGTATGCCAGAGCTTAACGGATTGGAAGCAGCTAAGATCATCCGCGAAAATTCTACCGCTGAACAGCGTCCAATCATCATCATGGTCACTGCCTACGACAGAGAAGTACTACAAAATGAACCGAACAGTGATTTGGTCGATCTTATCATGACCAAACCCATTACCAGTTCGTCTCTTTACAACGCTGTACAGGGAGTCAAATCTCAGCGCGGAGAACTTACACCAGAACAACAGGTTGAAACCCAGAACCAACGTTTAAAGGATATTAACGTTCTGGTGGTCGACGACAGCGACATTAATCTCGAGGTTGCTAAACGTATTCTGGAAGGCGAAGGCGCGTCGGTGATTACTGGAACAGATGGTGAAATCGCGCTGGAGATTCTGAATAAAAATCCGGATAACATCGATATTGTGTTAATGGATGTGCAAATGCCGATTATGGACGGTTATACCGCCACTCAGCGCATTCGGGCCAGCCAGAAATTGCATCATTTGCCAGTCATAGCACTTACCGCGGGGGCGTTTAAAATCCATCGCCAGCAGGCATTACAGGCAGGGATGAATGATTTTGTCGCGAAACCCTTTGATGTAGAAGAATTAATAAAAGTAGTGCTGCAACATGTGCATGGTGAGGTTGCCTATACACCGCAACCACAACAAGCTAAAAAACGTGATAGTCAGCGACTGATTGATACAGAGCAGGCGTTAATTATCTGGAGTGATGAAGCGGCTTACCACAACTATCTGCAAAAATTTCTGGATGACAATCAAGGGTTATGGCCAGATAAGATTGACAGCAATAACACACATCTCAAAGAACAGTTGCATAAGTTAAAAGGGGCATCGGCCAATCTTGGTCTTAATCTTTTATCGAACTGCACTGAACAACTGGAAATGGGTCTGGACAATGAGCATAAATGCGAGCAGGAATACTCGGCATTTATCAAAACCTTCAGGCAAACCTGTGACGCCATCTCTGATTTATTAAATCAACACAAAACTGATAATACCGGGCTGGACATAACAGCTTCTTCACAAGATTTGCCTGATCTATTGCAACAAGCCTGTCTGGCCTGTGACAACAATGACCCTGAACCATTAGAAACCGCATTAATTGAACTTAGGAAGATTGTAAAATCAGAGCAACTTCAAACGCTGAAAAGTGCGATTGATGGCTTTGATTTTAAGTTAGCCAAAATAGCTATACTTGAGCTTGCTCACAACATTGAAATTCAGCTGGATGAATGATTTATGGATAGTGAACTTATACTAATTGTTGATGATGAACCGCAAAATCTGGCCGCCATGCGCCAGGTTTTAGCCAAAGAGTACCGATTGGTATTTGCACTGAACGGCCATGAAGCGCTGGAAGTGGCTAAAAAACAAAAACCAGGGCTTATTTTGATGGATATCGATATGCCGGTAATGAATGGTTATCAGGCTTGTCAGGCATTAAGTGAACACCCCGATACCGAACATATACCGGTTATATTTGTGACCAGTTTATCCCAGGTAGGCGACGAGGCGACCGGTTTAAATATCGGTGCAGTTGATTACCTTACCAAACCAATTTCTCCGCCAATCGTAAAAGCCAGAGTCAGGATTCATCTGTCACTGGTTCGTGCCAGCCAGTTAAAACAGTCTTATCAGGATGCCATTTACATGCTCGGAACTGCCGGGCATTACAATGATCTGGATACGGGTGTACATATTTGGCGAATGGCCGCTTATGCCCGTGCAATTGCAATAGCCTGTGGCTGGGATGTTAATGATGCAAGACAACTTGAGCTTGCCGCCCCAATGCATGACACCGGAAAAATGGGTATACCCGGCTCTATTTTACGTAAACCGGCTAAGTTAAATGCGTCTGAATGGGCCGTGATGCGCACGCATACCACTATGGGTTATAACATTCTAAGCAAAAGCCGGGCGCCGGTGTTTAAACTGGCTGCCGAAGTCGCACTGCGTCATCATGAAAAGTGGGATGGCAGCGGCTATCCGGACGGACTTGCAGGTGAAGACATTCCTGAATCAGCGAGGATAGTCGCTATTGCTGATGTATTTGATGCACTGACCATGAAACGTCCATACAAAGAAGCATGGAGTGTTGAAGAGTCAGTCAAAACTATTCAGGAAAGCGCCGGTAGTCATTTCGATCCAAGATTAGTCAGTATTTTTATGCAAATCCTGCCTGAAATCAGAGCAATCAAAAATAGCTGGGATGCACATGAGGATGATGAAGAGATGGAAATAAATATTCATAAAAATGAGCGATTTTAATAATAATTTGTTATTTATTCTATGATATTCATGTTTCTTTGATTGATTTTAGCGGCTCTCATGTCATCATGTGGGCCAGCTAAAACTGAACCGAAACCGAATATGAAAAAAGCACGACTCCTTTATCTGACAGGCCTGTCATTTATCTGCATCTCACTATCGGGATGTGGCCAGAAAGGTCCTCTGTTTTTGCCTGAACCGGCAAAAACCAATCAACAATCACAGCCGCCAACAACAGAAAACAGTGATAAAAAGGAATCATAGTCGTGGATCATTTTACTTATAAAAACAATCAGTTAATGGTCGAAGATGTTTCTGTGAAGGACATTGTCGGTCAACACCAGACACCATGTTATATCTATTCCCGCGCAACGATTGAACGTCACTGGCAGGCATTTGATCAGGCAGTGGGTACCCATCCGCATTTAATTTGTTATGCCGTTAAAGCCAATTCCAACATTGGCGTATTATCGGTTTTGGCTAAATTAGGCTCAGGTTTTGACATTGTGTCTGGTGGCGAATTAGCACGCGTATTGGAAGCAGGGGGCGATGCCAGCAAAGTGGTTTTCTCTGGTGTAGCCAAAACCGAACAGGAAATTGCTTACGCACTGGAACAAGGAATTAAATGCTTCAATGTCGAGTCGATTCCAGAACTGGAACGCATTAATAAAGTCGCTGCACAGCTCAATAAAGTTGCGCCCATCTCACTGCGTATCAATCCGGATGTGGATGCCAAAACGCATCCCTATATTTCTACCGGTTTAAAAGCCAATAAATTTGGTATCGCCCGCGAGCAAGCCATTGCCACTTACCGCCAGGCTGCAACCATGAGTCATTTAAAAATCACTGGCATGGACTGTCATATCGGCTCACAGCTAACCAGCACAGAACCTTTTGTTGATGCACTGGATAGATTGTTAGTATTAATTGATGAACTTGCTGCGTCTGGCATCGTCATTTCTCATCTGGATGTAGGTGGTGGATTAGGTGTGACTTACAACAATGAAACGCCACCAAGTCCTGCAACTTATGCAGCGGCATTAACTGAACGCATGCAAGGTCGGGAATCATTAACACTCATATTTGAACCGGGACGCGCCATTATGGCCAATGCCGGTATTCTGGTCACTAAAGTCGAATTCCTTAAACAAGGTGAAGAAAAGAATTTCGCCATTGTTGATGCCGCCATGAACGATTTATTGCGTCCGGCTTTATATTCCGCTTGGCAGGAAATTATTCCGGTATCCACTGAACAGCAACGTGAAAATGCGCTATACGATGTGGTGGGCCCTGTTTGTGAAACCGGTGATTTTCTGGGTAAAGACCGTGAATTAGCCATTGCACCAGACGATTATCTGGCGGTACGCAGCGCCGGCGCTTACGGTTTCACCATGTCCTCTAACTACAATAGCCGCTGCCGTGCAGCCGAAGTGTTAATTGATGGTAAGCAAATTCATTTGGTCAGAGAACGAGAAAATCTAAAAGATCTCTGGAAAGGAGAGCATAAAATTCCGTAGACTACAGAAAACCAGATATATATGTAGTCTCGATGCAAATTCATTTTTCCAAAATGCATGGACTGGGTAACGACTTCATGGTGGTGGACAACGTTACCCAGAATGTATTTTTCTCGAAAGAGAAAATTCAAAAGCTGGCCGATCGTAATTTCGGCATTGGCTTCGATCAACTATTAATGGTCGAACCTCCCTATGATCCTGAACAGGATTTTCACTACAGAATATTTAATGCTGATGGCTCTGAAGTATCACAATGTGGCAATGGTGCGCGCTGTTTCGCGCATTTTGTTAAGCTCAAGGGTTTAATCAATCGCAATAAAGTTGTGGTTAGCACTAAAGCCGGTAAGATGGTGCTTTATCTGGAAAAAGACGGACAGGTTACCGTCAATATGGGCAAACCCATATTTGAACCTTCGCAGATTCCAATGAAAGCGGGCAAGGAAGAAGGCACCTATATTATTCGTGCCGACGAACACACGGTTTTTTGTGGCGCGGTATCCATGGGTAATCCGCATTGTGTGTTGGAAGTCGATGACGTTGATACTGCTCCGGTAGAGTTACTTGGCCCCTTACTGGAAAAACATGAACGTTTCCCTGAGGGGGTAAATGTGGGTTTTATGCAGTGCATTTCTCCCAACCATATTAAACTTCGCGTGTTTGAACGCGGAGCTGGTGAAACACTGGCCTGTGGCAGCGGAGCCTGCGCAGCTGTTGTTGTTGGACAAAGTCAGGGTAAACTGGGCAACGATGTCATAGTTGATTTACCGGGTGGCAGTTTAAAAGTTCGTTGGCAAGGACGCGATCAGGTGGTTAAAATGACCGGACCTGTTGAACATGTATTTGATGGTATAATTACAATATGAACGAGACATCAAGAAAGGAAGACAACCTACTCAGTGACGAGTTAACGTTAAACCATGTGTCACGTCAACAGGTAGAAGAATATCTAATCTCCAATCCAGACTTTCTGGTTTCTCATCCAAATATTCTAAATAAAATCAAAGTACCCCATCAGGTACATGGCTCAGTATCACTAATTGAACGTCAGGCCGAGCAACTGCGGGAAAAAGTAAAGATACTGCAAAAGCAATTATCAGAACTGATCGAAGTGGCCAAACAGAATGAGCGGATTTACCGCATTTATGCGGATTTAAACCTGCGTTTATTTAAATGCCGTTCGATTGTTGAAGTTCAACAAAGTTTAACTGATGTTTTACTGAACCAACTGGAACTGGACGAAGTATCACTCAAATTATTTGGTTCCGATAACGATTTGCCCGAAACCAGCAAACATCACTTGCTTAAAAAACGTTTTAATAATCGTTTTTATTATCTTGGCCGTTTAAGTCATGCAGAAATGAACATGGTATTTGAAAAGCAAACCACCGGTTCGGTGGCCATGATGTTAATCGGTGAACAAGGCGAAATGGGCTTGTTGGCCATAGGTTGTAAGCAACCGCACCATTTCCATCCGGGAATGGACACATTACTGATTACCCAGCTGCAACAGTTTTTAACACTGGTTGTGCCGCAACTCGCTGAGTTCTGACCATGTCAAAACCAGCCCTGATAAAATGGCTGGATGAATTTCTCGCCTATCTGCAATACGAACGTAATCTCGCCATTCTGACCCGCGAGAATTATCAGCGCCAGTTGCTGGCAATTATTGAATTTCTGCCGATTGATGACTGGTCTCAGTTAACCGTGGATCACGTGCGTCAGGTATTGTTTTATGCCAGACAACAAAAGCTCAGTCCGCGTAGCATTGCCTTGCGCCTTTCTGCCTTACGCAGCTTTTGTCAGTATCTGGTTAATCAGGGACAACTGGATATTAATCCAGCTAAAAATATACAGGCGCCCAAACAGGGGCGTCCCTTACCCAAAGCATTAAATGTCGATGAAACCAATCAGTTACTGGATATTGATGAAGATTCGTTACTGGCGTTGCGCGACAAAGCGATGCTGGAGCTCACCTATGGCTGTGGATTACGTTTATCGGAACTGACCAACCTTAATTTAAGCCATATAGAACAACATATGGAGCTATTAAGAGTTCGTGGTAAAGGCAGCAAAGAGCGTATGGTGCCAGTGGGACGTAAAGCCAAACACGCACTGCAGGAATGGTTAAATGTACGAGATCAGTTAGCCAAAGAAGACGAACCCGCGGTATTTCTCAGCATGCAGCAAAAACGCATTAGCTCCCGGCAAATTGCCAAACGTATGAAGTTATGGGCGCAAAAACAGCACCTTTTTCAGCCACTCAATCCACATAAACTGCGCCACTCGTTTGCTACGCATATTCTTGAATCATCGGGTGATTTACGTGCCGTGCAGGAATTATTAGGTCACGCCAATATCAGCACCACACAAATTTATACCCATCTGGATTTTCAGCATTTAGCCAGTGTATATGACAACGCCCATCCCCGGGCGAAAAAACAAGGCAACAAATCATGATTTTTTACCGCCGCTGGCAACCGGTTAATGCCATGTCTTTCGATTTGGACGATACCTTGTACCACAATCAGCCGATCATTGAGAAAACGGAAGCAAAGCTGGTCGAGTACTTGCAAAATAAACACCCGGAATGCGGCGATACAGACTTTCAATTTTGGCAACAAAGCAAACGATTGGCCATAAAAGCCGATCCCACGCTAAAACTGGATTTCACCCTGATGCGTCGTGGTTCATTGCATTACGGCCTTAGCCAATGTGGTATCAAGGAATCCAGATTACATCATGCAGTTGAAGAAGCCTTTAACGAATTTTACCGCTTGCGTAGTGACTTTAAGGTTGCGCCGCACATAATTCACACTCTGGAAACGCTGGCCGACAAAATTCCTTTAGTTGCGATCACGAACGGCAACGTTAACGTCGATCAAATCGGTATTGGGCACTGCTTTTGTCATCGCTTTCATGGTGGCATTAAACAAACACTTAAACCGCACAGAGCCATGTTTGATCTCACTGTCAATGCACTCAATTTGTCACCTGAAAAGATATTACATATAGGTGATGATTTTACTAACGATGTCATGGGAGCCACCCGCGCCGGCTTTAAAACCGCCTGGTATGCTGAAGGCCGCACCATGCAACTGCAAAACGAAACAATTAATCTGCTACCTGATATCCAGTTTAATCATCTAAAAGATTTAATTTGTCTGCTGTAACAGCCATTTAATCGGCATGAACTGTAGATATAAACAGTAGTACTGGTATACTCGCGACTAATCATTTCCCGGCAATTTTGGGCATTGCACTATGGATGTAACCTCTTTACTCGATCAACTTAATGAAAAGCAGCGCGAAGCGGTTGCCGCACCGGCAAAAGACATGCTGGTACTGGCCGGAGCCGGCAGCGGTAAAACCCGCGTATTGGTGCATCGTATTGCCTGGTTGATGGAAGTAGAAGGTATCAGCCCGTTTGGGATTTTAGCGGTAACCTTTACCAACAAAGCAGCCCGCGAAATGCGAGGGCGCATTGAAAAACTGATGGGCACCCAATTACAGGGATTATGGATGGGCACCTTCCACGGTATCGCTCATCAGTTACTGCGCCGGCATCATACTGATGCCGGGTTACCCGACAGTTTTCAAATCCTCGATTCGGACGATCAATACCGCCTTATCCGGCGGGTACTTAAGGCGCTTAATCTCGATGAAAAACACTGGGCGCCTAAACATGTGCAGTGGTATATCAACAGCAATAAAGACGAAGGGTTACGTCCGCAACATATTGATACTCATGGCGATTATCAGCAGGGCAAAATGCGTGATATTTATCAGGCTTACCAGCAAACCTGTGACCGTTCCGGTTTAGTCGATTTTGCTGAATTATTGCTACGCGCTTATGAACTATGGGCCAACAATCCGCACATTTTGCAGCATTATCAGCAACGCTTTCGTGCGGTGTTGGTGGACGAATTTCAGGATACCAACAACATCCAGTATGCCTGGCTGCGCTTATTATCCCACCCAAAGAATAACATGATGATAGTGGGCGACGATGATCAATCGATTTATGGCTGGCGCGGCGCGAATGTGGAAAATATTCAGCACTTTTTGCGTGACTACCAGGGTGCTACCACCATTCGTCTTGAGCAAAACTACCGCTCAACCAGCACTATTCTCAAAGCCGCCAACTGCGTTATCGAAAATAATCAGGGTCGTTTAGGTAAAGAACTTTGGACCGAAGGCAGTGAAGGTGAACCAATTTCTTTATATGCCGGATTTAACGAACTGGATGAAGCGCGTTTTATTGTCGCGCAAATTAAACAATGGAATGACACAGGTGGCGCCTTAAGCGATTGCGCCATTTTATACCGTAATAACGCCCAGTCCCGGGTACTGGAAGAAGCCATGTTACATCAGGGCATGGCATACCGTATTTACGGTGGTACGCGTTTCTTCGAGCGTCAGGAAGTAAAAGATGCCATGGGTTATTTACGCATGATTTCACAACCGCTGGACGATGCGGCTTTTGAGCGTGTGGTCAATACCCCGGCTCGTGGCATTGGTGAAAAAACCCTGCTTGGCTTACGTGAACAAGCCAGAAACAGCGAACAAACTTTGTGGCAAACCACCAACCGTTTATTACAAAATAAACAACTGACTGGCCGTGCGGCCACCACGCTCACCAGCTTTGTAGAACTGATCCAGTCGTTACAGCAGGCAACTGAAGAAATGACACTGGAACAACAGGCCGATTACGTGATTAAAGCCTCAGGTATTCGTGCTATGTATCAGGCTGAAAAAGGTGAAAAAGCGCAGAACCGACTGGATAACCTTGATCAGTTAATTACCGCCTGTGAACAGTTTGAAATGCCGGATGAAGCGGAAAACATGACGCTACTGGCTGCGTTTTTGGCCCATGCCTCCTTAGAAGCAGGCGAAAATCAGGCTGAATCTCATCAGGATGCGGTTCAGATGATGACGATTCATACTGCTAAAGGTCTTGAATTTCCTCAGGTATTTTTGGCAGGCGTAGAAGAAGGTATGTTCCCCAGTCAGATGACCAACGAAGAACCGGGGCGCATGGAAGAAGAACGTCGCCTGTGTTACGTGGGCATGACCCGCGCCATGCAAAAGCTCACCATTACTTATGCAGAAAGTCGCCGCCTGTATGGACAAGATAAATACCATACCCCTTCACGTTTTGTGCGCGAAATCCCGTCTGAATGTGTTGAGGAAGTACGCTTACGCACCACGGTAAGCCGCCCGGTACAAAATCGCTTTAGCCCGGCAACCTCACATTCCGCGTTTGAATCCACCGGTTTCCAGTTGGGGCAGGCTGTGCTGCATCCTAAATTTGGCGAAGGTACAGTGTTAAGTTACGAAGGTAACGGTGACCACGCCCGCGTGCAGGTTAATTTCAGCGACGCCGGCACTAAATGGCTGGTTGTGGCTTATGCACGTTTAACCCCGCTATAGCAGAGCAAAAACAAATATTTAACTTTGCACTAAAAGCGCGCATGATTGTCAAAATCATTAACTTATAAATAATTTTTAAAACAAGTAGTTATGCCAACCAAAGTTCTGGTTATTGAAGACAGCACTACGATCACACGGGTTTTACAACGCGTGGTTGAAAAAGCCGGTTATGAGGCCGTGTGTGCATCCAGCCTGTTTCAGGCCAGGCACCTGTTTGATCAGGATATGCCAGAATCGTTTTTGTGTGCCATTGTTGATTTTCATTTGCCCGATGCTCCAATGGGTGAATCAATCGATTTCACCATCGAATCTTATATCCCCACCATAGTGGTTACGGGGCGTGAAGACGAAGAAACCCGTGAAATTATCGTGAGTAAACCCATCGTTGATTATTTCACTAAGGGCAATAATCAGTTTTATGAGTATTTGTCGCGCCTGTTAGTTCGCCTGCAAAAAAACAAACAGATTGGTATTTTGGTGGCAGAAGGCTCCCGCCAGCAACGCAATAAAACACTGGCTTTATTACAACGGCATAACTTTGTCACTTATGCAGCCAGTACTGCCGAGGATGCACGCAACCAACTGGCGCAACATAAAGATATTCGTTTACTGATTACCACCAATGACTTACCCGACGCTTCAGGCATGGAACTGGTTGATGAAATGCGTGTGCGCTACAGTAAAGAAGAACTGTGCATTATTGGTTTGTCGGATCGTGATCACCGTAAACAGTCGGCTAACTTTATTAAAAGTGGCGCTAATGACTATTTAACCAGGCCGTTTTATCTGGAAGAATTTTTCTGCCGGGTAATGCAGAACATCGAATACATAGAGAATATTGAAGCACTGCATCGTGCCGCTAACAGTGATTACCTGACAGGCCTGTTTAACCGCAGATATTTCTTTCAGAAAACCGAGAACCACGCCCAGCAATCGAATGAACCTGCCTGCATAGCGTTAATGGATATCGATTACTTTAAGAATATTAACGATACCTACGGCCATGATGCCGGCGATATGGTGCTGAAAACCATCGCCAACCTTATTATTGGACACTTTGCCGCTTATATTCCTGCACGAATGGGAGGCGAAGAGTTCTGTGTTTACCTGCCACAAATAACGATTGAACAGGCAAAAGATCTGATTGAGCAGTTCCGTATGCAGGTGGAATCACTCAGTATTCCTTTTGCGGGTAATCAATTGTCCTGCACCATCAGTATCGGGCTTACGGATCAGTTTAATGGTTCGGTGACCGATATGCTGAGCCGAGCCGATGCTTTACTGTATCAGGCCAAGGAAGCTGGCCGTAACCAGCTGGTTTGTGGCTAAGGGTTGTTGTTAGCACCATTCGGCTTACGTGGTCTGAAACGACGGCGTTTTTTGGCAGTCGCCTGAGTTTGCTCAGCACCTTTTCTGGCACTGTTATTATTATTTTGCGGCTTAGGCTGAGTTCTCTCACCATCATTCTGTGATTTTTGCTTAGGCTTTTTCGGTTTCTTTGGTTTTTTAACTTTGTCACTCAGTTTAGACGCCGGTAACACTTGCTGCGGCTCAAAACCTCTCACCTGTTTCCGTTCAATTAGTTTGCCAATTAAATTTTCGATGCCTTTTAAATTATCAAAATCATCTGCGGTCACCAAAGATAACGCCTGTCCACAGGCACCGGCACGCCCTGTTCGGCCAATTCGGTGCACATAATCCTCGGACACATGCGGCAAATCGTAATTGATAACATAAGGTAGTTTATCGATATCCAGTCCGCGAGCGGCAATATCGGTGGCCACCAAAATACGTACATCATTTTGCTTAAAGTCTGCCAGCGCTTTTGTGCGTGCGCCCTGACTTTTATTACCATGAATGGCAGCCGCACTGATGCCTTTGGCTAAAAGCTGTTTCACCAGTCGGTTGGCACCGTGTTTGGTGCGGGTAAACACCAAAACCTGTTGCCAGTTACCGTCCGTGATTAGGTGAGTCAATAACGGTGATTTTTGACTTTTATCCACCGGATAAACCCATTGCTCAACTGACTCTGCGGTGCTGTTGGCTGGTGCAACAGAAACTTCCAAAGGATTGTTTAACAAACCCTTGGCTAAATCACGGATCTCATTGGAAAAGGTGGCCGAGAACAGTAAGTTCTGGCGTTTTGCTGGCAATATCTGCAGAATTTTTTTGATGTCGCGGAAAAAACCCATGTCTAACATGCGGTCCGCTTCATCCAGCACCAACACTTCAAGATGATCAAAACGTACTGCATTTTGTTGGTATAAATCTAACAAGCGCCCCGGTGTTGCCACCAGAATATCCGCACCTCTGCGCAACCGCATCATTTGTGGATTAATTTTGACACCGCCAAACACCACTTCACTGTTTAATCCGGTGAACTGCCCGTAGTTAGTCACATTTTCTGCGACCTGGGCCGCGAGTTCACGGGTCGGCGTTAAGATTAAACAACGCACCTGATTGGCCCGTGCTTTGTGTCCCTCTGCTAATAAATGCAAAACAGGTAAGGTAAAACCTGCGGTTTTCCCCGTGCCGGTTTGTGCGGCAGCCATAAGATCGCGTCCGGCCAGAACAGCCGGAATAGCCTGTTGCTGAATAGGCGATGGGGTATCATACCCTTGCTGTTTAACCGCGCGTAAAATAGGGGCAGACAGCCCAAGAGACTCAAAAGACATGGTATATTTACTTATTTAAAGGTCAGGTGAAGAAGCAAAAGGGGGCGCAGCATACAGCAACACCCTTAAACAGGCTATATTTTATTCAGCTGCCAGCGCTGCGCGTTGCAATTTACGTTTCTGACGAAACTGAGCATAAGAGTCGTAACTGAATAACGCTAATGCAGTCCAGACAAAACCAAAGGTAATCAATCGATCCATTTGCAAACCTTCGTCATATACAAACACCGCTAACAAAAACATGATGCTGGGGCCGATATACTGGAAGAATCCTAAGGTTGAATACATCAAACGTTTGGCCGCTGCGGTAAAACACAATAACGGCGCGGTAGTCACAATACCTGCACACGCCAACAAAACATCATGCGACACGGTATTTTCAGCAAAGTTACTGGTAGAACCGGCAAACCAAATCCAATAAGCAATGGCAAAGGGGGTCATCATGCAGGTTTCGATAAATAAGCCAGGTAACGAATCCACCGCCACTTGTTTGCGCAATAAACCGTATACACCAAAACTACCGGCCAGCACGAGTGCAATCCACGGAAGCTGACCGTAAGAAATCACCAGATAACTCACTCCAACCAGTGCAATAGCTACGGCAATTTGCTGATTGCGGCGTAACCGCTCCCCTAAAAACAAATAGCCGAGCAAAACGTTGAGCAACGGGTTGATGTAATAACCCAAACTGGCGTCGAGCAAATGATTTGAATTAATGGCCCAGATAAATAACAGCCAGTTACCCGCCAGCAATAGCCCTGAAATCAGCAGTATTTTTAGCACTTTGGGGCTTTTAAGTGCGGCTCTAACCCGATCTTTATGCCCCATAACTACCACCAGCGCCGCCAAAACTACCACTGACCAGATAATACGGTGCATCAGGATTTCCACTGCTGGAACAGCCTGAATCAACTTGAAATACATGGGAGCAAATCCCCACATGCTGTAAGCGGCGATCGCCATCAGAATGCCGGCTTTGGCTGAATTATCTTGCATTTAATGCCACCAGAAAGGTGTAAGAGGAAACAGGTGTCAATGATACACACCGGCAGGATTTAACTCAAAAAATTAACCCTTTCACTGGTTATAAAACCGTCAAGCTACTTGTACTGGTTTTTACGTTAATTCAACAAGTTAGACTCGTGTCCTATATCCTTTAACTAATCATATAAGTAGCAGTACCAAAAGCTATATGATCACCATCGGTGTTGTGTAGTTCCATACGGCAAACGGCCACTCTTGCGCCCTTACGAATCACTCTGGCGGTGGCAATAAACTCGTCCCCTTTACCCGGCAACAAATAATCCACGCGCATATCTATGGTACTCATTCTGGAAATACGTTTTTTAAACTCATCCAGCGTAACTTGTGGCATATGGCGCACCGCTTCGATAATCGCCATCAAACCACCAACGGTATCCAGCACAGCCGCAGTCACCCCGCCATGCAGAATTTTTTGGATGGGATTGCCCATCAGTCCGTCATGCCATGGCAGGCGTATTTCCACTCCCTGCTGATTAAACTGACTCACCTGCATACCAATTAAACGATTAAACGGCATATGCTCACGAAATACGTCCGCCACATAGTTTGCCAATTCATCTGGTGATAGAATCGTGTCAGATTCTTTACTGCTCATTGTATTTTCCTTAATTGGTTTAATGCCGTTTGAACAAGTGACAGTAACCTTACTTTAGCCATAGTTGATAATTTACCCGTTTTGTCCATCGCTGAGAATAACACCATTAATACTGATGCCAATCCCGCACTAAACCAGCTTAAGCAGGTTTTTGGTTACCACGCGTTTCGCGCAGGGCAACAGGAAGCGATTGATGCAGTCATGGCTGGACAGGATACACTGGTATTAATGCCAACCGGTGGCGGTAAATCGTTGTGTTATCAAATCCCTGCACTTTTACTGCCCGGATTAACTGTGGTGGTCTCACCGCTTATTTCATTAATGAAAGATCAGGTCGATGCCTTGCGTGCCACCGGAATTGCGGCTGCTTATATCACGGGTAATATGCCGGGTCAGCAAATTCAGGATACCTATAAACAACTGCACGACAGGCAAATAAAACTGTTATATCTGGCACCAGAAAGATTACTACAACCGGATTTTATCTATCGTTTGCAACAACTTGATGTAAGCCTGTTTGCCGTCGATGAAGCCCACTGCGTATCTCACTGGGGTCATGATTTTCGTCAGGACTATTGTCAGTTAGGTGTGCTTAAACAGCAATTTCCGCATGTACCGGTAATGGGTTTAACCGCAACCGCCGATTTAGCCACTCGCCGCGATATTCTGGTACAGCTCGACTTACAACAACCTTTTGTCTATCAGGGCAGCTTTGATCGCCCCAATATTCGCTACAATCAACTCACCAAATATCAGCCAGTTAAACAACTTAAAGATTATCTTTCACAGCAGGATGGCTCCGGCATTATCTACTGCGGGAGTCGCAGGAAGGTAGATGAACTGACCGATGAATTACGCAAAGCCGGGGTTAATTGTCGCGGTTATCACGCGGGAATGGATGCCATGCTGCGTGATCAGGTTCAGCAGGATTTTATTCGCGATAACGTGGATGTGATTATCGCAACCGTTGCCTTTGGTATGGGCATCAATAAACCCAATGTGCGTTTTGTGGTGCACTTTGATTTACCACGTACGATAGAGGCTTATTATCAGGAAACCGGTCGCGCCGGACGTGACGGGCAAGCGGCTGAAGCCCTGTTGTTATTTGATGAAAAAGATGCGGCACGTATTCAAAAGTGGATCAGCATGAATGACAACCCTGAACGTCAGGCGGTTGAACTTCAGCGCTTTGCGGCCATGCATGCGTTTGCTGAGTCCCAAACCTGTCGTCGTCAGGTATTGCTCAATTATTTTGCTGAATACAATGCACATACCTGCGGTAACTGCGATATTTGTCTCGACCCACCCAGACGTTTTGACGGCAGTGTTGAAGCACAAAAAATCCTTTCCTGTATATACAGGTTAAATCAACATTATGTCAGTCAGTATGTGATTGATGTATTACGCGGCAACATGCTGGATGTGATTGTTAAAAATGAACATCATAAACTGAGTACCTTTGGCATTGGCCGCGATCAGTCTGATGCATACTGGCACAATTTGATTAATCAACTGATCCATCAGGGATTAATTCGGGTGGATATCACCCAGAATGCCATTCTGAAACTGACAGAAGCGGCCAGAACGGTACTAAGTGGCAAACAGCCAATTACGCTTGCCGTGCCGCGCCTGAGCCTTAAGGTGAAAAGCGACAATGTACTGGGTAAACGCTATTACGACAGAGAGCTATTTGCCAAGCTTAAACACTTACGCAAGAAAATTGCCGAAGAAGATCAGGTTCCGCCTTACGTGGTATTCAGTGATGTATCGTTAGCGGAAATGGCCGAACAAGTGCCAGAGAATCAAGGCGAATTTTTGGACATTAACGGGGTAGGCCATACTAAATTGGAACGCTATGGCGAGCGTTTCTTAGCCGCCATTCAAAAACACTTGTATGGCTAAGAGAGTGTTTTTTGCTGATACAGCTCTAATAACTGTTGCGGCAAACTCTGTAAGACAATGCCGCGTTTAATTTGGCCAATCACATTCATACCCTGACATTCACGTGGCCTGACTACATCATAGATAACAATCGGTAAGTTCGCATGTTGCTTAAGCCCGGACAACTGAGACCAAAATAACGATTGTGAAATAAGTAATAAATCCATGTGCGGAACAGACTGTTGTGCTGATTTCGATATGCTGCCAAAAGATTTAACACTGAAGCCACCTGTAGTCACAAGTAGTAGCTCCAGTGCCTGTCGTTGTTTTACATCTTGTTCAATCAGACCAAGTTTAACGATACTTATTTGCCCGGCTCCAAACTTGCAAAATAAGCAGCCAGATTAGCAATATCATCGTCACTTAACGGGGCTGCCATGCCTGACATTACGGGATCCTTACGTACACCATCACGAAAATCTTTAAGCTGCTTGGCTAAATAAGCTTCTTTTTGCCCCGCCAGATTTGGGTAGGTTGGGATCATGGATACACCGGCTGGTCCATGACAAGCTGCACACACGGCAGATTTAGCCTTACCTGCTTCAATATCACCGGCAGATACCCCAAAGCTAGTTACAGCTAACACGGCTACACCCACTAACTTTTTCATTTTTTTCTCCTGCGCATAAAAACATTAATTAAAATCATAGTGCCATCTGCACAATAAAAGTGCATTGACTAACATCAATGTAGCTGAAAAATCAGGTTCCACAGAATGTTTGGTAGTGTTTATCGCCATCCGCCGGACTGTCCTGATATTTTTCAGTGGTAGTTTTTTGCGTGTAAGGCGTTATTAATGCGTCTAAAAAGTCATGAACCGCCTGCATATCCCGCGTATCAATACTGTGTTGCAATACCGCTTCTACATGATGATTACGCGGGATCACTACCGGATTGGCCTGTTGCATCTGATCCACAGCTGTAGTGCGATCTGTATCTATCTGCTGTAACCATTCTGCTGCCCATTCATGTAAGGCTACAGGTAATGCTGTTACCGTTATTTTTTTATCTGCCAGTCGGGTCAATTGATTGAAGGTGCGCGTGTAATCCAGCTCATGTTCGGTCATGATATCCAGCAATTTCTCAACCAGCTGTACATTCTGCTCTGTGATCTGTTGCAACCCTGTTTTTTGCATCAGCATTTGTCGGTACTTAAATGAGAATACATCTGAAAACTGATTCAATACCTCAGTTAATTTTTCGACCGCCCTTTTTTCATCTTTATCAGTCAGCGGAATCAGGGATTCCGCCAGCCGTGCCAGATTCCAGTGTGCAATTTGCGGCTGGCGCCCATAGGCATAACGACCTTCACTGTCGATAGAACTGTATACGGTACCTGGATGGTAAACCCCCATCATTGCGCAAGGGCCAAAATCAATCGTCTCACCACTAATAGCAGTATTGTCGGTATTCATCACGCCATGAATAAATCCAACCCGCAACCAGGCTACTATCAGTTCTATTTGTTTATGCATAACAGCGTTTAAGAATGCTTCCGGGCTTTTTTCAATATGCGGAAAGTGACGCTCAATACTGTAATCCAGTAATTTAGTTAACGCGTCGGCATTTTTACGCGCGGCGAAATATTCAAATGTCCCCACTCGAATATGACTACTCGCAACCCGGGTAACGACTGCGCCCGGCTCAGGTTGTTGGCGAAATACCGTGTCACCTGTTGCGACCACAGCCAAACTTCGGCTGGTTGGTACACCCAGGGCATACATGGCCTCACTCATAATATATTCACGAATGGCGGGCCCTAACGCACAACGCCCATCACCTCGCCTTGAGAACGGCGTAGCCCCCGAACCTTTAAGTTGTATATCCCAACGGCGGTGGTGCGAGTCCAGCAGTTCACCCAGCAAATGTGCGCGTCCATCGCCTAATTGTGGATTAAAATGACCAAACTGATGTCCGGCGTAAGCCAGCGCCACCGGCTGACATCCACTAATCAGTTTATTACCACTAAAATATTGCGCTGCGTGCTGAGTGATATCGCTTTGTAGACACAATTCTTCAGCTAAAGGTACGTTCCATAACAGTAGCTGGGGAGAAGAAACTTTCTCAGGCACAACAGACTGGAAAAAGTCATCGCCAAGATCAGCATAGCTGTACTCAAATTTGGGGGACATAACGAACCTATCATTTTCCCACTTTGTAATGGGAGAGTTACTCAAGCAATTAACACTACTATATCAGCTTTGAAACAAGAGTTTTTGCTGGTTTGTATGAGATTATAACCTGCTAGTTAACCCATTGATGCTAATACAAAAGCCCTATAATAATAGTTAAACACTTATGCTATATTTTTTGCTGATTATTCGAGTCGGGTGTAGGGTGTGATGTGTCAGATTGCATAGTGCTGTTTAGCACACTTAGTCATTGGCAAATATGGCGCACACACAGCGCCAGATAGAATGCACACCCTATCACAAACAGGAGCGTTACAATTTGAGGTTGCAGTTAAGACGTTTAATTCAATTATTCTGGTTAGGCCTGATGTGTTTTTACACTTCATATACGGCCGCGTCAGTATCAATTGATGCGTCTACCAAACAGCTTAACTTGTATACACATGTAAGTGTGATGCGCATCGGTGACAACCTGCAATTATCACATGCAGTCTCCTCTTCAATGTGGCATTCGCCGGATAATATATCCCCCCTTGAAGACCAGCAGGCATTATGGGGCAAGTTAGTTATCAATAATGCCGCAGCCCAAACGATTGATGCCTATATTGTTATGGCTAACCCCGGTGTAAATAAACTCGACTGGTACCTGATGGACAGCAAATCACGTATCCGTTCATCACATTTTACCGGTACAGATCGGGTTGATGAGTTACATCCACTGCAAAATGGTCAGTTTTCGCTACCGGTGAGCTTTCAGCCCCATGAGCAGTTGACCCTGTATTTTAAGCTGGTAGACGACGGACCTATGGTACTGCCGCTATCTTTAGTATCGGCTGAGCAATGGGCTAAAAATCAATTACTGAATAAACTGATAACCGGATTTATCAGTGGTGCGTTATTGATACTGTCTGCCTATTTTATGGTGGCCTACGTATTACGCCGCAGTCCGGTACGTTTCTGGTTTTCTGCCAGTTGTCTGGGTGCCTGGTTATTATTAATCAATCTGCAGGGATTGCTCACCCAATGGCTGGGCTTAGTTCCTTACTTATCCTCATTTACCAGCGGCTTGCTGGCCTTTACTCTGTTGTGTCTGGTCAAAGTATCTCACTCTGTTTTGCAACCGGTAGCTGCTTACTGGCGTTATGCCGCTTATGCGCTTTGTAGCGGATTATTGTTGGTTAGCTTTATTTTAAACGCATACTGGCAACTGGTGTTTGCCACCAGTATTTCTTCCGCCATTTTAGTGATCCAGCTGTGGCTGACATTTAATGCGGTACGTCAGGGCAACAAGCTGGCACCACGTTTATTTATCTGTGGCTGGCTGCTTATTTGTTTTGTCAGCATTGGTCAAAGTAGCCTGTTCCTTAATGGCATTATTGTGGATAACCATATCAATCACATCATGCTGCTACTGGTATTACTGGGTGGGTTGTTTATCGCCTTTGCCAATGATGCGGCAGAGCAACAAGCGCGCCTGAGCCTTTACTCCGAACAAACTCAGGTTATCGAAGATTTAAAGCAGTTTTATGATCTGGTGCAACACACGGTCGACGGGTTATACGTGTCGTCACAGGATGGACAGCTACTAAACGTCAATCCGGCATTAGTGCAACTGTTTGGTTATGAGTCCCCTCAACAAATGTTGAGTGAAGTAAAAACCACCGAGCATTTGTACCGCAATCAGGAAGACAGACAAAAACTATTAAAAGAGCTGCATCAGCACGGCTTTGTGATTAATAAGGAAGTACAGGGTAGCAAACGCGACGGTACGGAATTCTGGTTTTCCACTTCTGTTCAGATTAAGCAGGATGAAGGTGAAAGCCTGATGTATGGCTCAATAACGGATATTACCGAGCGCAAACATAATCACTTAAGCATGGCTTATTTAGCCAGCCATGATCCGATAACGGGTATATACAACCACCGTGAATTTGATCGTCGTTTGCAACATGCGATGCAATACAGCCGTCAAAACCAGAGCGGACTGTGTTTGTTAATTATTGCCATCAACGATTTTGCCCGGGTTAACGAAAGTTGCGGTTACGAAGCAGCCAATATTCTGCTACGCCAATTATCTCATCGTCTGCATCAGGCCATTAGTTCCAGAGCATTACTGGCGCGTTTAAATAACGATCAATTTGCGGTATTACTTGAAGGTGAGCTGGCATCGGATTCACTGAAAATTGCTGAGCAACTGCAATCGGTTGGTAATCAGTTTCGCTTTATGTGGGAAAAACGCCGTTTTGATTTGGGTTTAAGTATAGGTATCGCCTCCAGCAATCTTATCGGGGATACCCAGCAAAAGTTACTCAGCAAAGCCAGCTCTGCCTGTGATAGTGCAAAACAAAAAGGGCGTAATCAAATTCATCAATACAGCGATGAAGGTGAGGAAGTGACCCATTTTCAAACCGATCAAAACTGGTTAACTATGTTAAATCAGGCATTGGAAAAAGATACATTTGAGCTGTATTTTCAACCTTATCACCCGCTAAAATCGACTGATTCTCCGGCGCAATACGAAATTCTGTTACGCATGAAATCAGACTTGCAGGACAACTTGATTAGTCCGTCATCATTTTTACCCTCTGCTGAGCGACATAATCTGATGGCGATGATTGATGCCTGGGTAGTCAAAAACTATTTTGAATGGCTAAATCAACATCCACAACAACTGGAATCACTGAGTTTATGCCATATCAATATCAGTGGATTCTCGATCGCGGATAACGAACTAAAACTGTTCCTGTTAAATGCCTTTGAACAGTATCAAATACCACATCATAAAATCTGTTTTGAGCTCTCAGAAACCGATGCCGTCACCCATCTGGATGAAACCCGCAAATTCATTAAAACCTTTGCCAATCTGGGTTGCAAATTTGCTCTGGATGATTTTGGTAATGAATTTTCATCTTACAATACGTTAAAAAATCTGGCAGTGAACTTTGTAAAAATCGATGGCGGATTGATTAAAGATATTCTGATCGACGCTGTCGATAGTGCCATGGTGCGTTCGATTCAGGATATATCCAATACACTAAACATTCAGACTATTGCAGAATTTGTTGAATCAAAAGACATTATGGTGGAACTGGGCAAGCTGGGCGTCGATTACGCACAGGGATATGCGCTTTCCAAACCTCAGCCCCTGAATAATTTACTAACCTCACTTGTATAAACAACTTGTATCCCTCACATGACTTTGCCTGACGGCATGGATTCGATATAGTGGTGCCAGCACAATAATTACAGGAAATAACTGTGTCTCCGCTTTTATATATTGTTGTTTCTCAGGGCCTTATCTACTTTATATTTGGCTGGGTCATGCTACATATCTGGCAAAAATGTGACCAGCATCGCCATATATTATTCTGGGGAACCGGCTTTATTTTTGGTGGTATCGGCTGGCTGGTTAACCTGATTCCTATTTCGCTATTTTCTTCCGAAGCCCTGTTCTGGCTGATGGATACCATGGTTACTATGATATCCGTGTCCTGCGTAGTATATGGTTTTGTGGTACGTGCCGAACGTTCAGTGCATATGATCTGGTTTGTTATAGCAGCCTTTGTCGCGTTGAATTTTATGGTGTATTTCTCATCTATATTCAGCAGTAACGGGCTGCGAATGGCAATAAGCCCTATTTTTGTATCCTTGTGTCTACAGTTGGGCGTTATTGTATTGTTGAGACGCAAAGGCGGAATATCTGCCTCAGATAAAGCCATGGCGCTGATTATGCAAATCTCAGTGCTTATTCACGCCAGTCGTGCATACCTGACGATTCAGCAACACCTGACTCAGAGTACCGAACTAAAACAATATCTGGACTTCATTTCCTTTATGTTTTTGCCGGTAGATTACACCGCAATTGGTATTGGTATTCTGATGATAGTGGTGGCAGATCTGGCGCGCCGTAACAGTGAGTTATCCATCACAGATCCGTTAACAGGCACGCTTAATCTCAATGGTATTGAGCAAACTGCCGAAAAACTGATGGCACATTGCCAGCGCAGCGAACAGTGGATCAGCCTGATCCTGACCAATATTGATAATCTGCATTCCATCAATGAACAATACGGCCATCATGTGGGTGACATGGTATTGCGCACCTTTGCCAACACGCTGGCGACCAACTTACGCACCGGCGACTACATTGGCCGTATTGGTGGCGAGGAGTTTATCCTGTTAATGCCAAACACCTCGGACGACGGCGCTTTACATATGGCAGAACGATTACGCTTATCAACCGGACAAATTTGTTTAACTGACAGAGGACAGGAAATACGATTTACCGCCAGTTTTGGCGTGGTTTCCAGTCGTCACGAATACCATTACAACAAGTTACTGTCCCGTGCTGAACACGCGTTATATCAGGCAAACCTGAGTGGTCGCAACCGGGTAGTCACCCCTGATCAATATTAACAGTCGAGGAATTTAAACACTCATCGGAACCAATCACCGGAGATTAAGATGGCAAACTGGCAACAAGCAACAGTATTAAGTAATCACTTTTGGACTGATAATTTATTCAGCCTCAAAGTAGAATTGCCACCGCAGAATTTTATTGCTGGTCAGTTTGTTAAACTCGGGCTGGATATAAACGATAAACGTATTCAACGTGCCTACTCACTGGTGAATCCACCTAACACCAGCTATGCAGAGTTTTATTTAACCAATGTGGCCGATGGCTTGTTATCGCCAAAGCTGGCAGCCCTGCAACCAGGTGATTCAGTGCAGGTGTCATCACCTGCGACCGGCTTTTTTACTTTGGAGGAAGTGCCTGATGGTGAATGTTTGTGGTTATTATCAACGGGTACCGGCATTGGTCCTTTTCTATCGATTCTGGGTACAGACGCGCCGTGGCAACGCTTCAAACATATTGTGCTGGTGCATGCCGCCAGATTTAGTGCAGATTTGAGTTATCAGGCATTGATTGAGTCAATGCAACAACAACACCCGGCACAACTACGTTATATCCCTGTCGTCAGCCGCGAAGCTTATGAACAAGGATTAAACGGCCGTATTCCGCAATTAATTCAGCAAAACGAATTACAAAAAGCCGCTAACCACACGATTGATAAACACAGCCAGGTTATGATGTGTGGTAATCCGGACATGATTAAAGAATGTAAAACCTTGCTTGAATCGATGGGACTGACAAAAAACCTAAGACGTCAACCGGGTCAGATTACCGTAGAGCAATACTGGTAATCAGTACTGACGTTTACGGCATAATTATGCGACAGCATGCCGTAATTTATCGTCTAAGTTATTCCAGGGAGTGACTGTATATTAGTCGTACAACTTATTGTTTTTATGATAAATTTTCCCTACTGAAACAGGGGAACTATGCATGCAAAATCACATTCAGTTTGACGCGATATTATTTGATAAAGACGGCACTATATTTGACAGTGAAGCATTGAGTTGTGAAGCATGGGTAGAAACCGCAAAACGTTTTAATGTCGAATTTACGCCAGAGATGTTTCACGAATTTATCGGTGTGCCGACCGATGAATGTTACAGGATGGCACATCGCCGCTTTGGTGCAGATTTTCCAATGCAGGATTTTATCAAATATAACCGCGCTTATATAAATGACGCCAAAGCCAAAGGACTTCCGCAAAAAGCCGGTTTCAGTCAGTTTTTCGACTTTGCCAAACAGCTGAATATCCCGTTAGGTCTGGTCACATCAGCAGGTAAAGAATCAACCATGCTGAGCTTTCAGCGCACAGATTTTGCCCGCTATTTCGATACCATGATTACAGTGGAAGATGTGAAAAACCCCAAACCTGCAGCGGATTGTTATTTACTGGCGTGCAAACAACTCTCGGTTGATCCAAAGCGAACTGTTGTTTTTGAAGATTCTAATCCGGGTATAGAGGCGGCTATCGCAGCAGGCTGTTATACCGTCGCAATACCAGACACTTTGCCGGTAAGCCCAGAATTAGCCGGACAATGCCAGCATATTCTGAGCAGTTTTGATGATGCATACCAAATTTTCAGATAATCAGAATATCAGGCGTCAACCAGGGTAATTTCGATGCCTAAACGTCTCAGCCCTTCATAATAATCCTGTGGAATATTATTATCGGTCACAATCCGGCTAACGTTCATCGGCTCCAGAATTTTGTGCAAACACACATGGCCAAACTTGGAAGAATCGGTTACCACAATCACTTCGCTGGCAACCTTACACATCAGACGATTAAGCTGGGCTTCTGCTTCAAAATGCGTGGTAATGCCCTGCTGCATATGAAAACCATCCACCCCCAAAAACAGCTTATCAACGTGTAAATCTCTGAGAATATTATGTGCACCTGTGCCAAAGAAAGACTGGCTTTTGCGACGTAATGTGCCACCAAGCAAAATAACATCAAGCTGCTCATAACCCATCAGCTGCTCAACAATATTAAAACTGTTAGTGACAACCGTAATGTCTTTAGCAGTATGCAGATGTGACGCTAATTGCAATGTAGTGGAACCCGAGTCGAGGATGATTGAATCACCATCTTTGATTAACTCGGCGGCGGCTTTGCCAATATTGCATTTTTCTTCAACGTGCAGCACTTGTTTACGGTCGAAGGTAGTTTCGGTTTCAAACAGACTTTTATCGTTGAGGATAGCACCACCATAAGAACGGGTAGCGATTCCCTGCTTTTCCAGAAAGTGCAGGTCTTTACGAATGGTCACACCCGTCACATCGTACATGCCCGTAAGAGTGGATACCTGTACACTTCCATTTTCTTTCAGCATTCGAGCTATTTGCTCACGTCTATGACTGGTATCGCGCATTGAATTCCTTTAACTTTCAGTTTGTATAGCAGTTACGGTTATTTTAATCAGATCGAAACTTAGAAACAATTTCGACTTTCATTTACTAAACAATTGTTATTTTTAACAAATCTACCTTAGTTGATGCGTTCAGCCAACAGCTTATCGATCACAGCAGCAAGAAATTGCTGATGTTTTTGCGACATGCCTATTTGAACCAGCCGGACAATTCCTTGTGCATCGACTAAATATCCACTTGGTAAAACCTGCACACCATAGTCGTGCGCCACGTCGCCGTTTTGATCCCATAAAACCGGATAGTTGAGAGACTGTTTTTGCATCTCAGCCAGCGCTTCCCGCTGATGTTCATCAATATTCACCGCCAGGACTTCAAATCCCTGTTCACCAAATTGCGCTTTTAACTGATTTAACACCGGCATAGTTAAACGGCAGGCTACGCAATAAGAGGCCCAAAAATCCACATAAATAACCTTACCGCGATACTGCGCAAGGTTTATGGCTTGCTCCTGTTGCAAAACAGGTAATTCAAAATCCGGGGCAATCTGGCCACGTTCTGTTGCTGACGCTGCTGTTATCAGACTAAACAGCAGCGTGCAAAACAACCAGAATTGTAAATAGGATCTAGTCAAGCGGGATCAATTCCACTAACAGGTATTGTTTAAACTGCGTTGCCAGCGTTGCAGTACCCTTTTGCGGATCGGCACTGACGGTTGCCAGTTCGCGATTATTTACATAATCAACAACACGGTATTTCTGCGGCTGTAAACCACGGAATTCAACAGTTCCATCAAAGTCCGGAGCATAAAAAGCATAAAACATTTTGCCGTCTTTTCTGACCACATGTGTTTCCGGGTAGTCAAATCCAATGTCGTAAAGATCACCCAGGTACTCACCTTTTGGCAGCATTAACTTGTTATATAAATCAAACCAGTGTTGCCAGGTTTTCTCTTTTTCAGCATCTAAGACAAACGCCGCAGCCGCTTTGTTATTCGGTGACGGCAAAGTAAATTTACTGCCAAGCACGGCACCAATACCAAATGAGGACGCAAAATCACTGGCGTTATCACTCAATTCAACGTGATCACCATAATAGGGTGCAGATGGCCCCATTAAACCTTTAAGCGTTTTACCTTTCGAACGCACCTGCCAGGATGACAGCGGATCAGAACTGACGGTTTGATTCATATAAGGCAGATTGTGGAAAGCGTATGACGTACCACAGGGGCAGATTTCCACCACAGCATCAGGATTAATCTCAATGGCGGTGTCGTATATGAGCTTCCAGAACTCTGCCAGCTCATTGACTGAATCTTGCGGAGATGCGTGATGATGCGCCGGATTATAACAAGGAGGAACACCATTCAGATGCTGTCCATCAATTTTCAGACCAGCATATCCCCACTCTCCAATAATCTTTTTGACTAATCGAACCGCATTTTCGCGGGTTTTTGAATAGGCCGGACATAAATAGAAGCTGTTCCACCAGGTAATATCCTGTACCGCACCATCCTGATCGAGCAATAACATATCGCTATGGTCATGTAATAAATCAGTACCAGGATCAACCGCCAGAGGTGCCCACCATAATTTGGCTTTTAAACCTGCTGCTTTGATTTTATCTACCAAAGCCTTCATATCCTTATCGCCATTGGGGAACTTGTTTTTATCCAGATACCAGTCACCTTCCGACGTTTGCCAACCATCGTCCAGTACCGCCCATTCAAGGCCAAGCTGTTTGGCTTTAGGCAGGGTCTTCTCTACTTCTTCAACGCTAAAGTCACGCTCGTAGCCCCATGCACACCAGATAGGTTCATAGGCTGCATCTGGTACATCTGCCATCACCAGACCTTTTTTAGCCATGACTTTTCGATAATCAACCAAAGTGGCGTAATAATCTTTGTGGTGCACAGCAACAAAGGTATCCAGTGTTTGCAAGGTTTCACCTGGCATTAACTTAATGTGTTTTTCAAATTCCACCGCCAGACTCGCGCCCTGCTGCAATGCAGGATAACTTACGGGTAAAGAAACTAACTGCGGGTCCAAATCCAGATGACCTACAGCCAAACCCACGTCTTTACGCCAGACATCGATAAGCGGCGTACCGCTGCCATAGTCAGAGGCATTCATGCCCATGTAGTTTTGTTCACTATAACCTGGAATTAATGGCATCACCCAGTCACGACGATCAGCATGGGATGCCCCCTGAAATGCCCAGAACGCTGGCGCATCAGAATCCACGCCCGACAACAACGAATTAACCTTTAACTGATAAGCATTCTGAACCCATTGCGTAATAACAAGTGGTTCGGCATTGGTATTGGTATAACTCACCTTTACAAACAACATATCCGGATAGTCCGGATACGACTGCACACTAACGCTTTTGCGAATACCTTGTGCAGACTGACCGGTAAGTAAGGTTTGCTGCCCATGACCTAACTCAGAGTCGACTGTGCCAGTGGTCACGTCGGTCACATTAAAATCAGTGATTTTTTCTCCGGAAGACAACAGCACGTATTCACTGTAACCAAAGTCACCAAGTGATTTGCCTTCCTGATTAAGATGACTAATGACTCTCGATTGTAAGCTCTGGTTAAATTCCAGTGTTACACCAGCCTGACCCACTTTATAGGTGTCACTCTGGGTTTCAGATGTGGTGGCACATCCACTTAAAAAAAGTGGTATGCCTAAAAGCATGGTCATCCACAGGTGAAATTTGTTTTGCATGTCACTCTCCGTCAGTTACGTTCGGCTCTATCGGCTGGGGTTATAGGGTTCATTTACTGAATATTGAAAAAGCGCTGTGCGTTCTGATAATAAATTTTATCAATCACAGTTTTAGGCAGCGCCAGCCCATTAAACTCTCCATCTAAATCGGAAACCTGCAGCACGTCGTCAGTATTAAGATAACGCCAGTGAGCAAGCCATACCCGATGCGCTTCAGCACTAAACTGTGCGTCATCAGCTTCAGGTGAAAAGGTCAGGTCAGTGCCGTATAAAATACGATCCTGATAATCGATCATAAACTGACGCACTTTTTCACGGTCTTTCTGTGACTGGGCTTGTAACTGACCCATTCTGGCAGCCATATCAATTACTGCCTGAGGAAAGCGGTCGAGAAATTCCGCCATTTTGTCAGTGCTCCATTCAAGGCTTGCCATATGTGCGCCCATGAAGGGTAATTGCGGATTTTTAGCCAGCATTGCATCTCGCACACCCATTTGCTGTTCGTAGGATGGCATTTCAGGGTGCAAATACATGTGATACTGAGGGTGATTGCTGAAATATTCCTGATCGTTTTTCACACTCATTTTTTCAACGGGTAGCCAGCAATTGTAAGGCTCTCCCTGATGACCAATCAGAGGCATATGCTGTTGCGCAAGATGTTCGAAAATAGGATCAAAACCGGGGTCATCAATCATTACCAGTTGATTGTTTTTATCCCTGAATTGCATGCCAATGTTTTTCCACACTTTTACCGCAACAGCGCCCTGTTGCTTTTCTTTGTCCAGCTGTTGATTTATCTGCTTTGCCCAACCTTCAGTTCCCCAGCCTTGCATGGAAAAGGTTGCCGCGTAATAAACCGTTTTCGGATAGTCGTGAATGAGGTTTAACGCTATCTCATTCTGCTTATCGATGGAGGGGAAGTCCGGATAATCAACATTGATGGTTAATAATTGGAAGCCATCCTTCTGAGCTTGTAAAGCAAAGGCCGGGTCGGACTTATTGGCGTGTACATGCACATCGATTTTCTTCACACTGGAAAAATCCTGCATGCTGTAGTGAGCGTCAGTTGAAGCACGAACGGATTCACCTTCAGTCGTACAGCCAGCCAGCAATCCACCCACAATCAAGCTTAAATAGAGTTGTTTATTAATTTTCATGTTCAGTATCCTCTGGTTCCATTGCCAAAATAACGGCGGCGATGGTGGCTAAAATAATGCCGATAATTTTGACTGTGGTGGGAACAACGCTTAACAATAAAATGGTTAAAACCGTTGAAATAAGAGGTGCACCGGCATTAGCCAGCGGCGCAACAACAATGGCTTTACCGTAGCGAAATGCATAAACCAGGCATAAGGCACCAATTGAATTAAGTACTTGAATAGCTGCCGTTTTAAGCAGGGTATTGGCACTAAAATCCAAAGAGCCATCAAAATTAGTCATGGCAACAGCAACCGGAATCAACGCCAATGCGGTAACCGTCATGTAAAAGAAAATGCTTTCGGCGCTCATATGGTTATTTGAAAACTTCATGCAAAACGCCTGAATCCCCCAGGCAAACAGCACAGCTAACGCCAGCACAAACCATAAAACACCGTAATGCTGATGATCATTGGTTGGAGAATATTCAAATAGTGGTAACGCCATTAAGGCTAAAACAATACCGGTGATACCTAACCAACCTGTACGTTCTTTAAGCAACATAAAGGACAGGATAATGGTCACAATCGGTGAGAGCGATACGATAGGAAAAATCAGATAAGCCGGACCACTGTTAACTGCATAAAACAACAACATTTGCCCGCCGCTACCGAGAAAACCAATAGCGCAACCCAAAAATATTGAGCGGCCATCAACCTCAAGTTTCCAGCCAATGCGTTTCAGTGCCACGATACAAGGCACTATCATAGTGACAGCCCAAATACTGTAAACCACAGTAGAAGGCACGGATTCGGACGCGAAAACCGCAGTAAGTGCGCCCCACAATCCCCAGGTAAGGGTAGTTATAAGGGCATAAACCAACCAGCGTTTTGATTGCATAGCGTTTTTCCTGTTACAGCAATAAATTTTATTTTTATGATTTGTACTGCTGTTATAACAATGCAACTTAAAAAGCGGAACAGCAGGGTTTTAGTGGGAGTATTAACTCATGTGTGGGTTTGAATGATTTCAAGCCAAACGATGAATAACACTACCCCGGTACTGAAAACAGCACCGGGGTATTCAGGCACAATTAAAAATTGTAACGGAAGCCCGCTTTAAATGTGCGTCCATAAAGCTGTAAAGACGCAGGGATATCAGGTCTGCCCTGGAATACCCGGTTAGACTCATCCAGTAAGTTCTGTCCTTCAAGGAAAATCTGACCATTCTCAATCACATTGTACTTAACAGATGCGGTAACAATGGATTGTGCTTCCATGGTGGTGTGATAATCATCACCTAAAGGACTGAAGGTATCAGTCACCAGCTCACCGGTATAATCAAGGCCCAGTTGTGCACTAAGGCGGTCTTTCTCATAAATAAATGAAACCGAGAACGACTTATCTGCAACACCAGGAAGTGCACCTGCATCTTCACCATCAACCACTGTGCTGGTGTCTGTATAGGCGTAGCTAGCATTAAAGCCAAAACCATTATCAAACAGTTTCTGAATACCAACTTCCAAGCCCAGCACCTTAGCCGAATCCCCATTGATAGGCTGCGTTACCTGGAAGCTCTCGCCGGCAATTTCTACACGCGTGGTATTAGAGGTAATAAACCCTTCCAGACTTTTCCAGAAAACGGTACCACTGATTAAACCACCTTCTTCAAAGTACCATTCAAGCGCAATATCTGCCTGATCAGAATACACAGGTTTAATATTAGGATTACCACTGATGTTCATGGTAAACAGACCCGACTGCGCATTATCAGTAGTTAATGGCGCCAGTTGATCCAGCGTTGGACGCGACAATGATTGTGCCGCTGCCGCACGTAGTAATAAATCTTCCTGTAAGTAAATCCCGACGTTGATGGCCGGTAGTAACTTATTGTACTGACCGTTGGCTTGTTGTGCCGCGCTGTCTGAATAAGTTACATCCCACGACGGGTTAGAGGAATTAGGATTAACAATTTCGATAGATTCGATATTGTTATAGGAATATAAGGACGTCACTTCAGTTTGGATCCAGCGCAAACCAGCATTGGCAAACCATGTATCGCCTTCCAGATTCGCTTGTACATACAAGGCAGTGGTATCTTCTTCGATATCGTAAGAATTCACCGGGTTGTAAACAGGCTCCCATAAGTCAGATTCATTTGGTCCGAAAGTACGTTCATTGCCATCAAAATCAACTAATGTTTTGCCATCAGCTGCAGCCAGACCCGCAGCATAGTCCGGAATACTGAAAATAGGGAAAGAACGCGGCACATTGGCAGAGTCACCGTCAAATAAATTATCGTAAGGGAAAGGGCGTACTACATCGGCACCCACTTCGCCAAAGGTAAACGGATAACCACAATAATTACACGCGCCTAGCTCATCATTATCATAAGCTTTGTTGGTTTTATTACGGCTGGTATAAGCGGCACCAAATGCAAATACGGTCGTAACATCATCAAAATCCAGCCCATAGGTTCCATCTAAGGTGTAACCTGTGACCGTATCTTCGATATCGCTTCCATAACGCTCCGCCCAGTGCGGAGAAAAGTCGTCGTTACCAAAATCATCCGAAGTACGTCCACCTGTCCAGTTTGGAATATAGTCAGGCAAACCACCTTTATTCAGTTCATAGTGACCACTATGCGCCCCGGGAGATCCCGCAACAACAAAGGTATCTTTACCACCCGAATCACGCTTGGACTGAGAACGATATACATCTGCTTCTAAGTCAAAATCTTCGTTAACCTGATATTTGGCGTTTAAACCAAACAGGCTGGTATCAACTGTACGGTGTTCGTCCAGTGTTACCACTTCCATGGCGACATCAGCTACATCCATTGCAGTAACAACATTACCGTCCAATACCATATTAGATAAACGATTCTGAGCTTCACTTTCATCCGCCATATAGAAAGATTCGGTGTAGCCAGTCGCATCAGCCTGTAAACGAGTTACCATTACATCCGCGGCTAATTCAAACTTATCACTTGGTCGCCACTGAAAACTGGATGTCACCCCGGTTCGCTTAAAGTCAGTTGCATAGGCACCTAATGCATATGAGCCCGGAATAACCAGATTTTTTTCGTTATCCCCGATAACACCATCACGGTTAACGTCATATTCCATTTCGTCCTGAACACCAAAAAAGAAGTTATCGATCATGTCATCTGAACGTTCAACACCTCTGGCGTGGGTCAGTCCAACAATAAATCCAAGCTTATCGTCGTCCCAGCTATTGCTGTAAATTCCGTTAAACTTCTTACCTACTTCTTCGGATAAATCATTGTAATCACCGGTTAACGACACTACCGCATGTTGACCGGGATTATCCAGTGGACGAGCTGACTTAAGGTCAACCGCACCACCAATACTACCTTCAATATTCTTAGCCTGAACGGTTTTCCATACATCGGCGCCGTTAATCATTTCAGACGGGATAACATCAAAGGCAAAGTTTCTGCCGCCGTCATCAGTAGCAAGAATACGATTATTTAAGGTAACTATGCTGAATTCCGGACCTAACCCTCTGATATTAACGTATTGAGCCTCACCTCCACGCGTTCTGCTAACCGTAATACCAGAGATATGTGATAACGAGTCTGCCACGTTATCATCAGGGAAACGCCCCAATTCCTCAGCGGCGATTGAATCCACCAAAGACTTCGCGTTTTGTTTGATATTTACCGACTTTTCCAGACTCCCACGCACGGCGGTAACTTGAATAACTTCGGTATCTGCACTGGGTTGTTGTGCTGCAGAGTTGTCCTGCGCATAAACAGAATTTGAAGATAAACCAACTAATACAGCATAACTTAGTGCTGATTTCTTAAAGGTTTTAACTGTGTTCCTTAGCATAAGTATCACCTTGATTTTATTGGCTCATTTAATAGAGCATTTTATATGTAATTGAAAGATTTCACTATCGCTTTACAACATAATGTATAGCAAATAATCAAAAGTCAACACTTAAGACAACCTAAAGAAACAAAATAAACACAAACAAAAACCACAACAATATTAAAAACGCCCTCAAAGCCCGCAAAAACAACCATAAAGAAACATAATGAAACTTTATTGGTTTACATTGTACATTTTATATCTCATAATCCGCTCAAGATAATAGTTAAGGAATGAAACATCCTGCACAGGAGGGTTAATGAAAGAACTACTTAATAAAGTTAAACAGCATAAAAATGGCGCACATGTTGGTATTTATTCTGTGTGTACAGCTAACACATTAGTAATCGAAGCGGCCATTTCACATGCCTTGAAACATAACGAAATATTATTAATCGAAGCAACATCCAATCAGGTAAATCAGGATGGCGGTTACACTGGTATGACACCCAGCGACTTTGCCAAAATGATCTATTCAATGGCTAGCGAACAAGGTTTATCTTTAGAGCGAGTAATATTGGGGGGTGATCATCTGGGTCCAAATTGCTGGCAGGATCTGCCTGCCGCAGAAGCCATGGCAAAATCTGAAGTACTGATTGAACAATATGTTGCGGCAGGATTCCAAAAAATCCATTTAGATTGTTCCATGTCCTGTAAAGGCGATCCCGTACCTTTAACTGATAATCAGGTTGCAGAAAGAGCAGCCACTTTATGTGCAGTTGCAGAACGAACCTGGCAAAAAAACAAACTGGATGCGCCTGTTTACGTTATTGGTACTGAAGTTCCGGTTCCGGGCGGCACGTCTGAAGATGAAGATGAATTGGCAGTAACATCTGTAAGCGCGGCAAATCAGACCATAGCAATTCATCAGCAGCAGTTTGAAAAAGCCGGATTATCCGATGTTTGGCCACGCATTATTGGTTTAGTTGTGCAACCGGGTGTGGAGTTTGGTACACATAAAATCATCCATTTCGAACCGGAAAAAGCTAAAGAACTAGGTGAATCTGTTGCAACTCAACCCAACATGGTTTTTGAAGCGCATTCCACAGACTATCAGTCGCAACAACATCTGACAGATTTAGTTAGCAACCACTTTGCTATCTTAAAAGTCGGCCCCTGGTTAACGTTTGCATTACGTGAAGCCTGCTTTGCACTGGAACGAATTGAACAGGAGTGGGTTACCCAGGGCCAACTTAGCGAACTTCGGGACACCTTGTTAAAGGCAATGCAGGATAATCCTAAATACTGGAAAAAGTATTATTCAGCAGATGGATTAGCTCAATTGATTGACTGTCAGTACAGCCTTAGCGACAGAATACGTTACTACTGGCCGGATCCTGAGGTAACAAAATCTCTGTCCAGACTGATAAGCAATCTGGATAAAAATCCGCCTCCATTAACTTTAATCAGTCAATACATGCCGGAACAATATCATGCTCTGCAATCCAATGAGCTTGAATACTCCTGTAAAGCACTGATTTTACATAAAATATCTCTTGTGCTTAAGCAGTACTCCATTGCTTGTGGTACAACAATAGCAGCGATATAAAGGACCCCAGTTATTTATGACTTATTTAACCTATTCAGATACACAACTAGAACAACTGGATGGCTATTGGACAGCGCGGGAAATTAGCCAGCAACCAGCCAGCTGGCTGACGGCGGTGCAGAATTTGGAGCAGATGCAGGCCGAACTGGATGAATTCCTCAAACCGATTTTATCAACACCAAATATGCGCATTATCTTCACAGGTGCCGGCACCTCTGCTTTTGCAGGACAATGTGTAGCACCACTTGTGATGAAACATCACAATATTCGTGCCGAAGCGATTGCGACTACCGATTTGGTTTCCAACCCGCATGAATATTTCCAGACTGATGTTCCCACTTTACTGGTGTCATTTGCCCGTTCTGGTAACAGCCCTGAAAGTGTGGCGGCGGTAAAAATCGCTGAACAGTTAGTAACAGATTGCTATCAACTGGCACTGACATGTAATGAAGAAGGATTGTTGGCTAAACATTGCAACGGAAACAAACGTAAAACAGTATTAATGCCAACTGAAACCAATGACCGTAGTTTTGCTATGACATCCAGCTTTAGCTGTATGTTACTCAGCGCTTTATATTTATTTTGTCCTGCTGAAAACTTCAAAACTCAGTTACAACAATGTATCGATGCCACCAGTTCATTATTTAACACTCAGGTTGATAAACTAAACAACTTGTCTAAACAACAGTTCAAACGTGTCGTTTATCTCGGCAGTGGTATTTTTAAAGGACTCGCTCAGGAAAGTGCTTTAAAACTGCTGGAACTAACCGATGGCAAAACGTTAGCTGCATTTGATAGTCCTTTGGGCTTCCGCCACGGACCAAAAACCATGGTGGACAATCAAACGTTAGTGGTAGTTTTTATTGCCAACGATAGCTACACCAGAAAGTATGATGTGGATCTGCTGTTAGAACTAAATAGTGATGCAGAAGCAGGCCATGTATTAGCGATCACGACCTCCACAGATGACATACCCAATTTACCGGATAGCATTAGTATGGTTGAACTGTCACAACAGAGTGATTCGTTATTATTGCTACCCTATATTGCCTGTGCCCAGATGTATTCATTCTTTAGCGCAATCAATGTTGGCAATACGCCAGACAACCCCAGTGCTTCCGGTACCGTTAACCGAGTTGTGCAAGGCGTTAATATTCACCCTCTAAAGTAACAGCGGGAGACAATAGATGTATTTAGGCGTAGATGGCGGTGGAACCAAAACCGCCTTCGTTTTACTTGATGACGATAATAAAATTGTCAGTCAGCATTTAGACGGCACCTGTTATTACATAGAAGTGGGAATTGAAGGCGCACAAAAAGTATTGCATAACGGAATTCAGGCTGTGTTTACCAAGGCGGGCATCCCAATTCAGCAACTCAAATATGCTTTTTTTGGTTTGCCTGCCTACGGCGAAGACTCCAGCATGCTGGAAACCCTAAACGCCATGCCTGGTAGGCTGTTACCCACCCAGAAATACCAGTGTGGCAACGATATGATCAACGGCTGGGCGGCGGCATTTGGTGGTGGTGATGGCATTAATATCATTGCTGGTACCGGCTCAATTGCTTACGGTCAGCGTCAGGGCAAATCAGTTCGTTGTGGCGGCTGGGGCGAACTCTTTAGTGATGAAGGTTCCGCCTACTGGATTGGACGTCGCGGTTTAGAGCTGTTTACGCATATGAGCGATGGCCGGTGTGAAAAAGGGCCGTTATACGACATCATCAAACAAAAACTGAATATTCAACAAGACCTGGATATTTGTGCTTTGGTGTTATCGGACTGGAAAGGTGAACGTGGTGCTATTGCTAATGTTTCAACCTTGGTTTATCAGGCTGCACAGCAAAATGATATCGCCGCCAAAACAATATTCAATGATGCAGCACTACAACTGGCTAAGATTGTAGACGCAAGTCGCAAGCAGTTGGATTATGTGGCTGGCGAGCCGGTAAATATTGCTTATTCTGGTGGTGTGTTCAAAGCAGGGGAATTAATTATGACCCCATTTAAACAAGCTATGGCGCATTTTTCTGATGACTATCAAATCCATCAGCCACAGACCACACCAGATGTGGGGGCGGCATTATATGCACGCCTGTTATCGGCTCAATAACTCATCATTTTTAAATACCAGTCTTATCAACATGTTCAATAGCTCGTTGTTGAACATGTTGCATAAGTGCAGGGAAAAAATTTAAAAACACCTCTTCAAGCTCAACATAATTGGGCTCTATTTCATCCACTATGCCAACAAAGTCATGCTCAAACCGGATGCGCGACAACGTTCTCTGCAACGCGTAAGTTACGCCATTTATTTGCTGATAACTTTGTAACCACTGGTGCTCAACCATGCTTGTCACCACACGTTGCATTCTGGCTGGCATTTTGTTTAGCTCAACAGCGAGTAGTGTGTAGGCCTGCTGACAATAGGAATCACAGGATACCTGTGCATACTCAGACCAGTGTTTAATTAAAAAATGGTCAAACAATATATCAAGCGCAATACCGGCAACACGCCGATATTCGGGACTAAACAGCTGTTTAGCTAATCTTATATCCTTATGATTATCAGTAAATTTGTCTACCAAACGATGATTTTGCAAACCCGCAACCACCGAGTCTGAATATTTCGATACATCAATGCCACGGCTAAAGTCCCCCAGCAAATTACCAAAATGAGAATCTGAGGTCGGTTGGGCTAAAAATAGATGTGCCAGATAATTCATTTTTCTGAAAATAAGTCCATGCCGGTGCGTTAACGCATTCTAATATACAGATGTTACTAATGGAGTGTTTTATGATTGGCGCCTCATTTACACCGGGTTTTAGGTATACTGCCTTTATAGGCGTAATGCGTTAGCTCAGCAAGATTGTGTCAGGAGTACACTATGGCAGTAAAAGAAATAAAACATCCACTGGTTCAGCATAAGCTTGGTTTGATGCGCGAACAGGGCATCAGCAGCAAAAACTTTCGTGCGCTGGCCAGTGAAATTGGCAGCCTGTTAACCTACGAGGCCACTCGTGACTTAGAGAGTGAATCGGTTGAAATAACCGGCTGGCAGGACACCCCGATTACCATTCAGCAACTTAAAGGTAAAAAAATTACCATAGTACCGATTCTGCGCGCAGGACTGGGAATGCTGGATGGTGTTATGCAGTTAATCCCCAGTGCGCGCGTGAGTGTTGTGGGTTTATACCGCAATGAAGAAAGTTTGCAGCCAGTTGCCTACTTCGACAAAGTGGTTAAAGATGTCGAAGACAGAACCGCACTGATTGTTGATCCTATGTTAGCCACGGGTGGCACCTTAATTGCGACCATTGATTTGTTAAAACAAAAGGGCTGTAAACATATTATGGGCTTGTTTTTAGTGGCGGCTCCCGAAGGCATAGAAGCTGTTACAACGGCTCACCCGGATGTGGATATTTACACCGCATCGATTGATGAAAAGCTCAATGACCAAGGTTATATTTTACCTGGTTTAGGTGATGCCGGTGACAAACTATTTGGTACCCGATAAATACAAAAGCCTGCAATTTGCAGGCTTTTTTAATCATCATCAGACCCAACTACAGCATTTTCCAGTTAACTGTCTGGCCCGCATGAAATGGCACAATATCGTTGCCATTAGGTAAAACAATTTTTTCAGGCACAGTCCATTCTTCTCTGACCAAAGTAACCGTCTGCTCATTACGTGGTAATCCGTAAAAATCAGGACCATGCAGGCTGGCAAAACCTTCGAGCTTATCGAGCGCCCCTAAATCTTCAAATACTTGTGCATACAACTCCAGCGCACTCCAGGCACTGTAACAACCAGCGCAACCACAAGCGCTTTCTTTACGGTGTTTTTCGTGTGGTGCAGAGTCAGTACCAAGGAAAAACTTATGTGAGCCACTGGCTACCACTTCACGTAAACGCTGCTGGTGAGTACTGCGTTTTAATACCGGCAAACAGTAATTATGCGGGCGAATGCCTCCCACCAATAAATCATTACGGTTTAGCATTAAATGTTGCGGGGTAATAGTCGCGGCAACATTATCCGGGCTTTCACTCACAAAATCAGCCGCATCGGCAGTTGTAATATGCTCAAACACTACTTTTAGCTGTGGGATCTGCGCTGTTATGCGACTTAAGTTTTTTTCTATGAAAACTTTTTCACGGTCAAAAATATCGATATGACTGTCGGTAACTTCGCCATGAACCAGCAACAACATGCCTTGTTCGGCCATGGTTTCAAAAACAGGAAACATGGCGTCCAGATTAGTTACTGCGGTGTCAGAATTAGTGGTCGCACCAGCCGGATATAATTTAGCGGCTACCACACCGGCTGCTTTGGCCTTAATAATTTCTTCGCTGCTGGTGTTATTGGTCAGAAAGATGGTCATCAAAGGTGTAAAGCTACTGCCTGCAGGCCGCGCTGCCAAAATACGGGACTGGTATTGCATTGCCAGTTCAGTGGTTGTCACCGGCGGTACCAGATTTGGCATCACAATCGCGCGCTCAAAACAGCGAGCCGTGGCGGCGACTGTTTCAGTGAGAAGTTCATTATCCCGAAAATGTAAGTGCCAGTCGTCTGGTTTTCGTATCGTAATTTGCTTCATAACAATCCCCTGCCAAAATCTGGAGAGGGATTGTATGTATTGCTAATTAAACAAGCAACCGACTTAAGCGATCGCCTGTTCTTTTACAGACTGTAAATTATGCTGTTCAATTCTTTCGAGCATCTGGGCGAACTGCTCAGGAAGATTCTGCATAAATTCACTGGCATTGATATAACAGGGCTGGCGTAATCCCTTGTGCGACACATAAGAACCAATACGTTGCATATTTATACCAATAATACGCAAGTATCGAATAAACTTAGGTTCACACAAAGTAAATACATGTGGGCGGCCTAAGGAAGCTGCATGCTGTAACGCAGAAAAAATAAGATATAAACGAATGTAGGGGTAAGTTTTGTATTCTTGTTCTGGAACTCCCGGCTGATGACAATTAAATTGCTCTTCCACAGTTAAGCGTGAGATCTCACAAATTGAATCACGAGTAAAATTTAATGGATGTAACTCACCTTCAAATAAGGCAGCCTGTCCAAGCTCTTCTACTGGAAGCAGTTGATTTTGAGCTTCACTTTTCACTACCCGACAACAACCTATTGTGCTTTCCGTTTCATAATGGGCAACAGAAAAATAGTCACTACGCCTATCATAAAGATCTTTTTCCATCGACGATTCTGAAGCAGGTTCAAATCCCAATGCCTCACAATAAACACGGTAACGTAAGTGAAAAACATCCTGACATAACTGGGGCGAACAGTTGAAATTGAACCCTGTTTCCAACTGAAAAAAATCAAAAAAACGTCTTAGGTGCTGATTTTCAACCACTGGTAAAGTACGAGTACTCTTTTTAGTATCGAGACTAACCAGATTGTTGTCCGCATGCATAAAATTACTTTCCAAATTGCGAGCCAAAGATAAACACCTATCCATGTTTTTGATATTCACTGCGCCTCTTGCTCAGCAATGTTACAGCACGACTACAAAACAAGTATCGTGCCAAAAGAAATATTTGTATAAATTTCAATGTAATACATGTATTAGAATGAAAAATAAACATCAATTTAAATAGTAACTGTATGAATTAAAAGACTTTTCAGTCCTGCTTTATATTTTATTTAACAAATTCAATTAGTTAAACTGTCGCAAATCACATACACATTAAGTTAAATCATGTTATTCAAGGCTTTCTGCCCGATTTTTACCTAACGCTTTTGCTTCATACAGCGCTTTATCGGCGCGGATAAAGACAGTATCAAGACTATCACCATCTTTAAAGCGTGAAACACCAATACTACAACTAATTTTTTGCACAGGAGTAATATTTTGTTCCATAACCGCTTCACAAATTCGGTTAGCCAGCATGGTGGCATCTTTGAGCGAGGTGTTGGGCAGCAAGATAATAAACTCTTCGCCTCCCCAGCGGCCCACAATATCGATGCTTCTAACCTGCTTTTTTAGTACCTGCGCAGTTTCAATCAGGACTTTATCACCCTCACTGTGTCCGTATGTATCATTAATCGCTTTAAAGTTATCCATATCAATCAACAGTAAACTTAACTGACTGTTATGCCGGACCGCCCGATTTAACTCTTTTAGTACCGTTTCATTAAAAAAGTGACGATTCGCTAAAGAGGTTAGTGAATCATGCGTAGACAAGTATTCGAGTTTCTTATTGCGCGCCCGCAATTGCTCCTGTAAATCCAGCAACGCCTTGTTTTTTAAGTCCAGTTCAAAGTTTTTTGAGTCCAGCATCAAACTATGAAGTGCCAGGGTGTAATAACGGTAAGCCAGGAACAACGCCACCAACACAAAGGTTGCTAACCAGAACCAGAAATAGTCAAAAAACCAGTGGCTTTCCTCAAAACGAGTATCTGTATCCACATTATTATTAGCAACATTTGCCAGAATATCTGCGACCGGTGACAAGGATGGCGCGATCCCAATCGCTAATGCCTCATCTTGATAGATAACAAGTTGCTGAATAAATGAATTGGGTGCGATCGCCGTTAGTTCAGGTGACAACAGCATGCAATCAAGCACGTCATCATTTTGTGACTTAATACGTTGTTGAGTTGGTATAGCCAGTTTTCGACTTAACTCGCCAATATACTGTTCAAATGAATGCGACGTTTCGCTACTGGTCAGGCAATATTTTATCGGACTATTTGCCTGAAGAATTTTAGCCTGAGTTGTACTTAGCGCTGAATGAGTATGGAAACTAAACAAAAAAAGCCCCATTCCTCCAATTAAATGGAAGAAAAATACACTTTTACTACTCAGATAATGCTTTTTAGTGTGTTTCATGCCAGTTTTTTGGTGCTTAGACCTAATTTATAGTTATGCTATCGGCAATTTATTTTTATCGGTTATTCCGCTTAATACTGCGTTGTATAACAACATCCACAGCCCAGATGATTGAACTTGCTGTGCTCCCTTTTTACACAGCCAACCACCTTATGCGTATTTTTACACGACTAACCTCAACTGTATATTATTTGTACCACTTAAAATATGATTATCAGCAGATCTTTAGCGGCCAAAGCTCATACAAAAAGAGGATTTGTTTAAATAGTCCGCAACTAAATAAGAAGGTATTGAAATTACGGATGAATTTTTCCAACTAATTGATTAATCTGTGGTCTGAATTGATGAACAGCAGAATTAAGGCAAAAATCATGACAGAAGAAAATCCGGATACTTCTCCATCCCGCTCTCCTCTTCCTTATATAATTATCGCTATTCTAGTGGTCATTTTGATTGCAGGACTTTTCATCTGGAATTCTCAACAGCAGGAAAAAACGCCCCCACAAGTCAGGGATGTCATCCCGGTGAAAGTAAAAGAGCCGGAACCACAACAGCCGGTAATGCAGGTTGAGCCGGAGCCAGAAGAACCCGCCGAAGCACTGCCAGAGGTTAATACTGAAGAATCCATGGTGCCGGAGCCAGAGCCTGTTAAACCGGTGGATACGTCTGATTCCGCCATCAAACAGCAAATCACTGCAACGTCAGACTATGAAGCCTTAGCTCAGGTACTGGTCAATGACGATTTGCTGGAACGTTTTGTGGTTTTTACCGACAACCTTGCCAATCGTCAGATTGCCAGTGGTCACCGCTTATTAAAACGTCCGCAGCAAAAATTCAAAGTCTACCAGCAAGCGGATCGCTGGTGGATCGATGCCTCCAGCTTTAAACGCTACAGCCTGTATACCGACATATTCACGTCAATGGATTCAGAGCAGCTGGTAAAACTGTTCGAACGTTATATGCCTGCGATGCAAAACAAATATATGGAGGTAGGCTCTACTCAACAACCTTTCGATATGATTGTAGATGAAGCGATTGAACACCTGTTAAATACGCCTGAAGTGCCAACACCAATTGAGGTAACCACCGACAGTGTTATGTATAAATATGTAGATCCTCGCTTAGAAGAATTATCTCCGGTACAAAAACAGCTACTACGTACTGGCCCGGAAAATATGCGTCAGATTAAAACCAAACTTCGCGAAATTAAGGCGCTACTCGACGCCCAATGATATGAACTTAAATGATCTGCGTGACAAACTAAAGCAGGCAGATAACTCGCCGCAGCAGTGGGATCCACCGCTGTGCGGTGAGATTGATTTAGTCATTAAATATGATGGCAGCTGGCACTATCAAGGCTCCGTTATATCCCGCCCCGAAATCGTCAGGCTTTTCGCCAGTGTATTACGACGCAAGGAGCAGCTTTATCTTTTGGTTACACCGGTAGAGAAGTTGATTATACAGGTTGAAGACGCGCCCTTCGTTGTTACTCAATGGAACCAACTACAAGGATTAATTTATCTGACAACATCTGTGGGTGAAGAAGTTTGTATATCAGAACAACATCCGATTAAATTATTACCGTCCCCTCATACCGGAGAGGTTTTGCCTTATTGCGAAATACGTGAAAACTTAATGGCACGTATCCATCAAAACGTATTTTACCAACTGGCGGCTTGCGGACAGATTGAGCAACATCAAAATGCATCTTGCCTGATGCTGCAAAGTGGCGATTATAAATTTTCCCTGGGTGAAGTATAAAACCGACTTTCGAAACCTTATGAAACAATTGAATGTTTCTATCGGTCTGTTACTTATCGCTAAGATGTGGAATTGAATGAAAGTATTGCGCTGTCAGGTAAGAAAAATAAGTGCATCACTTTAATAAGCAGAACATTAACTGGCCAGGGCGTGTTGACCTTTGGAGTGTGTTTTTGCAGCAGTTAGTCTGCCATTTATACAAGACAGAGCGAGTGTGGTGTAGTTATTCTACATGAGTGAGCGATAACGCCGTAGAAATGGCAGACAAATACTGCCCAGAGGGTTCAACTCAAAGCCTTTTGCTCTTTGTTACCGGATTTGGACTTAGGCCCCTTTATTTTAAATATGAGGTGCTGCAACCCGGCGTCGCGATCAAAAGACTTTGAATTTGAACAAAATCCATAAACCAAAGATCAACACGCCCTAACAACAAGGACACAAGATGAAATTGTTCAGCAAGATATCAATCATTAGTTCGGTCGCGCTTTCGCTTTGCAGCCCTTTGGCAATGGCCGATCTGGATAAACAAACCGCAGCCGCTATTGATGCCGCTCTAAGCAGTGCCAAACGCTCTGACGACAACAAAGCACGCGACCAATACCGCAAACCGAAACAAGTATTAGATTTTTTAGGTCTGCGCTCAGATATGACAGTAGTGGAGATCTGGCCGGGTGGCGGTTGGTATACCGAAGTGTTAGCACCGGTTTTAAAAGATAAAGGTAAGTTCTACGCGGCACATTTCAATCCTAATACCCATACCGGCTATATGCGCCGTAGTCTGGGTTCTTATTTAAAAATGTTGGGTAGTGATGCCGAGCGTTTTGGTGAAGTTGAAGTGACCACTTTTGATTTCCCTTATTTTCTGAATATTGCGCCAAAAGGCAGTGCCGATATGGTACTGACATTCCGCAACGCTCATAACTGGATGATGCCGTCCAATGGTGGTGGTAAATACAATGATATTGCCTATCAGGCAATGTTTGATGCATTAAAACCTGGCGGCGTATTAGGTGTCGTAGACCATCAATGGGATGACCCTAAAACTGAAGATGAAATGGATCGTAACGGTTACATTTCTACCGAGCGCGTTATAGCAGCGGCGGAAAAAGCCGGCTTTAAGTTAGTGGCAGAATCACAAGTGCTGGATAACCCGAAAGATAGCAAAGATCACCCCAAAGGGGTTTGGACACTTCCACCATCAATGGCAATGGGTGAAACCGACGCCGCTAAATATAAAGCAATTGGTGAAAGCGACCGCTTTTTACTCAAATTTGTAAAACCTGAATAAATATAAAATGTAGAAAAGGCGCCATTTGGCGCCTTTTTCATAATCCTTTTTTGATCAGGTAACGATAGGGGGCAGATTCGGTATCACTCTCAATTAACTGGTGATCCATAAAACGACAAAAACTCGGAATATCACGCGTGGTAGACGGATCATCCGCTGTAATCGTCAGGGTTTCTCCATCCTGCATATTTCGAATCGTTAAACGCACCATCATCACCGGCTCAGGACAGCGCAGTCCTAGCGCATCCAGCTGATGATCCGCCTCACTAAAAAGATCAGATGCCATACTGCTGACGATACGCCTGAATATTAGTTAAATGCTCCGCCATTTCCGGTTTTTGCTGCAGATATTCAACCAAATCAGCCAGTGTTACGATTGATATCACCTGCGTATTAAAATCGCGCTCCACTTCCTGAATAGCAGACAACTCACCTTTACCTTTTTCCTGACGATCAAGTGCAATTAATACACCGGCCAAAGTGGCATTGTTGTCTTCAATAATCTGCATCGATTCACGAATCGCGGTACCTGCTGTGATCACGTCATCCACTAACATCACTTTGCCAGTTAATGCACTGCCCACCAGATTACCGCCTTCACCGTGCTCTTTTTTCTCTTTGCGGTTAAAACAATAAGGTTTGTCGATATCGTGTTTATCCGCCAAAGCCACTGCCGTGGTGGTAGCAATTGGAATGCCTTTGTAAGCTGGACCAAACAACAAGTCGTAATCAATACCGGCATTGACCAACGCGGCGGCATAAAACTGGCCTAATTTGGCCAGATCACGTCCGGTATTAAACAATCCTGCATTAAAAAAGTACGGACTGGTACGGCCGGATTTCAGGGTAAATTCACCAAAGCGCAATACATTACGCTGTAGTGCAAATTCAATAAATTCAATCTGATACGCTTTCATCTGCCGCTCTTAATTTAAAGCTGATTTTTGTAGGTCGAAAATTTCACGCAGGCCGTGTTTAGCCAGTTCCATCATTTCCTGCATTTCATCAAAGCTGAACGGTTCTTCTTCTGCGGTACCTTGTACTTCGATTAGCTTACCAGTATCGGTCATGACCACGTTCATATCGGTTTCTGCGGCAGAATCTTCCACATATTCCAGATCGGCAATTGGCGTACCCTGATACACTCCGACCGATAATGCAGCAATCATATGTTTTAACGGATTGGTTTTGATTAAACCTTTGGCACGCATCCAGTTAAGTGCATCCACTAACGCCACGCAGGCACCAGTAATAGACGCAGTACGTGTACCACCATCGGCCTGAATCACATCACAATCCACTACTATGGTATTTTCACCCAGTTGTTTAAGATCAACCGCTGCACGCAAAGAACGTGCGATTAAACGCTGAATTTCCAGTGTACGACCGCTTTGTTTACCACGTGCCGCTTCACGATCACTACGAGTATGGGTAGAACGCGGCAGCATGCTGTATTCCGCCGTTACCCAGCCCTTGCCCTGACCTTTCATAAAACGTGGTACACCTTCTTCCACGGTGGCGTTACACAACACCTTGGTATTGCCAAACTCAACTAAAACTGAGCCTTCTGCATGACAGGTAAATTGACGGGTAAAACTAACTGGGCGGATTTGATTGGCGGTTCTTCCACTTGGACGCATGCTGTTTCCTTAGGGTAAATGTAATGCTTAATTATACCCACTTTACCTCGGTCAAAAAACCGCAAATGTTCGCGCTTGAGGCACAAATTGGTATACTGGCGGCTTATTTGCAGAATATGGAACGCAAAACTTTATGATCTACAGCATGACGGCCTTCGCCCGCCAGGAACAAAAAGCAGACTGGGGAACCGCAGTTTGGGAAATCCGCTCGGTTAATCAACGTTTTCTTGAAACCTACTTCCGTTTACCTGAACAATTCAGAGGTATGGAACCAGTATTAAGAGAAAAATTCCGCAAACAATTACAACGCGGAAAAGTTGAATGCACCCTGCGCTTCAGCGGCAATGACGCAGCCGTAGGTCAGTTAAATCTTAATCAGGATTTAGCCAAACAATTGCTACACGCAGCAGACTGGGTTCAGTCTCATGGCCAGTCATCTGGTGTAAACCCGGTGGATATTTTACGTTGGCCAGGTGTCATCAGTGCCGAAGAAACCGATCTCGACAGCATCCAGGCCGATCTGATCAACAGTTTTAACCAGTGTCTGGAAGAATTTATTCAGGTACGAGCCAACGAAGGTGCTGCGTTAAAACAATTAATCGAACAACGTTTAGATGGCATTGAAGTAGAAGCAGCCAAAGTTGCCGAACACATGCCAAGCATCATTGAATGGCAGAAAGAAAAACTACTAAGCCGCTTTGAAGAAGCCAAAATCGAACTTGAACCAACCCGTTTGGAACAAGAAATGGTGATGCTGGCGCAAAAGGTAGACGTAGCCGAAGAACTGGATCGCTTAAATTGCCATATTGCAGAAACACGTAAAATTCTTAAAAAAGGCGGAGCCTGTGGCCGTCGTCTCGATTTTATGATGCAGGAATTCAACCGTGAATCGAATACTTTGGGTTCAAAATCAATTAACGCAGAAGTCACTCAATCAGCTGTAGAATTAAAGGTTCTGGTTGAGCAAATGCGCGAGCAAATTCAAAACATCGAATAGTGTTTCATTAATACTCTAAGCCCCTAATTAAAGGGGCTTTTCTTTATTAGTTGCGGTGCAGCTTAAAACTATTAGTAACTCTAAACACTAGTAATATCTCACTTTACACATATTTCTCCATTTATTAATCACCATTATCGGTGAATTATCTAGTAAACTCTCCAATCGCAACCGTATATTCACCGTTATCAGTGATTATATTTGAAAATTCTTAGAACCTCCCTATAATCACCATTTATGGTGAATATAGGTTAAAAGCGTCTCATACCATGGCAAAGAAAGTGACGGTTTCAGATATGCCTGATTCAGGTTTTATCGATAACGCAGAGATACTGGGGCAATTGATCAAAGCCAAGCGAACAGAACTCGGCATTAAACTGGCCGACTGTGCAGCACTGTGTGGGATTGGAATTAACACCTTGTCACGTATTGAAAACGGTAACGCAAATTGCACCCTGGCTGCGGTTTTCTCTGTACTAAATGGACTGGGTATTAAACTGACATCGAAAGCGCTAACGCCAACAGCAAGCTCCTTATCAGACGAGGAATGGATTTAACCAATGGCGAACACCAATGCATACCAACTGAATGTCAGTTACGGCAATGATGTCATCGCTACATTGGCACTGGATAGCACCACCAACCTTTTAAAACTAAGCTATTCGCCACAGTGGCAGCAAAATGGTTTTGCCATTTCCCCTCATTTGCCGCTGAACAACCGGCATACGCCAGAAGTCGCCTATAACTACCTTGATAACGCCTTACCTGAGGGAGAAACACGCAAGTTGCTGGCTGAAAACCTGGGTGTTTCAGAAAAAAACGTATACTCGCAAGTCCGTGCCATTGGTAATGATTTAGCCGGGGCGGTGACCTTTAAACCATCCCAGGACAATCAGGTAGACGAGACTCACCCCATTTTTAGAGCGCTTGAAGACGCAGAACTCATTGAAAGGCTGGATAAAAAGGAAGAGTTTGGCCTGCTGACATGGGATGACAAGCCACGGCTCAGCGTGGCGGGCGTGCAAGACAAACTGAATGTCTTTATTGATAAAACGGGACAAATTGGTTTTGGCGACGGCGCATTGTGCTCCACCCATATTCTGAAGTTTGAAAAGAAAAACTGCCCCAATCTGGTATTAAATGAATTCTTCTGTATGAAGCTTTCCAGCGCGATTGGCTTACCCACTGCCGATGTAACGTTTAGACCTTTTGGCTCGCACCCGGCACTTATCGTCAAACGATTTGATCGCAAATATGTGAGTGACAAAAACAAAGTGTTAAGGCGTCACGTGATAGATGGTTGCCAGGCCCTCAACTTATCCAGAGATCACAAATACGAACGCAACCTTGGTGATGGGCGAGATGTTCAGCACATTCGGGATGGAGCCAGTTTACAGAAACTGTTTGAATTTTGTCAGGGCATGTCTTCACCCGTTGAAAGCACACAATGGCTGATCCAGTGGCAATTATTCAATCTAATGATCAGCAATTACGACAGTCACGGCAAAAATGTCTCGCTATATTTTGATAAACACAACGCACGATTTACGCCGGCTTATGATTTGGTAAATATCGCCCTGTTCCCTCAGTTTAAACATGTGTTAGCCATGGCAATGGGAGATGAATTTGAACCAAAGGACATCCATGCTTATCAACTGGCGGACTTTGCTGAAACCTGCAACATCGATAAAAAACTCTTGTCAAGACTACTGGTTGGACTCGCAGATAGAGTGCTGAACCAACTTTCTGGAAATGTTTTTATTAATTACCTGCAAGAACAACCGTATGTCACGGCCGACGATATTACTTATTTTGAGGCATTACGTGACAACATTGTCGAAAGAACAAAATACTTAAAAGCACAGGCAGCAGATATCCCTTTTATCACGGTTTAAGCGTGGGATAACAGCCTGAGTCTGCCAAGTACCAATTAAGCCCTGTCTTCACAGGGCTTTTTAATCAGCTATTTATATTGTTCATCCAGCCATTGCTGTTTATAAGCAGCGCGATCTACCTCTTGTGAATTTACCATCAATGCATAACCTGATTTGCGTTTTGGGTCATACATCAACACTGACTTAAAGGGGCCATTGCTGCCTGTTTGCATACTTAAAAAGTGTTGCTCGCCAGCTGCATCGGGATAAAACTGATATCGGCCACCAAAGGCATAATGCTGCTCTTCGGTATAAACCTTAGTTATCTGTTTAGTTATATCTGCCGAAAAGTGGGCAAAATGAAACTGCGATATTTTCAATAAATCGGTAGGTGTTGATGCAACCCCACCGGTACAGGCTAAAAAGGGCGGCATACCACGCGCTTTAGTCTGATTAATTAACACATCACTGTTAGTAATCTGCTGCACAAAAATACTGGTATTGCGGGTGTTTGCCGGTTTAAAAATCCGGTTTCTTAGAATGTCTGCAATTGGTTTCTGCTCAGCGTGCTCCAAAATCGCCTGCACCAAAACCCAGTTGATCGTCAAATAATCAAATTCCTGTCCAGGAGTCGCTCCCGGCTTTTTACTGATAAGTTTATTCGCGGCCTGAAGCGCACTGGCATTGGAATTAACAAACCCGGGCTCGGCTTTAAGCACCTGATGCAATTTGGTCGTTAAACCAGAGCGATTAGATAAGATGTTTGTCAGGGTAATTTTATTGGCGTCAGGATGGTCAAATCCCGGCAGCAGAGTGGTCAAAGTATCGTCAAAAGATAACTTATGTTCAGCCACCAAATCGGATGCGGCCAAGGTGCAAATATATTTCGCGATTGAACCCGCCTGAAAAGTTGTTGAGGCATCACCGTTTTCAACCTTAGTTTTGGTGCTATTGCCATCCAGCCACGCCTGACTGATAACAATCGACTCACTATCGATAGGTGTTTTACTTTCATCTGCAAAAACAGGTTGTGTTATCTGTTGTTGACTCAAAACAGCCAGCAACAAAACCAGTAAAAATTTGAATTTAATATTGTACATCAGACTACCGCCCCTTAAATTGGCATAACAAAGTGGCAATTATGTTTGCATGACAACAAATCCTAGATCGTCTCAACTTTATGAAAAACATAAAAAATTAATTTGAGACCTGTATCAAATTGAATTTTCAGGACTCAAATGAGTGAAATAAACTTCTTTAACTGGCATTCAGTGGCACTTGCAGTCATTGTGATGATGATCATTATCAATTGCATCATGCTATTACTGAGACAAGAAGAACAGCATGCAAATCACACGTTAGTTTGGCTGTTAGTTTTCACTATGGGGCTGATTGTGCCAGATGTGTTAGGTTTTGCTGGCGTCTACAATCACATATCCTTTTTCCGTCATTTGCCTCTTTCAATAGAAACCGCCATTGGCCCACTTGTGATGCTGTATTACGCCAGATTAACCAAGCAGCATATAAGCAAAATCCTCAAGTATTTGTTAATCATTCCATGCATCGAATTTATCTATCGACTGAGCATGTATTACCTGCCTTCCGGTACTCAGAGCTGGTGGTTAGAACACTGGCATGAGCCCTTGTTTGATTCAGCCATTACTATAGTCGCAGTGGCATTAATTGCAGTCAGTGTGATTTGGGTATTTGTTATGAATCGTCAGTATAACCAATGGCTGGCTGATAACAGTTCCGAGAAAGCAGATTTAGATACCAGCTGGCTCAGCCGCTCGTTATGGCTTTTACTGGCAATCGCCTTGTACTGGGCATACATCGATATTACCGATATTTTTATTACCGTGCTCAATCATCAGGCAGAATATCCCTTTTATTTTGCCTTGGGACTGGCTGCATATTTGCTGTCGCAAATGGTGATTTTTCAGGGAGAAAAAACTTATCCAAAAATGCCCCAGCGTATAACCATCCGCTCAGAGCAAAGTATTAATCATCAGCAACACAACCAAATCACCGCCCGGTTTGAATCTCAACACTTGTATTTACAACCCAGATTAAGCCTGGCCGATACGTTATCTGCGTTAGCTATAACGGACGAACAACTGGCTGGGGTAATAAAAGCAAGTCATTCAGCTAACTTTAATCAGTTTATCAATCATTACCGTGTGGAATGTGCCAAAAAGCTATTGCAGCAGGAAAATAGGGATATCCTGAGTATTGCGCTTGATTCAGGGTTTAATAGTAAGGCGTCATTTAACCGGGTATTTAAAGATCAAACGGGTAAAACCCCCTCAGAGTTCAGACATACCTTACTTAAAATCCATTAGTCAGGGCACGTTGAACTTTACTGTTTTTTCAAAGAGTTAAACTAAATTCAGTTTTGGTTCACCCAACAAACACAACACTTCACTACGTAATGATAAAAATGGAGTAAGCAAATGAATAGAATCGCTCTTGCATTTTTGATTGGATGTAGCGTTGCATCGTATTCAGTGTCGGCCGATGAACACAACTGGAAGGCCCGCTCAACCGAAGGCCAGTATTCCAAACGCAGTGAAATAACCGAAAAAAGCAGTAAAGGTGTTAAAGCCTTCAGCTCTGCAAGCAGTGCGACCCGCCAACATGCGGCAGCGAAAGTATTAAGTAGCCGAACAGTGGTCGATGACCCGGATTTCTGGATTTATGATGCATGGATCACACTGGATGTAGATACAGACGGAGATGGATATTATTCAGGGTTCAGCGTGGAATTTGATGCAGACACCATATACAGCCACGCTGATGTCTACGCGCGTTTATATTTAAGCCGTGGCGACGAAGATTTTTACGAATACCACACCACTGCAGACTTTCCCATTGATGGCGAAGACAGCACCGACAGCTTTGTCGTAGAAACCGATTTAGTTGATGGATTCCCCACAGGTGACTACGAACTGCTGATTGAATTATATGATGCAACCACTAATCAGCTAGTCGCCAGTTTAGACGGTTATGACGACGACGACTTATATTTGATTCCACTGGAAAGTGATAACCATGAATACCGTGAGCCGGTAGTGGTTGTTACCGAACATGGTGGCAGTTTTGGATGGTGGAGTGTTTTGGGATTGATAGGTATTTGGGCAACAAGAAAGTCATTTGGGGTGGTGAAATAATTCACCCTAATGCCCTTCAATAAAATGCATTGCAAAACGCGCACAGCGTTTTGCTCTAAACATAGAAGTTCTCTACCAGACAGGTAACAAAAAACAACAGTAAGAGCCTGAACTAGCTTAAAAAATCTTCCAGAAACCAGGCGGCAAATTCATGACGTCCTTCCAGACCTGACTTGGCATAAATGGAAGAAGCTTGTTGCCTTACCGTCTTCTCTTTGGTGTTTCTCAAAGAAGCGATTTCCTGAAAGTTCAATCCCTTAAGCATTAGCATAGATACTTCTTTTTCACTGTCGCTAAGTTTCCAGTCATGTAGTTGCTTTCGGATCACTTCACTGTATTGATGCCGGGCAATTTGCATTTCCTGGTTAAGTTGAGCAAATTTCTGCTCAGAGAGGGTGAGTGCCTGACCTAATTTACTCAGCGCCCGGGTGCGGCGACGCATCTCCATAATCAGATAGGCTGCCATCAGACCCGAAATAAATACAATGGTGCTCTCTTCGATAATATGCCACAACGGCACCTGTAGCCGCAGGTCTGAAACAACGTCGACCATGTTCAGGCACATGATGATCAAAAGCGTTGAAGTAATGATTTTATCTTTCATTCTAACTCATTGAAAATTATTGAATAAATATCTGTTTAGACATATGCCCGATGTGATTCACCAACCATTTCCATAGACTTAACACAACTCAGTTACTGTCAGGCTATCGCTATGAAAAAGAGTTTGTTATCCCTTGCATTATCGGTCTCGTTGCTGACGGCTTTGCCCGTCTCCGCCGCCTCAACTGTTACTTTACACGATTTACTGACCATGGCGCTAGAACGCAACAAGGGGCTGAATGACGATCAGATAACACAGATATCGGTATCACAATGGCTAACCGGCGCGACTACTCTCAGTGCCAATTATCTGAACAGTCAACAATCTCAGGGCAGTGACGAGGCAGAACTGCGCCTGACTTTCCCATTAAAATCGCCAGGCCAGCACGACAATGATCACGCCCTCACGGTCAGCAACCGGCTTATCCAGCAACGTAACAAAAACTTACGCCAGTGGTATTTCTCAGGATTGATCAGAGAAGCCATCTGGTCTTATTTACTGGTCGATACGCAAATTAAAGCCATCGAGGATAAACAGGCATTATTGCTGCAACTTAAAACTCAGTTTGCCAAACAGGTTGACGCCGGCACCAGCTCAAAACTGGGTTTGCTACTGGCGCAACAGGAATATCTGTCCACCAAAACACAAAGGGTCGGCCTGGAACAACAACAAGCCCAGTGGCTTAAACGTCTGCAGCAACTGACCGGGCATGACCGTTTGCCGGACAATGTGATTGAATCCCGCCCTGAACAACAGCAATGGCTACTCAATGAGCACCCGCAAGTCACCTTGCTTCGTGCGGAAATGCAACAGGCACTGCAGGTATTAAAAGCATCGGCGGTGGGAATGCAGCCCTGGAATGTCTCTGTCACGGCCAAGCGCATTAATAACCCGGCCTTATCTGAAAACCAGATTGGACTGGGAATCGATATTCCACTTGGTGGACGGGATACCCTGACACAGGCCGATCAAAGTGACTGGTTACGCACCCGTGCCCAGTATGAAGTTCAGCTCGATAATCTGTATCAGGATTTGCAGCAACAATGGTTAACCTTAGACCAGCAGTGGCAAACCCTGAAACAGCAACAGGCGTTACTTGGCCAGCAGGTTGTCATCAGCCATGAAATCCTGAAGCAGGTTGATCTGCTTAAACAACGCAATGAAATTGAACAGGAACTATTTCTAAACCGCACTCTGCGCGCAATGGAAATTCAATCAGCCCAGTCGATTAACCAGATCCAGCTTTATCAAAATCAGGCCAGGCTTAACCAGGCCGCAGGAGTCTCCTTATGAAAAAATTCACTATAACCCTGTTATTACTAACCGGCTTCTCTTCACTGGCCTGTGCCGAGTCTTTGTCCATCGCCGATTTAGGACAGCTTGAACTGGCGTATACTCAGGCCCGTAACGTTGATGGGTTTAACGGTACAACCTTAAGAGCGACGGTCAGTGTGCAACCCGGACAGGACTTCAGACTCCTGAGCCCGATTCGGGTGCAACAACTGCATTACCTGATTGCTGACGGCACTTTTGTCAGCCAGAATCAGGCAATTTTAAGTTTGTCTGGCAGCGAAGTTCATCATTTCAAAGAACGTTATGACGCTGGTAAGTCTATTCTGGCAGTAGCCAGCCGTCGTTATCAAAGCAATTTAAAGCTCTATCGCCAACAAGCCATCAGCGAGAGTCAGTGGCAGGAAACCAATCGCCAGTATCAGGAGGCCAGATTATCCCTTGGCCATTTGCAGCACTTTATGGAATTGGTAGTCAAAACCAGTGAAGATGGTGAAACGCTGACCATTGGTGCTCCGATCGCGGGTGTATTTCATTACGCCGATTTATCCGATTCCAGCATGGAAGAGCCGCTGCTGGCGACCATTCTGCCCCCAACATCGCTTCGCCTAGGTGTAAAAGTTCCACTATCCCTGGTCCAGGATCTGCAACAGCTGCGCACCGATCATTGTGTCGTTGAGATGACGGACAAAGGACGTTATGCCGACAACTTTTTTGTTCAGGCATGGAGTGTGCCTTTGGGCAACAATTGTCAGCTATTAGCAGGCCAGCGTGTGGCTGCGATACCCCATTATGCCATTCAGGGCTATCAGGTACCCAAACAGGCGGTATTTCGGTTGCATCAACAGCAATGGATACTGGTTCGTCAGGCAGAACAACTGCACACCATCGCGGTCAGGGTATTAGCCAGCGAACCTGAATCTTATATTGTGAGTAGTGACACACCATTATCCGGTATGGATATCCTGACGTCGTCGGTGGGTGCATTGCAAGGCATGTTATTGGGTATGGGGGGCGAATAAGTGTTGCATCATGTAATTCGATTTTCCCTGTCGCAACGGCTGTTTATCACCGTTGCGGTACTAATTGCGGTCGCGCTCGGTGCACGGGCCTGGTTTAATCTGCCGATTGATGCCTTCCCGGATATCTCACCGACTCAGGTAAAGATTATTCTGAAAGCGCCGGGCATGACCGCCGAAGAAATTGAGGCTCAGGTAACCCGGCCGCTGGAAACAGAACTGTTGGGGATCCCCAAACAATCAATTTTGCGCTCCAAAACCAAGTACGCCATTACCTCCATCACTCTGGATTTTCAGGAAGGAACGGATATTTACTGGGCTCGTCAACAGGTCAGCGAACGGCTGAATAATCTGAGAGATCAAATGCCGGCCGGGTTGCAGGGCGGTGTGGCGCCAATGAGTACGCCCTTAAGTGAGATGTTTATGTTCACTTTGGATAATCCTTCCTTGTCTTTGGCTGAGCGTCGTCACTTGCTGGACTGGGAAATCCGCCCATTGTTGAGAACTGTGCCCGGGGTGGCGGAAGTCAATAGTCTTGGTGGCTATGTTAAAACCCTGCAATTTACACCAGCCCCCCGGAAATTACATGATGCAGGGTTGGGCTACGAGCATATTGTCAGTGCCATTCAAAAAGCGAACCTGAATGGTAGTGTCGGTCGTATGGATCTGGGCAACGATTCTTTGATTATTCGTACTCAGGGCCGTTTCGCGGATTTGGATGCCCTGGCCAATCTGGTGGTGCGCTCTGACGATAAGGGAACCTATCGCCTTAGTGATTTGGGTACCGTCAGTTATGGTCATCTGACCCGTTACGGTGCGGTGACTAAAAATGGTCAGGAAGCCGCCGAGGCACTGATTATTGCGCTTAAAGACTCCAATACCGCCGATGTGGTACAGGGCGTAAAAGACAAACTGGCGCAGATTGAACCGACTTTGCCAGCTGGCACCAAATTAAACGTGTTCTATGACCGCAAAATATTGATCGATACGGCGGTAGGCACGATTTCAGAAGCACTGATCGAAGCCATTGTGCTGGTGATCGTTATTCTGGCTTTGTTCCTGGGGGATATCAGAGCGGCTTTTGTGGTTTCTCTGGCCATTCCTTTTGCCGCGTTAATGACCTTTTTGATGATGTCTTACTTTGGTTTATCTGCCAACCTGATGAGCCTGGGCGGGGTGGTAATTGCCATCGGTATGATTGTCGATTCGTCCGTGGTGGTGGTGGAAAACATCGTTTCGCAATTAAATCGCAAACTGCCCTTGCCAAGATTACATCTCATTTTCCGGGCCTGTAAAGCAGTGGCCCAGCCGGTATTTTCCGGTACCGTGATTGTGGTGATTGTGTTTATTCCTCTGCTGAGTCTGACCGGCCTGGAAGGTAAGCTCTTCTCTCCGGTGGCGATGACCATTGTGTTTGCCATGATCAGTGCGGTCTTTATTTCACTAACCATTGTGCCTGTCGTCGCCTCGTTTCTGGTCAGCAGTGAACACAGCTCGGCACCGGGCTTTATCGCTAAGATGCAGCAAATTTACACCCGTAGTCTTGAGACCTTACTGTTGATACCCAGGCGATTTGTTGTGGGCGCTTTATTCTGTCTTTTACTGAGTATTGTGGTGTTCACTCAATTAGGTAAAACCTTTATGCCAGTGCTGGATGAAGGTGACATTATCGTCCAACTGGAAAAATCACCAACCATTTCTCTGGCAGCCTCGCTGGAGCTGGATCGCCAAATTAGTCAGGCGCTGTTAAAACAGGTACCGGAAATTAAGCAGGTGGTAGCCAGAACCGGTGCGGACGAACTGGGCCTCGATCCCATGGGATTAAATGAAACTGACGTCTTTATGGAATTACAGCCCCGCGAACAATGGCGCTTTGACAGTAAAGAGCAACTGATTAAAGCCATTCGTGAGGTGATGCTGACCTTTCCGGGCATCAACTTCGGCTTTACCCAGCCCATTCAGATGCGTGTTGCCGAAATGCTGACCGGCAGTACCGGAGCCGTCAGTATTAAAGTGTTTGGTGACGATATTCCCACTTTATCCGGATTAACCGAAAAAGTCGCCGATATCACCCGCAAAACTCAGGGCGCTGTGGATGTCAAAGCGACCCTGATTGAAGGCGGCGAGTTTTTAAATATTCGTCTTAATCCGGAAATTGCGACTGAATTTGGATTGACGGTAACCGAGCTTTCCGATTATCTGCGAGCTCAGGTCGAGGGCATACAGGTGTCTGAGATGATCCAGGGCAAAGTCAAAACACCGATCATGATCAATGCCGATCGCGACGCGGGTATACAGCCGCAGGCTGATGCCGACCTTAAACATCTGTTGTTAACCATGCCGGATGGCAGCGTGGCCAGTTTATCGGATGTTGCGAGCTTATCTTACACCAGCGGACCATCGATTATTTCCAGAGAAAATGGCAATCGGTTTGCTGTAGTGACCACCAATGTCAGTGGACGCGATATTGTCGGCTTCGTCGATGAGCTCAGCCAGAATATTCAACAGGGAGTGTCGTTACCAACCGGCTATACCATCGAATACGGCGGTGAGTTTGAGAACCAGACACGGGCGACTCATAATCTGATGATGGTGATCCCCGGTGTGTTATTGCTGATTGTGATTATTCTGTTCAGTACCTTCCGCTCATTGTCCCGGGCCATGTTAATTCTGGTAAATATTCCGTTTGCCTTAATGGGCGGTATATTGGCTCTGTTTGTCAGTGGTCAGTATGTATCGGTGCCCGCCTCAGTCGGTTTTATTGCCCTGCTGGGCGTGGCGGTATTAAACGGTGTGGTGATGTTGTCTCACTTTGAACAGATTCGGGCCAAAGCCAGAGATCTGAATAAACTGGTGGTCAAAGGTGCAAAAGACAGGCTGCGTCCGATTATGATGACGGCCACCACCGCAATGTTCGGGCTGGTGCCCCTGGCACTGGCCACCGGCCCCGGCGCCGAAATTCAGAAGCCACTGGCAATCGTGGTGATCGGCGGCTTGCTGACCTCAACCATTACCACGCTCTATCTATTGCCATTGTTTTATTACAAGCTGGAGAAAAAACATGCAAACCGATGATCAGATCCTCAATATTATGGTACCCGAAAGCATCAAGGACGATGTGGTGGATTTGCTGATCGCATTAGAGGTACTGAGTGGCTTTAATTTATATCGGGTGGATGGCTTCAGCCGGGAACACAGTAAATATGATCTAAATGAGCAGGTAGAAGGCTATCGTAATTTGTACCGGTTTGAAGTAATACATAATACGCAGGATTTCGGGCAAATCTTAGATACGTTAAAACCGTTAAGCCATGCAACATCACTTCGCTATTGGATAACCCCAATACTGTCTGGCGGGCATATTGAAACCGATTGATATATTAAATCACAGCAGAAGCTGGAATTAGTGAACACTTACAAACAGATCATGAAAGAGTGTCCACACCCGAGAGGATTACAAAATACAGGATGTATTTTGCCTTTGGGGGATTGAAGGCTTAATTACTGTACATAAATGATAGTTGGAAAAAACCGGAATTATTTTTAACCCTTCACTTAAAGTTCTGTAAATTAAGTGTACTAACTCTTGTTATCTGACTGAGGCAGTTTAAATTGTTGGCTTTTGAACATTTCAATTTTTTCAAGAATAGGACTCCACCAAGATTCTTTTTGCGCAGATACCATAGAATTTAAATCTGATATATCACTCTTTGCCATTAGTTCCGACGCAAGAACTACATCCACCAATTCAAACTGATTTAAATAAATAAGACTGGACGTAACTCTGCGAATCAGAGGAGTTTTACTTAGTAAATGATACAAACATTCTTCTAATTCTTCTGGCTCATTAGATAAAAAATCTCTAGACCGCAAACCTATTTCTAGCGACTCTTCATATCCCTTACTAAAAGATAAATTGTCTGCAAAATAGTAGAGAGTAGTTAACTCAATAATCTCTTCAACTTTCAATGTGGCACTTATAGCCTTAATACATTGAGCTTGGCTGTATCTTCTAGCTCGATCTTCATCAGACCCCAAGTATTCAAGGTAATCTTCGGTGGTAATTTCCTGATCAGAAAAGTGAAATTCTGCGCCTTCATATTTTTTATACTCATTTAAAAAGTAATCTAAAGACTTCTTAGTTAGGAATTTCAAAGTTTTTTGGGGCCCGACGTTAGCCGATAGGAGAAAGTCTTCTTTGATAATGGCCATTGCTCTGCCGTATTCCCGATTAGAAATATCAAGATTAGCCGTGACATTTTCGATTGCAGATTTTATTTCAGTTGGGTTTGATAAGTAGCAATCGGATACTTGCTCTGAGAGCCACTTAATCTGAGCCCATGATAGCTCTTTAGTGTGAGTGTTTCCTTCATACTCTCGTAGTAACGAGTCATTAAAGTTACTAATTATCTTTGTAATTTTTTTTAGCTCTATGAATCTTATAGCTAGTAAATTTAAGTTTATTATCGAGACGCTAGATAGATGTTGTTCTCGGTTCAAGGTTTTTGGGTATCGAAAAGTCTCACCAGTATTATCCATATCTGCTAAACCACAAATATAAGGTTTCAGAACTTCTACCAGCTCACTATATCGATCATCTAAAGATGTAGAAAGCTGTTCAAATATTTGCCACAGCTCGCTTAAATTATGGGTTGCTGTCCGCATACTATCGACATCTCTTCCCCTAAGCTCTGCGAACTTGCATATACAGTCTAACCATCCTTTTAATCTTAATTCAATCGAATGCCTTATGTTAAAGCTTATCGGATGAATCAGTTCATCCGCGTGCGCTTCTCTAGATTTAAGCGCGAGACCAAGAAGATATTCAGCCGCTGATTCATAGCCATTGGCATAAGTTGTAAGATCTGATGTACCGTTATTACCTACACAAGCATTCATTCCAGAGAAATGTCTTGGTAAGAGTGGAAACATGAAGTTCTCGTAGTTAGCCATCAAACTTCCTTTAAAGCGTTCACGGACAATCTTATACCATGCTACAAATTTGCTACATATTTCAAAAAAGGAATTTTCAGAAGAAGATAATCGGGCTATCGCCCTTTAGAAATGGCGCACCCGAGAGGATTACAAAATACATCCTGTATTTTGCCCTAAAGGGCCATCGTCGTGCCTCCGATGTTCAAAATCGCTCCCGGCGATTTTGTCGAACCGCAGAGGTTCTCACCTGACAGGCACTGAAAAGCAAAAAACCGACACTAAAGGTCGGTTTTTTTGCTTTTTGGCGCACCCGAGAGGATTCGAACCTCTGACCTCTGCCTCCGGAGGGCAGCGCTCTATCCAGCTGAGCTACGGGTGCATATTTGTTTTGTTCGCTACGCTAATAAAGGGTTTTATCAGGTAATTCACTACCTTAGCGTGAAGCGGCGCATATGATACGCAGTGGATCTGATTGCTTCAACTTAAAATACCGACTTAAGTATAATTTTGTTTTCCCTTTGTCACTTTTACACTTAAGATCATGCACTAAAGTCTTGTAGGGCAATAATTAGTCGTTATAATCGTAGCACGATTAATCACATGATTTTTGTATGTGATTAGCCCGGTGCGTTATTTAGGGGAACCATTGTGAAACTTAATCTAAAAGCCTTTTTTATTGTATTGGCTACCTTGTTTGTCTTTTCATCTCAGGCAACGGATATGTCAGCGGCATCAATTAAAGACCGTATTAAGCCTTTAGGCCAAATATCGGTAGCGGGTGCAGTTGAAGAATCTGCAGCAGCTTCTGGTCCTCGCTCTGGCGAAGATGTATTTAAAGCATCCTGCTTTGCGTGTCATGGCACTGGTGCAATGGGTGCGCCTAAAAAAGGTAATGCGGATGACTGGGGCCCACGTATCGAGCAAGGTGAAGAAACCCTGATTAAACATGCGATCGGCGGTTTTAATGCTATGCCACCAAGAGGCACCTGCGCCGATTGTTCTGATGATGAAATTAAAGCCGCAATTGAGTATATGATTGACGGTTTATAGCACCCGATTAAAATTTGTACCCTGCGTCGTAGAAAAGATCGTCAATTGATGGTCTTTTTTACCGCATAGATGTATTCTCTAAATTCATCAATATAACTAATAATAACAGCGTAGTTGAATCGCTGAGGATCGCATGGCGGAAGACAGTCAAGCAAACGAGTTATCGGTTGCTGAGCTGAGGGAACTAGTACCCCAGTTACAGCAGTTAACCGACAAATACAAACGCGCTGAACTTATTCAGAAAGCGTTGTTCGACATATCTGAATTAGCCAGTTCAGTGAACGAACTTACTCGTCTTTACCCTGCTGTGCATCAGATTATTGCTGGTTTTATGACAGCAAGAAACTTTTTTGTCGCCTTCCATAATTCCGCCACTGAAACGGTCGATTTTGCCTATTTTGTTGATGAATTTGATGAACTTACCCTGCCGACTATCCCTGCATCTGAATTAAAAAAGAGTCTCACTGCCTACATTCTGCGTACAGGTAACCACCTGTTTTTAACTAAAGAAAATACCGATGAGCAACTTGAAGGTATTGATGCAGAGAATCTGGGTGCCGATCCTGTCGACTGGATTGGTGTACCACTCAAACGGGATGATCAGGTTATTGGGGCAATGGTGGTACAAAGCTACGATGAATCCGAACGTTACACGACTCAGGATTTGGAAGTTTTGCTGTTTGTGTCACAACACATTGTGAATGCGCTGGACAGGGTAAAAAACCGCGAAATTACCGAGCAAACCATCGTTGAGCGCACCCAGCAATTGCAGGCGATTAACGAGGACCTCGAAGAGGAAATTAACGAACGTCAAAAAGTCGAAGCGCTACAGCAGGCATTATTTGAAATATCGGAATTATCGGCAACCGCGGGCGGAGAAATTACCACCTTCTATTCAAGTCTGCATGACGTATTAGCTCGCTTGATTAGCGCACCAAACTGTTACATTGCCACCATTAATAAAGATACCCAATTCCTAGAATTCCCTTATTTCAGTGATGAAGTGGAATCTGAAATTAAGCCGCGCCCAATGGGCCGGGGCTTAACCGAATATGTATTACGTACAGGTCAGGCGGCTTTAATTGATAAATCAAAAGTACAGGATTTGGCTGAAGCAGGTGAACTGGCCAAAAGTATCCCGGAAAACATGCTTAAGTCATCTAACTCCTGGTTGGGTTCACCACTGGTGGTTGAAGGCGAGATCTACGGGGTGATTGCAGTTCAGACCTATTCTGAGGAATCCCCTTACACTTTTAAAGATCTGGAACTGTTGAAATTCGTTTCGCACCATATTGCAGTGGCAATGGAGCGTAAGCGTGCCGCTGAAAGTATTCAAAAATACAATCAACAATTAGCGGAAAAAGTTAAGGAACGCACGACTGAATTAAACCAGACCAACGAAACACTCAAAAAACAAATTGAAGAACGTAAAAAGATTGAGTTAAAACTGATCCACGATGCTCACCATGATGCCTTAACCGGTTTACCCAATCGAGTAATGTTCAGCAACCGTCTGGAGCTGGCGGTAGCCAATAAACAACGCCACAAAGAACAGAACTTTGCCGTACTGTTTATTGATTTAGACCGCTTTAAACAAATTAACGACACCATTGGCCACTATGCCGGCGATATGTTCCTGATTGAAGTAGCAAAACGCATCGGTAGTTGTATTCGCGGCCACGATTTACTGGCACGATTAGGTGGTGATGAATTTGTTATTCTGCTGGATACCTTCGAAACAGTACAAGACGCAGAAGATGTCGCCAGCCGTATTATCGATTCACTCAGTAAAGTATTTGTTTTAAATGACAAGGAAATGTATTCAGGTGCCAGTATTGGTATTGCCATTCTGGAAAGCTGGTACAAATCTGCCGATGAAGTAATTCGCGATGCTGATGCCGCCATGTACCAATCCAAATCAATGGGACGTGGGCAGTACGCTCTGTTTAACAAAAGCATGCGCGATAAATTGCTTGAAGAGCTTGAGCTGGAAAACGAATTCCGCCGTACTTTACGAGAGTCGGCATTTGAGTGCTTTTTCCAGCCGGTTCTTAATCTCGAAACCAAAGAGTCAATTTATTTTGAGGCCTATATTCGTTGGGAACACCCCAAGCTGGGTAAAATTCAGCGTGAACAATTTAGCCAGGTAGCCGAAGAAAGTGGCTTAACCCTGGAGCTGGATAATTTTCTGGTTGAACAAGCCTGTACTTTGTTGCGTCAGTGGCAGTATTCAGATGGCCCGGAAAAACGCTATCGCATAGCGATTAACATTTCTGTAGATCAAATCCTGCAGCCGCGTTTAATCAATAATTTACTCGATAAGATCCGTAAATCGGGCATCAATCCGTACTCCCTTATCTTTGAATTTGATGAAAATACCCTTAATCGACGTTCACAACATATTCTTCCGACACTGACTAAACTGAAAAAAGCCGGCATTCAGCTAGTACTGGATAACTTTGGCAGCGGATTAGCATCACTCAGCTATCTGTATTCCTATCCTTTGGATTACGTCAAAATCGATCACAGATATGTGCGTTCAATCCCACGCTCGCAAAAAAATCTGAAAATGATTCAGTCAATTCTTAATATTGGTGAGCATCTTGATTTTAAAGTGATTGCCGAAGGCATTGAAACCGCACAGCAATACCGCGAACTGGCTGGCATTGGTTGTCAGTTTGGGCAGGGCTCTTATGTGCAATCCGCTAAAAAACTGGTGGTAAAATCAGATAAAGTCCAGTCTGAATCCTAGAGCGTGTTGATCTTTGCGGTATGAATTTTGTTCTAACTAAACACTTTTTAATCGCGACGCTTATTTGCAGGCCTAATGGATTAAGTCAAAAATAAGCAACAAAGAGTGAAAAGTGTTTTAGGACGAACCCTTCGGGCAACGTTTGCGCGGCATTTCTACTGCTTCAGCACTCATTTATGTAGAACAGCTACACCACATTCGTGCTTCATGGTTTAAATACCGCGCAACTCGTTGCAAAAATATACCGCAAAGATCAACACGCTCTAATTTAGTCTTTATTTAATAAACCACGCAAATTAGCAATACCCACTTCTCCTTTACGTTGCCGCTCTTCTTTATTTACCGGCTGTTTTTTATCCTGCCATACCACATCGTCAAAAGGCAGTTCATCGAGGAAGCGGCTGTGCTCGGGGTTTATTACTTCGCCGTACTGGCGTCTTTCTCTCGCCAGCGTGAAAAATAATTCCTGCTGTGCACGTGTAATGCCCACATAAGCCAGCCGGCGTTCTTCTTCAATATTATCTTCATCAATACTCGATTGGTGTGGCAACAATCCTTCTTCCATACCAACCATAAATACAAACGGAAATTCGAGACCTTTGGATGCATGGAAGGTCATAAGCTGTACCTGATCCGAATCATCTTCATCCTCACCACGTTCCATCATGTCACGCAAAATAAGGCGATTAATGACCTCTAACAATGTCATCGGTGGATTTAACTCGTCACCTTCGAGCATACTGCTAATCCAGCCAAATAAGGTGCTGATATTAGCCATGGCCATTTCTGCCGCTTTAGGACTGGCACTGGTTTCATACAAGTATTCTTCATACTGCATGGTTTTAATTAAGTCACGCACCACGGCAATGGTATCGCCACGTTCGGCATTATCCGATAATTCCACAATCCAGCGACTAAATTGTTCAATCGCCATCAGCGGTTTACCCGAAATCACGTCCTGCAAACGCGGATGACATGCCGCTTCAAAAATACTCACACGCAATTCATTGGCAAAATTTCCCAGCTTTTCCAGACTGGTTCGCCCAATGCCTCGTGGTGGCGTGTTAATCACCCGCAACAAGGCATTGTCATCATCCTGATTCACCATCAAACGTAAATACGCCATAATGTCTTTAACTTCTGCACGACCAAAAAACGACATGCCACCACTTATTTTGTAGGGTATGCGGTTACTCATCAGTGTTTTTTCAAACAAACGGGACTGGTGATTACCACGGTACAAAATGGCGTAATCTTTGAAGTTAGAGCCGTTCATAAACTTATGTGCCATAAGTTCGGCCACTACTTGCTGGGCTTCGTGTTCTTCGTTTTTAGTGGGAATAACCTTGAGTTTTTCACCCTGACCTAACGTCGAAAATAGCTTTTTCTCGAACACGTGTGGGTTGTTTTGGATCAGGATATTTGCACAATGCAGTATTCGCTCAGACGAACGGTAGTTTTGCTCGAGCTTAATCACGCGCAAGCCTGGAAAATCTTTTTGCAGCAACTCCAGATTTTGCGGACGTGCGCCACGCCAGGAATAAATGGACTGATCATCATCACCCACCACGGTAAAATGCGAGCGCTCACCCACTATCAGTCGCACCAGTTCATACTGACTGGTATTGGTATCCTGATACTCATCCACCAGTAAATATTTAATGCGCATATTCCATTTTTTGCGCACTGCTTCATTTTGTTTTAATAACAAAGTTGGCATCAGGATCAGATCATCAAAATCCAGTGCGTTATAGGCTCGTAAGTGGTTTTGGTAATGTTGATAAAAACGTGCAAATTCGACCTCGGCGGCTGGCAATTGCATTTTAACCAGCTGTTCCGGGGTTTTTAGGTCATTCTTCCAGTTGGATATTGCAGTTTGCAGGCTTTGAAGTAACTCTTTGTCACCATCAAACTCAGCTTCAGTTAAATCCTTCAACAGCGCCATGGTGTCTTTATCATCAAACAATGAGAAACCAGGTTTGATGCCCAGATGTTTAACCTCAGATTTGATGATACTTAAGCCAAGTGTGTGGAAGGTCGCAACCTTAAGGCCTCTGGCTTCTTTTTTACCTAAGGTTTGACCTACACGTTCTTTCATTTCACGCGCGGCTTTATTGGTAAAGGTAACGGCTGCAATGTGCCTTGCTGGCAAATTACACTCACGCACCAGATAGGCAATTTTATTGGTAATAACCCGGGTTTTACCACTACCGGCACCGGCCAGCACCAGACAGGGGCCGGAAATATAAGTTACTGCTTCATTTTGCGCCGGATTAAGCTTCATGGTTTTACCTGATCACTGGGGGCGGGGATTGTAAAAAATAATCCTAATTAATTCTAGGATTCTAACCTTGCGCAACAAACTCGCGATAAAACCAATTATTCGGTTACAATAAGCACTTAACCAGCCAGGAAACAAACATGATTAACGCTCAGAAAATTGAAGACATTGCCAAGCAAATCTCAGAAGCGGTTCCACCAGGTCTTAAAAACATGGCGGAAGGTGCTGAATCTAAGGTTAAACAAATTCTGCAAAGCCAGTTAAGCAAGCTGGATGTTGTTAGTCGTGAAGAATTTGATATTCAAAGCCAGATTTTAATTCGCACCCGCGAAAAACTGACGGAGCTGGAAGCCCGCATTTCCGAACTGGAAAAACAGGCTGCCGACAAATAATCGTTTATCCTTCGATATCCGATAAAAAGAATTTATACGCCGGGTTATCGGTTTGTTCGACAAACAGGTAACCCAGCTGCTCCAGATGCTGATCAAAGTCCCCCTGAGACGCAGGAGGAATATCAAAACCCACCAACACCAAACCATCGGCTGCACCATGATTGCGGTAATGGAATAAGGTGATATCCCAGCGCTCGCCCAACGTATCCAGAAAAGTCATTAACGCGCCCGGATGCTCCGGAAACTGGAATGAATAAATCCGTTCATTTTTAAGCCCGATAGGACGTCCACCAACCATATAACGCACATGTAATTTAGCCATTTCGTTATCAGATAAATCCGACACCGGGTAGTGCTGCGCGGTTAAAGTTTGGGTGATTCGTTCAAATTCCTTACGCCCTTCCCGTAACTTTAATCCCACAAAAACATGTGCTTGTTTAGGATTAGCATAGCGATAGTTAAACTCAGTGATTGCGCGGCCACCTAACAGGCTGCAAAACTGACGAAATGCACCGGTTTTTTCCGGCAATTGCGTGGCGAATACCACTTCTTTTTGCTCACCTAATTCACAACGCTCCGAAACATAACGCAATGTATGGAAGTTGATGTTAGCACCACACAAAATGCCGCCAATCTGGTGGTTTTTAACCCCAGGGTTAGCTTGCAGATACTTGCGAATGGCCGCTACTGATAACGCACCGGCAGGTTCAGCAATCACACGCGTATCATCAAAAATATCTTTAATTGCTGCGCAGATTTCGTCGCTATTTACCGTGATAACTTCATCCACATATTGCTGGCATAAACGAAACGGCTCTTCACCAATTAATTTAACCGCCACACCGTCGGCGAAAATCCCCACAGACGGCAATTCCACCGGCTTACCGGCTTGCAATGCTGCTTGCAAACACGCGGATTCATCCGATTCCACCGCAATGATTTTGATGTCAGGTTTGAGTTGTTTAAGAAACACCGCAATACCGGAAATTAATCCACCACCACCGACTGCAACAAACAGAGTATCGATATCCGGTTGTTGTTCCAGCATTTCACGCGCAATGGTGCCCTGACCTGCAATCACATCCGGATCATCAAAGGGAGGAATAAGGGTATAGCCTTGTTTTGCTGCCAATTCGCGACTGTATTTACTCGCTGCATCAAAATTAGTGCCGTGCAGCACCACTTCGACCCATTCACCACCGAAATTTCTAACGGCTTCAATTTTAATTTCCGGGGTGGTTTCCGGCATCACAATGACTGCTTTAATGCCTTTACGCTTAGCAGAATAAGCCACACCCTGAGCATGATTGCCTGCTGATGCGGCAATCACACCCGCATCCAGTTGTTCCTGACTTAACTGACTAATACGATTATAAGCACCACGCAGTTTAAATGACTTTACTGGTTGCTGGTCTTCGCGTTTAAGAAAAATCTGATTGCCAAACTCTTCTGATAATCGCTCCATTTTTACCAGGTCAGTCTTAACCGCAGCCTCATATACAGGCGACAACAGTATCTTATGTAAGTACTCGCTATTACTAACTGTCACTGTATATCCTTATTCAAACAGACTTTTATCACGAACCGCGCCCTGATCGGCACTGGTAGCAAGCATGGCATAGGCTTTTAACGCCAAGGAAACTTCACGTTGGCGGCTAACGGGTTTCCAGCCTTTAGGATTGTTATCCATTTGCTGACGACGTGCTCCCATTTCCTCATCGGAAATTGCAATCTCAATTGTGCGTTTGGGGATATCAATATTGATAGTGTCACCTTCCTGCACCAGTGCAATTGCACCACCGCTGGCGGCCTCTGGCGAAACGTGCCCAATAGATAAACCCGATGTGCCACCAGAAAAACGCCCATCGGTGATCAGGGCACAGGATTTGCCCAGACCTTTGGATTTTAAATAGGACGTTGGGTACAGCATTTCCTGCATACCCGGACCACCTTTTGGCCCTTCATAGCGGATCACCACCACATCACCAGCGACAATTTTGTCATTTAAAATCGCAGCGACCGCCTCATCCTGACTTTCAAAAATTCGCGCAGGGCCACTAAAAGTTAAAATCGATTCATCCACACCAGCAGTTTTTACGATACAGCCCTTTTCAGCCAGATTACCGGATAATACCGCCAGACCACCTTCCTGACTGAATGCGTTTTCTAAGCTACGAATACAACCTTGTTCACGATCAGTATCCGCATCGGGATAACGGCAGTCCTGACTAAAGGCCTGAGTCGTGCGAATACCTGCCGGACCGGCACGGTAAAAATAGCGCGCATCGTCGTTATCAGCTTCCATCACATCCCACTGGCGAATGACCTGACCAATGCTGCCACCCAAAATATGACCGGCACTGTCCTGCAATAATCCGGCACGATTCAGTTCAGCCAGAATACCCAGCACACCGCCTGCGCGATGCACGTCTTCCATATGGTATTTCTGGGTTGAAGGGGCAACTTTGCATAAATGCGGCACTTTACGCGAAAGTTCATCGATATCTTTCATAGTAAAGTCGACTTCCGCTTCCTGCGCAGCAGCCAGTAAATGCAAAATAGTATTAGTTGAACCACCCATGGCGATATCCAGACTCATGGCATTCTGGAAAGCAGTGAAATTAGCGATATTACGCGGCAGAGCAGATTCATCATCATTCCGGTAATAACGTTCACAAAGCTCAACCACCAGACTACCCGCACGTTTAAACAGGTTTTCACGATCAGCATGAGTTGCCAGCAGAGAGCCGTTACCCGGTAAAGATAACCCCAGCGCTTCAGTTAAACAGTTCATGGAATTGGCAGTAAACATGCCTGAACAGGAACCACAGGTAGGGCAGGCAGAGCGTTCAATTTGATCGGTTTGTTCATCGGTAACTTTGTCATCAGCCGCTGCCACCATAGCATCCACCAAATCCAGCTTGATGATTTGATCAGACAGTTTGGTTTTACCCGCTTCCATCGGCCCACCGGAAACAAATACCACAGGAATATTTAAACGCAGTGCCGCCATCAACATGCCCGGAGTAATTTTGTCGCAGTTTGAAATACACACCAGCGCATCGGCACAATGGGCATTGGCCATATACTCTACGGCATCAGCAATTAATTCACGTGATGGCAAGCTGTACAACATGCCACTGTGCCCCATGGCAATACCGTCATCTACCGCAATCGTATTAAATTCTTTGGCAACGCCTCCGGCAGCTTCGACCGAGCGCGCCACCAGTTGCCCCATATCTTTTAGATGCACATGTCCGGGTACAAACTGAGTGAATGAGTTGGCAATTGCAATAATGGGTTTACCAAAATCTCCGTCTTTCATTCCGGTGGCACGCCATAGTGCACGGGCACCGGCCATATTGCGACCCTGAGTGGATGTTGCTGAACGTAATTTTGGCATGATGGTTTCCTGTTTATTTCAATCATTGATAGAAGTGTCGCTGTCTCGCGGCACTAAACTGCTTAATTTAATACAAAAAACCCCCGATGCTGGTCGGGGGTTTGGGTGTTTTACTTTTTGCCGCTCACTCCAAATCCCCAATGGGAATAATCACCACCAGGTTAATAATCAGAAGAGTAATCAGGTTAAATAATCGCGGCATGTTTGCTCCATGTGACACTATCTATACAGTTACCATGCAAAACTGAATCAAATCAAGCAATTCCTCTACAAAATTGTTATAAAGCAGTATCGCTGGCTATAAGTAGGCAACCGAAATGAAGGATTTATTGCACTGGTTTGACATACTCGGCGTGATCGTTTTTGCGATTTCCGGCACCCTGATGGCACACAAAAAACATATGGATGGATTTGGTGTGATTGTGCTGGCATCCGTTACTGCGATTGGTGGTGGCACGGTTCGCGACCTGATCCTCGATGTACCGGTTTTCTGGGTACAGGATAACAGCTATTTGTATGCCATCTTAATTGCGGCTTTTTTCTGTATATTGTGGCTGCGCCACAAACATTATTTTCCCTTACGTTTTTTACTGATTGCCGATGCCATTGGTTTGGCATTTTTTAATATTATGGGAGTGCAAAAAGCGCTAAGTCTGGGTGTGCCTATGTTGGCAGCGGTGGTAATGGGCACCATGACGGGCGTATTTGGTGGGCTTATCCGTGATGTGATGTGCCGGGAGATCCCGCTTGTACTAAAAGGCGAGCTTTATGCCACCACCTGCATAATCGGTGGCAGTTTATGTTGTTTATTATGGTCGTTGGGTTTAGATGCGGTGTTTTGCATGTTACTTGGCGGCGCCACTACCTTGATACTGCGCTTAATGGCAATTCGCTGGCACTGGCATCTGACGGTATTTAAGACCTAAAAAAGTAACCGGGCACAGATATTAGAAGTGATACTCGACACTTAACTGCACAAAATCATCCTGGCGTATCCAGTAACTCATTTCCTCAGGGGATTTACCATCAAATAACCAGATATCCAGATTAGCGGTCCACGCAGGAGATAAACGGGTTTTGGCTTCCAGCAACATACTTCGGCTATCGCTGTAATCTAAATCCTGTGCAAATCCAGCGAGAATTTCGCTGCCATCCACATCGTTAAACGCAATGCGGGTACCGATAAACAAATCGTTTTGCGACATGCTGATACCTGCACCCCGGCTGTCATACTGATGTTCCATTAACAGCCCCACATCGATCACTGAATCATTTACCCCATAAAAGGTGTATTCAAACCCAATATCACTGGCAGTGTAATCTTCAATTAAATTACCTTGGCGACGAATGGCTTCCAGCTTCCAAATCCAGCTGTTCACTATATACAGCGACTCAATACCAACCTGAGTAATTTGCGGGTAAAAGGCTAAAGCCTGCAACTGGCCATCAGCATTTTGCGAATTAATCAGTTGCGGCTCCCGTGAAGTACCTTTAAACGCTGAAAGTGCCGTTTCCCAGTTATTCCAGCTATGCGACCAGCGCATCGCATAATCCACATGTTTTTGCTCCTGAGCGGACTCATAAATAACCTTGTCGGGATCTACCGCTAAAGGCCCACGTAAACGCCCCTCCCAGCCAGGATAAGTCCGTTCACGGAAGTAAGGTAAAACAAAAAAGTCTAGGGTGCCCCAGTCATGCAGGGTTGAAAGATGCACCATAGGCTGGCCTAGTTTGTCTTCGCCATCCGGTGCTTCAACAAAATCGGTCTGATTAACAATATCAACCAGGTGTAATGTTTCAGTTACTCCCCAAAATACTTTATCGATGCCCACATGTACTTCCCAGCTATCGCCTACATGGAAATACTTTAATTCACGAATATCGGCGTGGGTGCGCTCTTCATCTTCGCTGTCGTAACGATAATAAGGACTAAAACTAATGCCATCGTATTCATCATTCCATGGCAGATAAAACTCAAGTAAAGCACTGCCAGAAAATTGCGTCTGAGATTGACCAGTGTAAGCCGCATCCTGAGGGAAATAACGTGTTTCCAGCGCAAGTTTTCCATCTGTTTGCAAGGCACTTTGTTTTGACTCTTCAGGAAAAACATAATTTGAATAATCAGTTGTATCACTGACACTGCTCACCGGCGTGACATTCTTAGGAGGCTGGGCTTTCGGTGCAGCTGTTACCGATGTTTGTGGGGTTTCAGGATTTTGCTCCTGCTCAGGCTCTAAAACCTTATTTTGCGTACTTGCAACGCTTTGCTGAGATTCAGTTTGCGGCATCACTAAAACAGAACCGGCACGCAAACTGGTGTAATCGTCACTGCTAAACGCCTGCGGATTAGCAAAAAATATAAGTTCCATCATCTTATCAACGCTCAAATTTCCCCTTTGCGGATAAGTATAGGCAATGCGCCACAAAGTGAGTCCGGGCTCAACTTTAATGCCGGTACTGTTAGTTTGAGCCTGCGCAGGTTGCGCGGTAAGACAACCCACCAAAGCAAGTGATAATGCAGATAACTTAAAACCCATACTGCAGAGTCCTGATCATTAACGCACGCGTTTTAAACTGTTTTTATTAAAATCGTTATCATCTAAATCCACATTAAAATTGATTTGTTTCACGATTAAACTGGTACTTTTACCTGTCTGATGATTAATCACATCCAGTCTTTTAGGGCGCCAGTATTTATCCAGATACAGCTGGTAATCGGACATAGTCATGGTCTTAAGTAACGCCTTTTTACGGTCGTAAAATTCGTTTTTCATGACGCGGTAATGCTGTTTATCAATCCAGCTAATAATTTTGGTATAACCGGAAAAACGGTCTGTGGGTGTGGCTTCCACCACAAAACAATCCAGGCCGTTAAGCTTTTCATCACGCAGATAGTTAAATTTGTATTTAGCCAGTTCAAAAGAACTCATATCCTCATAAGCAAACTCACTGCTCATAAAGGGGCCTGATTTATTGTTAGACGAAATACGTTTTACCCGCTTGATCGCTGGTAAATACAACCATTGCTCATCGGCATCTTCAATATGTGAAAAGGATAAAAACGCAGTACCTTTTACATCCGCTGGCTGGTCAAAAACAGTCAGGCTTTTATCACCATCACCTTTTACTTCCAACGCTTTAGCACGAATGGCCCTGACACTTTCATTACCTTGTGCGTCACGCAATACCATCAGCGTATCAGATTCACTGCTGCCCCAACCGGCATCACGCGCCTTACGTTCTTTTGCAATTTCCAGTCCTTTGGCAGCATCATCAGCCAGCGACAATGGCGATATTACCAACGCGGCCACTAACAATAGTGAGGCTGTAATTCGTTTTAGATTAAGCATGTGAATTTCCTTCCTGATAAACCCGTTTATCCAGCAATAATAAAAAGGCTGGTAAGAACAAAAAGTCTACAACCAACGCCAGTAAAATAATCACTGCGGTCAGTAATCCCAGATAACTATTGAGTGTAAATGCTGACAGCGTTAGCACCATAAACCCAACAAACAATACCAGCGTCGTGATCCACAGCGCTCTGCCAACAGACGAGAATGCATAACGGATTGCATCTTCGGCATTATTGCCCTGACGCCGCGAATACTGATATTTACTTAAAAAATGTACTGTATCATCAACCACTATGCCCAGGCACATGGATGTCACCACTGACAAACCCAAATTAATATTGCCGTTATACAAAGCCCATAAACCAAAACCAATACCGGCTGGTGCCAAATTAGGGATCAGGCTGATTAACCCCAGACGTAAATCTTTTAAAGCAAAGATCAGTAAAACAGAAATGAGAATCGCAGCAACACTGGTTCCTAACAACATACTGGCCATATTACGCTCACCAATATGTGCAAACATCAAAGCCACACTAGACATCTCAATTTTTTGTTCAGGATAGTGTGTAGTAAACCAATCACGAATTTTCTGTTCAAAGCCCGTTAGTTCATGGCTCCCCAGATTTTTCAACGTCAGAGTCATACGCATAGCTGATTTATCAATATTCAATTGATTATTGAGATCCAATCCATAAGGTAGTGACATTTCATACATCAGTAAATACTGAGCAGCTAAATCCTGTTGCTCAGGCAGGCGATACCAGGAATCATCATCACCATGCATATTTTTGTTTAGACGCTTAAAAATATCGGTAAGTGTGGCTAGATGGTCTAATTCAGATTGTGATCTAACCCAGTTAGAAAAGTCCTCTGCCATTTCCAGAAATTGAGGGCTGTTTACGCCACTGGCTCTTTCACTATCAAGTTCCAAATCAATTAATGTCATTCCAGACAGTCGAGCTTGCATAAAATCATTGTCCTGCCGAAACTTTAGTGAAGTATCAAAATACTCCAATGGAATGTCATTAACAGAGTTAAGCGGTGTCAGCGCAGTTCCGCCAATAATCACAATCCCCATCACAATTAACAGTGTTTTTTGCTGTTTGATTACCCATTCGGCAAATTTTTCCATTGCTCCGTTTTTTTGATTTGATTGCGGTTTTACCTTGATCGGCAACATCATCAATAATGCTGGAAATAGCGTAATTGAGAATATCCACGCAAACACAACACCAAGAGCAACCAGATTTCCTAAATCCTGCAATGGTGGTACGTCAGAGAAATTAAAGGTTAAAAAGCCAATCGCCGTGGTGATACTGGTAATAAATACCGGCTTCATGTTCAGTCGTAAACTGTGTTTGATTGCATCTGCTTTAGTACTGCCCTGTTGCATATCAAACAGCATCGAAGAGGCAATATGCACACAATCAGCTACCGCTAATGTCATCACAATAATAGGCACATTTACCGTTGCCGTTGAAAGGTAATAACCCGCCCAACCAGCAATACCCAGCGTAGTGACGTTACTCACAATAATAATCAATAAGGTACACAGGGTTGCGGTAACCGAGCGCAAAAGCAGTGCCAGCATTAGGATAATGGCAACAAACATTCCGGGGATCAGGCTGCTGGCATCTTTTTGTGACTCCTCATAAAAACCATTATTCATCATCACCACACCAATAAGGCGGAACTGTGCAGTTGGATATTGATTTTGATACTTTTTAACCAGATCACGTGTAAAACTGACGATTTCCTGAACTTCAGCCGTTTGATCAACCTTATCTGGCAACTGCACGGTAATATTTACCATGGCTACATCACCTGCCTCTGAGATCAGTTTTTTTAATAAAACCGGTTCATTTAATGCGACCTGTTTCACATGCTGAAGCTTCTCTGCATCAAGCTCTTCTGGTTCTAATACCAGAGGCTCAACCAACAAATCATCTTGTTCCGCCTGGGTATGCTGAAAATTGGTAATTGAATCCACTCTGCTGGAGTAGGGGATTTGCCAGGCATCTTCGGTTAAATTCCACAACAGAGTTAAGTTTTCAGCGGTAAATACATCCCCATCCTCCGGTGCTACCACGATGCCAATGTTGTCGTTTTTGTTGAAGGTCTTTTGCATGGACTCGAAAGCCAGCAACTGCGGATTAGAGTGACCAAAGAAAATTTTGTAGTCACCACGAAAATAAAGCTTGGAAGCGCCAAAGCCACAAAGAGCAATCAGACACAAAGAGAGTAAAAGCACACTCCATGTATAACGGGTTACAGCTTGTTGCAACAGTTTTTGCATCTCCGAACATCCCTGAGAAAAAATTTAACTTACACAGTGTATACGAAAAACATGAGCAAAAGGTATCACTGCTTACTTCCAGGTATATCGCTGAAAAATCAATTAATTTCCAAGGTACATGATGGGATTAACACATTATTTGAATAATCAGCCAATGCGACTAGTTTTATTAGTGGACACAAAAAAATATCAAGCTAAACAGACTGTTATAGGGAGAGCAGATGTCGTTAGCCAGAGTACACAGTCGTGCATCTGTTGGAGTAGATGCTCCATTAATAACTGTTGAAGTGCATTTGGCCAATGGCTTGCCCGCGTTTAATATCGTTGGATTGCCCGAAGCCTCTGTACGTGAATCCCGTGACAGAGTGCGCAGTGCACTGATCAATTCGCAATTTGAATTCCCCGCCAAACGCATCACAGTTAATCTGGCACCGGCAGATTTGCCTAAAGAAGGCGGCCGTTTCGATTTAGCCATAGCCATTGGCATTATCACCGCCAGTGGGTTATTACCTGCTGAGAAATTAGAACACTATGAATTAATTGGCGAACTTGGCTTAAATGGTGACGTTCGCCCCATCACTGGCGTATTACCCTTTGTTTATGCCTGCAGTAAAAACAACCGTAGCGCCATAGTGCCCTCACAAAATATGAGCGAAGCCAGTTTAGTACAGGATAGTGAATCTTTTGGCGCTCACGCATTAACCGATGTGTTTCATCATTTATCCGGACAAAACTCGTTACCTTTTGTCCCGGTCACAACACTTAATCATGATATCCGCTATCCAATTGATTTGCAGGACGTTGTCGGACAAACCGCCGCCAAACGCGCGTTAGAAATTGCCGCGGCCGGTCAACACAACATGTTAATGACAGGGCCTCCGGGCACCGGCAAAACTATGTTAGCCAATCGCCTGATTAGCATTTTGCCACCAATGACAGATGATGAATCGCTGCAATCTGCCGCAATTCATTCTGTTTGTGGCAAAGCCATTGATCCAGAATTGTGGCGTATCCGGCCTTTTCGCAGCCCACACCATACCAGTTCAGCCGTAGCATTAGTGGGAGGAGGTAGTATTCCACGTCCCGGTGAAATTTCGCTGGCACACAATGGCGTATTATTTTTAGATGAACTGCCAGAATTCGACCGCAAAGTGCTGGATGTATTGCGTGAACCGATGGAATCCGGTTCTGTTTCCATTTCACGCGCAGCCAGACAAGCCTTGTTCCCGGCACAATTTCAGTTAATCGCTGCCATGAACCCCAGTCCAACCGGTGCGATTGATGACGGTCGCAGTACAGGTGATCAAATCTTACGTTATTTAAATCGTATTTCAGGTCCTTTTTTAGATCGTATCGACTTGCAAATCGATGTACCGCAATTGCCCAGCGGCAGCTTTGGTCAGCAGGTAAAAGACAGAGGCGAAAGTAGCAAGGTAGTCAGAGCACGGGTAATCAAAGCCCGTGAAATGCAAATGGCACGATGCGGCAAAGCCAACGCCCATTTATCTAATAAAGAAATCGACCGCTTTTGCCCGCTGCTGGCCGAAGACCAGCAATTTCTGGAAACTGCAGTAGAAAAGCTTGGTTTATCGATTCGCAGCTATCATCGCATTATTAAAGTCGCACGCACCGTTGCCGATTTAGCCGGTTGCGACAATATTCGCCATGAACATTTGGCGCAGGCGCTGAGCTATCGTAGTTTCGATCGGCTGCTTGCACAATTGGGTAAATAATTCCGTTTAGTACGCAGCCATTAGCGACTCAACCAAAGGGTCGCCCGCTTTTTCGCTTAGACAGCAAATGCCCAGTTTGAACGATTCAATATCGTGCAACACGATGCAATTCACCTTATCGCGCGCCACCGAATTATCCACAACCACTTTAGGCACTATGCCAAGTCCACAGCCTAAGGCCACCATACTCACTATCGCTTCATGCCCGGCAACGTGACCATAAACTCTTGGACGGATGCCATGCTCAGCCAGCCAGTGATGCACAATACGTTTAGACGGTCCGGATTCTGGCAAGACCATCTGCATTTCACGCCAGTTGACTTGCTCGAGTTTAGTCACTTTACTGCTGGCTGGCGTGATCATTACCAAAGGGCGATTATCCAGATGGCGATGGTGCAGTTCCGCAGGAAAATCGGGGGTTACCACAGCAATAGCGACATCGACTTCGCGATTGAGTAACTTTTGCACCGCCATATCCGGATCACCGGTGGTCAGCTGAATCTCTACCTGAGGATGCAAATGGCTGAAATTATCCAGTAATTTAGGCAGGTGGCTGTAACTGGCTGTCACCGAGCAGAATAATTTTACTTCACCACGTAACTGCTGATTTTTGTCATTCAACTGAGACTTTAATTGAGACCACTGACGCAGGGTATCGTCGGCAAAATCCCGTAATTGTTCGCCCGCAGCTGTCAGCTTAACTGAACGATTATCACGCACAAATAGTTCACTGCCACACTCCTGCTCTAAACGTTGAATCACCCGACTCAGTGTTGAAGGACTAACGTACAAAGCATCGGCCGTCTTACCAAAATGCAAGCTGGTACTTAAATGGTGAAATAACTGCAGACTTCTGAAATCCATGCCAACTCTATATTGCAAAATATGAAATACTATTTTGCAAATATATCATTTTATACAACAAAGCCAATCCCGTATGCTCAATGACGGATTAATAACCAGATTGTTTTAAGGTTTTGTATGGCAAATTATTTTAATACCCTGTCTTTGCGTCAACAGTTGGATCAACTGGGACGCTGTCGTTTTATGCAACGCGATGAATTTTCGCAGGGTTGTGAGTTCCTGAAAGGCAAAAAAGTCGTGATCGTTGGTTGCGGTGCCCAGGGACTTAATCAGGGTCTGAATATGCGTGATTCAGGTCTGGATGTATCTTACGCGCTGCGTCAGGCAGCCATTGATGAAAAACGAGATTCTTATCAACGCGCCACTGATAATGGTTTTACAGTAGGCACCTATCAGGATTTAATTCCAACCGCCGATCTGGTGTATAACCTGACGCCGGATAAACAACATGCTTCTGTGGTTGAAGCCGTTATGCCTTTAATGAAAAAAGGCTCAACACTGGGTTATTCGCACGGTTTTAATATCGTCGAAGAAGGCCAGCAGATTCGCAGCGACATTACAGTCGTAATGTGCGCGCCTAAGTGCCCGGGTACCGAAGTACGCGAAGAATACAAACGTGGTTTTGGTGTACCTACCCTAATCGCTGTTCATCCCGAAAACGATCCTCAGGGCGAAGGCTTAGAAATTGCCAAGGCACTGGCTAGTGCAACCGGTGGTGATAAAGCCGGCGTACTGGAATCTTCTTTTGTTGCTGAAGTTAAATCAGACTTAATGGGTGAGCAAACCATTTTATGTGGTATGCAACAAACCGCCGCCGTGTTGTGTTATGAAAAAATGGTGGCTGACGGTATCGATGCTGCCTATGCAGGCGCACTGATCCAGTATGGTTTACAAACCATTACTGAAGCCCTGAAAATTGGCGGTGTAACCAATATGATGGACCGCTTGTCTAACCCGGCCAAGGTTAAAGCCTTTGAGTTATCAGAACAGCTAACAGGTTTGTTACGTCCCTTATTCGAAAAGCACCAGGATGACATCATCAGCGGAGAGTTCTCACGCACCATGATGGAAGACTGGGCCAACGGTGACGCTAACTTATTAAAATGGCGTGAAGAAACAGGCCAGACGGCTTTTGAAAATGCCCCTGAATATTCAGGCACCATTGAAGAACAGGAGTTTTTCGATAACGGCATTTTGCTGGTTGCCATGATCAAATGTGGTGTTGAACTTGCGTTTGATGTCATGGTTGAGGCCGGTATTTTGCCTGAGTCAGCTTATTACGAGTCTTTGCATGAAACCCCGCTAATTTCCAATACGATTGCGCGCAAGCGTTTGTATGAAATGAACGTGGTTATTTCTGATACCGCAGAATACGGTAACTACCTGTTTGCTAACGCAGCGATTCCTCTGTTAGCAGAAAAATTTATGCCAACCATTGGCACCGATGTGATTGGTAAAGGATTAAACAGCAAATCCAACAGCGTGGACAATAAAACTCTGGTCGATGTGAATCGTGCCATTCGTGAACACGATGTGGAATGGATTGGTGAAGAACTGCGTGGCTACATGACTGACATGAAAGCCATTGTGGATGCCAGCTAATCCCGCTAAACGACTCCCTAAGTGCGAGAGTGCACAGCGTTTAAGTTAAGCGCCCTGTCGCCCGGTTTATCCGGGCGTTTTTTTGTCTGTCAAACACCATCGCGCCTGATATCCTATTGTTCCCCCATCATTAAAATGGAAGACACCTAATGTTCGCTGACACCCCCAAGCCACCTTATTACACCGTAATATTTACCTCAGTCAAAAGTGACCAGCAGCAAGGTTATTCCGATATGGCAACCAACATGTGGAACCTGGCACACCAACAGCCCGGCTTTTTGGGTGCCGAATCAGCTTCTGCTGACTTAAGTATTACGGTGTCTTATTGGAAAGATTTAGACTCGATAAAGGCGTGGAGAAACAACGCCGAACATCAACAAGCACAGAAAATGGGCAAGGAACAATGGTACAACGCCTATAAGTTGCGCATTGCCAAAGTGGAACGGGATTACCAGTTTGCACGTTTATAGCAATTCACTATAACAGTGCACAATTCCACCCTTTTTGTGCAAAAGTCGCGTAAACAACATACACAAAAACACTAAGTTATTGTTTTTATTAATTTTTAAAAGTTGGCCTGATAGGTGCTTTATAAAGGCCAACGGGAAGATCGTGATATAACAATAATAATAATATTACAACAACGAACAGATCAGAGCGCGCTAGCTCATTCCCTATCAAAGGTATGTGTTGTAGCAATACTGCATATGCCTTTGGTTCACAAAGGGCGAAGTATCGCATTGACGGGCAGGGACGCGATTTATCCGCATTAGTCGGTCAAAATAATAATAATTAGAGCGTATTGAGCTCTAGTCACTTTGCTGAACATTTCGCAATCGCTGTTTCCACTTGGCTAACGCGACTTTTTGCATACTGACATTCTTGTCTTTTTCATCGATTATCTCGAGACCCAGCAGGGTCTCGAGTAAATCTTCCATCGTTAATATGCCTTCCAATCCACCGTATTCATCTACCACTAAAATCATATGATTGCGCCCCGGGAAGAAGTGTTCCAAGGTGCGTGATAATGGCATGCTACTGCTGACGGTTACCATTTCCTTGAGATATGCGCGCACTGATTTGTCACCATTGCCACGCGCCTGCGCCACTAATAAGTCTGACTTAAGCACAAAACCACAAATTTTCTCGGTATCGCCCTGCTCATACACCGGAATACGCGAAAAACTCTGTTTGGAATGCTGATGATAAAAGGACTCAACTGTCATGTTTTCATCAATCGAAAAAACTACAGTACGCGGTGTCATGGCAGACTTGACCCTGGTTTGATGCAGACTCATCAGGTTCTGCATGATGTTTAATTCATGCAATGCCAGTTGCCCATGCTGATGGGATAGTTCAGCCAGCGCTTTAAGCTCGGTACGGCTTAAACCACTTAATTCATCCTGATTGGTAAATTTGCTGGTCATTTTTTCCAGCACATAAACAATTGGGTACAAAGCAATACATAAATAATGCACAAAATAAGCAGTGGCAGGCGCCAAAGCTCGCCAGTAACTGGCACCAATGGTTTTTGGGATCACTTCAGAAAAAATCAGAATCAATAAAGTCAGTACGGCGGAGGCCACACCCAGATAACCATCCCCAAACACGATTGCAGCTTGTGCTCCGGCACCAGCCGCTCCCACGGTATGCGCGATGGTGTTTAAGGTTAAAATCGCTGACAGGGTTTTGTTTATATTGTTGTTCAAACCTCGCAGTAAAATGCCGCTGTGCTTTTGTTTGCCTTCAAGCACCGCAATGTAAGATTGCGACACACTTAATATGACAGCCTCAGAAACAGAGCACAAAAACGAAAAAAACAATGCAACAAAGACATAGATGATTAGAAGTAACATGCTTGGTTTAATTAATCCTTATTTAATCCGGCAGCCCACTACAGCAAACTTTGCATTTTTGTACAACATTTAACCGGCAGCCATAACAGGTGTTTTGCGTTTTAATTTTCCCATGGCAATTGCATTGCCGAGTAAAATACACAATACGCCGACACCGGCTTGCCAGTGCCAGACATACCCTTCGTATAACGTCGATAAAATCAGCGACACCACCGGATACATCAACACCACATAAGCGGCTTTATCAGAACCGATCTGTTGTACCAGTCGCATGTAGGCACCAAAGGCAAACACAGAGCCAAATACCGCTAAATAGATTAATGACCACCAATATTCATGAGATGACGGTAAAGAAAACGGCAAATCCATAATAAGTGCGTAGCTTGAGGTAAAAACAATGCCATAGGTCATTGCCCAGAAATTCATTTGCACCACAGGTGTGCCACGGTCGAGAATTTGTTCAGATACCACATTGCCACTGGCAGCAAAAAAGAACGACGCGGCAGCAAAACTAATACCCAGCCAAAGACCTGCATTTTCCTGCAGCATCGCAAATTCAGGCCAGAAAATAAGTATAACGCCAAGCAAACCAACCGAGGCGCCCTGAATTACTTCCATACGCATCGGTTTGCCTAATAAAGCACGACGCAGCACAACATTGATGTAAATAATGCTCGAGCTCAATACTGCAACTAACGCGCTAATAATATAGTGCTCGGCATGATAGAGCAGGGTGTAATCCAAAGTGTATAAACAGAAACCAACTAATGCCATGCGCAGATGTATGCCGACCGGTAAACGCATTGGCAATCTTTTGACTAAACAAAACGCCAGTAATACCAGCGCAGCGATACTAAAACGCAGCGCCACCGACACAATCGGAGGCACATCACCTAACTGGAAGGTAATGGCAATCCAGGTTGATCCCCAGATCACAACACAAATAAAAAACAACAAAGGGTTAGACATAATGCAGGCAATAAAAAGGCTCAGATGAATGAGCCTTAGTGTATCGCGATTATTGTGAATTTAGTCAGAAATTCAGCGCCTTAAAACTTTATGCGCGAACTTCTCCATCACCTAACACCACAAATTTTTCGGTCGTTAGTGACTCCACGCCCATCGGGCCGTAAGCATGTAATTTACTGGTTGAAATACCAATCTCTGCACCCAGACCAAGTTCACCACCGTCAGAAAAACGCGACGACGCATTGGCCATCACCACGGCTGAGTTAATGCTGCGAATAAATTGCTGCGCACGTGAATAATCCTGCGACACAATGACTTCGGTATGACCTGAACTATACAAGTCAATGTGGGCAATGGCCGCATCAAAATCATCAACGATTTTAATCGCGATTTCCAATGCCAGATATTCAGCATGCCAGTCTTCGTCTGTGGCGGCGGTGGCACCTTCAAAGTAACCGAGACTTTGTTCACAGGCGTGCACTTTAACCTGACGTTGCTTCAACAGTGCAGCTGCTTTAGGTAAAAACTCGGCGGCAATGTCTTTATGCACCAACATGGTTTCCAGTGCATTACAGGCGCTCACACGTTGCGCTTTACCATTATCTAAAATGTTCAGCGCTTTATTGATATCGGCGGCATCATCCACATACAAATGACATACACCTTTAAAATGCTGGATCACAGGAACCCGACTGTTTTCACTCACAAAGCGGATCAGGCCTTCACCACCACGCGGAATAATTAAATCCACATACTGATTTAAGGTCATCAGTTCGTTCATAATAGCGCGATCGGGGTCTGGCACCACTACCACCGCGTCCGGATTAATCTTATGTTCCTGCAAAGCCTGTTCTATGCACTTAGCTAAAGCCAGATTGGAATTAATCGCTTCTTTACCACCACGTAAGATCACCGCATTACCGGCTTTTAAACAAAGTGCTGCAGCGTCTATGGTTACATTTGGACGTGACTCATAAATCATAGCAATTACCCCCAGAGGGATACGCATCTTGCCAACTTCAATACCGCTTGGACGTCGTTCAATTTTGCTAATGCTGCCAACGGGATCAGACTGACCGGCAATTTCGTTAACAGCCTGGGCAATTTTTTCCAGCGCACTACGATCAAGACGCAGGCGATCAACCATGGCGGACGCTAAATTAGCCTGTTGTGCCGCGGAAATATCAAGTTGGTTTGCAGCTAAAATAGCATCTTCATGATGCAGAATGAGAGCAGCAATTCGGTTTAAAATTGAATTTTTTTCAGATGAAGTAAGTCGGGCAAGTTGTCTGGAGGCGATTTGCGCCTGATGCGCCTTATCTGCCATAGAAAAAGTCATAATATCCTCATTAAGTGTTACTCAAAGACCAATTAAAAACTGATCACACACTAACCGATATCGACCAAAATGAATCGAATCTGTTACCTAACAACATAGCATGGGGATGATTAAGCATTATTCAATGCCTGTTTATATAATTCCATCGCCTGTTGCGTCTGACCGGACATTTCTTTGGTTTTGGCTAGCAACAATAGATCATCACGATCGGCCTCAAGTCCCAGACGTTTTTGCAGAACTTTTTCTGCCAAAACAAAATTGTCGCTATAAAACGCCACACTGGCCAGAGCGCTTAATAACTTCAGATTGTTTTCATCTTTACGCAACCAACCTTCAAGTTGTTTGATCACCGCAGCAGGAGCTTTACAGCGAAGTTGGCTATACAAGGGCAGTAATTGTGGTTGTGGGTGATTCTGAAATTCCACTAGTGCAGCGGCAGCGTCATTGTGCATGCCCTGTCCAATAAGTTGTTTTACATAAGCGGCTTGCTGTGCATGATCTTTACGATCGGAGCGCGGTAGCGCTTGCCATACATTTTTCAGTTGAATGGCGCCTTGTTTGCTGGCGATTTCAGCAAATACGCCAAAGGAGCAGCGCTGCATCCACTGACTGTAACTTTCCATTCCCAGTATTTTTTTCCACCCCTTAAGACGATCTTTAAGCTCGTGCCAATTACCTTTAGCTGCCAGCCCTTCACACCAATATTGCGCAACAGTAGGATGTTGGCGATATTTCTCGGGTAAATGTTGCAACAGTTGCAATGCTTTATCGAATCGCTTTTCCTGCAAATGTAGCTGAATAAAATGCAATTTTGCTGCGAGCTCTGTTGCAGGATCAAGCAAGGCCTTTTCCCACAACTCGGTGGACGTTTGAGTCTGATTCAGTAACGCTGTGGCATCTGCTGCATGTAATAAATCCACACCATGCAACGACTGACTATTTAAGCGCGTGAAATATTTTTGGGCTTCCACCAAATGTTGCTCTTTTAACGCAATCATTCCGTTAATGTAAGCACTGTGACGACGACGTTCACGCCAGCGACTAACCAGATTAAGACTACCACCCAATCCTCTCCAGCCTTTCTTAAACAGCCACTCCGCCACCAAAAACAACACCATGGAACCGACAATTAGCGAGAGCAAAGTAACCACACTCATTTCTATGGTCCAGTTATCCAGTGCGATTAATACATAACCCTGCTGGTCGGTCAGCAGTCGCCCTGCGACCAAACCGGCAATTAACAACACAAAAAGCAGCAGCAGGCGGATCATAATGCTTGCTCTTGCTTAATTGCACCAGAAAGGCGCTGTTGTGTGAGTTCGCGCAAGGGCTGCGCAGCACTTAATTGCTGTGGGTACTGTCGATGAATATCGGTTTTGCTTAGCTCCAATAGTTGTTGTTCCACCTGACGCACAGCGGCAGAACTAAAATCGAAATACTGCTGTAAATTTACCAGGGCGGCCTGCACTGACTGCACAAAATAATCAGCTTTTTCCTGCTGCAATGCCCATTCGGCCTGCTGTAAATAATGCTTAAACTGTTGTTTAACCAGCCACTGCTCCTGTGCATTCATTAAGGGCTGCACCTTATCTACCCGCGGTTTAATGGTAATAAAGTTTTGTTTGAACTTTTCCCAGCTGCGACTCAGGTTCGCCTGCCAGTCATCCACCGAGTCACTTAGTTCACTCTGTTGAGCAGCATCCTCGGCTTTTGGCAATGCCACCATAGCAACCGGCAACGCTTCGGCGCGATTGCGTAAACTGGATAAATTTAAGACTAAACTGTCGAAAGGCACCGGGTTTATCAGTTGCAGAGTCTGAATATCATCATTTATGTTGGCGCGCACCGGCAACAAACTCGGATCGTCCAGTTCAGCCAAACGTACATCGGCAGCTTTCAACATGGCAATAGCTGTATCAGTATCGTGTTCCAGCCATAATTTACGGCCAGCCATTTTGACTAAATAATCCGCTTCAGCAATCACCCAGTCACTGGGACGTTGTCCCGACATCTGATTAAGATGCTGTGTATTGGCGGCAGATTGTTGCACCAATTGCTCAACCTGCTGTGTTAATTCACTATTCTGTGCATCTTGTTTATTTAACATTTGCTGACGCGCCAGCTCAATGGATTGCATTAATTCACGTTGCTGTTGGCTGAATTGATCCTGCTGTTGTTGTTGACGAGCCTGCTGCTGTGACCACCACCAGTAAGCACCTGCGGCCAGGGCAATCACAGCAATGAAATTAATTAAAACCAGTAGTTTAAGCCAGGCACTGGTGCCTTTATTGCCTTGAGGTATCGATTGGGACTGAGGCTTATTAATCTTAGGCGCGGGCTCTGGTTTAACCTCTGATTCAGGCGCAACTTTGGATTCAGAGGCAGCAGCCTGACTCTGTTTAACCTGTGATTCCAATTCTTTCAGCTTGTCCTGATCAGTATCCTGAGACATTTGCTGCTCCTCAAATTCTACAGCACATTTAATGACGGCTTCATCCGTCGCGTTATCACTGACGGTTATTTTTTTAACACCATGCTGTGACAGCATATCTGCAATACGCTGGCTAATACATATCCAGCTAACCGCGGTTAACCATGACGCCGGCCAGATCGAAAAAGCCTGTTCAACCTGTTCACCACTAGTAGCAATAATGCAATTAATCTGCTGTTTTTGCCACGATTTATCATCTGCCGCGGGGCTAAGATTTTCACGTTTATACAGCTCTGCCAGCTGCACCGTTGCACCACGCTCAGTCAGCTCCTGCTGCAAGGTTTGACGTCCGTTTTGACCTTTAACAATCAATACCTGCCGCTGGCTAACATCAATCAGTTCGGCCATTTCTAACAGGCCTTCACTGTCAAAACGTTTGGGCAGACGAACTTTAATGTCCGTATTCTGCAAACAATCAGCTGTGCTGCTGCCTACAGCGAAATAATTTAGTTGCTGCGGCCAGATATTCCCCTGCATGGCTTTGATGGCATATTCTGCGGCAAAGGTGCTGGTAAAAATCACGCAGCTTTTTTGTGGCAAGGATGTTAGTTGCTGAACAAAAACACTGAACTGACTACTATCTTCAACAATTTGCTGCAAAGGCTCAGCCACAACCGTTAAACCAGCCTGTTGCATAACATCCAGGGTTTTAATTACCTTGGGCTGTGGCTTTAACAGCAAAAACCGGGTCATAGATATGCTTCAGCCAGTAATTTATCTGCACCCTGCGCTAATAACTGCTCGGCAACGTCGATACCCATTTCTTCAGCCTGATCTGCGTGTGCAGTTTGCTGGGCTGTCACTATTTTTTCACCGTTAACCGAACCGACCAAACCACGTAAAAAAACGTTTTTGCCTTCAAGTATTGCAAAGCTGCCAATGGGCACCTGACAACCACCTTCAAGGCGTTTATTCAAGGCACGTTCGGCGCTGACACAGATTGCAGTTGGCACATGATGCAAAGGTGCCAGCAATCCAATTAATTCCTGATCATCATTACGGCATTCAATGCCGACGGCACCTTGTCCAACGGCAGGTAACGAAAATTCAGGCTCAATATAACAAGTAATCCTTGTTGGCATCCCAAGTCTTAATAAACCTGCTGAGGCCAGAATAATGGCATCGTATTGTCCATCGTCCAGCTTCCCTAAACGGGTATTCACGTTGCCGCGTAAATCTTTGATCGTCAGATCTGGACGGTGTTTTTTAAGTTGCACCTGGCGGCGTAAACTGGACGTGCCCACCACCGCACCTTGTGGCAAAGCATCGATTGAATCGTAGTTATTGGAAACAAAGGCATCACGCGGATCTTCACGCTCACATATGGCATGTAAACCAAAACCGTCAGGCAGCTCAACCGGAACATCTTTCATTGAATGCACAGCAATATCCGCACGGCCTTGTTGCATCGCCACTTCCAGTTCTTTAATAAACAACCCTTTACCACCGACTTTTGCCAGTGGTGAATCGAGAATTTGGTCACCTTTGGTGGTCATAGGAAGCAACTCAACCTGCAGTTGAGGGTGAGCTTGTTGCAGTGCATCTTTAACATAATTGGCCTGCCATAAAGCCAGTGCACTTTCGCGGGTAGCAATGCGGATCACACGCTGTGTCATGCTGTTTCCTGTCACAGAAAATTTCAAATAAGTGACTTAATCTTAACAGAAAAGCCACTGGTCAGGACAGTACAGGCTTGTGTGATTTTACTGCGGTTGATCAAAAACCGCAGGGTTAATTGCTGGCAGCATTTCAAAACCGGGACGCGCTATGTAATAACCTTGCATATAGACCACACCGGCTTGTTTTAAAAAGGCAAATTCCTGTTCAGTTTCCACCCCTTCGGCAAGTAACCGGATTTTCAGCTCACTGCACAAAGCGGCCATATGTTTAACAATGGATTGCTTAACCGGATTACTATCAATATCCCGTATTAATTCAATATCCAGTTTGAGCAGATCAGGGTGAAAGTTAGCCAGCAAGTTTAATCCGGAGTGCACTGAGCCAAAATCATCCAGCGCAGTAAGAAACCCCATTTGCTGATAGGCCTCTATGATATTTTTCAGGTGCGGCATATCCACAATGCGCTCATCTTCAATCAACTCAAACAGGATACGTTCAACCGGAAAATTGTATTCCTTTGCTGCTTTTAAGGTAGTGCGAATACACAACTCCGGTTTATACACCGCATTAGGCAAAAAATTGATACTGACAAAACAATCGATACCCAGTTGAGCTGCAAGTGAAATAGCCTTCACCCGACAGGTTTGATCAAACCGATAACGGTTAGACTCATTTACCTGACTAAGTATCGAATAGGCTGATTCACCTTTTACACCTCGAACCAAGGCTTCATAGGCAAAAACCGAACGGTTTTGAATATCGATAATTGGCTGAAATGCCATCGAAAAATCAAACCCCAGAGACTCTCCGTTGCGACATTGTTGACAACTTAGTTCTGAAAAATCACAGGGCTTTTGCATGTTTTACTCATTTTTAGAAAATGTTTTATCCACTATAGCGCAAAGCAAATTAACTAAAAACTTAACCAGGCTTTTTATTAAGCTTAAATAACAACAACATAGGTATGGCTATCAGGGTGACATACATCATCAGACGGAAATCCTGTAAATAGGCCATAACCGCCGCTTCGCGCGTTACCATATTATTCAATTGCTCCAATCCAGCCATGCTCGAGATATTCAGTGCACCGATTTCTGTCGCCTGAGTTAATGCCTGATTATCAATCGACATAAATCCTGCAAAGGCTGCATGATTAGCCTGAGTTTTCTGGGCAAAATAAGTCATCACCACGGAAATACCAATACTACTGCCAATGTTACGCATCAGACTAAACAGCGCCGTTCCTTCATTGCGGTACTTAGGATTTAACGTTGCAAAGGAAAGGGTGGACAGAGGCACAAAAATAAAACCTAAACCCAGACCCTGAACCACACCAGTACGAATAATGTCAGATGCAGTGCTATCTGCGGTAAACAAGGTCATCTCCCATAACGAAAAGCTGGTCAGGATCAGGCCCAGTAAAATGTTCCAGCGTACATCGACTTTGCCCGCCAGTTTACCGACCGTCATCATTGCAGCCATGGTGCCAAAGCCACGAGGCGCTAAAATCATGCCTACATCAATGACCGGATAACCCATCAGGTTTTGCATAAAGGGCGGAAGTAACGCCATGGTCGCCAACAGAATGATGCCCACCACAAATATAAATAACAGTCCGACACTAAAATTGCGGTCTTTAAAAATGCCCGGCTCAATAAAAGGGTTCTTTGAGGTGAACATATGCGCAATAAACAGATAAAAACACAGCGCAGCCAGCCCACATTCAATCACCACTTCCATACTATTAAACCAGTCAAGCGTGTGACCACGATCCAGCATCATCTGCAATGCACCAATTGCCAGACTCAACAAACCAAAACCCAGATAATCAAAGCGGCGGTTGTTATCGATCGGCGTTTCTTTTACATAGGCCATCAACCCAAACCAGGCCAGCAGACCAAATGGCAGATTGATATAAAACACCCAGCGCCAGTTGTAGTATTCCGTTAACCAGCCACCCAACGAAGGTCCAAGAATAGGGCCAAGCATCACGCCCACACCCCACATTGCCATCGCCGAGGCATGTTTTTCTTTTGGATAGGTATCGAGTAAAACCGACTGGGATAAGGGCACTAACGATGCGCCAAACACGCCTTGTAACAGACGAAAAATAACAATTTGCTCAAGGCTTTGCGCGGCACCACATAACATGGAGGTTAAGGTAAATCCGACCACCGACCATAAAAATAAACGCTTGCGCCCGAAACGTGCCGATAAAAAACCGGTCAGCGGCATACAGATCGCCGCCGCCACAATATAAGAAGTAAGTACCCAGGCAATCTGATCCTGAGTTGCGCCCATTGAACCCTGCATATGTGGCAACGCCACATTAGCTATGGTGGTATCGAGCGCCTGCATTATGGTGGTTAACATTACCGATAAGGTAATTAAGCCCCGGTGCTCGCCGCTTTTTTCCAGACCGGCAGCACCTGAAATGGTTTGCGTACTCATATTACAGGCTGTAACCAAACAGCTGACGCTTAAATCCTGTGTCTATTTGAGTAATTGCGCTTAATCCTGCGCGCAGCTTAGGTAAGTGAGTATTTGCTTTAATTTTGATTTTAACCGGCACACGCTGGGCAATTTTGACCCAGTTGCCTGTGGCGTTTTGTGCGGGCAATACCGAAAATTCCGCACTGGTTGCCGGGCTTAAACTTTCGACTGTGCCCTGCCAGATGTCATCCGGATAGGTATCGATATGAATAGTCACCTGTTGTCCGGGGCTAACATGGGTTAGGTCTGTTTCGGTATAATTGGCTTCAACCCATAAATAATCAGTCACCACTAAGGTCATCGAGGTTTGACCCGCATTAAGATATTGACCAGGTTTAGGAGGAATACGCACCATACCCGACATTGAGGCATGTACTTCAGTACGCGCTAAATCCAGTTTGGCTTCGTCCAGTTCAGCCAGAGCTGCCAGATAATTGGGATGTTGCTCAACGGGTAAGTCCACGCTACCACCTAAGCTCACCGCAATACGTTGTAAGTCTTTGTTGGCTGCTTCAAGTTTCAACTTCGCCAGTTCTGTATTTTGTTTTGCATCATCGAAATTTGCAGGTGAGATGTAATCCTTTTTCAGCAAACCTTCAATGCGGTTCTGTTCTTTGATCTGATAAGCATACTGACTTTTTGCCAGCGAAATTTCCGCCAGCTTTTCCTGATAACTGGCTTTTAATGCATCCAGATCTGTTGTTACCTGAGCAACATGTGATTGCGCTTTGTTTACCGCCACCTCAAATGGTTTTGCATCGAGTTTAAATAGCAGCTGGCCGGCGGCAACTTGCTGGTTTTCTTCCACCAATACTTGCCTGACCGTACCAGCTACCTCCGCGCTAACCTGTACTTTATCTGCTTTCACATAGGCATTATCCGTGTCCACATAGCGTCCGTCCCTGAGATAAATATATCCCGCAGCCAATAATCCAATGGCTGGCACAACCAGCATCAAAATCCAGCGTTTAACTGAGGATTTTTTTGCTGGTTGTTGACTTTGTGCTTGTTGTTCACCGCTCATTTAACCTAACACTCCACGCATTTAAATCTGATTGAGTTTCTGACGCGCATTGGTTAATGCGCTTATAAATTGCTCGGTTTGCTGACTATCGAGCTCGCTAAAGGCAAATGCCTTTATTTCTTCAGCCACTTGCTTTATTTGCGCTAGCTGTGGCTCAGCCTGGGGGGTGAGATAAATATCGTAAGCACGTCTGTCACTGGGATTGGCGCGGCGTTCCACCAGGCCTTGTTTTTGCAAACCGTCAATTAATCGCACTAACGTCATAGGTTGCAATTCCAGATAATCGGCTAAATCCACCTGACGCACACCTTCATGCCGCGATACAAACACCAGCGCTTTAGCCTGAGCCATTGTGAGATCACTGCCTTCCAGTTTTCGCTGAAACGCGCGTCGCATTAACCGGGAAACATCGGCGATTAAAAAGCCCAGAGAATTTTCATGCTCTTGCATATCATCTACACACCATATAATAAGTATACGTTATTATATTTATAAGTGATGACCAGTCAATGATCAAAAAAGTTCACAAAGAGAGTTAGGTGTCGCTGTTAACTACCGAAAAGTTATGACTGGCAACCACCCCATTATTGAGTACAACCTGTACTTGCCATTGCCCTGACCAGTCTGGACGAATACGTTTACTTGAATAGGTACGCCAGTAATCGCTGCCAATATTAAGTGATACTTCCGCCTTTAGCTCACCTTGATAAAACCAGCGATGAAGCAACTGCTGGCCTTTTAAGTTGCGGGTTTGATTATAAAAGTAAACAGTGACGATATCCTGACCAACCTCAACCTGATTGGCCAGGTCGTCAACAGGTTCTCGATTTACAATAGCTGAAGTAAGTTGAGTGCGGGGGATCTGACTTTGTGCAGAAGCTTGCAAAGAAAACAACATCAGTAAAATCATCAGTATATTTTTCATCGGGATCCCCTGATTAAAGTGTTATGACAAAACCTCAAGTAACCAATTACGGATAAACGCAATTTGCTGCTGACATAAACTATGCCCCATTGCATATTCCTGCCATTTAACCTGATAACCACTTTCAGACAGTGTTTGATAGGCTTTACGACCATATTCTAATGGCACAACATCATCCATACTGCCATGGCACATAAGTATAGGTGTGTTTTGATTGGCATTATGTTTTTGTGTGGATAGCATTTTAGGTTCAGCCATATAAGTGGATAACGCCAGCACACCCGCTAGTTTGTAGGGTAATCGCGGCGCCAGATGCAGGGTGATCACACCACCTTGAGAAAATCCAGCCAACACAATATTCTCAGCGGTGATACCTTGCGTTATTTGTTGTTCAATCAATTGCTGGATATGTGCGCTGGATTGCAATACCCCCTGAGCATCAGCACGACTTTCCAGTTGCAGCGACTTAATGTCGTACCAGGCGCGCATTTCGTAACCATTATTAATGGTTACGGGGCGCACGGGCGCGTTAGGGAAAATAAATTTAACGGCCAGCTCATTGGGTAAATTAAGTTCAGGCACAATAGGCGCGAACCCCTGACCTGAATCTCCCAGTCCATGTAGCCATATCACACAGTTTTTTGCAGGCAGCGCTGACTCTACCACTACGGCATCAAATTCGGTTTGTGACATATTACGCGCCCTGGCTTAAGGTGACAGCTTTGCCCGCTTGTTTGCTGGCGGCTTCATCCAGAAACGTCCAGAATTCAACACCGGTGCGCTCGTCAATCCATTGACCGTCCTGATAGTTAAAATGATGACCATTAAATTTGGTTGCTACCCACAACTGTAATAAGGGTGCCTGTTTATTCAGGATGATTTTACTGCCATTTTCAAAAATAAGCGTCAGGATGCCGCCTGCTGATTCATAATCAATATCAACCGGGCATTCATCTAACGATTCTTCAATCACCAGTAACAGGTCGTCGACCATTTGATGGTATTCGGATTCTTGCATTGTATAACCGTGCTGTTGTTCAGATAACCTAATGGTCAGGAAAATTAAAGCGCATAGCAAGCATTGTTGTGACTTTTAGGCTAAATATTCAAAAACAGGTGATTATGGTAACATCGCGCCAATTTTATTTTGGGTACAATGAAAATGAGTCAGGCACCGGGCAATTTGTTTATTTTGGCCGCCCCATCAGGCGGCGGGAAGTCCAGCTTAATTAAAGCCTTATTGGCAAAGTACAACGATGGCAGCATGCAGGTGTCGGTATCCACCACTACCCGCAATATGCGCCCCGGTGAACAAGATGGCGTGCATTATCACTTTGTTAGTAAAGATCAGTTTCAACAACAAATTGAAGCTGGAAACCTGTTTGAATGGGCAGAAGTATTCGGTAACTTTTATGGCACATCCAAAATTGTCATAGAGCAAACGCTGCAACAAGGTATCGATGTATTCCTTGATATTGACTGGCAGGGCGCCAGACAAGTCAAAAAAGCGTTACCACAAACCCATAGCATTTTTATCGCTCCTCCCTCGCAGGAAACGCTGCGTAAACGCCTGACCGGACGTGGTCAGGATTCCGAGGAAGTGATAGAACAGCGCATGGCCGCGGCCCGCTCAGAAATAGAACATTTTAACGAGTTTGATTACATTATTGTTAACGATGATTTTGAACAGGCGCTGAGTGAGCTGGAACATATCGTGCTGGCACAACGTTGTTTGCAAACCCAACAAAGTGCAAAACATCAGCAACTTTTTAAAAATTTATTGCAAAAATAACAGGCTACAAAGCCTTTAGGTTGCATTAATCTCTGGTATTAGAATTGATTACTGAGTAAACTATGCAACCTTTTTTCAACCACAAGACCCAGACGGAGATTTAAATGGCTCGAGTAACAGTTGAAACCGCTATTGATAAAATTGGTAATCGTTTTGATTTGATCCTGGTAGCTGCACGCCGCGCCCGTCAAATCGCAACTGAAGGTAAAGATCCTAAAGTGGATATGGGCAATGACAAGCCAACCGTGGTTGCACTGCGTGAAATCGAAGCCGGTCTGGTTAATGCTAAAACACTGGAACAGGACGAAATGGACGATCAACGCGTTCAGGATGAAGCGGATTTCAGTGCTGTAGCCAGCATTTTGTCAGAACAGCAGTAAGCTTCTCATATTTTCTGATCATTTCGTCTCTGCGAATTGAAAAAAACCGGTTGCCAGTGGCATATCTGCCGTTGGCAACACCCACAATTAAACGTATCCTTTAAAATATCGTCACTTACCGTTAGTTGTTGATTTGTGTATCTGTTTGAAGGCCTGAAAAACAAGATTAGTGAATACTTACCGCTGGAACAGGTTGCGGATGTGCAACGTGCTTTTCGTGTGGGTAAGGATGCACACGAAGGCCAGATGCGCAGCAGTGGTGATCCCTATATTACTCACCCGATTGCCGTCGCTGGCATTCTCGCGGATATGCGACTCGATTACGAAACGCTGGTTGCCGCAATACTGCATGACGTTATCGAAGACACCGAGCTGACTAAAAGCGATCTGGCCGAGCAGTTTGGCGAAACCGTAGCTGAACTGGTGGAAGGGGTATCTAAACTGGATAAACTGCAATTTGGCAGCCAGAAAGAAGCCCAGGTCGAAAACTTCCGCAAAATGATTATGGCCATGGTGCAGGATATTCGGGTGATCCTGATCAAACTGGCCGATCGCACCCATAACATGCGTACGTTGGGTGCATTACGTGCGGAAAAACGCCGCCGTATTGCGCTCGAAACGCTGGAAATTTATGCGCCAATTGCCCACCGCCTGGGTATTCATGACATCAAAAATGAACTGGAAGACTTAGGTTTTAAAGCCATGTATCCCATGCGTTATCGCGCATTAGGTGGTGCAGTAAAACAGGCGCGTGGTAACCGTAAAGAAATTATTGATAATATTTATCACGAAATTTGCAGCCGCCTCGAAGAAGTCAGTATTCAGGCCCATGTATCCGGTCGTGAAAAACACCTGTATTCCATCTATCGTAAAATGAAAAACAAAGAGCTGAATTTCCATGAAGTCATGGATATTTACGCCTTCAGGGTAGTAGTGGAATCAAATGACAATTGTTATCGTGCTTTAGGCGCCATGCATGGTCTGTACAAGCCAATCGAAGGTCGCTTTAAAGATTATGTCGCTATCCCACGCACCAATGGTTATCAATCGTTGCATACGTCACTGGTTGGCCCACACGGGATCCCGATTGAGATCCAAATCCGCACCGAAGAAATGGATCATATGGCTGACAAAGGTGTTGCCGCGCACTGGATGTATAAACAACCAGGTGAAGAAAAAGGCACCACAGCTCAGGTTCGTGCGCGTAAATGGATGAATACCATTATAGAATTACAGCAAAGCGCCAGTTCGTCAGTGGAATTTATCGAAAACGTTAAGTCTGAGCTATTCCCAGACGAAATTTATGTCTTCACCCCTGATGGCCGCATTATCGAATTACCCATGGGAGCCACGGCGGTCGATTTTGCTTATGCGGTGCATTCAGATGTAGGCAACTCCTGTGTTGGTGTTCGCGCCAACCGACGTCCCTGGTCGTTAAGTAAACCGCTTGAAACCGGGCAGTCGATTGAGATTATCACCTCACCACGCGCAAAACCCAACGCCAACTGGCTGAATTTTGTCGTGAGTGCCAAAGCCCGTTCCTATATTCGTCAGTATCTGAAAAAACAGCGCTCGGAAGAAGCGATTAACATGGGAACCCGTTTATTACGTCATGCACTTGGCAACACCAAACTGGAAACCATACCGCTCTGTGATATCGAACGGGTTGTTAAAGAGACCAAACACAACACCTTCAATGCGCTTTTGGCAGATATTGGCCTTGGTAACGAAATGAGCGCCATCATCGCACGCCGCCTGATTGGTGAAACCGAAGAAGAAATTTCAACCGGCGGACGTCGAGTTGCGATAAAAGGAACTGAGGGTTTGCTGGTGTCTTATGCCCGATGCTGTCATCCGGTGCCAGGCGATGAAGTTATTGCCCTGCTAAGCCCGGGTAAAGGCATGGTAATTCACCAAACCGGTTGTCGAAATATTGCACGCATTAGCCGTGAAGAACCCAATCGTCTGCTGGAAATGCACTGGGATAGTGATCCGGTGGGTGAATTTAAAGCCGCCCTGCGAGTTGAATTGATTAACCGACAAGGCACCTTAGCGCGCCTGACCAATGCTGTGGTTACCAGTGACTCGAATATTGTGTCGATGCAGACCGAAGAAAAAGAAAGCAACGTTTATTACATTGATATGGAACTGACTATCCATAACCGCATACATCTTGCCAACATTATGCGTAAGATTAGGGTAATGCCCGAAGTACAAAGAGTATCGCGTCATAGTCAGTCCCGCCCCAGCCACTAACCCAAGGAATTATCATGGCAAAAACTGTTATCAATACCGACAAAGCACCCAAGGCGATTGGTACTTATTCCCAAGCAGTAAAAAGTGGAAATACCGTATACTTATCCGGACAAATTCCTTTAGTACCGGAAACCATGGAAGTGATTTCACAGAACTTCGCCGAGCAAACTCATCAGGTGTTTAAAAATTTGCGCGCTGTCTGTGAAGCGGCCGGAGGCGGTTTAAATGACATGGCTAAGGTAAATATCTTTATGACTGACCTGAGTAATTTTGCCACGGTAAATGAAATTATGAGTCAGTATTTCGAGCAACCTTATCCAGCCCGGGCAGCCATTCAAATCAGCGCTTTACCTAAAGCCGTGCAAATTGAAATCGATGGCGTAATGGAGCTTTAATCATATTTATTTTGGCTGATTTCGCTGTAAGGTGAAATCAGCCTCACCTTTTCATGGTCTATCAGAACACATTACTCTGAATTAGGAATACCATGAAAAAACTCCTTGTTAGTCTGTTACTTATCCTTCCTTCTTTTTTCACATTGGCATTCGATCGCAGTGAGATCGCCAATAAGTCTGCAGAAGTCACCCCACTACTCAATGGTCAGACTCTGCCGGATATCACGGTTAAGAATTTGCAGAATGATACGCTACAACTCAAACAGCTGATCAGTAAAAAACCCACTATTATGGTGTTTTATCGCGGCGGTTGGTGTCCTTACTGTAATGCACAGCTGGCGGGTCTGAAAGAAATAGAATCTAAACTAACCGATCTGGGTTATCAGATTCTGGCCATATCACCTGATTCCCCTGAGCGCCTGAAAGCGCAACAAACCAAGCAGCAATTTAACCTGACGTTATTATCTGATTCCTCCTTGGATGCAATACGCAAAATGGGCATTGCCTTTTTGCTTGACGAAAAAACCTCTGAATATTATCGCGATAAAGTCGGTGTCGAATTTATGGATATAGAGGGCACCAGCCGTGTTGCTTTGCCTGTTCCCGCAGTTTACATCGTTGATCAGCAGGGTCTGGTGCAATTTAACTACGTAAATCCGAACTTCCGGGTGCGACTGCCAGCACAATTGTTATATGATGCAGCCAAGGTTTTAGCCGTACACTAATCATGGAATGCAATCACCAGCCCAAACTCCGCTTACCCAATTAAAAGGCGTTGGCAGTAAAGTTGCCGAAAAGCTTAAAAAGTTAGGGCTGGTTACAGTACAAGACCTGTTATTTCACCTACCCAATCGTTACGAAGATCGTACCCGTATTTATCCCATCGCGGATTTAATGCCGGGAATTCACGCCACGGTTGAAGCTGAGATTATGGCTGTGGATATCAGTTATGGTCGTAGCAGAATGCTGGTGGTGCGTGTTAGCGATGGCACCGGCACCATTAGTCTGCGTTTTTTCCACTTTACCGCTGCCCAGCGCAATAATCTGGAGATAGGTAAAACCGTACGTTGCTTTGGTGAAATTCGCGCAGGCAAATTCGGACTGGAGATGATGCACCCTGAATATAAATTGCATCAGTCCGACTCCGATGAAGAAATGGAAGAATCGCTAACGCCGGTTTATCCAACCACCGAAGGACTAAAACAAATTAGCCTGCGTAACCTGACCGAGCAGGCGCTGATATTTTTAAACAAACATGGCTTAACCGAGCTATTGCCAGAAGGCCTGTATAGCCAACAAATCAGCTTGCCTGATGCATTAAAGCTGGTACACCGGCCACCACCTGACGTGGCCCTTTCCAAGCTGGAAGAAGGCAAACATCCAGCCCAGCAACGATTGGTGATAGAAGAGTTGCTGGCGCATCATCTAAGCGTATTAAAAGTACGTCGGCAAAGTGATCAGCACCAGGCTGTTGCGATACCCGTTGCCAATGAATTTATCGGCCAGTTCCTTGATAACCTGCCGTTTAGTCCTACCGATGCACAAAAACGCGTGGTAACCGACATTCAGCGTGATATGCAAAATGCACGACCCATGATGCGGCTGGTACAAGGTGATGTTGGCTCCGGTAAAACATTAGTAGCTGCATTGGCTGCGCTGTCCACGCTGGCGCAGGGATATCAGGTTGCCCTGATGGCACCAACCGAACTGTTAGCCGAACAACACGCCAATAACTTTAATCAGTGGATGGAACCGCTGGGCATAAAACTGGGATGGCTGGCGGGCAAACTCAAAGGCAAAGCACGTCAGGCGGTGCTGGATGAATTGCAAAACGGCAAGATTCAAATGCTGGTCGGCACTCATGCTATTTTCCAGGAGCAGGTACAGTTTCATAATCTGGCACTGGTAATTGTCGATGAACAACACCGCTTTGGTGTACATCAACGGTTAGCATTACGTGAAAAAGGCCAGCAACAAGGTTATTACCCACACCAGTTAATTATGACTGCAACGCCTATTCCACGCACGCTGGCCATGACAGCCTATGCTGATTTGGACACGTCAATTATCGATGAACTGCCACCAGGCAGAACACCGGTTAAAACCGTAGTGGTACCCGATAGTCGTCGCGCTGAAATTATTGAAAGAGTCAGACAAGCCGCTACAACTGAAAAACGCCAGATCTACTGGGTTTGCACCCTGATTGAAGAATCGGAAGTACTGCAATGTCAGGCCGCAGAAGATACTGCAATTGCACTTAATACCGCCTTGCCCGAGTTAAAAGTAGGTCTGGTACATGGTCGTTTAAAACCGGCAGAAAAGCAACTGTTAATGCAACAATTTAAAGATGCAGAACTCGATCTACTGGTCGCCACAACCGTAATTGAAGTGGGCGTGGACGTACCCAATGCCAGTTTAATGATCATTGAAAATCCGGAGCGACTGGGACTGGCACAGTTACACCAGTTACGTGGACGGGTAGGGCGAGGTTCGGTAGAAAGCCATTGTGTACTAATGTATCAACATCCGTTGTCTAAAACAGCCAACAAACGCCTTGCAGTCTTACGTGAAAGTAACGACGGTTTTTACATCGCCCAACGCGATTTGGAAATTCGCGGACCGGGTGAACTGCTCGGAACCAAACAAACCGGACTAGCCGATTTAAAAATCGCCGATTTAGTGCGGGATGCCGAATTGATCCCGCAGGTAAACAGTATGGCTGAGCATTTGTGGCATCAGTACCCGTCGCATGCTCAGGCGATTATTAATCGCTGGCTGGCGCATCGCGAGGATTATGGAAATGCCTGATTTTCCATTACTCATTCCCGATAGCGCGTTGAAAGAACAAGGCCAGCAATTGGCACAGCGCTGGCAGCTATCTATACAAGATGATTTACAAAGAGGCCTGGCGTTATTATTGGATGGCAATGGCCTGAGTTTAAAGCAACTGGATGAACCTAAAACCGGAGCTGTACAGGTGGATTTTGCCAGTGATGCCATGAACTATCGCAGACAACATGGTGGTGGTAAAAAAGAAGCCGTGGCCAAAGCGGTGGGCATTAAAACATCTCAACGCCCGAGTATTTTGGATTGCACCGCGGGTTTAGGCCGTGACGCATTTGTCCTGGCCAGCCTGGGTTGTCAGGTTAAAATGATTGAACGCAGTAATGTGGTCGCCGCCTTACTCGACGACGGATTGCAGCGAGCAGCCAGTCATCCTGATTTAATGCATTGGTTGCCACAACATATGCAATTGTTAACCGGCACTGCGGTGATGGTTATGCAGCAATGGCAAGGTGATAATCCTGACGTAGTTTACCTTGACCCTATGTTTCCGCATCGTAAAAAAGCTGCACTGGTTAAAAAGGAAATGCGCCTGTTCCAGCAATTACTCGGGCCGGATGAAGATGCAGATGCTTTGCTACCACCCGCACTGGCATTAGCAGCAAAAAGAGTGGTAGTAAAACGTCCGGCTGGTGCACCTCACCTTAACCAACAAAAACCACAAATTGAGATGGCAGGCAAAGCTAATCGCTTTGATATTTACCTGATTAACCAATAAATAACAGCGTATCTTCGTCAAATTGGCCGTGATATGCTGATATTCTTTGTCGTTATTTCAGGATACAAAAATGCAAATTTCCGGAGAGTTTGATGTCAAACTCGCGCCAGTTGATAATTACGCAACAGGCCAGCATGGTATTAATCTTGGTCGCATGTCTATCGATAAAATCTTTCATGGCGACTTAAATGCCAGCAGTCAGGGCGAAATGTTAAGCGCGATGACCCGTGTTCAGGGCTCTGCCGGATATGTTGCAATAGAACAGGTAACAGGTTCACTTAACGGTAAAAAAGGCAGCTTTGTATTACAACATTTTGGCACGATGAATAAAGGTCAGGACAGATTAATACTTGAAGTCGTACCTGATTCTGCCACCGGAGAACTAACCGGATTAACGGGCAGCATGCAAATTGAACGTGCCGACGGTAAACATTTTTACCATTTCAACTACAAGCTTGATTAAACGTATTCACTCAGAAAACCAAGGAGTTTCCGATGATTTCAGTAGGCGATACATTACCCGATGTCACCTTTTCACTACGTGAAAATGATGACATAACTAATCCCACTACACGTGAATTATGCAACGGCAAAAAAGTACTGATATTTGCCGTGCCCGGTGCTTTTACCCCAACCTGCAGTAACGCGCATTTGCCAGGCTATGTCACATTAGCTGATAAATTTTTTGATAAAGGCATCGATCAGATTATTTGTGTCGCCGTTAACGACGCTTTTGTGATGCAGGCCTGGGGCAAACAGCAAAATGCTGACCATATCACTATGCTGGCTGACGGTGCAGGCGATTTTGCTAAAGCAATTGGTCTGGAAACTGACACAGGTGCGTTTGGTGGCATTCGCTCCAAACGATATGCCATGCTGGTTGAAAATAATATTGTGAAACAACTACAGGTTGAAAAACCAAAAAGCTTTGAAGTCAGTAGTGCGGAAAATATGCTGTCACTGATTTAAAAATTTACTTATTAAGACAACAAAAAACGGCCAATAGGCTAATGTCAGTCAGTTAAGCTGACTGGCATTTTTCTTTTTATGGGGATATCGATTTGTTTTCGGTTTTACCCATCTTGGATAAG
>NZ_JACNEP010000007.1 GCF_014270035.1 Neptunicella marina | reverse complement strand
TTGAGATGAAGAAAACAAACGGCTCAGTCTTGTGGGTTCGCGATAAAAAGAAAGCAAAGCAACTTAACAAGTCAAGGCAATGGACGCAGCAAAGCTGCGCCTCTGCTTGAAGCGTTATACATCAAGGAAGAGTTTTGCGTAGATTCTTAATACTGCTACTCATAATCAGTTCAAAAACTTTTGCATGTGGAGAAGAAACAAAGGAGTTCTCGCCTTTTGCTCTAAAATTTGAAGACCAGCAAACTTCTCAACAAGAATTACAAGTTTTTGAAATATTATCACCAGTCAAGAAAGGTGATGAATTTTTAAGTAGCGTTACAGCTCGTTTAGAAGGCGAGTTTGAAGTTAATTTAGATATTCGAGAGGACTTTAGTTACATTGGTAACTACTATCGCTCTTTTATAAGTATTCCAAATAAATATATTGATAAAGTTGAGGTTGTTCTTTCATACAACACCACGAAAAAAGACCGATCTACTATGCTTTTCTGCGCTAATTGGAAGATATACAAATTAAGGGAGCTGCTTAGTTTTGAAGCAGCAAATGAGGCTCCACCACCAACTTCTCCTCCTCCACCCAACGCAGATGATTATTGATATGTGTAAATTGATGTATAACAAGCTGTTTAAAAGTGGACAAAATTCAGTTGGCTGGTTTCGCTTCGCTTCACATTATAGCCAACTAAATTTTGCCCATTAACAGGGGGTTAAATTCTTGGAGAAATCATGAGCATCTTATATTTAGTAAAGAAAAATGATGAACTTATTTCTCATTGTAAATGTGAAGAGTCCTTAGTTGGTGACCCTGGGCAGCTAGATTGTCCTTGGTGTGGTTGTGGCTGGCTTTTTTCATGCACTAAATGTCGGAAGGCATTCACTTTTGCAGAAGCGAAAGAGATAGATAAAACATGGGAAGAGTTAGCAAGAGAAGACTTGCTGGGGTACAGCGGTAAAGAGCCTGAATTAGAGGATATAAATAGCTGGATTGATTGTATGCAAAACATGGTGAGCCATATAGAAGCTGGTAAAACATATATTTATCTAGATGGCTGCTTTATTCCTGCTGATGAGGAAAACTTTGAATTTGAAGGCTGGAAGTCAAAGCACAACTTTTATAAAACTCCTCAAGTAATCGCTCTAAAAGATAAAGATATAATTGATGAGGTATTATCGAACCCTCAATATTGGGAAGAAAATATCATTCAAGAGCAATGAATTTAACAAGCTCGTGCACATGACCTTCGGCAACAGTCACCTTTTGTGCATGCGCACAAAAGCCGCCAGTTACCTCGGCCTGTGACGCGGGCGTTAGTTGCCTCAGGAGCATCGTGTGCATTTTGATGAGTTGAAATCGATTATAGATCTTAGAAGCGATCAAGAGTTAAATGTGGTTTCTTCTGATTGGCAGATTACGAAAAAGCCCAACTCTCAATCAAATAACTGGTTATCTGAAGATCAATTTAATCAGATTTTTTCCAAGACCGCTGAATTTCAAGATAGTGATACAGTGTTTGTATTTGAGCCATTTGAACGTACTTATAAAATTTCAGGTTTAACCAAAAGGTTAACTGAACAACTAGATTTAAACTGGGCTAATTTTGATGCTTTTCAAAGTTCTACTGAAATTCTTTTTTTCTATATGGTACCAAAAAGCTTAAATTGGGTTTTATATGCAAATAGAGACTTTTGGCAGTTTGCAAAAGGCAACTAACAAACCAATGTTGTTCAGCCAGCAAGTTGGCTTGGGAAAATTACTCGCTGTCACTCCGTGGCAAAACACTCGCAATTTCCCCAAATTGGGGCGTTATGCACTAAGGGAACCATGCAGAATCTTTTAAGCTTGATAGAAAAGGAATTTGACGAGGCTGAAGGTTGGATTCGTATTGTAGATGCCAATTGGTATTCGAATGATTTGCGATTAGATGTTTCTATCTCTATGCATGATGAATCACAACCTGAGCTATGGGAAATTTCTTGTGATCAAGTTGTAGAGGAGTCGATAAACTCAACAGGAACTGAAACTATAATGTTGAGTTCCAAATCTCCACTACTAATTCCGTATAGTGATATTCAATTTGATTTGATGTTTTCAGACAATTTTTGTGATCCAGAGGCTCTATTGGGTATCGTTTTAAGCTGTTGTATTGAAGTTTTCAGTCGAGCAGAATATATACACAGGTTTTTAAATCAATCGCCTGAACTTAAAGGTATCGTTAGTTCAAAATACGGCAAGCTTGGGCGTTTTCCCGAATCACTTGCTATTAAAATTATGAAAGCATTAGAAGCTAAGCCAATCCGTATAAATGCACTTGATCAAGGCGTTCCTAAAAAATGGAATGGATCAGAGTTTGTCTCCTATTCTCAGAACCTTCAAGTTCTTGAGTTAGGAACAAGCTATATAATAGGGGAACGTTTTAGTGCAGAGCGTGCATAACAAACGCCTCAACAAAGGACGCAAAAAGCTAGGCTTGCGTCACTTCGTTCCTAATTTTAGCCAAGCATTTTGCGCCTGTTAGGCGGGCGTTATGTTTGTTTTGGATACTGCACGAAGGAATAACAAATGAAGTGGGAATTTTGTTTATCTATTTCTCAGTTTGGGTTAATTGTTGATATCGTTGGTGTTGCTGTACTTGCTTTCTTTAACACTCCATCAGAAGTAATGAATAAAGAGGGTCTTCACTATCAAACGGTCAATTTAGGCGAAAAAGACTCTAGAACTATTGCTGAAAAGAGAAAGTATCGCTTTCATCGCGGGCTGACTTATGTTGGCTATGTGTTGTTACTAATTGGATTTTTATTGCAATTTATAGGCTCTTTTACCCATTAATGTGCAGAAACATAATAAGGCGTTATACGCCTCGGTAAGCAAATGATTTACATCTCAACAGATGATAAGCAGTTGGAATTGACGGGATACTGTCAAAAGTGGCTGGCATATCTTGCTGACGGTCATTTTGAAGACGCAGATAAGCTAATCGACCATCCAAATTGTTATGGAGTAAAGTGGGGAGAGGAAGAGTTAAAGAGTGCTGTGAGAGAATACTTTAACCGGGAAGGCGAAGTTAGCTTTCAAAATGTAGATATCACCAACTGCTATCCCGAATTTCTCGAATCTAGTGACGGCTCATTGCTTTTTGGCTTTTACCTTCCCGCAAACGAAGAGGTTACAGATTTGACGGTTCAGTTTGAGTTTAAGCCTTCTGGCAGGAAGCAATATTTGGCAACTATAAATGATGTTCATGTGCTGTAGTAAAGCGGCGTATAACAAGTTGCGTAAGTTTGCCCAAACAGCGGGCGGGACAAATACTCGCTACGCTCGCATTTGCCCCTTCGCAAAGCGTTGAATGACCGCTATTCGTTCAAACCTGCTGGCGATAATTTGGCTGTCTCGCAGCCATCAGGTTTATTAAATCTGCCAATTACGCAAAGAACCCATCCGTAAAACAGAGGCATCATGAGCAATATCCCTCTTTTTTATTCGGGCGCTCCGCCGCCCGCTATGTCGAAGTCGAAAAATCGCCTTCAACATAGCGGGCGTCTGGGTTCTGGCGCTTACACGCAGAAATTTATTTGCAGATTGCATCCTGATTTATATGCAGGTAATCTTTAAACCACTAGTCCGTTCGGGCAACGAAAAAAGTCGGCGCTCTCCAGCTGCCGTTTCCACGTAGTGAGGCATCCTCACGTCCTTCTATATATGTCATGCCGCGCCGCATTTTCGGCGTTCAAGTTCGGCGCTTAGTTGCTGCCGTTTCTATCTATTTTGATTTTTAAATCCCAGGCGAGATCGGTCCGAGCCTTGCGTTATGCGCTAAACAGGGGCGAATAGGCTTAAGTGTCGCTGAGCTGTTTACAGCCAGTTAATCTTACAACCTAAGGAATGACATAATGTTTAATGAAGTACATGAAGTGTCTCAGCTTAAAGCCGAGACCCGACTAATCGCCAGAAAGAGGCATAAGCCGTCGAAGCTAGACAAGTACGGTATTCACTTGCGTAAACTCTATGAGGAGGGCGCTAGTAAAGCGGAGCTTCAGCGCTGGCTTGTTCGTAGGGGTGTTGTAGTAAACTGGACCACGGTGAAACGTTGGCTGGACAGAAATGCCTAAGTTCGCCAAAGCAGAAACGCAGGCAGAAAATGTAGTTAAAGGGCTGACAAAAGCAAGAATTATCAAGTCATATGGTACAGCCCGTAACTACGAACAAGCTCTTAAAACTGTTGCCAAGTGGACTAAGGAAAAGAAACTAAATGGGCTTCAGTCGCTGACACCAGACGTTGCCAGGTATTATCTTGAATACCGCGCCGAAGCAGTAGGGCAGAAAGCGCTTGATATGGAGCGTCAGGCCATTCAGGCAATGATGCTAATGAATGGCAAACTCCCTCCTAAAGCAACCTTGTACCGAGTTAAGTCAGAGCTAGAAGAAATTAAAAGGTCCAGAGCCTATACATCGGCGCAGGCACAAGCGGTATCCGAACATCAAACAGACACACATAAACTTTCCACCCAAATTGCGTATGCTGCCGGATTAAGAGCTCATGAGCTTCTGACGCTTGCCAGGGCAGAAGAGCGAAATCCTGACAAACGTCCCGCGTTACACTCAAAATGGGCTGGGCGGGAAGGTCAACTGTACACGGTTCAGGGGAAAGGCGGATTGATACGCCACGTTTTGATTCCCAACGACCTTGTCGTGGAGCTGGAAAAACGCAGATTTAATAATCCAGTGACTGTCAGAGACCGAAGAATAAACTACCTTCAGCGTTATGATATTGGGGCAGGGAAGCGATGGTCAGACTCGTTTAGTAAAGCATCCAAGCGTGCTCTCTTTTTCTCTACTGGTGCCCATGGCTTGCGACATAGCTATGCGCAAGAGCGTATGAGCGAATTAATGGCGTTAGGGTTTAGGCGAACTGTTGCTCTGGAAACTGTTTCACAAGAGATGGGGCATTTCAGGCCTGAGATTACGGAGGTATATTTGGCATGAATTATCAGTCTGTAATTTTTAAAAAATATTATAAAAAGCAATGTCAGCCAGAGTTAAAAACGACTGCTGAAATTACGTACATAATAAATATGCCTACTGTTTTTTCTACTAACCCTTTGATATCCTTCAGGCTGTCATCTTTGCAAGTTATGATCGAATTTTTGGCTGATTTAACCTTCTCTGATATTGCGTCTTTTGCGTAAGAGTTGTTTATCTCAGATGACCTCTTTTCATATATTTCGAGCCTGGTAATAGTGTTTTCAGCCATTCTTTTGATAAACTTTTTCTTGGCAGTCATAGATCTATATAAAATGAAAAATGCTAGAAGAGTGCTAAATATTAGCGCTAAGTTAAGGCTCTTATTTGCTACTCTCAGAGCTGAAGCCAAAATGACGGCTCCAGGAACCGCAAGAGCCTGGATGTAAAAGCCTTGAATCTGCTCTTCTATCTTATTAATGAAGTCACCAACATCTTCTTCCAGTTCCTTTATGAAGTCTTCAAATGAAAAGCTTCTTAAATAAGTTTCATAGTTTATATGAAACAAGTTCAATAGCTCATTTGAAAACTTAATAAACTCCAGAAAGCCAATATTATTCTCTTCTTCCATTTGAATTAAAGAGGCACGCATTATTGATACTTTCTCGCCCTGATGTGCATCCTCTTGTAAAACAGACCCAAGCAGCAATGATGGATCTGAAATATTTGTAAAAGCCTCGCGTAACTCAACCTCAGAATACTCGCCAATGTCAAAATCTAATACAGTTGAAGTATTCTTGGATTTTTTGTCAAAAAAAATGTAAGCCCAACTATCATTTCTATCTGATTTTGGGTACTTGTGAACAGATATGAAATCGAAAAATTCAATCCATTTTTTTAGGTTAATGTATTGATTTTTTATATCAATTAAATTTTTGCTTTGACTTAATACTACTACCTCTTCGGAAGTTTTTTCTTCATTATCTGACGATATGTATCTTATTAGTTGATGGTAGTCTTCAAAAATGAAATCAATGTCCTCAATTTTAATACTTCCAAATTGATGGCCTTTTTCATACAAAGAAGATTCGTATTTTTTTCTTGGAAACGCGTTGTAGAAATCTTGCTCTTGAATATTTTTAACTTCAAGGTAACCCTCATCAAAGTTAAATTCTCCGTGAATAAAGATGTCCTTTATTTCTTTAGACAAGCTATTCACGTTGAAGATCCTTCAGTAACTTAACAACTTCATCATCTTTGACTTTAGTAGTGACAGTTAATGTATTGTCATTTTCATTGAACTTGGCCACATCCCCAACTTTGTCCTTTTTGAAATGTGAGCGTTTCAATTTTAATGAGCCAATGCCGGTTTCTAAGCTAATGAACTCTAATTTATCTATATCTGAGTTGGTTACAGAGAATTCCTCATTAACTTTGTAGTCATAGTTGTTAACAAACTCTTCAAAGGCACTTCTTTTTATATCTATATTCTTCTGATCCTTCAGGCTTGAATAAATTGCATCATCTATATCTTTAATAGTTGTTTTGAATCCGTTTCTGCCGTTGTACTGAAGTTTTGCAATAACCTTTTCAGTACAAAGGTCTCTTTGATTTCTCTTTATGTTCTCTTTTTCAAGAAATTTTTCAAGCGCAGTCAAGACATTGTTTACACTTTCTTTATTTTTTATGATGTCTTTTGCATCAAAAAAATTAATAAAGTAGTTAGTAGTCCCAGAGCTCCCATTTATAAATGAGATATCAATGTCTTCTTTATCTAACAAGCTTTTCGAAAATTCATCGCTGTCTATTATGGCACCTTGCATAACGTCATCAAAATCGATGATATCTGTTCCCTGGGGAATGCCTTCGTCGCTGAACCTAAGTGCTGACTTATCTTTAAGTAGAACAACAATGAGCTTCTCTTTAACGATAGGTTTTTCGTCATTTTGGGATTCTATCTCTTTTTGGTATTTAAGAAATATTAGTACTAGTTTGCTTTGGGCTCTTGAAGCCTTAAGTGCAATATTGTTCTCAGCCTGAACTTTTCTAACGAATTCAGAAAAATTTAATGTCTTCTCATCTTCCAGGTGTTTTCTATAAAAGTCAGCTAGTGAGTTTGGTTTTGGTGGGTTTTTTATTTTTCCGTAGTTTTTTGACCTTTTCCTAATTTTTGTTTCAGCTTCTTCCGCGAAGGCCTTAACAAATTCATCAGTCTCGTTCCACGGATGTCCATTTTTCGCTTTCCAACTCTTATCTTCTTTATCCAAACTATAAGGGATGCTGGTTGCTGCTAAAACATTTATATTTGTCATTATTATTCTTCCTTGTATCGTTACTTTATCCTAATAAACACATGTCGGATCTTCAACTACTACTAAGTGTATAGATAAATCTTCTTAATTTGGTAATAATAAAGGTAGCACAGAGGTAGCACCAACCAAATCAGGTTAGTAGTAACTATCATTGAAGCGTAGAAAAAATGGTGGCCCCACCTGGACTCGAACCAGGGACCTAACGATTATGAGTCGTGCGCTCTAACCAACTGAGCTATAGGGCCATTTTTGATATGTTGTCGGCATGCTAAAAGTGAAACCTGATGCCAGAGTTGCTTTGAAAGCGACGCGCAGTATAAGGAGTTTTTAAATTAATGTCATCTGTTTGCGCGCCGCATTTTAATTGATTGGTGAAATTTTCATCCACTATTCAATTACTTCGACTATCCCGCCTCAAGTTTGTGAGTTGATTTTGTCGCCAGGCACAGAGTGTTGCTAACAAAAGTAAGCCAAACCAATTCACACTGCCGCCTGAATCGCCAGCCGATGATGTTCCTCCACTCGCGTCCGATTTAACTACTTTAATACTGACACTGCTTTTGCTTAATGCGCCAAAGGGATCGGTTGCAGTAAGCTCAAAGGTTAAATCAGCATTGTTATTAGGTGCGGTAAATATTGCAGTTAAGGTGTCTTTATCGCGTAAGTTAACAATAACACCGCTGGTTTGCAGCCAACTATAGGTGAGATTGTCACCGTCTTCATCGGTCGCACTGGCAACAAGTTCAACACGTTGTAAGGCGTTGACTTGCTGATTGTTGCCTGCGTTTACGCTTGGCGCATGGTTACTTTCGTCATCTTTAATGGTAATGACAACTTCATGCGGATTACCGAGTAAGTCCTGATTAGCCGCAGATAATGTCAGTAATAGCGTTTCATCACTTTCTACGTCGCTGTCATCAATGGGCGTTAGGGTTAATGTTTTGGGAGCTAGATCATTGGCCTGCCAGGTTAAGGTGCCTTCAATTCCTTGAATATCTGCGCCTATGTCTGCCGTTTGTGCGGTTAACTGATAATCGACGCTAAATGCTTCGGCCACATTGCCCTGGCGCGCGACTGTGATGGTTTGCGCGGATCCATTTTCATACAAGGTCAGCTCATTTTGGGTAAATGAGGCGCTGTTGGTAGCCGTTTTACCGGCAATGGTCACATTGACTAACTTGTTGCTGCCCAATTGCGTTTTACTACTGGGTTGGTACAGGCGAACAAAGAAGCTCTCATTTAATTCAGTATCATTTTGATCTGGGGTAATCGTTAACGTAATGGTTTTGGGGCTTGTATCACCGGCCGCCCAGGATAACGTGCCTTGCTGAGCGCTAAAGTCGTTGTCGGTCGCGGAGCCAGTCAATGTTTCGTAGTTCACTGTGGCGGCCTGGGAGCTGTTGCCGCTGCGATTAACGCTTAAGGTAATTTGTTCACCTTCTTCACTGGTAAGGTGATTATCACTAAAGCTTAAGGTGTCATCGGCAGGATTTAAGGTCTCGTCTTTTAAAATATATAAACCGCTACCAATGTCGCTGACTAATATCAGGCCACTTGGCAGAAACGGATAAACGCCCCAGGCGCCATTAAAACTGCTGTTGTCAGATGAAGGGAAAGTATCAAAATAACCAATCTGTTCAGGTGAGGCCGGATTACTGATATCCAGCACAGTAACGCCGCGTTCGTAATTCGACATGTAATAACGGTTACCGCGTACAAAGCCGTTATGGTCGATGGCGGCGGTGGGGCCGGTCCAGGTGCCGGCTAATTGAGGCGAATGTAAATCGCTGATGTCGAAAATACGCAAGGTGGTATTAAGGCCAAATTGCATTTCATCCAGTTCATCATGAACAAAAATAAATTGCTGATCTTCGCTCCACCAGCCTGAGTGCACATAAGCTGCGTTACTGTAGGTGGTTCTGCTTAAGTTTGAGCGTCTGGTTAATTTGCTTTGATCCCACAGTCGAATTTCATCTTCGTTAAAATCTAATAGGACCAGGCAGCCATTTTCGGTGGCGTTATTACACTGTGCTGTTTGCGCGCTATCGCGAGTGACAAATGAACTGGCGTCGTGGGTGTAGTCACTGCGTGTTTGTCCTGATGGGATCATTTCATCGGATAAATCGGTAGGATCCGTTAATGAATAGCTGTGCTGGCTGCCACTTAAACGATTGGCACCTAAAATCTGCAATAGGGGAGGGAAGCCAGAGTTAGCAATATTCAGTGAATAATCCACGCCACTGATGTAAACATTATGGGCGGTAGCGAAGGCGAAATCGTTACTGGCCAGAGTGACCGATTCAGGAAGATGATTGAGATCGATTATGCTGACGCCATCCCCCCGGGTTTCGCTGGTGACATAAGCATAGGCACGCCAGCGTCCCTCTGCAGCTGAGTAATATTGATAGACTTTAATATCACGCCAGTCTGAAGAAAAGCCACTAACGCTCCCCACAACTTGTGGTGCTGAGGGATTAGCTAAACTCACCACACCCACACCATGGCTCAGGCCAATTAAGGCATATTCAGTACCGTTATTTAAATCAATGTGTCCCCAAATATCATTGGCGGCATAATGACTACCAGAGAATTGTTCAATCGGTACATGCGCGACCAGTGACATGTTATGGCAAGGGAAGGCTCCAGCACTGCCATTGGTGCAGGCAACGTCCTGTTGAGCTTGCTTTAACTGATTATCGGTGGCAAATTTTGCCGCAAGTTTTTGATGATTAATATTACGTGACTTGGTATCGGCCAGTACCGCGAAGCCTTGTTTTTGCATATCGCTGGCAAATTCAAATGGCAGGCCAATCAGGCGTGTAGCGAAAAGTGATGGATTTTGCACATTGTAATTATCAATACGGCTGTAACCGCCTAACACCGGCACCAGTTGGCTGGTGAGGTAATAAATTTCCGATTCATCACTAATAAGATAATCACCCTGGGCTACCAAAATGGTATCGCCTTTGTTGGCATGAGTCGCGGCATACAACAAGGTTTTACATGGGCGAAAACGGTTGTCACACCGTCCTTCGTCGTTGCCATCAGGTGCAATAAATCGTGCTTTGTCATGTTCTGCATGAGCCCATATGACTTGACTCGGTACAGACAAAACCATAATGATCAACAACCTGATTAACCGCATTACTTTTCCTTTATGACGCTGATAGCAAATCCAAGATGGCTTAATTTTTATATGATCGGCGTTGCATTAGCAATGCTTTCAGGCTGCACGCAACAAACAGCCAGTTATGGTGTGAAGTTTAATATACAGTCAGAGCAACAATCGCTGAGTTGTACTGGCGAAATTAACGCAAATGAACAGCTTTGGAATATAGAAAAATTCGGATTTTTTATCAGTGATTTACGGGTTAAAACCACAGCTGGTTGGCAGGCATTAGATTGGGTTGAATCCAATTGGGCAAGCAAACACACTGGCCTTATTTATTTATCTGATGATTGCCAAATGCCTGGACGCGGCAATTTAATGTTGCAAACCGAGCAGCAGATAAAGTGGCCTGATGTGACCAATATTCGTTTCACGGTAGGTGTGCCTTTTGAGGAAAATCATGCCAATCCTTTAACGCAAAACTCACCTCTGAATATGCCGGTAATGTTCTGGAGCTGGCAGGGTGGGCACAAATTTCTGCGATTGGATTTGCAAAATGAGCAAACGGCCTGGGCATTTCATTTAGGCAGTACGGGCTGTGAAGCGGCTAGTCAAATGCGTCGTCCGGAGAAAGCCTGCTCAAAGCCAAACTCGATAGACATTGAGATTGCTAATCCAACCAGCAACCAGATAACCGTTAATATTGATGCTTTATTCAATTCAATGGTTTTAAATAATCAAACCTCATGCACCTTTCATCATGGGCAATCAGATGCATGTGAGAGCCTAATTAATAAGGTTCCTGCCATGTTTGGAGTGAAATAATTGATACGTTTAGGTGTGATTGGTTGGGTTAGTTTTTTGTTGGTCGTGTGCAGCCCATCGCCCGACACTAAGCCATTTAACTGGTCGTTGCCTACAGGTTTTCCAACGCCTTTGGTACCAGATGATAATCCTATGACTGAGGCCAAAGTCGCACTGGGGCGGGTGTTATTTTATGATATTAATTTGTCTTTTAATCAAACGCAGGCCTGCGCCAGTTGTCACCAGCAACAATATGCTTTTGCGGAACCTTTAAAACACTCAGTTGGTAGCACAGGAGAAGCGCACCGACGTAACGCGCAATCTTTAGTGAATGTGGCTTATAACGGCCATTTGACCTGGTCTAACAATGCGCTCAATAGCATTGAGCAGCAAATTCTGATCCCCATGTTCAGTGAAACACCACATGAGCTTAATATTACCGGGCATGAAAATGAGGTATTACAGCGTTTTCAAACCGAGGCGTATCAGCAATTAAACCAGCGTGCGTTTGGTGAAAAGCAGCTCACGTTTGACCATATAGTTAAAGCGTTGGCCAGTTTTGTGCGTAGTTTGTTGTCTTTTGATAGCGCCTTTGATCGCTATGCTTACCAGGGAAATGATAACGCATTAAATGAATCAGAATTGCGCGGTATGAATTTGTTTTTTTCTGAACGGCTGGAGTGTCATCACTGTCACGGTGGATTTAATTTTACTCAGTCCAGTGTACATCAACAGCAGCAACTGGATTTAAGCCAGTTTCATAACACGGGTTTGTATAATTTAGATGGTAAGGGGGCGTTTCCAGACTCAGACCCCGGCTTAATTGAAATCACCGGAGATCCTAAGGATATGGGACGATTTAGAGCACCCACCTTACGTAATGTCGCATTAAGCGCACCTTATATGCACGATGGCAGTTTAAACACGCTGGACGATGTGATTGAGTTTTATAATCTGGGCGGTCAGGGAGCCGGTGTAACCAGCCCACTAAAAAGTCCGTTTATTCGACCTTTGTATTTGTCTGTTCAGGAAAAACAGGATTTAAAAGCGTTTTTAATGGCATTGACTGACCCACGTTTTGTCTCAAATCCTGCGTTTGCAGCTTTACCGGCTGCAGGCGAGTAAAGTGTTAATACCATTTAGCCGTAATTTTTATCGGATACGAATGGATTGCTGGATTTTTCCTGACCGATGGTGGTTGTAGGGCCATGCCCGGGGTAGACAGTAACATCATCGGGCAAACTAAATAGTTTGCTTCTAATTGATTCAATCAGTTGCGCATGATTACCCTGCGGAAAATCGGTGCGCCCAATAGAGCCTGCAAATAACACATCACCAACAATGACTTTTTTGCTGGTCGGTTCATAAAATACCAGGTGACCCGGTGTGTGACCCGGGCAATGTAAAACCTGTAATGTCTTGTTACCCAAACTGACAGAATCGCCATCTTTTAACCATTTAGTGGGGGTAAAGGCTTTAATATTGCCAAAACCAAACATGGCACTTTGTTGTTCAAGGGCGTTGAGCCAGAAGGCATCGTCCGGATGTGGCCCGTTTACTGGAACCTGTAATTTTTGTGCAAGGTGTGTTGTGGCGCCTACATGGTCGAGGTGTCCGTGTGTGAGCAAAATTGTTTTGACGCTGAGTTGAAGCTCATTTATTTTGTCCAAAATGAGTTGTTCATCTCCACCTGGGTCAATAATGGCAGCATCCAGTGTATCCGGATCCCAGATGATGGAACAGTTTTGCTGAAATGGGGTAACGGGAATAACAACAATATTCACGGTTTAACCTGCTTTTTGACTTCAAATTGTTATTTATACTATCAGTACAATGTAAAAGCTTCACCTTGTAGATGGGCAGGGCTTTATAAATATGGGCTGTGACCCCGTTAACAGATAATTAACTGGTGCGCATTTTTAAAAACTTTGTTATCTTTTAGCTAATAATTATAAGTGCAAAAAATTTTTCGTGGGCTCAATGCTCATCGATGGAGTTGAAGATGCAAGAGAAACCCTTCCTGTTAAGCGGCAGAAACACCATTATTCACAAAGTGCGTAAGTTTGATCTGTTAATACTTAATGGGGACGATTATCCACCTGTTTTAGTCACTCACCGTGGTCTGAAGCCTTATTCTGGCAAAATTCCAGAAAATAAACGCGATGCCAAATTAATGGATATGGAATTGGTTGATGTGACCGTGGGGGATGTTTTTGGTGATGAAAAAGTCCTAATTTTTGTGCAAACCATCAACGGTAAAGAATACAAAATAGATTACAGTAAAGCAGATAGTGATTTGTTTATAACTGTGCATCAGGATAGTTTGTTTTAAACTAGTTTAGCTGAATGTCGGAAATTTAAGCCCCTCTAATTTGGGGCTTTTTTGTGTATTTTTTCATCCAGTGGTGTAACGCTTTTCGTACCGTGAACTGTTAGGTTTATCCCTAAGACAAATGTAGGAATAAAATTGTCGTTAAACTGCAATAATTCACTACTAATCTGTTAGTTACCACCAATCCCGCCCTTGTGTTTCGTTTAATTCGGAACATCAGGCGTGTATTTCATCCCTTCTACGCCGTTTTTATGGAACTTCTTGTTAGCGTGCCGTATCACTTTGTTGCTTGTGCAACAGGGGAGATAGCAAATAACTAAAACCAGATTTGGGAAATTCCATGAAAAATATTACTTTCAAAGCCAGTCTTTGTGCACTGGCTGTTGCGGGAGTATTAAACGCAGGTGTTGCCTCCGCTGCCGATAATACTTCAGGTACCATTCAGGGCAAGGTTGCAGCTGCAACTGAATCCAATTTCCAGCAGTACCATGTTGAAATTTCTAATCCTGCTACCGGTTTCAAAAAATCTGTAAGCCTAAACGCCAGCGGTGATTATCGTTTGCCTAAACTGAGTGCTGGTTCATACTCAGTTCGCATTTTCAAAGGTGACGAAGTTAAATTAGAACGTACCGTTAGTGTTGATATCAGCCGCGATACCGTGGTTAATTTAAAATCAGGTTCTGTAGAACGCATTGCGGTAACTGGCCGGGCGGTTTATCTGGATACTAGCTCAGCTGAAGCGGGTTTAAACATTTCAGCAGAAAGCCTGGGGAAAATTCCTGTTCCACGTGATGTAACCAGCGTTGCCATGTTGGCACCAGGTGTTACTTTGGGTGATACCTCTTTTGGTGATACCGGCCAGACATTCGCGTCTTTTGGTGGTGCATCTGTTGCTGAAAACGCCTTCTATATTAACGGTCTAAATGTTACTAACTTCCGTAATGGTATGGGCGGCAGCGGTATTCCATTTGAATTCTACGACAGCTTTGAAGTAAAAACCGGTGGTTATTCTGCTGAGTTTGGTCGTTCAACCGGAGGTGTGGTAAACGCGGTAACTAAACGCGGTACTAACGATTTCCACGCTGGCGCAACTGCATACTGGGAACCTAAAAGTCTGGCTGACCAGGCGCCCGATGTTCACTACAGAAATGGTGAAGTTTACATCAATAACCATGACGATGTTCGCGACAATATGGAAGCAAACATCTATGCCAGTGGTGCATTAATTAAAGATAAACTGTTTTTCTACGGTATTGTAACCGCTCGTGATACTAAACAAGAAAACATGTTGGCGGGCTCAAACCAGATTGATAAGTATGAATCAAATGACCCATTCTGGGGTGCTAAAATTGACTGGCAGATCAGTGCTGACCATTCAATTGCGATTACTGCATTTTCTGACGAAACGACTAACCCAACATACTCATATGACAGTGATGGTAATGTAAAAGGTGTGACTGAAGAATCACGTGGTGGTAAAAACTATATTGTTAATTACCGTGGTTATTTAACCGACACTTTCACTATGTCTGCACTTTATGGTGTTAATAAATATTCACTGACCACTGAATCTGATGCGGATGTAAATTGTCCGCTGACTGTCGATGTGCGTGAAAGTGCTTCTACGGTATATCCTGGGTGTTGGGTTAACCAAATTGCTGAAAAAGGTGACGATGAGCGTAAAGCGGCACGTTTAGACTTTGAATGGCAGTTTGATGATCACCTAATCCGTTTTGGTTATGACCGTGAAGAAAACTCTTCATTCAGTGAACAGCATTATTCTGGTGGTGAATATTACCGCTACATGGATACTGAGCCGGGTGCAGAGCTAAATAATGGTGGTATTGTTCCAGATGGTGTTACTCAGGTTATTCGTATTCGTAAACTGGATAATATTGGTAGCTTTGAAACTATCTCCAGTGCTTATTATTTAGAAGATACCTGGAATGCAACTGACGAACTGACAGTGACTGCGGGTATTCGTAACGAAACGTTTGATAATAAAAACGTGTATGGTGAATCTTTCATCAAAGTTGATAACCAGTGGGCACCGCGTTTAGGTATTATCTGGGATGTTAATGGTGACGGGGATGCACGTGTATATGGTAATTTTGGTCGTTATTACCTGCCGGTAGCAAGTAACACCAACATTCGTTTAGCTGGTGCTGAAGATGATCGCTCTCGCTTCTACGTGCTGGATGGTGTGAATGATGAAGGCATTCCAAGCTACGATCCTGCCAATGAAATTGGCAGTGAGTTAATCAACTCAAACGGTGAAGTGAAAGATCCACTGCAAATTGTTGACCAGACAATCAAACCCATGTACCAGGATGAATATATCCTGGGTTATGAGACGGTTGTTGCTGATCAATGGTCAATGGGTGTACGTGCTGTTTATCGTGACCTGAAAGTGGCGATGGATGACATCTGTAACATAGATGACGTAATGGTTGCTAAAGGTTATCCAAACAACCACACCAGTTGTGTACTGACCAATCCAGGTACTGATATGGAAGTATCATATACCGATAAAGACGGTAATCTGGTTCCTGTTAGCATCTCGGCTGAAGAGCTGGGCTTTGAAGAAGCAAATCGCCAATACATGGCATTTGAATATAACTTCGCTAAAAACTGGGACGGTGTATGGTCATTACAGGGGTCTTATGTATGGTCTCATTCGTGGGGTAATGCAGAAGGTTATGTTAAGTCTGATAATGCGCAAGATGACGCAGGCCTGACTCAGGACTTCGATTTACCTGAATTGATGGATGGTGCCTACGGTAATCTGCCAAACGACAGACGCCACACTGTTAAGTTGTTCGGATCTTATGCTATCGATAGCGAATGGTTGTTAGGTGTAAACTTTATGCTGCAATCTGGTCGTCCGGTTAATGGTTACGGTGTTGGTCATCCAAATGGTACTCCTGATTACGGTGACACTTTCTATCTTGATGGTGAAAACTTTGTACCTCGCGGTACATTTGGTCGCACAGACTGGGTTAGCAAAGTGGATATGTCCGTTCAATATACCCCAGAGTGGGATATGGCTGATGTAACTTTCCGTGCTGATGTTTTCAACATCTTCAATCAGGCAAGTGTTACACAGGTATACGAAACCGCTGAGCAAAGTGTAGGTGTTGAAGATCGTAAGTTCTTATTACCTACTGGTTTCCAGGCTCCTCGTAGCGTGCGTTTAAGCGCCAGCATCCGTTTCTAATCGGAATGGTTGTGGGAGGGATAAGCATCATTTCATCGAAATTGTTGGTTTTATCCCTCCAATGTGACATTTCGTCACAAGCTTGTTACATGTCGCGATGAAGTCAGTAAGATCTCATCGTCGGCCTGATAACCCGACTTACACTGTTTAGAATTTTACTGAACATGTATAAACCCTGGATAGTTTAAGCTGCGCATTTTTAGCGCAGCTTTTTTTTATTCTGCATTTTTATTTCTCTGCTTAATGTAATTAAATTTCCTTTGCTGTTATGTGGTTAGTCTTATTCTATGGTTTTTTAGGCTTTTTTAACCTGACAACGCTGTCTTAGTCCTTTATATTGCGCGCCTTCTCTTAGCGTCGGAGTTTACATGTACCAGTGTATTGTCGTTGATGATGAACCTCTCGCGCGTCAGCGCATTTGTGGTTTTATTGAGCAGCAGTCAGGATGGCAAGTTGTGGCACAGGCATCGGATTACGAAGAAGCAAAGGAATTGTTAGTAGAATATCAGCCTCATGCCTGTTTTATGGATATAAGTATTATAGGTGGCAGTGGTTTGGATTTGGCCAGATCTCTGAGCTCTAAAATTAATTGTGCGTGGATTTTTAGCACCGCGTACAACGAACATGCTATCAACGCATTTGAAATAGATGCAGTTGACTATCTGTTAAAGCCTTATGATAACGCGCGCTTGCTGGATGCGTTAAATAAAGCAGAAAAGCGTGTGCCGGTAAAAAGCATTTCCCGCCCGGATATACTGGCAATTAAGTCGGTGGGTTCGGTTGAGTTTGTAAATGTAAAAGATATTTTATGGGTTAAAGGATCGTCTAATTACGTTGAATTACACTGTGATGATAAAGTGTTATTACACCGTGAGACGTTATCTAAATTAGAGCAACAGCTTAATCCTAAAACCTTTGTGCGAGTACATCGTTCTTCCATGGTGAATGTGCAGCGAGTTAAAAGCCTGAGTAGTGAGCTGGGACGATATTCATTACTGCATTTGACTAATGGCGATGAAGTTAAAATCAGTTCTGCCTACAAATCAAATTTGTTTGGTCGCCTTGGTTTAGAACTCAATTAATATTACTCCCTATGCCAGAATTGTTTTTCCAGTCATCCAACGAGCCGATCATTCATGATACTGAAAAGCCTTCTTTTTGGAAATTGCATGTATTGGGCTGGATGTTTTATGTTTTGATTCTGACTATCGATAATATTGCATTTATTGGCAGTGATAAGCTGGATAATGATCTCGTGATTTTCCCGGTGTTAACCAGCGGCATTATTGCGTTATTCTTAACCTGGCCGTTGCGTTATCTGTACCGGCATTTCTGGCGGTTGAAACCTGCACATCTGATTTTAGCTGTGGTTTTTAGCAGCTTGATGGTCGCTGTTATCTGGACACCATTAAAGAATATGGTGGTGTGGAGCTGGGAAGATCAGTTCTCAATTTTGCAGGCTTTTCAAGGGCATTTTGACGCAGAGCATCAACCTAGTCGTTTGTTTATGACGATTAGCTATGCGTTTTTTATGGTAATGGTATGGAGTAGCTTATATTTTGGTATTAATTACCATTTTCGGCTAGTACAGGAAAAAGAGCAGCATTTTCGGGCTGTGATGTTGTCTCACAAATCACAAATTAAAATGTTGCGTTATCAGATTAATCCTCACTTTTTGTTCAATACGCTTAATGCTATTTCTACTTTAGTGCTTCAAGGCTGTCAGCAAGGAGCCAATGATATGCTGATTAAGCTTTCTACCTTTTTCCGTTATTCACTCGATAATGATCCGGATAAAAAAATTACCCTCCGGGAAGAAGTCGATGCGCTTAAGTTATATTTGGACATCGAAAAAACACGCTTTGATGAAAGGCTGACGGTAGAGTTTGACATTGAACCTAATGCGTTAAATCTGTTATTACCTAGCTTGATTCTGCAACCTTTGGTTGAAAATTCGATTAAATATGCCATAAGCAAAATGCGTACAGGGGGGAAAATTTTGATTCAGGCGCATTGTATTCATGGCAGATTGTTAATGCGGGTTGAAGATAACGGTCCATTTACCAATTTGAACGACCTTGTGTTTAAAGAGCAAGGGGTGGGGCTTAAAAATATTCATGAGCGTTTGAATGTCACTTATCCTCAGCAACATAGCTTTGATATCAGTGTGGCTGAGCCTCATGGCTTTGCGGTAACCTTACAGATTCCAGTTGAACATCCGGTCTGCCAGCATCCTGATGCATTAGCGTAAATATTGACTTTACGCTGATTGAAACTTGAATATTTGCACCTAATTTTCCCGGAATTATCAGGTATTTATTTACATTAATTGTTTGATAATTGCTTTATCAATTGCCATTCTTGTCGATACATTAATATGTTGTTAAAAAATGTATCATGTCAGGTTGTTGCCTGTGGTTGTCGTTGATGGTTCAAATTGGGCATCCCGTTAATTTGCTGCTATCACTAGTGTTATAACCATTCACCCTGTTAAGGAAAACGTTTATGTTTTCGGTGCTTATATGTGATGACTCTTTGGTTGCACGCAAACAAGTTGCCAAGAGCCTGCCAGACGACTGGGATGTCGCGGTCCATTTTGCCAAAAATGGGCAGGAAGGAATTAATGCGCTAATAGAAGGTAAAGGACAGTTATTATTACTGGACTTAAACATGCCTGTTATGGATGGTTATCAGGTACTGGAACAAATTAAGCAGCAAGGACTATCAACCAAAACCATTGTTATTTCTGGTGATATTCAGCCGGAAGCCCATCAGCGAGTCCAAAAACTTGGTGCGCTGGAGTTTATTGAAAAACCTGTGCGCGCAGAAGTGTTGGAGCAGGTTTTAACCAAACATCAAATTCATACCGAAATTCATCATCAACAGGTTAAGCAGCTTGAACGACTTGATCCTCAAGTTCGTGATTGTTACCAGGAAATTGCTAATATTGCCATGGGACAGGCGGGAGATAATCTGGCGCGGTTGATGAACGTATTTGTGAAATTGCCTATTCCAAACGTTAATCTGATTGAAGTATCAGAGCTGGTAATGATGCTGCAGGATATTGAAGATGAAGAATCAGTTTCTGGTATTTGTCAGGGGTTTGTTGGGCCAGGTGTGTGTGGTGAAGCCTTGTTTATACTCAGCGATTCCAGTTTTGGTGACGTTGCTAAAATACTGAATGTTAAAGATGAAGTGGATGATCAGGTTCAGCTTGAACTGCTAATGGATGCCGCCAATATTCTGATTGGGTCATTTTTAAATGGTTTTGCCACTCAACTGGATATGCATTTTAGTCAGGGGCATCCGGTTGTGTTAGGACAGCACTGCAATATATCTGAACTGATTTCAACGAATAAAACCCGCTGGCGCAGAACCGTTGCGATAGAAGTGAGTTATGGCCTGGAAGGATATAATGTTCATTGTGATTTACTGATGTTGGTCACTGAAGAATCGATGAAAATAATGAACCACAAATTATCCCATTGGATGGAGGATTAATTCATGAGTGATCATACTGAATTGACAGAATTCCATTGGATGATGGATATGTTGCAAACAGTGGATGTGGGTTTGGTGGTGCTGGATAAAGATTATAATATAAAGCTGTGGAATGGATTTATGGAAAGTCACAGTGGCATGTTACCCAGTGAAGTCAGAGATAAATCTTTGTTTGAACTGTTTCCGGACATTGATTGCAACTGGTTTACTCAAAAAGCGCGTCAGGTGTTTGAATTAAAAAACCGGGCATTTATGATTTGGGAGCAGCGCCCTTATTTATTTCGTTTTCCTAACTATCGTCCGATTACTGGTAGTGAAGACTATATGTACCAAAATATCACGCTATCGCCGCTGAAAAGCACCACTGGTACGGTTGACCATATCTGCATGATGGTTTACGACATGACAGATGTCGCTGCCAGTAAAAAGCTTCTTGAAATTACCCAGGTGACACTGGGAGAAATCAATGAACGTGAAAGTGTCTGAAATCATATAAAACTATCAAGTATTTGAGTCAGCAAACGATACATTAGGCAGTTAAACTAAATAAGGACAGCCTGTTGTTACGTTTGTATTTTGTCAGTTTTATATTGTTTTCGTTACTGGCGTGTTCAGGCGAGGATACCTTATCGACAGCCCCTGTCGAGCAACCTCCCAAACCTGCAGTATCCATTACTCTTCCTGATGATTTCAGTGCTAACGAAAACTCGCTGGTCGCGTTAACCGGTAGTGCAAGAGGTCAAACTACAGAGTTAACTTATGCCTGGAGCCTTACTCCTGCTCTGGATATTGCTCACGACGATACTACGATGGCAGCCGCTTCTTTTACGGCACCTCAAACCACGGTTCCTGTTGATTACATTGCCAGCCTGACCGTGACTGACGGATTGGGCAACGCAGCAACCGATTCGGTAATGATTACGATTCAGCCAGTAAATACTTTGCCTACGCCGGTCATCGTCGCCAATCAACACGCTAATTATGCCAGCTTACAATTCCCTGCTGGGTCGGCAATTGTTTTGGATGGCACCAGCAGTTTTGATACAGACGCAGTCGATATAAATAATCCCATTACTGAATGGCGTTGGTCACAAACAGCCGGTAGCGATATTACTCAGGGAAAAAGTCTGGATGGGGAAATTTTGAGGTTAACTGCACCAATTGCAGATCCTGGTGAGTCCATGACATTTAGTTTAACCGTTACTGATGGCGAAGGCGGGCAGAACACAGCACAGGTTACCATCGCGGTGGTAGCGGCAAGTGATACTTTACCCACTGTTTATGCCGGAGAAAATGTAACCGTCACCAGTGGCGAAAATATACTGCTGTTAGGTCAGGCTGATACGGTTAATCCTGATGCCATGCCGCTTAGTTACCGCTGGTTAAATGATTCTCAACTGGCACCATCCATTGTCAGTGAAAATACTCTGGCAACCTATGCAGTCGCCCCCAGCGTGACTGAGTCATCCACTGCTACCTTTACCCTGCAAGTGACGGATGCACTTGGAAATAAGGTAGAAGATAGCTTGGATGTTAAAGTGGTACCACAGGTATTAAGTCGTTTAAATGACACTGGTGTTATTTTGCATTCTGATGGGTCAGCACAGGTAAATTCTCAGGCGTTAGTTGCGCAATATCCTAATCAGGATGCAGATAATGGGCGCGATGCTATCGCAAAAAATGGTAACCAGCCCAAAGCCGGTGAAGGCGACAAAGGTTTTGATTTTACCAAGCTGGATCTCTACGGTGATGAACTACCTGATAATGCGACGACCTGGCGTTGTGTGAGAGACAATGTTACTGGGCTAATTTGGGAAGTGAAACAAGCCAGTGCAGGTTTGGGATTTTATCAGCACAGCTTTTCCTGGTATCAGCAAGAAAATAATGGTGGTATTGATGGCGCGCTTAATGGTGCGGCAAGCAATTGCAACCTGGCACAATGTAATACCACTGATTATGTGTTGGCAGTGAACAATGCAGGAGTGTGTGGATTTTATGACTGGCGATTACCGAGCCATAACGAATTAGTGTCTATTTTGCATTTGGGCAAAACCACCGCTCCGTTAATTGATTCGAATTATTTTCCCTTTGCTACGTCGGGTTTAACCGCTCCTGTATGGTACTGGACAAGTGAGCCCAGTGCTGATGGTGTGAGTAATGATGAATCACAAAATGCCTGGGTGGTGGATTTTGCCACGGGTAATGACAACTTTATTAATAAAGGCAGTGCAGCACATATCAGACTGGTAAGGGCGGGGCGTTAATGAAAATACTAAAAATAATTTTAGGGACATTGGTATTGGTCAGCGCTTGGGCGACAGCTGACTGTCAAAATAATATTCCTGCATCAATTAATGAAGACCAATACACACAAATAACAGGAGGTATGCTAAGGGACAATACTAATCGGTTGTTGTGGATGCGTTGTGCAATTGGTCAGACTTGGAATCAAACCTCAGGGCGCTGTACCGGAGATGCCAAACCGATGAACTGGCAACAAGCATTACAATTAGCACATGGTTATGTTTTTAACCAGCAAACCGGCTGGCGATTACCCAATATGAAAGAGTTAAATACCATCGTTGAACGTCAGTGTGTTCGACCAGCAATCAACGAGGGCTTATTTCCTGACACTCCGGCTGATGATTTCTGGACGTCCACACCATCCATGACCGATCCAACCAAAAGTTGGGTTGTGGCTTTTTTTAATGGTAGCAATGCCACTAAAACCCAAACCTTGTTTCCCTATGTTCGTTTAGTTAAAACCGCAGATTAGCTCGCAATTTGAACACCTGAGCCTGTGAACCTTTTGTTTGGCTCAAATTAGATCCACAATACATTTGTATTAATGTGGATGTTGCATATGTTAAAAACACTCATGACCAGTTGCTTGTTGTTGGTGAGCTCCTCCTGCTTTGCAGACTTTGAATGCGATATGGATCTGCAGCAGGGCATTCTGGTTAATGATAATCAGATCCGTATAGTGGAAGACTACCGAACCCTTTATCAGATTAACGGCGATAATCAGTTGATTGTGCAAGGTGACTGGTTAATGCTAAATGAACAACAAAATCAATTGCTGGCCGAATTTTCACACGGTATCCATTATGCCATGCCCAAAATGGTGTTGCTCGCAACGGAAGGTGTCGATATCGCCATCAGTACAGTGGAAAATGTTTATCTTGGCCTGGTGGGAGAAGATCATACCAGTTATAAACGACTTTCCAGCGCGTTAAAGCGGGTGAAACGTAAGGTTGGCAAAAAATTTATCCATACCGAAGATTACTACTATATTGGTCCCCGTAGTCTGGAAAATGTTGATCTTCTGGTTGATGCCAAAATGGAAGAAGAAATCGAACATGCCATCAAAACCTCAATAGGTGGGATATTGTCCGCTATAGCCGGACTTACCAGCGATGGTGACGCTCAAACGCAGCAACGCATGGATAACCTATCATTGCGCCTGGAAACCATGGGCGCTGAAATCGAGCGTCAGGTTGGGCCGCGCGCGCAGACATTGCGTAATAAAGCTAAATGGTTTTGTGGCAAAATGAAACGTCTGGATGATGTGGAAAATCAGTTACGTAAGTCTATTCCTCAACTCCAACCATTTGATGTCATCGTTACAGGTCACCAGGTAAATTAATTTAAATTTCTTTTTAAACAATCAGTTAATGTTGTTTAAGGAGAATACAAATGCAAAAACGTTCGGCTAAAAAAACGGGATGCTCTTCAGGCACTGAAGAAGCTGATTGATTCATAATTGAACGGAATATTGCCACTGATAATTATCGGTTGCACCGAAAATCAAAATGGTTAGAATTCTAGACGTCTAAACGTCTTTGGTGAATTTATGCAAAACCATAATGCAAATCCGGTTGCCTTGTTACCACTTGTGCTCTTTCTGGCATTGTTTTTGGGAGTGGGTTTTTACTTCCAGTCACAAGGTGTCGATTTTGCGTTTTATCAGCTACCAGCGCCAGCAGCTATGTTACCGGCCGTGCTACTTGCTGTTTTTTTATCCCGTTTATCACTGGATAAAACCATTGCTGAATTTGTGCAAGGGGCAGGGCATAGCAATATCATTACTATGTGCTTGATATATCTGATGGCCGGGGCGTTTTCATCCGTTGCTAAAGCTTCAGGTGGCGTGGATGCAACCGTTGCTCTGGGGTTACAACTGGTGCCTGCCAGTTTTATTTTGCCAGGGCTTTTTATTATTGCAGCCTTTATTGCTACCTCAATGGGTACCTCAATGGGCACTCTGGCGGCCTTAGCGCCAATCGCCAGCGGTGTTGCACTACAAGCCGGAATAGAGCCCGCCTTAATGGCTGGTGTATTGGTTAGTGGTGCTATTTTTGGTGATAACTTGTCGATTATTTCTGATACCACTATCGCAGCAACCCGTACTCAGGGTTGTGATATGAAGGATAAATTCCGCGCCAACATTAAACTGGCATTACCTGCCGCCCTTCTGGTTATTGTATTACTGCTGACCCTTGGCGTACCTGCTGAAGTAACACCGCCTGATAGTTCAAATTTATGGTTAGTGTTGCCATATGTGCTGATTTTGATTTTGGCAGTCGCTGGCATGAATGTGTTTACCGTTTTAACCATAGGTATTGTCGCCAGCGCGCTATTGGGCATGTTATTTGGTGAATATCAGGTTGTTAGCATCGGTAAAGACGTATACAACGGTTTCACCCAAATGCAGGAAGTATTTATTTTATCTTTATTGCTGGGGGGCTTGTCGGCGTTAATGCGTCAGCAAGGTGGATTAGTCTTTTTAGTTAATGCAATTTCCAGACTTGTAAAAGCAACAGCGTTGCCAAAAGAATTGGGTTACTCAATCGGTATTGCGGGCTTGATAAGCAGTGTTAATGCCTGTGTGGCAAACAATACGGTGGCGATCATTGTGGCCGGAGATACAGTGAAATCACTGGCAAAGGAAGGTGGTATAGAAGCTAAACAAGCCGCGAGTCTTGTGGATATATTTGCGTGCGTATTACAGGGGATCCTGCCATACGGTGCACAGTTGCTGTTACTTGGTGCGAGTTTTTCTATCTCGCCTGTGGATATTATTCCCTTTGCTTTTTACTGTTATTTGTTGGCAATTATTACAATATTGAGTTTTGTCTGGCATTACATCAGACATAAAAAAGGCGCTTAAAGCGCCTTTTTATGGTGTGTATCAGGAGTGGTATTTTACGTACGCTTCAAGAGTATTTTCTATAAGGCTCGCAACTGTCATAGGCCCTACACCACCAGGTACAGGTGTGATCCAGCCCGCTCGTTCGCTGGAAACCTTGTATTCGACATCCCCCACTAGAGAACCATCATCCACCCGGTTAATACCTACATCAATGACAATGGCGCCAGGTTTAATCCACTCACCGGGAATAAACTCAGCTTTACCTACAGCGACCACCAGTAAATCTGCGCGTTCAACATGGGCTCGTAAGTTCTTGGTGAATTTATGACATACGGTGGTAGTGCATCCAGCCAGTAATAGCTCTAACGACATGGGACGGCCGACAATGTTAGATGCACCTACAACGACAGCATCCAATCCTTTTACCGGACGTTTGCTGGATTCTATCAGTGTCATAATGCCTTTAGGTGTGCAGGGGCGAAGGGCGGGCATACGTTCCGCCAGACGACCAATATTATAAGGATGGAAACCATCAACATCTTTATTAGGATGAATGCGTTCCAGAATTTCATTGGCATCGAGTCCCGCTGGTAACGGCAACTGCACTAAAATGCCATCGATTTCTTTGTCCTGATTTAATTTATCAATTAAATCCAGTAATTGCTGCTGACCCGTATTAGAGGGTAAATCAAAGGATTTAGACACGAAACCAACTTCTTCACAGGCTTTCCGTTTGCTTCCAACATAGACTTGTGAAGCGGGATCCGCGCCAACTAAAACGACAGCCAGTCCCGGAGCTCGTTTTCCTGATGAAACGATTGAACGAACATGTTCGGCTACATTCACTCTGACTTGTTTGGCTATTAATTTTCCATCAATAATTTGCGCTGGCATCGAGGGTTTTCTTTTTTTGACAATTAAACAGGGGCGCTATTGTCACACATCGCGTTGAATACAGGCAATCTTGATAGTTACTTTATTGACTGAAATACACCCGTTACTGGCTGTTTTTTGTGAACATTGCTTTAATTCTAATCATTCAAACTTTTTGTTTAAAAAAGTGTTTGACGACCTATAGGCAAGTGGGTAATATGCGCCTCCCATAACGGCAGGGCATCGTCGTTACTAGCTTTGAAAGGCGGTGAGTAGCGCAGTTTGGTAGCGCACTTGGTTTGGGTCCAAGGGGTCGCAGGTTCAAATCCTGTCTCACCGACCACTTGCTTGAACTGTCGCAGGTGCGTATTATGCGCCCGTAGCTCAGCTGGATAGAGCAACGGCCTTCTAAGCCGTGGGTCGCAGGTTCGAATCCTGCCGGGCGCGCCATTGGCGTTGCCTCAGTCAAGTGAAAAAAACACCTCTATGGTGGGCGTAGCTCAGTTGGTAGAGCCCCGGATTGTGATTCCGGTTGTCGTGGGTTCGAGCCCCATCGTCCACCCCACTTTCTTGCGGAAGTGGTGAAATTGGTAGACACGCTGGATTTAGGTTCCAGTGCTTCACGGCGTGAGAGTTCAAGTCTCTCCTTCCGCACCATTTTCACGGTTTCCGATAAAAATTATTCGGTGAGTAGCGCAGTTTGGTAGCGCACTTGGTTTGGGTCCAAGGGGTCGCAGGTTCAAATCCTGTCTCACCGACCATTTTCTTTTCCCTTTGTATCAATCAGTCACAGATTATTTGTGCAATTACCCGTAATAATTTCCATTATCTGGCGATTTTTTTAGGTTTTCGGCTCGACTCATAAAAAAGTCACCGCTATAATGCTGCGTCTTTTTTCTAGTCAAGTGTCTTTCATGGCGGTTGTTCAGTAGCGGAAATGCTTTCGCACATATATGTTGATCCCCTTAATGAATGACAAATTATAAGCGCCATACAGCGCAATATTGAGGTATAAGAATGCAAGTTTCAGTTGAGACGACTCAAGGTTTAGAACGCCGTCTGACGATCACAGTCGAAGCGGAAAATATTGATTCCGCAGTTAAATCACGTTTACAGCAATTAGCCAAGACTCAGCGTATTAACGGTTTCCGTCCGGGTAAAGTGCCAGTTAAAGTTATTCAAAAACGTTATGGTCAGGCTGTTCGTCAGGAAATCTCTGGTGAAGTGATGCAACGTAATTTCTATCAGGCGATTATGCAGGAAAAACTGACACCTGCTGGAGCTCCGACATTTGAACTGAAAAAAGATGTAGAAGGCGAAGGCATTGAGTTCGTTGCATCTTTTGAAGTTTATCCGGAAGTTAAATTGTCTGGCTTAGATACCATCAAGGTTGAGAAACCTGTTGTAAAAATTAACGCAGACGACGTAAAAGGTATGTTGGAAACACTGCGTAAGCAACACGCGACCTGGAGCGAAGTAAAACGCGCTGCTAAAGCAGAAGACCAGGTGACTATCGATTTTGTTGGTAGTATCGATGGCGAAGAATTTGAAGGTGGTAAAGCCGAAGACTTTACGCTGGAAATGGGCAAAGGTCGAATGATCCCGGGTTTCGAAGAGGGTATCGTTGGTGCTAAAGCTGGTTCAGAAGTCTCTGTTGACGTAACTTTCCCGGAAGACTATCACGCAGAAAATTTAAAAGGTAAAGCTGCTACTTTCGCCATTACAGTGAAGAAAGTTGAAGCATTAAATCTGCCTAAACTGGATGACGAATTTGCTAAATTATTCGGTATTGAGGAAGGTGGTGTTAAAGAGTTAAAGACAGAAGTGCGTAAAAACATGGATCGCGAATTAACTCAAAACCTGAAGAACCGTATCAAAGAACAAGTATTGACTGGTTTATTAGAAGCCAATGAAGTTGAATTACCAAAAGCATTGGTTGAGCAGGAAGTTGATGTTTTGCGTCAACAGGCAATTCAGCGTTTTGGCGGTCAAACTGGTGGTAAAACACCAGAATTACCAGCTGAACTGTTTAAAGAAAATGCAGAACGTCGTGTAAGCATTGGTTTGTTGTTAGGTGAAGTGATCAAACAAAACGAGCTGAAGGTAGATAGCGACCGTGTTGATCAGATGATCGAATCTGCAGCTTCTGCTTATGAAGATCCTCAGGAAGTTATTAGCTACTACAAATCAAATCAGGAATTAATGCAACAAATGCAGAATGTTGCCCTTGAAGATCAGGCAATTGACCTTATTCTTGAATCAGCACAAGTGACTGAAGTCGAAACACCATTCGATGATATCATGAACAAACAAGCTTAAAATCTTGCTTGTTCGTTGACTTAACCAGTCAGCAACTGATTAAATGCTCGGTGCTTACCGGGCATTTTTTTTATATATGGAAAATTGATCACTATTATGATGCAAAATAAAAATTTCGACATTCAAGATGCGCTGGTCCCTATGGTTGTTGAACAAACCGCCAAGGGTGAACGTTCTTATGATATCTATTCACGTTTATTAAAAGAGCGTGTTATTTTTCTGGTCGGTCAGGTTGAGGACCATATGGCCAATCTGATAGTCGCACAGATGTTATTTCTGGAATCAGAGAATCCGGATCAGGATATTTTCCTTTATATAAACTCGCCTGGAGGGTCTGTTACTGCAGGTATGGCTATTTACGACACCATGAATTTCATCAAACCTAATGTAAGCACGGTTTGTGTGGGTCAGGCTGCCAGTATGGGCGCGTTTTTATTATCCGGTGGTGAAAAAGGTAAGCGTTATTGTTTACCTAATGCACGCGTTATGATCCATCAACCACTGGGTGGTTTTCAGGGGCAGGCTTCTGACTTTGAAATTCACGCCAAAGAAATTTTATACATTAAAGATAAACTAAATCGTCTGATCGCCGGTCATACTGGACAGGATTACGATGTTGTTGCGCGAGATACAGACCGTGACAACTTTATGAATGCTGAAGAAGCAGTGAAATATGGTTTAGTTGATAGTGTTTTAACGAGCAGATTAGATAAATAGACTAAACTGAAAGTACCCTCGCCCTTTTCCTGTTTGGGTTAAGGGCAGGTTTTAGGTCCGAAAACAGAGGTAGGTTTAATGAGTGACGACCACAACAACGACAGTGATAATAAATTACTGTATTGCTCTTTTTGTGGCAAAAGTCAGCACGAAGTCAGAAAACTGATTGCCGGCCCATCCGTATTTATATGTGACGAATGTGTTGAGTTATGTAACGACATCATTCGTGAAGAGATAAAAGAAATCGCGCCGAATAAAAAGGCAGCGGATTCTTTGCCCAAGCCGCAAGAAATTCACCATCACCTGGATGATTACGTTATCGGTCAGGAACACGCAAAAAAAGTTCTGTCCGTTGCGGTATATAACCATTACAAGCGTTTACGTAATGGCGATGTACATGAAGGTGTTGAGCTAGGTAAAAGTAACATTCTATTAATTGGTCCAACTGGTAGTGGTAAAACATTACTGGCAGAAACGTTAGCGCGCTTACTGGACGTGCCGTTTACGATGGCCGATGCAACCACATTGACTGAAGCGGGTTATGTGGGGGAAGACGTTGAGAACATTATTCAGAAGTTATTACAGAAATGTGATTACGACGTTGAAAAAGCCCAGCGTGGTATCGTGTATATCGATGAAATCGACAAAATTTCACGTAAATCTGATAACCCATCAATTACTCGTGATGTATCCGGTGAAGGTGTTCAACAAGCACTATTGAAACTGATAGAAGGCACCATTGCATCAGTACCACCACAAGGTGGTCGTAAACATCCACAGCAGGAGTTTTTGCAGGTAGATACCTCCAAGATTCTGTTTATTTGTGGTGGTGCATTTGCTGGATTGGATAAAGTCATTGAACAACGCGCCTTAACCGGCAGTGGTATCGGATTTGGAGCTGAAGTTAAAAGCAAAAACAATAAAGACACTTTGTCGAAATTGTTCCAGAAGGTTGAACCGGAAGATTTGGTTAAATACGGTTTGATTCCCGAATTTATCGGGCGTTTACCGGTTGTCGCCACCTTGGAAGAGCTCAGTGAAGACGCGTTAATTCAGATTCTCCAGGAACCTAAAAATGCACTAACCAAGCAGTATGGTGCATTGTTCTCGATGGAAGATGTTGAGTTGGAATTCCGTGAAGATGCACTGCACGCCATAGCAGCCAAAGCCATGAAACGTAAAACCGGGGCGCGTGGATTGCGCTCCATTGTAGAGGCGGTGTTACTGGATACTATGTATGAACTTCCATCACTGGAAAACGTCAGTAAAGTCGTGATTGATGAGTCTGCTATTCGCGGGGAGTCGAAACCAATTCTAATATATGAAAGTGAGCAAGAGAAAAAAGCCGCTTCAGAATAAACATTTTAAAAAGGCCCTTAAAGGGCCTTTTTTATTGGTGAATTTGGCCGATAAAGGCATGGAAAGCCGCTTCACAATTTGCGACACTCATTCAAATTAAATAGATTAAAAACCAATTGAACTTGCCAACAGGGATCCCCATATAGTTAGCAATGTTTTGAGGCCAGAGATAGTAAAAGAGAATTAATATGACAGAAGTGAGTTCGGATCGTCTGGAAATTCCGGTATTAGCATTACGTGATGTTGTGGTTTATCCGCACATGGTGATCCCTTTATTTGTTGGCCGGGAAAAATCAATTCGCTGCTTAGAAGCAGCAATGGAAAATGACAAACAAATATTTTTAGTAGCGCAAAAAGACGCCTCTGTCGATGAACCCGCAGTGGATGATTTGTATAAAGTGGGCACCATTGCCACCATACTACAGTTGTTAAAATTGCCCGATGGCACAGTAAAGGTGTTAGTTGAGGGTAATCTGCGTGGTCAGGTTCAGACTTATTTGCAAACTGAAGAATATTTTATTGGTGAGATTAATACCACGCCAGATGACGAAATAGGTGAGGCCGAACAGGAAGTGTTAGTTCGTTCTGCGATTTCACAATTTGAAGGTTACATAAAACTTAACAAGAAGATCCCACCTGAAGTTTTGACTTCATTAAATGGTATTGAAGAGGCTGCAAGGTTAGCCGATACCATGGCAGCGCACATGTCGCTGAAGTTGGCGGAAAAACAAAAAGTGCTGGAAATTCTGGATGTGCATGAGCGTCTGGAGTATTTGATGGCGTTGATGGAAAGTGAAATCGATTTGCTGCAAGTGGAAAAGAAAATTCGCTCGCGAGTTAAAAAGCAAATGGAACGCAGTCAACGTGAGTACTATCTCAACGAACAAATGAAAGCGATTCAAAAAGAGTTAGGTGAAATTGATGACGCACCTGATGAATTTGAAGCACTAGCCAAAAAGATTGAAGACGCCAAAATGACGGCGGATGCAAAACAAAAAGCATCGTCTGAGCTGCACAAGTTAAAAATGATGTCGCCTATGTCTGCCGAAGCGACAGTGGTGCGTAGCTACATTGACTGGCTGGTAACCGTGCCCTGGCATAAACGTAGTAAAGTTAAACGCGATTTAGTGGTTGCCGAAAATGTATTAAATGAAGATCACTATGGTCTTGAGAAAGTTAAAGAACGTATTCTGGAATATTTAGCAGTACAGCAACGTGTTAAAAAACTTAAAGGCCCAATTCTGTGCTTAGTTGGACCTCCAGGTGTGGGTAAAACCAGCTTAGGACAATCCATTGCGAAAGCAACCGGTCGCAAATATGTGCGTATGGCGTTAGGTGGAGTGCGTGATGAAGCGGAAATTCGTGGTCATCGCCGCACTTACATAGGCTCGATGCCGGGCAAGTTGATCCAGAAAATGGCTAAGGTTGAGGTGAAAAATCCGCTGTTTTTGTTAGATGAGATCGATAAAATTTCGTCTGATATGCGCGGTGATCCTGCGTCTGCATTACTTGAAGTACTCGATCCGGAACAAAACAGTACTTTTAGTGATCATTATCTGGAAGTGGATTATGACTTATCCGATGTGATGTTTGTTGCAACGTCAAACAGCATGAACATTCCTGGTCCGTTATTGGACCGTATGGAAGTCATTCGTTTATCCGGCTATACCGAAGATGAAAAACTTAACATTGCAACGCGTCATCTCATTGAAAAACAAATGTCGCGCAATGGTCTGAAAAAAGGTGAACTAACAATTGAGGAATCGGCAATTGTTGGCATCATACGTTATTACACCAGAGAAGCTGGTGTACGTAGCCTGGAAAGAGAAATTTCTAAGATCTGTCGTAAAGCCGTAAAGAATATTCTGCTTAATAAAGCCACCAAAGCCGTCACCGTTACTCAGGACAATCTATCTGAATATCTTGGTGTGCAACGCTTTGACTATGGCAAAGCAGACAAAAATAACCAGATTGGTCAGGTTACCGGTTTGGCTTGGACACAAGTCGGCGGGGATTTACTGACGATTGAAACCACATCCGTGCCGGGCAAAGGTAAAACCACTTTTACCGGTTCACTGGGCGATGTGATGCAGGAGTCAATTAAAACCGCCATGACAGTGGTGCGGGGACGTTCTGAAACACTACGAATTAACGAAGATTTCTACGAAAAGCGCGATATTCACGTCCATGTACCTGAAGGCGCGACCCCTAAAGACGGTCCGAGTGCGGGGATCGCAATGTGTACCGCTCTGGTATCTTCGCTAACGGGAAATCCGGTTCGTTGTGATGTGGCAATGACAGGTGAAATTACCTTGCGTGGTGAAGTACTTGCTATTGGTGGTTTGAAAGAAAAACTGTTAGCGGCTCATCGTGGCGGGATAACAACGGTGATCATTCCTAAGGAAAATGAGCGTGATCTGGAAGAGATCCCGGACAACGTTAAACAGGATTTGGATATTCATGCAGTACAATGGATTGACGATGTTCTGTCCATTGCTCTGCAGGAACAGCCGGAAAAATTCAAGCCAGTTACGGTTTCGCGCAAGAAAAAGTAATTTTTCTGCTGTTTTTTTAATTTTTTTTGAATTTAGGGCTTCACTCAGACAAAAGTTGTGGTAGCCTTAGACTCAGTTTCGCCACAGGCCTTATCGCAAAAGGGATAGCGGTGATTCATTGAAAGCAAATCTGTTTGAACATTTCAGAGTAATCACTCCGATGTGGAAAACAACAAATTTTAATGCTGGTTGAGTTAACCAAACAATATAATAACAATTGAAGGGGATGATATTGTGAACAAGTCTCAATTAATCGACAAAATTGCCGCAGGTGCAGATATTTCTAAAGCGTCAGCTGGCCGTGCTCTAGACGCGCTAACAGACGCTGTTACTGAAGCTTTGAAAGCTGGTGATCAAGTTGCATTGGTAGGCTTTGGTACTTTCTCTGTTCGTGAGCGTGCTGCTCGCACCGGTCGTAACCCACAAACGGGTGCAACCATTCAAATCGCAGCTGCTAAAGTTCCTTCTTTCAAAGCTGGTAAAGCACTGAAAGACGCTTGTAACTAAGTCGATTGTTAGTTCTGTAAAAAGGCGATGATTTATTCATCGCCTTTTTGTTATCTGTACCTCTCCCCATCTGTTTTTTCCTTTCATCGTGGTTTTATCTCAAATTTAAAAATTCAGAGTTCAAAGAGGTGCGTTTACTAGGTGAAAATGCCGGTTAGATGCTTTTTTACCAGGGGATAATTGCGTTATAATCCGGCGTCTGGAATTTCGTCATCGAATTTCCGATAACGAGAAAAATTAAATTGGAGTTCGAAAAACACCATGTTAGAAAAAATTCGAGAAGGATCGCAGGGCTTTTGGGCAAAGGCGATATTGGGATTTGTATGTATCACTTTCGCATTGGCCGGTGTTGGTAGCTACCTAAACACCAAAGCTGAGCAACCTGTCGCTACTGTTAACGGAACCGATATTGGTGCAGCGACGTTTGAGCGTGCTTATCAAAATGAACGTGCGAGATTGGAATCCCAATATGGTGATGCGTTCGCTGATTTAGCCTCAGACTCTGGTTATCTAAAACAAATCAAACAATCTGTTTTAGACCGCTTAATTGCTGAAACCTTATTTGAGCAAACAGCAGAAAAATTAGGATTACGCGTTAGTGACGAACAAATCAAACAAAAAATCGTCAATATGCGCGAATTTCAGCTGGATGGAAAATTCAACAATGACACTTATCTGGCTATTTTGCGTCAGGCTGGTTATCAACCTAGCTCTTTCCGCGATTATATGCGTGTGGATATGACTCGTCAGCAAGTGGTTCAGGCGTTGCTTGGAAGTAACTTTGCCTTGCCATCTGAAGCTGAACAGGTACTAAAACTTCAGCAGCAAACTCGCGATATTCGTTATCTTTTGGTGGAAGGCAAATCGTTTGCTGATGAGGTAAGTGTTTCTGATGAAGAGGTTAACCAGTATTACCAGTCACACGTGACTCAATACGATACTCAGGAAAAAGTATCTCTGGATTATGTAGAACTGAAAATTGATGATTTACTTGACAGTATTGATGTTAGCGATGATGAAGTTAATCAGTATTATCAGGACAACTTAACGGCTTACCAAACTGAAGGAGAGCGCAAAGTTGCACATATCCTGATTGATTTTGGTGATGATGAAGCCGCGGCAAAAACTAAAGCTGAGGACATCTTAAACCAGATTAAGCAAGGTGCAGATTTTGCTACTCTGGCTCAGGAGAACTCGGCGGATATCGCCAGTGCAGAAGATGGCGGTGAACTGGCATGGTTTAAAAAAGGTGAAATGGATCCGGCATTTGAAGATGCAGCCTTTGCTATGAATGAAAAAGGCCAGCTATCTGATGTGGTTAAAAGTAGTTTTGGTTTTCACATTATTAAATTAATTGACAGTAAGAAGCAGGTTACCACGCCGTTGGCTGATATTCGTGATGATGTTGTTGCGAAAGTTAAGCATGATAAAGCGGTAACTGAACTGTATTCTCTCCAGCAGCGTATGGCTGAAGTCGCGTTTGAAGTTCCGGATAATCTGGATGAGGTTGCCAGCGTTGCCGGGAAGAAAATTCAAACCACAGAATTGTTTGACCGTAATGCCGCTCCTGAGTTGTTTAATCAGCCTGCTGTATTGAACGCTGTTTTCACAGATGAAATCATTTATCAGGGCGTAAACAGTGAAGTTCAGGAAGTGGGTGACAACCATGTTGTTGTGTTCCGTATGCATGAGCATCAGCCTGTAAGAACCCGCTCACTTGAAGAAGTTTCTGTGCAAATTACGGAAACACTGAAAGCCGAAAAAGAACAACAAGCTGCACTAACCTGGACTCAGGAGCTGGTTGCTGCGTTGCAAAATGGTGAAGATATTACTGCTAAGCTGGGTGAAAAGTCTGTTGAATGGCAAGAGCAGAAAGCGTTACCGCGTTATGGCAGTCAGATTGCTCCAGCCATTAGCCAACAAGCATTTAAAATGTCGGCTAAAACCGGTGAAAATCTCGCGGCAGTGGAAGTCTCTGGTAATAACGCTGCATTAGTGGAAGTACAGGCCATTAACAGTGCTGCAGAAACGCCAGCAGATCAGATTGCCGGCATTTCTCAACGTCTGGAATCAATGAAGTCACAGCAAGCTATGGGGGCATTTGTTGAAGCCTTAAAAAATCAGGCTGAGATAGAGGTTTTCTCTACGCTATAGAAAGGTTAACCGTTTAAAAAAGGCGCCACTGGCGCCTTTTTTAATGAGTGTATATTCTCAAATTTTTGTCGTTAAATTAACGTTTACTTAGGGATTGGTAGGCATAAATCAATTTCTTGGTGTAGTCATGTTTTGGCCAGTTAAAAATCACATCTGTTTTTCCGGCTTCAATCACTTTCCCATGACGCATCACCAGGATTCGATCGCTAATATGGCGCACTATTCCTAAATTGTGAGAAATAAAAATAAAACCTACGCCTAAGTCTTGCTGCAATTTTACCAGCAGATTTACTGTTTGTGAGCGTACCGACGGATCCAGGGCTGCAAACGGCTCATCTGCAACAATAACTTCAGGATTGAGAATAAGCGCCCGGGCTACCGCGACACGCTGCTTTTGACCTTCTGAGAGCATATGTGCATAGAAATGGGCGTGTTCAGCCATTAAGCCAACTTTCACTAATGTTTCTTCGATTATGCGACGACGCTCATAACCGTCGTATTCAGTATTGAGCTTCAACGGTTCATCCAAAAGTGCCCCTAAGGTTAAACCTGGATTGAGTGAACTTTGGCTATGTTGAAACACCATACGAATTTTTAAACAACGTTGTTTTATATTGCCCGGTTGCATGGTTTCACCATTTAAGATGATACTGCCACTATCAGGCATTGCTGCACCTACCAGTAATTTCGCAACAGTGGATTTACCGGAACCATTGTCGCCAATAATGGCCATCGTTTCGCCAGATTGCAGCTCGAAATTAATTGGCTCAAGCTTAAAACTCTGTTCCCGTTTAAACAGTGTTCCCCGGGATTTGGCACAGTAACTCAGATCTTTAACTTCGAGTAATGAACTCATTCAATGCTCCGGTTTAACGGAAAATGGCAACTGTAACTGCGATTTTGCAATTTTTTTGGGGAAGGTGTTTTGACACACTCTTTCTGAGCCCTTGGGCAACGTGGCCCCAGTCGACAACCTATTGGCAGATGTTGCAGGGTAGGGATAGTGCCTGATAATGATGATAGTGGCGCTTTTGGGGGCAAATCTTTACGAAAGCTGGGAGCGCTGTTTAATAGGGCCTGAGTATAGGGATGCAGTGGTTTATTGCGAAGTTGCGCCATTTTTCCACTTTCTACTGTTTGTCCACAATAAAGAACTGTCATATCAGTGGCCATATTGCCAATTGCCAGTAAATCGTGGCTAATAAATAAAATACTCAAATTCTGAGTCTGATTTAAACGGGTTAATAACCGCAGTATTTGTACTTTATTGGTTATTTCCATGCCCATTGTGGGATCGTCAGCGATGAGAAGTTCAGGCTTGCTCACCAGAGCGCTGGCGAGCATGACTTTCTGGCACACATCATCTGCTACCTGATGCGGGTACGCTTGCATACATTGACGATGATTTTTGATACCCACTTTGTGTAGGTATTTGATAATTAGAGCGTCGCGTTGTTGTTTTCGTTGCCAGAAAAAACCTTTGTCGAGCATCTTATCCGGCACGCTTTCACGCAATTGTTCACCTAGTGTCGCTGTGGGATCAAAGGCATCGGGCGCATTTTGGAAAAAGACCGACATTTCATCACGGGTTAGTTTTCGGCGGGCTTTTTCCGACATGGATAATAGATCTTGTCCTTTCCAGGTCATTCTGTCTGCCGTTATCTTCCAGCGCTCAGGTAACGCGCCAACAATAGTTCTTACTATTAAGCTTTTACCTGAGCCAGACTCACCAACTAATGCACTGATTTCACCGCGCTTAAGGCTGATGTTAACTTTATCCAATGCCTTTACCCAGCCATTGGTGGTTTCAATTTCCAGTGTCAGGTTTTTCACATCGAGTAAAAACATTATTGCTGCAACCTGTTTCTTAATGCGGTACGTAAGCCGTCGCCGACTAAATTGACTGCAATCAGCATGAGCAGGATTGCTGCTCCGGGCAGGGCAATATTCCATGGGGCAATATAAGCCACTTCCAGACCATCGGATAGCATAGCGCCCAATTCGGCTGTGGGAGCTTGTGCACCCAGATTTAAAAAGCCCAGGGCACTTAATTCAAGTATCGCGACAGATAGTGCAAATGTGCCATTGACGACCAATGGTTCAATCATATTTGGCAAGATTGAATCAAATAAAATACGGGTATTACTGGCACCGTCTAATCGGGCTGCCGTTACGTATTCCATGTGACAGGCGTTACGCACTAAATCCCGGGTCAGATGGATGAATTTTGGGATCATGGACAAGGTAATAGCCCACATACAGCTGGTTAAGCCGGTGCCAAATATTGCCACTATGATAATGGCGATAATAAGTGTCGGAATAACCATAATTGCATCAAGTAAGTGATTTAATACACTGGCACGCAGACCATGTCCCATGCCAGCAAATGCCCCAAGGCTAAATCCAACTAACATAGCAATTAAAACAATTAAGATACTGATACCAAATGTAACACGGCTACCATGTATTACCCGTGATAAGACATCACGTCCCAAACTATCGGTACCAAACAAATGCACTATGGTGCCGCTATTATCCCATGCCGGTTGCAGCAAAATTACATCGGTATTTTGCTCTGTTGGGCTAAATGGTGCGATACCCGGTGCAAATACAATAACAGCAACAAAAAACAGGAAGATCCACAGGCCAATGATAGAAACGTGATTACGTCTGAATTCAATCCAGGTATGTTTAACCGGTGACGGGAAATGGTCTTCGAGATAGAGTTTAGATTGTCCCATGTATATCCCTGTTTTTCAGTGGGTTTATCACTCTAAGTACAATATCCATTAATAAGGTGAAAATAATTACCACAATCGATACTGCCAGCACTCCACCGCGGATAGCGGGAAAATCCTGTACATAAACCGCCTGCATTAACCAGTTACCTATGCCCGGCCATGAGAAGATTACTTCAACAATCATGGCATTAGTGAGCAGAGTGGTAAATTGCAATACCAGTTGCGGTAAAATAGGGAGCAAGGTGTTACGCAGGCCATGGCGCCAGAATACCTGTGGACGAGTCAGCCCACGGGCAAGGGCTGCGCGTATATAGTCACTTTGCATCACATCGGCAACAGAACGGCGGGTTATCCTGATAACAATGGTGGCAGTCACCAATGCAATGGACAAGGTAGGCAAAATCATATGCCTTATCGCATTACTAAGTGCGTCTTGTTTATTCGGAATATCCGATTTTAAAATATCAATTAAGATAAAACCGGAATAATGAGGGATATCGTATAACAAGCTTATTCTGCCAGACATAGGCAACCAGCCTAATTGTAAAGCGAAAAACAGGATAAGCAGTAAGGCAAGCCAAAACACCGGTATTGAATATCCCAGCACACTCGCCGATAAAATACCTAAATCAATTGGTCGTCTGTGACGCAGGCCGGCCCAGAATCCAAAGGGTATACCAATAAATAACGACAGAACCATGGCATAAACACTTAGCTCCAGCGTAGCGGGTAACACCAGTTTTATTTCTTCAACGATGTCATTGCCTGAACTGCTGCTAATACCCCAGTCACCTTTCCATAAATGCTGCAAATACATACCATACTGATAAACGATATTATGATCGAAACCATGGTACTGAACGATTTGGTTATATTCGGCAGTTTGATGACTGGAAATACCTGAAAGGTTTTCCAGTGTATCGCCGGGAAATAAATAATTTAAGGCGAATGTCGCCAGTGTTACCACAAAAATGGTGACAACAAATAAATTAAGGCGACGTAGTAAATAAGCAATCATCTTACTTTCTCCACATCGCCTAACTTAATCCCACCAAACGGATTAATATCAAAATTCTTAAGGCGATTTTGATATGCCTGATAGCGATATGCGTGGGCTATAGGAACTAACGGCATTTCGTCAGATAATATGGTGTTCGCCATCTGATAAAACAAGCTACGTACTTCTGGCTCACTGTATAACAGCGCCTGATCTATCAGACTATCGTATTCTTCGTTACACCAGTTGGAACGGTTGGTCCCCGATGCAATGGCTGCACAACTTAGTAGTGGACGGTAGAAGTTATCCGGGTCCGCATTATCAGCGTTCCAGCCAATTAATACGGTATCATGTTTGCCTTCTCTTAAGCGTTGACGGAATGTGCTCCATTCGTAACTGACCACATTAACGTTAACCCCCACTTGTTTTAAATAGCCTTTGATTAGTTCGGCCATTTTGCGAGCATTAGGGTTATATGCTCGTTCAATCGGCAATGCCCAGATGTCAAACGTAAACCCTTCAGGAATGCCTGCCTCATCGAGTAATTCACGCGCTAAAACCGGATTGTAACTGCTATCTTTTGCTGATGCCTGATATGCCCAGGACGTTGGCGGCAACAAACTGCGGGCACGCACCGCACTATCAGAATAAACGGTATTAATCAGCGTATCTTTATCAATCGCCATGGCAAGCGCTTTACGCACTAACGGATTATTAAAAGGCTCTACTTGTGTATTAAAAGCCCAGAATCCTACATTCAACCCGGGTTTTTCATCCACTTGCAAGTTTGCACGGCTCTTAATAATGTTGAGATCCGGGTAGGCAGGAAATGCAATGGCATCACATTCGCCTGTTAGTAATTTAGCTAACCTGGTCGAACTGGCGGGTGTGATATCGAAAATTAACTGATTGATAGACACTTCATGATGCCAGTAATTTTCATTTTTATGATAGCGGATGTAGCGTCCTTTTCGATAGCTTTCAAATACAAACGGCCCGGTACCAATGGGTAACTGATCAATTTGCTCAGGATGACCATCGTCCAGCAACTGTTGTGCATACTCTGCCGATAGTATTACTGCAAAATCAGTGGCCAGATTAGCCAGAAATGAACTGTCTGGCCGGGTCAGCTTTATCTCAATCCTGTAGCCATTTATGCGCTCGACACTTGCAACAATTGATGTCAGACCAAGGCTGACAAAATAGGGATAAACGCCACCTGACACCCTATGATAGGGATGATCATCTAAGCGCCAGCGGTCGATACTAAATATCACATCATCAGCATTAAAATAGCGACTTGGAGTAAAATAACTGGTTTGATGAAAGCTGACTTTTTTACGAAGTTGGAAAGTATAAGTTAAGCCATCGCTGCTGATTGCCCAGCTTTCTGCTAAGGCAGGCTCGAGTTTATTGGTATGGGGATCAAATTCGATTAAACGATCATATATCTGATGGGCTGTCGCGTCTGCTGTTGTGCCCGATGTATCCATTTGTGGATTAAAACTGCCCGGACTGCCTTCCGAACAATAGATGAAACCATCAAGCTGTTGCCGGGTTGTATGCTGATCAGTGCAGGCACCAATGCCCAACAATACAAGGCAAGCAGCAAACAGATTATATTTCATGATAACGTCAACTTAATCCTGATCATCTGCGGTCCCATCTAACAGATTGTATTTCTTCAAATAACCTCTTAGCTGATGGTAGGTTAAACACAGTTTTTCTGCAGTCTTTTTCTGATTAAACTGGCTATCTGCCAAGGCTTTTTTGAGCAGCTCAATTTCAAAATCCTGAGATGCTTGTTTTAAATCAAGTGGAAAATTAATTGCGGCGGGTTCGTTAGTTGTAGTTTTAGGGGACGAGATTGTTTCGACAACTTGTGGCTCAACTGGCGTTGTTGTCGTTGCCGCGACTCTATCCTGTGTTTTCACTCTTGCCGTCGGTCTGAATTCTGATTCAAAAGGATCCAGGCTAATTTCATGCACCGGTAAATGGGGATTATTACAACGATAAACCGCCCGCTCCACCACATTTTTGAGCTCCCGAATATTGCCCGGCCAGTGGTAATCCATCAGTGTATTGCGCGCTTTTTCAGTAAAGCCACTGAATAACTCCAGCTCCATTTCGCGCGCCATATTGATGGCGAAATGCTCTGCTAATAAAAGAATATCTTCCGGGCGATGGCGCAACGGTGGCAAGGTAATAACGTCAAAGGCTAAACGGTCGAGTAAATCGGCTCTAAATTCACCTTGTGCGGCTAACGAGGGTAAATCTTCGTTGGTGGCGGCAATTAAACGCACATCGGTTTTTACGGTTCGGGAGCCACCCACACGTTCAAATTCGCCATATTCAACAACCCGTAATAATTTCTCTTGGACTAATCCTGACGTGTTCGCGAGTTCATCTAAAAACAAGGTGCCTTGGTGAGCCAGTTCGAAGCGACCTTCGCGTCGTTTAGAGGCACCGGTAAATGCACCAGCTTCATAACCAAACAATTCACTTTCCAGCAGATTTTCGTTCAAGGCTGCACAATTCAGGGTAAGATAGTTCTGATCCCAGCGTTGAGAAAGGTAATGTAAACGAGCGGCAATCAGCTCTTTACCCGTGCCTCGCTCTCCAATAATTAATACAGGTTTGTTTAGCTGGGCGACTTGCGACACCTGCTCCAGCACGGCTAAAAAACTGTTTGACTGGCCAAGCAGATTGTCCTGTTTACGAAAACGGCTCATTCGTTTGCCCTAAATCCTTAAAAAGTGGTCTAATCGGCTAAATGTTGGTTTAACTAAATAATATTGTAGTTGAGCTTAAAAGGGTAGTAAATTAGTTTTATATAAAAAACAAAGAGTTACTGAAGAAAAATAATTGGCCTGGTAATTGAATACCGTTATTTACCAAGTTCGATTTAATACAGTAACTAACGAGGTAAACATTATGGGTATTTTTTCGCGTTTTACTGACATTGTGAATTCCAATATCAACTCCTTATTAGATAAGGCAGAAGATCCTGAAAAAATGGTTCGCCTGATTATTCAGGAAATGGAAGACACTTTAGTTGAGGTACGTTCGGTATCTGCGAAAACCATCGCAAACAAAAAAGATATTGAGCGTCAAATTAACAAACATGAAGCGGCAGCCGACGATTGGCAGGCAAAAGCTGAACTGGCAATTAGCAAGGATCGTGAAGATCTAGCTCGCGCAGCATTGATTGAAAAGCAAAAATCAGCTGACAACGCGTCTGCATTGCGTGATGAGCTAGTGTTGATTGATGAGCAAATTTCAAAACTGCAAAACGAAGTAGTGCAGTTGCAGGAAAAGTTGGCCGATGCCAAAAATCGCCAGAAATCGATTATTATGCGTCAGCAAGCGGCCAGTTCGCGTCTTGAAGTGAAGAAAAAGCTGGATAGCACTAAAGTTGATGATGCCATGTACCGTTTTGAACGCTACGAGAACCGCATTGATGATATCGAGTCGCAGATTGATGCCTATGATATGGGTAAAAAGACGCTTCACGATGAGTTTAAAGAGCTGGAATCTGCCAATCAAGTAGATGATGAATTAGCCGCGTTAAAAGCAAAACTGTCAGGTAAGACAAAAAGCGCAGCAAAATCAGCTAAAAAATAAACTTAACTGACTAATTAAGGAGAAGGTGTAGTGGATATCGATATTTTAATGGCGCCCATCATTATATTTATGATTTTTGTCGCGCCAATATGGTTAATCCTACACTACCGTAGTAAACGTCAGGTAAGTCAGGGCCTTACTGCGGAAGAGTACGAAACAATTAAAGAGCTGGCAGCGAAAGCGGAACAAATGTCAGACAGAATCAATACACTGGAAGCTATCCTGGATGCGGAAGCCCCGGAGTGGAGAAATAAACTATGACAACCAAACGTGAACTTTACCGGGATCCGGCCCGAGGCAAAATTGCCGGGGTATGTGCAGGTGTCGCAGCATACTTTGGCATGGAAATATGGTTAGTTCGGATTCTGGTTGTTACAGCAACATTGTTAGGAAGTGGCCCGTTCTTTATCGTGGTTTACATTGCAGCCTGGTTCATTTTGGAGAAAAAACCTGGCTTTGCAGACCCCAGTAAAGAGCATTATAAACAGCAAGGTAAAGGGTGGCATTCCGCACCTGGCGACGATAAAAGCGTCGAAGTAAAAACCAAAGTGTGGCAATCCGGTGAATCTGCCAAGCAGGCATGTCAGGATATTAAAGCGCACTACGCTGAAATTGAGCAAAAGTTACGTAATATGGAAACCTATGTAACAACAGCAGAGTTTCAGTTAAATCGGGAAATAAACAAGCTTTAAAGGCGTTTCCCAGTAAACCAATTCCATTAGCGTGGAGGAAAAAAGCCTGTATTGATTATCGGTACAGGCTTTTTTAATGTGTAATTAATACTTTCCAAGTTAAATGATTTTTCAATCTTTTAGGGCATATCTTCACTTGTTTATTATTGATATGTAAATTTAATGTTACGGTTGTGGCGGCGGAAATCCTATATGTCCCTCTTTTACCCCAATTTAAAATCAGTAGACTGACCCTAAATTCTTTGTTGGCTTAACGCCAAAACTATAATATTTAGAGGGTGAGACACTGGTATGAGTAAAACATCCCAATATGTATCAAAACTGCCAGATGCTAATGGCATCATTCAATGGACAGACGAAGAGAACCAAATTTGGCACGATTTAATTGAGCGCCAGTTAACCGTGATTGAAGGTCGCGCCTGTCAGCAATATGTTGATGGATTAGCATTGCTGGATTTACCAAAAGGTCGCATTCCGCAGTTAAGTGAAATCAATGAAATATTGCAAGCCAGAACAGGGTGGAAAGTCACCCAGGTTCCAGCCCTGATTGATTTTGATGAATTCTTTCGCATGCTGGCAAATAAAGAATTCCCTGTTGCTACCTTTATTCGTACACGCGAAGAGTTTGATTACCTGCGTGAGCCAGATATTTTCCATGAGATTTTTGGTCACTGCCCACTGCTGACGAATCCTGATTTTGCGCATTTTACTCATACTTATGGTCAACTGGGGTATGCGGCCAGTAAACAAGACAGAGCGTATTTAGCACGCTTGTACTGGTTTACCGTTGAATTTGGATTATTGAATACCGAAGACGGAATGCGTATATATGGTGGAGGGATTTTATCATCGCCAGGTGAAACCATGTATGCGCTGGAAAGTGATAAACCTTGTCGCGAAAAAATGAATATCCTCGATGCGTTACGTACGCCTTATCGTATCGATATTATGCAGCCAGTTTACTATTGTATTAATCAATTATCGCAACTGCATGATATTGCTGAGAGCGATATTATGTCGTTAGTGGAACAAGCTAAACTTTTGGGCTTGCATGCCCCTAAATTTCCGCCAAAAGAAAAAATGGCCAGCTAGGAGTAAAAATTGTTATGTCAGAATTAGCTAAACAGCAATGTGAAGCCTGTCAGGCCGATGCGCCAAAAGTGACGGATGAAGAATTAACTCAGTTAATGAAAATGATCCCCGATTGGACGCCGATGGCACGTGACGGCATCATGATGCTGGAGCGTGAATTTACTTTCAGAAACTTTAAACTGGCGATGGCTTTTGCCAATAAAGTGGGTGAATTGGCGGAAGAAGAATTCCACCACCCGTCAATTTTGCTTGAATGGGGTAAAGTGACCGTCACCTGGTGGACGCATAAAATTAATGGTCTGCACAAAAACGATTTTATATGTGCTGCTAAAACAGACGAATTGCTCGACTAATCATCCAACTCTGTCCGGTTGTGTCAGCCTGCAAAGGCTGACACAACATGCATTACTTCGCTAATTTGTTGATAATCTCTCCAATAATGTAATAAAATCTTTACAACTGTTTCCTTTGTAGGTTGTGTATATGCGATTAGAAATTATCTGTCAGGATCGTCTGGGCATAGCGCAAGACGTGTTGGATATTTTAGTTCGTCACGAAATCGATTTAAAAGGAATTGAAATCGATAAAACCGGTAAAATTTATCTGCATTTCCCCTCTATTGAATTTGCCGAGTTCCAACACCTGATGCCAGAGATCCGCCGTATTGATGGAATTTCTGATGTTAAAACCATTCCCTATATGCCAAATGAACGTGAGAAACATCAGCTCGCTACTTTGCTGCAAACGTTACCTGATCCGGTATTTTCGATTGATCCTAAAGGCCGGGTGGTGTTGGTCAATGAAGCGGTTGTCGCTGGGCTTGAATGCAGTATTGATGAGATAAAAGGCTCTGATATTAACGAGCTGGTTAAGGGCTTTAATGTTAATCGCTGGATGGACAGTGACAATATTCAGGTTGAAACCCACAAAGTACAATTTATAGAGCAGGACTTTATCGCTGACATTATGCCTGTGATGGTGTCTGATGTTGAAGGTGGCAATATTCTGGCCGGTGCAGTGTTATTGCTGAAATCGGAATACCGCCTGGGGCAGCAAGTGAATGCCTTTAACCAGACCGACGGTGAAAGTTTTGAGCGTATACAGGCCAACAGTCCGTTAATGAAAAAAGTGGTCAAAGAAGCCCGTAAAATGGCCGAGCTTGATGCACCCATGCTGATTTCAGGTGAGACTGGTACAGGCAAGGAATTGCTGGCGTACTCCTGTCATTTAGCCAGTCGTCGTGCTGAACAGGAATTTTTAGCGCTTAACTGTGCCTCGCTACCGGATAATGTGGCTGAGACCGAACTATTTGGTTACGGACCGGGCGCATTTGGTCAGAGTGAAAGTAAAAGCGGTCTGTTTGAACAGGCACAAGGCGGTACTTTATTTTTGGATGAAGTAGGCGATATGTCGCCGCAGTTGCAAGCAAAATTACTGCGTGTGTTGCATGATGGATCGTTTCGCCGTGTTGGTGATGCTAAAGAAGTTAAAGTGGACGTACGTATTATCTGTACTACGCATAAAGATTTGCAGCGACTGGTGGACGACGGTTTATTCCGCGAAGATTTGTATTATCGCCTTAATGTGATGAGTGTGCATTTACCGCCGCTACGGGAACGTAAACAAGATATAGTGCCGTTGGCTGAGCGTTTTGTGAAACAACACAGTAGTAAAGTCGGCTGTCGTCCTCCTAAGCTAAATCGAAGTTGCGTTGAGTATCTGCAAAGCTACCCCTGGCCAGGTAACGTACGCCAGCTGGAAAACGCCATGTATCGCGCCGTATCCTTGATGGAAGGCACCGAACTTAGTAAAGACAGTATTCAGCTACCGGGTGCTAATAGCGAAATCAGTTATTTCGCTGAGGACTTTGAAGGCACTTTGGATGAAGCCGTGAAAAACTTCGAAAAAGAGTTATTGCGTCGTTTGTATCCTGCTCATCCCAGTACAAGACAACTGGCTAAAAAACTGGGTCTTAGTCATACCGCCATTGCTAATAAATTGCGTGATTACGGCATTAATAAGAAGTCTGTAAAGTTTTAGTGTCACTTTTGTAATTATTTCGTTACGAATCAGGGTGTTTATCTTGGATAAATACCCTGATTCTGGCTCTTCATAAATCGTCTCATTCCAGCTGTACATTTTTAAATACAAAATTTCCTTTTAGGAGCTAAAAAGTCACTCACTGCACACCTCTTCTCTTTTGGCACAAATTACGGTTTATTGCGTCTAACTAAAAAGAGTGTAAGTCGCTCTAAACCTTAATAAAAAATAAAGAGAGATGTAGTTATGACTAACCCTACTTATAACCCAATTGGCTGCGATGGTTTTGAATTTGTTGAATATACTGCGGCAGATGAGCAGGGCATCAAAGCATTAAAAGATTTGTTTGTTTCACTTGGTTTTGCTGAAGTGGCAAAACACCGTTCAAAACAGGTTTGGTTATATAAACAAGGTGATATTAACTTTATTGTTAATGCAGAGCCTGCGTCTCAAGCGGAAGAATTCGCGCGTAAACATGGCCCAAGTGTTTGTGGTATGGCCTGGCGTGTGGCGGATGCCAACAAAGCATTACAACATGCGTTAGAAAATGGCGCCAAACAGTTCGTAGGTAATCTCGGCGCTATGGAGCTGAATATCCCTGCCGTATATGGCATTGGTGAAAGCACCTTGTATTTTGTTGACCGTTATCAGGATGGTCAGTCTATCTATGATATCGACTTCAGCTTCTATCCAGACTGGCAAGCCAAAATGGAACAAGCGGGTGCTGGTTTATTTGAAGTTGATCACCTTACTCATAACGTTAAACGCGGCAACATGTCGGTATGGGCTAATTTCTACGAGCGTATCGCTAACTTCCGTGAAATCCGCTATTTCGATATAGAAGGCAAGTTAACGGGTTTGGTGAGCAAAGCCATGACCGGCCCTTGTGGCAAAATTCGTATTCCAATTAACGAATCTTCTGATGATAAATCTCAGATTGAAGAATTTATCCGTGAATATAACGGTGAGGGGATCCAGCACATTGCTATGTCCACCAACGACATATACCAAACCGTGCGCACCTTAAAAGATCGTGGTCTGGCGTTTATGGACACACCAGATACCTATTATGAAAAAGTAAATGCACGTGTTGAAGGTCACACTGAAAACGTAAAAGATCTGCAGGAACTGAAAATCTTAATTGATGGTGCGCCAATGAAAGACGGCATCTTGCTGCAAATTTTCACCGATACTGTTATTGGTCCGGTATTTTTTGAAATTATTCAGCGCAAGGGTAATCAGGGATTCGGTGAAGGAAACTTCAAAGCGTTATTCGAGTCCATTGAAGAAGATCAAATTCGTCGTGGCGTAATCGAAAATGCGTAAATGGATCCATTTTCCTCGTCAGGAAGGTCAGGTATCGCGTCAGGCGCATGCTGATTTTCCTGAGCAGGGAATATATGAACGTGAAATCGGTCGCAGCGGCTTTTTCGGCCCTGCTACCCATTTACATCACAAACATGCGCCAACAGGCTGGAGCGACTGGCAAGGGCCATTGCGTCCGCGTTTACTTGATCTAAACCAGTTGCAGCAAATCAGCACACCCTGTCCGTGGAATGTGCCGGATATTTTATTTAACGCACATTGTCGTTATCGGTTGTGGAAACTGGATAGCGCCATGCCGAAACTGGCCCGTAATGCCGATGGTGATGAACTGTTGTTCATTCATCAGGGCGAAGGTGAGCTGTTCTGCGATTATGGCCATTTAACAATTCGTGATGGTGATTATATCGTACTGCCTCGCTCGACCATGTGGCGTATCGAACCGACTTCACCCATGACCATTCTGTTAATCGAAGCCACCAACGATAGCTATCAATTGCCGGAAAAAGGCATGGTCGGTCCGCATGCTGTATTCGATGCGGCTATGCTGGATACACCTAAAATTGACGATGCGTTTTTAGCTCAGCAGGATGAAAATGAATGGCAGGTTGAAATTAAGCGTCACCAGCAAATTTCAACCATTACCTATCCGTTTAATCCACTGGATGCAATTGGCTGGCATGGTGATTTAGCTGTGGTGCGCATTAACTGGCGCGATATTCGTCCGCTAATGAGCCATAGGTATCATTTGCCACCCTCGGCGCATACCACGTTTGTGGCTAGCCGGTTTGTGATTTGTACCTTTGTGCCAAGACCCATTGAAAGTGATCCGGGAGCCTTAAAAGTACCGTTTTACCACAGCAACGATGATTATGACGAAGTTCTGTTTTATCACGCTGGGGATTTTTTCAGTCGCGATAATATTGATGCGGGTATGGTGTCGTTCCATCCTGCTGGCTTCACCCACGGGCCGCACCCTAAAGCTTTTGCTGCCGGACAAGCCTATAAAAAGAAATTTACCGATGAAGTCGCTGTGATGCTGGATACCCGTGATGCACTTGAAATAGGTGAGAGTGCATTAGTGGTGGAAAATCCTGACTACGTAAATAGCTGGAAAGTTAAATAAAATATGAAGTTAGCTACCTTAAAAAATAATACTCGTGATGGCCAGTTAGTGGTTGTCAGTAAAGACTTATCTAAAGCCGTTGCGGTTCCCACTATCGCAATGACCATGCAACAGGCGATTGATAACTGGCAAGAATGTGAAAGTGGGTTAAATGCCGTTTATCAAAATCTAAACTCAGGAGATGTTGAGGACAGTTTTGCGTTTGAACAGTCTCAGTGTGAATCTCCTTTGCCTCGCGCCTATCAATGGGCAGATGGCAGTGCTTACGTCAACCACGTTGAATTAGTGCGTAAAGCACGTGGTGCTGAAATGCCTGACACCTTCTGGACCGATCCTTTGATGTATCAGGGTGGTTCCGATGACTTTATTGGGCCGCGTGATGACATTATTTTACCCAGCGACGAATGGGGCATTGATTTTGAAGGTGAAGTCGCGGTCATCACCGATGACGTGCCCATGGCCATTTCGGCAGAAGATGCGTTATCGCACATTAAACTGATCATGCTGGTTAATGATGTGTCTTTGCGTGGTCTCATCCCTGGTGAATTAGCCAAAGGGTTTGGATTTTTCCAGTCTAAACCTGCGTCTGCATTTTCACCTGTGGTAGTGACACCCGATGAATTAGGTGAGCACTGGCAGGCAGGTAAAGTACATTTGCCGTTATTGTCTGAATACAATGGCCAGCCTTTCGGTAAGCCACAAGCGGGTGAGGACATGACTTTCCATTTTGGTCAGTTAGTCGCACATGCGGCTAAAAGCCGTAATTTAGGTGCTGGTGCGATTATTGGTTCCGGGACAGTTTCCAATAAACAGGGCACAGATCACGGCAGCGCTATTAGTGAAGGTGGTGTTGGCTATTCCTGCATTGCAGAAGTGCGCATGATTGAAACCATTCGTGACGGTAAACCTTCAACTGCCTTTATGCGTTTTGGCGATACCATCAAAATTCACATGCAAGACCCGCAAGGACAGTGTATTTTTGGCAGTATCGAACAAACGGTAAAATCACTGTAGGTAAACTATGTCATTAAAGCTTTATGGCTATTGGCGCTCATCTGCTACCTATCGGGTGCGGATTGCGCTTAACCTAAAACAACTCGATTATGAAATTGTGCCGGTGCATCTGGTTAAAGATGGTGGACAACAACATAGCGAACAGTATCTTGGTTTAAACCCTGCTGAACTGGTGCCAACGCTCTATGATGACGATGAAGATATTATTCTTAATCAGTCGTTAGCTATCATCGAGTACGTTGACGAAAAGTACGAGCAGGGCGTTAAATTATTACCCGCTCATGCACTAGAGCGCGCCAGAGTTCGAACTCTTGCATTAGATTTCGCAGCTGATATGCAACCGCTTGGGAATTTACGGGTACTGAATTATCTGCAAGACGAGTTCAATCAGGATCAACAGGGCAAAGCCAGGTGGGCTTGCCACTGGATGCAAAAAGGTTTTGCTGGCGTGGAAAAACGCCTGCAAAGTACCGCAGCAGACTATTGTTTTGGTTTTGATGTGACGTTGGCCGATGTGTGTTTAGTGCCGCAGGTATACAATGCCGAACGCTTTGGGTTGGATATGCAACAGTTTCCAACTATTCAGCGCGTGGCGGATAATTGTATGCAGCTGGATGCGTTTAAAAAGGCGCAGCCCCATTTGCAACCGGATGCCGAATAAGCGTTAGGGTACAACTTAATATGAAAATTTCAGGACGCTTGCGTCCTGTTTTTTTGTCTGAATGGGGCAAATAACAAACTGCTAATTAACTCAAATAAAATACTGGCTAATACGCCACCGATAAGTGCACAAATAATAGCAACAGGCGTTAGCGGGATTGTCGCCTGATAATCACTTAAGGTCTCATCAAGTATGGCTGAGTCACCTTGTTGTACTACAACGATCATTTGTTGCATTAAAGTGCCATTAAGTTGCTGACGTAAATGTCCCAGGTACTGCCAGCGTGTATATAACTGCAATATAGGCTCGGCTTCACGTTGAAATAACACCACTTTCGACGATTTATGTTCTTCCACTAAGGCCTGCATTGAACCGTTATACAGCTCGTCTGCCAATTGTTGATAAGGTGCAATGGCAAGACTGGCTTCCTGAAAATGCGCATCCACGCGCTGCACGTACTGATGCAAACAGTTAGGTAATTGCACACCAAACAATAAACCAGCGGTAAAACATAACATCGACAAATAGTGATTCAGTTTATTCATACAACTCACGCAGTTAACAGCAGAATTGCTACTGTGGCATATTCTTAAATCAGAAACAAAAAAGGCACCAGAAGGTGCCCTTTGTCATATTACTTTAATTGCTACAGTACTTTTACCAAAGCTTCTGCCAGATTATCAACATTGCTCAAACTAATACCGGCAATATTAACGCGGCTGGAACTTACCAGATAAACACTGTGTTCATTAACCAGCTTTTCAACCTGTTCAGGAGAGATACACAGGAATGAGAACATACCTTTTTGTTGATTAACAAAGCTAAAATCTTTGCTTGCGCCTTTTTCTGCCAGTTTATCCACCAACAGTTTACGCAAGTTTTTCATGCGCTCGCGCATGTCGGTGACTTCCTGCATCCATTCCGTTTTTAAATCAGGTGTATTTAAAATGATGTCTACCAATGCACCACCATAGGAAGGCGGCATCGAATATATACCACGTGCAATGCTCTGAATTTGGGTCTGAGTGATACTGGCGATTGCCGGTGTTTCGGTAATCATTACTGCTAAACCAGTGCGTTCACGATACAAACCAAAGTTCTTTGAGCAAGACGCCGCAATGATCACTTCCGGCAAACTATTTGCCAACAAACGCACGCCGTATACATCTTCTTCCAGGCTGTCACCAAAACCCTGATAGGCAATATCAACAAAGGGAATAAAGCCCGTTTGCTGAGCAATTTCCAGTACAGTATTCCACTGATCTTTATTTAAGTCTGCACCGGTTGGGTTGTGGCAGCAGCCGTGCAGCAAAACTACATCACCTTTTTTAACTTGTTTCAGGCAATCTGCCATTTCATCAAATTTAATGCTGGCAGAGGTTTTATCAAAATAAGGATAGGTTTTGATATTCAGTCCCGCATTGCCAATTAATGGAATGTGGTTTGCCCAGGTTGGATCACTTACCCATACCGTGGTGTCTCCGTCACAACGTTTGATTAGCTCTGCCAAAATGCGCAGTGCCCCACAGCCACCTGGTGCTTGTACCGCCGCAATACGATTCTCGATCAGCGCTTTATGTCCCTGACCTAAAATTAATTGCAGCATACCATCAATAAAACCCTGCACACCCTGTTGAGGGATATAGGTCTTGCTGTCTTCGGTTTCCAGTAAAATGCGCTGGGCTTTTTGCACTGTATTCATGATTGGCGTTCGGCCCTGCTCATCTTTATAGACACCTACACCTAAATCGATTTTATTTGGGTTGGTATCCTTCTTATAGGCAGCGGATAAACCTAAAATCGGGTCGGCAGGAAGGGGAGTCAGAACGTCAAACATGGTCGCCTCAGTCAGTATGTGATTGTGATTAATGTATGTGCAGCCTAAGCTGTCACGCTATCGTTTATTTTGCAGGCATTATAATAATAAAAGGCCGTTCTTTTCAGTACTTAAATCGATAATTTATCTCAATTTAATCAGATTATTTTGCATATATCAGAAGTCTGTTAAAATCTCGTTAATATAAAGGCTACTTTTCGTCGTTCAGGCTGATCAGCTGCTAGTATGTCCACCTTATTTTAAGTAGTGCAAAACATGTCTCTGAATATTGAAGCGTTAAATATTCCTGCGCAAAATCCACGCTGGCAAAGCCGAATTATGTACTGGCTGGGTTGTGGTGTATTAAAAATGATGGGCTGGCGTTTCGAAGGCCAATTCCCGCAACACAAAAAGTTTGTGGCTGCGGTTGCACCGCATACGTCTAATTGGGATTTTGTCGTAGGAATGGCCAGTGTTTTTGCATTGCGTTTAAAGCTGGCATTTATGGCTAAAAGCAGTTTATTTGTATGGCCATTTGCCGGTTTACTGCGGTTTTTAGGTGGAATAGCGATTGAACGTTCGCGTAGTCATGGTGTGGTCACCCAGTTAAGCGAAAAATTTGCGGACAGCGATTTTCTGATGCTGGCGCTGGCACCGGAAGGGACTCGTAGTAAGGTGACGGAATGGAAATCGGGCTTTCTTAAAATTGCTTATCAGGCCAACGTGCCGGTGCAATTGATTTATTTTGATTACGCAAAAAAGGTGGTGGGATTTGGTCCTTGTTTTGCGGTGAGCGACGACTGGGATGCTGAAATGCAAAAAGTACAGCAATTTTTTGCCGGTGTTACGGCTAAATTTCCGGAAAAATGTTGAAGAATCAATATCCTGGAAAAATTCTGAAATTATTTACGTTTTTTTTGCATTTATGTTGAACTAATCAAAACGGTAATTGACTAACTTTATAGCGCGGTTGTTTAAACATGGCTCCGCCGCTAAAGTGTGTTCCAAGTTGAGTGTATAGTTATCCCGTCGTTAGGCGGGATTTTTTTGTCTGCATCTTTTTGATTCTAAAAATAATTTTCAAATGCAATAGCCTCTGACCAGAAAAAAGGATTTTTTATTCCTGATTTTTTCTGGATTTTATCATATTTTCTTCTACAATTTACGCCCTACTCAGCACGGGTAGAGAAAACTCAAGGAAACAAGGAGGATTTATGAGAGTTTTTTTAAGGATTGGATTTTATCTGGTAATTGTGGCTGTCTGTTCGTTGTCTGCGTATATCTGAAGCCTGAATAATTTTCCAACACTACCAATAACAATAATATTGATGTAGTTGTTTCAATGTCGTTTTATAAAATATGCAGTGCAATTGAATGATTTAAGCGCCTTAAACAGGCGCTTTTCTGTTTTGGGTAGACTGCATAATTTTAACTATGACTTTTTGAGGTTGGCTTCCAGCACACTAATAAAGTCTTCATCTTGTGGTTTTGTTCTGGAACCAAACGCCTGAATAACTTTGCCATCGGCGCCAACCAAATATTTGTAAAAGTTCCAGCTGGGTTCGCTGCCTGCCTGCTTAGCCAGGATGCGATACATTGGATCAGCATCCTCACCTTTGACCGACATGGGCTCAAACATTGGGAATTTTACACCGTAGGTTAACTTGCATAATTCCGCCGTTTTGCCTTCGTCGTCATCTTCCTGATTAAAATCATGGGAAGGGAACCCTAAAATACTGAACCCCTGATCTTTGTATTTAGCGTATAAGGCTTCCAGACCTTTAAATTGGGGCGTAAAACCACAGTAACTGGCCGTATTAACGATTAATAGTGTTTTACCTGCATAAGCGTCACACAGATTGACCGTTTCCTGTGAGTTTAATTTACGTTTTACAAATTTCAGTACATCTGGACATTCAGCCAACGTAGCACTACTGAAGCCAAGCACTGCCAGTAAGGTAACAAGCTTTTTCATAATTTCCTCAAAAGTCAGGTGTGAACGGATGTTGCCATCAGAATAACACTCTGATTTGCCAAAGCATCAACTTTTACGTATTAATAGCGGTCTTTTTTAATCCAAGTTGTGAGTAGTATGCGACCTTCTTATAAATCTGTGGCAGCCTGTTTGCTGTCCGCCTCACTGGTAGCCTGTAGTGCAACTCCAGATTCTTCACCCCAAACCCAACTGGTGTCGCGTGCAGCTGTGCCTGTTATCCATGCTGCAAGTCATCCAGCCAATGCCAACGGGCCAATTACGCTGGAAAAAATAATGTCAGACCCTGACTGGATTGGCCGTCAGCCATCTAACGCCTATTGGGCAGATGATAGCCAGCATGTTTTTTATGAACGTAAACGTGAAGGCCAGCCAATTAATGATTTATTTCGTATAGCCCCATCGGATACTGACAACGGTCAGCGAGTTGAATTAGAACAACTTCATCAGGTCGCTTATAACAACAGGGTATTTAATCGCGATAAAACCAAAGCGGCATGGCAGTTTGAAGGCAATTTATTTGTAAAGGATTTAGTCACGGGTAAGGTACGTCAGCTGAGTCAGGGCAATATCGATGCAAGTCAGATATTATTTTTGAATAACGGTAATCTGGCCTACCAAAGCGGTGATCAGTTCTTTAGTCTGGATTTAACCAATGGTTTTACAGGATTGCTGGTGCAATGGTCGTTTGAACAGACGCCAGAAGCCAACGACAAGCCAGCTGATTATATCGCTGAACAACAACAAAAATTGATTGGAGTGGTTAAACAGCGACGAACTGATCGCCAGACCCAGTTTAACCATCAGTACGTGATGGAAAGTAAAAATGCGACCACTACCAAGCGTCCGGTGTATTTGCCACAAGAGCAATACACAGTAAAAGCAAGTTTGTCACCCAATGGCAAATGGTTAGTGCTGGCAACATCCAAACCGGTGTCCGAACGTGATGATAGCGATATTATGCCAAGTTACGTAAATGAAGATGGTCGAATTGAAGCACAGCCAGCACGTCAACGAGTAGCAGACGCCGAAGCTCAAAATTATCAGTTGTGGTTAGTGGATATAACACAAAATAAAGTCCGTCCTTTGTCTTATAACAGTTTGCCTGGTTATAACGATGACGTACTGGCGCAGGTCAGGAAAGAAAATGCGTCAAGAGAAGGGAAATCCTATCAGGTTAACCGTTTGCCCCGCGATATCGTGCTGATGGATGATTGGTACTGGAATGGCAGTTCTATCCAGTGGCATAACAGTGGTGAGCAGGTTGCTGTTATGCTGGAAGCCTGGGATAACAAAGACCGATGGCTGGCCACAGTCGATTTGCAGGATGCAAAATTAGTCAATCAGGATCGTCTGCACGACGATGCCTGGATAAACTATCGCTTTAACAGCTTTGGCTGGTTTAATCAGTCGCAAACTCTTTATTACCTGTCTGAAAAATCCGGTTACGCCAATTTATATATGCAGCAACCGGGTAAAAAAGCACAGGCATTGGTTTCTGGTGCATTTGAAGTTGATAGTCTCACTGTCACTCATAACGACAGTTATGTTTATTATAAGGCCAATGTTAAACATCCTGGTATTTATGATATTTACCGGGTTGATACAAAAAGCGGGGCTGTTGAGCAATTAACCGATTTAAAGGGCAAGACAGACTATCAGTTAAGTCCGGATGAAAGTAAGTTGTTGCTGACTCATTCTAAACTGGTGCAGCCGCCAGAGCTTTATATTCAGAACGCGAAAACCGGCGTTGAAGCAACACGTTTAACTCATACAATCAGTGATGAATTTCTGGCCTTACCATGGACTGCGCCTGATGTGGTGCCAGTACCATCATCACACACTCAGCAGCCTGTTTTCGCCCGGGTGTATTACCCCAAAGATTATAAACAAGGCGAGCCTCGTAAAGCGGTGATGTTTACCCACGGTGCCGGTTACCTGCAAAATTCGCATTTAGGCTGGTCTGATTATTATCACGAATTTATGTTCCATAGTCTGCTGGCTCAGCAAGGGTATGTAGTAATGGATATGGATTACAGGGCATCACGTGGTTATGGGCGAGACTGGCGTACTGCAATATACCGTCATATGGGCAAACCCGAGGTGGAGGACCTGCGTGATGGCGTGAATTGGTTGGTAGACAATGCCAACGTTGATCGTAATCGTGTTGGCACATATGGCGGCTCTTATGGTGGATTCCTGACCTACATGTCGCTATTTACTGCGCCTGATTTGTTCCAGGCCGGTGCAGCATTGCGCCCTGTGTCAGATTGGGCGCATTATAATCACGGCTACACGTCCAATATTTTAAATATGCCAGATACGGACCCCATCGCTTACGAACGGAGTTCGCCGATTTACTTTGCTGAAGGGTTGCAAAAGCCGTTGCTGATTAACGCTCCTATGGTGGATAGCAATGTGTTTTTTGTGGATACCGTACGTTTGGTGCAGCGTTTGATTGAGCTGAAGAAAGATAACTTTGAAACGGCCTTGTTTCCGGTTGAATCTCACGGATTTGTTGAACCAACTTCCTGGCTGGACGAATACAAACGCATATATAAATTGTTTGAACAGAACCTTTAGTAACAAAGTTTAATATGTCGTAAAGGGGAGCTTAGCTCCCTTTTTTATTGTGTTGTAACATCGTTATGCTGTTTCCGGGAATACAGTAATGTCCTGCAATCCAAATCAGAGCCCCAACGGCGCCAAATAAATGTGCGTTAGTCGCCACCTCGGCATTAATTAATGTCGCAATGTCTGCATTGGCGCCCATTGTTTGTTCGTAAGCAATTTTGCCTAATGTACCTAATAGCAGCAGCCAGCCGGAACGCATGCCAGATTGAATATCACGCCATGCTCCCCATACCATCAGGCCATGCAACGTTCCGGATAAACCAACGTACCAGCGTAAATCTGTATCAAAAAAATACAGTCCGGTTGTACATACTAATGAGATCCAGCAAAACAATATCAAGAATAGCAGTGGTTGATAATGTTGTTTATGCAACGCACAAATTAGAAAAAGGCCCGCCAGATTAAGCAATAAATGATTAAGGTTGGTATGCAACAGATTGGCTGAGAGTAATCGCCACCACTGACCATCACTGATAGCAATTCTGTCATAGGTAAACCAGGTTGTGCTGTCAGGTGCCGTTAACCAGCCAAAAAATGCCAGTAACGTAATCATGGCTGGCAGTATTATCTGGCTAAAAGGTAGTGTTTTTTTCACATTTGGCTCCAACTTGAACAGCATCACAAGGCAATTTACAGTATGATAGGTCCGACGTGTTGTCTGACCCGATTGTGCGGTTTGGGAAGACTCACAGTCAAGTATTCACTGAGGTTACGCCTTTAATCTGTGGCTTTGTTAATTGTTATTGGGTAGGTTATGTCGAATATTCTCGTCACTCAGCAAGATTTTTGTCTGACTATTTTAATTCAGCGTCCGGAACGAAAAAATGCGCTGACGTTTAACATGTATCAGCAAATGGCCGAAGCGCTGGAAAAAGCCGCAACTGAGCCCTCGGTGCGCGTTGTGTGTATCAAGGGGCAGGGTGATTGTTTCACCTCAGGCAATGATTTGCAGGATTTTGCTGAGCTGGGTGCTAATACCGATATCAGTCCTACCGTGCGTTTTATGAAAGCGCTAATCAAATGCCCCAAGCCGGTTGTGGCGCAAGTACACGGAAGTGCAATCGGCATAGGAACCACACTTTTATTACACTGCGATCTGGTATATTGCGCGGATAACAGCCAGTTTATGCTGCCTTTTATCAATCTCGCCCTGGTACCAGAATATGCCTCCAGTTATTTGTTGCCACATTTAACCGGTCATGTAAAAGCGGCCGAATGGTTGATGTTGGGTAACGCCTTTGGCGCAGATGAGGCATGCCAATGTGGTTTAGTTAACAAAGTCGTGATGCCACAGGAACTGGATGAACTGGTTAATAAGGTATGTGCACAGTTGAGCGCCAAACCTCAGCAGGCGCTGATGCATACTAAAGCTTTGTTACGTCATGACTCAGATAACGTCCTGATGCATATGGACGAAGAGCTGGACATCTTTATCCGCCAGCTTGAATCTGACGCCGCCAAAGAAATGTTTGAAGCCTTTTTGCAAAAAAGGCCTGTCAATCAGCAAAAAATTAATGAATAACAGACAATTTAACCTAAATATGTTGGTCGTAGCATTCAAATCCGGAGTTTTTAGATGAAGAGTAAGGGGTTAGCCTGGTTCAGCCTGCTGGCGATTTGTGTGTCTTTACAGTCGTTAGCTGAGCCTCAGAGAGCCGAGCAGGAGCCTGAAGCGGCTACCGGTTATGAAGCTAAAAAATCGCTAACCGGCAGTGAATATATGATCAGCGTTGCCAATCCATATGCAGCCTGGATTGGTAAAAAAATTCTTAATCAGGGCGGAAATGCTGTAGATGCAGCAGTGGCAATTCAGGCAACCTTAACCTTGGTCGAACCCCAGTCATCAGGTATTGGTGGTGGCGGCTTTATGCTGTTGTGGGACAAAGAATCCGGCAAGCTTCGTACCTTTGATGGCCGTGAAACCGCACCGAATAAAACTAACGCTTTTTTGTTTACCGATAAATTCGGCAAAGTCGCTAAGTGGCAGGATGCCGTGCAAGGCGGACGAGCGGTGGGCGTACCTGGTGTGTTGCGCATGTTGGAAATGGTGCACAAACAGTACGGCAAATTGCCCTGGAGTAGTTTATTTACTGACGCGGCCAAAATGGCGGAACTGGGATTTATTGTCTCGCCCAGATTAGCCAGTTTACTGGAAAAGGAAATTCATCCCGGTTTAAAAACGCTGGCGCCTGCGAATTTGTATTTTTATCCTTTTGGCAAACCGTTGCAGGCAGGACAAAAAGTTATTAATCGCGAACTTGCTGAGTCCTTAATGGGGATTGCTAAACAGGGGGCTGATTATTTTTACAGCGGTCCCCTTGCTGAACAGATTGTGAAAGCGGTGCATAACTCAGAAGTGAATCCGGGCGTGATGGAATTGTCTGATTTAGCGGGTTATACGGCTAAAGAGCGTCAACCGGCCTGTGGTGAATATAAGGTTTACACTGTATGTGGAATGGGGCCGCCAAGCTCGGGTGGTTTAACTGTACTGCAAATTCTTGAAATGCTTGAGCCTTTTAAGTTGGAGCAATATGCGCCTAATAGTGTCACTGCGATTCATCTATTTACTCAGGCATCAAAACTGGCTTTTGCCGACCGTAATATCTACATGGCAGATACCGACTTTACCAACCTGCCGTTTGCGGCGTTGATTAACCGCAGCTATTTGCAACGTCGTGCAGAAAAAATTGATATAAAACAGGATATGGGGCGTGCTAAAGCAGGCCATCCTTATCCTCCGGCTGCGTTGGGTCTGGATAATTCTTATGAAATCCCCAATACCAGTCATTTTTCAATTGTGGACAAACAAGGCAATGTATTGTCGATGACCACCAGTATTGAAATGGGCTTTGGCTCGGGTGTAATGGTGGGTGGTTTCCTGCTTAACAATGAAATGACTGATTTTGCCACTAATCCAAAAATTGGTGATCGCTGGTTATTAAACCGCATTGAACCGGGTAAACGTCCGCGCAGCTCAATGTCACCAACGATTGTTTTTAATAACAAAAATAAGCCGGTGTTAGCCATTGGTTCGCCAGGTGGTAGTCGCATCATAGATTATGTTGCACAAAGTCTGGTCGCTATTCTTGACTGGAAAATGGATGTTCAGGACGCGATTAACCTGCCAAAAGTGGTAAATCGTAACCGTGATACGGAACTGGAAATCGGCACCAGTCTGGAAAAACTAAAACCAGCACTTGAAATGTTGGGGCACAAGGTGAATTTAGTGCCGCTTAACAGTGGTTTACATGGCATTGAATTACGTGATGGCAAACTCATCGGTGGCGCCGATCCGCGTCGCGAAGGGGTAGTTGTTACCAATTAGGCTGTTGATGAAAGAGATGCACCTACAGAGTGTAGCGTGCATCTGATATCGTTTTAGTAGTAGTGGGCAATGTCTACCCGTTCAACCCGCCATTTGCCGTCTATTTTTACCATGCTGGCCACCCGAATATCTTCAATTTTATCGTCAATATAATAACCAGTAAAAAACACCGATACTTTTGAATTTTTTGCAAATTGCGTGCGCATCCGGGTATTGCCGGTATCCAGTGCAATTTCAACTTTGTCGTACATCAGATTAAACAAGTGTTTTTGTACCTGAGTGGGTACCACATAGGATTTAAGCAAGCGTTTCATGCGCGGAGAGGATAATTGCAGCGCTAATTCCATGTCTTTTTTGTTGTAAATTGCGTCAAAAAAGTTGATCGCAGCGTCTTCCGGTGTGCCATCTATGGTTGGATTGACTCTTGCGTCTTGCCACCAACAACTGGTTAGCATCAGCATAGCTGCTAACAGGTAAAGCAGGCGCGGTAGTGTGTGCATTAGCTAAGTTACCTAATGATTAAAAAGGCTAATTAGTCTGCGATGAAAAAAAACAAATGTAAAGACAAGGGTGAGCCCCGGCAGGAGCCTCTGGCTCACCCAGGGGAGAAATTACTGTTCAAGCTCGGCTTCGCTGAACTCACCTGCAAACAGCGGGCTGCTTAGGTAACGTTCTGCGGAACTTGGTAAAATAACCACGATGTTTTTGCCTGCATTTTCAGGTTTTTCTGCCAGACGTTTCGCGGCTACAACAGCGGCACCTGAAGAGATACCGGCCAGAATACCTTCCTCTTTCATGAGTTGATGTGCCATTGCCATCGCGTCATCATTGCCCACTTGTTCTACAGCATCCACCAAATCCAGATCGAGAATGGTTGGAATAAAGCCAGCACCAATACCCTGAATTTTGTGAGGCCCGGGAGTTAATTCTTCCCCGGCTTTTGCCTGGGTGATAACCGGAGAGTCGACAGGTTCAACCGCAACGCATTGCACATCTTTACCTTGAGTTTTTTTCAGGTAGCGTGCTACACCCGTTATGGTTCCGCCTGTGCCAACACCCGCCACAAAAATATCGACATTGCCATCAGTTGCAGACCAGATTTCAGGTCCGGTGGTTTTTTCGTGAATTTCGGGGTTGGCCGGGTTATCGAACTGTCCCAGCATTACGTATTTGTCCGGATCAGAATCGACAATTTCCTGTGCCTTGGCGATTGCACCTTTCATGCCTTTAGGGCCTTCAGTTAATACCAGATTGGCGCCCAGTGCTTTAAGTAACTTACGTCGCTCAAGGCTCATCGTCGCAGGCATAGTCAGGGTCAGTTTGTACCCACGGGATGCAGCAACAAATGCCAGCGCGATACCAGTATTACCGCTGGTGGGTTCGACTAACTCTTTGCCTGCGGTTAATACGCCGCGTTTTTCTGCGTCCCAGATCATGTTAGCGCCAATACGACACTTAACACTGGCACTGGGGTTACGTGATTCGATTTTGGCAAATACGTTGCCAGAAGTGACACGATTGAGTTTCACCAATGGGGTGTTACCAATCGATAGGGAATTGTCTTCAAAAATTTGCATGGAATATCCTAGCCTTATTTTATTATTCACCAATAAGGTTAATCCTATATAACTAAAAGCAAACTGTTTTTTCGCTATAAGATATTTTTTAAACTTACAAGCAAGGTAACAGGCAGTTTAGTAGTAGGCTGCGGTCTGCTATTTTAGAGCGTCAGGCAATAAATCATTTTTAAAGGATTTAGACTTATGTCGTTTAGTGGAACATCCCGTTATATCGCCAGCGATGAGTTAAAACTGGCAGTCAATGCAGCTATCACGTTGCAACGCCCATTGTTGGTAAAAGGTGAACCGGGAACCGGTAAAACCCAGCTCGCCGAGGAGCTTGCTGCATCATTAAATACAGAACTTATCCAGTGGCATATTAAATCCACCACTAAAGCCCAACAAGGGTTATATGAGTACGATGCAGTATCACGCTTACGGGACTCGCAATTGGGTGACGAAAAGGTGCATGACATTGCTAACTATATTGTAAAAGGCAAAATGTGGCAGGCGTTTGAAGCGCAAAACCGCCCGGTGCTGTTAATCGATGAAATTGATAAAGCCGATATTGAGTTTCCAAATGATTTATTACAGGAGCTGGATAAAATGGCGTTTTATGTTTACGAAACCCATCAGACGATTACCGCCAGTCAGCGTCCGATTGTGATTATCACCTCGAATAATGAAAAAGATCTGCCAGATGCCTTTTTGCGTCGTTGTTTTTTTCATTACATTCAATTTCCCGATAAGGCGCAGATGGAAGCCATCGTAGAAGCGCATTATCCCGGTTTGCGCAAAGAGTTGTTGTCACAAGCCTTAGATAGCTTTTTTGATTTGCGCGAAGTGCCTGGTCTTAAAAAGAAACCTTCCACCTCAGAGTTACTTGACTGGATTAAGTTGTTAGTGGCCGATCAAATCGATCCTGACGTATTGCGGGATAAACAGCATAAAAACAGCTTACCACCTTTGTATGGTGCATTAATTAAAAACGAGCAGGATATGCATCTGTTCGAGAAGCTGGCCTTTATGGCACGTCGCTAATGCTAATCGATTTTTTCTTTAAGCTACGCCAATACAAAGTGGGTTGTAGTCTCACTGAGCTAATGGATTTGCTTGAAGCCATGAAGCAACAACTGGTTGTTGCTGACATGGGCCAGTTTTATCAATTATCACGTCTGATGCTGGTCAAAGATGAAACACGTTTTGATCGCTTTGACAGAGCCTTTGCCGATTATTTTGACGGGCTGGAAACTTTTGATTTACTGGGGAAGGATATTCCCGAAGACTGGTTACGCAAGCAAATTGAGCGTTATTTCAGTGAGGATGAAAAACGCAAACTCGAAGCCATGGGTGGTTTGGATAAACTACTCGACACTCTGCAGCAGCGTATGCAGGAGCAACAAAAAAGACATCAGGGTGGCAACAAATGGATTGGCACGGGCGGTACTTCACCCTTTGGTGCTCATGGTTTTAACCCGGAAGGTGTTCGCATGGGAAGTGACCAAAATGGCCAGTTCCGTGCGGTAAAAGTGTGGGAGAAACGCCAGTTTAAGGATCTGGATGGCCAGCAATCGTTAGGCACCCGCAACCTGCAACTGGCTTTACGAAAATTACGCCAGTTTGCGCGCACGGGGGCCAATCAGGAACTGGATATGGCAACCACCATTGACGCCACCGCCAGTAATGCTGGCTTGCTTGATCTAAAGTGGCTAAACGAGCGGCATAATGCGGTTAAGGTACTGATATTGTTTGATATTGGTGGCTCTATGGATTTTCATATCGCTGAGTGTGAAAAATTATTCAGTGCTGTGAAAAGTGAGTTTAAGCATTTAGAGTACTTTTATTTTCATAATTGCGTGTATGAACATTTATGGACCAGTGCTAAGCGCCAGCAGCAACATCAGGTTGATGTGTGGGATGTAATTCATAAATACGGCAGCGACTATAAACTGATTTTAGTGGGGGATGCCACTATGGGGCCTTATGAAATTAACTATGCTGGGGGCAGTGTTGAGCACTGGAACGAGGAGCCGGGCAGCATATGGATGAACCGTTTATTGCACCATTTTGACAAGGCAGTATGGCTGAATCCACAGCCCCAGCAACACTGGGTATATTATGCTTCGATAGGCATGATTCAACAGATAATGGAACAACGTATGTTTACCCTGACACCTGACGGGATAAGTCAGGCAATTACAAAATTATAGGATCATTGTTATGCAGGAATCACTTTCACAGCCTGTTGAGCCGCAACAGTCATCGGTACATGAGCCCAATATAGCGCCCAAGGAAGTTCGCGATATTGTGACGCCTTATGCCTTTGGTGTATCACAGAATTTAATTGGTACACCGCTGGCAACCCCCAAAGCAAGAGGGTTTGCCTTATTAACTGACTTTATCTGCATTTCTATGTTAACCAATGTTAATAGCCTCATTCTGGCCATGGTATCGGCCTGGGTGTTTTATAAAGAAAGTAAAAAGTTAAAACACAGTCGCCGGTTTAAGTTTCTGGGTGGATTTTTCAGATTTGTCGGTGCCATATTACTGTTTGTCATTGCACTGAACTTATTTAGCGATTTGTCGCGTTATTATGATGCAGGGTCAAGTGGCCAGAATAGTGAAGGTGACTTTAATCTGTCCACAGGTCAGGGGATTGCTCTTACTGCATTGACGGTGAAGTTGGTTAAACAAGGCGCTGAAGTAGAACAAAAAATCAGTGACGGAGAATGTCCACAAATTATTAATTGCTGGCGTCCTGTGGTGCAGGAATATGCACAGGATATTCTCGATCAGGATATAGACAGCCAGGAAAAGCAGCAACTGCTTAGTAGTGTTATATCCGGGATTGATTCTCTGTCCAAACGTGAGCGGGAGCAGCTGATGGAAGAGTTTAAGATACCGGTTGAAGATAAAGATGCCACGCCACAAAAACAACAGAAACCAGCGAACGAAACACAATCGCAGGACAGTTGGTATAACAGCAAAACTCACAGCATTATTGAATGGTTTAAAGGTATTGCCAGCGACTTAGGTTTAGGTTTTGGCTGGGCAGCCTTGTATTTCACCTTTTTCACCTGTTGGTGGAAAGGCCAGACGCCGGGCAAAAAGTTGTTTGGTATTAAAGTGGTAAGGCTGGATGGCACCACGCCTAACTTATGGGAAAGTTTTGGGCGTTATGGTGGTTATGGTGCTGGCCTGGCAACCGGGTTGCTGGGTTTTATTCAAATATACTGGGATGCAAACAGGCAAGCGATTCAGGATAAAATCGCCGAAACGTTAGTTATTAAAGCCAATGCTAAGAAGGCCAATAAAAAAGCATCCTGATGGATGCTTTTTTATTGGGTTGGTGTCAGCTGAAATTAATGTTGCTCACTTAATTCCAGTTCTTGTTTGTTACCGCTTAATTTACGTTTAAGGGCAACAAATGGACGTTTCATATCTTCCAGCATCAGGTACAAACATGGCACCAGCACTAATGTCACTATGGTGGCGTACAGCACAGCAAAACCAAGTGCTACTGCCATCGGGATAACAAATCGCGCCTGCAGGCTGCTCTCAAACATAATGGGCAATATGCCTACAAAGGTTGTGATTGAAGTCAGTGTGATTGCTCTGAAACGGGTACAACCTGCTTCCACGACCGCATCAGTAATACGCATGCCCTCTTTGCGGCATTGGTTGACGTAATCAGTCATCACCAGCGAGTCGTTAATTACCACCCCGGCTGCAGCAATCAAACCAAAGCCTGACATCATAGATAAATCCAGACCAAAGAAGTAATGACCCCAGATAGCACCCGTTAAACTAAACGGAATAACCGACATGATTATAATCGGCTGACCATAACTCTTCAGCGGCACGGCTAATAAGATGTACACCATGATCATGCCGGCAAAGAAGAACATAATTTGCTCGCTTTGCTGCGCCTGTTGCTCTTCGATTGCACCACCCAGCTCGGTTTTGACCGATGGGTAAGCTTCCTTCAGTTTGGGTAACAGGTTTTCTTTGATGTTTTTGGTCACTTCGTTTGGTTCAATCGCTTCTTCATCAATCGAGCCATACACATACACGCTGCGATAACCGCCTTCACGACGAATATAGCTAATACCCGGTTTTTCGTTTAGGTCTACCACATCGCCTAACATGACTTCACGACCCGAAGGCGTTGTAACAATCGCGTATTTTAATGAAGAGAACTGTTCACGAGTGAGTTTGGGGTAACGCACCATCACCCGCACTTCTTCACCATTACGAATAACACGCTGCGCTTCGCCACCATAAAAACTTGCACCAATTTGGCTGGCAATATTTTGTAAATCCAGACCTAAATCGTAAGCCACAGGTTTAAGTGACATTTGGATTTCTTTACTGGCAGGGTCAATGGTGGAGCTTATGTCGTATAAGCCTTTTTCATTTTGCAGTAATTCAATAAAGTAACGACCGGCTTCGTTAAGGGTTTCGATATCGGGTCCAAATAACAGGTAACCAAATTCACCACCGTCACGACCACCGTTTACATCATCCTGAATGGTAAAGGATTTCATGCCTGCTATTTCGGGCATTTTTTCGCGCCAGCGTCGTGCCAGTTCAAAGGTATTAAACGGGCGCTCTTCCTCGTCAACCAGCGGAACTAACACACGTGCGTTAGTGCGATCTTCATTGAAAGATAAAATATCGCGCATCATGCCGCGGCCATATTCTTTTTTAATTTCGTCTTCCACATCTAATACGACGCCTTCGATTTGCTTCAGCGCATCAATGGTCGCTTCATCGGATACGGTTTCGTTCATTTCAATTGCAATACGCGGGAAGTCATGTGGCACTTTAGGATTTGGCACCATACGCACATAGTTAGCGGCAATTAAACCAAAGCTAATTATAAGCACAGCGAGAAATCCGCAAAACACTGCCCAGCGCCATTCCACACAACGCTGTACTGTGCGTCTGTATGGACCATTAATAAATCCAAAATAAGCATTGTTAAAGCGGGTACGCCAGTGCTTTTCACCAACTGGTTTAAAGTGAGTGTGGGCTAAGTGGGCAGGCAATATCCATTTGGATTCAATTAAACTGAATACCAGACACAGTATGACTACGATGGCGATATTATAGAAAAATGCACCGTCAGGGCCGCTGGTCAAGGTAAAAGGCGCAAAAACGGCAATGGTGGTTAACACACCAAAGGTGGCAGGGGTGGCTACGCGCTTTGCGCCACGTATGACGTTTTCAACGCCACCGCCGTGCTTTTCTACCTCAGTATAGGCACTTTCGCCGATAACAATGGCATCATCCACCACTATGCCGAGCACCATAATAAAGGCAAATAGTGACAGGATATTAATACTTACCCCAAATACTGGCATCAGCATGACTGCGCCCAGGAAACAAATGGGCAGACCCAGCATAACCCAGAATGCCAGCCTAAAGCGCAGGAATAGTGACAACATGATGGCAACCAGAATCGCACCTTGCACCAGGTTGCTTAACATCATATCCAGACGTGCATTCAGGTAGTAGGTCATATCCACCAGCACTTTTAACTCCATGCCGGCGGGCAGGGTTTTATTGCGCTCGGCGATAAAGTCTTTCACTGATTGTGCCACTGGGATGGTATTTTGGTCTTTGGTGGCTTTAACCGACATCATGATGGCGTTTTTACCCGAATACTTAAAGTAACGCTCACCCTCAGTAAACTGGTCATGGATGCTGGCAACTTCATGCAGCAGTACTTTGGCACCGTTGCTACCTACTTTTACCGGAATATTGCGGAATTCATCACCGTTATAATGTTGGTTCTCAACCCTGACCGCGATTAAACCCGCATCGGTACGAATTTGCCCGGCCGAAAAGTTAGCAGAATATTTGCGAATCGCCTGGGCGACATTGTTCAGGGTTAAGCCATATTTTCGCAATTCATCAGGCTGAATTTCGATGGCAATTTCATCATCAGGCGCCTGTAATTGCACCAGCGACACATTGTTTAGCTGCAGTAATTCGTCTTCAACAATTTTGGCGACCGGTTTGAGGTTAGTTAACTCGGTGTCACCCACCAGCGCCATTTCTATCACATCCTGACGGTATTCTGCCTGTGTTACATTGACCGGCTCCATATCGGCCGGGAAAGTGGCGATACTGTCAACGCGTTGTTTGACCTTATCCAGCGTTTCCTGCAAGTCCTGATTAGGATAAATTTCCAGACTAATGCGTCCGCTGTTACGAAATGCGCGGGATACGCTTTTTTTGATTTCGGTAACATCCTTCAGTGCTTCTTCAATTTTTATCAGGATGCCTTCTTCAATTTCCTGAGGCGAAGCACCGCGGTAGGTCGCATTAATATTGATGTAGTTGATTTCAATATTAGGGAACATCTGGCGTTGAATGGTCTTATAGCCAATAAATCCCATGATGATGATAAACGCCATCATCAGGTTGGCTGCTACCGAATTATTGGCAAAATAAGCGATTAATCCGCGTTCTTTGGGTTGTGTTTGTGACATAAAGCCTGCTCCTTATTTGCTGGCTTTAGCCACAATCGTGGCCTGATCGTCAGTGACACTGGTTGCCGGAGATGATTTCTGTCCGGCAAGTTTTACTTTTAAGCCATTTTGCGGGTATTCCGGTAACGTTAGTACGATGCGGTCGTCATTGACTAAACCCGCACTAACCAGAAAATAAGTATCATCTTCACGGGCAACTTCAACCTGCTTAGATTCAAGCGCTTGCTCGCTGTTCACCACCCACACTTTATGTTGCGTTACCAGCTCCTGCGGCAAGCGGAATACGTTGTGTAACGTTTTTCCGGTAAAGGATACTTCCACATAACTACCAAATTTTAGTGCCGGCGCATTGCTGTGAATGCCATAAGGATCTTTGATTTGTGCAACCAGCTGGCTCATGCGAGTGGCTTTATCCACTATGCCCAAATCCCGGGTAATAAGCCCATTACGCTGGATACGTTTATTGCCTTTTACTGCAATGACAGCAGGATGCTGACTGAGGTTATCCGGCAGGAATGCACTATCAAAACCGGCAATAGGGAAGGTCACTTCCGCTACTTCCACATTATAAATTTCTGCAACCTGAGAACCTTTATTTACATACTGTCCTTTACCTAAATCACGACTTACAACAAGCGCATCGTAAGGCGCAACAATGTCACAGTTGTCTAAATCGCGCTGTGCAATTTTAAGTGCGGCTTCTGCAGATTTAACGTTTGCCCTAGCGCTTAATACCTGTGGTTTACGTAAATACAGATCGGTAATTCTGTTCTTAGGCATATTTTTGGTTTCAGCCCTGGCCACATCAGCTCGCGCCTGTTCTTCAATTAACTGTGCTTTGGCTAATTGCAGGTTGGCTTCGGCTTGCAATAACGCAGCTTCATACTGATCTTTTTCAATACTGAACAGTACTTCACCGCGGCGAACCAGGCCACCTGCGACAAATTGCTCATTCCAGCTAACCACTTCCCCGGCGACTTGTGCAGAAATTTGCGTGCTTTCAAACGGACGAACTTCGCCGTAACTATCCAGCTGTACAGAGTAATCTATTGCTTCAGCGGATTTAATACGCACAGTAGGACGAAGATCTAATGGTTTTTTCTCTTCATCTTGTTTGGCAGAAGCTTTAAGTAACCCCATTCCCAGGAAACCGACACCCAGAATCACCACAGGGATGACTATCTTTATCCATGTTTTTTTCATTTTACTCATTTCCTAATAAATTTTGATGAAGGGATCTTAAGTTCTTTTATTCACAACAGTTATGTTCAAATGTAAAAAGATGTTTTTTGTGTAAAGTTGTTATAAATCAATTGGTTATTGTTTGTTCTTTTATTTGGGTAACCCTTCAAAGTAAGCTTTGATAACTTATTAAGCAAGGCTAAGACATACTTATAAAAGTATTAAAAAATATACCTGGGTGTCATTTTGCCCCCTTTAACATATTTGTACGTTTTTTAGACTGTGTTCCGTCAAGGCAATTCATTAACAAATATTTAACGAGGCAATCAAAATGAAAAAATTAATTACTTTAGCAGCTATCTCATGTGCATTTATCGCTCCGGTATCGTTAGCCGATGTAGCTGACGATTTAAAAAACATCTGCACCATAGTTAAAAATAATGACAAAGGTGAACTTCGTAAAAAAATGCGTTCAGTGCGCAAAGACTACAATTTACGTTTGGGTGACTTCTACACAGGCGTAACCTGCGGTGGTTCAAGCTTAATTCGCTACAGCATGCAAAATGAGTCTGTTGATGTTGGCACTTACATGATTAAGAAAATGTCGAAAGGTGATCTGACTGCCGCAGAAGCCGATGGTATCTCTGTTAAGCAGTGGGCAGAAACCAATGGTTATATTGAAACCGCAATTGGCAAAGAACTGATCGACCGTTTAAACTAATTGCCGATTATTTAACGCATTTAAAGAAAGCGCCTTAAAGGCGCTTTTTTAGTATTTATTGCTTTGCAAATTATAAGCTTTTAATAAACTCAGCTGCGTTATCCAGATTCAGCATTTGTTTTTCACCGCTGCGGCGACATTTGTATTCAACTTCGTTGTTATCCAGATTCTTTTCACCAATAACAATGGAATGGGGAATACCAATTAATTCCATATCGTTAAACATCACACCCGGGCGCTCTTTGCGATCATCAAAAAATACATCCACGCCTGCTTCAACCAGCTCAGCATAAAGTTTCTCAGCCGCCTGCTGAATACGATGAGATTTATGCATATTCATTGGAATTAAGGCAATTTTGAAAGGTGCAATTGCATCTGGCCAGATAATACCGAACTTATCATGATTCTGCTCAATCGCGGCTGCCACAATGCGAGTGACACCAATACCGTAACAACCCATGGTTAAGGTTTGGTGTTTGCCCGATTCGGTTAATACGCCGCACTTCATCGCTTTAGAATATTTATCGCCTAACTGGAAGATGTGACCCACTTCGATCCCACGTTTGATTTCCAGTTTACCTGTACCACAAGGCGAAGGATCGCCTGCAACTACATTACGTATATCGGCTACTGCAGGCAAAGGTAAGTCCCGTTGCCAGTTGATATTAAAATAGTGTTTACCATCAACATTGGCACCCGCGCCAAAATCGCTCATCACTGCCACGCTGCGATCAACAATGACCGGGATGGGCAAATTAACCGGACCTAATGAACCCGGGCCAGCGCCAATCGCGTCACGAATTTCTGCGTCTGAGGCAAAAACCAGCGGCGCTGCCACTTGCTCTAATTTTTCTGCTTTCACTTCATTTAAGGTGTGATCACCACGCACCATTAGTGCAATCAGTTTATGCTCGCTACCTTCAGCGGCATGCACAATTAAGGTTTTAACGGTTTTTTCAATTGCCACATCAAATTGTTCAACCAGTTGTTCAATGGTTTTGGCGTCTGGTGTATCCACTAATGCCATGTCGGCAGTGGGGGCTGCAATTTGCGTATCCGGTGCCTTAGCTTCGGCTTTTTCCATATTGGCTGCATAGTCAGAGCTATCGCTAAAGACGATATCATCTTCGCCCGATGCGGCTAATACGTGGAATTCATGCGAGGCGTTACCGCCAATTGAACCGTTATCGGCCATAACCGGGCGATAATCTAAACCGATACGCTCAAAGATATTGCAGTAGGCCTGATACATATCCTGATAAGTTTTGCCCAGGCACTCTTCATCAAGGTGGAAAGAATAGGCATCTTTCATAATGAATTCGCGGCTACGCATAATGCCAAAACGTGGACGAATTTCGTCGCGAAACTTGGTTTGTACCTGATACAGATTTAACGGCAACTGTTTGTAGCTGCTTACTTCGTTTTTAACTAAATCGGTAATCACTTCTTCGTGTGTTGGGCCTAATACGAAGTCACGTTGCTGACGATCCTGAATACGCAACAGCTCTGGACCGTATTCTTCCCAGCGACCAGATTCCTGCCATAAGTCAGCAGGCTGAACCACTGGCATCAGGGTTTCAATTGCGCCGGCTTTGTTCATTTCATCACGCACGATTTGCGACACTTTATTTAATACACGCAAACCCGTGGGTAGCCAGGTATATAATCCAGAGGCCAGCTTACGGATCATGCCGGCACGTAGCATTAACTGATGGCTGATAACTTCGGCATCAGCCGGTGTTTCTTTTAATGTGGATAGCAAATATTGGCTACTACGCATTGTTTAGGTACCAAATAAAGTTGTAGAGAGGGTTAAATTGGGCGGCTATTCTATCAGCGCATCCCGACTCGCTAAAGATGACAAGTTAAAAAAGCACACAATAAATAATGATTATTCAGCGATTTGGCTGATCCCGATAACCTCAGCCTGATTTTCACTGCATCGCCAGCGAATATTCAAATCGTATAGCGTCATGCCATATTCCTGAATCTCACCCTGCGATTTTTTGTATGCCGGACGCGGATCCTGCGCCAAAACTTGCTCAATTAATGCCTGAATACTGGCATATTTTTTACTGGTAGTTTGCAATTGTGCTTGTGCTTGTTGCGAAAACGTTACGCTTAATAATGGCTGTGGGGCATCACTGGCAAATCCACCACTGGCGTCGGGATGCGCATCTGAGTAGGGGATATAAGGTTTAATATCCAGAATTGGCGTGCCATCGAGTAAATCAGCCCCTTTTACTGTAATGGTTAAAACCCCGTTTTTATGTTGCCAGTCCACTAATTCAACCACTGACATACCAATTGGATTGGGGCGAAAAGTCGAGCGGGTCGCAAATACGCCCATTTTCTGATTACCCCCCAATCGTGGTGGACGTACTAAGGGCGACCATCCTTTGTCGGCATTTTCATGAAAAACAAAAATCAGCCATAAGTGACTAAATTGGCCGATGCCACGCAAACTATTGGCATCGTTAAATTCAGCATAAAACTCAATGGTGGATAACGCGGCAGGCGCCAGTCCGGGCTGGCGTGGGATGGCAAATTTTTGTTTAAACGGACTGCGCAGCACAGCCACTGGCGTTAATTGCATTAAAGGACCTGATTTAAAGTTAAAGTAATGATGCGCAAACTACGACATAGAAACAGTTTGCAACATTTTATCGGTTTACCGACATAAAATAACAACACTTTAGCGATAGAGTAGACCGCGATATAGTTCTTCCCTGAATTATCAATTATTTATGCGGCCCTTGTGGCCGCTTTTTTTATGCGTTTTTAACCTCGAAAGCATCCTCGACGGCTCTTACTTCTGCTTGTTCATAAAATTTGCGTAAGACTTGCGATTGGCATGGAATTTTTGTTTTTAAACAAGGTCAGTGGCTTTGCAATCAAATGTAGCTCAATCTGACTTGAATTCAGATTGAGCAACTATATATCCTGTCCACAGGAAGACAAGTATGTTGAATTTGGCAGATTGTGATTATCACCAAAGCCCACATACTTCGAAAATTAATAATAAATTTTTGATCATCAGAGGATGTATATGATCTCCGTTAAGAACCTATCCATGTCATTTGGTGACTTTAAGGCAGTTGATAATCTGTCTTTTGACATAAAGCCCGGTGATATTGTGGGCTTCCTGGGGCCAAATGGCGCCGGTAAGTCAACCACCATGAAAATGCTCACCGGATTTTTAAATCCCACCGCTGGCGAAATCCGTATCTTCGAGATGCCTATGCCAGAATCCGCCACCGCCATTCAAAAGCAAATTGGTTATTTGCCAGAAGGTGCACCCGCATACGGTGATATGACCCCACTGCAGTTTTTGAATTTTATTGCTGAAATTCGCGGCCTAAAGGGCGAAAACAAAAAACAACGCATTAAAGAGGTTATTGAGCAGGTTGAACTGGGTGATATGCTCGACAGACCGATTGAAAACTTATCCAAAGGCTTTAAACGCCGGGTAGGGCTGGCTCAGGCAATTATCCATGATCCGGATATTTTAATTCTGGATGAACCAACCGATGGATTGGACCCTAACCAAAAACATCAGGTGCGTGAGTTAATCCAGAATCTGTCCAAAGATAAAATCGTGATTATCTCTACCCATATTTTGGAAGAAGTGAGCGCCGTATGTAACCGCGCCATGATCATTGCTGGCGGCAAAATGTTATTTGATGCCAGCCCGGAAGAGCTGGTTAAACGCTCTAAATATTACAAAGCCGTGGGCATTCACTTTAGCAAACTGGCGGACATTTCCGGCCTGGCCGAATTGGAGGGCGTTGCGGAAATGGAAGTGGACAGCCAAAGTGGCAAGGTAACCTTGTTCCCGGATAAAGACGTCGATTTATTACCCGTAGTGGCCGATTACATTCAACAGCGCAATTTACCGGTGGATACCTTATACACCGAGCAAGGGCGTATGGATGATGTCTTTAGAATGATGACCACAGAAGGAGCGCTGTAATGAACAATACGTTGATCATTTTTAAACGTGAATTTTCCAGCTTTTTCGCCACACCAGTGGCTTATGTGTTTATCGCTATTTTCCTGATTTTAAGTGGTGTATTTGCCTTTAATATTGGGGGACTGTACGAACGTGGACAGGCCGACCTTATCCCGTTTTTTAATTTCCATCCGTGGTTATATCTGTTTTTAGTGCCCGCCATGGCAATGCGTACCTGGTCTGAGGAACGCAAAAGCGGCAGCATCGAACTATTAATGACCCTGCCGGTGACTATTTGGGAAGCCATGTTGGGTAAATTTCTCGCTGCCTGGGCGGTGTTAGGTTTATCGCTGGCGCTGACTTTTCCGCTGTGGTTAACCGTTAATTATTTAGGCAATCCGGATAACGGTATTATTGTTGCTGCGTATATTGGCAGCTGGTTAATGGCCGGTGCGTTTTTAGCCATTGGTTTATGCATGTCTGCCATGTCCAAAAGTCAGGTAGTGGCCTTTATTCTGGCCGTGGTGCTGTGTTTTCTGTTTGTGTTAAGCGGCAGTGATATGGTGCTGGATGCCTTTAAAGCCTGGTTACCGCCTGTGTTGCTCGATACGCTGGCTTCGTTCAGCTTTTTAACTCACTTTCAGGCGATGGCCAAAGGCGTATTGTCCTTAAGCGATGTGGGTTATTTCCTGATCGTTATTGGTGTCTGGTTATATGCCGGATTACGTGTCATTGAGCAGAAAAAGGCAGAATAAGTATGTTGAATAAATTTTCAGGTACCCTGACTGCCATTTTGCTGGCAGTGGTATTTACCGCATTAGTCTTAATTAACAATCACTTATTAAGTGATATGCGCCTCGATTTAACCGAAGATCAGGTGTATTCCTTATCCGATGGCAGTAAAGAAATTCTTAAAGCTATCGATGAGCCGGTGCATTTGTATTTCTTTTATTCGGATAAAGCCTCGAATGGCATGACCAGCCTGCGCAACTATGCCAATCGCGTAGAAAGTTTGCTGGAAGAATATGCCAGCGCGTCAGATGGCAAAATTATCCTGCATAAGATTGATCCTGTGCCGTTTTCCGAAGCTGAGGACAAAGCCAATCAGTTTGGTTTAACCGGTGCAACAGTGGGTAATGGTGGCGATCCGGTGTATTTAGGGCTCGCAGGCAGCAATGCTTATGATGATGAAAAAATCATTGCCTTTTTTGACCCTAAACAGGAATCCTTCCTTGAATACGACATCAGCAAACTGGTGTATCAGCTAACGGATCCGAAAAAAGTTCATGTGAGTGTGATCACTGATTTAGCGGTGATGGGTGGTCAGAACCCAATGACAGGTCGTATGGACCCGCCCTGGACTATCTTTACCCAGTTGCAGCAATTGTACGACGTGCAAAAACTGGGTAATGATATTGCAGAAGTGCCCGCCGATACTGATGTGTTGCTGTTGGTGAATCCTAAAAATTACAGCGAGCAATTGCAGTTCTCGATTGATCAATATGCGATGCACGGTGGTAAAGTGCTGGCCTTTGTCGATCCACATACCGATTCTGATCCCATGTCTGCCATGACAGGCAATGGCGCAACCGATATCAATAATTTGCTTGCAAGTTGGGGCATTGAATTTAACGGCGAGCAGGTTGTGTTAGATGCAGCCTCCGGCCTCGATATCCGCACTCAAAACGGTGTGGAACGTCATTTAGGTTATTTAGGTTTGCAGGGCAACGCGCTGGATAAAGACGATGTGGTTACCGCCAGTCTGGATGTGATTAACGCGGCCTCTGTTGGCGCGCTTATGCACAAAAAAGACAGCAAAACTAAATTTATCCCGCTGATTCAAACCTCGGATAATTCAGGTTTGATCGATGGCGCTACATATGGCGTGACCCGTGATGTAAACGCGCTTGCCAGCAAGTTTACTTCGACTAATACCGCGTATACGGTAGCAGCGCGTTTGTCAGGAACGGCGAAATCGGCCTTTGATAAGGTGCCGGATGGCGTCGAAACCGATGATTTTGTGGCAGATACAAAGCAATTAAATGTGATTGTGGTGGCAGATACTGACTTACTTACCGACCGTTTCTGGGGTAGCCAGTCGAATTTCTTCGGTCAGACTATTTTTACCCCCTTTGCCAATAATGGTGACTTTGTTACCAACGCAGTGGAAAACTTAGGTGGCAGCAACGCACTGATCAGTGTGCGTAGCCGCGGTACATCGGCACGTCCGTTTGATGTGGTTGATGCCTTAACCGTTAAAGCTGAAAAACGCTTCCGTGAAAAAGAGCAACAACTACAGCAGGAACTGCAACAAACCGAACAGCAGTTATCTCAGTTGCAGGGCCAGCAAGCAGAAAATGGCGCGCTGGTATTAAGCGATGAGCAGCAGCAGGCGATTGAGCAGTTTATGCAAAAGAAAATCGCCATTCGTAAGGAATTGCGTGAAGTGCGTCATCAACTGGATATGGACATTGAAAATCTGGGCAGCGAGCTTAAATTTATCAATATCGCTGTTGCACCGCTGATTTTAGTGTTGCTGCTGGGCTTTATTGCCCGCATTAGCCGTAAACGCGCCAGTAAGGAGGCATGATGAATAAACATATCGGTATTTTATCACTGGCGGTGGTACTGGCAGCGTTTGCAGGTTTTCTGGTCTTCAACAAACACCAACAGCAAGGCTCGCTGGAAAAGGGCCTGATGCTGGAAGGCTTAAAATCCAGCGCGGCTAACATTGACAGGATCGAGATTAAAAAAGCCCATGGTCTGGATTTTAACGCCACGCAGCAAGACGGACAGTGGGTGGCTGCTGCGCTGGATAATTATCCGGTAGAGCAAACTAAGCTGGCGAAACTCATCACGGCTATGGTGGAAGCGCGTCAGCTGCAGGCCAAAACCAGCAAGCCCGATTATTTCGACCGTTTAGGCTTACGGGCAATTAGCGATCAGGACAGCTTAGCCACTCAAGTGACGTTATATTCGGGCAGCAAAAGCTGGTCGGTACTGGTGGGACAGCGTCCTGAACGTTCCAGCGGCCAGTATGTGCGCCTGCCAAAAAACAATCAGGCATGGCTGGTGGATAAAGCCTTTGAGCTGCCATTTTCAGATACTGATTGGTTAAAACAGCCTGTTTTGCCCACTGCCATGCAGGATATTCAGCAACTGGAAAAATTGGGTGAAAAAGGCTGGATTATCCGCAAGCAGGACAAACAGCAGCCACATTTTGAGCTAGCTGATTTAGCAGCCGATCGTAAATTAACTTATCCGGGCGTGCTTGATGCTGCGGTAAGTTCAGTAACAGGGCTGAACTTTGAAGCCATCGCTGCGGCCGATACCGTCGACTGGTCACAAGCGGATAAAACCACCTTTAATGTGAGTTTATACAACGGTGATCTGTATCAGTTGGACATTGCCACTGTTGGCAATGACCATTATTTAACTGTGTCGTCTGATTCACTGCAAGGTTACTGGCAACATCGCACTTACAAAATTTCCAGCTTTAGCTTTGAGCAACTCAATAAAGGCATGGAAGATTTCCTGCAAAAAGCCAGTGATAATGTGCCAATGTCGGGTGCTGTGATTGATGAAGGCGAAGCACCTAAATAACCTTTAGTTATGACTAGGAGCAAAGGGCGTTTAAAACAAACGCCCTTTTTTGTTGAAATAGAAGTAACGCGTACATAAATAAGAAGTAACAGTATCGGTTCAGCATCTATTTGATTTTCAGTCACTATTGCTTATTTGTTCATATGTCGATTGGTCTGATTGGTTAAAAATCAGTAGAATAGCAGCACAGGCAAGTTCAATTGTTTAAATACGAAACCTGTCATTGTTTTGACTTGTTTCTGCTGGCCTGAACCACTACATTATCGCAACTTTTAAAACGACGAGCTGACACGACTATGAAAGAACTTTCGGATATTGGCCTGGTGGGCCTGGCAGTAATGGGTGAAAACCTGATTCTGAACATGGCAAGCAAAGGATTTACGGTAACGGCGTATAACCGTTCTGCTGAAAAAGTAGAAAAGTTTATCGAAGGCCGTGCCAAGGGCAAAACTATCCGCGGTGCTTTTAGTATTGAAGAGCTGGTAAGTTCACTGGCTGCCCCTCGTAAAATCATGTTAATGGTTAAAGCTGGCCAGGCAGTAGACGACATGATTGAGCAATTAATCCCGCATCTGGATAAAGGCGACATCATTATTGATGGTGGTAATACCCACTTCCCTGATTCAAATCGTCGTACTAAATACCTTGAAAGCAAAGGCCTGTTATACATTGGTACCGGTGTATCGGGCGGCGAAGAAGGCGCATTAACTGGTCCATCCATTATGCCTGGTGGTTCAACTGCCGCATGGTCAGCAGTAAAAGACATTTTCCAAAGCATTTCGGCCAAAGTTGAAGATGGCACACCTTGTTGTGACTGGGTTGGTGAAGACGGCGCAGGCCACTTCGTGAAAATGGTGCATAACGGCATCGAATACGGCGATATGCAGCTGATTTGTGAAGCCTACCAAATCATGAAAGAACTGCTGGGCTTGTCAGCCGACGAAATGCATGAAGTATTTAAAGACTGGAACGAAGGTGAGCTCGACAGCTATCTGATTGAAATTACCCGTGACATTCTGGCGTTTAAAGAAGACGGCGAGCCGCTGGTTGAAAAGATTCTCGATACTGCTGGTCAAAAAGGTACAGGTAAATGGACAGCGGTTTCTGCACTGGAAGAAGGTGTACCATTAACCCTGATTGGTGAAGCGGTATTCGCACGTTGTTTGTCAGCACAAAAAGACGAGCGTGTGGCAGCCTCTAAAATTTTATCTGGTCCTAAACCTGCGTTTGAAGGCGATAAAAAAGCTTTTATCGAAGATATCCGTCAGGCATTGTTAGCCTCTAAAATCGTATCTTACGCCCAGGGCTACGTATTAATGCGTGAAGCGGCTAAAGCCTCGGGCTGGGATTTAAACTACGGCGGTATCGCGTTAATGTGGCGTGGTGGCTGTATTATCCGTTCAACTTTCTTAAACAAAATCAAAGATGCCTTTGATCGTAATCCTGAACTAACCAACCTGTTAGTGGACGATTACTTTGTTGAGAAAATGATGGCAGCTCAGGCTGGCTGGCGCCGTGTGGTTGCTACCGCAGCAATGAACGGTGTTCCAACCCCAACGTTAACCTCGGCACTAAGCTACTTCGACGGTTACCGTCACGCACGTTTACCCGCAAATTTGCTGCAAGCGCAACGTGACTACTTTGGTGCGCATACCTATGAGCGTATCGACCGTGAACGCGGTGAATTTTTCCACACCAACTGGACTGGCCGTGGTGGGGATACAGCATCGACCACGTATAACGTATAACGTATAACGTATAAGCGTTGTTTGAATTAGCAAAAAGGTGAGTTGATACTCACCTTTTTTGTATCTGCCGTTATTTTGCTGTCCGTAGCCTTTTTCTCACCGCTTCCATGTGGGGCGAGCCCCTTTGTTAGGGATAAGAAAGAGGCGACAAATTTGACAGGATCAAATTTGAACGCACTTTAGTGCGGCCTGAAAGGCGAAGGACAGGAAGTCCGGAGTAAAAATCCTGTGATTTCATGTCATAGTTCGTATCGTCCATGATGTTTTCACGCCCAATCCTTTGGGCGGGACCCTGTTTTGAGGCACCAAAAATGGGACAAAATTTTTAGGAAAAATTTTAAACGCACTTTAGTGCGACCCGAAGGGCGAAGGACAGGAAGTCCGAAGTAAAAAGTGCTCTACTCCGCCAACTTGCTAATCTTGTTGCGGTATCACTTGTTTAATCGAACCGGTGCGAGGCAGCTATCCTTGCAAAGCACGCACCTCGGGAAAACGTCCTGTTTTCCCGTTCGAACAAGTTTCACCTTCACAAGGCAAGTTTGAGTCGCAATGAGCCAAACTGCGTTTGGCCGCTGTCGCCCATAAATTTAAAGTTTTGGTTTTACCTAGTCAGCCAGAGGCTGACTTTATGCGACTCTGACTTTTAGGCAAAACCAAGTTGGCTTTCGAATGGCCGAACACGACGTTCGGCCAAGGCCAATGCTTTGCATGGACTGCTGCCTTTGGCCGATTCGAATTAAAGGCAGCTTGATTTTGGCGTTAAGAAAGTAAATGGAGTGAAAGACCTTTCGCCTATTTGGGTCTGTCCAAATAGGCTCGCGTCCACGAAGGGACGTGAAATAAGCAATGTTTCAGATAACACAAAACGTCAAATATTGAATTAACATACCTCCATGCTTTAGTGAATTTCATTTTCTGTTGCGCGATTTGCGACAATTGTAGCGGATTGCTACAATATCTTAGTTGATATAAGGAGACAGTTTTATGGCAACCGCAAGTGTAAGGTTAGATCAAGAGCTGGTGGATAAAGCCACTATTATGGGTAAAGCACTGAATCGAACTATGCCAAAGCAAATTGAGCATTGGGCGAAAATTGGTGAAATGATGGAAGATAATCCTGATTTACCCTATGAGTTTGTCAAGCAGGCCATCATATCAAAAGCGGAGAAAGAAGCGGGTAAGTTGGAGCCTTACGAGTTTGGCTAGCATTACAACCGTATTACAGACTGCCAGTTTTAAAAAAGCAGTTAAAAAATTACATGCAAACCAAAAGAAAGATTTGGACAAGGCGGTTAAAACGCTAATGGATGATCCACTGATTGGCGAGCCGAAAAAAGGTGATCTTTCTTTTCTGCGAGTTTATAAGTTCAAGATGGTCAAACAGTTAACTTTACTTGGTTACAGTTATGAGGATGGAACGGTTATCCTGGAGTTAATTGCGCTTGGCTCACACGAAAATTTCTATCGTGATGTTAAAAAGATATTCTAAAAAATTAGAACTTACCTCTTAATTTATCTGTCATTTTCTGGAAGCTCGAGCAGCCTTTCACTGCGCCAAACACGGATAAGCACAATTTCACTTTGTTGCCTGAGATAAACAACCCGAAACGGTGGGTGAATTAATTCGCGAATATAGTCCAGATTAAACTCAGGTACGATGCGGCCTGAATCGGGGTGACGTTGCAGCATTTCAGCTTGCTGCAAAATAGCTGCGACAAAATCATTGCCGATATGTGGCACTTGCTGTTCCTGGTAATATTGCTGAATCGCTTTTAAGTCGCTGAGTGCGGACTGTGCGATACGTAGTTTCATTATTCAATGCCCAGCGTTTTCTTCGCGTCCTCCAGAGAGACAGTGTTGCCGTCGCGCGCATCCAGCAACCCTTGCGCGACTGCTTTTACAAACCGCAGTTCTTCTGCGGTTTTTTCATAAACTTCAAGACCTTGCACAACAGCAACACCGCGGCCACGACTGGTGAGCAGGATGGGGCGATGGGTATCTTGCGCACGGCGTACCACCTTTCCGGGATTTATTTTTAAGTCTGACAAAGGAATAACATCTTCAGAGAATTTTACGGACATAGTGATGACCTGTTTGATGATTTAAGTGCTTTAAATAGCACCTGTTAACAGGTGCTGTCAATGAAGGCGCAATGCTTATTTATCCTTGCAGAGCTGGCACTGCAAGGCTTACCTCAATCGACTCTTTATAAACTCTGCCAAGCGTTCTGTAGCTTGGGGGTGGTGGCGGCTGTGGTTGAACAGGCAGATTTTTATTTTACCTAAATCTGGTAGGTATGGGCTGCGGATCACGCTTAGTTCCTGCGGTACCGAGGCACGCGAAAGAGCCGTGATACCTAATCCCTGGGTAATCGCCGCAGTTAATCCGGTTAAATCAGCGTTGGTGTAGCTAATACGCCATTGGTGGGTTTGCTGTTTGAGGCGGTCTATTACGCGGCTGCGATACACACAACCATGTGGCGCTAAAACCAGTGATAACATTTCGCTGGGTACTGGCTGAAAGCGGTTGCCGACCCAGACTAAATCATCTTCCAGAATAATTTCGCCTTCGGTGGGTTTATCGGGGTCTACCAGCGCCATAATTAAATCAAAGTCGGGCAGCTGTTTATCGTTGAGTAGCGATTTACTCAGTGCTGAGGTGACTTCCAACGCCACATCGGGATAAATTTTACTGAATTCACCCACTATGCCGGGCAGCAGGGTGGTGGCGAATTCACTGGGAATACCCAAGTGTAAACGTCCGCGTAATGAGGTTTGTTCAAACTGGCGAAAAATATCGTCATTAATATCCAGCATGGCGCGTGCCTGTTGGTATAACAAACGTCCGTCAATATTCACCTGATGGCGCTGACCGTTTTTGCTGAACAGCTTTTTACCTAACTTTTCTTCCAGATTACGAATTTGCAGGCTGATTGCCGGTTGCGTGCGCCCCAGCAGCTCACCCGCTTTGGCATAACCGCCGCTATCTACCACTGTGACAAAAGTACGCAAATTATCTAACGACAGTTGTTTCATCCGACCAGCCTGTACATAAGGTAAATATTAGGATTGCTCATGTAATTGTGATTATACATAAATAATTCTTATGTAATGATAGGAATTTTCAATTTGTTGTGCTCGCTGGCTGTTTCTATACTCAGGCTCAAATTGATAAAAGCAGGGTTAATGCAATGACCAATAAAACGGTTTTACATGCTAAGCACTTAGAAGCTGGCGCCAAAATGGTAGATTTTCACGGTTGGGAAATGCCAATCAACTACGGTTCACAAATTGAAGAGCACCACGCGGTTCGTCAGGACGCGGGAATGTTCGATGTATCTCACATGACCATTGTTGATGTAAAAGGTACCGACGCTAAAGCTTACCTGCGTTATTTATTAGCTAACGATGTAGAAAAACTGCAGGATAAAGGCAAAGCCCTGTACAGCGGTATGTTAAATGAAACCGGCGGTGTGGTTGACGATTTAATCGTGTATCACTTTGATGCCACCAACTACCGTTTAGTAGTTAACTCTGCTACCCGCGAAAAAGACATGAACTGGTTGTTAGATAAAGCGGCTAAGTTTGATGTAACCATTACCGAGCGCCCTGAATTTGCGATGATTGCGGTACAAGGCCCAAATGCTAAAGCCAAAGCGGCAACTGTGTTCTCAGCAGCACAGGTTGAAGCAGTAGAAGGCATGAAAGTGTTCTACGGCGTACAGGCTGAAGATTTATTTATTGCTACCACAGGTTATACCGGTGAAGCCGGATACGAAATTATGGTGCCAAACGAGCAAGCGGCTGATTTCTGGCAAAAACTGCTGGAAGCCGGTGTTAAACCTTGTGGTTTAGGCGCGCGTGATACCCTGCGTTTAGAAGCGGGTATGAACCTGTACGGTCAGGATATGGACGAAACCATTTCGCCACTGGCTGCCAACATGGGCTGGACCATCACATGGGAACCAGCAGATCGCGATTTTGTTGGCCGCAGTGCACTGGAAAAACAAAAAGCCGAAGGTACCGAAAAACTGGTTGGCTTAGTGATGGAAGAGAAGGGCGTATTACGCTCTGGATTAACAGTAAAAGTGGGCGATGCAGAAGGGGTAATTACCTCTGGAACATTCTCACCAACACTCGGTCACAGTATTGCAATGGCACGTGTGCCTGCCAATATTGGTGAAACTGCCGAAGTTGAAATGCGTAAAAAGTGGGTTACAGTAAAAGTGATTAAACCCAGCTTTGTACGTAACGGCAAAAAAGTGTGTTAATCCGGCTATCCAGCCCTTCGTTAATGATGTGAACCAAATTAAACAAAATAGAGGATAAAAAATAATGAGCAACATCCCATCTGAATTACGTTATGCCACTACGCACGAGTGGGTTCGCAAAGAAACAGACGGTACTTTTACTGTTGGTATTACTGAGCACGCGCAAGAATTACTGGGCGATATGGTGTTTGTTGAATTGCCAGAAGTAGGTTCAGGTGTAAACGCGGGTGATGATGTTGCAGTTGCTGAATCAGTAAAAGCGGCATCTGACGTTTACGCTCCTATCACTGGTGAAATTGTTGCGGTTAACGACGAACTGGAAGATTCTCCAGAGCAAGTTAACTCTGATCCATACGGTGACGGCTGGTTGTTCCGTATTAAAGCAGAAGATCCTTCTGAAGTTGATGGCCTGCTGGATGCCGAAGGTTACGAAAACAGCATCGACGAAGATTAATTGAAGGGGCGACCCGGATTTTTTCAGGGGAAAGCATATTGCTTTCCCCTTTTGTATATAGCGTTTTGCGCCACGCGCAGTTAACGCCTTGATTAAACTGGATACCGAATTTCATTATGCCTCACTCTACATTGTCACAGCTTGAGCAAAAGCAAGATTTTATCCGTCGCCATATTGGCCCGGGCGCTGAAGAAACCGCGCAAATGCTGGAAACCGTTGGTGCCAGCTCGCTAGACGATTTAATCGAACAAACCGTACCGGCCAGCATTCGTTTGCCACAGGCCATGAACTTAGGCCAAAGCCAGACTGAAGCCGAAGCCTTAGCCGCGCTTAAAGTGGTTGCCAGCCAAAACAAAATTAACCGCAGTTACATTGGTATGGGTTATTACGATACCCACACCCCAAATGTAATTTTGCGTAACGTGCTGGAAAACCCAGGTTGGTACACGGCTTACACGCCGTATCAGCCAGAAATCGCCCAGGGCCGTTTGCAAGCATTGTTAAACTTCCAGCAGGTAACGCTGGATTTAACCGGTATGGATTTAGCCTCAGCATCTTTGTTAGATGAAGGCACAGCCGCAGCCGAAGCGATGACGCTGGCGCGCCGTATGTCGAAAAACAAAAAATCTAACCTGTTTTTCATCGCAGACGATGTGCACCCACAAACCATTAACGTGGTTGAAACCCGCGCCGAAATGTTCGGTTTTGAAATTGTGGTGGGCAAAGCTGAAGAAGTAGCTGCACAGGATGTATTTGGTGCGTTATTACAGTATCCAGGTACCACAGGTGAAGTGCGCGATTTAACCGATTTAATCGCAGCCGTTCAGGATAAAAAAGGCATTGTTGCCGTTGCTGCCGATTTAATGAGCCTGGTATTGCTTAAATCACCCGGTGAAATGGGCGCAGACGTAGTATTAGGTAGTGCACAGCGTTTTGGTGTGCCAATGGGCTACGGTGGTCCACACGCGGCATTCTTTGCCACACGTGATGCGTACAAACGTTCATTACCTGGTCGTATTATTGGTGTATCTCAGGATAGCCGCGGCAAACCAGCCTTGCGTATGGCGCTGCAAACCCGTGAGCAACATATTCGCCGCGAAAAAGCCAACTCTAACATTTGTACCGCGCAGGTATTGTTAGCCAATATGGCGTCTTTCTTTGCGGTTTATCATGGCCCTGAAGGTTTAAAAACCATCGCCAACCGCATTCACCGTTTTGCCGATATTCTGGCAGCCGGTTTAATTACTAAAGGTTTTAGCCTGCGTCATAACCAGTGGTTCGATACCATTACGGTTGAAGTGGCTGATAAAAAAGCTGTACTTGAAACCGCACTGGCCGCTGGCATTAACCTGCGTAACGATTTAGACGGCGCAGTGGGCATCGCGTTAGATGAAACTACCACCCGTGCCGATATTGAGCAGTTGTTCACTGTTCTGGCAGGCGAAGGTCATGGCTTAGATATCGATAAACTGGATCAGCAACTGGTTGAAAACGGTAGCGGCTCTATCCCGGCTGAATTAAACCGTACCAGCGCCATTCTTACGCACGAAGTATTCAACAGCTACCACAGCGAAACCGAAATGCTGCGCTATATTAAATCTTTAGAGAACAAAGATTTAGCGCTTAACCATTCGATGATTTCGTTAGGTTCATGCACCATGAAACTTAACGCTACTGCAGAAATGATCCCAGTAACCTGGCCAGAATTTGGCAAGCTGCACCCCTTTGCACCGCTGGATCAAGCCAAAGGCTATCAGGATCTCATCAAAGAATTGGGCGACTGGTTGGTAGAGGTGACTGGCTACGACAATATCTCAATGCAGCCTAACTCGGGTGCACAGGGCGAATACGCCGGTTTGATTGCCATTCGTAAATACCACGAAAGCCGTGGTGATGCGCACCGTAATATCTGTTTAATTCCCAGCTCAGCGCACGGCACCAACCCTGCCTCGGCACAAATGGTGGATTACAAAGTGGTAGTGGTGAACTGCGATAAAAACGGTAACGTGGATATGGCAGACCTGAAAACCAAAGCCGCAGAGATGGCCGATCATCTGGCCTGTATCATGATCACTTACCCGTCCACCCACGGCGTGTACGAAGAAACCATCAGTGAAATCTGTGACATCGTGCATCAGCACGGTGGTCAGGTGTATCTGGACGGTGCCAATATGAATGCCCAGGTGGGACTAACCTCTCCGGGGTTGATTGGTTCGGATGTATCGCACCTGAACTTGCACAAAACTTTCTGTATTCCGCATGGCGGTGGTGGTCCGGGTGTGGGTCCAATCGGGGTGAAAGCCCATTTAGCACCGTTTTTACCGGATCATAATGTATTAGGCGTGGATGCCAGTACTAAAGGTAATGGCGCGGTGTCATCAGCACCTTGGGGCAGCGCGTCTATTCTGCCTATCAGCTATATGTACATTAAAATGATGGGCGGCGAAGGTCTGAAAAAAGCCACCGAAATGGCGATTTTAAATGCCAACTACATCGCCAAAAAACTGTCTGGCCATTATCCGGTGTTGTACAAAGGCCGTAATGACCGTGTGGCACACGAATGTATTATCGATTTACGGCCGCTGAAAGAATCCAGCGGCGTAACAGAAATGGACGTGGCCAAGCGCTTGAATGACTACGGTTTCCACGCACCGACCATGAGCTTCCCGGTGGCAGGAACGTTAATGATTGAGCCCACTGAATCCGAAGCCAAAGCCGAACTGGATCGCTTTATCGAAGCCATGCTGTGCATTCGTGAAGAAATCGCCAAAGTGGAAAGTGGCGAGTGGGATGCACTGGACAACCCATTGCACAACGCCCCGCATACGCTAGCCGATATCTGCGACAGCGAATGGAACCACAGCTATGATCGCCAGTTAGCGGCTTATCCGGTAGCCAGCGTAGCGAAAAACAAATTCTGGCCAACGGTTAACCGTATTGATGACGTATACGGCGACCGTAACCTGATTTGTAGCTGCCCAAGTGTGGATACGTATAGAGACTGATAGGTTGTTGATGATCACGACAATTCTAGTTGGTAACCGCGCCAATCTAGTTGGAAACCAACAAATCTAGTTGGTAACCGCTCAAAAGATGCCATTGAAAGGGGCGAACAACAGTTCGCCCCTTTTTTATAGTAAAAAACTTACTTCCGACGTAAGATAAATTACTTTTCGGGTTGGGCAGCAAAGAGCGGATATTTTGAACACGCTATTCACATGGTTAGGTAAAACGGACTTGGATAATATGCAGCGAGATGAAAATGCTGCCATATCGTCAATCGCCAAGGGGCACCCACAACCATTCGACCGTATCGTGATTCTTGCCAATGCATGGGATGAAAGCTGGCATCGATACGAATCTTGGCTGAGTAAACGGATGGGCATTATTTCGCGCCCATATAATGATATTAAAATCCATCGGGCGAATATCGTCAGTCCAATAGACTACACATCGATAGCCAAGGAAGCGCAGAAGTGGATTTCAAAACTTTCTGCTGAGAGTGAAAGTCTCTATATCAACTTAAGCTCAGGCACGCCAGCAATGGCGGCGATGTCGATTATTGTTGGCAAAGCCAAGCCCAATACCTTTTTCTATCAGTCGAATCCTAGTGGACAGATCCAATTAGATACTATCCCCTTTGACTTCAAAGCAGAAATGGATGCTTCTGCCGCACGAACCATCGCCTCCAAGGCGGCAGGTTTACCAGACAAACATATCGCTTTTGAAAAGATTGTCGCGAATTCCCCGGCAATGAAAGAACAGGTCCGTAAAGCCCAGAAACTTGCGCCATTGGAATTACCTGTTTTGGTATTCGGTGAAACCGGAACAGGAAAGGAAGTCATATCCACAGCAATCCACAAGGCGAGTGCACGAGCTTCAAAAAATCTGGTGGCCGTCAACTGTGGTGCGTTGCCGGAAAACCTCGTTGACTCCATTTTATTTGGTCATATCAAAGGGGCATTTACAGGCGCGATAAAAGATCAGAAAGGCCTATTCGAACAAGCTGATGGCGGCACACTGTTCCTCGATGAAGTCGGTGAGCTAACTCTCGATGCACAAGTGAAATTGCTGCGGGCACTTCAGCAGCGGGAAATTAAACGTGTGGGTGACGACAAGCCTATTACTGTGGATGTGCGAATTATCGCCGCCACTCACAGAAACTTGTTAGAGATGGTTGATGCAGGTACTTTCCGAGAGGATCTCTTTTATCGTCTGGCCTTGGGGGTGATCGAAATGCCTGCCTTGCGCAACCGGTTAGAAGATATCGAACCATTGGTGCTGGACTTGGCGCAGGAGATCAATGCTGCTGCGGCTTCATACTCCAATTATAAAAGTAAAAATATTTCCCAAAATGCAATTAAATTTATTTGTGAGCAACCTTGGCTGGGGAATGTCAGGGAACTTTGGAACACCCTAAACCGAGCATTTTTTCTGTCAGACAGCCTGGAAGTCACCGATAAAGAAATCGACAATGCGATGATCAAGCGCAATACAACAACCAAAACCGAAGAGGTAATATTGGCCCACGGTCAACAGGTGGACATTAAACAACTTACTGATAATTATCATAAAAATTACATTTCAGCGGCGCTAAAAGCATCTGGTTATGTGAAGAAAACTGCCGCCAATATGCTGGGGTTGGGCAATCATCAAAACCTCAGTAACTGGATGGAACGCTTAGGAATGGAAATGCCGAAAAAGGCAGATTAATAAAACTGGCATCGGTATTGCGATAAAGGAACAAGGAATAACAACAAATGAAGCAATCAATGAATTTTGAGCATATCCAAAACAAATGGCCTGAGTTACATCAGCTTGCTGCATTTGCAGAAGATTATGTGATCAGCGATCCACAAAGTGCTTTAGTAAAGTTACGCTGTTTTGCTGAAAAAGTGGTTGGTTATTTGTACAAGGAGCTTCGCCTTCCGGTATTCCCGAATTCTAACATTTACGACAAGTTAACCTCAGATGACTTTACTAGTGTTGTACCGCGCTTAATTACAGACAAACTTCACGCGATCCGTAAAAGCGGTAACCAAGCAGCACACGAAGGCAAGGTCGATCAACAGCAAGCCATTTGGATATTAAAAGAAAGCTATTTTGTCGCTAGTTACCTATTTATGGCTTATGCGGGAGGCCAGCAAGAAGATTGTCCTGAATTTACGATCCCAGAACAAACAAAACCAATTGATCAATCTGGGGCAGAGTTTGTTAAAAAGAACAAACAACTTGAAAAACAGCTAGCTGAAAATGAAGCACGTTTAAAGAAAGCACTAGAGGAACTGGAAGCGTCTGAAAAAGCGCAAAAACTAGCGCAAATTGAAGCATCCAAGCTTAAACAAGCAATTGACTCTGAAAAAGTCAGCCAAGTGCAATCACTGAATAAGAAAATCACATCAAGCTTTAAGTTTGACGAGGCTGAAACTCGCGCCCGTATTATTGATATGGATTTATGTGCAGCGGGCTGGAATGTTTCACTGGACGAATCTAGCACCGATGAAGTGGGCAAAGAAGTAGATTTGCCTCATCAGCCAACGAATAGTGGAAACGGAAGAGCTGATTATGTGCTGTGGGATGATGATGGTAAGCCGTTGGCAGTTATTGAAGCTAAACGCACTCGAGAATCGGTTGAAAAAGGCCGCGAACAAGCAAAAATATATGCTGATGCGCTAGAAAAGGAATATGGTCAGCGCCCTGTAATATTCTATTCAAATGGTTACGACATTCGTATTTTAGACGATGCCCAAGGCTATAACAGTCGCAAGCTTTATGGTTATTACTCAAAAGACTCGTTGCAATACCTTATTAAGCAACGAACTTTGAAAAAAAATCTCAACCAAACGCCTATTGATACCGATGTGGCTGGTCGTATGTATCAAATGGAAACCATATCTCGTGTCTGTGAGCGTTTCACCAACAAACACCGTAAATCTCTTATCGTACAAGCAACGGGCACGGGAAAAACGCGAGTATCTATCGCGCTGGCGAAACGCCTGTTGGATGCTGGCTGGGCAAAGCGAGTTTTATTCCTGTGTGACCGTAAAGAGTTGCGCAAACAAGCGGGTAATGCCTTTAACGAATTTACTAAGGAACCTCTTTATGTCGTTGGTAAAAGCAAAAAAGAAGCAGCAAGCAGTGCTCGTGTCTTTATCGCCACTTATCCGGGTATGATGCGCATATTCCAAAAATATGATGTCGGCTATTTTGATCTGATTGTTGCCGATGAATCCCACCGTTCTATTTACAATATTTACGGCGATATTTTTAAATACTTTGATGCGTTAGAAGTTGGTTTAACTGCAACCCCAGTAGAAATGGTATCTCGTTCTACCTGTCAGCTATTTGGTTGCGACTTTAAAATGCCTACGGCTAATTATCCATTAGAACAGGCGATAGAAGACGGTAATCTGGTCCCCTATAAAATAGTGAGCTTTACCACTAAATTTTTACGTGAAGGGATCAGTAAAGACAATCTTACCGACGAGCAAATTGCCGAACTGGAAGAGCAAGGCATCGATCCCAACGAGTTAGACTTCGACGCCAAACAAATCGATGAAGCGGTCAAAAATAAAGATACCAATCGTGTGATATTGCGTAACTTAATGGAAAAAGGCTTACGTGATATGGATGGACAATTGCCCGGTAAAACAATTGTCTTTGCGCGAAATATCGCTCATGCCGAACTTATGGCTAACTTATTTGCTGAAATGTATCCGCAGTTGGGCAATAACTTCTGCCGGGTTATTCACTCCAAATATGAACGCGCTGAAGAGCTAATTGATGACTTTAAATCGACAGAAGAAAACAGCATTCGCATCGCTGTCTCGGTTGATATGCTCGACACAGGTATTGATGTGCCGGAATGTGTAAACCTCGTATTTGCAAAGCCAATTAAATCGAAAGTGAAGTTTTGGCAGATGATTGGGCGTGGCACGCGCTTGTGCAAGGATCTGTATGGCGTTGGTCACGATAAAACTCACTTCTTGATTTTTGACCACTGGGAGAACTTCGAATACTTCGATATGGACCCAGAAGAAGAGGACGTTAAACAGTCAAAATCGCTAACTCAAAAGTTATTTGAATCACGCTTGTTGTTGGCTGAAACCTCACTTAAAAAAGCCGATGTCGCAACCTTTGATGAAGTGATAAAACTCATCCATCAGGACGTATGTTCACTAGATATGAATACCATCGCGGTGCGTGACAATTGGCAAGTAGTTGAAGCGTGCAAAGACGAAAAATACCTCAACCAGTTTGCCCCAGAAACTAAAGCAAGTCTTTATGAGCATATTGCACCACTGATGCAATGGCGCAACATTATGGGACAGTCAGAAGCATATAAATTTGATAATGAAATCGCCATCATGCAAACCTTGCTATACACCGACCCAAGCCAAATCGACTTAGCTAGGCAAGCTTTAATGGTGAAGATAGAAAAACTACAAATGCATTTAAACGAGGTGCGTGCCAAGGCAAGTTTTATTGCAGATATTCAAAAAGAGGAATACTGGCAGAACCTAACAGCATCAATTAACGGTTTTGAAACACTGGAAACCAGTCGCAAGGCATTACGTAGCGTTATTCACTTAAGAGAGAAAGGCATTCAACCGCCTTCACAAGAAGTCATCTTAGACATTAGAGAAGATGAAGCTGACTATCAGGTTACGGAACGTCCTACCAAGATAGTGTCTATTGATTATCAAATCTTCCGCCAGGAAGTGGAAAAAACCTTAACACCACTATTTGAAACCGATAGCGTGTTACAAAAAATCCGTGCAGGTAGCCCTGTTACAGAAGATGATATTGCTCGCTTAAATGCCTTGGTTCACATTCAAAACCCGAATGTTGATTTAAATACCTTGAAAGAGTTTTACCCAGATTCAACGGCAAGCTTAGATAAAATTCTGCGTACCATTGTTGGCATGGATAAAGAGGCAATCGAGCAAAGCTTTACTAAATTCGTACAGCAAACTCATACCCATATGAATGCCAAACAACAGCGTTTTATTGGTTTATTAAAAAATCACTTAGTGCGCTATGGCGTTATCAAGATTGATCAGCTTTACGATGCACCATTCACTCAAGTGCATGACATGGGCTTAGATGGCGTGTTTAGTGAAGCGCAAGCCGATGTGATAGAACAGTTTATTAAACAGTTTGATGTAGATTTAGGTGATAAAAATCAAATAGTTAATAAAGAGGTGAGTGTGTAAATGAGTAATCAATTAGAAATTTACCAAAATGAAGATGGTAGCTTACAGTTAGCTGTTGCTTTGCAACACGAAAGTCTTTGGTTATCACAACAGCAGTTTGCTCAGTTATTCAATACTTCGACTGATAATATTAGTCTGCATTTAAAGAACATCTATCAATCAGGTGAACTTGATGAAATGGCAACTACCGAGGATTACTCGGTAGTTCGTCAAGAGGGAAAGCGACAGGTTAAGCGTAAATTAAAACATTACAACCTTGATGCAATAATATCCGTGGGTTATCGCGTTAATTCAACACAAGCAACGCGTTTTCGCCAATGGGCGACTAAAACACTCAAGCAACACCTTTTGCATGGCTACACATTAAACCAAGAGCGTTTAGCGCAAAACGCCAACGAACTTGAAAAAGCCTTATTACTGGTAAAACGCGCCGCTGCATTGCCACAAAATAGCGAATTTGGTGCGGGATTAGTCGATATTATTGCCAATTACACTCAAACGTTTTTATGGTTGCAGCAATACGATGAAGGCCTTCTACAAACACCTCAAGGTCAGCAAGGAGGTGAGTTAACGCAACTTACCGATGCCAAAATAGCCATTGCTGAACTTAAGCAAAATCTTATCAATAAAGGCGAAGCCACGCCGCTATTCGCACAAGAACGTGAAGATGGGCTAGCCGCAATTTGGGGGGCGCTAGAGCAAACCGTGTTTGGGGAACCTGCTTACCCAAGTATTGAAAGCAAAGCCGCACACTTGTTGTACTTTGTTGTTAAAAACCACCCATTTAGTGATGGTAACAAAAGAACCGCTGCATTTCTTTTTGTGGACTTTTTAAATAGAAACAACCGTTTATTAAATGACAATTACCAACCGGTAATTAATGACACCGGATTAGCGGCCATTACCTTGTTAGTCGCAGAATCAAACCCACAAGAAAAAGACACCATTGTCCGCTTAATCGAAAACTTATTAAGTGCGAATTAAATAACCCAATACTTTAGCAGTAGGTCGGGCTTTAGCCCGTCACAAAATACACATGATCACCACAGATGAATTTTAATGTAGGTCGGGCTTTAGCCCGTCAAAGGAAATTAACAACACATGATTACAGGTCAGCTTAAAAGCAAAATAGACAAACTTTGGGAAGAATTTTGGACAGGCGGTATTACTAACCCGCTAACGGTAATCGAGCAAATTACCTTTTTAATGTACGCCCGAATGCTGGATATGAATGAGCAGGCTGATGAAAAGCGTTCAGCACGCACCAAAATCCCCTTTACACGCCGCTTTAATGACAACGAGCAGCATTTACGTTGGCAAAACTTGCGTCACTTAGGGGCAGAAAAACTTTATAAAGTAGTTAAGGACGAACTATTCCCGTATTTCTCTAAAGCCAACGATGATGAATCAACCGAGGGCGCTATTTTCAACGAGTTTATGAAAGACGCGCAGTTGATGATCCAAAAGCAGTCGTTATTAGTGAAAGCGGTAGAGATGGTGAACGACTTACCATTAGAAAACTCTGATACCAAAGGTGACTTATACGAATATCTATTAAGTAAGTTAACCACGGCAGGTATTAACGGCCAGTTCCGAACACCACGCCACATCATTCGTGTCATGGTGGAAATGATGGACCCGGATAAAAACAGCCGCATTTGTGACCCATCAACCGGCACAGGTGGATTCTTATCTGTGTCTTATGAGTACTTACTGGAAAAATACACCTCACCAGACGGTATTGAACGAGAGCCTTTATTTGACGAAGAAGGCAAGCCGCTGCTAGACCGTGACGGCAAACACGTTGAAAACGTCTTGTATTCAGGTGACCTGATTGGCCCTGACGACAGAAAACATATTGATACCGACATGTTCCACGGCTTTGACTTCGATGCCACCATGTTACGTGTTGCAGCGATGAACCTGGTGATGCACGGTATTAAACAGCCCGATATTCATTACCAGGACACCTTAAGCCAGTCTTTTATTGAGAAGTTTCCTGCTGAGGCCAAAGAAGGCATGGAAATTATTCTCGCTAACCCGCCGTTCAAAGGCTCTCTGGATGAAGAAGATGTATGCCCGGAAATTTTACGTAAAGTAAAAACTAAAAAGACTGAGCTGCTGTTTGTTGCCTTAATTGAACGTATGCTACGCGTAGGTGGCCGCTCAGCGACTATCGTGCCTGATGGGGTATTATTTGGCTCATCAAAAGCGCACCAACAATTGCGACAATTGCTGGTGGATAATAACCAGCTTGAAGCGGTGATTTCACTGCCAAGTGGTGTATTTAAACCGTATGCAGGTGTATCAACCGCGATATTAATTTTCACCAAAGGCGGTACAACCGACCATGTATGGTTTTATGACGTACAGGCCGATGGCTTCTCGTTAGATGATAAACGCACACCCATTAAAGATAACGACCTGCCTGGCTTAGTTGCACAGTATAAAAATTACCAACAACTCCGAGACCGTCATTCCCGCGAAGGCGGGAATCCAGAAACGTTGATGCAGGCGTACGGCGACAGGACGAAAAAGGCTTTTATAGTCAGTAAAGACGATATCACCTCAAACAAATATGATCTTTCCATTAACCGCTATAAAGAAGTGGTGTACGAAGAAGAGCAATACGATCCGCCAAAGGAAATTTTAGGCAAGTTAGTGTTATTGGAAAATGAGATTTTGGCTGATTTGAAACAACTTGAGGAAATGATCTAATGACGAAAGCTGTTTTAAATCCGACCTTAAAGATGACGTGCAAGGAAGCACTAATGTCGTGGGCGCATGGATGCGCAGGAACGACGCTGGAGGCAATGCTGTGAGTTGGCCTTTAGTTGACGTAGGGGATGCAATCCAATTTATTCGCGGTATAACTTTCAAACCGGATCAAGTCGTAGAACCATTTTCTGAAGGTTCTATAGTTGTGATGAGAACCAAGAATGTTCAGATTGCTGAGTTGGCTCTGGATGATTTAATCTCGGTTCCAAAAGAACTAATGAAGCGTGATGAGCAGAAATTGAAAAATGGAGACCTTTTAATTTCCTCAGCTAATAGTTGGGAACTTGTAGGCAAGTCTAGTTTTGTTGGCGAACTAGGTTATGAAGCAACTGCTGGTGGGTTTATTTCGATTGTTCGTCCTAAAAAAAATATAATCGATGCTAGGTATTTATATCACTGGGTAATGTCGCCAAAAATTCAGCATGATATTAGGCACTGTGGCAGACAAACAACCAACATTTCAAACTTAGACGTCGGAAGATTTAAAGAGTTAAAAATACCACTACCCCCACTCGACGAGCAAAAACGTATCGCCGCGATTTTAGATAAAGCCGTCAGCGTGCGCCGCAAACGCCAACAAGCCATCGACCTCGCCGACGACTTCCTCCGCAGCGTCTTCCTAGATATGTTCGGCGATCCTGTAACAAACCCGAAGGGGTTGCCTCAAGTTAAGTTAACTGAACTCTCAGACGTAATTTCTGGATATGCGTTTAAAAGTGCTGAATATATTGACGATGGTGAAGATTCGGTAAGGCTTTGTCGTGGAGCCAATACCTTGACTGGGTATTTCGATTGGAAAGATACGGCCTACTGGAATAAAGAAAAATTAGCTGGAATTCAAAATTATAAAATAAAGTCTGGAGATGTCATTTTGGCAATGGACCGTCCGTGGATTTCTAGTGGATTGAAAGTTTGTGTATTCCCAGAAAATGAGAGGGATACGTATCTTGTCCAGCGTGTAGCGAGAATAAGACCCAAAAAACCAAAATACACTGACTTTTTGTATGCCAGCATATTGTCTAAGGCTTTTGAAAAACACTGTTGCCCGACGGAAACAACAGTGCCACATATTTCGCCTGTGGAATTGAAAAACTTTAATGTACTTGTGCCTGATGAAAAGCTCGTGGATAAATATCACGATGCAGTAGTCAAAGTACGAAAGTCAAAATTATCAATGCAAAAATCATTAGTGGAAGCATCAAATGCTTTTAACTCGTTAAGCCAAAAAGCTTTCGCTGGCGAATTGTAATGCCATAGTACTTTATTTAAGTCATCGCGAATTCAAAACTTATAGTGGTAAAAAATAGAATTAAAGATGAAAATTTTAATAAGAGATAATGGCGAAGATATCGTTGAGTTTAATCAATTAAACATACAAGGGCGCAACGCGGCTGGGGGTTATGCTTTTAATATTGTTCTACGAGGCACTCGTCATGGGGTTGAAAAAAATATCTCTATTTTTGATATTCGTTTATCAATTGCATTAGCAGAACCCATAAAGCCATTAGTTAACTTGATTCCTGCATTTCAACAGCACATTAAATGTTTCCCACACCCTAACAACGGTGAACAATTGGCTTTTGAATTAGTGTTTAGCAAAGAGCAAATCAATGCCATTGAGGAGTATCGACAATCCAGCGATTTAAAACTGAATTTTGGGTTATATGCGTTAACGCTAACTGAGAGTGTTTTAACGTCGAGCTATGATAATTCAGAGGTGATTGTTCATAGAGAACAATGGCTAAAAGCGTTAAATAGCGCTGGATTTAGACAAACCATGTTGTTTGAAGTGCCGTTACCGTCTGTTTCAAATGACTTCGTCAGCCTTTGCAGTAAAGCACAGGAATTTATCGAAAGCGGGCACTATAAAGAGTCAGTTATACAATGCCGCCATATCATCGAAAAAATAGAATCAAGTCGTGAAGATAAGTCACTCTCCTCAGCAGCCAATAAAAAAGCACATGATAGGCAAGAACGACAAGGCATGAATTCCATTGAACGCTTGCTTAGTATGAGAGAACAATTAAAAAACGTTTGTCAATTAGGTGCACATGGCGATGAAAGCTTTACACGTTCACAAGCAAAAAGCATTTTAGCCATGACAATGGCGTTGTTGGCTGAGCCAACTATTGGGTTTAGTGAATAAGCTTTAGCACCTCATAGGGATTTTATATGTCTAAATCAAAAATAACCACGCTTGATAACTTAGCCAGAAGAAGACTATCCAAGCATTTTTTCCTGCGAGATTTTCTGTTTTCAGAAACTGCCGCTGTACACGGCATTAATAATATCCCGGACGATATCGAATTAGCCGTAGAAGCAGGTACACAGCTATGTGAAAAAGTGCTGGAGCCAATCCAAGACGCATGGGGGCGACTTCATATCCGCTCAGCTTTTAGAAGCTGTGAAGTAAACCAGTTGGGTAATGAGCTAGGTGCAAATTGCGCCAGTAACGAAAAGAACTACGCAGGTCATATTTGGGACAGGCGTGATGAACATGGCAATATGGGGGCGACTGCATGTATCGTTATACCAGCCTACTTAGATTATTTTGAGAAAACAGGCGATTGGACATCATTAGCATGGTGGATTCACGCCCATATTCCAGCCTGTAAACATATGTATTTTTTCCCGAATTTATGTGCGTTTAATATTTCGTGGTACGAAGATGAAACTGCCCCTAAAAGCATTAGTTCGTATATTACCGACCCTAATACGGGCCATAAAAAACGTATCCTGACGGCTGGAGAGGTGAGTGATTTTTATAAAAAAATTCCTCTGGAACAGCGTTATGCTGCCTGTGAAGATATATTCGAACAATTGAGGAACTAAATGCGGGGCAACACTCCTCAACTAATATTCAGTGCAACAAATGCACTGAACAAATGGCTCAAGGCTGATTTACCTCGATTGCCTGTTGAGCCGGGAAAACAGGCTGGGGTTAATACCCTGTCATCCGGTTCAGACTGCTTATGTTGGCAAGTGCATATCATTGATAACCGTTACCAGTCTTATGAAAAGACCATTATCGCCTGTGAAGCGAATAGCCGTTTTACCTTTTTTCTGCCAGTGGAACAGAGGCTTTCATTGCAGGAACTGACTCAGATATTGCAAATGGAGTGGCAGGCAGTGCTTGCTGATACGTTAGAAGCGTATCAAATTATTCCGCGTTCTGAGATAGCATTGTTGTTGAGCGACCTATCCGAATTAGAGTTCAATCCTGAATGGGTAAGAAACACCGATCTTAGTATCAATGGCCATATCAGTGATGCAGGACTTTGGGTAACCGATACATTGAGTGATCGTAAACTATCTCAATTAACACCGGAATTGGCAGCAGAGCTGGCAGCTTACCTGAACACACAAACAAGACGAATTAAGCAGCGCAAAGTAAAATTTGTACCGTTAGAACGATTGCTCGGCTATTGCCGGGATCTTAGTGGCAAGGTCCGTGAAGAAGAGGCTTTGCACAGCGCAAAAATAATCAAGTTAAGTGATTATCGGAGGACGTAGACTAATCCAGCAAATGTCGGATATTCAGAAAGACATGGGCTATGTTTGACTTAGGACGCGATTGTAGACCCAGGTTTGCTCCGCTTTTGGACTAAAAACAATTAAAATCAATTAGTTACTTTTATGATTGTCTCATTATGCGGATAATTTCTTTTGCCTGTCTTTTTCAGAGTTACTGCTAATAAAAGTAGTTTGTTACCGTTTTTTTGCGCTTTATGAAATAAAACGGTAGACATCTACCGTTATGTTGTTATTTTTAGTACATGAACAGTAATAAACTACCGGTTCGATTATGCCAAGTGTCACTCTTCAATTATTTAATCAAGGTAAATGGTGGGATGCTGCCATTCTGAATTTTGCTGGAGCACAGTTAAGTAGTGCTGTGAGTCTGTCTTACTTTCCTGAATATATTGGCGCTGTTGTGCGATACGAAGCAAAGGATTGTTGGGCATGTACTGTTAATGCTCCGCTTGGCATTATCCCGACAGATTATCCAAATTGGCCGGCTTTACTCGATGATATTTTACCTGTGGGTAAATCACGAGATTGGTGGTTGCAATATCTCAATGTGGGGCGAGCTGATAATTTTCAACAAAATTATGCGTTATTAACCAATGCCTGTATGTCCCCGGTCGGGAATTTACGGATAAAGGAATCTGTACTTGCGCAAAGTCTTAACCAAGATGTGCGCTTTTCTATTAATGATGTTGTTCAGCTTCAACATGGTTTTTTGGAATATGCCAATGAACAAGGTGCAGCTGTAGGTGGTGCGACTGGTGCCGGAGGCGTTGCGCCTAAACTGTTGTTGATGTTGGACGGCAAAAATGTGTATATCGATAGTGATTTTGCAGGCAAACCGCTTCATGCAGAGCCTTACTTAACCAAATTTGCCAGAAATAACCGTACATTGAGAGACAACAATATTTTAAGGGCAGAGGGTGTTTACTACCAAGCTCTACATCATGTTCTAAAAGGAACGGGTATTGAAACTATCGATGTTTCAAGATTGAAAATTCTACAGCATGAGGGGCAAGTCAGCCTGTGGCTGCCAAGATTTGATGTGCGTATTGAAAACGGCATTGCAACCCGCCTCGGTCTTGAGAGTATTTATTCCATGATCAATGCAGGGCCTGGTAGCTACCAGGATCATTTTGCTGTGATGGAAAAAGTATGGCGCCGCATAAACGATACAACTCAAATGAACTCTGAAGAATTTACCAAACAGTACGTGGCGCGGGATTTTTTGAATTTGATATTTGGTAATTCAGTTAATCACGGCCGTAATATTTCATTTTTGAAGTTTGAGGGTGATATTCGTTTTGCGCCAATATACGATTTTGCTCCAATGAAAGCTGATTCGGAAATGATTACCCGGTTGTTTAAGTGGGAGCGCGATTGTGAGAAAGGTGGCCGGGTTAATTTTGTTCAGGTCGCTGATAAACTTAGCGATTTTTGTGATCCCCAGGCGTTAGTAGATTTCTTAACGCAACTTGCTGCACCGTTAATTGAATTACCTGATTTGCTCAAGCAGCTCGATTGCCCAGAAGAGATTTTAAATTTCCCCGCCATTGGCTTTAGTAACATCAAGAACAAACTGATTGAGATGGGAGTTTACGGTGATTAATTTAACCGCAGATGAGCGCAAAGACATCGTAGCCAGGATTGAGCATGACTTAAGAAATAACACCATTTCTTTAGGGGAAGCTGTCAAACTTATCCGCACAAACTTATATTTTATGACCCAAACTCAATACGCCAAGTTTATTAAGGTGTCTGACAAAACGTTACGGGATATCGAAAAGGGTAATACAGACCCAAGGTTATCGGTACTTAACAAAATTTTGGCACCGGGTGGCTTTAAAGTCAGCGCCCATTTTGTGCCGCGAGTAGTACAGGATTAATGGATACTTATGACAGATATATTTTTACAAGCGTTGAGCTAATCGAAGAAGATAAATGGGACGCTGCGCATAATCTGGTGCAGGACGATCCCAGTATGTTTGGCTCGTTATAACACGGTTATTTACACCGTATTGAAGGGGATATGGGTAATGCCAGTTACTGGTATCGCTGCGCCAATCAACCCATGTTAGCCAATGGCTTGGATAAGAGTTAGCCCAGAACTAAACCGTTATTATCCGCGCGCTAAATTGTCATTAAGCCTGAATATTGGGAATGATGGCTTTTAACCGTTCAATATCCGCTGATCCCACTCCATGTTGTTCAAAATAATACTGCCATTCTTGAGTGAGTTGGCGCACGTCTTCAATGATTTTTTGTGCTTTAAATGTTTTAAGTCCGAAGCGCAGAGATTGGCTAAGTAGGTTTGCTACGTTACCTTCCCGGCCATTAATACCAATTCCTATCCCATGCATTTGGGAATTGTTTACAGGCAATACGTCAAACGCGGGGGATAAGCGCCAGTGAGCTTGATCAAACGGGTAAAGTAATGCGTGGTTGCGCGAGTGATCATCGGTGTTACCCATCAGTACGTTAAAAACCATGCGGTAGTAAAGGTCGTGCGCATCGGTAGGCTCTGCGCCGTTTTTCATTATAAATTCGGCGAGTTGGCCATAGCTGTAGGTGGTGCTCAACACGGCTGAATTGACTTTATTTTGGCTAAATACTGAATTGGCACTGAGATAGTGGCAATTAGGCTTGCCTTTGTGTAAGTCAAATCGCTCAACCAACAAAACATCACCATTAGGTGTCGTTTGTACTTTTGTAGTCGCGACACGACAGGGTAATTCATCCAGCATGCGCATTGCGGCATGTTCTACTTTGACAATATTGATAATGTCATCAGGTCGGTTGAATTTGGCAAGATAGGTAATATCGCCGTCTTGAACAATGGTTTTAGGTCTGGCACCACCCATGCTGGAGCCATATTCAAATGCTTTTTTAGCCTCGGGTGAAATGTCTTCATCAGCCAAAATGGCATCTTTGGCTTTAAGCAGCATGGGCAAATCACCCAAGGTATTTTTATTGTATTTGGGCTTTGAGTTGGTGCTTGAAAGGCTAAATACCAGTGCTCCCACTCCCATGCCAGAGCCTGCAAGCAAAAACTCCAGTGCATTTTTAGGTTTAGTGCTGTGGAGGGATAATATTATTTTTTTCCCCCATGAATCAGCTCCGGCGTCAGACAGCACACCAAATAATCCTTGGTTAAACTGGGTTGAATGTTCCTGATCTGTTAAAGGCAGGTTTACCGGATCAAGCGCAAAGGCATTGGGGCGGTTCAGGTAACTTTTACCATAGCGGAAGCGGCCTTTTTTAGTGGCTTCATCTATTTGAATAACGCCACAAACGATAGGGGCATCTTCTAGCCCATCTATAAAAACATAGGCTTTAGAAGTCATTGTCCAGCTCACTGATTGACTTACGTGATTTACGGCTCAGCTTGATTGTGGTGTTACTGAGTTGTTGGTCGATCACTTCCTGAATATCATCAATTAAATCAAGATGTTCTAATACCAAAAACAGTGATTCAGCACTCACACTTTTACCATTTTCCATCGATGATATGGTATTGCGACCAACACCGACGCGCTGCCCTAGTTCTTGTTGATCCATCGTGGCACTTCGCGTGTTTTTAATGAGTTTACCTATAGAAATAAGTAAGTGTTGATGTTTATGCATGATATTTTGTGCATTAAATATTTATTGATTGAAATATAGTGCATTGCATGATTTTGTCAATGATTGATTATTTATGCACAAGATGGTTTATGATTAATAAAATAAACATAAGTATGCTTTGTATGGGGCTTGTAATTTATGCGTTGAGCCTAAATCAAGTCATTTTCCCGTAACGACTTTTGCTTAACCTGATATGCAATGGTGTCCACCTGTTTTTATTCATAACGGAATTTATTGGCTTTTTAGAGGAAACATTATCGGCCACAGTTAGTTGCAACCGATAATAAACATTCCTCAATTAATACTGTGACTGCTACTTAAAAAGCATCGTCTTGCAGGTCTAAATCAATCCTTAGATATTTGCTTCATATTGAATCGTCTGGCCGTCTAATAATCGTGGGCTTTCTATGCTCAGCTTAAACGGGGCAGTCAGGCCTTCTAGCTGCAAATTTAAACTGGCACCGGGTTGTAGCATTTTGAGGCTTTGTTCTGCACAGTTTTGGTTAACACAAACAAAGGCATCGTAATAAAAAGGTGCTGTGCCCTGATTGGTAACTGTGATATCACAGCGTGAGTCATCGCACTCAAACTGCGTAATTGCAAATCGATAACCAAGTGACATTGATGCTTGTTTGAGCCTGGCAACGTCCTGATATTCTGGCTGGTCGTTGGCAATCACATAAGTTAGGTGATATTGCTCTGCAAACCACTCAAAAGTTTTACCCCACGGGCCGTCGGGTAATGCTAATGCACTTTCCTGATCCCAGTCGCTGTAGTAGTTAAGTTCACCGCCCATTATGCTGTTTTGATAACGGTTTTCGCCCAAGGCCAGCCAGCTTGCGCGGTTATATTCTTGATCGTTCTCTGAGTGGGTTTGGTGCATCAGTGAGTCATCGAATAAACCAAAATTTAATGCTGTGTCTGCCGCAAAAGGTTGTAGCGGAGAATAATCAGTATTGGCCGAGTCTATCGAAATTGCCCATTGTAGCCGGGTAAACAAGCTGTTTGCGGTGTTGATAAAGGTTTGCTGAAAATCCTTTGACGGAAAGGTGTCGCCCAACGTCAATGGCCCTTCATACAGGTGATATTCGGCATAGGAGCCAAAACCCAGTTGAACCAGCATTAGTCGTTTATCGTTATTGTAACGTTGCGCAAATGCCTGCAAAAACGCCAGGGTGAAATCTTGCAGCGCGGGTGATGACCAGTCGGGTATAAACGTCGGCTGTCCTTCAACCTGTTCCTCGCGCATATGGTAACCGGCCTGATTGGTAATAAACGCAGGTACAGAAGGCGTGGTTACGCCGGGGTAGGTATAGTGAAAGCGCAAAATAACATGATGGCCGCGTGAAGCGGCCGTGGTTAATATGTTATCCACCTTTTGCCAGTCAAAATCACCATTGCTGGCGACCACCTCAGCATAGGTTAAATATGAAAACTCAATGCGCGCTGCACTGCCTTTTTCAGTTTCAAGCTCAGGGTTATCTGTCCAGTACACTAAACCTGTCATTGGTTGTACGCTGTTAATGCTGGACTGGAGCGACACGGGCTCGGATGTTGAGCTTTGGCAACTACACAGCGCCAGTGTTGTTAACAGTAATCCAGTAATGCCCAGTGCCCGTTGTTTTATCATTTGATACATCATTTAGAGTGCTCCATTTATCCAGCTATTACGTAACTCAAAGTTGGCCGAAAGACGATTAAAACTGGCTTTAGCTCCCGCTTGAATTACGCCGCAAGTTTTATCCATACCACAGGCTTTTGCCGGATACAGGCTTGCCATGCGTACGGCTTCCTGCCAACTGATATCAGCAAATTGCATGCTGTTTTTGATGGCTGAGAACATATCCAGATCAGAGCCTGCCAGTGAGCCTGCTGCGTTTACACATCGTCCGTTTTTGGCATAGATGATTTCATTGTTCAGTTCGAAACTGTTATCGGTTGCACCCACGGTAGACATGGCATCGGTTACCAGAATAGCGCCTCCGGTTTGTTTTGCCTGTACTGCCAGTTTTAACGATGCAGGGTGTACGTGGTGTCCATCGGCAATAATGCCAAACCAGCTGCTTTTATCTAAAAGAGCAGCGCCGACCATGCCGGGTGCACGACCCTCAAACGGGCTCATGGCATTAAATAAATGAGTAAAGCCCTGTGCTCCAGCCATTATCGCTTCTACCATTTGCTCGTAGGTTGCGTTTGAATGCCCTGCACACACAATGACGCCGCGTTCGGTTAGTTTGGTGATGGTTTGGGCATCGGTTAATTCCGGTGCCAGCGTAACAATTGTTTTACCGTGTTTGAGTGAGCACAGCAGCTCGATAGCTTCATCGTCTATCTGGCTAAATTTACTGGCATCGTGCGCGCCTTTTTTAAGTGGATTAAGAAACGGGCCTTCAAGGTGAATACCTAAAACGCCGCTATCGCCTGCGGCAATGGCTTCGTCCACCGCACTGATAGCCAAACGCATTTTATCCTTATTGTCGGTAATTAATGTGGGGAACAATCCCGTGGTGCCAAACTGGTTGTGAGCCTTTACCATGGTTTGGATAGTGGCGCGGGTAGGGGATGAATTAAACATAACACCGCCGCCGCCATTTACCTGTAAATCGATAAAACCAGGAACCAGATAGTCCCCGGCAAAATCGGTGATTTTGGGAATGTCCACGGGCAAATCGGCGTCGGGAATAACCTGAATAATGCCGGAGTGATCAAAAACAACACTGGTGCATTCAAGCAATTTTTCACCAGTGAAAACAGTGGCATTAGTAATGGCCTGCATAATGAAAATACCTTTAATGATTAAACTGCGAGTAGTGCTGCCCCGCGCACACCGCTGGAATCGCCGTGTGTGGCTTTAACAATGCGCGGCAATACTACAATTGGGAAAGTAAAGCGCTGAACGGCTTGCGGTAAGCTGTCAATAATCTCAGCAACATTAGATAAACCACCGCCCAGCACGATAACGTCGGGGTCGTAACTATGTACTATGGTCGCCATGGCAAAACCGAGTAAATCCATAAATATGGCGAAGGTTTTGATTGCATCTGTATTGTTTTCACGAATTTTATCGACAATCTCGCGGGTAGATAGCGATTCACCACTAACATGCTGATGCAAAAAGATTAGGCCTTTTCCTGAAATATACTGCTCAAGACAGCCACTCAACCCGCATCCGCAAGGCAATACAGGAAGTTGATATTGCATGGCTAACTGTGCAGGAATGGGAATGTGACCATACTCACCAACTATATGGTTTTGGCCGCTGTTAAGTTTGCCGTCGACACAAAAACCACCGGCGGCACCTGTGCCTAATATGGCACCATACACCCGCGTGTAGCCTTGTCCTGCGCCAAAGCGGGCTTCTGATAACGCAAAACACCTGCAGTCATTTTCTATATATACGTTGCGCGTTAATAGGTGCGACAGATCCTGTTCAACCTGTTGCTGGTTGGCGCAAGGCACATTAACTGACAGCGTGCGTCCCTCGACATCACGCAATCCCGGTAGTCCAATACCGACAGAACAAGGCGAACCGGCAATGGTGTCCGCCTTAGCAATTTGTTGCCTAATACAACTTAAAAACGATGGATAATCGCGGGTGGGCGTATCTACCCGCCAGGTTTCAACGGGCGATAAATCATCATTAAATACTGCTGTTTCAATTTTCGTCCCACCTATATCGATACCACACAACATTATTTGTTTTATCTCTGTATCACAGTTAATTACTGTAGTTTTGCGTTTGCCCAGGCCACTACCACTGGATGATGAGCAGGACCCATTTGGCGGGCAATCAGCTCGACCACTTTGACTCCTGTGACATCAGCACTGAGGGTGACGGGTGTCTGATTGAATGATGTGGGCACAGATGTCTCCAGCAATTTACCATCGCCGTAAATTTCAAATTGCACGGGGGCCGATTTACCCGGGCTGCTGTCGTCAATTCCTACCTGCGCCGAGAATGTATTAAATTCAGCGTTTGCTTTTACTTCTAAACGTGAATTAGCCAACGCGCCGATACCCGAGCGGTAAATAGTATTTTGCATGCGGATATTTTCGTTATAAGGCGTTGAATCTGCTCTGGCTCCGCCCCATCCGGCATATTGTGGTCGCTGGCCGCCGGAACGGGTTCCCATGCCCCACGGATCTACCATTTTATGAATGTTGGGATCCATCATGGGCGCCGTCACACCATCTTCTGCTACGTTAACCCGGCCGGGCATTTCCGACAGATAGATACCGTTTGTTAACTCACTGTTTCCTTTGGCTTTTAAAATAACGGTTTGACGAGGTTGTGTTTCTATTGTGGTTTCACCCTTAAAGCTGCCAAGATCGCGTTTTTCCCATAAGTCACGTAACGAGATAGTCTGATCGGCCGCCATTTTCAGGTGCGCGGCAGTCAGCTGAACCTTGATTGGCGCTAAACCACGGTTAAATATGGCCACCGCTTTTTCACCGGTTTTAGCCAGTGTTTTTACAATAATCTGGACGTCGTCACTGTTGTAGGCCAGAACCCCCTGATTGCCAGCCGGATCCTGGTTTACCGCAACAATTTCATCTGCACCCCAAATATCCATCAGTGCGTCAGGTGCATGGCGTAAATCGTAGCCGATCAATAACGGCGCAGACAGGATCGCCCAAAGCGCAAACTGGCTTTTTGCCTCTGTTAAATGATGTTCATCGAAATCACCTTTGCCTATGTACAGCATATCGGGATCGTTCCAGGTACCGGGACCCGCATAAAGGCTGCGTGTGATCACACTGTCGACACTGTGTAGCATTCGCGACCAAACCGGGACAATATCGCCACTGGTGCGCCACATATTGCCCACATCTTTTCCCCACTGGCGCACATTGGCTGAGCCCCAGTTGCAGATGGAATACACAAAATCGCCATCTGGATTGTATTTAATCAGCGCTTGTTGCAGGGTTTCATACAGGTTTTGCACGGTGGCAGAATCTGTCAGATTGATATTGTCCTGATAGATAAGCGGTTGCATCGGGCGGTAATTCAGCGCTTTTACATGCTCGCGCTCTGGTGCGTAAGCATCGATGCCGCAGGCGTCTACTTTAATGTAGTCAAAGCCCCAGTCGGCAAAATACAGTTTCATATCCTGATCCACAAAGCCGTAAGTACCGACTTCACGTTCTGCCTGAGTGCCTTCTGGCAGATTTGGACTGGTCAGGTTATAGGCCTGTGAACAGGCATTTCTTCCAATGTCGGTATAAATTCCGGCTTTTAAACCCATGGCATGAATATGATCGACAAAGGGTTTAAATGAGGTTTGGTCGGCCGGGGCACCTTGTATTACGGCACTTGGGAAAATGGCAGTGCGTACCACCAGCGTATTGTCCGACTGGCGACGTTTTAACCACCAGCCATCATCGATATTGATATAACGATAGCCAAGGTCGGCAAGGCCGCTGTCTAGCAGTTTTTGAGCTGCGCCCAGTACTTTTTCTTCGTTAACGTCTGTGTGGAAGGCATTCCAGCTATTCCAGCCCATGGGTGGAGTGGCAGCCTGACCATTAGTGAACGCGGTCCATTGTCCACTGGGTTGTAATGATGCTGCACTTTGGGTTTTGGTACCGGAAACGGATGCACAGGATGCGAGTAACGCTGAGCTTAAAAAAAGAAATGATGATGTTTTGCAGATGCCTTTCATTGTTGCCTCTATGAGCCTTGTTTTTGTTATAAAAAATAATGGATACCACTTCTTACCGGGATAAAAAGTGGCATCCATTGGTTCTAAGTGGGAGACAAACTTAGAACTTATAGCGCACGCCCATGTTTATTTTTCTTCCCCATTCGGCGTAGGAGCCTGGAATATCCTTCTGACCCAGATAGCTGTGCCAGTTGTCATCGAGGATATTATCCAGTTGTACAAACACCTGCAGTTTTTCAGTGTATGCATAGGTTGCAGATGCAGACATCCAGGTCATGGCATCGGCAGTTGATTTATATTTGCGTTCGTCGAGGCTGACCACGTTTAGCGGACTCCAGTGACTGGTGATGTAACTTTCGGTATGTGTCGCCGACAAACTCAGGCTTAATTTGTCAACGTTATACATCAGGTTCATCGAGTAGGATGTGTCGGGCACACCCGCCAGTACACCTTCGTTAAATCCGTTTACGATAGATTCAGTGTCGATGTAGGTATAGTTGGCAGTGATACCAAAACCATTTTCGAAAAACTGCTGATATGAAAACTCGTAACCCAGCACTTTAGCGGTGTCCAGATTTCGTGGTTCAAACACATTGAACGGCACTTCGATGTAGCCTGTTTCAATCCAGGGTTGAGGATTTTCCACTAAATAAGTAGGGCGGTTAGCCTGATCTTCCTCATTGGGATACACATTTTGCCAATCCTGAACAAACCCTTTGATATCTTTATAGAATACGGCCGCAGTTAATGCTGAACCTTCCTGGAAGTACCACTCCAGTGAAATATCGGCCTGATCCGCGGTAACCGGCGAAAGGGTCGGGTTACCTACACGGTTAAGGGTAAATTCGCCCCAGGCTGCTGAACCATCATCAACCTGAGTCGATAATTGATCCAGTGACGCACGGGACATAACCTGTGCATAGGACAGTCTGATTAGCAATTCATCAGTAATATCAAAACCAATATTAATTGAGGGTAAAAGCTCAGAGTAAGATTTGGTTACCGATAGCGGCTCTGGATCTTTGTGTTCAACTATCCATACCCACGGCGATGCTTCACTGACTTTATCAATCTCCCACAACCAACCATTCGACGCGGTATCTGTGCTGACATAACGCAAGCCAGCGTTAGCAAACCAACGTTCGCCGGATAAATTGGCCTGCAGGTAAACCGATATGGTTTCTTCTTCTACTTCAAACGATTCATTTGGATTAAATACCGGTTCATCATTGTATGAATAACCTTCAGGATACATTTCACCCGTGAAGCGATTGATGACGTTAGGATTATTGTCTGCTGCATGCATAGCTTCCTGATAGGCATCGATATCAAATCCGACAAACTGACGTGGGAAGTTGCCGCCAATGCCATCCAGAAAGTTATCAATCGGAAAACTTTCTACCACATTCACACCGGTATCGGCGAAGGTAAACGGGCCGTTACTGTATAAATTACGTGCTTGCTGGTTATCGTATTTTTCTCTGCCTTTGGTACGTTTGTTGTAAACAATGCCCATATCCAGACTATCAATTACCGGAAGATCAAAGAACAGTTCACCGGCCAGCGAGCCACCAATAACAGTGTCTTCAATATCAACCCCGTTTGTTTGCGAGAAGTGCGGGCCAAACTGATCATTGCTGATTAAATCACTCACTGAGTTAATGTGGGCATTCTGGCTAAAATCGAATTCGACATTGGGTAAGCCATTTTCGGTCAGGCTAAAAGTGGCTGTATTTGGTACACCGCCCACCCCGTGGGCAACCACAAATTTATCTTTACCGCCTGCGTCACGTGTTGACTGAGATGCGTAAAGATCACCGGTGACAACAAAAGTGTCAGACACTGAAAATTTGGCGTTAATGCCGAGCTGTGCAGTATCAACCACGCGGTGTTCAGTAATGGTAACCAGCTCAGGAATAAGGTTGTCCATTTTGACACTGGTCACTATGGTGCCCTGAGGGTTTAGCGCAGTTGGGGTGCCGGTATAGGTTGCGTCGTGCCAGCTTTGTGCACGGCCCACTAAGTAATAAGATTCTGTGTAGCCTTGTGACGGTGCTTCAAGGCGGGTCCACAAACCATCAACTACCACTTCTAAATCATTGTTGGGGCGATATTGAAATGCGCCGGATAACGCAAAGCGTTTTCTGTCTTCCAGCTGAGCTGTGTAGGCCACAACATTAGGAATTTTCAGTTCGTTTGAAGCATCCTGCCAGTTAACACCGCCACCTGCATCGTTGTCGTGATCCCAGCTCCAGTTTTCACCATAGTTAAGGTCAGATAATGAATCGGTACGGGTAGGGGTATTGCTCATTAACGCTGAAAAAATGACACCCATAGTGTCATTTGCAAAGGTGTTGCTGCCTACCGCAGAAAATTTATAACCGTAATCGTCAACTTTCTCGCCATACTGGCCTTCAAGCGCAATAGAACCTTGTTTGCCTTTGTTATCTAACGGGCGCGCAGTTTTTAAATTAATGGCACCACCAATACTGCCTTCTAAGGTTGAGGCGGTGACGGATTTATGTACCCACGCCTCTGAGATCATTTCTGATGGCAGCACATCAAACGCAAATTCACGTCCGGATTGGTCGGTCGCCATGATCCGGTTATTTAAGGTTACAATGCTAAATTCTGGTCCCAGTCCACGGATGTTAACACCTTGTCCTTCACCACCACTTGTTCTGTCTATGGTGACACCAGTAATGTGTGATAGTGAATCTGCAACGTTTGCATCCGGAAAATGCCCTAATTCCTGTGCAGTAATGCCGTCTACAACTGAATCGGTGCTTTTCTTAATATCCATCGCTTTAATTAAACTGCTTTGGCGAGAGGACACCGTGATTTTTTCGAACTGACTGTCTTCTTCTTTTTCGGTTTTATCGTCGTCAGCGGCATTCACTCCATAGCTACAAAACGCGAGTGATAATGCAATTGCCAGCTTCCTTTTTTTTATAGTTGGGACCATTGTGATTTCCTTAAATTTACAGTTGTTATTTAGTTATTAGATACTGCTCAAAAAGGAAGCATAACGAAACTGTAAAGTCATTAAAAGAAATAAATTACGTTTTAATGAACTTTTCTTATTAGTTTTATTAGTTTTATATTTTATTTTGTAATTTAAGTGAAGCGTTTTAGCTTGTTTATGTTTCGTTTTGGGGTGGGTATATCGCTATTTATGGCTTTGAATAGGTGGTTATTAGTATTTTATGATTTGGCTTAGTATAACTAGATGGCCTTGTTTATCAGGGTTTTGGTGACTGGTTTGAAAGTTATACCAGTAAATTGGTGTAAGGTTAACAGTTACTTGCATTAGAAAGTTTCATTATGTTTCATTTTGTGGCACTGATACATATAGGAACAACAGAACAGACTTTTATTGATTGGACGTTTAGGGCGACTAATTTGGTTATTAGTGAGTTAACGCAGTAGAAATGTGTTTGTATCGGTAAGCGAGGGATGAAGTTCCGTTTTATTGGAGTGCTATCGGCAGCAACCTAGAGCTGCCGATATTCGATTCAACCTAAAACTTACGCGTCTGGCTGATAAGGCAGAGAAGATTGATGCAGAATGATGCGGATTTTGCCGTCTTCGCATTGTTTGAATACAAAGCTTTTGTTCACAAAAATATGGCTGTCATCTTCACCGATAAAGTGAACGTTACATTGCACTATGGCTAAGTCGCCATGCAGGATGAAGTCTTCTTTGCTGTACCACACTTTTACCCACGGCTTGAGTTTAAAGCCATTGTCATTAGGGTAATCACTGTTACCACCAACAAAATAAGATAACGCGCCTTCTTTAGTTGGGCGGAAGGTTTGCTGGCCGAAAGTTAGTGTGGGTTTAAATAATACGTGTCCGTTGTCGTAATCGTAATTTTCCGACAGTACCTGAAGCGAGAATGCTTTGGCATCGCCACCTTCTGAATGAATTTTGCCAACTTTAACCACGTTGTCGCACCAGGTTTGTAGCGCGGTATGTACCATTTCTTCAGTAAACATTGGTATCACAAATCTCCTGCATTGATGTTGTTGAGGAAGGTTTAAATATCGATAAAATTGCTGAATTTGGTGCCTTATAATTTTATGGATATTTACCCTTTATTCTCCAGTCGATAATAATGATTTGAGTGTCTTTATTAACTGTACAGTGACTTTTTGAGCGGCTGAACAGATGTTATTCGGTTCCCAGAGCACAACGTTGCCTTACCTTATATTTTTATTCCAATATGACAACTCCGATTTGTAAAAATGCATGAATAATTGCAATGAAACGCCTTATTAGATCCGGTGGGCGAAATTGAGGCTTTCCCATTGGGGCAAAATCTAAGAGAATAGCGCCTGAATTTTGAATAGCACGCCAGCATCGCTGGCATTTTTTTGCAGGATTAAATCATGCCAAAGGCAAGTGAAATCAAAAAGAACAACACCATCGTGTTTGATGGTAAAACCTGTATCGTTCGCGATATCGACCGCTCAGTACCACAAGGCCGTGCTGGCGGCAGCATCTACCGTATGCGTATGTACGATGTAGTAACTGGCGCTAAGTTTGACGAAACCTTTAAAGATTCAGACATGCTGGAAATGGCTGATCTGATCCGTCGTCCAGCAATGTTCTCTTATATGGATGGTGACGAATTCGTATTCTTAGATAAAGAAGACTACACCCCATATCACTTAAACAAAGACAGCATTGCCGATGAAGCCTTGTTTATCACAGAAAGCACCGATGGTATTCAGGTCGTTATCGTAAGTGAAGTGCCCGTTGCGATTGACTTGCCAATGAGCGTAGAACTGGAAGTGGTAGAAACTGACCCTTCAATTAAAGGTGCATCTGCTACCTCTCGTACTAAGCCTGCAACCTTATCAACAGGTTTGGTTGTGCAAGTACCAGAATACATCAGCACAGGTGAGTGGATTAAAATCAACACCGAAGAACGTAAATTCCAAAGCCGTGGTGATAAACACTAATTAGCGGTTTTGTGTTCTGTATGAAAGCGAGCGACAGGGGAACTTGATGCTCGCTTTTTTGTATATGCTAAATAATCAAAACGAGATACCGAGCCACAGATGACAGAGCCGTTTAACTACACCACCACTTACGTGCTGGATAAAAGCCATTACAGTGAAACCTTTGACCAATCTGTGGTGATTGAGCCGGGCTTTAAACCCTATCGAAAATCCCTGGCTTTGGTGTTGGTTGGTTTCATTTTGTTGTATGTGCCAGATATTGATGCTTATCTAGCCTGGTTTGTGGTTGGCCTGGGGGTGATTGAAGCCTTAAGTGAACGCTTTAAAAAATCCTGGTGGTTGGCACGGCAGATGATAAGTAAAGCCGCTGGGCATAAAGTCACACTGGTGATAAACGAACAAGGGATTGAAGTTTCGTCTTTGCATGTAAATGCCAATATGAGCTGGGACAGTATTAGTAAAATTGAAGCTACGGATAAAGGCTGGCTGCTGTATGTGGGCAAAAGCCGCAGTTATCTTTCCAACCGCTGTTTAGATAATGACGCGCAGGAATATCTTAGCCAGCAAGCTCAGTCGTTATTCGCTGAACGAAAACATACAGCTATTAGTTAATTCGGCCGTCTTTGACTGTAATGGTTCGGGAGGCGTAGTTAAGTTCCAGTGGATTATGCGTCACCATGACTATGGTTTGGCCTGCATTATTTAACATCTTGAAAATATTCATAATATTTTCACTATTGTGAGAATCGAGATTACCGGTTGGCTCATCTGCAAAAATAATTTTTGGCTCAGTGATAAGGGCTCGTGCAATGGCGACGCGCTGCTGTTGACCGCCTGATAGCTGGTTAGGATAGTGAGCGTATTTGTCATCAAGACCAACCTTGGTTAAATAGTCGCGTGCTTTTTGTTGGCACTGCGGCTTTTTCAATTGGCTGTAGTAGGTTAATGGCAGTGCGACGTTCTCCCACACGCTAAGTTGTGGGATAAGGTTATAACTTTGAAAAACATAACCAAAATATTGATTACGAATGGCCGCTGCCAATTCGTCTGAAAAATCCACTGTAGTATGGCCGGCCAAACGGTATTGGCCACTCGAGGGCATGTCGAGCAAACCCAAAATCGATAACAAGGTGGATTTCCCCCCGCCTGATGGACCACTAATCGCAACAAACTCGCCTTCATTAATAATTAAATCAATATCAAATAGAACCTGTTGGGACATACCACCCAAATCAAAATGTTTATTCAGCTTTTCTAACGCAACTAACATTAAATGTTCCTTACAACACAACCTTTGGTGGTGTGTCGCCCCAAAGTTTTGATTGCTCGAAGCTAACTATAAGTTCACCTGGTTGTGCCCCTGAAACGATCATGACTTTTTGTTGAGAAATTTCACCTAGTTTGATGTTACGCTTGACTAACGAGTTGTCAGCTTGATTGTAAAACCAACTGGATTGTTCTGTGTTGGCATTGTTGGCAATGCGCTTATCGCTAAAAGTGGTGTTGTCGAGCACTTGGGTGGTGATTTCGACTTTGGCTGACAAGTCTTGTTTTAATTGGTATTGGCTGGTGTTGTTCAGAGAGAATTGAATATATACATCAACAAAGCCATTAGTGACATTAGGACTAACTCTTTCAACTTGACCCTGAAGCCATTTGCTGTTTACCCGTATGTTCGCTTGATTTTGAGGCTGAATGCGTTGTGCATCTCGCTCAGGTATTTGAGCGACAAAATACAGATCTTCATTTTTAGATAGTTCTATCACGGGAGCACCTAACGTTAGTCTTTCGCCTAACTTGGCATTAATTTTTTGAATCTGGCCATCTTCTTTGGCCACAATATTAAGCTCATTGATGTCGTCATTAAGTGCATCGATTTCTTTATCGATTTCGGCTACTTTAAGCTGCCATAATGTTTCCTCTTTGTTATGCAAGCTATTCATTGTGCTAAGTGTATTGGCCGCAAGCGTGTGTTGACGCTGCATATTTCGAAGTTTTACTTCGGTCGCCATTAACTCCAGTTTTGAAATAATACCCTTGTTAGCCAATTCTTGCTGGGCACGAAACTGCGCTTGCAAAACATCATATTCACCTTTTAAGCGCGCAACTTCGGTTTGCTGCTGCACAGTTTCCAGTGCTAAGCGGGCATTTTTCAGTTCTAGTTCTAATTGGCTATTGTGACGCTGGTTCTGTAGCTGTGACTTTTTTAAATCAAAGTTGTCGTTGCTTAGCGTCAGCAACGGAGTACCACGTGTTACATATTGCCCCTCGTCCACTAGTATGGTTTGCACTACACCTTCCTGCGTTGTAGGAATAACACTGGGATATCGGTTTTTAAATTGGCCATTGGCGACAATGATCTCTGTGAAATCCCCCAATTCAACATGACTTAGCTGTAATTCGTTTTTACTGATTTTTTTTTGGGCGAGCATTAAGCCCATGGCAATGAATATTGTCAATATAACTAATGCACTGGTAAACAATATCACCATGCGATTTTTTCTTTTATTGGCTACTTGTTTTTGAATATCTTCAAATTTCATTGAGCTCCCTTGTATCTCAATAACTGTGATGGCGTGTGTTGGAAAAGTTGGTGCAATTTTTTTATCACATACAAACTTGCGATGATTAAAACAAGGGCACTTGCTACGGCCAGGGTTAATATGTCCGCAAAAAGAGAAGCACTATTCATGCGGTTGATAAAATACATATAGCCACACGCCAAGGTTAAACCTATTAAAATTGCTAATAGCCATTCACTAACTAATTCCATTAAAACACATCGGGTTAGTCTATTTTTATTGGCACCCATGGCTCTCATGGTACCCCATTCGGTGTTTCTCATTGCCAGTACTTTATTTATGTGTTGAGTAAATGCTAAATAAAGTATCGCAAGCGACACTCCCATTAATGTAAAGCATATAAACATAGTGACAGTTTCTTTAACCAATTTGGCTTTTATAAACTCGATTATGTGACTACTAAAGCTTACTTTCAGTGGTAGATTGTATTCAATAAATAGCTGCTCTAATGTTTTGGTTATATTGCTTACTTTAATATTGCCGGGTAATACTAGAGCATATAAGTTGTGGGCATTGTTTTGTGGTTGGTAAATAACGTATTGTGGGGTTTGACTGTACAGGTCATAACTAATATCAGCGATAACCGCATTAATTTTGTATTGATTATTATCTGTATCCATTACGTATTTACCAATTATCGTATTTTTGTCAAAGCCACACAGCTCCAATATACTTTGTGAAATCGCTATATCATTTTTACTCCAATTCTGTGTGGATATTGTTGAGTTGGTTAAAGTTTTAAATGGCTCCCCATAAAAGTTATTGATCCAGCTATCAAATTGTTTGTTACATGCTTCGTCATTAAAGCGCAAATTTTTATAAGACAACCGTCTATCGCCGGGTAATGTTTCTAAGAATGCTGCGCCTGTTACATTTGTTAAAATAGCTTGCGCTTGGCTGACCCAATGGCTGGATATGGGCTGATTTTCGGTTTTTTTCACTTCAACTACTTGAGTTGTTGGTGAGAGATTTTTGATGCCCCTGTCTTTAAGTAATTGCCATTGCGTATAGGTATGTAATCCTAAAAACACGCTGGTAATGGCGAGCAAAAATAGAACCACGTTTAGACTTCTGACTTGATAAATTATCTTACGTGAGAGAGGAGCCCTTTCATTACCGGTACCAGATACTAATATCTTGATGTTTATCAATGCTGGTAGTAGTAATGCAATAACTGTCAACAACAGTAAATAAAAAGCCATTAAAAATGAGGCATTGGGAAAGGGGATATTTAGCATTGCTATTAATGCCTCGCTGGCAACTAGCTTGAAGGTCAATAGAATAATGCCTCCACAGATTCCTGATAAGAGCATTACAGGTTGAATAAAAATGATGTTGTTGATGAATATTGAGAGCTTACTGGCACCTAATGCATATCTTATGTGGTTCTCGTGCGAACGCATCAAATTCAAACGAGATATGAGGCTGATTAGATTGACAAAGGCAACCAGCAGCAATTGCACTGCAGCAATAAAAAACAAGCTGCGAATCATAGCTTGATTTTGTTTGGCTTGAATATCAAAAAATGGTCCCTCAATAATATCCAAAACCCTATTATCACTACCTTGCAAGCTGAATATCTTTTTTATTTCGCTGTACAAAGGTTGTTGGTTTTCAAATTCTCGCTTTAATTGCTGCGATACATCGTGATAATTGGTATTTGGTATAAGTTTAACCATGGTGCGGATAATAGGGATAAATTCAGCTGCTTTCACCGAGCTTATACTTCCTCCTAAACTACTGCTTACAAACTCTAATGTGTCTTTAAAGCTCGAGGCATAGGCAAGCTCACTGATATCTAATATAAGGTCTGCACCTTCATCATGGGGAAAGGCTATTTGTTTTTGGGTAAATTGGGCAGATACTGAATAACGTTTCCCCATTATTGATATGGAATCTGCGTTTGCCAAAGTCGAAGAAATCGCGGCGCCGATTAATACGCAGTCTGGATCGCAACGATAGGGTTGTGCACCATTAGTAAAGCGAGGGGACAATGCAGTCAAATAAGCGCTATTCGTAAATCCCACATTAAGTATGTGCTCTTCACCACTAATTACTACCGGTACGCTATCTACATACCATACAAAACGTTGCTGCACTGCGGGAATAGAGTCTAATAATTGGCTAATATTTTGGCTGGTGCGACTTAATACCCCGCTTTTGGATAACATTCCAAAGCCATTAAGCTGGTTAAATTGGTTATTCAATCCCCCCCCTTTGGCTATGGTAGACAATAAAACAATAATTGCTAACAGTAGGCCAAATGCACAGCTAAGAACAACGAGTTCTTTTGCAGAATACTTCCAATACTTCCACAATCCATAAAACATATTCAGTTATTGAACAATTACCAGTTTGATTAAATTGTAGTCTGCAGAGCTAAACGGATTGGAGTGGGAAAATGTATTTTGTGCAGTATCGCAGGATTGGCAGTTACCTACACTTTTATCAAAAATAACAAAAACTACATTATTTTTATTTTTGTTCCATAGTTTATTACTGGTTAAATATTTTTTTAAAAAAATAAAGCCACTCTGTGTCGTATTTGGAATGGCGCTCTCTAAATTAATATTCTTTGGGATTTTGTCAAAGCCATTGCCAGAATGAAAATATTGAGGTTGTCCTTTTTTATCCCATACATATAAAGCGGGAACTTTATTTGGTATGCCCGAGTGTAAAAAATCCATAACTTGCAAGGGCTTAATATTGGTAAATATACTCTCGTTAGCATAAGAGTTGAATGAAAGGAGAAGGAAAAGTATAGATAGATATTTTTTCATATAACATCCTTTTTATAAAAAAAGGGGTATCTCACCCCTTTATACTTAAAATTACTAGCTGCACTTTACTTTAATGGTTGCGCTACAATTCCCGTTGGAGTCACAAGTGACTTCAGCAGATGTTTCACATGAGAAAGCATAAACTGAATTGCTTATAGTAAATAAAGAGATGAATGCAATGCTAGCTATTTTTTTTTCTTAAAGACATAAATATTCCTTTTTTGATGTAATTATATTCCTTGTCGACTAAGCATGTTGTCGACTATTTATTCTTCTCATTATAATGATAGGAAGTCAATGGTTATTTCAATTTAAATTTTTTATTATTTTTTATTTTTATTTTTTGAATGACATATTCTTTCTGATGTTAATTCTTAATTGTTTAATTAATTTGCACAAGGGTTTTGATTAAATTTTCTACGGTTTGTGTATATTATTTTCAACTTTAATTAATTTTATATGAGTAGATAAATAAACTTCACCACAGTTAATCAATAGTCACTGTGGTGCTTTTAGTTATTTTATTATCAGACGGGCTGTGCCGGTGTGCGCACAATTAACAAGTTTGTTAACGCCTGAATAATAAAGGCGGTGCTTTGTTGCACTGAGCCAGCGTAAAAACAATCCCACGCATGGCCTTTAAAATGATTGTAGTTATCGGCGCGTTCCGGGTAGGAATCCAGATAGGCCAGATTAACTGCATGGCCAATGGCCACATCCACCACTATCGCTTCATCCACTTTTAAACTCGGGTTTTGTTCAAAAAAGCTCGCCATCGCGGTGAGAGCTTCAATGGTTAGCTGACGATATTCAGCCGACTGAATATTGTTAAGCATATGTTCGGTTAACAGCGCAAAAGCCGCTTCACCGGGAGTCATATCACTTAGCACCACGTCACTGTTGATGCGGTTACGTTTATCCATTTTATTACCGATAATAAGTCCGGTAGTGTGATGCAGTATCAACCAGATATTCTGATTAAATTCGGCTGAACGACGGTCAATGATCCCCTGATGTTGTCGCCATGCCAGCCAGCCTCCTGCCGGTTCGCTGATTTTCTCTAATCCGAGATTTTGCTGCCAATGTAATGTGTCGGAGCTGCCTTTGGCGTGCAGTACTTCCATTTTTTGAGGTAAGTCATTCAGCGATTGGTAATTTTCCAATACCGCCTCTAAACGCCGCTGAATGTCTGATGGTGCCACATTCATAAGTTGTTCGTAGGCTTCATCTGGTGCGATGTTTTCTGCGCGCGCAATCTGGCTGGTGAGCAGCAAAATTAAATGGCTGACCCGAATGGTTAGCAGTTCACTGAATAGTTCAGGACGCGCACGGATAAGCAGACTTAAGCTCAGTAATACTTCCTGGGTTAATATCTGGTCGCGCACATCTTCACGGCAATAGGTGTGAATTTTTTCCAACAGTTCATCATCGTTTAAAGGCCGGGAAATTAACGAGTCATCGCTGTAGGCGCGACCTACCTGAATGTTCTTTTGTGCAACCAGTAAAGCACTCACTGCCAGACCTAAATCGCCATCCGATTTACCCAACAAACCTGATGCGCTGCGTAATACTGACCAAACGCGAAAACGACCCGCCTGACAATACACTTCTTCGATTAAATCACGCAGCGAGTATTCACCGTGATGGATATAAATGTGAGCATCCAGTGTTTTGATTTTTACCAGAGCACTTAACAAAGCGATTTGTTCGTAGACATTGGTTGCACAAGCCAACTTGTCTATAAGTTGCTGTTCATCGGTACATAAATCAATTTCAAGATCGTCAGCCTGTGATAGCGGTGTGTGATCTGCGCTGGTATCCAAACGGCACGATGTGGCGAGGATTTGATCCAGTGGCGCATCTGGCACAGTGTAACCATGTAAATGGTCGATGCGTTCAATCGCTGCGGTAGACATTAACTGCGCCATTTTGCCATGGGTGACGGCAATGCCATCTACATCACCTGCTTCAATTTGCTTCATCAAGGCGAAAAACGAACTGCGATCGGTATCAAGCAATTGTCGGGTAAGCAGCACGGTCACCGTTGGGCGGCCTAGTTCAGTCCAGTTGCGTTGCAGGTAACGTAATTCACTTTTAAAGCGACTGACTAAAAAATCGATATCGTAGCTTAAGAAAAACTCTTGCTGCATAAAGGAAGGTGTAATACACACCACACGCTCATGATTGAGTTTATACACCCGGCTGGTGGCAAGGCTTTTGGGTATGCGATAACTGCGACCGGTCAAGCCTAAACTGTCACAACGACCTACCTGTGCGTGAACTGTAGCAATGTCCTCTGGTCGGCAGACTTTTACCGGGGCAATGTTTTTTAAGGTTTCGGTGCGCACACCAAAGGTGGCCAGTTCATCTTGCAGTGCTTCATCTTCAGCCAGAAAAATTAACTGAACCACGGGTTGAGTCACTGGTTTATTATGATGGCGACCCAATGGATCTAAATCACCAGGACGCAACAGACCATCTTCGAGCATCGAGCCGAGTAAAAACAAACTTTGCGCCCACACCAGCGGTACGTTTTCATTCGGTACGCGTGGTTGGGAGCCCGGGTTTTCGCGTTCCTGTTCAATCAGTTCAAGCGGCACATAATAGAGTTCAGGTAGCAGTTTATGGCCGTTGTGCTCAACCAGTACGTTGTCTAAACATTCGCGATAATGCTCAATTTGATGGCTATCGTTACGGTAAATGGCATCAAGGTACAGATAAGTAAAAAACAGCGGCCATTCAGATTCGATGTGCTCAAATTGCTTTAATTCCTGCTCTTCATAATGCAGGCGTTCATCGTCTTCTAACGCTGTTTGGTGACCATCACGTAAAAAACGTTTTAATCCATAAGGACCTTCGAGTTTTTTAACTATCTCTTTGCGCACTTTACTGGCCAGTTTTGAATCCGGCACGGTAAACGCAGGAAAGCCAATGACGCTGAGTAACGCTGCATCGATTTCCTTGGTGTTTGATTCGCGTGGCAGCATGGACGTGAGGGTAATATTGGCTTGCGCGATATTATCCGGCACCACATGAATAACCGAATTTTGCGACCCCCTGGCACCAAATAGATTAAAACCAGATAAGGCTTCCAGTGCCGCTTTTGCCATACCTAACGAACTGGCATTGAGCTCAACCTTACCACTGTTGCGCTTATCACCACGCTCCCAAATGCCGTAGTCCGGGGTGCGATAGGCGCGTTCGATGTAGTACACCAGATTCTGGATAAAACAGACTTCTTCTTCGGTCCAGATAATGTTCAAACCCGAGGCAATCATTTGCGTCATCATCAGCAAATAAACCGATGTCGCATCAATTTGCAGATGCCCCCATTCATGGTCGGCCACCACGTTTTCACCGCTTGCGGTATCATATTTTGCATGCAAGGCATCGAGTGGGTTACGGCTTTTTTTGAACAGTTCAACTTTGGCCGACTGGTTCATCATCGAGCGCAATAAACCACGCATTAATTTAACTGTTCGCTGCTGCAATTCGATGGCGCGACCATCATTGTTATCCAGCTGGCGATAAGCCAGTGCTAATCCCCAAACCGCTAAAATGCTGTAAACGTTATCTCTTACCCAGGCATCCTGATAATTGCCATGCACCGTGATAGCTGTACTGGCCGGTAACAAGCCGGAAATAGGGTGCTGTTTATCGATGATTACCGCTTTAATTTGTTGATAATAACGGTCGAGGCTAATTCTCAAATCAAGGTCACGCATATTTCATCCTGATTTTACATGAAGGTATGGAGGCAACTGGATATTACTATTCCGATATCGCTTTTATTTGCAGGTTATCGGTTACTTGAAAATGACAAGAGTCTGGTCGATGTATGCACTACAAGTCATTCATAATGTTATACATTCTGAGTGTAAATTAGCTAAATGCCAAGCGATTGAATGAAATGGTAAAACAAAGTAATGGGGAAGAGATGGGAAAACCTGATGCGGTGCCAAAAACAAAAATGGCGCCAGTCTGGCGCCAGTTAATTTAAATTATCTGTTACATGCCGTAAACAGCGTCAGCCAATTGGCCTACTTCGATATCGCTAACGATTTTGTTGGCTTTAAGGAAAGCTTCGAAGGCTTCGCGATTTTCTTCGGTGGCGTTGCCGTAACGGTCAGCAGAGGTAATAACACCGCCTAACCATTCGTTTGTTTCTTCACTATCCAGTGTAATGTACAGATGCTGATCTTCTAAAAACTGGGCGAAGTCGTTAAAAAAGGCATCGTAATCATCTTCTGATGCCGTGCCTAATTTGCAGCTAAATTCAAAACCTAAAATAGCGAATTCATCAAGATAAAGCTTTTTACGAATACGACGGTTGCGGGTCGTTTTTTCTGACATGGAAATACCTATTCAATTATAAAAAAGGGGAGTTGCCTTAAATGGCAATTCGCCGAGAAATTCGCGCGCATACTAACAGCTTTTCACTGAAACTTGTGAAGTAAAACGTACTGTCACGAAACAATAATTTATAATGTTCAGCCGGGTGTTCTTAATGCCACTCGTTTTGTTGTTTCCAAACCGATAAAAGAATACGTTATGAACCGAAAAAAAAAGATAAACCAGATTTTGCAGAAAAGACTTAAAAAAGCCAAAGGCCCATCTAAAAAGAAAACGCCTTATATCTGCAAAGCCGAACGTGAAAGATTAGCCGCTCTGGCTGCAGAACAAAGTGACGAAAATAGTTAATCGTTAAGTCGGCAGGTAGCGGCACAAAAACATCTCAACGGTTTCTTCAATCACTTGTTGTTCTTGCTGTTTGTCTAACACTTCAAAGCCATACAAATGCGGATAGAAAATAAAAGATTTGAGTTGGTAAACAAACTGTTTAGCCGCCAGCTCAATATCACTGATCGCAAGCTTACCTGCCGCAACCGCTTCGGTTAAAAATGTCTCAAGATAGGCCATGCAGCCAACTTTATTATCGCTCAACTGTTTGGCTAAATCAGGCTGTTGCAACATATGTAAAAAGGCCACACGTGCAATGCGTAAAAATTTATCTGAGGTAAGTAATGCGGCTTCCTGACGGGCGATGCTCACTAATTGGCCGCGAATATCCAGTGAAGGATCAAACGCAATGGTTTCTGCGTCATCCAGCTGATCGCGTAAACGAAGTAAAATAGCGTGGAACAGCTGCTCTTTGGTTGCGAAGTGATTGTAGACCGTACGTTTAGACACGTTAGCTTGTTTGGCCACCAGATCCATACTGGTTTGTTCAACACCATGTTGATAAAACAGCAGTTCAGCCGCCGTTAAAATATCCAGTCGTTTTTGCTCTGATAACTTCATCTTCACCTCATAGATCACAACTCAAGTGTACCTTGTTACATAAAAATGTGCACTAGGCAGTTTACTTTTTTACGTCGCCGTGTAAACTAAACCGTGTAGTTTACTTTTTGGTGTGAAAATGAAAATACTAACCGCAATTTTTGTCACTGTGTTGGTATTGGCTGTAGGAGGGTTTATTGTGAATCAATCGTTATCTGCAACTGAAATGGCACAGGGTCAGCAATCCAGTCATTATCACAATGGTCGTTTTGAAAACGACCAACCCATTCAGGCCAATACATTTAAGACTTTTTTAAAGGTGATGGCGCGTTATTTTACTGCAGACAAAACTGACCACGAGCCAGATGTGGTATTGCCAATAAATACGCTAACCCGCGAGCAGCTTGAAGCCTTATCTGACGATAGTTTTCATTTGGTGAAGTTAGGGCACTCCTCGGTTTTACTTAAGGTTTATGGTGAGTATTGGTTGCTTGATCCGGTATTTTCCAAACGCGCATCGCCGTTTTCATTTATGGGGCCAAAACGCTTTCACCCAACACCGATTTCTATTGATGAATTACCGCCAATCGACAAAGTGCTGATCTCACATAATCATTATGATCATCTGGACAAACAATCGATAAAACAATTGGTTGGCAAGACCCGACAGTTTCTCGTACCCATGGGGGTGGAAGGTGATTTACGTAAATGGGGTGTCGCTGAAGATGACATTATTAGTTTTGATTGGTGGCAGGATATAACCACCAAAAATGCATTAATTGCCTTTACGCCGAGCCGTCATTTTTCTGGCCGTTCGTTTAGCGACGGTAACAAAACCTTATGGGGGTCATGGGTGATTAAAACTGGCCATGAGAGTGTCTACTTTAGTGGCGATTCTGGTTACTTTGAGGGGTTTAAAAAAATCGGGCAAAAGTATGGACCCTTTGATCTTACCCTGATTGAAACCGGCGCTTATGACAATATGTGGCCAGACGTACATATGTTGCCAGAACAAAGTGTGCAGGCGCATATTGATTTACAGGGTAAAACCATGATCCCGGTGCATAATGGCACCTTTAATCTCGCATTGCATACCTGGTATGAACCGCTTGAACGTGTCACTCAGCTTGCAGCGCAACATGATATTGCCATCAGCACACCTGTGGTGGGCGATATTATGCAAATTGAGAATTTAGTGAAAACAGAACACTGGTGGCAAGCATACATGCCTGACTAACAGAGAGTGAAACTGCTCAATTATTTTTCACTTTTTGTTAATTAATGGTTGACCTGATTTTTAACCCCGTGTTATTTGTAAATAATACTGAATTAAATAGTTAAATTGAAACCGACACTTACATGAACCTTTTTGCTTCCTTAGTACGTATTATTGTCCTACTAGTCGTGGTGATTATTCTATCTCCGCGGGGGAAGCTATTGGCCTAAATTAAGCCCAGTTTCAGCAAAAACCCCCGCACGAAAGTCCGGGGGTTTTTTCGTTTCTGGCCCTGAAAAAGTGAGAAAACCATGACAGGCGCACAAGCAATTTTGGATTATCTGAGTCAACAAGGAATCGACACCCTGTTTGGCTATCCCGGTGGGGCAATTATGCCGCTGTATGACGCGATGCTCGATTCGCCAGTCAAACATTATCTTTGCCGTCATGAGCAAGGTGCTGCGTTTGCAGCCATAGGTTATGCACGTTCCACCAATAACGTCGGTGTTTGTGTGGCAACATCCGGGCCGGGGGCGACTAATTTGCTCACTAGTTTAGCCGATGCCATGCTTGATTCTGTGCCGCTTGTGGTGATAACCGGGCAGGTGGCACGTCCTTCAATGGGATCGGATGCGTTTCAGGAAGTGGACGTGTTAGGGCTGTCATTAAGCATTTGCAAACACAGTATGCAGGTTATGCAGCCTGAAGATTTATTACCCAGTTTGAATGAGGCGTTTCAGCTTGCCCGTTCCGGACGTCCTGGCCCTGTTTTAATCGATGTGCCCAAAGATATTTTGTTGGGAGATGTGCCAGAACTTATGGCGCTGCCACAAGTTGATTTCCAATACCCAAAGTGCAGCGATGAGCAAATTGAACAGGCGAATCAGTTGCTTGATGAGTGCACTTCGCCGGTGGTTTATGTCGGTGGTGGGGTAGGCATGGCTAATGCCACACAAAATTTGCGCTATTTTATAGAGCGCAATAATTTCCCGGTTGTCTCTACTTTAAAAGGATTGGGTAGTGCTGATTTTCGCCATGCTGGTTATTTAGGTCTGTTGGGCATGCATGGTTTACCGGCGGCCAATTTAGCGGTTCAACAATGTGATTTACTGATTGTTATCGGCGCCAGATTAGATGACAGAGTGACGGGCAAATTGGATGAGTTTGCGCCTAATGCCAAACTGTTACATATCGATATCGACCCGGCTGAAATTAATAAGCGACGACAGGCCGATTTAAGTCTTTTGGGGGATTTAAACCAAATCCTGCCGCAACTTACCGCTTTGCAAAATAAACCACAATGGCTGCATACCATCGCCAGTCTAAAGCAGCAAAAAAGCTGGCAATACGCTGACTTAACCAAACAACAATCTATTGATGCCCCAGCGATGTTGCGCTCGTTAAGCAATGCACTTCAAGCTGACGCGATTGTTAGCTGCGACGTGGGACAACATCAAATGTGGGTTGCACAACATATGCAGTTTAATCGTGCCACCCAGCATTTAAGCAGTGGTGGACTGGGTACCATGGGCTTTGGTTTACCTGCGGCCATTGGCGCACAAGTGGCTAATCCACAGCAGCAAGTTGTGGCAGTGTGTGGTGACGGATCATTTATGATGAATGTTCAGGAGCTGGCAACGCTTAGGCGGTATCCATTACCAGTAAAAATTATCGTACTGGATAATCAGCGTCTCGGCATGGTGAAACAGTGGCAGGAGTTGTTTCATGAACAGCGCTATAGCGAAACAGACTTGTCCGACAACCCTGAATTTTCGAAGCTGGCAGCTGCATTTGATATTGCCAGCGACGTCATAACACAAGGAGAGCAAGTCGCGCCTGCAATTAAACGCATGTTAGAACACAAGGGTGCATATTTATTACATGTGCGCTTAAACACCACCGATAACGTGTGGCCAATTGTGCCGCCAAATACTGCTAATCATCAAATGTGGGAGAAACCGCAATGCACCAGTTAACTTTGTTATTAAATAACGCGCCAGCAGCGCTGGAACGCGTATTACAGGTAACCCGCTACCGGGGTTTTGTGCTGGAAAGTTGCGATGTGCGTACAGAGCAAAATAACCTGACAGTGAAGATGCAGGTATCGGGGAGCCGACCTGTTTCTTTATTAACCAGCCAGTTAAATAAGTTGCACGATTTAGAGGAATTGTGCCTGACAAGCCTTTGTTCTTCTGTTGGGGATTCAGACGAGCAACCTGTGGTCAGGCTTGCCGCAGGTTGTTAGGTTATTTTGCTTAAAAAAAAGCGGGCGGACGCCCGCTTTGGCTTGAGAATGGGTTATTCGCCTTTCGCTGGCTGGCCATATTGTGGTGAGCGAGGGCCGTATAATAAACCGTTATAGTTATCGGCTGATAATAAACGGTCGGTGGTTTTACCCGTAATATCAAAACCTGTGTCTGCAATGGATTCGAAAATCTGGTTTACTGCAGCGTCTACCAAAGCACCGAACAGACCATGGTTATTTTCATCATCACGATCTTCATCGGAAGAGGCGGTTGCTGAGTTTTGCCACAACACCACACCATTGCGTAAATCCACTAAGGTGGCTTTTAATGTTACACGGGTTTCACTGGCAATCAGCACGTAACTGGTGCCATATTCACTAACAGTGAGATAGAGCGCCGCATCGGCACCAAATATTTCGTGTAATTTATTGACAGGAACCGCATGTACATCGTTAGCAACAGTTAACCCATTGTTTTTAAAGGTTTGATCAACAACTGCAACCGGGAAAACATAATAACCGGACTCCGCAATCGGTTTGATCACTTGTGCCATAACGCTATAAGGCGCAATCACTTCAGTGGTATTGTTTAGTGGTGGCAATACCAGAATGGAGTGCGGATCAGCAGCTCGAAATGCCGTATAGTCATAACCATTATGTGTGCTGGTGCAGCCAAACAAAGTGGCAAAACTAAACACTAAAACAAACTTAATTAGTTTCATTTTGACCTCCTTTTTTGGCTGCGTTTAACAAAAAGTCGATGTACTGAGCAGATTCTGGGAAACGTTGTTTTTCTTCCATAAAATGTTGCTCACCCAAGGTTTGATTGCCGTTTTCAAAATACAGCATACCCAGTTGTGCATGCACACCAGGTGGCACGGCTTTTCCTTTGGATGCGGCTTTCTGTATCACTTGGTTTAACGCTGCTATTTGTTCCTGTTGACTCAATTCATCGGATTTAAAATAGCTGTATACCGCTTGATTATATTCACCGTAATAATAAAGCGGCTCTGTGGTTTTACAGGCGCACAGGCCAATTAAAAGACTCAGGCTTATAAGAGTACGTCTCACTTTTGATCCTTGTGTCAGATTTTCCAGCTGCCGGATTCAATTCCGATGACCAATTTATTCACTACTTCACGTATGGCCAAATCGAGTACTTTGCCATTTAAGGTTGCATCGTAGCTAGCGGTGCTACCAAAACCGATAATTTCTCGTTCTGATAAGCTGTATTCTCCTGCGCCTTGTACCGAATACACGACTTCTGAAGTATTAACATCCACCACATTTAACGTCACTTTGGCATAAGCAATCTGCGATTTGCCTTTTCCTAACAGACCAAATAATTGTTTATCACCTACTTCCTTGCGGCCGAATTCAGTTACATCACCGGTGATAATAAATTTAGCGCCGCTAATCGTTTGTTTGCTGCCAGTTAGCTCTGCTTCATCAGCCAGTGCCTGCATGTTATCTCTGTCAAGCACGGTAAAACGATTGGTTTGCTGTAAGTGGCTCATTAAGGCAGTTTTAGCCTGATTACCCAATCTGTCCTGACCGTTGGAAAATATTCCATTTTGGAAACTAGAGCGATTAACAAAACGGCCTACTGCCAGCTTACTTTTTTCACCGTTATATTGAGTGTTGTAAGCCGCGACAGTGGGCGTTTCAACCACTTTGGAAGATGTAGTGGCACAACCGCCTAACATTGCGCTAGCCATAGCCATAGCCATTACTAAAGCTAATTTGATAGGTGAATGTTTAAAAGACATGATAACAATTCCTTTTTAAAAAATGACGGAGATAGCCACCGCAGGTGACATCGTTTGCGTCGGTAAGGGATAAATTCTATCGTGAATTTAAACACGGATGTGTACAGTAAATTGTATCGAGATGTACATGATTGCGAACAGGTTTAAGTCAAAGCCTAAAGCCGTATTTGGTGTTTCTGTAGCAGAACGTAAAGCGCAAAAAGCCTCATTGGGTGCACTTAAAAACGCAGATTCTGATAAATATTATGAAATTCCGGCGATTGAAAGAATGGCTGGGCGGATCCCATAAAAGCCTCACCTTTAGTTAAATAAATGTTAATTATGTTTGTAAAATGTATTTTTGACGGGAATTTTATTTGTAAGCGCTATTTATGTGCGAAAAATATTCGTAAATATTTGAAAATCGTGAGTTTTTATTAGTTTTTACGCTAAATTTATTTTTTATAAAACATATAAAAATCAATTTGTTACGACTTATTTGTTTTTTAATTAAGCATAAAAAAGCCGTAAAGTTATTGATTTTAATCAACTTTATACTTTATCCGTATTAGAAAGCTTTGTTATGATGCGCGCCCGAATTCTTTGGTTGCTGATTTAACAATAAATCTGCAGCCGTTTTAGCAGGTCGTCAGAGTAGTCAAATGCCGATGCAGTTAACCACATCAAGTGCCGAAAAAGCCTGTTCTATGACAGAACAGCTTGTCGCTCGTTGTTGGTTGTTAATGGTGTTTGTTGTATTGGAAGTGGTACTGCATTTTTTTGGCTTGACTCACGATGCGTCGGATTTGCTTGGTTCGTTTAATGAGCCGCCTCTGGTAGATTTTTTGCTCGCTGCTTGTTTTAGCGCCCTGATTGTTGTGGCTCAGCTAACGCGCCCTGCGTTGTATTTGCTAAGCCTGTTACTGGTTGATTTATTGCGTTTACTACGCAGCGTTTGTTGTTCTTCAAACGCCAGAATCGACCTGCCTCTCGATATTTCTGTCCGCTCTGTGTTGCAACTTGCACATGGTTGCCGGGCACCTCCGTTTCGCCAGCAGTAATTGTTGATTGGGATTTGTTGTGTTGTCACAACAAACCTAATGTGCTGGTTTCAGTTTCCTTTTATCGGTTTTTGTAACCGGCCTCAGCAGTTATCTGGCTAAATTTTCCGGCCGTTGCCGGAGTTCGCATATCGCTCCTTTGGAGTGATGAAGTTGTCAATCTCTGGGTTAAAGGAAACATTCTTTTGTTTATTCGAAACCTTAGTAAACTCGCTCTGTTCGCCATCGGATTTATTCTGACTGGTTGTTCTGGCGGCATACTCGACCCTAAAGGTCAGGTGGGTGTGGATGAGAAGAATCTGATCATCATTTCAACCATTCTGATGTTGCTGGTTGTGGTGCCGGTTATCGTTCTGACGCTGTATTTCGCCTGGAAATATCGCGCCAGCCGTGACTTTGAAATTTACGCACCTAAATGGGCGCATTCGACCAAAATCGAAGCCGTGGTGTGGGCTATTCCTATCGTGATTGTAGTGGTGTTAGGTGTCATTACCTGGCAATCAACTCAGGAGCTTGACCCTTATAAGCCGTTAGAAGGCAAGGGCAAGCATATGACGGTAGAAGTGGTATCACTGGACTGGAAATGGCTGTTTATTTACCCGGAGCTGGGCATTGCTTCGGTGAATGAATTAGCGTTCCCAACAGGTGTGCCGGTTAAGTACAAAATCACCTCTGAGAGTGTGATGAACTCTTTCTTTATTCCGCAATTAGGCAGCCAGATTTATTCAATGGCCGGCATGGAAACCCAAATCCACCTGATTGCTGATCACCCTGGTACCTATGATGGCTACTCCGCTAACTACAGCGGTGAAGGCTTTACTGGTATGCAATTCAAAGCGATTGCCACACCCACACAGGCAGATTTTGATGCCTGGGTTGAAAAAGTGCGTCAGCAAGGTGGTGATTTAACCAAAGCGCAATACAGCAAATTAGCTGAGCGCAGTGAAAATAATCCGGTTGAGTACTTCGGCCACGTGGACAAAGGCTTGTTCCATTCCATCGTGATGAAGTACATGCAGGATTACGGCGAAATGGATTATTACAGCAAACCTGAAGATTCTGCTCACATGGATCATAAAGATCACATGCAGCACAAGAAACATATGCAAATGGGGGCAGGGGAGTAATTATGTCATTGTTTGGAAAATTAACCTGGGACGCAGTGCCGTTCCATGTGCCAATTGTTATGGGCACGCTGGCTGTGGTTGGCCTGATTGGTTTGGTGATTGCAGTACTGATGACCAAGCACAACAAATGGGGTGTATTCTGGCGTGACTGGGTCACTTCAATTGACCATAAACGTCTGGGTATTATGTACATCGTACTGGCCCTGGTTATGTTACTGCGTGGTTTTGCTGATGCCATAATGATGCGTACTCAGCTGGCCGTTGCGACCAGTGGTGCAGAAGGGTATTTACCGCCTGAACACTACGACCAAATATTTACCGCCCACGGTGTAATTATGATCATCTTTATGGCGATGCCATTTATGATTGGTCTGATGAACATTGTTCTGCCACTGCAAATCGGTGCGCGTGACGTGGCATTCCCGTTCATGAATAACTTAAGCTTCTGGTTAACCACCGGTGGTGCGATTCTGATCAACCTGTCGTTAGGTGTGGGTGAGTTCGCTAAAACCGGTTGGGTGGCGTATCCGCCGTTATCTGAGCTGGGTTACAGTCCGGGTGTCGGGGTTGATTATTATATCTGGGCATTGCAGATATCGGGATTAGGAACCTTGCTTACCGGGGTTAACTTCCTGGCGACCGTCTTTAAGATGCGTGCGCCTGGCATGAAGTTAATGGATATGCCGGTATTCACCTGGGCTTGTACCTGGGCCAACATCCTGATTGCAGCCTCTTTCCCAATTTTAACGGCCGTACTGGCGATGTTAACGCTGGATCGTTACTTAGGTTTCCACTTCTTCACGAATGAAGCTGGTGGTAACGCTATGATGTACATCAACCTGTTCTGGGCTTGGGGTCACCCTGAAGTTTACATTCTGATTTTGCCAGCCTTTGGTATTTTCTCAGAAGTTATCTCTACCTTTACCGGTAAACGTCTGTTCGGCTACAAGTCGATGATTTACGCCAGTGGTGCGATTTCAATTCTGGGCTTTATCGTATGGTTACACCACTTCTTTACTATGGGTTCCAGCGCCAACGTGAATGCATTCTTTGGTGTGATGACCATGGTTATTGCCGTACCGACCGGGGTTAAATTGTTTAACTGGTTGTTCACTATGTACCGTGGCCGTTTGCATTTAACGCCGCCGGTATTATGGACTTTAGGTTTTATGGTGACCTTCACTATCGGTGGTATGACGGGCGTTCTGTTAGCCATTCCAGGTGCTGACTTTGTATTGCACAACAGTTTGTTCCTGATTGCTCACTTCCATAACACCATTATCGGTGGAGCCGTGTTCGGTTACATGGCTGGTTTTGCTTACTGGTTCCCCAAAGCAGTTGGTTTCAAACTGGATGAGCGTTGGGGTAAAGCGTCTTTCTGGTGCTGGTTAGTCGGTTTCTTTGTGGCCTTTATGCCGCTGTACGTGCTGGGCTTTATGGGCATGACCCGTCGTTTGAATCACACTGACAACCCTGACTGGAACATGTGGTTATACATCGCTTGTGGCGGTGCTGTGATTGTTATGTTCGGTATTTTGTCGCAAATCATTCAGCTGATTGTGAGCTACAAAAACCGTGAAGCGCTGGATGATACAACCGGTGACCCATGGAATGGCCACACACTGGAATGGTCTACTGCGTCTCCGCCTCAGTACTACAACTTTGCTGAAATCCCGACTGTACATGATATCGATGCGTGGACTGACATGAAGGAAAAAGGCCAGGCTTACAAAAAGCCAGAAGTGTATGCACCTATTCACATGCCTAAAAACACCTCTGCCGGTGTATTGATGAGCGCTGGTTTCACCACTTTCTGTTTTGCCATGATCTGGCACATCTGGTGGTTAGCCGCCGCAGGCTTCCTGTTTGGCATAGTGGTGTTCTTCAAGCGTTGTTACACCAGTGACGTGGATTACTACGTGATGCCTGCTGAAATCGAAGAAATCGAACAGGCACATATTGATAGCAATAAAGGAGGGATCAACGCATGACCGCTGTTCCGTCAAGTTTAAATCCTGAATTGAGTCACGCTCACGGCGATGATCACGAGCATCATGCTCACCCAAGCAACAATGTGTTTGGTTTCTGGTTATACCTGATGACCGACTGTTTGTTGTTCGCCTCGTTTTTCGCCACTTATGCCGTGTTGTATATGAACACTGCCGGTGGTGTCTCGGGCAAAGATATTTTCGAACTGGATTACGTTGGCATTGAAACTGCCGCGCTGTTGTTAAGTAGCATCACCTTTGGTTTTGCGATGATTTCAGCGCACGCCAAAAAACAAAAAGCGGTGCTGGCGTGGCTGGCGGTGACCTTTGTGTTTGGCGCGGTGTTTATCGGCATGGAAATCAATGAATTCCATCACCTGATTGCTGAAGGTAACGGCCCACAGCGTAGTGCGTTTTTAACCAGCTTTTTCTCGTTAGTTGGTTTGCACGGTATGCACGTAACTGCTGGTTTGATTTGGATGACCACGCTGATTATTGAAGTTGCACGTAAAGGCTTAGGCGATAAAACGGTTACCCGTTTGAGCTGCCTGAGCCTGTTCTGGCACTTCCTGGACGTGGTGTGGATCTGTGTATTTACCGTTGTTTACCTGATGGGAGCGATGTAATGAGTCATAGTGGAACCCAGGTGGGCGTGCAGCATACCACGCACCACGAACAGCATGATGCATCACATGGTGATGTGAAATCTTACTTAATTGGTTTTGTATTATCGGTGATTTTAACCGTTATCCCTTTTTACATGGTAATGGAAGGGGATTACTCCAAAGCGACCGTGCTATGGACGATTGTGACCATGGCTGTGGTACAGGTTTGGGTGCATCTTAAGTATTTTCTGCACTTAAACTTTGTAACCGAAGAAGGTAAAGCCAGTTCAATTGCCTTTATCTTCAGTGCCTTAATCATCTTTATGGTGGTGGGTTTGTCGGTTTGGATCATTTACGAATCCAACGCGATGATGATGTACTGACCTTAGTCAGTACATCGTTTTTACAGGATACAGCTTATGTTTCGCCGTTATTTACAAGTCACTAAACCGGGCATTATTTTTGGTAATTTAATCTCGGTGGCGGGCGGATTTTTACTGGCTTCGCGTGGTGACGTCAACGGCTGGCTGATGGTTGCAACACTGGTGGGGCTGTCATTAGTTGTCGCCTCAGGTTGTGCCATCAACAACTGTATTGATCGCGATATCGATGCGCGTATGCAGCGCACCCAAAAGCGCGTTACCGTCACCGGTGAAATGTCACTGTTGGCAGCGTTGAGCCACGGCATTGTGTTAGGCGTTGCTGGTTTTGCGTTACTGGCCGTTTATACCAATGCAATGGCGGTGTTTTTTGCAGCGCTTGGCTATGTGGTGTATGTGGGCTTGTATAGCCTGTATATGAAGCGTCATTCGGTATATGGCACCCTGGTAGGCAGTTTATCCGGCGCCGTTCCTCCGGTGGTTGGATATTGCGCGGTAACCGGCCAGTTTGATGCGGGAGCGGCCATTTTGCTGACCATGTTTAGCTTATGGCAAATGCCGCATTCCTACGCGATTGCGATTTTCCGTTTTGATGATTACAAAGCGGCCAATATTCCGGTATTGCCTGTTGCACAAGGCATTGAAAAAGCCAAGCTGCATATTATGTTGTATATCGCGGTGTATGCATTAGTGACCATGTTATTGCCGATTAGTGGCTATACCGGCGTGGCCTTTATGGCTGTGACCTGTATCAGCAGCTTTTGGTGGTTATTGATGGCGCTGCGCGGTTATCGACGTGATACCAATGTGGTCGGCTGGGCCAGACAGATATTTGCTTATTCTATTCTCAATATCACCGCGCTGAGCCTGACGATGGCACTGGATTATCAGAGCATCGCACCCCAGTTTGTGATGCTCAATTAATCGCAATTGAATGATTAAAAAGCCGGCTTTATGCCGGTTTTTTATTACCCCATTTGAAAATTACATTTCAACTTTTATACGTTAGCCGGACGATTAGGCAATCACTTGCCATGATTGTATCTACAGCAAGTTGAATAATTTTTGCAAAATGTTTTCCACACTTAGCCGGTGATATTTCCCCGACTGACTACACTTTTGGGCTTACCCAACAGAGGATTGCATTTATGATAAAAACCATTGGCTATGCTGCTGAGTCTGCGACCAGCCCCTTAAAACCCATGGAATTTGATTGCCGATCACTAAGACACGACGATGTGGCAATCGAAATTTTATACAGTGGCGTATGCCACAGTGATTTACACACAGTGAAAAATGACTGGGGATGGACGATTTACCCCAATGTGCCAGGTCATGAAATTGTTGGACGTGTTATCGAAGTAGGTTCTGCTGTTCATCAATATAAAGTCGGTGACCATGTAGCGGTAGGCTGCATGGTTGACAGTTGCCAAAGCTGCCACCACTGCCACGATGGTGAAGAGCAATTCTGTGTTGAAGGCTTTACCCAAACCTATAACAGCCCGGATCGCCATACTCAGGACATTACCAAAGGCGGTTATGCCAAACATATCGTGGTACGCCAGGAATTTGTGTTAAGCGTGCCCCAATCGTTAGATTTAGCCAAAACGGCACCTTTGTTATGCGCAGGTATTACGACTTATTCCCCTTTACGCTCCTGGAATGTAGGCCCCGGCAGTAAAGTCGCGGTTATTGGCATGGGTGGTTTAGGCCATATGGCGGTCAAACTGGCAGTGGCCATGGGCGCACATGTGACCGTTGTTAGCCGCTCGCACAGTAAAAAAGATGATGCCCTAAACTTAGGCGCAGATGCCTTTTTAATTTCACAAGATAACGACAGCATGGAAAAAGCCGCCGGTCAGTTTGATTTAATTGTCGATACTGTGCCGGTTAAGCATGATGTCACGCCTTATATTCCTTTGTTAAAAGTGGATGGCACGCTTACTTTAGTGGGACAGGTGGGGCCATTGGCTGAAATAAACAGCGTACCTATGATTCTGGGGCGCCGCCGTATTGCCGGTTCGATTATTGGCGGTATTGCCGAAACTCAGGAAATGCTTGATTTCTGCGCGCGTATGCAGGTTATGCCTGAAGTGGAAATGATCAAAATGCAGGACATCAATCAGGCCTTTGAGCGTTTGGAGCGCTCCGATGTGCATTATCGTTTTGTGGTTGGTATGCAGGCTTCAGATTTTTAATTCAAACCTGAACGTGAGGTTCTGATCTCACCTTTAGGTAATGTTCATTTACTAAAACTAAGTGGGAGAAAACGATGAGTAGCGATACTGAAGCCAATAATATGCAAGTGTTACGTGCTGACAGTTTTAAACCAATTGAGGGTCCCAAAGACTGGTTTACCGGTAAGGTAATCATCAGTAAATTATTTAATGCGCCAGCACCTGCCCGGGTGGGCATGGCGGTGGTTAATTTCGACGCGGGTGCCCGTACTCACTGGCATAGCCATCCGTTGGGACAGATATTACTGGTTACCGAAGGAGTGGGCTGGACTCAGTGTGAAGGCGGTGACAAAACTGAAATTCGTCCCGGTGATATTATCTGGTGTAATTGCGGAAAACGTCACTGGCATGGTGCGACTGATAGCCAGTCAATGCAGCATGTGGCCATTCAGGAAGCACTGGACGGCAAGCCAGTTGATTGGTTTGAAGCGGTTTCTGATGAGCAGTATTTATCTGCCACCCTAATAAAAGATTAACCTCTGTAAACAATGAAAAGGCGCGTTCAGCGCCTTTTTTATGTAGCGCTATATATCATTCCAGTTTAGCGGACATGATAATCGCAAACGTTGCTGCAACGAATCCTAATCCCACATAACCCATGCATAATTGAAACACACTAAGATTGTGCGCAAAGGCACTGGCAATTGCTCCCGGAAACACTGCACCTGAATAAGACGTTACAAACACAGTGGCCAGTGTGCCGGCACGATGTTCACTTGTGATCCCGTGTAACAACAGGTGTAAGCAGGCCGCAGTGGCAACACCCTGTGATAGCCCCACAAGTAAACTGGCGCCGATAAATGATATCAGCCATCCCTGTTTAAGTGATATGAGTATGGTAAATGAAGCAACAATAAATGCCCCCATGCCCAACCTGATTGCAATGTGAGGGCGATAGTAACGGCTGATATACCCACCCAAAGGAGTGAGGATCATGACTGACGAAAATGCGATTGCCGACATAAATGCACTGCTTTGATTAAGTTTTTGTGCCAAAACAGAGGGGCCAAATGCCTGATAAAACGCGCCCAGTGACCAGGTGGCAATCACCACACCTGCGGTGGTGAGGAATGTCTTGTTTTTGCCCTCCGGTAAATAGAGCCTGGGGCGTAATGACAGTAGCCAGCCGCCTTTGGGCTTAATACTTTCCTGTGCAAACCATGTGGTAACCAGTATGCTGCTCAGGATTACCATTAAAAGCATGTATATGAGTGAACGGGGAGCCGGTCCCCAGGTTGCCAGAGCGCCGCTGCTAATTGCACCACCGGAAATCCCAAGCATAGGAGAGCAACTGGTAATTAACGCCACCAGCCAGCCAGGTTGTTGTTCAGATACATCGACCAGATAAGCCGCAATGTTGCTCGAGGCAATGCCGCAGGCAAAGCCCTGTAAAATTCGTGCTAATAGCAAAACGGATACACTATGCATCATTAACAATAAAGCACAGGATGTGAGCAAACACACGATTGCTGTATATAACAGGGGTTTACGCCCTGTATGGTTTGATATGCGGCCAAAAATCAGCAAGGCTGATGCCGCAGCGATAAAATATCCCAGCGATACTATACCTAAATCAGCATTGCTTAATCCTTCCTGTAACCGGTAAAGATTGAACAGCGAAATAGGAGTGCCTGATACAAAAAAAGTCAGGAGTAATACGCTACACGCTAGCCAAAATGAACTGGTATACGAAAGTCGCACAGATTTCTCCTTCACGCGCTATTCTCTGTATTTAAGCCGGTTCAATTCGAACATACAGCTTATTGCTGAGAGTTAATGGGTTAAGCTGGTCAGTGATATGCCCAAGGTGAATCAGTCCGGCGGCGTAAGTAAAATCCTGATAGAAAATGGCAGATTGCCCCATGGCGCATAATAGGTTAGATCACCGCGTTTAGCTGCTGTGCCTGCCGGTTCATGCTCGGTAGGCAATGTAAAAGGCAGGTTGGCAATTTTCTCTTTGTCTGCAAAATCATTCAGCTCAAGTTCGAGTGGCAGTTGGGCATAAAATGCGAGCGCAGCAGGTGTATGATTTAATGTGGCTGACAATCTGTTTCCGGCAACGATTAATTCTATATTCATCACTATTAACCTTTATTGCTCCGATGCTTGTTCAGATACAGGGTCTTGTATTTGCAGATATTGTTGATCTGAAACCGGCTCCATCCAGTTGACTACTTTTCCCTCTTTGGCTTCCTGAATGGCAATGTGAACCATGGCAGTCTTAGCGGTTGCACCATGCCAGTGTTTTACATTTGCTGGTATGTATATGACATCACCTGGACGGATAACCTGTTTTTGCGCGTGCCATTGCTGTACCCATCCCATCCCGGATGTAACAATTAGCGTTTGGCCTGATGGATGAGTATGCCAATTTGTTCGACTGCCGGGTTCAAAGGTGACAGTCGCACCTGCCGCTCTGTTGTTTTCCTGAGCTGAGAACAGGGGCTCTACTCTTACCGGCCCCTCAAAAAAAGCACCCAGTCCTTGCATGGGATATTGTGAGCCATTTTGGATAACTGTGATGGCTGGCTGTTGCCCGGCCGCTTGAGTTACAGGCAACAAAGCCCCAATAAATAACGCACTAATTATTGTTAAAGACATGGATTTCATGTGTTTACCCCTTGATTGGTTTGTGGACTGTTATCTTTTCAGGCATTGGCGTTTTAAGGTAGTTGGATACTGGCAATTTATTGCCTAATCGTGCGAATTAGCTGCTTTTAGGTTGTCTCATTATTGATGAAGGATAAACTTCACCCACGTGTAAACAGTCGTCGCGGGATACCCATGGCCGGTGCCACCACAGTCAGCTCTTTGTGCTCAGAAATAGCAGCCAAAATTGTTAAACGCACACTACTAATGCAACTTAATCAGACTGATATATCAGGGCTGGAATTTTACCGACAGGATACACCTACGGAATGCTCCACCTGTGTGGTTGAGCCGAGTATTGCGCTGGTAGTGCAGGGGCGAAAGAGCATGATGTTGGGAGAGCACACATTTACATATGATCCTACCCGGTTTCTGATTACATCGCTGGATTTGCCGGCCCGTATGCAGGTTTTAACAGCGAGTTCGCAAAAGCCATATTTAGGGGTTGTTTTAAAACTGGATCTGGCCGTATTAAGTGAATTGATTCTGCAGCTTCCGCTCAAAAAATCAGTATCAGGCACTGAGAGTGGAATGATGCTGGGGCATAGTTCTGTCGAATTATATGATGCTTTTTCACGTCTGATTAGTTTGCTTGATGAGCCTGAATCTTTACCAGTACTGGCTCCTGTTATTAAACGTGAAATATTCTGGCGGGTGTTGCTAAGTGAGCAGGGGCAGAGATTGAGACATATCGTGGCGGATGGCAGTCAGGGATTGCGTTTTGTCCGGTCGGTGGAATGGTTAAAAAATCACTTTAGTGAACCCTTAAGAGTTGAGGCGCTGGCGGAATTAGCAACCATGAGTAAATCCACTTTTCACCATCATTTTCGTCAGTTAACGTCGATGAGTCCGTTACAGTATCAGAAACGTTTGCGTTTAATGGAAGCACGTCGTTTGATGCTAAGTGAGAGTCTTGACGCGTCGGCAGCAGCCTATCGGGTGGGTTATGAAAGTCCGTCACAATTCTCGCGGGAGTATTCGCGCTTATTTGGCAATTCTCCCAGGCGGGATATCGACCTGCACTGGCAAAAATTTGCACAGCTAAATACTGCGGATACTACAGCGACCATGCAGTTTTAACTGCTGTATGAGGCGCTTGATTACAGCATATTATTTATAGCAATGCCTATTCCGAAACGGGTTTGTTTATAGTTGTAGTCAATTAAGCTTTCACCGTAACCATTAAAAAAGGTTGCAAAACCACGGATTTTGCCCCACATGGGAAAAGTGATACTGAGCTCTGCCGCGCCTTTGTTGGTTGATACGTTGTGACGGGTCATTAAGCCAAACTCAAAATCATCTATACGGTATCCCATGGTCAGCTCTGAATGCCCCATGTAATCAGCGATATCAGGATTATCGTCGCCACCGGGATCGAGCGGGTAGGTTTTGTTTTTTTCCGGCAAGCGGTACCAGGGGCGGAACGATAGCGCAAAGTCGCCTTTTTCAAACAAAAAATGGCCGTAGATTCGATTCCAGCTGCGCGACAATTCCTGAGTTTTACCATTGGATTGGTGTTCCAGACCTATTACAAAGCCAGTATTTCCGCCAAAAGGATGCCAATCCAGCGGTGCCATGTAGAATATTTCGGGAGTGTAATTACTCTCGCGAAAAGGTTTGGAAATATTACTGGCGTAAACCTGCCACCATGACTCCAGTGTAAAGGCTAAAAACAGTCCGTCGCCTTTAACAAATAAACTGTGTTTGTTTAGTGGTACTTTGAAGCTGAGTTGAAATTTTGCTTCAATATTTTCAAGGTGTTGCTGATATTCACCAATAACATCGTATGCCTGATGATTAATGCCTGATGTAGTTAATACCGGTAAAAAATAGTTAACGTGGTGAGGGGTAATCACATACGGCGTAAATTCGGTCTCAAGTTCTTCAATGCGACGGGAGCTAATTGCTCCTAACTGGTAGTGGGTGTCCGGAAGCGTGTTGTTTGCAGCTGTTTGTGCTGTGGCATGCTCATTTTCTGGCGCAGGTTTTTGCGCTAAAGGTGAACACAGCTGTTTAATACTGCCAATCGTGGTTTGTTTATCCGCGGCTGCCACCGCCTGCAATATACACTGCTGATATTCTGTCTCAGTTATGTTTTTGCCACTGGCATAAGAGGTGAAAAAACTGCATAAAAGCACCATATGCACTTGTTTTAAACGGGTTGTTACCACAATACACCTGTTATTATTTGGGTCGCAGAATTTGATGCAACATATGTCTGAATTAAGCAAAACTGTAAGTAAGTGTAAGGCACTCTTGTTGCTTTATAAACCATGCAATAGTATGCCGGAAAATTTATACAGGAAATGAATGAAATGGATGTTTCTTCCTCCCATTTTGAGTCAAATCAAAAGGTTAGTTTTTATAAAACAGCCAGCGTTATTTTTATACTCGCTTCAGCAGTACAGTTACTGAGTTTATTAGCCAGCCAAAATACAGCCCCGGTACCACTGAACCAGTTAGTCATTCAGAGCCTTGTTTTTGTCACTATTGTCAATTTGCCAGCGACCCTTGCTGGGCTATATCTGGGACGTAAAATCGGCCTGGGTGCACCTGATGTCGAAACCATTATTGCCAGGCCGGGTGCGTTATTTCGCCAAATAACACCCAATCTGATTTGGGCCATCAAGCTGGGTCTTGTGCTTGGCCTTATGGTGTTGCTTATTCGTTATGTTAATCAGTCAAATATGCCCGCCAATATGCCTGCTTATGGATTTCGCGGTTTTTGGGGCGGTACCATTGTTTCTCTCGGTGCTACGGCCGAAGAAGTCTGGTTCCGACTTGGTCTAATGACAGTAATGTGTTTTGGTGTGTTAAAAGTATCGGGTAAAACCCAATTGACACCGCAAATAGTGTGGGGTGTGATAATTGTCAGCGGTATGTTTTTCGGCGCTGCACATATTCCACATTTGATGTCTTATTCCGCTGCGACACCGTTTACTATCGTTGGAACTGTGCTTGGTAATACCTTTGTTAGTATGGGATATGGATATGCTTACTGGAAACGCGGATTGCTGGCAGCCATGTTTCTGCACTTTTTTGCTGATATTACCATCCATGCTTTACCGGCATTATTTTAATAAAAACGCTGGCTGATATTTTAAATACATCACTATTAAATTTATGCCGGGTGTAATTAGCGTTCAATTACAATGCCCGGCGTATTGAGTGCATCCATCTTCAAACCTTGTGTTTCATTTTAGCTTTTTATACAGAGCGTGATGATACACAGCTTGTGTCCAGTTACTTTTAACCACATTCAATTAAACCTGTCATTCAGCGTATTTTACGGTGAATTTACGTAAATCGGGTTGCTTTATATTGTTGTGATAGTATAACATTTCTCAAGTAATGATATAGTATAACAAAAAATGAGGTTCTCCATGTTTAAGCTCTCGTCGATTGCAATAGTTGTAGCGACTGTTTTTCCTGCTACTGCTTTTGCGCAATCGCTGGAAGGTCAGGTTGTTAATTCAAAAGGCCAAATTGTTGCAGGCGCAACAGTATCGATAAAAGGCACAAGTGTCGAAACAACAACCGATAGCAAAGGGCATTTTGTATTAAATGAACTAAGCCAAGGCGCAGCTGAAATTCACGTTTCAGCCAAAGGATATGCGCACAAGAGTTTTGACGCCGTCGTACCCGCTAGTGGCAGTCAAGATGTGACTCTCACGCTTAAATCCACACCTATCGAAGTGGTTGATGTTACTGCTAGTCCATTTCATGCATCTACCATTGAATCCGCTATTCCAGTGAATGTATTGGGTGGCGATGAATTACGTATGCAACAGGCATCCACGTTAGGTGATAGCCTTGAAAACTTAGTAGGTGTACAAACCAGTTTTTATGCCGGTGTCGCGAGTACGCCTATTATCCGCGGTTTAAGTGGTCCAAGAGTATTAATTACTCAAAATGGTTTAGATGTGGGTGACGCATCGCGTGTGGGGCCAGATCACTCCGTTGCTTCAGAAGCGTCAACTGCTGAACAAATTGAAGTATTACGTGGTCCTGCAACCTTGTTTTATGGCAGTGGTGCCATTGGTGGTGTGGTTAATGTTGTTGATCAGCGCGTGCCAACCGATACAGAGACGCGTGGCGAATGGTTGCTTCAGCACCAAAGCGTTAATAATCAGGATTTAGCTTCGGTTAATTTAAACACTGGCTCTGGCGATGTTGCATTCCATGTAGATGGTTTCTGGCGTCAGTCTGATGATTATAAAGTACCCGGTAGCGCTGAAATTGAAGACCATGATCACGAAGAAGAGCACGATCATGAAGATGAAAATCATGTGGCTAACAGTGGTGAAGATTCTAGCGGTTATACCTTAGGTGCCAGTTATTTGCTGGATAACGGCTATGTGGGTTTTTCTGTTGGTAGATTAGATCGTGAATACGGCATTCCTGGTCATCATCATGGTGGGGAAGAAGAGCACGAAGATGAAGATCATGAGGAAGAACACGAAGAAGAGGCGGTTTTTGCCGACCTTGAACAAAACCGTTATCAGTTACTTAGCGAATTAAACTTTAAAAATAGTTTTATTCGTAGCATCAATACCCGCGCTGCTTATACAGATTATCAGCACGCTGAAATCGAAGACGGTGCGCCTTCCACCATTTTTAAAAATAAAAGCTCTGAATTGCGTGTCGATTTATCGCATCAAGCTGTTGCCGGCTGGACCGGTGGTTTGAGTGTACACTATAAAAATAGTGACTTTGAAGCGCAGGGCGAAGAAGCCTTTACACCTCCTTCAGAAACGAAAACCCTGGCCATGGCGTTGATGGAAGAACAACACTTTGGCGACGTGTTAGTGCAATTAGGTGCGCGTGTTGAACGTGTTGAACTTGAATCTAATGCGGTGAGTTTACCTGAGTTGGAGCTGCATAATGCCGATGAAGATCATGATGAAGAAGAGCACGAGGAACATGAAGATCACGACCACGAACATGCCGATTTGTTTGGTTATAGTAAAAGCTTTAACCCAGTTAGCTTATCTGCAGGTTTAGTGTGGGATTTTGCACCGGGTTATAACTTAGGTGTGTCTTTATCCCGTTCTCAACGTGCGCCTTCATCTTCAGAGGTACTATCCTTTGGCCCGCACATTGGTGCAGGTACATATGAAGTGGGAGCCTTGTTTGAGTTGCATAACGAAGGTGAAGAATCACACTTAGATTTGGCCGATCATGATCTTGAACTTGAAACCGCCAACAATATCGATTTGACCTTGCGTAAAACCGAAGGTGACTTTGGTTTTATCCTAAACGCGTTTTATAACCGTGTAGACAATTATTATTATCAGTCACCAACCGGTTTTGTTGCCGAGTTTGAACATGAGCATGAAGAGGAAGGTGTCGAAGAAGAGCATGAAGAGCACGAACATGAACACGCAGATTTGCCTGTTTATGTGTTCCATTCTGAAGATGCTATTTTACATGGTTTTGAGGCGCAATTTATCTGGCAGGCAACTGATTCTGTTAAAACTACGTTGTTCTCCGACTATGTGCGTGCACGTTTAGTGGATGGTGGTGATTTACCACGCACACCACCACTGCGTTTTGGTACTAAAATCGCGTACGAAGGTCAGAACATCAGCGCTAACCTAAATGTAACGCGCTATCAAAAACAGGACAAAGTTGAGACTTTAGAAACCGCAACGGATGGTTACATCATGCTGGATGCGACGATTTCTTATCACTTACCTATTGATGCACAGGAAATCGTGTTTTATCTCAAAGGACAAAACCTGACTAACACAGAAGCGCGGGTGCATACCTCGTTTCTTAAGGATATTGCGCCACGTCCGGGGCGCAGTATCGCTGCAGGAGTACGTGGGTACTTTTAATGCACTGCAGCGAAGCAGTTTATGGACAAACTGTATGGATACTTGTTTAAGTGTCTGTTGTTTTTAGCCGCCCAGTGGGCGGCTTTTTTGTGTTTATTTAGCCATGGTTTTCAGACGGTATAAGAGTAGGGCGGCGCGTTTAGTTTGATTGGGCAAGCTGACCATATTGCCTGTTTCGTTAACCGTATGACCTGCGGTTCCGCTCATGCCGAGTCCATCCAGTGCCATAGATACATATTGTGCCGTAAACGACACATCAGCTGCGCCGGCATTTAGCGGGTTGACCGCTTCTACTTGCCCCTGACCCAGATCCTGACTCACGTTACTGTAAATGCTCAGTAGTTGTTGGTTACCATCTGTTGCGCCCATGGGCGGATAACCCTCGCCAATCTCAATGACGCTCTGTGTTTGTGGCAGGTTGTCTGCCACTATTTTGCGCATTTTATCTTTTACACGTTCTAACTGCTCAAGCGATGCGGCACGAATATCTCCGGTAACAATCGCACTCTGCGCCACCACATTGTTTTTGCCAAAAGTATCGCCACTATTGTTCATTTTATTATGGTGGACCGTGGTGCCACCCATAATTCTGCCCGGGTTAAAGGTAAGTAACGGTTCGCTGCGCAGTTGCTGGTAAAACTGGTTTAAAATACGTGATGCTTCATAAATAGCACCTGCTCCAACCTTGTCCTTAAATATTTGTGACGAGTGTGAGGCGTGGCCCGATATGGTTAGTGTCCAGTCGACCGATCCACGCCGGGAAACATTTGCTGTTCGCGGGTTGCCATCACCATTTTCAAAGCCCAGGGCTATATCGGCCCATTTGGCGGCGTCGACCAGCGCCTGTTTAGATTTGGCTAATGGTCTTCCATTTAATTCCTCATCACCTGTCATCACCACACGAATATTAAGACCCTGCAATTCATTGGCCTGATGCAGCGCCTTTAGCGCTTGTAAAATGATGACATCACCGCCTTTCATATCTGCAATACCAGGACCCTTAGCCATGTTATTGTCCAGCATTTCAAAATGCTGAAACGGACTGTCTGCCTCAAATACGGTGTCCAGGTGCCCGATCATTAATATTTGGGGGCCTTTTCCGCTTTTATATTCAGCAATCAGGTGTCCTGCACGGTTAAATGCACTGCCATCTTCAAAGTGAGCATTAAACCCCAACGCCTCAAATTCCGGTATCAAACGGTCAGCAACTTTTTTTACGCCGCTGAAATTCATGGTGCCACTGTTAATATTCACGATGTCTTTTAGCAGCGTGACCGCCTCTGGGTTATTGTGGTCAACCTGATTTATCAGGCCTTTTTCGACAGAAGATAATTGTGCCAGTGCTGAATTTGAAAGCAGACCCGCGATGAGCAACAGAGATAGTTTATACATGGATAGTGATTCTTTATTAATGCCAACAAGCCGTTACTATTGCAAATTTACATCAGGATCTCATCCAAAAGATCAATACGCCCTAATCAAAATGTGATTTCACAATTAACTCAACAAATTGAATTATCTGTAAAATCACCCTGTTTGAGGTAGGCTGAAATACCCAATAAGTGAAAGGACTACTGCTGATGAATTGGAGATATTTCCTGTTAGTGGCCGTTTTTAGCAGGATGACGCTGGGAGCGACTGATGTGCAGGCTGGTTCGCCATCATTAAACGTACAACAGCATAAATTCGGACAGCTTGATGACGGTCATCCGGTATGGGCATTTCAGTTGTCCAACAGGATGGGCACACAGGTTACTGTTCTGACTTATGGTGGCATAGTGCAAAAAATTCAGCTACCAGCTAAAAATGGCAACATGACCGATATCGTACTGGGGTACGATACTGTCGAAAAATATGTGGCGGATAACAGTTATCTTGGTGCCATTGTGGGGCGTTTTGCCAATCGCATCGCCAATGCGAGTTTTCGATTGGATGGGCATAAATATATACTGGATCAAAATGGTGGCCAGCATAATTTGCACAGCGGCAGTGCCGGGGTAAACAAAAAGCTATGGCAGGCTTCAAGCTGGCAAAATGATACAGAAGTAGGCGTGACGCTAAAGGTGACAAGCCCTGACGGCGATGGGGGATTTCCGGGTAATCTTGATATTACCGCCACATACAGTCTGAACAATGATAATCGTCTGTTGCTTGATATCCGCGCTAATACTGACAAAAAGACCCCTGTATCACTGACCAGTCATAGTTATTTTAATTTGCGCGGTGAAGGCAGTGTACTAAACCATGCTGTACAAGTACTGGCCGAACACTTCACGCCCGTTACCCCCAGTTTAATTCCAACAGGAGAATTACGACCTGTCGCGGGCACTCCATTTGATTTTCGGCTGTCAAAAAAGCTGATACATGACATTGATAAAAAGAATCAGCAGTTACTGTATGCTCACGGCTATGATCACAACTGGGTTATTAATACAAACGATAAACAAACATTGAATAAAGCGGTGGAAATAAAAAGTGAGGTTACTGGAATTGCAATGAGTGTATTCACTGATTTACCCGGAGTCCAACTTTATACCGGTAATTTTATAGCCAGGGATTTTAGCGGTAAAAATAATCGGCAGTTTGGTCCAAGAGGAGCAATTTGTATCGAACCTCAGTATTTTCCTGATTCACCTAATCAACACTCCTTTCCATCAGCAATACTAAGACCAGAGCAGCAGTATCATAAAAAAATCGCCTGGAAGTTCAGTATTGTCAGGTAAAAGGCGGGGGAGCATTTCTGCTTCCCCATGCCTTATTGCGCTAACTTGTCAGATGTTAAAAACACCTTTGTGGCATACAAGTTCATTTGCTTTGGTTGTTGGGCTGATTATTTGGATATTGTCGTAGTCAAGTCCGCCAGCACTCTGTTTAAATTGTTTTTCAAATTCACTGGCTGCTTCTGAAATTTTACTCCCCATCGATTCCAGCGCGTCAAAATCTTTTTTATGAGCACTGACAAGCTGCTCAATTTGTTTGGCATAATGAGTTTGTTGCTGTAATAACGTTTTATTAATGTGAAGCTCAGTGTCGTTTTCAATTACTGCGTCCCCACTTATGTTCTTAATTTTGTCTGACAAGGTGTCAAGCTGAGGTTGAAGCTTACTGATTGGTTTTTGCAACCTGTCCATTTGATCAGCGTAATCTTCCAGCTTTAAATAACTGTCAACTTGTGCCTGAGTCATCGGTTTTTCGCTGAGAGTCTGACAATCTTTTAAATACCTCACCTTATACAGGTCGATTGCGGTGGGCGTGCTGTTATTAGCGGTGGCAACCGAGGCAGCCAGAGCCGTGGTGATAATGAGTGCTGGGAATACAAATAACTTTTTCATGATAACGTCCTTAAAATCGGTGTTATCAGATAAGTCGAGTTCTTTGACTAAAAAGTTTAAATGCGATGAAAAAAACTAAAAAGTTTGTCCGATGTAACGATAACTAATAGATTTTTATAGGATTTATTTTTTGTGAAAATAAGTGCAAAAAATAGTTTACTTGAAGGACCGGGTTAAATGCTGAACGTTGCTACTGATTGCCATACATCTGACATAAAATATGCGCAAACTACCTGCTTGCGGGTAGTTTTTTCGTTTATTCATCATTAATCCCCCTGTTGAAATAAGAAGTACTCGGGATGAAAAATATCTCCATTAAACAAAAAATTGCTTTCAGTCTGATCCTGTCGGTACTGATTACGGCAGCGATGATCGTCAGCCTTAATTTGTATCGTTCCACATCAAGTCTGAAAGAACGTGTAATGGGAAAGGAGTTACCCAATGTTGTGCAACGTGTGGCCATTGCGGTTGATCGCGAGATTAATCAAATGCAGACCATTGCACGACAAATTGCGACGGACCCTTTAATCCTGGACTGGAATGCCAAAGGGCAAAATAAGCAGGGAGAAATCCTGCTGATTAAAAAACTGGCGGAAATTGCTAACCGATACCATTTAAGTGCTACTTCATTTGCTGATCGCCAAACCGGTAACTACTGGAATCAGGATGGATTTCTGCGGCAGTTACAAGACGATGAACGTGATGGATGGTTTTACACCTATACCAGAAGTGGTAAAGCTGATTTAGTCAGTACTTATCATTATGAGAATACAGGTAAAACAGACTTGTTTGTTAACTTTCAACAAGTTAATGGACGTGGATTGTCGGGTATCGCTAAATCATTTGATAGCGTGATCGATATGATGGATCGCTTCAAGCTGGAACAAAGTGGATTTGTATTTCTGGTGGATGACAGTGGGCTGGTCGAAGTGCATAAAAATACGGCTCTTATGGGAAAGAAATCATTAGCCGATGTGTTTGGTCATGACGTGCAGCGCAAGTTACTGGCTGATAACCAGTTTAATGTCACTACTGTCGAAAGTGATGGCAGAAAATGGATACTGGCCAGCAGCATAGTGCCAAGTACCGGTTGGTATGTGATGGCTCAGGTTCCTTATGATGAGGTTTTCTCTTCCATTGATACCATGATGTGGGACAGCCTGCTTGGTACTTTGGTTGTGGTTATTATAACGGGCTTAGCAGGATGGGTGCTGGCAGGACGATTAACCCGTCCCTTGCATCAGCAGGCTCGTATGTTTAAGCAGTTGGGGCAGGGCGATGCTGATTTAAGTTACCGTTTGCCTGAGCAGGGAGAGCGTGAAATTCTGGCCATGGTGCATGGTTATAATGAATTTGCGGCAAAACTGCAGCAGGTCTTCGATAATATTGCTGCAGGCAGTCAACAGGTCAACTATCTGGTAAACAGCCTTCAGTCATCAGCTCAAAATACCATGCACAGCTCACAGCAAGCCGATCAGAGTATTGCACAAATGTCCGCGGCAATGTCACAGATCAACGTGGCTGTCGGTGAAATTGCCCAAAATGCTGATAATGCGACGCAAACCGCTACTGAAGTCGACAAGAGCCGGAATCAGGTAAGTGATGTGGTGAGTAAGTCACGTCAGGATATCGAAATGCTTGGCAGCAAAATTGATGATGTTGCTAATGTCATTGAAACTCTGACTGAGAACACTGAAACCATCGAAAAAGTGCTGGAAGTGATTCAATCTATTTCTGATCAAACAAATTTACTGGCGTTAAACGCGGCAATAGAAGCTGCTCGCGCTGGTGAGCAGGGGCGAGGCTTTTCTGTGGTCGCCGATGAAGTGAGAAGTCTGGCGCAAAAGACGGCAGATTCTACACTGGAAATTCAGCAAATTATGGATCAGTTGCAACATACAACTAAATCAGTGGGTAAGGAAATTACCACTATCGTGAATGCGTCTAAACAGACATCTGAATCCATTCATCAGGCGGAGGCCATTTTAGCTGAAAACCGCCAACGTTCAGCCGTTATTATGGACATGAATCGCCAGATCGCGGTGGCAACCGAGCAACAGGCTTATAGCATTCAGGATATTAACAGCAGTATGCAAAGTGTTGGACAACATTCATCGGAAAATATGAGCAATGTAGAAAGGATAAATGCGGATACACAGCAGCTTACCGAACTGGTGAGAACAGTTGACAGCGAGTTGGCTAAGTTCAGGAAATAAATTGATTTTGAAAAGCGACCATCGGGTCGCTTTTTTTATCGGTGAAATTTAGGGTGTGTTTATCTTTGATGTATGAATTTTGTTCAGGTTCAAAGCCCTTTGAGCACGGCGCCGGTTTGCAGGCCTGGTACCCCAACATGCAAAATAACCGGTCCGATTGAATAATGTGTAAAGTTGAGCTGAAAAATTCTCTATATAAAAACTGTGAATGGCCGATAAGGGACAACAGCAACTTGAAGCAGACACAAGTTACTGGAATATAACAATATTAAATATAGCAGTGACGCAAAACAGTTCTGGCTTCAATCAATCAGCTTCAATTGGATTACGATGCTAATGAGTTCTTACTGTGCGTTACGTTGATATTAGATTGTTGATTGTTAAATCGTCATAACAATTACTTTCTACATACCGAGGTAAGTATGTTTCCATTCTCTACGATTAATGAATTAAAAGAAGACGTTGCACAATTGCGCAGTCAGTTGGCAGATGAACAACGCAAAAATCAGCAGTTAATGGATGAAAATCAAGCTTTAAGCGCTGAAATAGAGGCAATTACGCCACAGCAGCAATCAGGTTTTCATCAGGAAGTGTTGGATTGTGCACTTAATGGATTTATGCAAATTGATGCTATTCGTGAATCTGTATTTGCGTCTTTTTCCTGTATCGAGAAAGAAAGTCATGCTATCGATGCAATCAACAAATTATTTGATGATTCAGCTAACGCATTAAGTTCGATTGTAAAAGGAACCGATGAGCTGAGCAGTAATATGGGAGGTATGACACAAAATATCTCCGGTCTGTCCAAAATGGCGGATGATATCAACGCCTTTGTAACAACTATTTCCAGTATTTCGGATCAGACTAATTTGCTGGCATTAAATGCGGCGATTGAAGCTGCACGTGCCGGCGATGCGGGGCGTGGATTTAGCGTGGTTGCCGATGAGGTTCGTGTCTTAGCTAACAATACCAGTAAGTCAGCCAATCAGGTATCGGAACTGGTAAAAGAAATTATCAGTACCACAGGTCAAACTGTGGACTCAGCAGGGCATATTCAATCAACTAATGAAGGCTTATCACAAGGCATAGGAAGCCTTAAAGATGATTATGAATTGATAGTTGCACACTGCGATAATATGAAAAAAACGATTTCATCTTCGTCTCGTGAGACATTTGTGCAAACGGTGAAGTTGGATCATGTTGTTTTTAAAGGTGAAGTGTATGCCTACATGTTAGGTAAGAATACACGTCGTATTGAAGAGTTGGCCGATCATAATGCCTGTCGACTTGGGCAGTGGTGTCGGGCCGAAGGGGCTGACCGATATGGACATACTTCAAGTTTTAAACAGCTTGAAAATCCTCATGCAAGGGTTCATTCCATGGGGGCTGAAGCAACCCGTGAATTTAAAAATGGCAATCTTGACAAAGTAATGCAGTGCCTGCAGCAAATGGAGTCAGCAAGTGAAGAAGTGATGACATTGCTGGGGCGGTTATTAAATGAATAAAAAAATCCCCGCTTTGGCGGGGATTTTTTTGGCTAGTTTAAATTCATATTTTGAATGGTTTCATGGGCTATTTCTGGTGAACTGACAACCGGCTTTTTATGCAGGTCATCTTTTAACTGGCCTTTACGATGCTTTAGCGCGGTATCAAATTTTTTCGCTGCTTTACTAATGGCTGGATACATCACTGTATCAGTGCCTTTAGTCGCAATTTTTACCCCTTCATAATTAGTAATCAGCTCGACCAGAAATTCGCCATGTTCTTTGGCAATAATGGCATCTACAGAAATTAAACCTGGGAAATGTCCTGCTATTTTACTGAGTTTTTCATCGACATGCTCTCTAACGGCATCACTGATATCAACATGGTGACCTGAAAGATTAATTTTCATAGGGGTTCCTTAGTCATTGTTATGACGTGTTTTGTTGCTCTTCATTTATAGAGCTTGGGATATTTAGTCCAAATTACAAGCCCATTAGTTGCAAAATATTTTATAAAAGTGGAGTGCACCTGAAAGGGATTAACCGCCTAATCGTTGTTTAAGTTGGTGATATCGTGTACGACCTACAGGTAATCTGGTGCCACAATGCAATTCAAGTTGGCACTGGCTGGCAGAACTGCCGCTGATATTACTAATAGAGGAAATAGCCACCACATAAGATCGATGAATACGGATGTAATCGGGTGGTAACAGGGTTAACAGCCTGTCGAGATTTTTATCGTGCAATATGTGCTGCCCGTTCTTACATATTATTTCACTGTAATGACCTGCCGCTTTAATGTAGTTGATGTCGGCCACCCGTAATAACTCCATTTTCCCAATATGGCGATAACACAGGTACTCACAACCAACCTGTTGTATGCGCGACTGAACCCGTTGCAATGCGGTGGCAATCCTGTCAGCACTGAAAGGTTTTGCAATAAAATCCACGACTCCCAGTTCAAATGCTTCAATGGCTCTGTCTGTATTGGCAGATACTACTATGGTGTGAAAACTTTTACTGAGTTGTTGTTTTAAGAGCTCAAAGCCATCTTGCCCCTGTAAATTCAGATCGAGAAACAATAAATCAACAGCATGGCTGGCCAGATAATCATTGGCATCGTCCAGCCGGGTGAAATGCACCAGATTTAGCTTTTGCATTGGCAACGCCAGTTGAATAAATCGCATCAACCGTTTAGCTACCATATATTCATCTTCAACTACTATCAGATTCATCGTTAACCTTAGGTTTTATGTAACGTTGCTGGCAGACTAATGGTGACGAACCAGTGTTCAGAGTCCAGTGTGACCTTCATCTGCCAATTGTCGGAAAAGCTTTCATTCAGGCGTGCCCTGATATATTTGTTGCCGGTTCCTGAGCCTGATCGTTTTTTCCCTGAATGGGTTACCGGCGCCACAAAACAGAGCTCGGTGTGTTTTCTAGTCGCGCTTTGCAACAAAGAAAACTGATATTGGCCCGGGGGGTATTGATTATGCGAAATAGCGTTTTCCAGCAGGGTTAATATGATACCAGGTGGAAGTTGCAGTGAAGGGTTAACCTGATCGGTAACAAAATCATAGTGTGTGTTGGCGCGATAGCGCATTAAGGTTAAATAGGTTTGACACAACTCCAGTTCCTGTCCTGCTGGTACAAGTGGTTTGTCGGCAATACTGGCCAGACAGCGAAATTCATCCGCCAGAGTCTGAATAAATTGAATGGCTATTGCAGGGCTCTCTTCTATCCACTCTTCAATGGCTGTCAGGGTATTCATAATAAAATGTGGTTGCAGATGCTTCTTGACTAATTCAAGTTGTAAACGGCTGGCGGTTAACTGACTTTGATGAAGTTGTGTCTGTTTTTCTTTAAGTGTTTGATTTAACCAGTAAAGAATCAACGCGATTAATATGGCAAAACAAACAAAGAAATTTTGATCCATATACGACAGACGATTAAAAGTAACCGGCGAAATAAACAGCAATAAACCGATTAACATCACTAACGCTTGTTTATGCTGGTGCCACATAGCGTGCAGACAGATCAGCATGGAAACGGTAATACCCGATACGAATACATACAGACTGCGGGTATCATATCCGTCCATCATGACCAGTATCGCAAGCTGTATTGCGGTGCAAAACAATGGCCAGGCCAGTCGCCAGCGACGGGAACAATGAAAGAAATAACAAAAGAACAGGCATAGTAATGTCGATACCGCACAGGAAAGCGCCAGAACAATTTGCATACGCAATATATGCCAATCGTAGGTGTAACCCCACAGCCCGCGCCATGATTCGGCTATTATCAGCATTAATATGGTGAAAGACAGTATGCCAAATACCAGCCAGGCGGGTTCTTTAAGCGACGTAAAATAAAGCATCCAGCAATAGATAGAGATCAACAGCAAAGCACCTGTCATCATCAGTGCCGGCATGACCCGTTGGTATTGCATTGCGATTAAGAAATCATAATCACTGATGAGAGCCCATAATCCTGCTTCTTTTAAGTGGGCGGGGAAATAAAAGCTGCTGATATTCAGATTTAATACGTGATGACCGGGAGTCAGCTGCTTAGGAGCAAGTAACAGCACCTTATCAATTTTTCCGGGCTGTTCTTCCTCAATGTTATTGCCGGGGTGGCCATTACTGCCGAGTTTTTCCCCGTCCCAGAACGCATCATATGCGCCCAGAGCGGATATATATAACCCCTGAGTTGAGCTTGGTGTTTGTTCAATTTTAAAGGTCATCTGTAGCCACAACGGACTATCAAGACGAGGTAATCCACTGGCTGGATGCCGTTGCCAGTTTTGTAAATCCTGTGTCGGCAACAACAGAGGCTGCCCGGAGTCAGCGGTGTACAGATAGTCAGATGCAGTTATTACTGGAGCCGAGCTAATGTTTTGCCACGGCGATAGCCACCAGCCAATCCACAAAAACAATAGCAGTACACTGAATATAATGGTCTTCACTGCAATTTCCTTTTTTAAATATGGTACCAGTAATCTTTCATTTGGTAACAGTCGTTCATGCAGGCAGGCTGCGGTTGAGGAAATAAGACCATGAGGTTCGACTATATGTGATTAATCTGGGCAAACGCTTATTTTTGCATAGGAAATCATTATGTATTGTCGAAACCTGTTTATCTTTGGTTTGATGCTGTTAATCAGCACCGCCAGGAGTGTTGCTGCGATAGATTTGTCTCCGCAGGATGAAAAAACTCAGCAACTGGAGCAACTGGAATTAGGGACATTATTAAAAAAATATCATCTTAGTGGCGTCAGTGTGGCGGTTGCTGATAACTATAAAACTGAGATAGTTGCGGTTGCCGGAGAAAAAGAATTTGGCAGCGGTGATAAGATTGATATTGATACTGCGTTTTCTACCGCATCCATTTCTAAACCTGTAACAGCCACCCTCGCTTTGATGTTGGTAGAGCAGGGAAAATTGTCACTGGATAAACCCATAAACCAATATCTGAAGCGCTGGAAACTGACGGATAATCAGTTTACTCATAATAAGCCTGTTACATTGCGTCATTTACTCAGCCATACCGCAGGTACCAGTCAGGGAGGATTTGCTGATTTTTATCTGGGTGATGATATTCCTACCATTATTGAAAGCTTAAATGGCGTTAAACTCCCCCGTTATGATAAACCTGTTGCCGTGGAATTTACCCCGGGTAGTGACTGGAATTATAGTGGTGGTGGGTATGTCATCGTACAGGTAGCGCTGGAAGATATTAGCGGAAAACCTCTGGCGCAACTGGCGCGGCAAATGTTATTTGAACCGCTGGGGATGCGCCACACCACCATGTTGCAAGCAAATCAGCCCGGCTTTTTAAGTAATGTTGCCAGAGTGCATGATAATCAGCAGAAAATAATAGGCACGGGGATCCCAATATGTCCTCAAATTGCCCCCTCTGGCATGTGGAGTACCCCTCAGGATATGTTGAAGTTTTTAGTGGATGTGCAGTTGGCGCTGGCCCACAAAAAATCGAAAGTGATCAGCTCATGGGTAGCTGAACAAACCACATCGATTGCAACGCTTAAAAAAGTTGGCGGTTGGGGGCTGGGCTGGATGCGGGGAAATGGTGCTGGCAATATCGAATGGTTTTCACATGGCGGATCAAATACAGGAACTGGCGGGCAGGTAATGGCCAGCATGCAGCATGGTCGGGCCATTGCTATTTTTGGTAACGGTCCCAATCCAGCCCGTATTCCGGTGATTAATCAATTGGTTTCAACCATTATTAAACAACAAGGATGGCAACAGCCTGTGCCTGTTTCATCACAGGCTGCAGAGTCAAAAATGGTAGAGCAATTAAAGGGGCGTTATCTGGCTCCTTATGGCAGTTTTTTGAAAATTTACCAGCAGGATGAGCAATTAAAATATCAGGGCAGGCTGGCGTTATGGAGTCAACAACAGCAAGGTGAGGTTTATTATGCAGGTGATGGTTTGTTTGGTGCTTCCGATGAAAATAACCGCTTCAATACGCGTCTTAATCCAGCAGATAATCGATTGTATTTAACCTTTTATCGTCAGGGAAAACAGGCATTTTTAATGCCTAAATTAACAGATGACGAAGTTATCCCCGCTGACATTGCCGATGAGGCGTCGGTAGAGCAATTGCTTGCATGTTACCGGCTCTGGCAGCAGCGTTTTCCCGACTCTCCCGTTAGCAGTGCGTCCACTATTAACCGGGCTGGTTATCAGGCGATTAACGAAAAAAATCTGGCGTTGGCAATTAAATACCTGAAGGTGCAGACCCTGTTGTACCCTGAGAACGCTAACGCGTATGACAGTCTGGGAGAAGCTTATCAACTGCTGTGGAACAAAGAACTGGCAATTGAAAACTATCAAAAATCCCTGCAGTTAAATCCACACAATCAACATGCGGCGCAACAATTGCAGAAATTACTTCAGTAACCTTGCCTCGTTGTCGGTCAGCGACTGGATTGCTGACTGACAATATCACTGATTAACAAAATTTCGAGTTCATCGGTTTGCAGGGACAGGTTAAAAGGCTAAAATCCGCGCTTATCTAGTTAAATTGAGAGTGTTTTATGTCTTCTTTTTCTGCCTGGCGCACTACCTTTTCTGCGGCCTTGTTTTTATCTTGTTCTTTAGCTGTTGCTGACGTCCCCCAGTTAAATACTAAACAGTTAAATGAACAAGCTGTTATGGCAAACGTTTGGGTGCAAAACTCAGGTGAATACCGTGCGTTGTCTTATCAGGCATTCAATCTGGCTCATCTGAGTCTCGATCACTATCTGGCAACATATACGGGTGATAAAAAAATTGCGATTGTGGTCGACGCCGATGAAACTGTGGTAAACAACTCTGCTTATAATGCCTGGCAGATTGGCAAAGATCAGGGGTATTCAGGTAAGACCTGGCAAAAGTGGATGAAGGCTGAACAAGCGACTGCGATGCCGGGGGCTAAAGCGTTCTTAAACTATGTAAAAAGTCGCGGCGCTGAAGTGTTTTATATTACTAATCGCTCTGAAAAAGGGTTGCAGGCCACAGCAAGTAATTTAAAAGCATTAGGCTATCCGTTTGTGGATGATGTACATATGATGCTTAAAACGACTACCAGTGATAAAGAAGCACGTCGTCAAAAAGTATTGGAGAGCTATGATATTGCTTTGTTTATGGGAGATAATCTGAGTGATTTCACCAATGAATTCTATCAACAAGGTTTTGAACAGGCAGCTCATGCAGTTGACAAAAATAAAGCCTTGTTTGGTACTAAATACATCATGTTGCCTAACCCCATGTATGGTGATTGGGAAGGCAAAGTGTATGATGAAAACTGGTCATTGAGCCCTCAGCAAAAAAGCAATGCACGTAAAGCTGCATTGAAGCCCTGGTCGGGAGAGTAAGTTTTGCCGGGCAAATGTTTTCTGCATTTGCCCTTCATTAATCTCATCAATTTTTACAATTTTATATTAGTATATTTTTTGTATCTCCCGAATCAAGTAGTAATATAGCGCCCGCAGGAAAGGATGCAGGCACGCCGATTAACTCGTGCTACATGTTGTTACAGAATGTGGATTTTGATACGTCTATCTTCCTCTCAAATCAATAATATGCATGCTCAAACTTGTATACAGGGACTAAACACATGCAGCAGTCATTCAAATCTTATTTTTTGGCCTTAAGTGCCTTTTGCCTAAGCATGGTGGCCAGTCAGACTTTAGCTAAAGATATTGGTCAGACATTACGTGATAACAGTATCGAATCGGGTTTTCATAATAATTACATCGAGTTAGGGATGCAGGCTTTTTACGGCACAGGTCCCACATTTAGTGAAACGTCTGATCATATTGCGATTATTAATATCATTATTAATGGTAGTTATCAGTGGGATGACTTTTTCATCGAAATGCATGGTGAGGACGCACGTGGTTTATCGCTTGGTTACAACGCATGGAATAGCGAAAACTGGTCTTTTGATATTTTAGCCAGTGACAGTTTTGGTCAAAGCCAATATGAAAACCGTTTATGGGCTAGACAAGAATTAAAACACTGGCGCGACGGAGGGAATTGGATCGTTGGTGGTCGCTTAATGGGATATTTTGGTAACAACATGGTGCAATTTACCTTGCAACATGATGCTACTAATGATCATAAAGGCAATTTGGCATCACTGGTATTAGGACGTAGCTGGCAGCTTCGTAACTGGAACGTGCACAGCATGATAGGGGTGGAATTTGGTGACGAAAAGCTAAATAACTTTTTTGTTGGTGTGGATAAGCGCCGAGCGAGTTATTACGATCTGCCACGTTACAAATCGGGGAATAGTATAAGTTACAGTGCCGAAATCGGTGTGACTTATCCCATATCAGAAGATTGGGTGTTTAAAGCCGCCACCCGAGTTACGTCGCTTGATGATTCGATCGTAGATAGTCCCTTTTATCAGACTAAAAAATCGAGCGCTGTGTCAGTAAGAACCAGTATCAATTACGTGTTTTAAGTGCAAGGAACCGCGATGAAAAACATGAAAACATTGATCGTTTTTATTTTTGCATTGGCCAGTTTGCTAACTGGCATTAATGCCAGCGCAGATGAAGCTATAAAAAATGCGGCCTTGTTGGTGACACCAGAACGCTGTATTGCACTTCACCGTGGCCAGATGTGTTATTTGGATGTCACTATTAACTGGCATACATATCATGCGAACGATTATTGTCTGATAAACAAAACAGATAACAAAGTCGTCACCTGCTGGAAAGATCGCAAACAGGGAACGCATAGTTTTGAATTCCAAGGTGTGCAGTCAACCGATTACAGCTTGCAGGATCCAACAGGGCGCGATGTCGCAAACGCCAAGGTGGTTGTTGCTTGGGTATACAAATCCACCAAACGCACAGTATCAACATGGAGGCTGTTTTGAGCGAATGTGAACCCATTCACATCATGCTGGTGGAAGATGATATGTCACTGGCAGAGTGGTTTAGTGATTATCTTACCGAACAGGGATATCTGGTTACCCTGGTCAACCGGGGGGACTTAGCCATTGAACTGATAGAAGCTGATAATCCTGACTTGGTGATACTGGACATCATGTTACCCGTTAAAGATGGTTTTGATGTTTGTACCGCAGCCAGACGTTTTTATCATGGGCCGATTTTAATGATGACGGCGCGTGATCAGGAAACTGATGAAGTGCTAGGTCTTGAATTGGGCGCGGACGATTATCTGACTAAGCCGGTTAAACCAAGAGTGCTACTGTCACGCATTAAGGCATTGTTGCGTCGATCTGAGCAAACCCAACAAGTTCAGGAGCAGCAACAAAAAGCGCATATTCTGCAATTTGGTGAGTTAAAACTCGATACTAATACCCGTACCGCTATTTTGGACTCGGAGCGGGTGGCACTGTCGTCTAATGAATTTGATGTGTTATGCATACTGGCAAAATCTGCTGATACATTAATCAGCCGTAAAGATTTAGTTGAGCAATACCGCGGCATCGAATATGACGGATTTGACCGTACTATCGATATACTGGTGTCGCGCCTGCGTAAAAAACTGGGTGATGATGCTACCAATCCATTTCGTATCAAAACGGTATGGGGAAAGGGGTACTTATTCGTCAGTGATGCCTGGGTGTAATAAGTGAAAAAGCTGATTTTTTCGTTGCTGTTGGTCGTATTACTGGCGATTGTGGGGTTGGGCTGGGGGCTGGATAATCTGTTTGTACATATGAGCAAGCAGGCAGTTCAGGATGAGTTCCAAAGTTACCGTGAACTGGGAACTGTGCTGGCCCGCTCTTTAGATAAGCAACAGGATATTGGGCAGCAGCTTTCACAATATCAGCAAACACATTCAATCAGTCTTGCTCTTGATAGCGCCGAAAACTTTCCACTGCCTCCCTCTCTTGCGGAACACTTTAAACAAGGTGAGCCTTTGTTGCTCGAAGACGACAGCGAAGTTACCATCAATTTCTGGCTGCCTGAGCATCAACAAATCCTGATGTTGAAAATGATAATAAATGACAAACAGCAGGTTAGTCGTTTACAAATGAGCCTGACATTATTGTTTTACGTGGGAATACTGGCGCTGGTACTGGTTTGGTTATATCCACTGATTAATCGCCTGCAAAAGCTGGCAAAAGTAGCCAAAGCCTTTGGTGAAGGTGATTTAACCCGTCGAATTGCACGAAGCTCTACCTCATACATCGCAGATATTGAGCGGGAATTCAATCATATGGCGGCGCGCATTGAGACACTGGTCAATGATAATAAATTATTGGGTAATGCCGTATCGCACGATCTGCGCACGCCGTTAGCACGTTTACGTTTTGGCATTGAAGCGCTGGAAGATACTAAAGACGTGCAAAAACGCGAAAAATATCAGCAGCATTTAGCCAAAGACATTGATGAAATGGAGCGGTTGGTTAATGTGTTGCTCAATTATGCTCGTCTTGAACAAAAATTAGATAGTTTGGGTAAGGAGCTTGTGGATTTATCTTCACTGGTGGCTCACTGTATTGACAGCCAGCATATGCCTGATACCGAAATCCGCCAGACAATTCAATCCGGATTAAAAGTTCAGGGAGAAGCTAATTATCTTAGTATGCTGGTAAATAATTTACTGATTAACGCCCATCAGTATGCAAATGGCTGCATTAGCGTCGGGCTTAGTCGTAACGGCCAGTATGTACAGTTGACCGTAGAAGATAATGGCCCGGGTATACCTTTTGAAAAACGTCAGGAGTTACTCAAACCTTTTATTCGTGGCGATAATCCGGATGTTACACCGGGATATGGTATGGGGCTGGCTATCGTCTCAAGAATTTCGCAGTGGCATTCGGCAGATTTGGAGATTGCTCATTCAGTAGAGCTGGGTGGGGCCAAATTTTGTGTGTTCTTTCATGCTGTGAGCAAATAGCTACAATTTGATACATCTCCTACAGCCTGTTACCGCTCTGATCAAAGCTCTTCCTTAAAATACGCTCATCGAATTCAAGATGACTTTAAGGAAGAAACCATGATTAACTTTGCTCACACTTTAAAATTAACCAGCCTTGCTGCTGCAACCATTTTACTCACCGCCTGTGGCGGTAGCAGTAATAATAACAGCCAAACTCCGCCTCAAAACACGACACCACCTCCTGTGTCTAATGAGGTGGATTATCAAGCATTAATTGAGCAGCGTATTTCAGATATTGTTCCGGGTATCGTGTTATACATTGATTCCCCTGACAAACAATTTTGGGGAAGCGCTGGCGTATCGAATCTGGACACCCAGGCGCCTATGCCGGTTGATGCCGTTATTCCAAATGGTAGTTCGGGCAAAAAAGCCACTGCACTATTAGCTAATATGCTTTATGAAGAGGGGTATATTGATTTTGATGTGCCGATTAGCACCTACTTGTCACAGGAAGTTTTGTCACACATTCAGTACAGTGAGCAAATTACCCTGCGCATGTTGTTAACTCATACATCAGGTGTTTATGATTATCTGGAAGGTGACGCATTCTTTGAGGCTGTGCTTGAAGATCAGTTAACACTCAAAACTGACAGTTACGCCTTAAAATTTGCCTATGATATGCCAGCCTATAACGAACCCGGTGAAGAATTTCATTATTCAAACTCAGGTTATTTATTGGTGGGATTAATTTTGGATAGTGTGCTTGGAGAACACCATTCAGCTGAAATGCGCAAACGTATTTTTGAACCTTTTGGATTTACCAGCATGCATTATGGAGCGGTAGAAAGGGAACAATATGATACTGCTTCCGGCTATCTTCTTTATGATGGAGTTATGGTGGATACCAAAGCGTTTTATGAGCGAATTGGTGTTGCTGATGCACCCTTGGTGGCCAATGTTGAAGATATTGCCAATCTGCTAAAAGTGATTGTGACCGATGATCCTATGATAAGCGAAGAAAGCCATGCCAGACTCAGAGGCGATGGTGATCATATTAAAATCAGTGAAGGTTTTTACGCAGGTATGGGAATTTTTAAACAGAATATTGGTGGTCATACTGTTTATCACCATGGTGGAGAGGAAGCGGGATATTCAACATTATCACTGTATATTCCAGAGTCTGATACCAGTATTACTGCTTTTTTAACCTGCGGTGCGCAGACTCAATGTGAGGTTGAAGTGAATAGTTTCTTAAACCAGTTATATGAAATTGAATTTGATAAATAAAGGTGTTTTCTGATGAAAAAAGCCGCAAAGCGGCTTTTTTTGTTTTGAATATTTTTCAGTGTTGGCAATTGATGCACTTCGTTTTATGCTGGTGATACAGTTTTTAGACGGATAACCCATGCGAGTTGAAGATTATTGTCAGATGGAGTTAGTTGGCCGTGTTCTTTTTGTGAAGCTACATAAAGTGTGGACACGTAATATCGTAGACAAAGTTTTAGCCGAGGTTCAACAGACGGTTGTTAATATTCAGGATGAACCCTGGGCTGCGTGTGTTGATATCAGGCAATGGATTATGCCGACTCCCGATGCCTTAAGCGGTTTTCAGCTAATATATGACTGGTGTATTGAACACAATCAAACTCATGAAGTCACTGTGTGTCGTTTGCAGGCTCAAGCCAATATTATTGGTGATGTTAGTCAGTACGATCCTGAATTTCATTATTATACGCAAGATCCTGAAGAAGCCGTTCTGTGGCTGAATCAACAAGGCTTTCAATGTGCATTGCCTGCCGAATTTAAATAAAAGGTCCTGAGTCTTATTTTGGCGGTTTTACCGCCGTTTGAATTACTCTTCTGTGAGCTCCGTATGCGAATACATGACATCCCGTCAAAAAAGGCCTGTAAATTAACTTTCGTTTGTTTCGGTTCAATGTTGTATCAATCAAATTTTGATAGACTGATAAGCATCTGTATTGCAGTAAAAAGTGACGAATGATGAAACCAGCTAACTATTCAATTGGCACCCCCGGAAAGCCATGGGAACAAACGGAAAAACAACAGTGGAAAATGCAACAAACCATCAAGCGCTCATATCAGCAGGAAGTCATCAATAAACTCGATTCCTTAAAGCAACAGTTTAATATAGAGCAATATGGATCACTGCCTTATGACGAACAGCGATACCCGTTGTTTATAGCAAAGTCTAAAAGCTGGTTGCAGGACAGGCCTGTGGTTTTAGTTACCGGTGGTGTGCATGGTTATGAAACCAGCGGCGTGCAGGGGGCGATTCGTTTTTTAGAGTCTGAGGCTCATCGTTATCTTAAGCAGTTTAATTTTGTTGTTGCACCTTGTTTAAGTCCCTGGGGTTATGAAACCATTAATCGCTGGAATCCGGATGCCATCGATCCTAATCGCCATTTTGTGACTGAGAGTTCCGCTGCTGAAGCTCGTTTGTTTATCCAGATGCTACAACAGCATGGATGGTTAAAGGGGCAGCAGTCACTAATTGCCCATTTTGATTTACATGAGACAACCGATACTGATAACAGTGAATTCAGGCCTGCTCTGGCTGCCAGAGATGGAATTGCACTGGAAAACTGGCATATTCCAGACGGTTTTTATGTTGTGGCCGACACGGCTAAACCACAATTAGCCTTTCAACAAGCGGTTATAAATGAAGTTGAGAAAGTCACGCATATTGCTCCTGCGGATGATTCTGGTTGCATTATTGGTAGTAAAGTAAAGGCCAGGGGGGTTATTTATTACGATAAATCATCCCTGGGACTGTGTGGGGGCTTAACTGACGCCACTTACGTAACAACGACCGAAGTTTATCCTGACAGCGAGCACGCAACAGATGAGTTATGTATTCTGGCTCAGGTTGCCGCTATCACAGGTGGTCTTGATTTTATACTAAATCAGCAGTAAGTCATTGCGAACAATCTGAATTTTCACTAGATTATTAAACCTAAAGTAAGCTTTTGGTTGATGTAGTGGCTAAATATGCATGATGAAGCAAATCTTAGTGTTGGAAATGTTGCTAAACGTTGTGGTGTGGCGGTATCTGCTTTGCATTTTTATGAGCAAAAAGGCCTGATACGCAGTTGGAGAAATCAGGGGAATCAACGTCGTTATAAACGTGATGTATTGCGGCGTATTGCTGTTATTAAAGCCGCACAAAAAGTAGGTCTGACGCTGGATGAAATTGTTCAGGCTTTTGCGACGTTGCCGGAAAAACGTACACCTGATAAACAGGACTGGGCGAATCTATCCAACCGCTGGCAGAAAATGCTGCAACAGCGTATTCGTTACATGCAGGCATTAAGCGAGTCACTGGACGGATGTATTGGTTGTGGTTGTTTATCTTTAAAAAACTGCCCTTTGTATAATCCGGATGATGCGTTAGCCGAGCAGGGGAGTGGTGCGGTGCTGATTGATAAAGCGGCCGAAAACTATAAATAAACACGCCCGGTAATAAGCGGGCGTGTTTATTTATGATTAAGCTATTTTCAAATAGTCCTTTAATGTTTGTGGGCCATTTTCAGAGTTGATTGGTTTAAAGATAAAACCAGAAATGCCCAGCGCCTGACATTCGTCAATCAGTTCCTGATCGGTCACTGATGACAGCATTACCACTGGAACATCAGAGCCGGCCTCACGCATCGCTTTCAGGGCTTCATTGCCATTAACCTCTCCCATAATCACATCCATGAAAATGAAATCAGGGCAATTGTCTTTTACCATGGCTACCGCCTTAGCACCGTCGTCAACTTCATCAACATTGGTATAACCAATCTGCGATAAAAACCGCTTCATACCTTTACGAATAAGGGAACTGTCATCAACCAGTAAAATGCGGCTGTCAGTTGGAAGTGCTGTGCTGTAAGGGTTGGCTACACCCTGGCTTTCATCACGTTTTAGTCCTCCACCTGAAATAGAAGCGCTGCGCACCAGCAAGTTAAAATAATAACGGCCAATACCATCGATTTTAATCGGCACAGTCACAATTTCTTTTACACCGACTAAATATTTATCCATATCCGAGACATCGTTAACAAAATAAGGACTGGAAAACTGATAGTCCAGATTGTGGCGGCTGTGTAGATCGGTAGAACGACCAACAATGGTATTACCCCACTCAGCTAACGCATTGCCCAACTCTTCGTTAATTTCGCTGTAATCGTACGTTTCACCAAACATGTTTTGGCATACGGCATTGCCAATGGCGACGGCAGTTTCAGGATAATGGTGCATCATAATCACCCCGTCCAGACTTCCTGTGATATCTGAACATACGGCGTAACCCTTAAAGCGAAAATCCTCCACTTTATCCATAAAAGCATCGTCAGATTCACCTGCCACACTGGCCATGGCTTTTAAACTGGCAATAGATTCGTTGATAAAAGGATAAAGAATGACTTTATAAATGGTTTCTACAGACATGATAATCACTGCTCTTATTATTGATTTTGATTCAGTAACATAACAACTGAACCGGATTATGCAGGCAAGTTATTGCTTGCGTCTCAGTACCTGATGGAAAACGTTTTAGTGTTTTCTGGCATCATTGTTTAGCATAAATGTTAAATATTTTCCTATCAAAACTCAGTTTTAGGTCGAATTTTTAAATTAATTAGCCGGTGGGCTCAGTGCAATTTATAGTTGTTAAATTATGCAAAAAAGCTAACCCTTTAAGAAATCTATAAAAATATTTGCGGTGAGTCTACCCGTTGACGGATTACTGTCTATGTCATTGCCTTGATTTACCAAGCATGAGTGAAGTAACCAGCCTGGATAGATGACCAACCGATTTTCCCGGTATTCCAGGTGATCATACAATTCAAACTGCCCTTCTGTTTTTACACAATATTTTGCGTCAGGTTCGCCATGTTGTTTTACATAGGAACTCGCTGATTCAAAATAAATATTTTCACGTTCTGGGCTTACATATTCAAACTGAGTAGGGATATGTCTGAAAAAACCTGTATCACCGTGAGGCGCAGGATTTAAATAATGTAGAACCGCAAAATAAAAAGGAGTAACTGAATCAAAGTGAGGCATACGTTGTAATAACTGCAGTTCTGCTGGCTGTTTAGTAATTAATGAGTAGTAAGTTGCCTGTGGTTGTAATTTTAGATTGAGAGGTATTTTGTATAACTTCTCTATCATTGGATAAACACTTTGAATAACACTAATTACATAATTGCGAGGAAGCTTTGCTCGGTTGCCCGGGTAATAGGTATTGGCAAGGTTGAACTGTCCGAATTCACAGGCATGTGCAATAGCAGAATCAGGGTCCAGCATGAAATCGTCAATGACAATAACGGGAGTTTGACTTTTACCCACCAGCTTAATGTGTGATTTGGCCTTGGGATTGACCTGATACTGCTCTGCTGACATTACTTGTTTAATTTCCGTACTGATTTATTGGTGATTTGAATGACAATAATGACGGATAAAATCCAGATGATCTGGCCATTTTTCCACTTTTCGTTTAACGCCTGTTTTTACTGTGTTTAAGAATTGCTTAAGCTCTTCATCGGGCATTAGGTCTACTATCGGGTGATATTGTTCAGGGAGTAATCCCTGACCCATCAGCACCTGAACCCAAGACGTTTCGCCAAATAATTCTTCGTGGCGCTTTATGATTTTTGCTGTTTGCTTAAAAAGTTGCATTCGTTTAGTCAGGCTTTCTGGAACCGGCATCGTGCGACAGTAACGCCAGAAGTCTGAATCTTTACGTTCGGTTAAGTTGTAATGCAAAATAATGAAGTCTTTTATGTTATCCACTTCCGTCTTCATTTGCTGGTTAAACTCATCTATTGCACTTTGGCTAATGCCGTCGGATGGGAATAATAACATTAACCGAACAATTGATTGCTGGATAAGATGAATGCTGGTTGATTCTAATGGTTCAATAAAACCTGATGATAAGCCGACCGCAACACAGTTTTTGTTCCAGTGTTTACGACGCGTGCCTGTGCGATATTTGATTACTCTGGGTTCGTTGAGTAATTCACCCTCTATATTGTCCAGCAATAATTGTTTTGCCTGTTCGTCACTCATGTATTTACTGCAAAACACTAAACCATTTCCTGTGCGATTTTGCAGGGGAATTCGCCATTGCCATCCCGCTCCGTGGGCAATGGAGCGTGTGTAGGGGACAGGTTTATTTATGGTAGTGGTTTGTACTGCTATCGCGCTATCACAAGGTAAGTTGTGACTCCAGTCGTCGTAACCTGTATGCAGTGCTTGTTCAATGAGTAGGCCTCTGAAGCCAGTACAATCAATAAACAAGTCGCCTTCTATTAATTGCTTTGATTCAAGTGAGAGGGCAGAAATGTTGCCCGTGTTTGGCTCCAGATTGACTTTGCTTATTTTTCCTTCAATACGCTGGCATCCATTTTTTTCAGCCAGGTTCCGCAGGAATTTAGCGTACAGGCCTGCGTCCAAATGATAGGCATAGTTTTTATCCTGATTAGCTAGTACGGCAAACTTGCCTTCGCGGCACGCCAGGTGTTCAGGTATATAATCTCCCAGTTCTGATACCAGATTTTTCTGTAAGCCTTTTAACCAAAAATGTTGAAAGCTTGCAGCCCAGCAATCCTGACCTAAAAATCCAAACGAATGAATATAATCTTTTTTGATGTCCCGCCAGTTTTCAAAAGCAATTCCAAGTTTAAAAGTGGCATTAGTTGCTGCCATAAATTCTGCTTCATTTATTCCCAGCAACTGGTGAAAAACAAGTAATGTAGGAATGGTTGCCTCTCCCACGCCTACCGTAGGGATATCATCAGATTCGACTAGGGTTACCTGTATATTTTTGCCTAGTAGTTTTGATAATGCCGCCGCGCACATCCAGCCTGCGGTGCCGCCACCAGCAATGACAACTTTTTTAATTTTTTTTGAATTCATTGGTTTAATTCTTCCTGTTTGTCGCATTTGAGACATCATTAAACTTTTAATTTATTGAGCAATTCCGCCCTGATTTTTTTTGCTTCCAGCGGGCTGAGCGGCAGCTGGAGCATGCCTCTTACGTGCTCGGGTATATGTTCTATATCATCAGGTTGTTGGTCAAAGATGTAGTAATCGAATAGTGCTTTCCACGCTTTACGTTGTGCTTCAGGTAGATTACGTAAACTCAGGATTGCCATTTTTAGTGCGTTTTCTGGTCTTCCCATAAACGAAGGGCTATCGCGCCACCAGTGTGTTACCAGTACGTTAAAAGGCGTTAAACCTTCCACATGGTGCCACCACATGCCAGGTAAATAGAGTGCATCTCCGGCATCCAAATCTGCGACTAAAGCAGCATCGAGCGCCTGTTTGAACTTGGGGAACTTATCAAAATCCGGATTAGCAAAATCGACCAGACTAATATCTTGTCCACCGGGAGAGAGCTCCATTGGGCCAACATATAAATTGTTTACCTGTTCAGGAGGAAACAAGGTATAACGGCGCTTACCTACGGCACATATCGCTAAATTGTTGGGAAAATCGTAATGAGCAGCGATTCTGGATTGGTTACCAATCCAGATATTCGTTAGCGGAGAAAACTGTTCCAGACCTGCATTATTTTGCTCTGCAAAGCCCGGTAACCAGCTATTTACTTCAGCTGAAGCAACATAGATAGTTGGGGGGGATGTGTCGTCACTGTGCGCGAATATTCGTTGCAAAATTTGATTGAGATCTGCACGAACGCCCTGACAATTAAAACCAGTCATGTCGTCATTATAGAAAACCCGTCCTTTTATGTCGGGCTCGCCATAAGCTGTAAACACCTGTGTTCCGTTATATAGACTTTTTAAATAGTCAGCAGCATGCTGCGGTGATTTTTTCCCCGCTTCAACTACTGGCCAATTTTTAGCAAAGTCCTTTAAAATTAAAGGGCTGTCAGATGACAATATATCTTGTGATATATTGTCGGGGCGACAATCGTAAACGTGTTCAACTAACTTTGTAACCAACATAACTCTATACTTAGTGGCTTAGCGTAGCATTTTTACGTTTTATTAAATGGCTGACATTGGCTTGAGACGCCAAGGCCATATAAATTGCCTGTAAATAGCCCTTTTTATTTAAACTTTCCAGTACATTACCATTTAGTTCATTTAACTTTTCTTCATTAATGGTGTAAAAGCCAACCATCTGGTATTTGCTGCCATCTTGTAGAGTAATATCTGCGGTAAATGCTTCAAGTAGTTCAAGTTCGATAAGGCTTTCTATAAACTCCTGGCTGTCAAGCATCCCATGATGAATTACTTCCAGCATATCGGCCATCATGTCGAGATATGGGGTATTGCCTCCGTGTTCTAAAAATAATGCTTCGCCCTTACTTTTGTTAACTCGAGGGTTATCGAGGTCAATATGCAACATACGTTGCATTTTTTCTTCGCCATCTTCGCTAACTTTGTGGATCCCTATTGAGAAAGGTTGTCTTGCAATCGTTAATGGAATATATCCAGCATCCCACTTTCCATCTTTTAGGAATAAATTTTCTTCATTTTGAAAGCCAAATAAAGCCAGTGCGTGAAACTTGCCTGTGTTTACATCTTTTTGAAAGAAAATAGGGTAGTAGGCTTGTAAGCTTCTGAATTCTGAAGGAAAAGTTAACGTATACCATAAATTGTCACCGAAGTTCGCTGAACGTTCAGTGATTACTTTTAAGTCTTGATGGTCAATGCTGTTAACCAGTACATTTTTAGCCATAAATCATCCTGCTTTATTGTAAGAATCCCCGATTATAATTTGGGTAATCCATATTGTTTTATTTTGTTTAAAAGTTCGCGGTTTGTGGGTAAAGCCGCCAATAGTTGTTTGCTTTGTTGCATATTCTGATTAAAAAGCACTTCAGCGTCCCGTTGTTTTGGGTGGCGTAATGTATGTTGCTGATGTGCAGGTGAATAGCCCATGCCATACAACACATATTGGTAACTGGCGGCAGGGAATAATGCATCTGTATCTGTAATATCATATCTGCTAGGCAAGTTACTTTGCCATAGCTCAAGCAACTCCAACAAAGACTGTGGAATGCTGGATGAGCATCGGTTTTCCAGCCAGTACTCTTCTTTGCGTTCACTTAGCACATAATGGAGTTTTAAAAATTCTATAATTTGTTCCCAGCGAGCACTAAATTTGTGGTTAAAATGTTTGGCAATGACATCCATAGTGCTGCGTGTTTTAGGGAGTTGATCACAAATCATTTGAGCTGCCAGCTCAATCATTACCAGCGCGGATGCTTCAAGAGGTTCGATGAAACCTGCAGCCATGCCAACCGCAACACAGTTCTTATGCCAGAACTTTTGGCGATAACCAGGATTAAAGTTTATTTTTCGGCAAGCTAGTTGTTCTGCAGCTGTTGCTCCGATAGCGGGGGTGATGTATTCACGAAGTTGCTGTTCGGCTTGTTCGTCTGTTATGTGTGCACTTGAATAGGTGTGCCCGACTCCGCGCCGAGAGGGAAGACCGATATCCCAAACCCAGCCACTTGTTTGTGCGGTGGAAAGTGTACACGAGGCAATGGGACTCTGTTCATCCGTATAAGGTACATGCACAGCCCAAGCCGAATCATTGAATAGTATATTTTTCTGATTTTTTAGTGGTATGCCGAAATGTTGCTCAATCAGCAAGCCATGCACACCGCTACAATCAATAAATAAGTCACCTTGTATGGATTGTTTATTACGGGTAATTAAAGTGGCAATATCACCATTGTTATGGCTTTTGATGTGCTCAATGTGATCAACAATATGAGTGATACCTAGCTTTTCAACACAATGTTGCCTTAATACCTGAGTAAATTTACCTGCGTCGAGGTGATAACCATAATTTGCATTGTAGGCATATTCGGCAGTTGAAATTTGTTTCGGTGCCAGATGTTTCTGACAGAGATGACCTTGCGGTGTAACCGCATCCGCAAAGGAAATATGTTGTTTGTGTGGCAACCAGTAAGGTGCAAGATCCATTTGTTCCATACCTACCGGAAACGTAAATGGATGAAAATAATGACCGTCATTTACATGATGCCAGTCAATAAATTTGGAACCCTGTTTAAAGCTGGCATCACATTGTATTAGAAAATCTGTTTCAGACAACCCTATCTTTTCCAGCGTAGAGCGCATTGAAGGCCAGGTACCTTCACCCACTCCGATGGGGGATACGGTTGACGATTCAATTAGTGTTACTTGAATACCATGTTCGTCATTGACAGCATATTGAGATGCAAGTATTGCTGCTGTTAACCAACCAGCGGAACCTCCACCTACAATAACTATCTGCTGTATTTTGTTGTTCATTTTGCTGCCAGTGAAACCGATTCTATGAAAAATTGTTACTTACCTTACCCTCTATTGTGTCAAATATACATTTTGAAACAGGGTGTTAGGTTTTGAACCTGCGTAAATAAATGTTGATTTAAAGCAATTGCAATCTAACCAAAAAAGGCCGCATAAATTAAAAATTAATTTAGCGGCCTTACTTCACACTACTAACTTATTTTAGAAAGCGTAACGAACACCTACGTTATAACGTGCACCTTGCTGGGTAACGTTAAGAACCTGCAGTTCACTGCGACCACTTTCACGTTTGTAATTATCTGTAATGTTAATACCGTTCAGGAACAAGGTCAGACCTTCAACCTGAGGTAGCTCATAACTTACAGTTAAATCTAACTGATCGTATGCTTCTACGTAACGTGGTGATGGACCAACATCGCCCTGGTAGCCAGATACTAAGAACTTATCACGCCAGTTGTAAGCCAAGCGAATTGACAGACCATCTTTTTCATAGAATCCAACTACGTTGGCTGTATCACTGATACCAAACTCTGCAACTTGTGGTTCACCAACCAGGAAGTTGTCATAAGTGTGGTCAGAGTCAACAGAGGTATAGTTGACAATACCACCAAATCCACTTTCACCGAATAAGTGCTGAATCGCGAATTCTACGCCATCAAACCCTTTGTCTTCATCTGAATTTGATGGAGTGTGGATGTTGAATTCTATCTGTTGATCCGTTTCAGGGTTGCCCAGAATAATGATATTGCCTGCTTCCATATATACATGTTCAGGATCAATTTCGTGATAGTTGTCATAGATCCATTGACGTTGTAAATCACCGTCTTGACCTACTGCCGCTTGGGCTTCTTGACGATATGGACCTTGTGCCGGAGAATAGATGCCAAATGTGGTAGGTACATCTATTGTGGTTAAGTCATTTGTTACATCTTTCTTGAAGTAGCCAATTGAAACATAACTACCTTCGTCGTAATACCATTCTGCGGAGAAGTCAAAGTTGTCTGATTCAAGAGGTAACAGACCTGCAGATCCAGTTGAACCATCAGTACCATCTAAGCGTCCAGCTTTGGTCAGAATTGTACCCCCAATCATATCGCCATAACCCGGACGACCGATTGTCTTACTGTAAGCTGCACGTAGCATCACACCATCAGTAACTTCAATATTAAAGTTGAAGCTTGGTAACGTATGATTGTAACTGCCGTTTTGAGTTTCAAAGGTAAAGTCAGGCGTATCGCGCAGATAGACTTCCGAAGCACCTTGCCACTGGGCTGCATTTTGATACACAGGTACAGATGAAGTTGATACTACGTCTGTTTCTTCATATCTTACACCTACATGAACGTCATAAGGCATTTCACCGAAGAAACCTTCATAGTTATATTGTAAATACACCGACGTCATTTCTTCTTTGTTATAGCGGTCTACTTGTGAGGCATAATTGGTCGATGGGCAGAATGAATCACCACAGTCACCTAACTCTTGCTTGCTCAATAAACGGGCTGCTTCATCACGGACGCCACGGAAATCAAAAGCGAAATAGGTATCCATAATTTCCCAGTCATTTATGCCATAAATGCCTTGGAAATCTTCGAAATTGCCACCGCTTACATCAGTAAACTGATCATGAATAGATTTACGTGGGAACAAGTCGGCTGAGTACATACCGGCTTCGCCTTCACCACCCCAGTTACCGCGAGAAATATCTTTGGTTTGTCCGTGATTTTCTGCTGTGGTTAGTGACAGGCCAAAATCGATACTACCTGCTTGATCAAATACATACTCACCACGTAATTGAGTTTGTTCTATATCTGCTTTATTACGGTTATTGGTGAAAATACTACCGGTTACAATCATGTCAGAGGGTTGAATATCGTTACCCCCACGCACCGCTAAAATAGGCAAATCACCAGTGAAATCAGTTGCAGCGGCCTGACGCACAAAACCAGCCATAGCTAAGTTATTTGATGAACCGAACTCATTATTTGGTTTATTTTCTGCCGTAGAATTGTGGTAATCCAATTCAAGATTTAAGCTGTCATTAACCTGCCACTCTATATTTAAACCGACAGATTTGGTTTCATCACGGGTGCCGTAATCACCTCCACCCATAGCAACATCTTGTAAGCCTACACCATTTTCAATGTAATCTTCTGAATACAATAATGGAGAAGAAATTGGCCCGTCTGTCCAAACGTTTTTAGAGGGTGAAAAACCATACCATGCTGATACGTCGTTAAACTGTGTATCTTCATCTTTTCTGACGTAGGTATAATCTAGAGTTGCAGTTAGATTATCCATAGGTTTGTACTGAAGAACTAATTGAGCGTTGGTACGTACACGTTGATGTTCTTCAAAACGATAAATAGTGGTTTGCGGAACAGAATAAATATCGCCTTCACCAGGACGGTTAGTCTGGAATTCATTTTTAGGCACGCCACCCCATTCAGCATAAGGCCCGCTCCAGTCTTGGTCAGCCAGACCATTAAAACTACGCCAACCTGTACCAACATTCGCTTGTTGATTTCCGCTCTCACGCTCTGAGTAACTGGCAGAAATTGCTACGCCAAATTTGCCGTCATCAGTGGTGTTTGAGTAGATACCAGACAATTCTGGTGTCATGCCACCTTCGTTAGTTGAGCTGTCATCCAATACCTGTGCACTAACAACAGTATGTTCACCTGGATTGCTAAGAGGGCGAGATGTTTGAATATTAATGGTTGCACCAATACCACCGGTTGGTACTTTCGCATTTGATGTTTTATAAACTTCTACACCACTAACGCTTTCGGCAGCAATATTAGAGAAATCAAATGAACGTGAACCAGTCGTCGTTGGCATTTGACGACCGTTTAGTGTCACCATGTTTCGCGCACCAGCAAAACCACGAACGCTTACCTCACTACCTTCACCATTTGAACGGTCTATGGCTACACCAGTAATACGTTGTAATGATTCTGCAAGGTTGGTATCTGGAAATTTACCGATATCTTCTGCAGTGATGGCATCAACGATACCGCTTGATGAACGTTTAACGTCCATTGATTTAATCATACTGCCACGGATGCCTGTGACGTTAATGACTTCTACTTCATCTTTTTGGGCTTCTTGTGCCATTACCGGAGCAATAGTAGCAGCACTGAGAACCAGTGAAATACTGGTTGCCAAATGAGTCTTATTGAATTTCATGTGTGTCCCCTAGTGTAAATTGTCGTAACAAAACCGTCTGTCACGATTCACGTAAGCGCTTACATTTTTATTTGTTTCACAGTCATTTGGATAATGTAAGCGCTTTCATGAACGTTAAATCAATTGCAATTAAACGTCAACAAAAAGTTAACAATTAGTAACTTGTTGAAAGCATGCATTATTTCAATGCAACACAACACGCATAACTAAGTGATTGAACTATTGGTAAAATTGTGAGGAATGCTAACTGATAAAAATTTGTACTATGAAAAGGTGGGGCTTCACCACTAGCGGAGACTAGTAGCCATGAAGCAGGCAATAAAAAGGGAGATTTATGCTCTCCCTTTTTATGACTTGCTGTATGACAGTTTACAAGTTAGTTTCTGCACTAAACAGGGCTTCAAGATTGAGTCCCTGATGTCCTAAGATATCTTTCAGACGCCTAAGCGCTTCCACCTGAATTTGGCGCACTCTCTCTCGTGTCAGGCCAATTTCAGTTCCGACGTCTTCTAAGGTGGATGGCTCATATCCCAGTAAACCAAAACGTCTTGCCAGCACTTCCCGCTGTTTGGGATTTAATTCGCTTAACCAATCGACAATACTATGCCGGATATCTTCATCCTGAAGGTCATTTTCAGGTCCGGTGCTTTTTTCATCGGCAATAATGTCTAGCAAAGCTTTGTCATTATCACTCCCAATAGGGGTATCTACAGAGCTAATGCGTTCATTTAAACGCAACATTTTGGTTACATCTTCCACCGGACGATCAAGCTCTTCAGCAATTTCTTCAGCAGTAGGTTCATGATCCAGCTTTTGCGCCAACTCGCGGGCTGTACGTAAATAAACATTTAATTCTTTTACAACATGAATGGGTAAACGGATGGTACGCGTTTGGTTCATTATTGCGCGTTCAATGGTTTGGCGGATCCACCAGGTTGCGTAAGTTGAAAATCTGAAACCACGCTCGGGATCAAATTTTTCCACGGCACGGATTAGACCTAAATTACCTTCTTCAATCAGGTCAAGTAGTGCTAAACCGCGGTTGTTATATCGTCTGGCAATTTTAACGACCAATCGTAAATTGCTGACAATCATGCGTTTGCGGGAAGATTCGTCACCTTGTAGCGCTCGTCGAGAGAAGTAAACTTCTTCTTGTGCTGTCAATAGAGGAGAAAAACCAATTTCACCCAGATACAACTGGGTAGCGTCGAGATTTTTTTGATAATCGTCCGAGGAACTTAAGATATCGGCAATTGCATTGTCATCATCTTCATTCTCAATCATGTCCAATTCTGTTGAATCATCATCAAGATTATTTTCAAGGTCGATTAAATCGGATTTATTTTGACCCATGACACATCTCCAAATTACTAAATAATTTCTATACCTATTTCAGGCCTCCGTTAATGACTTATGTTTATTTATTGTTATTTTTTGTGGGCAGATAGTGCAAAGGGTCAACCGAACTACCCTTGAATCTCACTTCAAAGTGAAGCTTCACACGATCTGAATCACTACTACCCATTAGCGCAATTTTTTGTCCGGATTTTACCCACTGCTGTTCTTTAACCAATATTTTACTGTTGTGTGCGTATGCGGTTAAATATTCATCAGTGTGTTTAATGATGACAAGATTTCCATATCCTCGAAGTGCATCTCCACAGTATACGACTTTGCCAGAAGCTGCGGCTACAACCTTTGAGCCAACTCGGTTCGCAATATCGATTCCTTTATTGCCTTGTTCGGATACGGAAAAAGTGGCTATCACTTTACCGGCAGCGGGCCAAACCCACTTACCTACATTATCGGCATAATTCCGTTTGCCAGTAGGATGAGTGTTTTTTGTACCACTGGATTCACCATACGCCTGCTTTTTGTCATGGTCAACATCTTGTTTTACGTTAATTTTCTTTTGTTTTATTTTATTTTTTACGGTGTTTTTACGCTCACCTTTGTTAGCGCGAGCTGGCGAGTTGAGTAAGATTAATTTTTGACCTGGAAAAATGTTATAAGGGGATGATAATTTGTTGTTTTGCGCAATAGTTTGGAAATCCAGTCCGTAATACCATGCTATTGAATATAAAGTATCACCGTTTTTTACAGTGACCGATTTGGGTGTAACAAGTGGGGCTTTATAGTCATTAATGACAATCGGATTTGATGCGGATATGACCGGGGCAGGGGCAGGTCGTCCAGAGCAGCCCCCTAATAACAGAATAAAGGTTGTAAATAACAGCCAACCTTTATTACCCACTAGTAACTCCAGTAGAAATAAGCCAGTACAGCTAACACAACCGTCGCCCAGCCTACAATTTCAACATGTTGACGCAGTTTGTCCTGCATTGGCTGACCACCCCAACGCATTAATCCCGCGACCAGATAAAAGCGCAAACTGCGGCCAACCAGTGAAGCTATAATAAAGGGTATAATAGCCAGTTGCAGAAAACCTGCACTAATGGTGAATACTTTATATGGAATCGGTGAAAAGCCAGCTAGAAATACTACCCAGACACCATAGTCTTTAAACCAGTGAATTGCTTCGTCGAGCTTGGCTTGATAACCCATATCAATCACAATAGGCTGTATAAGACTTTCAAAAGCGAATAACCCCAGCAAATATCCAAGGATACCGCCTAACACTGAGCCAATGCTGGCAATAAGAGCATAACGCCAGGCATTGCTTGGTTTAGCCAGCGCCATAGGAGCTAACATCACATCGACCGGAACAGGGAATATTACTGATTCTGCAACACTCATGGTTCCAAGTAGGTAAGTGGCTTTAGGATGTTGTGCCCATCGAATTGTCCAGTCATAACAGCGCTGAAATATCTTCATATAATGTCGCCTGCGACCAGTGGTACAAACCTGACAGGCTCGATTATCTGAGTTTCCAGTTCGTCGCCATGACGAGTAATACAATGTAAATGTTGGGTATTTTCTCCGACAGGAATGATTAAACGACCACCATCATTCAGCTGTTCCAACAGTTTTTGTGGCATATGTGCTGCGGCAGCGGTGACCAATATGGCATCAAATGGTCCTTTTGATGGCCAGCCTTGCCAACCATCACCGTGTTTCATGGATATATTGTGAAGATCCAACTGGTTCATGCGTCGTTTTGCCTGAAACTGCAATGCTTTAATACGTTCTACGCTAAAAACCTGAGTAAATAATTGTGCCAGTACTGCTGTTTGATAACCTGAACCTGTGCCAATTTCGAGGATTTTATTGGGGCTGTTAGGCGTATCGAGTAACAATTCGGTCATGCGAGCAACAATGTATGGCTGAGAAATGGTTTGTCCCTGACCAATCGGAAGAGCTGTATTCTGATAAGCTTTGTGTTGCAAGGCATCAGGTAAAAAACGTTCTCTTGGCACGGCGGCAATCGCTTTGAGTACCGCTGCATTTTTAATTCCTTCGGTCAGCAAGAGCTGAGCCAAAGCATCCCCTTTTCTGGCGTAAGTACGGTGAGTTGTATTCATAAAATTATTATTATCTTTAAAGCTTAGTAACCCATTGTTTTAACGTATCCATACCCTGGTAAGCAGTCATATCAACAGACAATGGTGTAACAGAACACCGCTGATTGGCAATTGCATGAAAATCAGTGCCTGGGCCTGCATCCTGCTCTTGTCCCGGTGGTCCGTACCAGTAAATGTCACGACCATGAGGATCCTGACTTTTTATCATAGATTCTGCGCGATGGCGGCGGCCTTGTCGGGTAACTTCGATTCCCTGCAATTGTTCGTACGGTACATCAGGTACATTTATATTCAGTATCTGATCAGCAGGCAAGGGGTGGGCAGACAAATGTTGAATTATTTCACTCGCTACTCTGGCAGCGGTTTTGTAGTGCGTGCCATTTCTGGCGGCAAGTGAAACCGCGACTGCAGGTAATCCCATATAACGTCCTTCTGTCGCTGCGGCTACCGTACCAGAATACACCACATCATCCCCCAGATTGGCGCCGTGATTAATTCCGGACACCACTAACTGCGGGTCTTCTTGCAAAAAACTATTTATCCCCAAATGCACGCAATCTGAGGGCGTACCATTAATGGCATAAAATCCATTGTCCATTTTGCTCATTCGCAACGGATTCGTCAGGGATAATGCATTGCTGAAACCGCTACAGTTTCTGTCGGGTGCTATAACAGTAACATCGCTAAACTCTTTTAATGCGTGATAGAGAGTATGCAAACCCTCAGCATGCACACCATCATCATTACTCAGCAGTATTTTCATTATGTTCATTCCTTGATTGTGTGCTTATTGGCGTTGTAATTACACATTCTCGCAATACTGATGTGGCGTAGCAACCAGATGAAAGCTCAAATTCTATTTTCGCCTGCTCATTATTAATCGACCAACTCATATTCTGTGGTTGCAGATGGATCGCTCTGCGTTCCTGTTTTAAACCCAGAGCTTCAAGTTGACTTGATACAGATTGAAATTGTCGTGCTAAGTTCGATTCAAGTTCGTATATCTCACCCGCAGACGCTAAGGTTCCGGTTCCCCACATGGGGGCCGAAATCTGAATGTCATTACACAACAGTCTGTTTTTGATCGTGACATCTTCATGTTTATATTTAAAAAAACTGTTATTGCCGCTTAGAATCATAAGATCACCCTCAACCGGGCTATTGTATAACTCTTTTGCGATACGCTGGCTTACAAATTCATTAAATAACCAGCTGCGCATTGCTGAAATGCACATAGACCGTTTATTACGGTTGCGTATCGTTTCACCTTCGATCATTTTTTGTGCTAACGACAAATTGCTATTGTTATTTCCAAAACGTTGCTCACCAAAATAGTTTGGAACCCCGTGTTGCTTAACGTATTTTAATGCGGACTCAAGTTCTTCCGGTGCGCTTATGTTTCTTAAAGTAATCGTAAATCGATTGCCTTTTAATGAGCCTGTACGCAGTTTTTTATTGTGGCGTCTTGCCGATAAAATTTTCACTCCCTCAAGGGAGAATTTCTGCCATTCGTATTGTTTATTACCTGGTGAATGAATACCAAAGTACTGGTAGGTAAGGGCGAATTTATCTTTGCGACCGGCATAGGTAACTGCACGTAAAGGAAGCTTGCAAAACCTGGCAAGTTGTTCCGCAACAAAGGCTGTATTTAAATTTTCTTTTTCAAGCCATAAATAGATATGTTCCCCTTCGCCGCTTAGTTCATAGCTTGGGATCTCGGTTACCTGGAAATCTGATGGAGTCGATTTAAGTACTGCTGAGCAGTGGGGCGGATGTCCACGCAAATAGCACCAATGGTTAGTGGTAAATGCCTGCATATTATTGGGTCAACTGCTTTTCTAATAACACAACTGCGTGACAGGCTATGCCTTCCTTGCGTCCGGTAAAACCAAGCTTTTCAGTTGTTGTTGCTTTTACATTTATTTGGCCGATCTCTGATTGCAGGGTCTGGCTGATGACATCGCGCATTTGATTTATATGCAGAGCCATTTTGGGAGCCTGGGCAATAATGGTGACATCCAGATTTCCCAGCTTGTATTGTCGCTCTTTTACCAGAGAATAAACATGCTGCAATAATTTACGGCTGTCGGCACCTGAATATGCGCTATCTGTATCGGGAAAGTGATGACCAATATCACCTAAAGCTAATGCTCCTAATAAAGCATCACAAATTGCATGTAACGCCACATCACCATCTGAATGAGCAAGCAAACCGTGCTCGTAATCAATTTTAACGCCACCCATAGTAATTGGACCTGGGCCTCCAAACTTGTGCACGTCATAACCATGTCCAATGCGAATATTCACAAATAGGTCCTGTTTTGCTGGTTAATATAAAACTCTGCCAAAGCTAAATCTTCCGGATGGGTGATTTTTATATTGGAATAGCAACCTTCAACTAATTTGACTGTTCCACCCATTTGTTCAATGGCAGAAGCTTCATCTGTTACTGCTATACCTGCTTGCTGACAGCTATGTAACGCTGTTAACAGCTGCTGTTTTGGGAAAAACTGTGGCGTTTGTGCATGCCATAAGTTTTCACGACAAACTGTCTGCTTAATAACATGTTGACTATCTCCCCGTTTCATCGTGTCACGAACCGGGGCGGCCAGAATGCCACCAGTATTATCTTTACTTAATTTTAATAAGTTAGTTATATCATCCAGCTTAACGCACGGCCGGGCTGCATCATGCACTAATATCCAGTCAGCATGATTAGTGGCCAGAATCCCAGCCATGACAGAATCACTTCGCTCGTCCCCTCCTGGCACTGTGGTTATCCAGTCAGCATCAGCAATATCTAGTGTTGAAAACAGCATATCATCAGGATGCAGCACCACATAAATATGGGCAATATTGCTATGGCTGATGAGTTGATTGAGAGTGTGTTCAAGTACAGTTTGACCATGTAATTTAAGATATTGCTTGGGAATCTCAGATTGCATGCGTTTGCCAATGCCGGCCGCAGGCACTACAACAGCAATTGATGACATTTAGTTGTTATTTTCCATTGGTAAGATGCGGTAAAAAGTTTCATCTTTTTTTATCAGGCCCAGCTCATTGCGTGCACGTTCTTCTATGGCTTCCAGACCAATTTTTAAATCATGGATATCGGCTTTTAGTAAACTGTTGCGCTGTTTCATATTGGCATTTTGTTGCATTTGTTGCTCAACTTCCTGCCGCATCTGGCGGTAATCCAATATACTGTTTTTGCCAAACCATAAGCGGTATTGGAGCGCACACAGCAGAATAAGCAAAACGGCTGATAACCATTTCATTGCAGTTGCGCTCCTTAAATCTGTCGGTAAAAGATGAGAGTAATTATGCCGTGTGTATAGCGTTAGGCAACCGATTCTTGCCAATAAAAATGCTTACTGGGTGTTAAAAGTCTGTAATTTGGCTCATTTGTCAGTGATTTTAGAGCTGAACGATTGCTATTTGTGCGACAATGTTGTCAAAATCACCGTTATTTGTAGAAATACACTTTTGATAAGGTGCTGATGTACTTACGCCAAATTGTCTTTATTTTACTGATGTTGTGCGCGTTTTTGACGCAGGCCGGAGCAGTGAAAGTTATCGCTACGCCAGAGTACCCCTTTACATTTATAAATGAGCAAGGACAGATTGATGGTTTTGCGGTGGCATTAGCGCAGCAAATACAAAAACGCATACCCGGTCAGGATGTGCCAGTAGATAGCTACCCGTGGGCAAGATTAATTAAAGTATTAAGTGAGGAGCCTGATGTTGTTGGTTTAGCGGTGGCTCGTACACCTGAGCGTGAAGAAAATTTTTACTGGATAACGCCGGTTGCCCGCAGCATTCATGGCTTGTATGCGTTGAAACAGAATCACGTATTACTTGAGGACATGTCACAGGTTAAGAATATTGGCCCGATAGGGGTATTACGAGGGGACTTCCGTGAAACTATTTTGCGTCAGGCCGGAGCTACCGAACTCGTTTTATATAATAATTGGCAACAAGTGGTGGAAGCACTGCTAAAAGGCCGGGTCAATGCCATTTTTACGTCGTCTTCCGGTATCCATTATCTGTGTCCCCCAACCCGGTTTGAGTGTAAGGCAGTTGAAAATATTTATATTTATAAGGTTGTTACTACTTATATTGCCATGTCAAAAAACGGTACAGATATCAGTACGGTAGAGCAATGGCGAGAGGCGGCTGCACAGTTTAAACATGACAGACAGTTTGTGTTAATGAGCAAAAGGTGGGTAGAACAATATCGCCGTGACAAAAATATGCAGCTTTATTTGGATAATGGTGCAATTAATATCTGGCCGGATCCTCACCAACCCATATCAAAAAACACCAATTCCCCTTAAGCCCAGACACAAAAAAAGCGCCATACAGGCGCTTTTTCTGGAAACTTTTTGCTTAAGCAATAGCTTTGATCTGTGCAGACAAACGGCTCTTGTGACGAGCAGCTTTGTTTTTATGGATCAAACCTTTGTTAGCATAGCGGTCAAGAATCGCTTGAACAGTGTTAAACGCTTCTTGAGCAGTCGCTTTGTCGCCCGCTTTGATTGCAGCAAATACCTTTTTCAGGTAAGTACGCATCATAGAACGACGGCTTGCATTGTGCTGGCGACGCTTTTCCGCTTGAATCGCGCGTTTCTTAGCAGACTTGATGTTAGCCAAGGTGGAACTCCCAAAAAAATTCTAGTCAAAATTAAGGACGCGAAGTTTGCCTGCTTCGTCACCAGTTGTCAAATTCTTTTACCAGTATGTCGGCAATTGTTTACCTTCATTTGAAATTTCTTTATGTTGGAATTAATTGCCAAACAATTTGTTTTTAAGTTTTTCCTTTAACTTATCTTTTTCTTTATCTAATAAGTTGTTTAGTTTGGTTTTTAATAATTGTTCCAGTTGTGATTCCGCTGACTCGGCATCACTGTCCCGTGACAGCCATTGTTGCCAGTCTTGTTGCTGGGATGCCTGTCCTTGCTGAGATTTATCATCCAGTAACGCAGATACTTTATTTAATTTTTGTTTAATGTTGTCAGGTAAAATGCTGGCGGTGTTGGCCGCAAGTTGTTTATCCAGATCTGACGTCAGCGATACATCCGGATTTATAACATCACCCCGTAGTGTTGCATTGATCGTTAGCGTATTAAGTGAGTTGAGGGCATTGGCAATAATATTGGTAATGTTATTCTGTCCGCTCGCCTCTATCGAAAGCTGGTCAAGTTTAATGGTGGTATTACCATCCAGCTTACCTTTAGTAACATTTAACTGACCATTGGAGGTTAATTTTCCCTTATTCAACAGGGCGGTTAGCTTTTCTTGGGATGAAAGCGTTTCTGCTGGCAATGATAATTGCGTTATTTGCCAATTTTGCCAGGCATCTAATTCACCACCGAGCAATTTAAATTGACCATGAACAGATAAGTTTTCCCACAAATCAGAGTGAGAGGCCGTTGCGTCAAAGAGTGTGGGACGGCCTAATCTAGCGTGGTCCGTTGTTATATCAGTAACATTGACTTTAACGCGTTGATTTTTAAAAGTGATATCGATATCTGACTTTTTAATTAAAAACTGCGGCATGTCACTGCTACCGTCAAAAGCAAACCAGCGTCCTTGATCTTCACGTTGCTGCTTTTGTTCCTGCTGTTTTTTTTCCAGTAACGGGCCGACTAATTCGATCGCTGTCATTACTGGTTTGCGCCAACGGTGGGCCGTATCACCAAAGATCATTTCTGTCGCATCGGCATAGGCGTCAAGGTTGCCTGTTACCATTCCTTTTATCAGGGCATAATCCTGATCTTTTGCTTGTTTTAACTGATTAATATCTTGATTAAGCTGAGCTTTAGTTTGTTCAACCTGATTACGGAAATCTGAGAATTTTTGTTTATCTTGCTTAATCTCCGTTTTTAACTGATTAAATTCTGCAGTCGCTTTAGCAAGCTCCTGCGTATTTTTAAAATCAGTTTCACTCAGGGATTTAATACGTTGCTGGTACTGTTTGAGTTTTTCTTTGTCTGGCAGCGTTTTATATTGCTGTTTTAACTCAGTCTGATTTTGTTCAAAACGTTGTTGAAGCGTCTTAACAGCATCATCTGTTTTTAGTGGAGCTTTAGCCAGGAGTGCAGCTGCATCCATCTCTTTGCTGCGGTTATCTTCATCGGGAGGCAGCTCATTATGACTGGTTTTGGCAGAACGATATACCTCACCTTTTTTATCTCTGTTCTGATTGAACATGACGCCGGTAGCGGTTAAATCATCAATAATGATACGGTTATACAATAGGTCGGTGAAGGATATATGGGCGCCCAACTGCGCAATTTGCACACTGTTATTTTCGGGTTGGGCTGCATCAGTCAACTGAATATCGGATAAGCTTATCCCCAGAGGGGAAAAGGAGTGTTCAACATTGGCAATATTGACTTCCGCACCTGTGATGTTACTGACGCTTTTACTCACTGACCAGCTTATCCAGCTATCAAGAAACAGTTCTGTTACTGCTGCGATTAATGCACAGATAGCGATAAATATAATCAGGCCCTGCCATCTCAGAAAACGAATCATTTTAGTCTCCTAACGCCTGATATAACCGATAAACTTTACTGGCCTTGAAGACCTGCATAATTTTTAGCTTGTGAACCCAGCGCATAAACCGCTCTCTGTATTGAATAACCAGTTGTTTTGAGAGCAATAAACACACAGGGGTAAGTAACAACGAGATTAATAAACTGCCCAATGTAATGGAGTGGTTAAGCTGTGATAAAAGCCCCAACGGCAGGTTAAACAAACTACTCCAGAAGGTTGCAAGGTCCGGGTTCGATAATAATTCCGAGCCCACTTTGTCGAATAACCCGCCAAATATCCAGCCAATAAGTGAGAAAAAAGACACACTAACGATAAATCCACTGAGATTGATACGTAACATTAAAACAATTAACAGTATGAGCAGATTATGTAGTCGCCAGAAAGGGGTTAAACCAACAATTAAGCCTAACGTGATCGCGATAGCAATTTGCCAGGGGCTGGCTTCTGAATTAAGTAATTTTAAAAACTTTGCCAGTAAATTCACGTTAACTCCTTCAAATTCAGATGCATGCTCAACATATTTAATTAGAGCTTAAGTTATTTGTTCGAGTACTTCATTAGAACCTATGTATCCACCTAATCCCAGTAATATCAATCCTGATGTTTTGTCCAGTTTACTTCCCACCTGTCGATGACGATTCAGATAACGTCCGAGTTCTCCGGATAATGTGGCCACCAGCAGGTCACTAACAAAAGCGAGCAAGGCATAAACTGAGCCTAAAATCATCAGTTGCATAGTTACAGAGCCATTAGCTGGCTCAACAAATTGGGGCAGAAAAGCAATAAAAAATAAGGCGGTCTTGGGGTTGGTCAGTTCCACGATAATACTCTGGCGAAAAACCGCGGCATGTGACTTATATTTTGTAACCGGTGACGTTGTTGTAGATGCTGGTGTGCGCCAATATTGAATACCCAGATAAACCAGGTAGATGGCGCCACCTAGCTTTAAAATTACGTAAGCGATAGGGAAATACTTAAACAGTGCGGCCATCCCTAATGCAGTAGCGATAACATATATAATCGAGCCAATCGCTAAACCCGATGCCGCAGCGTAACCAGAACTGCGCCCCTGATTGATACTACGTGCCATAATGTACAGGTTAGATGGTCCAGGGGATAAACTCAGCAATAGTGCAGCCAGTGAAAATGCCAGTAATGTGTCCAGTCCAACCATTTTTCGCTCCTTCTTATTCTGACCACGCTATTGTGTTAATTGATTTATTTAATTTTCTATCCCTCAACTATTTTGATAATCGACCGGGTTACATCCAGTTATCGCTGCGGCGTTTGCGTTTAGGTATATAGGTGAGAATGATACCCAGAATAACACCACCAAAAGCCACGATACCACCACGTGTAAACCACTCTTTTTGCGATGACTGGTCTTGCACTTGCTGTTGCTTCTGCAACAGTTTATACGTGTCATTCAGGGTGTCATAGCGTTGCTGAAGCTGCTGATTGCTCATGGTTAAATCACTGATCTGCTGATTTAAATCCGTGATGCGCTGGTCGGTGTTTTGTAATGCTAATTGTGCTTCGTTGAGCTGTTTTACGGTTTCCGGCAGTATTTCGCGCATGCTGCGTTTATCGGTTACGTTACTATCAACAACCCAGCCGGTTCGATTACGTTCATCCTGTATTTCGGCAAAGCCTTTTTCGTCATCGGTTTGCAACAAAATGACCTTACTACCAGCATCAATAGTGCCAATGATTCTGAATTCACGCCCGGGGCCAGCATGCATAAAAATAGTCAGGTCATCTTTTATATACTTTGATTCACCTTGCAATCCATTAGCGTCATTAGGAGGTGTGGAATCCTGTGCAAAAAGTGGCAGGCTGAATACACATAAACTCAGGAGTAAAATTCGTTTTAGCATGGTGAATGTTGTGACCTCATGTTCTTTATTTTTGATGGTAGGGAGTCTGCAATTGAATGACAAGTGAAAATCAGCAGTAAACCTCTCTTTTATCATACACACTAACAAAAGGGATGATAGTGGATGAGTGTTCAATTGATTGAATAAAAAACAATCTGTACTTATATAGGCAGTTAATTTCGGCAAATTTGCGCCAAGATATTGATTGCGTGCAGATTATCATCGGGTTAAGGTGTGGCTTTACGGGTTACAACTGCATAAAAAATAAGCATGGACACAGAAATAGAACTAAAAATATTAGTTCCAGCCGATGCCAATCAGATTATCGTTTCTTCATACCTACCGACACTTCAAGCCAACATCGAACATAAAAGTCTGACGTTGTATAACAGCTATTACGACACTGCCGATAATGCGCTGCGGAAACTTGATATGGGCTTTCGGGTACGTGGCTGCAATGGCGAGTTTGAACAGACAATTAAAACTGCAGGTCAGTCTGTTGCTGGTTTACATCAGCGCCCTGAATACAATGTAAATTTACCTGATAACCAACCTCAACTTCATTTATTTGATCCTGCATTGTGGCCCGGTGACATGAATGTTGAACAGTTACAGGAAGAACTGGAAGTTGTGTTTACCACGCATTTCCAGCGTGAGGCCTATCTGATTGGATTTGAAAATGGCAATCAGATTGAGCTGGTGTTTGATCTTGGCAAAGTCAGCGCCGGCAGTCATGAACAAAGCATTTGTGAAATTGAACTGGAGTTAAAAGCCGGTGATGCGCAGTGTCTATTTGATATTGCTGAGCAGTTATTTCAATTAATGCCTTGCCGGTTAGGTTTTCAAAGTAAAGCGGCCAGAGGCTACATGTTGGCTAAAGGTCTGGAATTGAACCCGCTGGATAATTCCAAAAGTGTCAATTTATCGCAGCAGGATAATGTAGAGCAGGCGTTTATTAAGTCTGTCAGCTTTGTGCTTAATTGGTGGCAACATCATGAACAATGTTATGTCAGCACCAAAAATGAAGCTGCGCTATTGGGCATTCAAACCGCCATTCGCATGCTGGGGCAGGTGCTACGCATGTATCAGCCGTTGTTGGGTTTGTCAGAATTGCAAAGTTTGATTCATAAATCAGATGCAATTGAAAAAAAATGGCAGTGGGTGACTGAGTTTTACGGTCTGGTAACCCTCTCTTCTGAGCGAGGCTCTTTCCGTAAACTTCATGAAAAAAATGACCAGTTGTTAAGCTTTCTCAATGGACGTGCCCAAGGGATGCTTTTGTCACATCAACCTATGTGTTTGATTGATAATGAAAATGCCGCCAGACTTCAGCTGGCCTTGTTGAAACTGTTGACCAGTAAACCATGGTTACAAACCTCAGACCAATGGCATCAGCCGATTAAAGCGGTATGTCGTCAGGTGTTATCAGATGGCCTCTATCAGGTTAGTCAGCTAATGACAGGAGGGAGTCCATTTGATGCAGAACAGTATAAAGAGTCCGAGGCATTATTGCGTAACGTGCTGTTCAATGGCGTGTTTTTTGCCAATTTATTTGCCGATAATGGACGCGAACAGTTCCGTGCCCCGTGGTTAGATATTCTGGATGGTATTGAAGAGTTGCAGATGTTATCGCAGCTACAACATGAAATTCGTCGCAGTGATCTGGAAGAAAAAGATGAACTTGTGACCTGGGTGCAGGATAAAACTGCACGCCTGTTATCTATAATGGAACAAAGTCGTGGAGCTGCTCTTGATATGCAGCCCTACTGGGAAGATTGAATAGAGCCAGTTATGGATTTACCTCATTGCCGTCAAATGAGGCTGCAATTTCATCCAGTTCTGACGCTGTTCTGTCAAAATCAAGTTGTTGGTAAGTGTAACTAATAAGCACACTGGTGTTTCCTCGATATAATTTTACGCTTGCCAACTCTAACTTACTACCGCGTAGCGTGTTGATAAAACGGTTGGCTATTTGAGCCGTGGGAAATTCGAAGGCGATTTGGTTATTCATAGATAAAGCAGATTCCAGTTAAAAATGCTCAGGATTAAATGCCTGTTGTATTATTTGGTGGGTGAAATTCTTTTTCAGATAAAAACCACGTGGTCGGGTTTTTATTATTTTTCCCTGTTGTCCAATCGCGTCAGTTAAGGCGCTGCCATTCGCTGCTTTGGGTCTGAGTTGCAGCGCTTCTCCTTGTCTGGCTGTAATAGATTCAATTTGTCCCAGTGCAATTTTTTCCATAATTTCTTCCCAGTCCTGACGCAATATAGCTAGTTGTTCAGAAGATGGTTGCCATAAAAATGCACTACCAATTTGTCGTGCTGCAGGTGGAATGGCGCGGTCACCCTGAATAGGCACCCACAAAACCTGCGATAATTTGTTGCGAATATTGCTGGATTCCCAGTCGAGCTGAGAAATACCTGTCAGATGGGTATAACACACATAGGTGGTTTCTAAAGGAAAGCCGGTATTATCGACAGGGATACTTTTAAGTTCTACTCCAAGGTCTGGAAAATCTTGCTGTGGTTTAGAGCCAGCCTCTGCACCCAACCATAATTCGAGTAACTGTCCGCTCCAACCTTTATGACGCTGAAAGCTTGAAGGAATCGCAATATTGGCAAGTTCTGCCAATTCACCCAAAGTAAAACCTGCCAGAGCCTGAGCACGGTCTAGCAGTTCATTTAAGCTTGCAGGTGGAGAGGATGGTGGATGCATATCTGAATTAAAACAATATCGATGCTGTTATTGTGCCAGAAATAGTTCAAAAGCATTAGCCTTAACCGGAAAAATTTGGTCACAAAGCTGCAATAAAAGCTACTGGTAAGGGTGGGCATTCTGTGGAACAATGGACAAAATTAGAATTAGTGTGCCGGGAGTCTAAGTGATTGATGCTGAAGGATTCCGCGCGAATGTTGGGATAGTAATTTGCAATCGGCAGGGCCAGGTTTTTTGGGCTAAGCGATACGGCCAACATTCATGGCAGTTTCCACAAGGCGGAATTGATCAAGGGGAAACTGCAGAACAAACTATGTACCGAGAGCTCAACGAAGAGGTTGGCTTAAAGCCGGAAGACGTAGATATTCTCGCGGTAAGTAAAAACTGGGTGCGGTATAAATTACCAAAACGCCTTATTCGCAAAGGCACAAATCCAGTATGTATTGGCCAGAAGCAGCGCTGGTTTTTATTGCAACTCAAATGCCCGGATGAAGAGGTCAATGTGTTGCATACAAATCATCCTGAGTTTGATGGCTGGCGATGGGTTAGCTACTGGTACCCGGTGCGTAATGTTGTGTCTTTTAAACGCGATGTATATCGTCGTGTTATGAAGGAATTTGCCACCGTTGCGCTGGCAACACAATATAAGCGTTCTCATCATACCCCAAAGCGCCGGCGTAAAACTTCATGTTAAGTACATTGAAAAATCTGGTTCAGGAAATGAACCAGGTGGTCGACTTTGATGATGCTTTATCATTACTGGTGGTTCGCCTTAAGGAAGTAACAGGGGTTGACTGTTGCTCGGTTTATCTGGCGAATCATCAGCTTCAGCATTTTCAGTTAAAGGCCACTGAAGGGTTATCTAAAAGTGCAATTGGTAAAGTCACTATTGGTTTTTCGGAAGGTTTGATTGGATTAATAGGTCAGCGTGAAGAACCGATAAATATCGAAGATGCGCATTTACATCCGCGCTTTAAACAATACCCTGAGGTAAAAGAAGAAAAATATCATGCCTTTTTGGGTACACCGATTATTCATCAGCGCAAGGTGCTTGGCGTTATTACGCTACAGCAAAAAGCCACCCGTTTATTTAATGAAGACGAAGAAGCCCTTCTCGTCACGATCGCAGCGCAAATTGCACTTGAAATAGTTCATGCACAGGCACGTGGTGCCATGGATGTGCGTGATGATGCACATCGCAGCAAATGGCAATCTACACTTCATGGTGTTCCTGGTTCTGAAGGTATCGCAATCGGAACCGGATATGTTGCTAACCGTACTACAACGTTGGCAAATCAGGCATTAAAACAAGTGCACAATCCTGAACCTGAAATCGAAAGGTATCGGGATGCGGTTATTCAAACTCGTGCCGAAGTGCAGGATATGGCTGATCGAATGCTTGGTAATTTACCAGAAGATGTACATGCGATATTTGATATGTATATGCATTTGCTTGATGCAGCCAGTCTTGGACTGGAGGTTGAAGATAAAATTCGCGCTGGTTGGAGTGCCATATCCGGGTTGAAAATGGTGGTAGAACACTATGTTAATACGTTTCGTAATATGCAGGATAGTTACATGCGCGAACGGGCGGTTGATGTAGAGGACCTGGGTAATAAAATCCTTGGACAAATGCTGCAGTCTCAGGAAACTGAGCAACGTTTGCCCGAACGTACCATTCTAATAGCCGAAGAAATAACCGCTTCTATGTTGGCTGAATATCCTCCTCAGGTGCTCGCTGGCATTGTGTCAATGCGTGGTTCACAAAACTCTCATGCAGCGATAATGGCAAGAGCAATGGGATTGCCCTCAGTCATGGGATTAACCGATGTGCCGGTTTCTATGTTAAGTGAGCAGGACTTAATTCTGGATGGGTATTCCGGAGCGATTATTGTATCGCCGGATGAAAATATTTTATCTGAATATCAGCAGCTTGCAGATGAAGAATTGGAACTGTTTGAGCATTTGCAGGGGTTATCTGAACTGCCTAATGCCAGTCTTGATGAATGTGATGTCAAATTATTAATTAACGCAGGTTTGTCGATAGAGCTGGAAAATACTCATAGTTCAGATGATGACGGTGTAGGGTTATATCGTACAGAAGTGCCTTTTATGATGCGTGAACGATTTCCATCAGAAAAGGAACAGGTAGAGCTTTATCGTAGCATGTTGATGGTTGATCCCAATAAAACCATTACTATGCGCACACTTGATGTTGGTGGGGATAAACCCTTGCCTTATTTACCAATAACGGAAGAAAATCCGTTTCTTGGCTGGCGTGGTATTCGTTTGACGCTTGATCATCCGGAAATTTTTCTGGTGCAGGTTCGTGCGATGCTTAAAGCCAGTCTTGGGCTGACTAATCTTAAAATTATGTTGCCCATGGTGAGTTCAGTTAATGAGGTGGACGAAGCATTTCGCTTAGTACGTCAGGCATTTTTTGAAGTGTCAGAGGAAACCCGTGACTCTGGTCAGACTCTGGCGATGCCGCAGCTGGGGGTCATGCTGGAAGTACCTGCTGTGTTGTATCAAATTCCACAATTGGCCAGTCGGGTAGATTTCTTTTCTATCGGCAGTAACGATTTAACTCAGTACCTGTTAGCAATAGATCGCAACAACGCTCGCGTATCTGCACTGTACGACAGTTATCACCCGGCGGTGTTGCGTGCACTGAAGTTTATTATCGATCAGGCCAGTCGACTGGAAAAGCCCGTCACTCTGTGTGGCGAAATGGCTGGTGAACCGGGTGGGGCATTATTGCTTTTTGGCATGGGTTACCGCCAGTTGAGTATGAACCGTCATAGTTTGTTAAAAATAAAATGGGTAATCCGCTCTGTGACCAGCAGTGAAGCTGAGGCTTTGGTGGATGAGTTATTACAAATGAATACACCGGAAGAAGTACGTGAGGCGCTTAATCTCAAACTCGAAATATTGGGATTAGGTGGATTGGTCCGGGCTGGTAAATAGTGTTGTGGGGACGCATATTTCCGATGATATGTGCAGCTAGATAAACGGGATAATGCGTTGTTTGAATTAAGTCATTTTATCATTATTTGTGCCGCAATTGGTGCGGTTGTGGGTGTGTTAGCTGGATTATTAGGTATTGGTGGGGGTGTGGTTATTGTGCCCGCACTTGTTTATATCATCCCACACTTTGTGGAAATGGATCCGCAGTTGGTCATGCCATTAGCGATCGGTACATCATTATCCACCATTATTTTAACTTCCAGTTCATCAGCATTAAATCACTATAAACGTGGCCAGTTGGATAAAACATTGTTATTCAGTGTGGCATTGGGTGTGGCACTTGGGGCGTTACTCGGTTCAAGTATTGCGACCAGTATTCCCGGGTATGTACTAAAGGCAAGCTTTGGTAGTTTGTTGGTATTAATTGCACTGCAGATGGCGTTTTATTCCAATCGTTCTTCTAATTCCACTCATAGCCCTTATAAGTTATTTGGAGTTGGAACCCTGACAGGCACCATTTCATCGATTATGGGCATAGGAGGGGGCGCAATAATGGTGCCTTCGTTAGTGTGGTATCAAGTCAAAATGACCACTGCTATTGCTTGTGCTGCCTTATGTGGCATGGTCATCGCAATATTTGGTACCCTGGGATATATTGTGCACGGTTTGGGGGTGACAGGGCTGCCATCAGCCAGTATTGGTTTTGTATACTGGCCAGCAACATTGTGCATCGTATGCACATCAGTTTTTACCACTCGTTTCGGGGTGAAGCTCGCTTATTCATTACCGACCAAAAAATTAAAAAAATATTTTGCTGTATTTCTGCTGTTGGTGGGGATACGGATGATTTTAGGATAGCGTTATATGCAACAGTATTTTGTTTTCCCACAGATTGATCCTGTTATTGTTCATTTGGGGCCAATAAGCCTTAGGTGGTATGGATTGATGTACCTTATCGGTTTTGTTGCAGCCTGGTTTTTAGCCAAGAAAAGGCTGCCACGTACTCAATGGAATCAGGATCAGTTAAGTGATTTATTATTTTACGGTTTTCTTGGTGTGATTTTGGGTGGTCGCATCGGATATGTGTTTTTCTACCAACTTGATTATTTTATACAGGATCCACTGTATTTATTTAAGATTTGGACAGGGGGAATGTCATTCCACGGCGGTTTGATCGGTGTGCTTGTGGCCCTGGTTTATTTTGCCCGAAAAACGCAATCGTCATTTTTGCAAGTGGGAGATTTTGTTGCGCCGTTAATTCCTATTGGTTTAGGTGCGGGTCGTATTGGTAATTTTATTAATGGTGAACTGTGGGGACGGGCTACAGATGTGCCATGGGCTATGGTTTTTCCAAATGCCGGTGGTGTACCTCGGCATCCATCACAACTGTATGAGTTTTTATTAGAAGGCGTCGTCTTATTTAGCTTGCTGTGGTGGTTTTCTGCAACGCCTCGTAAACGAGGCGCTGTAGGCGGTTTATTCCTGTTAGGTTATGGCTGTTTCCGTGTCATTATCGAATTTTTCCGTGAACCAGATGCACAAATGCAGGGCATATATGCGGGGTTACTGACTCAAGGTCAGATGTTGTCTGTCCCAATGATAGTGGCTGGATTGTATTTGATGTTGCGTTCTGCTCCAGTAGAAGGGAAGAATAAATGAAACAGTATTTAGACCTCTGTCAGCGAATCGTTGATGAAGGCGTATGGGTCGAAAATAAGCGTACGGGACTACGTTGTCTGACTGTTGTTAATGCTGATCTTGAATACGATGTCGGAGGCAATCAGTTTCCTTTAATTACGACGCGCAAAAGTTTTTATAAAGCTGCTATTGCAGAGTTGCTAGGTTATTTACGCGGATATGACAGTGCAGAACAGTTTCGTTCTATAGGTTGTAATACCTGGAACGCCAATGCCAATGAAAACCAGGCGTGGCTGGACAACCCACATCGCAAAGGTGAGGATGATATGGGGCGGGTCTATGGGGTGCAAGGACGTCGTTGGTTACGTCCTGATGGTACGACGCTCGATCAGTTAAAGAAGGTGGTACACAATCTTAAACAAGGTATTGATGACCGCGGTGAAATTATTACCTTTTATAATCCTGGTGAGTTTGAACTCGGTTGTTTAAGACCTTGCATGCATACCCATACGTTTTCATTACTGGGTGATACATTGTATTTAACCAGTTATCAGCGTTCCTGTGATGTACCACTTTTATTACCCCACTATGATTATGCACAGTACGAAAATAACTATCTTTTTTTAGACCTTTTTTCAATTATTTAGTGATATTGAAAATTTGCACAATATGGTGTACGATAGCTCTCATAATAAGAACAAGAGTCCATAATGAGAGTAAAGGTAGTTGATAATGAATTAATTGATTTAAGTGGGTCACTACTTATTAGTAGTGGTGCAATTCAATACGATTTCATTGAAGAACAGAAGAAGACTCAAGGTGTTGTTGTCTTCGATAATTGCCATAGAGCACTTCCGTTAGTTTCTGACTGGTTGACTGAAGAACTAAGTTTAAAACAGACCCCTCCCACCACAATTGATACGTACGCTAAAAACATTTCTTACCTACTTGATTACCTAAGAAATCAAAAACTTTATAAAAACATGCGACTTGATGACGCGTTTCTCGTTATACAGTCACACACTCTTCAAGAATATTTCTCGTATCTTAAAAATGAATCTCTATTGTCTTCTAAGACTATCCGCAACAGAGATGCTACATATCAGAGCTTCTTCAATAATTATCTTTGCATTCCGCGTCGTGATGGAAAGGCTATAAGAGAAGACAACCCATATGTTGAAGGATTGTTGTCTAATTCTGCGAAATCAAAAGTTGTAGAGATGTGTAGCCTGAACGAGCTGAAGGCTCTTATCTGGTGCTCTCATTCGGAAAGAGAGAGAGCATTGCTCCAGTTTATTTACGACACTGGTATTCGACGTACTGAAGTAACTAGGGTTAAAAAATCGGAAATTGACTTAGCGATAAATACAGACAAATCAGCACTCATTATTGATCATGACACAGTGGCTTACCCTTCTCACTACAAAGCTCTTCCAATAGCGGGATCAAAAGGTCGGAAACGAGAAATCAAGCACAGATTTACTCTGCCAAGTGTTGCGACGCTGGCAAGACTTAAGCGGTATTTTTCTACTCCAGAGTACCGGCGGCTGGCCAAAAAATATGGTAGCGACTCGCCTGCTTTTATTAACTCTGAAGGAAGACCTTACACTCCTTCATCGATCAATAAACTCCTCGAAAAGCTCTCTCGACGCGCATTGAAAAGTGGCTTAATTGATCGCCCGATTCATCCACACATGTTGCGACATGGATTTGCCGGATCACTGCTGCGTTCTCCAGACCTTGGGAGTCACAGTGTAGATAAGTTGGTTGTACTGCAACATTGTTTGGGACATGCACATTTGACTACGACTCAAATTTATACAGCCTTGCCATACGACATATATGGGCAGTATGCCGACAATAGTGGTGAGGTATTAACTAGAGCCAACTTGATGGAACTTGTGGCAACAAAAACGAAGAAAAAAGTTCCATTGAGGTAAATTTTATGACGACCAAACAATTCAAGCTAGTAGAAGACTACGTAAGAAGTATCATCGAAAACCCAAGCAAAGCTTGGGATGTTCCTATTGGGAACAAAGTCATTAAGGATGATTACTACGCAACAGCATCATATTCTCAACTAAGCAAGCAGCTTGGTGTTTCAACACAAGTCTTGCAAGGGTTAACAGCGGCTGCTGACCTATACAACCCGCTAATGAAAAAGCTCAATGATTTGCTCAAAAAGGAAGGTGTTTTAGTAAAGCATCAAATAGCTTCTGCTCTCGAAGTTCGCAGAAATGCGATAAATTGGTGGAAGTCATTAACTCTTGAAGATAAGAAAAACCTGACAACTTTTGGAAATTCGATAAGTTTTACCCGATATATCAAAAACTGGAGAGGTGGTGAAAACTACGAGATATTAAACGAGGTGAAAGACCAGCTAAATCAAGAGATGGTAGAGCTAGGTCTATTGAAAAATGATTACGTAAAGGTTAAAGACAGAGATGCCTTAAGAGATAAATCATTCTTACCTAACCAACAAGAAAGTAAGAAACGTTGGGAAGAGCTTGGGCAATTACCGTTAGAGTCTGTAGTTGATTTAGTAGTTCCAACTGAAGATACTGAGCCATTTGTACAACTCAAACAACTTGCAGCAGCACTTCAGCAAACAGTTTCCTCCAAATCAGCTAAAGACAACTTTCGAGATGGCTTCAATCACTTCTGCAATTTTTTGAAGAAGAATAGGATCAATGAAAATGAACTTCTTCAAAATATACTTGATGAGTTCAGTTTAAAGAGATTCAAAGAAGACTACGTACTACCAGCCCTTGACTCATCTGAAATGTCACCTAGCTCAGCCCCTACCATCATAAGTGTGATACGCGGATGCCTGCGACGGGCGAAATCAATTAAGGGGTTGGGCTTTCATGGATTTTATGATGTCGAGATGACTACTAGAGGCAGGACTGGTAATTACTATAAACCGTATTCACCAAAAGAAAGGGAAGCGATTAGTGCGGCAATAATGTCTGATATTAACGCGACAAAACAAATGCTTACTCCTTACCGCAAAACAGGCTTGGGTCAAAATCCTATTGATAACAATGGGTACATCAAGCTTGGCATGAGTACGTTGGATAATGCCAGATACCTGTTTGAAAACGAATTGAATTGCCAACCTGTGTTTTATCATACTGCTAAGTCGGCTCCAGAAAAGGCTTTTTTGTCTATAGTTCACGGAAGTGATACGGGGTTGCACGACCTATACAAGACTTGGGGAATTCTACCCATTGTTGATATCAATGTATTGGCTCCTTTCTTACTGCGACTAGCACAAATAACCGGCATGAATGCAGATCCGCTGTGTGATCTAACTCTTGACGATTTTCTATTGGAGCATCCCGCGACAGGTAAGCCATGTTTGCGTTATTGGAAAGAAAGAAGTACTGGCGAAAAGGAGCTACATCTAGATCTTTTTCAGGCTAAATTACAGTGGCTTACGCGAAAACAAAGTAAAGAAGTTCAAGACATATTTGAAACCGTTAAGTTGCTGACTGCGTCGCTACGAGATGATGCTCCAGAAGAATTAAAAAACGTGCTGTTCATATATAAAAGTAGTGGTCAGAACTCCTATGGTGTGGTGAAAACGATATGTTCTGCAAAACTGAGTCATGTATACAGCAACTTCGTTTCTAAACACCAGTTACAGGATGATAATGGCGAGACCATGAGCTTCAGCATTTCTCGTTTTCGTCCAACTTTTGTAAGTGAATTGGTCGAAGCTGGGGTAAGCATTCGAGAGATTCAACTGCTGTTGGGACATTCGAATATCGAAACAACGATGAATTATTTAGATCGTTTAGATTTTAATCGAATTGCTAGACAAAAGTTGAAGGAGACACTTGAAAATATTCACAAGAAAGTCATAACGCCAACCCAGAAAGGTGCGAATAAACATTCAAAAGAACGTGAGTTGATTATATTTTCAACACCGCTTGGAGGTTGTTCAAATTTGTTCTCTCCACCCGACTTTATCAAGAACTCCTCATTATATGTAGCAGGACAACCATGCTCTCAGTATAACAAGTGTCTAACTTGCGATAACGTCATGTTAATCGCAGAACATCTCCCGATGCTTTTTGCAATGAAGCGCGACTACATGATCCTGATGCAACGTAATCGCATCATGGAAACGCCCTACGGAATCGTAATTGAAGAGAATTTAGCAGTGCTTGATGAAATATTGAATCCGAAAAAGTCAGACTTTAGTGAAGAAGAGTTGGATAAAGGGGAGAGACTATCCCAGTTTGAACAAACAGCGTACGTAGACTGGATGGCCGCATAATTATGAATTTAGTAGAAACCAACATTGGCCTTTTAAACGAGTTAGGCAAGAACAAGGCATTCTTAATCCCCCTGTTCCTCAAATCAAATGTTTCAGAGAATAACCTCGATACAACGTCAAACTATCCAGTTGAACTTGTTGCCAGCCTAATGCTTATGAAGGTTACCAACTTGAGTCGATTTGGTGATGATATCTGGGATTACAATGAAGATGTCATAAATCCTGCAAGGTCAGTTGTCGGCGCAAAGTTAAGAATGAATTTTGTTCAGTATTCGAACATTCCTCCATATGTTATGACAGAAATGAAGTGCCTATTTCATTACGTATTAATGGCCCCTGCATCGTTCACTAAAGACCAAGGTTCGAAAAAGTCAGCGAAAAAATCATTGAAACCGAACACAGTAATCGCGCAGTTTGAAGGTGGGCTTCGATATCTGAACTTTGTGTTTAAAAGGCTTAATAAACACGGAGTTGAGTTCATACAAGATCGGTATAGATCTGTCACAGACATAATGGATGCAGACTTCAGGAAGGCTGCGCAATTATTTACATATCGGGTGGATGATCAAATTCATCAGTTTTTGAAGTACTTGTCCCATCCTTTTGCTGCAAGGGTACTTGGTGAGCAGATGAAGGTGGATTTTACTACTTTACAATGGCCTGAACAAAACCCAAAAAAGCGGAAGGAGCGCTTGGTATTTGAGAATGACGTTTTTGAGCAAAACGTTTACCATTCAACACAAAAAATTGTTGGCTTTCTACTCTCTCTAGAAGAAGAAGTTCAAGATAAGGTTGCACTTAGTCACTATGAGTACCTGTCTAAAAATAAGCGGAATACCTTTGATTTTACAAAAGATATTTTCAATGACTATGTGTTAATCAGACTTTTGACAAAAGGATATTCCGACGAATTCATTTCCCAGTTCTGTGATTTTTCTAAAGACTACCTTAATCCAAACGGAAAATTAAAATTTAACGAAGAAATCAGAAAAATCGCTAAGGCTAAGTATGGTATAGAACACTTTGATGATCTCAGAAAGGAAGTTAATGAGGTTTACTATGCATGTGCATACATCATCGGCCAGTTTAGCGGGATGAGGCCCAGTGAATCTGCGGAAGTGAAAATTTCATCGTGCTTAGTAGTAGATAATGGTTTTGACGTGATTTGTTCTAATGTAAAGAAAAATAAGCTCGAAAATTTAAAACTGTTTGATGACAAATGGGTAGCAATACCTATTATGAAAGATGCTCTAAGAGCAGCACTTCTTATTTCACAACTCAAAAACAATGATTATCTTTTTAGCAATGTAGATACAGTCAATCCAGATGCTAAAAGTAAGAATATGGCTCCGGGCGGAATCGCTAATTTCTTCAACAATTACTTTTCAATTATATATGGTGAAGAAAAAGCGAAAGAAATTAAATTCAATGCCTACATGTTGAGGCACACACTAGCCTATCAGTTACACAGAGCTGAGCTTGGCCTTCCTTTCATATCTTTCCAACTGAAACATGTTGTAGACGTTGTTGGAAAGTATACAAGTTTTGGCTCGACCTCTGGTACAACCTTAGGTTATGGCGAAATCGCAGAAAGAATTACACAAGACAAAGCACATAATAGAGAAATCAGACATTTAGCTGAAGTAGAGCGTATTAAAAGTTTAATGGACCCGAATGGCACTTATGTTGGCCCAAAGGCTAAGGAACATAAAGCTAGAATAACAGCAGTATTCAGGGGCTATATAGCGGCAGGCTATACCCCTGAGGAAGTGTTCGATGCGATGGCGGAGCAAGGCATGGCTGTTATTAATGTAGGTGGCGGCTTTTGCTTTGGTGGTGTCGAGGACTTCGATGAATCGTTACCTTGCATCGGTTCATTGAGATGTAATCCGATTCGATGTTCTAATGCAATAGTTTCACAGATTCATGCTCCAAAATGGAGAGAAATTGTGATTACAAATCGCGCTCTATTGAAAAAAGAAGGCTATGAAGATAGGCAAGATCAACTTTTATCGACTATCAGAGAAGCAGAAGAAGTACTTAGGTGGCTTGGCGAGGAAATAATCTTATGAGTGACCAAGCGTATGATGACAAAAACAAGGAAGATTACGACCAAATAACACTGTTGTTAAATGATGCGTTAAATAAGATAGAAAGTAATCCAAAGCTTCCTGCAACTCAAACCCAAGTATCTGAACTAACAGGTATACACAGAAACACTGTCAGAAATAGAGAGTTTCCAGCCAAACGGCTGGCGGATATTAAAAAGCTAAGGAAAGAAAAGGCTGCTGAGGAAACTAAGCTCAAGGCAGATAAAATATCAGAACTTACAGAGACGATTGACCAACTATCTGCCGAATTAGTTTATTGGTTTACTGAATACAAGAAAGCTAATCGAGATCGAGAAGATTACGAAAGGCAAGTAAAACTAAATAAAGAGAGCGCCACTTTTTACAAGTCAGCTTATGAAAAAGAGAAAGATAAAGTACGCGACTTGGAAGCCAAAAATGAATTATTGAAAGAATTAATGAGAGATAGTAAATGAAAGTATATTTAGAACTACTAAAAGATGTATTAGAAAATGGTGTAGACAAAGGGGATCGAACAGGTACAGGGACTAAATCTGTTTTTGGTCGTCAGATCAGACATGACCTCAAGCATGGTTTCCCTCTGCTAACAACTAAAAAACTTCACTTCAAGAGTATCGCCAACGAGCTAATTTGGTTCTTAAACGGAAATACCAACAACAACTGGCTCAATGAGAACGGTGTAAAAATCTGGGATGAATGGGCGCTTGAAGATGGTTCCCTTGGTCCAATATACGGCGAGCAATGGACAGCATGGCCGACGAAAGACGGTGGGACAATAAATCAAATCGACTATGTAGTGGATACTTTAAAAAATAATCCAAACAGTCGCAGAATCCTGTTTCATGGTTGGAATGTTGAGTTTCTTCCAGACGAAACAGTTAGCCCACAAGAAAATGTACGGAAAGGTAAAATGGCTTTGCCGCCATGTCACTTGCTGTACCAGTTTTATGTAGCAAATGGCAGGCTTTCAGGACAGCTTTATATTAGAAGCTCAGACATTTTCTTGGGATTACCCTATAACATCGCAAGCCTATCACTTTTGGTTCATATGCTTTGCCAGCAATGCGATCTTCAACCGGGTGAAGTGATCGTAAGTTTTGGTGATTTGCATGCCTATTCGAATCATATGTCGCAAATTCGCGAGCAACTAACTCGTGAGCCTCGTGGTTTGCCAACGCTGGAGTTCACAAGAAAGCCAGACAGTGTTTATGACTATCGATTTGAAGACTTCGTAATCAATAACTACGATGCTTTACCAAACATCAAAGCACCTGTGGCAGTTTAGTCCTCATACGAAGAAGAATAATAGATGAAAAAGTTAACTCTTGAAGATGTAATATCAATACTTAAAGACCCGTTTAAAGCCCTTGTGGTTGAGCCTATGGGAGCTTCAGCTTACATAGCAAACCAAGGCAATGATTGGAGTGTCATTGAGGAAGTTTCATTAAACGATGGTGTCCACACTTGGTTAACAGAGTGTGAGGAGCAGAAGGTCTTATTTTACGCGAGTTTCGAGCCTACTGATGATCCTTTTAACATAGTATTGCCGCACTTTTTTGATATCTGGCGAGATGTCTATGAGACAGAGCAGCCGAATAGTGGCAAAACCAGAGCTGCTGAAATTGGCCTTATAGAATAGCTAAGCTGCATCGTCGTTAATTACATACCTTCTTCCCGTTGTTTCGCCTCTTTGTGTTGAAAAAGCAGTGACATGAACTCAGCACTTTGAGGTGATAATTCCTGTGCCATCAGCCGGTTCCAAATACTTTTTGATTTTTTGTTTAAAGTAATTTTAAAAATAATTTGGAATATCTGTATTTTGGATCAATAATGCAAATATGTATGTTAGAGGTAGTTCGTATTGCAAGTCATAAGGCAGGACAGATTAGCTGATTTCACTGAAAGGTATGCAGAAAAGCGCATGGCTTTACAGTGCTGGCTGGCGGAAGCCAAGAAAGCTAGCTGGCGGTGTGCCGATGACATTTTGAATGATTATAAGGGGGCAAAAGTCTCGGACGCTGATGAAGTCACTTTCGTTATTGGGCGCGGGACGGTCAAGGTGGTTACCAAAGCCATTTTTAGAAAGAATATTTTACGAATTGACGAGGTTGGATTGTCGGTTTAACCAGAGATGGAACTCACAGGGCTGGCGGATGAAACATGAATATTAAAATTATCAGAAATAGTGAAGAGTATAAAAAAGCAACAGATTATCTGGACGAATTGTTAGCGTCGGGTGATCAAGAGGTTGACGACTTGATTGACGTCATGACCTTGCTTATCTCCAACTATGAGAAAGAGCATTTTGATATTGGTTTGCCTGATCCTGTATCTGCTATAGAGCACCGTATGGAGCAGCAGGGTTTAACGAAAAAGGACCTGATCCAATATCTGGGTAGTCAGAGCCGCGTCTCAGAAGTTATGAATGGTAAGGCAGCTCTGAGCCTATCAATGATCAAGAATCTTTATGAGGGGCTTGGTATTTCGTACGAAGTGCTGATGCAGGATCAAAAGCGTGAGCCTGATCAGCGTAAGGTGAACTACGAAGATTACCCAATCACAGCCATGTTCAAAAAGGGCTTTTTCCCCAAAGCGATAAAATCAGCTTCAGATGCAAAATCGAAGGCTGAAGAGCTAATTCGTGACATGTTTGAGACGGTTAAACTTACGCCATTTGCAATGGCTGGGGCACCTCATCTACGAAGCGCTGTTCATACAACGAATAAGCGCATGGATGACCTTGCACTTCAAGCATGGCAAGCGAAGGTGCTTCACCAGACACTTAATCACAAATTGCCAAAGTGCCAATTGGATTCCATCGATTTACCTTTCTTGAGAGAGACTTTAAAGCTTTCTCGTTTAGAGAATGGTCCGTTGTTAGCAAAAGAAGAACTAGCCAACAATGGTATTCACCTTGTATTCCAAGAGCATCTCCCTAAAACGTATCTTGATGGTGCGGCGATGTGGGGTGTGGATGGAAATCCGGTGATCGGGATGACAATCCGGTATGACCGACTGGATAATTTCTGGTTTGTTTTGATGCACGAGCTTGCTCACGTTTCTCGCCACCTTAAGGATTCAAAGGAAGCCTATTTTGATGACATTGATGGTGATAAAGATAACAAAGAGGATGAAGCTGACGAGATGGCGTTAGATGCACTTGTCGAAAAATCCGAGTGGGAAAAATACTGTGCGTTGCTTACTACGCCTGAGAGCGTCGTAAATCTGGCTAAGAAATTAATGGTAAGTCCTGCGGTTATAGCAGGTAGATACAGAAAAGAAGTAGGTGACTACAGAATTTACAACAGACTTATAGGAAGTAAAGAAGTTAGGAAAATGGTATTTCCGTAGGCGGGTATGGTGCTGCCCAAACAGTGCGCCAACACTGTTTGGGCGGAAAGTTGCCCAAAACCCAGCGAGGTGGACTCAGGAAGTTTCCTTGAAAAGCACGGCTAATTTAGTCGAAATCTCGAAAACTTTCAACCATCGCCTCCTAGATAACAATAAGGAGTGCGCTAATGGCTTCTAAGAACAAGTTGAAAGTTCCGAAAGGAATGAAGCTGATTTTTAGACCCTATCGCAAAGATCCTAAGTCTGGCCAGATGCTCTACGCGAGAAATCATGGCCTTAAGGCTTGGCCGATCCTTGTGCCTATAGAGACAGATTAAAAATCAGTAATAGAGTTGGGTCTCTATGAGACCCAACATTTTAATCAGCATTATTTCGAGATTAATAACATGACTAACCGTAAACAATCATCATCAAAAATGGCTTCTCAAGCCTCATCCATTCTGTCTGACAAAAGTTCTTCTCAGATCCAGAAATCACTTGCCGCTTCCGTTTTGAGCCAAACCAAGACTACACATCAAACTGGAGCGGCAATGGAATCTAAGGCATCGAGTGTCTTGCAAAGTGATAAGTATAGTGCGGAGACGAAGTCTTTAGCAGCATCTGTTTTATCACAGTCCAACAAGGCGCGATAACTGTAAGGGCAGTATTTTCTGCCCTTCTATTTTCAATTAATTCATACTGCATGCCGATTGACTAGCTGCATGCTTATTTTCATTAGTTGTTCCGAATTTAATTCCACTTCCTATCTTTGATTTCTTGCAATCATCGTCACTTTTGACGATACTAAAACTTGTACCAGTTAATAAAAGCAAACATCAGCGTTCATGTATCCGGGTGGAAAAGGTAAGTCGTATCAGCAGTTAATCAATCTCATGCCGGTACACAAAACATATATTGAGCCATTTCTAGGCGCGGGGGCCGTTCTAAGAAACAAACGCCCGGCCATGCTCAACATAGGCAATGACCTCGATGCAACTTGCATCGAGGGGGTAAAACATCTACATTACGCCGCTTTTTTTAACATAGATGCGTTGGAATTATTGCAAGGGCAAAGTTTATGCGAGAACACTCTCGTTTATTGCGATCCCCCATATCTGCACCAAACGCGTCGCAAGAAAAAGATCTATCGCTTCGAATATTCTGACTCACAGCACGAAGCATTGCTCGACTTTCTTACAAAACAGAATTGTAAGGTCATGATTAGCGGATATTTAAGTGACCTTTATAAAGACTATTTGAATAGTTGGAACTTCCATAGTTTCAGTAGTCAGACCCAAGCTGGGATACGTGAAGAATGTGCTTGGTTTAACTATGAAAAACCGACAATACTTCATGATCCAAGGTTCATGGGACATAGCTTTCGCGAAAGGCAGACGATCAAAAGAAGGCAAGATCGACTTAAGCAAAAGTTTCGTCAAATGAACCCAATAGAACGGTCTGCGATGATGGAATGGCTGAACAGTGAGTTCCCTTTAAACGAAGGTGAACAAAATTTATGAACCATCAACGCGCATATCTTACAGTTGGGAAAAGCCTGATCCATTTTGATATTCCTCATGAGCATTCAGAGGTCGTACCGGGTGTGAAATGGGGCAAAATAGTAGCGTTTCCTACCGTTGCCTACTGGCTATATACCGTACTCTCGAAACGATTAGATAACACCAATATCCAATACAAACTGGGGCGGTCACTCCATGAAGAAGTCGGTGCATGTTTGCTCGGCGGCCACGGGATACCCGCTGCGGTTGGGCTTGCCGCTTACGAACAGTTAAAGTCTCACGGTGCCTTTTCTGGCGTTGCTCATTCAGAAGAGCAGTTACTTGAATGGTTATCGCAACCAATTCATTTAAATGGGAAGGACATTAAATATCGTTTTGCAAAGCAAAAAGCTACATACCTACACCATGCCCTTAAGAGACTGAGTGAAGAAACACCTCCAACAGAGAGTGGAATGGCGCTGCGTAACTGGCTTACTGAAATCAAAGGTATCGGCCTCAAGACTGCCTCATGGATAGCTAGAAATTGGTTAGATGCTGATGATGTAGCTATCTTGGATATCCATATATATCGCGCAGGACTGCTCGGTGGATTTTTTGATGATAATTTCACTGTCGAGAAAGACTACCTTGCTTTAGAGCAAAGGTTTATTGAGCTTGCCCAAGCGATGGAGGTTCGTACTTCTGAGCTTGATGCTGTCATGTGGTATGAAATGCAGCAAAGTACATCTGTTAAGAGATTACTTGAATACAGAGAGCAGCTTAAGAATGGCCTAGTCGATAGTGGTACTGTTATCAGGAGAGTCCCCAAGAAACGCAAGGCCGACACCGAGCAACTCGCGCTTATCTGATAGCTTCGAGGCTTCAGATTCACCCATTATTCCAAGCTGACAGTAACTAAGCCCCAACGCCTGCGCGACAAGCGCATGCGTTGCACTTATTCCACCTGAGTGGCGGTATGCCAGTGACTGTGGGTTCTGGTATTTGCACTTCAATGATTCGAGGTCTGCAACATTCCAAATAATCCATGCAGTGTCTGTAGCAGGTATTAATTCATGGCACATATGTGCGATAAAGCCATCACAATCAATGTCATCTCCCAGAAAGCCTAGTTCATGTTTGAGAGGATCATAGGAGTACCATCTGCGATCAGAGGGCCGTCTTAGCAGCAGGTGCAGGGCATTCATAGCGCCGGGTGATGAACAATTCGTATAAGTGATTTCTTGGCCCAGCTCGTTACAGTCCGTTCTCTTAATTCTGTTCGACAGATAAAGAAATGCTCCGAGTTTCGCCAAATCAAGAGGAGCAAACTCTCTGGAAGATCTGCGAGATTCCAAGACATCTAAAAAGCTTTTTGTGACATATTTTGCTGCTTCAAGTTTGATTGGTTCGGTTGCAGTAAATCTGAAGGGTACACTGGGAAGCATATGCTTTTTCAGTGACGGCTCGCCGATATACACTTACAAAACCCCTAAATCATCAAGTGTGTTTTGATGTTTGTTACAACCCCTGCATTCGAAGCAGGGCAAATTAGCTTTGTGGCATGAGTGAGTCATGGCGAGCAAATGAGGCGGTAGTTTGGCAATCTTAATTAAATCTGACGCACTGTATTTGATACCGGGTGCGGTGATTATCAAGCCACCCTCCTGAAACGAGATCAAAGCATTGATCCTGTCTATAAACTCCGGTGATCCGTCTTTGTGATAGCTGTCTGAAGCAACTGTTCCAATTATGAGTTCTTTGCAACCAAGAGTTAGAGCCTTTGTTGCAGAAAGTGTTATCAGAAGCTGGTTGCGGTATGGCCACCAATCGCTTTCTGCGCCAACATCTAGCTTGCCTTTGCCTGCTAGATCTCCGCTTCCCAAAGATGAGCAATCAATATCAATCTCGACAAGTTGTATGTTTAGTTCGCGGCAGACTTTACGTGACGCTTCTCGTTCGGCTTTTGCTGGCAATTGTCCGTAATTGATGTTGAAAGCAATATCGGGTTGCTCTAAATAGGCCAATGTTGTTGAATCCATCCCGCCAGATAATAGTATTCCTTTCATTTTAAACACTCACATCCATGAAACTCTGTAGATAGACGTTGCGAAATCTCTCTCAATCAAACAGCCGGTGCCTTCGTACATTTTGAGGTGTTCATCAGAGCTTTTTTCACTGTAAATAACGACTGGCTTATTGGCTTTTATCGCATAGCCTATTTCGAACAATGTGCCGGGATCGTGGTCATCAAACAATGCGTACAGCACATCACACTCTTCGATTGCTTTAACGTCCTCTGGTGCAACTTCTTCAGCAGGACCTATGCCTAGCTCATGATATGGGCTGAAGACGTCCATTCCAGCCGCTTCTAGGCAGGCTTTACACTGGTTGATTAACCACATTTGCCCCATGTTGAAAAACGGCCCCGCTAAGTAAACTTTCTTCCGTTTAATTTCGCCATCGAATTGATGTGGTAAAAGAGTATCGACAAAGCTGGCTATGTTGCTGTCTGCTGTCATTGTGCCTTTTTCTACGTAAAAAGCTGTGGCAGCACTCGCCATTTTGGTTGATTCAATAACATCTAGTCCACGTGCATAGTGGTAGTGGGTGAACGCAGCTACAAACGAATCCCCTGAGCCGATAGGGCTGACTTTATGGGTTTGGTAAGCAGGCACCCATTCTGAGTGTTCATGATCACAGTAAACAAAGGCCCCTTTGGGACCACATTTTACAATAACAGCGCGGGTTGCCTCATAGTTTGATAGCCAATTAACCATCTCCTCAATGCTTTCTTCACCTTCTGCATTATGCCGCTTGAACAAGAGAGTGAGTTCTCGGCGATTGAGTACGTATATTAGGTTCTCAGCTTTCGCACCTTTTTCGGTATACAGATGAGGGCAATGCGTATTCTGTGGGTCATAAATAACATTTTTCGCCGACAAAACAGGTGTTTTTTCATACATACCAAAGAGTAGTGCATGCTCAATATTTGGGCTGTCTACTTCGAACAGTGGGAGTTCCGTGAAATGCGCAGCATTGGGGTAAATAATCGGTGTCGCCAGCGGATGGTCGTACAGAAACTCAGTGGTATGTTCTGCCGGATGGTTAGTTACCTTACAACCAGTAAATGCGAAAGACTCCGCAATTCTACTTTCATCGCTCTGAGCAAATGATGATATCAATTCTACTGAAGTTTGCTTTGATAATTGGACGATACAAAGTGCAGCACGACCAGCGGAACCGAGTAAACTTACTTGCTTCGGCCACGCACAGTACTCACGATATACACCGCCCATGACTGTGATATTCATGAGCGTCCTTATTCATTTGGTTGAACAAAAATACGAACAACACCGAACTCGATAGACCGAACTAAGCCGACAAAAGAAAACCCTTTTTCTAAGCAAGCCTTGAGACGAGCACCTTCCCTACCGATTCCGCCTAAAATCCTCTCTCCGTAGAAAACTGCCACAGTCTCTACACCGTTTTCTTGGATAAGACCGATATCAACAACAAAGTCTACGTCAATGTCTTCCAAAACATCTGGATCTACATTGGATACTTGTGTTTCAAATCTCAATTTACTGCAAACATCATCATTTACCACACCACCACCATTGCTTGGCGGAGTATATCTACCGCTATCTCCAGACATAATCACTCCCTTTTATTATATTTAAATACCCACACCCCATTGAACGCATCTAGCTGATTTTTGTCAAATATTCTTACCCGATAAATCTGGGAGAAGTGTTATCTTGAAGAGGTGTTAATCGTTAGCCTGAAACAGCATCCTTCTCAGAACTACGAAACAATGGGTATCTGAAGTAGTTATCATACTCTATCGCTGTGCAAGGCCGTATATAGGCCTCAAAATGCTTTCCGGCAATGATTATTGGGCTATAGATTGAATCTTCAAATTCTCTCATGGCGTCTGACAGTGAAGAGTAATATTCATCTTGAGTGTCAACCCTCTCGAAGCGCTCGTTGAGTTCAATAAGTTCAATACACAAGATGTTGTCTGCCAATCCAATGACACATTTTCCGTTTATGATATGGTCGTCGGTTAAATAAAGCTCACCAGCCGGAACCTTTTCAGTGCTATCGTTTATTGGGTATCCAATGGCGTAATACATACATTCGTTGGCTTCTATTAGCTCAAGCGGCGACATCAGATTTTCATCAAGAACAATTTCCAAACACGCGCTGAACTGATCTTCAAACTTCTTCTGAATTCGGTTCCTCTGGCTAAAAACCGGCTTAAATGCTGCTTGGAAAGCGTCAGGTGATGAATCAACGGATTTAAAATAGACATCTACAGCATGTTGCCAATTATCAAATCCCGCCCACATTAGCGGCGCTAATTTTGCTTTAGAGAACTCTTCCTTCAACTCTCGTACTTCATTCACTGTGTTGTTTGCAAATGAACAAGCTGAAACCGCTCTGGCAAGTACGACCTTGTAGGTCACGTTATTGATCTTACAAGTGCTGTAGATCACAGTATCATGCTGGTCACAAATGTCGGCAACCTGTCGCCATTTATTTAGTACTATATGTGGTTCGCACTGGGACAGGTTGCCTCGTTTCGAAAAACCAAAAATTTTCCAAATTAGATCTAACAGAGGAAGAGGACTTACCGGCGTCAACAAGAACTTAGAAAACCGCTCCAACAGATTTCCGATATTGTTCTCAAGAAAGCAAATCAGTTTTTTATCTGAGTTTGGATGGATCTTTGCAAAGGGGAATACTGTTGACTTAAGACTGTTGCTTTTTAACTTTTTATTTAAGTCCTCCCAGTCGTGAGACTGATAAATTGCTTTGGCAATGAGGTCTTTAGATTTGCTTAGAGGGAGATCCAACAGCTTTGAAGCACGTTTGCTCTGGAGGAATATATTTTTTGATAAATTATTGTCAGACATACTTACGCTACTCTCATTTTTTGAAAGACGTAACAAAAACACCTGCCTGAGCTTGAGCTACTAACGTAAATAAATTGTCTAGATGCATCGACTTCGGCCAGCTTACTAGAAGGGCAGGTCCGGGCTGTCTAGTCAACCCTGATGAATAATAGCAATCGTATCCGAAAATTTAAATTTTAATTTTTCCCAATGCCAGTTATTACTTCACTATCTAATGAAAACACTTCAAGCACTAAATCATTTATTCCAATTTCACCGGTTTCACAGATCGAACTTTGTGATAAAGAAACGACAATTTCACCGAATGACTCAACAAACTTTTCAAGAATTTCTTTGCTGGCATCTGGAGATACAGCGGCTAAGAATATTCTGCCTTCATAGTTTCCGTTAGAAATTTTCCGTCTTACGTCTGCAATAGCAATTTCATTGTAAAAGTGATTGGCAAGCAATTCGTGCGCTTGATTTTTTGGAAGGTTCAGTCTTCGTTCTAACCGTAGAGTTTGCCTTTTTATATTTGAAAGAAGCTTTGTTTTATCAAAGGTAACAGACATAGGTATCCTGCTGTCAGCAGATAGCCCATCGCGCTAGTCGGCTGATTACAGATTGCCATTCAGTTTGTCTGACGAGTGAATCGACTTCGTTTAGATGGTAACGTGCAGCTCGTCGCTACACGCGGGTATTATAAATTCCTGACTCACTATTGCTAGGAATTAGTATCAAAAGCCAACTAAATTGCAGTACAGACAGGGAGTAGCTACTATTTAAGTTGAAGCATAAAGGGGGTCTTATGACTCAAGCCAATGAAAAATACCCACACTTATCCGAAGTTCTCGCAGAACTTGAAGAGTTTGGTGTTAGTTTTAAGATAGAGCATGAAATTGCTGCCAAACAAGTTTCTGATAAAGTTTACACATTCGAGACGCATCCATTTTATTCTCAAATTGCTGATTATTCGGATGTTGAGATGAATGACGATTGATAGGTAACACTGTAACTATAAACTTTGTTTAATTTCCATTATTAATCACTCACTAGCCCTAGTGTCACTTGATTCGAAAGGGACAGCATGTTTTCACCTGTTCCATCTGCGTGCCTGCTTATTGGTTACATTGTAACGCCTAGCTAGCTCTTTGACTAAATCGTTATAAGTTTCGCAATCCAGTCTAGCTTGTAACCGCTTTAGTTCTTCGAAACGGTCGCGATCTAAAGTTATAGATACCTGCTTTGCTCCGAGTTTAGCTTTTCGTTCACGATATCGCTTAGTCTTCATCCAGCTTTGGATTCGATTGTAATCTTCAAGGGATAATTCAATAACAATCAAATGCAACTTGTATCTCTGCTCCTGAGTGTTGTCTGCACTACTGCTGTCTTTAAAAAAGCCACACATCGCATCATGACTATCGAGATCCCGTAAAAAACGATTTCCCTGAGAAAAATACTGCCTATAAAGCTCATATTTATGCTTATCAACTATTCTTGCCCTTGCTTGTTGAAAGTCTTCGCTCATTGAATCACCTAGATGGTTACCATGTAACTATTTTAGTAAGAATGAATGACCCGACAATGAATGTGGTGAAATAAATCACTCAAAGTTGATATCTAATGATGTTGGTTACAATGTAACTTAGATGGGGACTTGATTTAGTGTGACAGTAATAAGTAAAGTAGAAGTAACTTTTAATTAAAATCTTCAAGCTTTGCACTTGGTTACACCGTAACTTTAAAAACTGGAAGTTAACCCCTAAATTAAGTAGACAATAATGAGCATTAGCTATGAAGATATTGAAAAGAGTAAAAAGTTTGGGCAAGAATGCCACAAACAGCTTGTGAAAGAAGGCTTAGGAGTAAGACGCAGTTCCTCAGAATCCCGATTCGAAGGCATTTGTAAAGACAAACTAAAACCCGCCAGTGCTCCATATCGCAAAGTATGACAGGTAAATCTACCCCTCAAGAATACAGTCCTCTATCCAATATTTCCCAAATACGTTTCGCAACAGACATGTATCAATTTATTTGAAAATTGGTACAAATTATTTTTCGCTGTTGTGTCCATAAAACCTCCGTTTTCTGTACATCTTCATGTATATCTCATCTTGTTCAGATTTCGCTCGACAAATTGTTCACAAACTTGTTAACTTATCTATGTAAATTTAAGGTACGTTTTGCGATGATTATAGGTTATGCAAGAGTAAGTACAAATGATCAAAACCCGGCACTTCAAATTGATGCGTTGAAACAATTCGGTTGTGAACGAGTGTTTGAAGAGAAAGTTTCGGCAACATCAAAAGTGCGCCCACAATTAGATAGATTGGTGGACAGCATGAGAGAGGGAGATAAAGTCGTTGTCTGGCGATTAGACCGACTAGGCCGCTCAATAAAAGATCTGATCGCACTAGTTGAGTTATTCAAAGAACGTGGCGTTCAATTTGTTTCTCTAACGGAAAATATTGATACAAGCAGTCCATCCGGGGAACTTATCTTCCACATTTTTGCTTCCGTAGCTCAATTCGAACGCTCACTCATCATCGAACGAACTAAAAGTGGACTAACTGCCGCTCGTGCCAGAGGCCGAGTCGGCGGAAGGAAACCCTTGTTGTCAAAAGAAGATGTTAAGAAAGCTAAAGCACTAGCAGCAAGCAATGAAATTAGTATTAGTGAAATTGCTGAGCACTTTAATGTAAGTCGAACAACAATTTATAAATATTTAGATTAGTAGAATAAATGAGCACCGAGTTGTAGCTATAAATCGGAAGCTCTTCAATATAGAAAAGTTTAATTCATAGGCAAACTAAATGACTTTAGTCAAAATGCCACTTTTATCGGTAAAAGAACACTATCATTTAAGTTAAATAAAAGCTTCTTTAATATATAATGATGAAGATACAGCAATAGTTAATTCATTAGCTGTTAATTTTAAACAGTCACGTTTGAAGGCTAGGTCAAATCTCGAAGAAATCTTCCAACACAAAAAGTGAAGTCGTTATTCTATAGTGCCAATCTAGTCTTTACTGTTTACCTGCTGTTTAAAATGTTTTATAGTGGTCAGTGAGCAATTAAAGGTTTGTTAGATGCATAAACCCATTTCAAGATTCGTAGTTATTTTAGCTATGCTTGTTGCCTTTGTAGGGCAGGCATGGGCTTCTAGTGCTATGTCTTGTGAAATGATGGTTAGTCTGCACAAAACTCATGTTTCGAAGGAGCACTGCTCTATGACGGAGCACGGTTCGATGGAGCAGAATATGAGCAAAACAGGCGATTCCAAATCTGATGATTGCTGTAACGCAACGGGTTGTGTGTGCCCAGCCAGTGGTTGCACATCTGCTCCCATGTTGTTTACATCAATTAATATAGCCGATGTCATTACAACAAACGCAAAAGCCGTTGTTCAATACCACCAACAACCAGTCTCAATTATTTCTTCACTATATCGCCCACCAATTTTTGCCTGACACGGGATTAGTGCGTCCTCAATTCACGCACTACCAATATTACTTCCTGTTTATTAAATAGGTGCATTAACACCTATATTTTCCAGCAATGTCTGGGGGCAAAAAATGTTTAAAAAACGACTTCATAAAGCTGCATTGATGTTGCTGCTTTTTCCTTTGTTTGCAAGTTCTAATGAGCAAGTTGAGACAAACCAAGTTTTAGAACTATTGGTTTATAAAACACCTACCTGTGGGTGTTGTAAAAAATGGATATCACACATTGCGAATGAGGGAATCCGTGCATATTCAAAGGATTTTCAAATTATCAGCAACATCAAAAGCGAATACGGGATAGCTGCTAAATATCGTTCCTGTCATACGGCAGTTACGAGAGATGGTTTTGCATTCGAGGGGCACGTTCCAGCGAAATTTATAAAACAGTTCATGTCAGAGGAACATCCTGACGCTATAGGATTATCTGTTCCTGCTATGCCAGTTGGTTCCCCCGGTATGGAAATGGGGGATCAATTCAAGCCGTATACCGTTCTCATCCTGTTTAAAGATGGATCGAGCAAAGCGTATGCAGAAGTAAATACTTTTGAGGAGCAGTTTGAATGAAGCAACAATTAGCCATTTTGTCGAAACTATCAATTGCTGTAGCTTGTGGCCTCTTATCCTTAAACGTAAGAGCAGAGCAAGTTATATCGCTGGAGCAGGCCATTGCTATTGCACAGCAAAATGATCCTTGGCAGCACGGCAATAAACTTAAGCAAACTGCTTTAGAGGAGCGCAGTATTGCGTCTGGATCGTTACCCGACCCTCAGATATCCCTTGGCTTAGCTAATTTACCGACAGATACATGGAACTTCAACCAAGAGGGTATGACTCAGTTCAAAGTCGGTATATCGCAGATGTTCCCCAGAGGAGACAGTCTGGAAATTAAGCAGGACAGACTAAAAACGGCATCAACTAAGTTTCCCCTTCTACGTGAAGACAGACGCGCAAAAATCAAACAATCAGTTTCTGAGCTTTGGTTTGATGCATATCTTGCACAGCAAACAATCAGGCTGATTGAGAAAGAGCGCGGGTTATTTGAGCAAATGGCTGACGTGGTTAAGGCAAGTTACTCAAACGTCATCGGTAAGATAAGGCAACAGGATGTGATCCGTGCTCAATTAGAAATCGTTCAGCTTGATGACAGATTGACCGCAGAAAAGCAGAAATTTGAATCTGCAATTGCTCGATTAAATGAATGGCTGGTGATCTACAACAGTGACGATTTGAATCAGACCTACGACTTTGATCGTCAGACATCGGCCTTTAGCGTTTCTGAACAGTTGCCACACGTAAAACTGACAACCCCTGCACTTGTTGAAGCTAATAATTACTCGCGCAATGCATTAGCTAATGAGTTATTAGCACACCCTGCAATACTCGCAATCGATGTGGAGCAAGAAGTAGCGGATAAAGGAATATCTCTGACTAAACAGCAGTACAAGCCCCAATGGGGAGTTAATGCGAGTTACGGTTATCGGGACAATATGCAAAGTGGTGAAGGGAGGGCCGATTTATTTTCAGTTGGTGTCACATTTGATTTACCACTATTTACCGAGAATAAGCAAGATAAAGAAGTGGCTGCATCAATAGCGGAGTCTGAAGCGGTTAAAACCGAAAAATTGCTACTAGTTAAAAAGATGCTAAGTGCAATTGATAAGGAGTTGCAACAGCTTAAGCGCCTTTCACAAAGGCAATCCATTTATAACGATCTGTTGCTCAAGCAAACTCATGACCAAGCAGAGGCAGCTTTAACAGCCTATACCAACGATGATGGCGATTTTGCCGAAGTAGTGAGATCCAGAATCGCCGAATTGAATGCCAAAATATCATCACTTCAAATTGAAGTGGACACACTCAAAGCGATTACCCGCATTAATTATTTCCTGACCCAATCCACCGGCAATAACCATGTTGGGCGCAACCACCAATTTGGAGAAGAGTAATGTTCTTAAATAAAAAACTTATTGTTGCAACGATTATTGGCGCGGTATTAGGTGCAGGAGGGCTTAGCTTTTTCAAAAGTTATGATGACACCAATCAGAATTCTGCGAATGATTCGGAGCAAAAAAAGCCATTATATTGGGTCGCGCCAATGGATTCCAATTACCGTCGTGATAAACCCGGTAAATCGCCTATGGGTATGGACTTAATCCCGGTTTATGAAGATGCAACATCCAGTGATGATGCTGGCCCCGGTGCAATAAAAATATCCCCGAATGTGGTAAACAATCTTGGTGTTCGCACTGCAAAGGTTGAGATGAAGCCAATGCAGACTGAGATATCAACAGTCGGTTATGTTCAGTACGACGAGGATAAATTAATTCACATTCATCCTCGTGTAGAAGGTTGGATAGAGAGATTGTATGTGAAAGCGGCTGGAGATCCGGTAGAAAAAAATCAACCCTTATACACGCTTTACTCACCTCAGTTAGTCAATGCGCAGGAAGAGTTACTGATAGCACTAAAACGCAATGAAACTTCTTTGATCGCTGCGGCAAAAGAGCGCTTGAAAGCACTGCAATTATCCTCTCAATTTATCGCCGAACTGGAGAGGTCACGAAAAGTACAACAGAACATCACCTTTAACTCCCCACAAGCTGGCGTTGTTGATGGCTTAAACATCAGGGAAGGCTTCTATGTTAAACCGGGTACAACTTTATTGAGTATCGGAGTGCTGGATCAAGTGTGGGTTGAAGCTGAAGTTTTTGAGCGTGATGCCGGGTTAGTTCAACAAGGTCTGCCAGTATCAATGAAACTCGACTATTTGCCGGGGAAACAGTGGACAGGAGCTGTTGATTACATCTATCCAACACTCGACAGTAAAAATCGAACCTTACGTGTTCGGCTTAAATTTGACAACGCAGATTATCAACTTAAACCAAACATGTTTGCACAAATCACAATTCATACCAGTCAGGGCGGTAATGCTCTGCTCGTGCCCAAAGAGGCGGTTATCAGAACGGGTAAACAGGATCGTGTAGTGCTGGCGTTGGGTGAAGGCCAGTTCAAGTCTATTGCAGTGACCTTAGGACGAGAAGGTGCAGATAATATCGAAATTCTGAGCGGACTCAATCAAGACGATAAGGTTGTCACCTCTGCACAATTCCTAATTGACTCAGAATCGAGTAAAAGCTCCGATTTTAAACGTATGACTCACGATGAAGTACCCAATTCTATTTGGATGCAAGGTGAAATCAATAGTGTCATGGCAGCTCACCGTATGGTCAATATCACCCACCAAGCTGCTGAAGCTTGGGATTGGCCTGCAATGACAATGGATTTTGACGTTGCTGAAAGTGTCGATATCAAGGCACTTGAAGCCGGACAATCCTTACATTTTGAAGTGAGTAAAAAAAATGGTAACGGGTTTGAGATAACTGGCGTTCATATTATGGATAAGCCTGAAATCCCCTCTGCTACTGTATCGGGTGTGGTTAACGCTATTGATAGAAGAAGCCGTATTTTGAATATAAGTCGCGGCCCTATTGATAAGTGGAATAGAGAGGCTGCAACGATGGATTTCCACGTTGCGGATGATATTGACCTATCCAACATCGCAGCGAGTGATAAGGTGACCTTTACTTTTGAAGTAAGAGATGATCTGACTATCACCAATATCTCCCATGACAACGACGTTCAACAGCATAGCTCTGTTGATCATTCGTCACATTAATTAATGGGAGACAACTATGATCGAATCAATCATTAGATGGTCGATAGGTAATCGCTTCTTTGTCCTTCTGGCCACATTGATTTTAATTGGTGTGGGTCTGTTTTCGTTAAAGAACACCCCTGTCGATGCCATTCCCGATCTGTCTGACGTTCAGGTCATCATAAAAACCAACTATCCCGGTCAAGCACCACAGGTGGTGCAGGATCAAGTGACGTACCCTCTGACGACAGCAATGTTATCCGTACCCGGTGCCGTTACGGTCAGGGGCTATTCATTTTTTGGCGATTCTTTTGTTTATGTGATCTTTGATGAGAGCACAGATCTCTATTGGGCACGAAGCCGGGTATTGGAATACCTTAGTCAGGTTGCACCTTCTCTGCCAGAAAATGCCAGACCCCAGTTAGGTCCTGATGCGACGGGGGTGGGCTGGGTGTACCTATATTCCTTAGTGGACAGAACCGGCCAGCTCGATATAAGTCAATTACGTAGCATTCAGGATTGGTTCCTCAAATACGAATTGCAGACTGTACCCGGTGTATCTGAGGTAGCTGCGGTGGGAGGCATGGTTAAGCAGTATCAGGTTCAGGTCGATCCTGATAAATTGCGAGCCTACGGCATACCGCTAAGTCACATCCAGATGGCATTAAAGCGCGGTAATCAGGAAACTGGTGCATCAGTAGTTGAAATGGCAGAAGCCGAATACATGGTAACCGCCTCTGGTTATATCAAGAATATTTCAGACATTGAATCCATTCCATTGGGAATCAATTCACAAGGTACACCACTAACCATTGGTGATGTGGCGCAAATTACCCTTGGACCACAAATGCGCAGAGGCGTTGCCGAGCTAAACGGTGAGGGTGAAGTCGTTGGTGGTGTGGTGGTAATGCGTTTTGGTGAAAATGCGCAAAAGACCATTGATGGTGTCAAAGCCAAGCTCAAAGAGTTGCAAAAAGGTTTGCCTGAAGGGGTTGAAGTTGTCACTGTCTATGATCGTTCAGGTTTGATTGGAGAAGCAGTAGAAAACCTCTGGCATAAACTACTGGAAGAGTTTGTAGTCGTTGCCTTGGTTTGTGTGGTGTTCCTTTTTCATGTGCGGTCTTCACTTGTGGCTATATTCAGCTTACCGGTTGGCATATTGGCGGCATTTATCATCATGCACCTACAGGGCATTAACGCCAATATTATGTCTCTGGGCGGTATTGCTATTGCCATCGGGGCCATGATCGATGGCGCAATTGTTATGATTGAAAACATGCACAAGCATATGGAGAAAACCCCTCTTACTAAAGAAAACCGTTGGCAAATTGTCGCAGAATCCGCCAGCGAAGTCGGACCTGCTTTGTTTTTCTCGCTACTGATTATTACGGTGTCCTTTATTCCGGTTTTCACACTGGAGGCACAAGAAGGTCGGATGTTTTCCCCCTTAGCCTTTACAAAAACCTACGCTATGGCTGCATCTGCGGCATTGGCCGTTACGCTTGTGCCAGTGTTAATGGGCTATTTCATCAGAGGTAAAGTCCTGCCCGAACATAAAAATCCTATTAATCGGCTGCTCATTGCTGCTTATGTGCCGCTATTGAACTTTGTGCTCAGATTTCCCAAATCAACCATTCTGGTTGCAATTGGGGTCACTGTGATCGGGTTTTGGCCCATCAATAAAATTGGCAGCGAATTTATCCCGCCACTGGATGAGGGGGATCTGATGTATATGCCAACGACATATCCGGGTATTTCGATTGGCAAAGCGAGAGAGCTATTACAGCAAACCGACAAACTGATTAAAACTGTTCCTGAAGTTGAAACTGTGTTTGGTAAAGTAGGCCGCGCTGAAACAGCCACCGATCCGGCACCACTAACTATGATCGAGACCTTCATTCAACTTAAGCCTCGATCTGAATGGCGAGATGGCGTTACAACGGAAAGTCTTAAAAAAGAGTTTGATCAATTAGTTAAATTCCCCGGTGTCACTAATGCATGGGTGATGCCCATCAAAACGCGCATTGATATGCTGGCAACGGGAATTAAAACCCCTGTGGGCATAAAAATAGCAGGAGCTAATCTCGGTACGATTCAGGATATTGGTAAACAACTTGAAACCATACTAGCAGATGTGCCGGGGACGGCATCGGTTTACTCTGAGCGGGTTGCCGGAGGGCGCTATTTAAAAGTCGATATTAACCGTGAAAACGCCGCCCGATACGGACTGAATATTGCTGATGTCCAGCAGGTAGTTGCCTCTGCGATAGGTGGGATGAATGTGACTCAAACCGTCGAAGGGCAGGAACGCTATCCGGTCAACCTGAGGTATCCGCAAGACTACCGGGATTCACCCAAACAATTATCCCGATTACCCATAGTGACACCCAATGGTATGCGCATTGCCTTAGCGGACGTCGCGTCAGTGTACGTAGAAGACGGTCCTCCGGGGATCAAAAGTGAGAATGCCCGGATTAATGGTTGGGTATTTGTCGATATTGATGGTGTCGATATCGGCAGTTATGTACAACAAGCGCAACAAGCCGTAACCGACAAATTAGTATTGCCTGCCGGATACTCATTAAACTGGTCAGGTCAGTATGAATATATGCTTCGGGCAAAAGCGAAACTAACCTACGTTGTGCCTCTGACTCTCGCCATCATTATTGTCTTGCTGTATCTGAACTTCAGAAATGTCGCCGAAGTCGCTGTCATTATGGGGACGCTTCCATTAGCAATGGTTGGCAGCATTTGGTTGATGTATCTGCAAGAATTCAATTTCTCGGTTGCTGTTGGAGTCGGTTTTATTGCACTGGCAGGTGTGGCGGTAGAGATAGGCGTCATTATGTTGGTCTATCTCAATCAGTCTATTAACGCACTCAAAGCTCGTTGCTTGGCAGAAAATCGGTCGCCTGACATTGAGGAATTGCGAAAGGCGGTTCTGGATGGGGCAGGCATGCGCGTGCGCCCGGTTATGATGACCGCTGCCGCCATTATCGTTGGTCTTCTACCTATTTTATATGGCACCGGCACCGGCTCTGAGGTTATGAGTCGTATTGCAGCGCCAATGGTTGGTGGAATGGCAAGTGCCGTTGTACTGACGCTGCTTGTACTGCCTGCTATTTATTTTCTAATGCGCTTGCCTTCCATCAAGGCACTTCCACAAAAAGGAGATTAAGTGGTCATACTTTAACGTAAACAAAGCGAAACAAGATTTTTCTATACGATAGGTTCATATACAAAAGAGGTAAAAATGAAAACATTAATTAAGTCGGTTGCAGTTTTGGGGTTGCTGTTCAGCAGTATCGCTATGGCTCATGAAGGTATTGAGATTGAATCCAGTGTACCTGCTGATAATGCGATGCTAATGGAAAGTCCAAGTGAGCTAGCAGTCAGTTTCAGTAAGGAAGTCAGACTGATTAAAGTGGTCTTAAAAAACCAGCAAGGGGATGAAGTAGACTTTGATTTTACACCACCAAAGGAAGCCGCTGCTCATTTTTCATGGAGCTTGCCAAAACTGAGTCCTGCTCACTACCAAGTCGAATTAATCATGCTGGGTGCTGATGGGCATAAAATGAAAGAAAGCTTCAGCTTCATGGTGCATTAATTTAAGAGGGAAAATGATAATGGAAATGTATATCTGGAATACTGTGATAGTGATATCCAAATTGATGTTTTATATGGGGTTTGCGGCAGTGGCTGGATATACATTTTTTGCGTATAGCAACCTTACCGAGTCTAAATCAGCAGTTAATGTCAATTATCGGAAATTGACGACTGCATTTGTGATACTCGCTATTGTTGCAACTTTCGTTTGGTTTTTTGCTACGACAGGTGCAATGGCAGAAGATGGAATACAAGGCGCATTTGATCCTGACATGGTCAGTATTATGTGGAGTATGGCTATAGGCGATACTACTTTAATGCGGGGACTTGGACTGCTTGCTGCCTTAGCAATCATTTCAGTATCTTCTACCTCTCAATCAGCCAAGCATAAGCATTATATTGAGTACGCATTGATGATGGCAATTGTCTTGGTGTTGGCGTACTCCTTTATCTTATTAGGGCATGTCTCCGAGCTTAATTTCATTAAACAGTTACTATTAATGTTTCATGTACTCGTAATGGCGTGGTGGTTTGGCGCATTGTATCCGCTAAAACTTGCCTGCAATTATTTAAGCGACGACAAATTGTTGAATGTCATGGAAAGCTTTGGAAGACAAGCATCTGTGCTGGTGAGCTTGTTATTCATAGCGGGCTTGATTCTGGTGACTCAACTCGTCAATAGTTTCGATGACTTGCTCAAGTCAAGCTATGGCCAAGTCTTACTCTTGAAATTAAGTTTGGTCATTTGCATTTTGGCTATCGCGGCCAGACACAAATTAAAACTTGTTCCAGAACTTAAAAATAGAACCGGCAGACAGTTATTGTCAAAATCTATCACAAAAGAAATGATGATTGCTTTTGCCATATTGTTGGTAACTGCTGCGCTAACCTCAGTTGTTGGTCCAGCGTCCTTAAAATGAGATAAAAATGAAAATTATAACGGCCTTATTTTTTTCCGTTGCTACATTTAGTTCCATTGTATTTGCGCATGGTGATAAACATCAAAATGATGCGCTATTCAAGGGATTAGACTCTCCTGCTGCAAAAGTTGTAGTTGCCTTTCATGAAGCATTGAAATCAGGAGGTAAGCAACAAGCACAAGATTTACTTGCTGATGATGTAACAATTTTTGAAGGCGGTGGCGTAGAGAGAAGTGCGCTCGAATACGCTCAGCACCATATGTTAGCTGATATGGCGTATTTAAGCGCAGTGGATAGTCAAACGCTAGAGCATCAGGTAGAGGTTGTTGGAACAACTGCCATTTCGATTTCAAGAAGTCATACAAAAGGTGTTTATAAAGGCAAAGAACGTGACTATGAAAGTATGGAAACCATGATACTGGAATTGCAAAAAGGAAGTTGGAAAATCATTCATATTCATTGGTCAAATTAAGACGGCTGAGTAAAACTTGATCCATATCAAGAAGAGTGTCTGGGTATTTGCTAGTATATCCTTATGATAAGTGGTGGATTTTGCATGTTTCACATTTTTCGGTGGTTAAATATAGCGTTAATAACCGTGCTGCTAACACAGCACAGTTTTGCTATTGCAAAGCTTGTGAAATGTGAAGGTCATGTTGAATCAACCGCTACGACACAAGTTGATAAAGCAACAACACTTTCTACTCATAAAACGCACTCTCCCCATATGGATATCTCTGATCTGATTTCAGAACACGAACAAACGGAAATGGATTGCCAGAAATGTCAATCAGGACAGTGCTCTTGTTGTAAAGGTGGATTTTGTACGGCTTTCCATTTGCAGAATTTCCTGACGACAGAAAGTTATTGGCTACAAAACAAGAACGCTAATCTGGATTCATTTTTTGAATTGAAAATTAATCCATTGGCTGGTATCCATTCACCTCCCTATCATCCCCCCAAAATTAGCTAATCACAGGATTGGTGCGTCTTTTTTACGCCAATTCCGGGTTGAAAAATACAAAAATTATTAATTAAAAGAATTGATTAGCAAACAAGCCGCAAATCAATGGTCGCTTCGCGTTAGCGGGGGATGAATACATTGATTTCGAGTTCAGAAGATTAACTGAAACTATAAAATGCTGCTTGACCTGTGTCTTAGGCACAGGTCTATGCTCAAGGTGAGAGTATAAACCTAGGTGAAAGACAGCGGAGTAACTATGAAGGTAAAAGAGATTGCAAAAGCGTTGGCTACTACGCCAGACACTGTGCGCTATTACACACGCTTAAAGTTTATCAATCCGGGCAAATCTGACAATGGCTATAAGTTTTACTCAACGAAAGACGTTTCCAGATTGAAGTTCATATTAAGCGCAAGACAATTAGGTTTTTCGGTTGATGATATCAAACAAATTCTTGGTGAAGCAGATCATGGCAAAACGGCTTGTCCTCTGGTTAGAACCTTAATTATAGAAAGACTGGCAGAAACAGAAAGACAGTTTAAAGCAATGCTATTACTCCGCGAAAAAATGACGTTGGCAGTAAGTAAATGGGAATTAATGGAAGATAAAGCCCCAACCCCACACATGGTATGTCATTTGATAGAAGGGTTTGAACATACAGCTTTAGAGGAAGACAGGAAATGACAGAGTTTAACGCAGATGTTTTTTCTCAAAAAAGTTGTTGTTGTCAGTCTACAAAGAAATCTTCGGAATGTGAGAAAAAGGAGAACACAATGAGCGCAGCAGTAACAGAGCAACAATTAGTAATAGAAGGCGCAGGATGTGCCAGTTGCGTCGGCAAAATAGAAGCAGCCTTGAAGCAGACACCGGGGGTGCAGAGTGCAGAGATGAATTTTGCGGACAGAACCGTGCTTGTATCGGGTACAACGGATACTCAGTCATTGGTTAAAGCCGTAGAGTCTGTTGGTTACAACGCCAAGCCACTTGAAGATAATCCTTACACTGATGCTGTTGATGAAAAAGAAGCCGCAGATTGGGTCTATTACAAAAAGTTGATGCGGGATACTTTCATTGCGCTTCTGCTAGGTGTACCCCTAATGATCTATAGCATTGTTGTCGGTGAAATGACGGTTGAGACCAATACAGAGAGATTGTCATGGTTAGTCGTTGGCCTGCTAACGCTTGGTGTCATGTTCTTTTCCGGCAGGCATTTTTATATTGGTGCGTGGAAGAGCTTTAAAAATCATTCTGCCAATATGGATACTCTGATTGCTCTTGGTACGGGCACCGCGTGGCTCTATTCGATGTTGGTTGTATTTATACCTGACGCCGTGCCGTTAATGGCAAGGCACGTTTATTTTGAAGCGACAGCCATGATTATTGGCTTAATCGATCTGGGGCTGGCACTGGAACTGAAGGCCAGAGGAAAAACATCGGAAGCCATCAAGCGCTTAATTGGATTACAGGCGAAAACTGCAACGATCATTCGGGATAATAAAGAGGTTCAGATCGCAATTGATCAAGTCCTGCTCAATGATGTTATCAAAGTCAGACCCGGCGAGAAAATTCCCGTTGATGGTGTCGTTATTGAAGGTCATACCTCGATTGATGAGTCAATGCTCACGGGTGAACCCATGCCCGTTGAAAAAACGTTAGAAGATGAAGTAGTCGCGGGGACCCTCAACAAGTCAGGCATGATTTTATTCAAAGTGACACGAGTGGGTAAAGATACCGCGCTGGCCCAAATCATCTCGATGGTCAAACGAGCACAGAATTCAAAACCGCCTATCGGTCGCTTAGCGGACGTGATATCTGCCTATTTTGTTCCTGTTGTCATGATTGTTTCTGTGCTCAGTGCGTTAGCATGGTTGAACTTTGGGCCAGAGCCAGCACTGGCATTTGCTATCGTTTCAGCAACCACAGTACTGATAATTGCCTGCCCATGTGCATTAGGCTTGGCCACGCCGATGTCAGTGATGGTGGGGGTTGGCAAGGCCGCTGAAGCGGGCGTGCTTATTCGCAATGGCGAAGCGCTACAAACTGCATCAAAAATCACTGCGATGATACTGGATAAAACCGGGACGATTACGGAAGGTACACCCAAAGTCACTGACATTATTTTAGCTAATGCCAGTGATGAAAATACGGTGCTGCAACTGGCTGCCAGTCTGGAAAGTGGTTCCGAACACCCTTTGGCTATGGCGATAGTGGAAAGTGCCTTAGAGCAAGATATCGAGCTGCTTAAGATTGAGGCATTTAATGCCATTACGGGTATGGGAGTCGAAGCCAGTTGTGATGGAAAAGCCTTGTTGTTTGGTAACAGCAAGCTCATGGCAAAAAAACAGGTGGACTTAGGCAAGTACACCGATAAAGCACAAGCTCTGGCCAAAGAAGCCAAAACCCCGATGTATTTCGCAGTAGATGGACAACTGGCAGCCATCATTGCAGTGGCCGATCCGATAAAATCAGACTCCATTTCTGCCATCAAACGCCTGCAAGCCAATGGTATCCGAGTCATCATGTTAACAGGTGACAATAAAGAAACTGCCGCAGCGGTGGCAAATAAAGCGGGGATAAGCGAATTTTTTGCTGAAGTATTGCCCGAAGACAAAGCCAACAAAGTGCAGGAACTTCAGGAGCAGGGAGAAATAGTAGGCATGACGGGGGATGGGATTAATGATGCCCCGGCGCTTGCGTTGGCAGACGTTGGCTTTGCCATAGGAACAGGTACAGATGTTGCGATTGAAAGTGCAGATATCACCCTTATGCGCGGCTCTCTACATGGCTTGGCAGATGCAATTGCTGTTAGTAAAGCAACATTGCGCAATATTAAACAAAATCTGTTTGGTGCGTTTGTTTATAACGTGGCTGGTATTCCTTTCGCTGCTGGCGTGCTCTATCCATTTTTTGGTTTGCTATTAAGCCCGGTCATTGCTGGGGCCGCTATGGCATTTTCTTCGTTGACTGTTGTGTCGAATGCAAATCGGCTTCGCTTATTCAAGGCTCAGGACCATTAAGGAGAAATTTTATGATGATTTTTAATATTTTTGGTATTGCCATTATAGCACTGATTATTTGGTGGTTTTGGCTGTACAAACCTAATCAAACGTTGGCTAATAATAATGAAGTGCTAATAGAAGTAAAAGATGGCGTGTATTCACCGTCAGCAATTCAAGTAAACGCAAGCCAACCCATAACATTGAAGTTTTTGCGGAAAGATCAATCGCCATGTTCTGAGACGCTACTTATTCCCACATTAGATATCAGTGAGCAATTGAAACTTAATGATGTGACGCAAATTCACCTCTCAGATATTCCACAGGGCGAACATGTCTTTCACTGCCAAATGCAGATGTATCGCGGTGTTCTCAAGGTGGTGTAGGAGGCATTATGAATATTAGACAAATTACAGCCACGTTTGATGAATTGGTGCTACCCCAAGTAGAAGAAGCATTGCTGTCGAACGGCTACAAGGGGTTTACCTTATATAAAGCTGCCGGGCGTGGTGCTTATGCAGATACATACAATCGCAATCATCTGTCCGAACATATTGTGATGACAATTTATGTGGATAAAAGAGATGTTGAATATGTCGCAGACATCTTACTCAACGCAGCACATACGAATGTTGAAGGTGAAGGGATTGTAAGTATCTCACCAGTAGAGAAGCTCTATTGGATTAACTCAAAAGCAGAAGTTTCCAGTGACGATTTAAGATCTACCGGGAGGAGCTATGAAGAATAGTCATCCCAAATTTTGGTCAACCCCCACTGGCTGGGCAGCATTGGCAATTATAGCTGCTGCAACTTATTTCTTAATCTTTGAACATGGTCATCATGTTCTCCAGTTTCTCCCTTATCTGATATTACTGATGTGCCCTTTCATGCATATGTTCATGCATGGCAGCCACGGTAAACACGGACACGACCACTCTCCTGACGGTGAAACTAAGCAGGAGAGTTTTCAGGAATTGAGCGATAAAAATGCTGCTTATCGTGATGGATACATTCAGGGATTAGAGGAAGGGCGAAAAGAAGCGCATGGAAAGGAGAAAGATCATGAATGAAGCCTCTGATTATGGACTTTGGTCCCTCGTATTTCTTAATTCAGCTATTTTCATCTTTTTTGCATTTAGCTTTGTAAAGCCAAAGACGAAGACGGATTGGCGAAGTCTGGGCGTTTTTTCTGCATTCATTGTAGCTCTGTTTACTGAAATGTATGGATTCCCATTGACGATATATTTGCTGTCCGGTTGGCTGACAGAACATTACCCAAACATTAATTTTTACTCGCACGAAAACGGACATTTGCTTCATACTTTTTTCGGGCTTAAGGGCGATGCACATTGGGACCCATTTCATGTCGCCAGTATGGTGTTTATTGTTGCAGGTTTCTTTATTTTGTCTTCAGCGTGGAATGTACTGCACCATGCCCAGAAAAACCGACAATTGGCGACTACAGGATGGTATGCACGTTGTCGCCATCCTCAATATCTAGCATTTATTCTGATCATGTTCGGTTTTTTGTTGCAGTGGCCGACCATCCCTACATTAGTCATGTTTCCAATTTTAGTTGTTGTGTACGTAAAACTGGCTAAGCGCGAAGAAGCTTTAGCTATTTCTGAATTTGGCGAGCTGTATATGAATTATATCAAAACTACACCAAGCTGGATTCCAAACCTGAACGTTAATTTTGAAGGTAAAAATAATGAAAACACTCATTAAATCACTCATTTTTTCAACGTCTATACTAATGGCGGCAACAGCTTCAGCCCAAAGTATAGAAGGACATGAACACCAACATTCAGATAAATCTGATATGAAAATGGGAATGAACAAGTCTGGAAATGATATGCATATGATGAATGCAAAAATGATGGCAATGAAGGAGGAGATTGAAGCGATAAAAGCGGAGAAAGACCCGCAGAAGCAGCACGAAATGATGAAAAGCCACATGCAAACCATGATGGGTATGATGCAAATGATGCACGAGAAAATGGAAGGGCAATCTATGCGTAGCCAAATTGAGATGGCAGATAAACATCTCAAAATGATGGAAATGATGATGTCACAAATGGATGGCGAACATTCATCCATGTCTGAGAAACATTCAAACTAAAATTACTGGAGGCAAACATGAGTGATTTAGATCACAGAGTTGGTGTACGAGAAGCTAATTTAGTAGTTCGAAACTTAAGGCTCAGCAATGTAAACGAGAGTAATTGTGATGCCCTAATTGAAGATATTGATAAGCTTTTTGGAATTGATGACGTCAGCTATAACATCAAAGAAGGTGCTATTCACTTGGCATATGATGCGACACATATCAATCTGGATGGTATTGAAGAAGTCATTCGCAAACATGGGGCTGACCTTCATAACGATTGGTGGACTCATACGAAGGAAGGTTACTATCAATTTGTCGATCAGAATGTGAAGGACAATGCAACACACAAAGCGTGGAGTTGCCACACGGTGCCGCAAGGGTCTCACAAGAAGAAGTAAAATTAGCTTAAGACATTGTGCAATCTCACTCAGAATTAACTCTGAGTGAGGCTATTCTATAGCCAAAGGAGATGTAATATGAAAATTCGTGAAAATGCCTTTGCCGTCGCTTGTGCGACAGCGTTTGGCCTTATATGGATTATCTGTTCCCTACTCGTAATTGCTTTGCCAGACATGATGTCAGATATGACGGGCAATATGTTGCACACAGACTGGAAAGGCATGGGATGGCACATGTCTATATTTGGTGCGCTGATAGCGGGAATTCTGTGGGCGTTTCTGGCCGGTATACTGGGTTGGCTAATTGCGAAAATTTACAATATGCAACTTCAAAGTTGATTGCTAATAATACAAATAGTAGTCAACTAACGCATGTTGTTTTACTCACATGCGAATATGTAATAAATATTAAAATGGCGATATTAGTTAGTGTATTCATTTCGGAAATTGCATGGTGTACAACCAATATTATCTTGCAAGTTATGATTGCTGCTCTAAAAGTCGTTCCGCTGACTTTCTATCTAAGTCTAAGCCGTGATTATATGTAGTGTGCACATTGCCAAGAGTGAACGTGACAGCATCTCCCGGAGTTTGTTCTCAATCCATTGAAACGGAACAACGAATTCGCCGACGCGCTGGTAGATTTCAGATTCATTCACCAAAGGTTCAATTCCATATCTGTCACGTTGGGTACTGTCATCTCGTTTTTCTCTTACCCAAAGTTACGTTTAATCACTTTCATCATCTCCGACATCGCAGCATTGTTTCCAGTGACTATCTTAACATTACCTGTTTGGTGACTGTTGCCTGACGACTCGTGAGATAGAGGTAAACCTTTGAACGGAGCATTGTCAAATAGGAACAAGAAATTATCTCCCTGTAACGCGTTGCAGTATGCACAAGTGTTTGCCCAATATGATCCACCGTATTTTTTTGAGTGGCGGTACTGAATCGTAGTCGGTCTAGGTGAAGGCGGTTCATTTTCGCAGAACGGTACGCCATGCCACCAAAAAACAGGTGTTTTCTCGTGACACCGAAAGCACTTTTCTATGTCGGCAATATAGTGAGCTTGCCTTGGATCTTTGATTGCTGAATATAATGATCTGTTGATATTGAAGTGTTCACACAGGTTTACAACATTCTTTAAATGTGTCTTGCAATCAGTGCAGTAGGTGTTCTTCAGTCGAGCTTGGGTTGGAACCCATTTGAATGGATCTCGCAAAACATCCTCGGCTTTTAATTCTACCCAGTAGGCCTCTAAACTAGTTGCCTTTTTAGCATCGACAGAATGTGTATTTAAAATTTCTACAGCCAAAGCTACGTTCGTACCACGATAGCCAACAACATCACAGATAAAGTCGCCGACTCTAACCTCTACCTTTGCATCAGTGAACGTTTTTGATGGCAAATCAGTTGCGAAGACAACACCACAGCATTCGCAATGATTTTCCAAACAAATTACTGCGTTGCCGGAAGCGTTAGCTGACATCGCTTCGAGGATTAAGCCTTTCGCTGTTATGTGTAAAATGGACTCAAGGCTACAGTGTGACTCAGGCGCATGTGCAAAATGAGTCGCTCGGTGTTCACCAGATCTGAACACTAGTGAGGTCTTACACTGCGGACAGCGATAACTCTCGCCTTTGAGTGCTTGATTCGCAGCAATGAGTTTATCTTTGTCATCAAGTCCATATGGTACTTTTAGGCTTTCCATGTTTCGTCCAAAAATTTAGCTTGGCAAGTAACCTTACCTTTGAAGTCGTTAAGGTAAGGCTAACGGCATAAGCTTGTAAAATAAACCACAACTGATATACATGGTCTTATATCTGGACAAAGGCTTGTTCCTGAATGGCTTTCGATATTTATTAGGATGGTAAGGTAGTTAAATGGAAATAAGTAATGTTGATCTAATTAGCTTTAAGAATGCCAAAGAAGTTCTATAGCAGTAAGATATTCAGCCACAATATATTTCCGTTCCAAATTCTACCTTTGGTGAAGGAGAGAATGTTGCTATTATGAGCTTTAGTGCCTTTAAATTGAAAATGCACAATGCCGCATGGTTGATTTTTAGCTTACATGGAGACGAATTGTGCATTATATTGGGGTAATAAAACCACTTGGGCTTAACTTTAATCAAATTCAGGTGTTTGTGTTACTCGCGCTAATGGCACAAATTAGCGGATTAAAGGCTGGACGCGCGTACCATAAAATTGTTAATGCACATATATATGAAAACCAACTGGAATTGATGAAAGAGGTACAGTTGAAACGTGAGCCCTATCCATCACCTAAATTACATATCAATCCCGATATTAAATCTCTGGAAGACATCGAAAGCTGGGTAAGTACAGATGATTTTGAGTTGGAAGGTTACCAACACCACGAAGCGATTAAATATCCTTTTGCAGTTTAGGACTGCGGTACGATAGGGCAAACAGCCCTTAATCTAAAGCATGATGATTAAGGGCGAATGCCAACATAGTCGAGTGGAACCGGACAGTTTCCCTCGAGCGAAGCTAAACATACTTCCAATTCAGCTCTTATCTCAGGATTGCTTAGCAATTCAGATGCTTTACAATCCTGAGTTTGATGCAATACAAACCAGAATACCCGCTCTTTATTGCTATAGGGTGACGACGGGTTAGAATCAATGTTCAACCATTCTTCTAACACATCCCAAAAGTACAATTCTAGCTCGCTATAGGGGATCCTAAAATCCCAGAAAGCACGGACATAATATGCAAGCTGTCCTGCTCTATCGTTAATAAAGTTTCGAATTATCACTAATTTTTATACTCATATGATTGTTATAGTTAGCTTCAGCAGATAGTGGTATCCGGAGCAATAGCGCAGAAAGTCTGCTACCGGTATCTTGCTGGCGAATAGTATAGCTCAAATAATAAACAAGTCGCCAATTTGCGACACTTTTACTGTTAGCTAGTTGATTTGTAATAAAATTTAAATATGAAAGTGTGCGTATTGTCTGCCCTGCAAACGTAATAGACCGGAGTGTTACGCTTACCCCGGCCGTATTATTACTTATTCCAGGCAAATTTATTGAAAGGGGCATCAACCGGAGTATGAGCTAAATGATTCACATAGTTACTCATTACTTTTTGCGACAGAATTAAAATAATATCCAGTAATTGCTGCTGCCCGTAACCGGCATTAAAAAAGTTTGTAAGATCAGTATCGTTTACTACACCTCTTTGACGCAGCAGAGCCAGAGTTGCTTCACGTAAGGCTTCAAGTTTTAGATCACTAATTGGAGTTTGGTTTCGCAAATCTTCAATTAAATCATCGCTGACACCCATGCTTTTGGCTATTGCAGTATGAGCTGGTACACAATAGTGGCATTCATGTTCTACATTGATTGCCATCCAAACCACGGTGAGCTCATCAGCATCAAATGACGTTTGTTGTGCCAGTTCATGCAGTTTTTTATAGCCTTCCAACAGTGCCGGGCTGGCCGCCATTACGCCATGTAAATTGGGCACCATGCCAAAATCTTTCACTGAACCTTCTAATAATGGTTTGGCTGCTTCAGGGGCAGATTGAATATTGTAGATCGTAAAGTCGTTCATCGTTTTGTCCTCAGTTAGTCAAATTTAATAGGTAAGTAAATGCGCATTTCTTAAACGATAACTTGACTTGAACAATCGTTCAAGTTAATTTTGAACAAATGTTCAATTTAATCCAGATAAGTTATAAAAATGAAATATGACCGCACTCAGGCAGTTGAAAATGCGAAAGAGGTTTTTTGGCAGCTTGGTTTTCAGGGCAGTAAAATGCGTGACTTACAGTTACGCATGAATATGAGACCTGGAAGTATTTATGCCGGATTTGGAAGTAAAGAGGGCTTGTTTAAAGAAGCGTTAACACAATACGTGCAAGAGTTTCAGCTAGCGATACAGGAGTTTGTCGATAGCAGTGACAGTCCTTTACAAGGGTTAAAACGTTTTTTTGAAAGTCAGATTATTGATGGTGATGACTTTTCTAAAAAACCATTGTGTTTGTTGGTTAAAACAGTGACCGAACTTGAGGAAAGTCAGCCAGAACTGGCTCACTACGCTCAGTGTGGACTGCAAAGTATTGCAGAGACATTTTCGGAATGTTTGAACCAATGTAAAGAATGCGGTGAGCTGAGGACTGATGCAAACCCTGCCAGATTAGCAAAATGGTTACAAATGCAGCTGATGGGATTGAGGCTTTATGCTAAAAATAAACCGCAGCGACAGGAAGTACTGGATATGATCGATGACATCTTTTCACATCTTAATTAATCGGTTCAGATCATCGATATTAAAGGCAGCATATCTGCCTACCATCCCATTGATTTTACCCAGCCAGTTATTTCCCGGCTGATAAAGCCACTTGGTTCTGTTGCATTGGATGCAAATCCGGCAACCAGCCTTTGTCGATAATGTACCTTAAAGGCTTTTTGCGCTTCGATACGACGTCGTTCACTGGTACTGGTCACCCAGTTATTGTCGGAGTTTGAATATAAATCAAGCACTGGTGCTGTCATGCCTGCCAACATCTCCCCAAGTTGCTGATTTAATTGCCACTGTGGAAAATACGGCCCAATAGCAACTAACGCATCGGGTGCCGGCAGTTTTTTCTCCTGATAGATTTTTGCCAACCAGGCGGCAGACATGCCTTGTGCGATGACCAATCTGAATCCTGATGGCTGATTTACTGACTGATTAATCGTTTGCATCTGTGACAAAAACGTCTGTTCTAATTGCTCGGCGGCTTGTTGGTCAACAAATTCACCTTTACGAAATGAGTTGGCTAATTGCTGCTGTCTGTCTGCTTGTTCCTGGCTTAAATCCAGATTAGTCAGCTCTAACGTGACAGGAGCCGGAATAATGAGCGTTTGCCAACCTGCACGATTTAACCGTTTACTTAGCTGATGCAAATTACTGGCTGAAGGGCGACTAAAGTCACTGATTAATAACGCTAAACCTTTCACTGAAGCGGTATCCGCATCGTGGCGCAACAGCGATAGTTGCTGCCCATTTACCTCCAGCGTTTCCACCTGAGCAGTGGGGGCATAATAAGACAGATCCTGCGAATACAAATGTTGATTATTTTGTTGCGCATAAGATTGCCCTGACGCAAATTGCATCAGGACTACACATGCTAAGGAATAGAAAAATTGAGGCTTCATATTTCTCTATATCGGAAAAAGAAGCAGATTCTGCAACTTAAATCGCGAATTAAGCTAAAAACTCACATGGAGCTTCAAAGCTTAATTGAGTGTTGTTAGTTGGATGGGTAAACGTGAGTAATTGCGCATGCAATTGTAAACGTGGTGCCATGCTTTTGGCCTGCTCATGGGCATACAGACGATCCCCCAAAATGGGATGCCCCAGACTTAACATATGCACTCTGAGTTGATGAGAACGTCCGGTTATGGGAGTGAGCTCCATAACGGCATAGCCGTCAAATTGTTGCACACGCTTCCAGTTGGTTTGCGCGGGTTTACCTCGTTCAAAATCCACCATCTGTTTTGGCCGGTTTGGCCAGTCACAAATTAACGGTAAATCGACCAACCCCTCAGAATCAGCCACCTTGCCAAATACCCGTGCAAAATAACGTTTTTTGGTCAGGCGCTTTTCAAACTGCAGTGAAATATGGCGATGTGCCGCTTTATTCAACGCCATTACCATCACGCCCGATGTTGCCATATCCAGGCGATGCACAATGGTCGCTGTGGGGAATACGCGCTGTACTCTGAGTTGCAGACTGTCTTTATGTTCAGTTGCTTTACCCGGTACGCTTAATAAACCACTCGGTTTGTTCAGGACGATAAAATCATCGTCCCGATACAAAATATTCAGATAAGGATAGAGCGGCGGCTGATAATGCAATAATGTCATTGATGGGTATTTACCACTAACCGTACGGCTTCAAACTGCAAGTCTGCACCACTGATACTTTGGCTAAGAGCCTTAATTTGCGTTTCAAGGTGCTCAATTTCTTCGTCGCGAATACTCGGATTTTGCTTTTGTAATGTACGCATCCGATGTAATTCTTCGCTGAGTAATTCTTGCATACTTTTTTGTGCTTGTTTTATTACTTTGTCTGCTGATTTTTGGGCTAATGCCTCTAATACCGGCAGTTGCTTTTCAACTTGCGGTGCTAAAGCACTTACCAGCGCCTTGGCGGTTTTGAACTTAAGTTTAATTAAATCTTTAAACGCGGGTTCACAAGCCTGACCTTTTGCATCAACACAAATACGAATTGGTGTTGCGGGTAAAAAGCGCTGTAACTGCATGCTTTTTGGCGCTTTGGCTGACACCACAAACACACCTTCGAGCCAGAAATAACCCACAGGTAATTGGGTATTTTGGTGTACTGCAATACTGGCTTTACCTTTCACATCGGCTAATACGCTGTCCTGTGCGTATTGCACCATGGGATGGTCCCAGTTTAAAAACTGAATTTGCTCAAACTTAAGCGCAGTTTCACGCTCATAGGTGACCATGGTGCCTTCTTCATCGACGCCTGGCAAACTGTGATGCATGGCTTCTGTTGGCTTTAATATGTAACTGGTTTCATCGTTTTCATCTTGCAACACACCAATCACATCCAGCAGGTTGGTCATGAACTTTTCAAGTTCTACGGATTCATCGGCATCGCGTAACTTTTCAATAAAACTTTCGATGCGACCTTTACCTGATGAGTTGATCTCCAGAAGTTTGTCGCGGCCTTGTTCCAGTTGTTGTTTAAATGACTGGTGTAATTCTGCAGTGCTTGAAATTAGCTGTTGCTGAATCTCACTATCGTCTGGTGCTTGCAGCGCTTGTGTTAACTGAGTGCGCACCTGTTCTAATACGGCACTGCCTGTCGGGCATGTATGCTCAAAGGCATGTAAACCCTGATGGTACCAGTTGAGCAATACTTGCTGCGCGGTATCAGCAAAATAAGGCACGTGTATTTCGATATCTGATTTCTGACCAATACGATCCAGACGACCAATTCGTTGCTCTAATAAGTCGGGCACTTCTGGCAAATCAAATAACACCAAATGGTGCGCGAACTGGAAATTACGGCCTTCACTACCAATTTCACTACAAATCAGAACCTGGGCTCCGTCTTCCTGCTGCGCAAAGTAAGCCGCGCCTTTATCGCGTTCGACTATGCTCATGCCTTCATGAAAAACAGACGTACGAATACCTGAGTTGACACGTACTGCTTCAGCCAGTTTAATTGCGGTGGCTGCATGGGTACAGATCGTCAGTATTTTTTGCCCTTTGTGTTGTTGTAAAAACTCGATAAACCAGTCAACACGCGGATCAAATTTGTGCCAGGTATCTAATAAAAGAGGATGTCTTTCTGGCACGAGCAGATTTTCTGGCATGCCCTCATAACGGTCTCGATAAAAATCGGGTAAGGTTAATGCATGGGTAATCAGCTGACGCTTGGGAAAGCCACTAATCCCCGCACGTGAATTACGGAACAATAAACGCCCGGTGCCATGACAATCCAACAAGTGAGCAATGAGTTTGTCACATTGCGCCTGATTGCTGCTATCGAGCGTATCCAGCAACTCTGGCTCCGTGCTAACAAATGGGGCAATGGCTTGTTTGTCCTGTTCGCTTAGTTGTTCACCATTTAATAATGGCGTAATCGCTTGTGCCAGCGCGGCATATTGCTCTTCTTGTTGTAAAAATTGCTGATAATCGTGAAAACGATCAGCATCAAGCAAACGTAAACGCGCAAAATGGCTTTCATGACCAAGTTGCTCAGGTGTGGCGGTTAAAAGCAATACCCCTTTAATCTTTTGGGCCAGTTGTTCTATTAACACATATTCATCGGATGGCGCATCAACCGACCAGCTTAAATGGTGCGCTTCATCCACTACCATTAAGTCCCATTCACTTTCGAGCGCTTGCTGAAAATAGCCGTTGTTTTCAGCCAAAAATTCTAAACTACATAATACTAACTGTTCACTGTCAAAGGGGTTGCCGCCTTCTTCCAGCATGGACTGACAGCGCTCTTCATCAAAAATAGAAAATGACAAATTAACCCGGCGCAACATTTCCACCAGCCACTGGTGCATTAAGCTGGATGGCACAATAATTAACACGCGACTGGCACGGCCACTTTGAATTTGTTGATGAATAATCATCGCCGCTTCAATGGTTTTACCTAATCCAACTTCATCAGATAACAATACGCGAGGCGCATAACGTTGACCAACCTGGCTGGCAATATGTAATTGATGGGGAATGAGATCAACACGTGCGCCTAAGAATCCACGTAATTCTGAGCGTTGATATTGGTGTTGTGCTTGCCAGCAGTCGCTGCGTAAATCGAACCATTTTGGACCATCAAACTGAGCGTTAAATAGACGCTTATGCGGCTGGTTCAATTGCATATGGTGGTCAACAAAGGTTTCAACTAACTCGACCGTTTCACCGGTATCTTCGCGTTGACCGTGGTAGGTCAGATAACCTTGCTTTTCGGAAACTGACGCAATTTGCATTTGCCAGCCTTCATGAGATTTTACACTCTCGCCGGGCTCTAATGCCAGGCGGGTGAGGGGAGCCGTTTGGGTTGCATAGACCCGACTTTCACCAGTAGCGGGGAACAAGATAGTCACGTTGCGATGATTAACGTCGATAACCGTTCCTAAACCTAAATCTACTTCTGTATCGCTTAACCAGCGCTGTCCCGGTGAAAAACTCATAATGACCCTCATCAAAAAATGGAGCGGGATTATATATGCAATTTAGCTAATTTGTCAGATTTAGCCTGCTTTTGAGTAAGTTTTTGTGACGTTTTGGTTTCAATTGTTTCTTATTTGTTCATATCTATAAGCGTTGAAATCCAAACAGAAAATTAACCTGCCAAATAATGCACAAAATGAGTGATCGCGATGAAAAAGTGTTCTAAGGTGTCAATGTAAACAACGAAAAACGCAGACCTCAAAATCAGGTAGTCTGCTTTGGCTAAGTGCCTTCCATCTTTGAGGCCTGCATGGACGAATTACCCTAGTTCAGCCGGAGTTGCTAATGCCCGAAAAAGAAGTCATTAAAAGTAAAATCTACGTTTTAGATACCAACATCCTTCTGCACGAACCCTTTGCCTTTTTATCCTTTAAAGAAAACGACGTTGTCATTCCCATGACAGTACTTGAAGAACTTGATTACATCAAAGACAGTAAAAAAGATGTATCACGTGATGCAAGGGTGTCGATCAGGGCGATGGAAGATGTGATGCACAATGCATCACCCGAGGACATTGTTGCTGGGGTACCTTTGGCTGGTTTGGGATCTGGTACAACCGCTCCCACGGGCACTTTATCTATTTTTGCTGATTACAACCTCAGCGAAACACAAAGTGTGTTTACCAGCAATGAAAACGACAATCGCATAATCAATGCCGCTTTGTATTTGCAACGCCATAAAACCAACCGACAGGTGATTCTGGTCACCAAAGACATCAATATGCGCCTTAAAGCAAAAGGCGCGGGCATGAAATATGTTGAAGATTACCGTACCGATCAGCTGATTTCTGATATCAAATATCTAAGTAAAGGTTTCCATCATTTTGAAGGAGATTTCTGGCAGAAAGTCAAATCGGTAGAAAGCCGCACGGAAGGTCGCGACACCATTCATACCATAGAGCGCAGCGTTTTGCCGGAAGCGTATATCAATGAGTTTTTAATTGATGATACCCAGCATTTTGCTGGTATTGTGGAATCCGCCACAGAAGAGCATTTAGAGGTGCTCGATTTAGGTTATGAGCGCATGATGGGGCGCAACGCCTGGGGCATTACACCTAAAAATATTGGTCAGGCGATGGCATTACATGCCTTACTTGACCCGCATATCGATTTAGTCATTTTAACCGGCCCTGCGGGAAGTGGTAAAACTCTGCTGGCGCTGGCGGCAGCCCTTGAAACCACCATAGAAACCAAAATGTACGATAAAATTATCGTCACACGCAGTACGCCGGAAATCGCTGAATCCATCGGCTTTTTGCCCGGAACCGAAGAGGAAAAAATGGCACCATGGTTGGCTGCTATCACCGATTCGCTGGAAGTGCTGCATAAAAATGATGAACATTCCCACAGTTCAATGAACTACATCATGGATAAAGCCAATATCCAGTTTAAATCGATTAACTTTATGCGTGGACGTAGTATTCAAAATGCAGTGGTATTGCTGGATGAATGTCAAAACCTTACCGCATCTCAGCTAAAAACCATTATTACCCGTTGTGGTCAGGGCACCAAACTGGTTTGTAGTGGTAATTTGGCGCAAATTGATAGCAACTATTTAAGTCCGGTTACCTCCGGATTAACCTATTTAGTCGAGAAGTTTAAAGACTTCTCTGGTAGTGCGACGGTCAATCTGGATGGGGTAGTACGCAGTCGCCTGGCAGAATATGCAGAAGTGAATATGTAAAAAAGATGATTAAAGTGTAGGAATTTGCACTTGTTATTCGTTATACAAAAGCACGTAGTCATTTCGCTTCGTGCTTTTTTTATAACTTATTGAATATAGGGAAAATTGCAATGAAATACATGTTTTTGATTTACGAGAATGAAGCAAAATTCGCGAGCTTGCCAGAACATGAACAACATGCGCTGTTTGGCGAATATATGGGGTTTACCGAGGAGATGCAGGCTAAAGGTGTATTGATTGCAGGGGATCCACTTAAAGAAGTGGCAACAGCAACGACTGTCAGAGTGAAAGATGGCCAAATGCTCAGCACAGACGGACCTTTTGCTGAAACCCGTGAACAACTCGGCGGCTATTATATTCTTGAGTGCCAGAACCTGGATGAAGCCATGTCTTACGCTGCCCAAATTCCTGCCGCAAAAACAGGCAGTATTGAAATCCGACCCATATTAGACGTCGATGCATAAACGCATTATCGAGCAAATTCTGCAGCAATATTCGGGACGGATAAGAGCCTATCTTATTCGTCTCGTTTCTAATATTGATGACGCTGAAGACTTATTGCAGGAGGTAAAAATTAAGGCTTGGTATCACTGGCAATCGGAGATCCCAGCGGCGCCACAAGCATGGTTATATAAAGTGGCTCGCAATAAGGCGATAGATTTTTTACGTCAGTGTCGACAGCCTGTTGAGTATATTGAAGAACAACAGTTTAGCGATATTGACGATGAACAGCTTAGTTCTTTGCTGGATGATGAATTACTCAAGCTTATTTTCATTTGTTGCCACCCTTCGTTAGATCCCGCTGCACAAGTGGCACTGACGTTACGTTTGGTGCTCAACTTCTCTCTTGAACAAACTGCGCGAGCATTATTGGTTAAACCTAAAGCGATGGAACAGCGCTTATTACGGGCACGGCAAAAAATTAGTCAGGCAGGAATTGCGTATAGCATCCCACACGATAAGCACCTTTATCAGCGTTTAAACAGCGTCTTGACCTGTTTATACCTGTTATTTAACGAAGGTTATGTTGCTACCGCACAATCGGAACTCATGTCTCGTGAACTGTGTAAACTGGCTATGTCACTGACAGAACTTATTGCAAATCACTATGCAAACAATGCGGAAGTGCTAGGCCTTTGGTCACTCATGCTGATTCTGGATGGCAGAGCACAAGCCAGAGTCAAATTGGATGGTGCAATAGTGCCACTTTATGAACAGCAACGGAGTTTATGGGTTCTCGAACAAATCCAGGCAGGCCAGACAATCCTCGATTCATCACTGGCATTAAAACAATGCCCTGGTCCGTTTCAGTTACAAGCGGCCATTGCATCATTGCAATGTGATAATCAGTCTGGCATTCACTGGCCAGAAATTCTGATGTTATATGACAAGCTATGGCAATTAAGCAAAAGTCATGTTGTCGCGGTCAATCGGGTTGTAGTACTAATTAAACTAAATGCATTTAACGCTGCAAAAAGAGAATTAGAACAATTAGTTGAGCCTTTGAAACACTATCATCCTTTTTATTTGGTACGAGCTGAATATTACCATCAACTTGGTGATAAAAGCAGAGTAGGAGATGATCTGCAACTTGCCTATCAACTCACACAAAATCAAAGTGAGCGTGAATTTATTCAACAGTTGCTGCTGCGAAATGACGAGCAATTTAGCGGTCGTTGTCACTAATTCATCATTAACACCTCATTTGACCTTACTTATTGTCGATATATATTTAATTGATTGAAAATAAAACAATATTAGTAAGTTATCAGGGGGATATGTGTCCGGAAAATATGGAAGTGGGCAGGAAGTCAGGTTTGCGCAAAACGAATTGATTATTAGTAAAACCGATTTGCAGGGAAAAATTAAATATGCAAATCGTACCTTTATGCGCGTGTCCGATTTTTCTGAAAAAGAGTTGCTGGGAAAAGATCATAACGTTATTCGCCATCCCGATATGCCCAGAGGGGTATTTTATGGATTATGGAAAACCTTAAAGTCGGGAAAAGAATTTTTTGGTTTTGTAAAAAATCGTACCTCATCTAATGGTTATTACTGGGTATTTGCCAATATCACCCCCGATATCTTACATGGTCAGGTGACCGGCTATTTTTCAGTTAGGCGCTGTGCTCCGGTTGAAACTATTAACACAATGGAAGCTATTTATGCACAGATGAAGGAACTGGAAAAAGGCGCCAACCGTAGTGGTGCGGCGGAGGCATCCTGGAGCTGGGTTGAGCAACATATTCAATCAAATTTTGATATGACTTATGAGCAGTATGCAATGGGGTTGTATTTAAAACATTTAAAGGATGCTTCCTGATGACGACTAATAATATCAGCCGTAACATCCCGTTTCTAAAACAAAAATTCCTGATAGTGTGTTTTATTTTTGTATTTTTTGTGTTGCTTGCTGTGGCGATTCAGCTTTTTGATCATGGTTTCAGTTTGCATACGTTTTTGATCCCGCTGATTACCATTGGCTTTGCATACTACGCTAACTTTCATAACAACCGCACATTAGCTGTGGTGGATAAAATTAAAGATACATTGAATGCGGCCAGAGAAGGAGATACACAAGCACGCATTACCGATACCCGCGGAATGGGAGAAATTGGGCAAGTCGCCTGGGCAGTTAATGATTTACTGGATATTGTTGAAGTCACCATAAAAGAGTTATCCAGTTCATTTCAACGTGCCAGTAATCATGAGTTTTTCCGTAAAGGCTTTGAGCAAGGTTTACCGGCCGAATTCGCGGCTTCTATGGTTAATGTAAACAAAGCTATTAATGCTATGGAAAACGCTTACAACTTTTCCCGCCAGAACCGTTTAATGAGTGAATTGCATCATTTAAATACCGGTAAATTGATTTTTAATCTGAAAAACAGCCAAAAAGAGTTAACCGAACTATCCGATTGCATGGAAGACGTGCTGGAAATCGCCAATACCAGCCGTGAAGGCGCACAAAAAAGTCAAACCACGGTGGCAGGACTCAAAAATTCGCTGGTTGATGTTAACGACAGAATGACAAGTGTGGAAAGTGCAGCGCGACATTTAGGTGATGAAAGTGTGCGTATTTCAGAAACCATCAAAATCATTACCGAAATTGCCGAGCAAATTAACTTGCTGGCACTCAATGCCTCGATAGAAGCGGCACGTGCAGGGGAGGCAGGAAGGGGCTTTGCCGTTGTTGCCGATGAGGTACGTAGCCTTGCTGATCGCACCCGTAACTCAACAGCAGAGATCAGTAACATTATTAATAATCTGCGAGAAAGCATCGATAGCATGGTTAGCCAAACTCTCGCAGTCAGTGGTCAAAGTCAGCAAATTGGTGAAGACGTGATTAGTTTCCAGCAAAACTTCGACCATTTTGCAGAGGCATCGCAATCCACCATCGATTTAATGAATGAAACCAAAGATCGGGCCTTCTCATCGTTAGTGAACCTGGATCATGTTATCTACAAACAAAACGGCTATATCGCATTAGAAAAGGGCGGCGAAGGTGAAGAAAGCAATGCCGTTAAAGTGAATCATTTTTCCTGTCGTTTGGGTAAATGGTATTACGAAGGCGAGGGCAAAAATCGCTTCGAAGGTCTGCCGGCCTATAAAGAACTTGAGTCTCATCATGCTAAAGTTCATAACCATACGCACCGCGCCATAGAATTAGTTAAAGGTGACTGGATGGGCAGTGATGATGTTCTGCAAAGCATTGTCGATAATATTGGTAAAGCGGAAGACTCCAGCAAAGATGTCATTGGCTGTATTAATGATTTAGTACGTCAGAAATACGCTAAAAGGTAATGGTTTCAAATTGCTGTTGTTGGTTGCCTATGGCGCGCTGACTAAGCGGTGATAATTCATGTAGCTTAGTTGGTGCTGGGCCCACCGGTTCAAGATAAAAATAATCATTACCCTGATATGTAATAAATTGCTCTTTGCGCTTATGTGGAATACTCACTGCCATGAGCGCGTGATTCGGCAGGAAAATATAGGTCATTGGCATATCCGGATACAGGCCATGTAATAGCGCCGCAGCAAGCACAGTTTTACTGTCGCAATCCCCTTTATTGTCCAACATTAATCGATTCGGTGGTGCAAACCCTGCACCGTTGGAGGTTAAGCGGTTTTCCAGTGTGTCGTAAGGAATAGACTGCACCCAGCTGGCGACCAGCTCTATACCGCTGCGCTGATTAAGTTTGTTTTGCTCTATCAGTTGTTGAAACGCTTTAACCAGTGGTTGCAGTAATGCCACCGAATCGCGCGCAAACTTTACATGATTCGGTTTTACGCCTTGTTGGCGCAAGGTATTAGTAAACTCAATGTAATAATTGTCATTAAGATATTGCTCAAAGCTTTGTTGTTGAAGTGTTTTAAAACGAGCCAGCCATTTATCAATTTGATTTTTATCCTGCGAGCGCACTTGTACGCTGATTTCATCATTACGTTTGCGTACACGAATGGTGGCTTGTTTAGGATCAACTTGCGCAGCCTCTTTGCGCATCGCCATTAGGGTATGTTTGGCCGCCACATCGGGTTTGTACAATTTAAAGGTACGAAACGCGCTTAAAAAGGTGGGCTTATCAAAACTGACTTGCAGCTCATGTTGCTTTCGATACTGATCCTGCCACTGATAATAAAAATTGATGGTGCTGGATTCTTGTTTGCGCGTAAAACTCAGCTGTTCAGCATTAGCCGCCGGGCTTATCAGGATAAATCCCAGCGCAATGCCTGCAATATTCTTCAGTGTTGTTCTCATCACTATTTTTGTCATGCTTTCATCTGTTGCCAGCACCATCATTGTCAAGGTTATTTATATGGGTGAACCCGGTGGCATGGGGGTTACATTAAAATTCGACTGCCATTTACCAGTCTTAAAATAGCGAGTTAGCTGACTGGCCATGAGTTGCGCATCTGCATTATCCGCTTGTTGTTGCAGCCAGCTTTGCAACGCTTTGGTACTGGCAACCAGTTGCGCTCGCACTGCCGGTGCTAATTGTTGATCATCAATCACTTTCATTAGCTGTTCTAACACCACAAAATTAACCCTGCTTTGAAGTTTATCGGGCTGCTCAGTTGTTTTAGCCTGAATGCTCGCAGCAAATAACTGTTGTACAAGTTTATTGATGGTGAGTGGATTACCCTGTTGCACCGCAAGGTGATTTAAGCGCTGCGGGGCTAATAACTGCGATACAGCATAACCACTTGCTGCTTCAGCGGCAGTGAGTGGATCAAACGCCAGGCCGTTACGGCTGCTAAAATCTTCTCGTGTTCTGCTATCACCAAAGGCAAAAGGCGGGATAAGTTTTATCAGCTGTGGTGATAACTGCAAAAACTCACTATTTAGCGTGGATAATATGGTTTTTACTGCCGCCTGTTGTCTGGCAAAATCCACGGGTTGCGTGCCAATGGCAGCCGATGATTGTCCCTTTAATTCATAACTATAGTTAATGCCACCAATCAGTTTAGCCGCTGCCGCCAGTTGATATCGATGTAATAAATAAATGGGTACCAGTGAGGTTTGCAAGGAGGATAAGGGCATGTTTTCGGCGATGGCATTAATCCCAAACTGGCTTAAGGCGAGCTTACGCACCTCAATAATGCGTTGTAGCTCTGCCACAGGATCACTGCCATTGTCCCATAAACTGCCGGATGCACTGACAGAGTCTGAGGGGCGTGCATCTCTGTCAGTGATAAATGTCAGTCCATTAGCGCGTGCACTGGCCGATAACGCTGTTAAAGCCTGTTTAGGATCCTGCGACGAATCAAAGGTTTTATAGCCATAGGCGATGCTGTACATATCCCACATGCCTAATCCACTGGGATAAGCCTGATCGATTTGTACCTGCTGGTTTTTAACATACAAATATGGATGTGGATAATCCATTACTGACGCCATTTGATGTTCACTGGCGGCAAAATTATGCGCCAGACCAAGTGTATGACCCACTTCATGTGCAGCCAGTTGGCGAATTCGTGCCAGAGCCATTTGTTGTTGCGCCTCAGTGTCGGCATTGCCTTGTTTAAACGGACTGGTGAGACCAAGTGCAATTAAATAATCCTGACGCACACGCAAAGAACCGAGGGTAACATGGCCTTTTATTATTTCGCCGGTGCGCGGGTCGACCACAGATGAACCATAGGACCAGCCCCGCGTTGCCCTGTGCACCCATTGAATGACGTTATAACGCACATCCATCGGATCAGCGTTTTGGGGTAAATCACGCACATCAAATGCATTATCGTAGCCCAGTGCATTAAAGGCCTGTGCCCACCACATGGCACCGTCGCGCAGCGCGCTTCTAATCGGCTCAGGAATGCCGGGATCAAGATAATAGATAATGGGCTTCACGACGTCACTGTGATTGGCTGCCGGGTTCTTTTTTTGCAGCCGATATCGCGGGATCAGTTTTTTATGCATGGGCTCATTCAGTGCGGCTGCATAATCATAATAATCAACCAGCTGATAGCCGGAAAACGGGTCGAATTCACGTGGTGTGTATCCGGCATCAGGCAATCGGATCAATGAATGATGCAGATGAACCGTGACTGAGCTGGCATCAGGTGTGACGCTGGCCAACAGCTTACCGCCCGTTTTTGCGCTAAAGGTAACCAGGGATTCCAGTTCGGTGTTTTGTATAAAGGCTTTAGTGCGCGGAACATATACACCGCTGCGATTAGCATCAGGTTTAAATTTTCCCTGTTGCTGTTGTTCCAGACGCTGAGCAATGCCATGAATATCCGATAATAAAAAATCGGTGTAATCAATCAATAACGCACGGTTATCTGCCGCCACAATCATAAATCCGGCCAGTACCGAATCGGCAAAGGCCTCATCGACACTTTGTTGTTCTGACAGGTTGTTGGAATCGGCACGATAAGTGGTATTAAGCTGACGTAACAACACCTTATTGCCAAAACGTTCAAACTGCACCAGACGCGTATCGCCTAACTGTCCGCGGTCCAGACCAATGTCATTGGAGCCTACACCCTGTGGCAAGCTGCTTTGAAACAAAAAGGGCAGATGTAACTTATCTACCGCCAGATAGACCTTGCCGGAGTTATTGTCGTAATAAAGATCAAAATAACCTTGCTGATGATTAAAGCCCTGAGTAAAACGGCTGAGATCGGAAAAGGCCGCCAGTGACGAAAACGATGAGACAAAACAAACACAACAAACTATCAGGCGTAACATAATGACTATCCTTGAAAATGATGTTTACACCTTACCCATTTGGCGCTTAAAAAAACAGCGTAAACTGATGATTAACTTTGCAAAGTCAGACACAATTAACTCGCCTTATTTTTGGCTTTGCACATAATTTGTTTTACACTCCGGCATCCTATTTTGATTAGCCAAGCAGGAAGAAAGACAGTTTGACCGCCATAGGAATTGATTACGGCACTTCGAACTCAGAAGTGGTGTATTTTGATGGAAAACAACATCAGTTAATCAAGCTTGACCCCTTATCCAGTACACCGCTGAAAATCCGTTCATCCGTGTTTGTCTATTACGAAGATGAATTGCCATTGCCGCCTGCCGAACTGGTAGAAGCTAAGGTAGCTCAGTTACAGCGCGCGATAGGGGACAAGCTGGAAAAAGCTAAAGACGGCTACTATTCAGCCAGTGATCCCAAAGAGCAGCAAATCTATTCAAACCGTATCGATAGTTTGCGCGGCGATTTCCATAACCGTCCAAAGCTGCAACAGCAGGCTATTCATTTGTTAATGGAAGATATGACGGTTCAGGATTTGCCCTTAGCCAAACTGGTGGAAACCGGTGAATTTTTATTTGGCGAGGCTGGCTTCCGTCGTTATCTCAAAAGTCCCGAAAAAGGGCGTTTAATTTATTCTCCGAAAAACTTTTTGGGCGCGAGTTTGCTGGACGGTCAGCAGCAGGCTTTTGAAGGCATGATAGCCAAACAGCTTGCCTATTTTAAGCAATGTGCCGAACAACAACTGGATAAAAAAGTCACCACGGCTGTTATCGGTCGCCCGGTTAAATTCCATGGTACCCGAGGCGAGCAGGGCAATATTCAGGCGATTACCATTATGCGCGCGGCGGCAAAACTGGCCGGGTTTGAGCGTGTCGAGTTTTTGGAAGAGCCCATTGCTGCGGCATACAATATTGAGAGTCAGCTACCTAAAGCCACCAACGTACTGGTGGTGGATATTGGCGGCGGTACCACGGATATTTGCTGCATTAAATTATCGCCGGAGCGTTTGCTGGCACTCGACAGGCAACAAGATGTTTTGTCGGTAACCGGTACCCGTATCGGCGGCATGGAGTGTGATAAAAATCTTATCACCAAGGCGATTGCACCTAGTATGGGACTTGGCACCACCTTTGGTAATAATTTACCAGTGCCGCCAACCTATTTTTCCGATATGTGTGCGGTAGATAACATCCCGCGTTTAAATGAGTTTTTCTCTGATGAATACGGGCTTGAAATCGCTCAGACTAAATCGGTGTCCAGTCATCCTGAGTTATTGCAGCGTTTGTTAATAGTGCAAACCGAAAAGTTATCAGCAAGGCTGGTTAATTCAGCACGTTTAGCTAAAGAGATGTTATCCAATAAACAAGGGGTGACGTTGCCACTTAAATATATTCAGGATGACTATGATGTGGATATCACCACCGATGATTTGAAGCGCTCGATGAATAGCTGGCTGGCAAAAGTGAAAAAGCTGATCCGTGAATGTCTGGATAACAGCAGCGAAGCACCAGAAATGCTGTTTATCACCGGTGGCATGAGTTTATCCCCCATAGTGCAGCAGGAAGTGATGGATATGTTACCCGGCTTACCTTTAATGCAAGGCGATGCCTTTAATTCTGTGTGTCAGGGTTTAAGCATTCAGGCAGCTAAGCTTTAATTTGTTTCGTCTATTAATAAAAAAGGTCGCTTAGGCGGCCTTTTTTAATGCCTGTTGAAAAAGGCGTTAAACTATTTTCACTCGCAGTATAAAGAGGCTGTATGGTCGGTATCAGCAAATTTGATTGATTAAAATGACCACTTGTCGTTACTCTGGGTTTGTCTCAATTTGGGGGGAAAACTAATGCGAACAGGCGATAAAGCAGAGATTGTTTATCAGGTCACACACGCGGATACCGCTAAGGCGCTGTCTTTTGACCCGCAAGATAATTTTCCATCAGTACTGGCTACCGCGCGCATGGTGGCGTTGATGGAACTGGCTGCGGCAAGGGTATTAAAACCTCAATTGCAAGCAGGGGAATTGTCGGTTGGTATTGATGTAAATGTTAAACATATGGCAGCAACAGCAGTGGATGATACGGTGACTGCTCGTGCGGAATATACTGGGCCACAAGGTAAATTACATGGCTTTAATGTTTATTTGTATGATTCAGGCGGTTTAGCAGGCGAGGGCACTCACACCCGCGCGATTATCGACAGTTCGAGATTAGAAGATGGCGCGCAAAAACGCGCCAGTAAAAGCTAATTGTTTGAAGGTAAAGCAGGAGCCAGGGTGTCGTGCAGGCTAACGACGGTGCCCACAATAATAAGTGCTGGTGGAGTAATACCGGCTTCTTCAACACGCTGAACGATAGTCTCTAAGGTGCCGGTGACCACTTTTTGCTGCGCGGTGGTGGCCGATTGAACTAACGCAATTGGCATCGACGCTGGCATACCGTGTTCAATCAGTTTTTGACTGATCACATTTAATCCGGTTAATCCCATATAAAATACCAGCGTTTGCTGGTTTTGCACTAGGGCCTGCCAGTCTAAATCGATGGTATTGTCTTTTAGATGGCCGGTAGCAAATACCACGGATTGCGCGTGGTCTCTGTGAGTAAGAGGAATGCCGGCATAACAACTGGCACCGGTAGCGGCAGTAATTCCAGGCACGACCTCAAAGGCAATACTCTGTTCAACTAGGGTTTGTACTTCCTCACCACCACGACCAAAAATATAGGGGTCACCACCTTTTAGGCGAACCACACGTTTACCTTGTTTGGCGGCATCGACCAGCAATTGATTAATTTCATCCTGTGGAACGGAATGTAGACTGGCTTTTTTGCCCACATAGATTTTTTCGGCGTCGCGACGCACCAGTTCAAGGATTTCCTGCGATACCAGTCGGTCGTAAACCACCAAATCGGCTTGTTGCATTAAACGCAGCGCTTTAAAGGTAAGTAAATCTGCATCACCCGGGCCAGCTCCGACCAAATACACACAACCCTGGTTGTCATTCGGTGCCTGAAGTAATTTGTTTAACAGTACTTCGGCCTGTTGCTCACGACCGGCTAATACATTTTCGCCAATCGGGCCTTCAATCACTTGTTCCCAAAATGCACGGCGCTGATTAACCGATTCAAACCGGGTTTTGACTTTGTCACGAAAACGGTCAGAAAAACGTGCAAGACGGCTAAAGTGCGTTGGGATCCAGGATTCGAGTTTCTGACGCAAATAACGCAGTAAAACCGGGGCTGTACCGCTACTACTAAGCGCCACTAACAGCGGGTCACGGTCGATAATAGACGGGGTAATAAACCCACAAAGCTCAGTGCTATCTACCACATTGACCGGAATATTGTGATGTTTGGCTAAAGTGGCAATATCACGATTTAACTGATGATCATCTGTTGCAACAAAAATGAGTTGTTTTTGTTGTATATCGCTGTCGCTGAACGCACGTAAATCAAGAGAAATTTTACCTTGCTCAGCGAATCCGCTAACGGTGTCGCACGCCTGCTTAGTCACCACTGTAACTTTGGCATTGGTTTTAAGCAGTAGCTCAATTTTGCGTGCAGCCACTTCACCACCGCCTACAACCAGACAGTGGAGATGATCGGCATTTAGAAATATTGGGAAAAATCGCATAACAAATAAAGTAGTCAGAACCGGCTTTACTTTAGCCTAACTTCATATAACCTATAAATACTAATTTAAAGAAATATATTCCAGATTGTAATATATTTGGATAATAAAAAAGGAACCGAAGTTCCTTTTTTATGAATCAGTCATTTAAGACGAGCGGCGTTTGTTGCCTTTGGCCGGTGCTCTGTCTGACCATTCGCGTAAATTTAACTGCTGGCCAGCCACACGGGTTTTTTCCAGCGTTTTACGCACTTCAGCAGGCATACCTTCTGGTAAATCTACTGTGCTGTAGTTGTCATAGATTTCAATTGCGCCAATGTGCTTGCTGCTAATATTCGCTTCGTTAGCAATGGCACCTACGATATTGCCCGGTTTAGCGCCATGGCTGTGGCCTACGCCGATACGGAAACGCTGCATGCCTGCTTCAGGTGCACTGGATGAGCGACGACGTTGACGACCATCGCGTCCGTCACGATTATCACGTCCACCTCTGTCGCGATCACGCGAACGGTTATCACGGTCACGTGGTGGGCGGGCATCCAGATTTGGGCGGTCGCTTTCTTTAAGGATTAAAGGTTCGTCGCCTTGTGCCATTTTTGCTAAAGCAGCTAATAATACTTCTGGAGCCGCTTCCGTTTCTTGTTGAATGGCTTCAATCACTGGCATCATGGCTTCGATTGATTTGTCATTCATTGCTTCAATCACGTTTTGTTTAAAACGGTTTAAACGGGTTTCGTTTAATTCGTTGATTGAAGGAATTGGCATCAATTCAATCGGTTGTTTAGTGGCTTTTTCAATTGCAAATAACAACCGTTTTTCACGATGTGAAATAAACAGGATGGCGTCACCCTGACGTCCGGCACGGCCAGTACGGCCGATACGGTGAACGTAAGATTCAGTATCGTAAGGAATATCGTAGTTAATAACATGACTAACACGTTCAACATCCAAACCACGCGCCACAACGTCAGTGGCAATCAGGATGTCGATATCACCACGTTTTAGACGTTCTACGGTGCGTTCACGGGCATTTTGCGGAATGTCACCATTTAATGGTTCCACATCGTAACCACGGGCTGATAATTTTTCGGCCAGTTCCAGTGTTGCAGTTTTAGTGCGCACGAATACAATAACGCCGTCAAAGTCTTCCACTTCCAGAATACGGGTAAGTGCTTCCAGTTTGTGGTGACCAGCAACCTGACAGTAACGCTGAGTAATGGTGCTGGCAGTACTTACCTTAGAGGCAATTTTTACCGTTTTAGGATTGTTTAAGTACTTTTTGGTAATCGCACGAATACGATCAGGCATAGTAGCAGAAAACAGTGCCGTCTGACGTTCAGCCGGAGCATGACTTAAAATCCACTCAACATCGTCGATAAAGCCCATGCGTAACATTTCGTCGGCTTCATCCAGAACCAGATTTTTTAAATCGTGTAATTTAAGTGTGCCTTTTTTGATGTGATCGATAACACGACCGGGGGTTCCCACTACAACCTGTACACCACGTTTTAATGTACGGATTTGGTTTTCATAAGACTGACCGCCATAAATAGGCAGAACTTTAATGGCTTTATTAAAACTGGAATAAGCCTGAAACGCTTCCGCTACCTGAATCGCCAGTTCGCGAGTTGGCGCTAATACCAATAATTGCGGCAAGGTTGCTGTATCATCGATTTTAGCCAATATTGGTAAAGCAAACGCGGCCGTTTTACCGGTACCGGTTTGTGCCTGACCTAATAAATCATGGCCTTCCATAATTAGAGGGATACTCTCGGCCTGAATAGGAGAGGGTTTTTCATAACCTACTTTTTCCAGAGCTTTAAGCAAGGATTCAGGAAGGTTAAAGTCTTTAAAAGTGATATCTGTATTACTTGTCATCAAGGTTACCTGGTGGCGAGCAGGCGCTAAACTCGATGGACACGCTTGCTCGTATACGAACATAAAGTGCAATTATATAAGAATTTGGCGCTTTACACCAATGTAACCGTTAAATTTTAATGATTAACTTGCTAAAAGCTGGCTGTGTAAGCTGTTTTTATCAAATTTAATAGTAATGTTCGGCTTTATTTGATTAAGAATAAATCTTGTTCAATCCAGTAAAAACAAACGATACGAAGATGTGGTGAATTTGACTTGATTATAAAAGTTAGACTTTTGTCTGCTGTTTTGTGTTTTAGCTATAAAGTGCTTGAAATAGTTGGTTTATATATAGGATTAAATGGGGTGATGGTTGAAATGTGCACACCGACCAAGGTGTTTTACCGTATAAAATGCGTAAATTAATTCTGTATATGAAAATGAGAGTTAAATGTGCTGGAATGTCGATTAAATTTCATGGTTAGTCAATTTTTTGACAGTTAAATAATCTTAATTATTAATAGGTTAGAGATACAAAAAAAGGGTTTTATCCATTAAAACCCTTTTTATATGTCAAGTGATAGAAAGTAGCTAAATTGCAGGTTGTACCGTGATGGATATTTTATCGTAATACACATCAGTACGACCTTCGTAACCTGAGTCAGTACCAATAAAAAACCAGATGCTACCGTCCGCAGCAGAGGTGAATTCTAGCTGGTTTTCTTCAGTGGTTTTGATCGTTTTACTGGAAAACTCTGTGCCTTCACATGGCAATCCTTCAATTACCATATCACCTATAACGTTGGCGTTTGCACCTCCATTACTTTGATTACCTTTATCAACGTTAAGATAGTAATCGTCCTGTTTCGGTTCAGTCTCGGCATAACCAAATTTTAGATAAACAGAACTGCCCGGAGCGCCACCTACGCCAAAGCAATCGTCACCTGCGTTGGAGTAAATTGTCATATCAACATTGGCAGTGTATCGGGTAAGAGGTTCAAAACCAGTGAATCGTGCTTTTAAATACATGAACAAATCGTCGCTGCGATTCATGCCCGACATAAAAAATCCGTTATGCGTTGTGTCGTCTGGCAGGCTTAGGATGCCAGATGACAGTTCATAAATGTCGGCATTGTCTGTTGGGTAATCTGAATAAGCGGCTTGCCATCCTTGTTTGCCTGTATCAAAGTCAAACGTAATGGTTTGCGGTCCATCCGGGGCCAGTACCACAATATCGGATCCACACGCGCTTAATAAGCTGATGCACACAAGGCTAAGCAGAGGGTATTTCATCGTTGTTTCCCGTTTTGGTTATTTAACACCGCTAGCCTAGCGTTTTGCTAAATGTAACACTGGATCAACTAGTGAGAACTTGTTATCAAACGTAACAGAATTTGAAACTTTTAAGCGCGAAACGTACCTTATCTGAAAGGCGCGAATAACTAACTAAAACATTGGGGGAAATATGTACAGAGTGTTAGTGGTGGTATTGCTGCTGACTGTGCTTAGTGTTGTTACGGCAATGAGCATTTGGCCGGGAGCGTGGTGGGCGCTACTTATCTTATTGCCTCTGTCTGTGATGGGACTTTATGATTTAGTCCAGTCTTCACATACGCTTTGGCGTAATTTTCCCATTGTTGGTCGCGGACGTTGGGTCATGGAGTTTTTCCGTCCGTTTGTGCGTCAGTATTTTTTTGAGTCCGAAACTGACGGCGTGCCTATCAGCCGCATGTTTCGTACCCTCATTTATCAGCGTGCCAAAGGCAGTCTCGATTCCAACCCTTATGGTACTAAACTGGATACCCATGCAGTGGGGTATGAATGGATAGGGCATTCTATTGCGGCTAAACATCATGAGTCACATCATAACGAAGCTCGCATTGTCGTGGGTGGTCCGGATTGTAAACAACCTTACAGCGCCGCGATTTTAAATATTTCAGCTATGAGTTTTGGGGCGTTAAGTAACAATGCCATCCGCGCATTAAATAAGGCCGCGATGTTAGGGGAGTTTTACCATAATACCGGTGAAGGCAGCGTGAGCCCTTATCATTTGGAGCACGGTGGCGATCTGGTGTGGCAAATTGGTACCGGCTATTTTGGTTGTCGTGATAATGACGGTCATTTCAGTCCCGATAATTTTGCCAGGGTGGCGTCACAGAATTCGATTAAAATGATTGAAATCAAACTCTCGCAGGGGGCTAAACCTGGCCATGGGGGGATTTTGCCGGCCGATAAAAATACCGCAGAAATTGCCCGAATTCGTTTGGTTGAACAAGGTACTCAGGTTAATTCACCACCGGGACATAGTGCATTTAGTACGCCCATTGAGATGATGCATTTTATTGCTCAGTTAAGAGAGCTGTCCGGTGGAAAACCAGTAGGATTCAAGCTGTGTATTGGCCGAATGAGTGAGTTTGTAGCAGTGTGTAAAGCCATGGTCAAAACGGGTATTAAACCTGATTTCATTACTGTTGATGGTGGAGAAGGTGGAACCGGTGCGGCACCGCTCGAATATTCCAATTCTGTTGGCATGCCATTAACCGAAGCGTTGGCATTTGTACATGATGCTTTGACTGGTTTTGATTTGCGTAAAGACATTAGAATTATTGCCAGCGGCAAGGTGTTTAGCGGATTTCATTTAGTGAAGAATCTGGCGCTGGGGGCTGATATGTGTAACAGCGCGCGTGGCATGATGGTGGCATTGGGCTGTGTACAGTCCTTGGTGTGCAATACCAATAAATGCCCCACAGGTATCGCAACGCAAGATCCTAAATTAATTCGGGGGCTGGTGGTGGAAGATAAAGCTGAGCGGGTCGCTCGTTATCAGCGTGAGACAGTCAAAGCCGTGATGGAAATTATTGCTTCAGCTGGTTTACGTCACTCTGAACATTTAAATCGTTCACATATTTTCCGCCGTATCACCCAGACTGAAGTGCGCCGCTATGACGAAATCTACACTAATCTGCGAACTGGCAGTTTATTAAATGGCGATGTACCACATAAGTTCGAGCAGGCAATGAAAGAATCCGTGGCGGATAGTTTTTTCCCAAAAGAGTTTGTTGAAGAAACAGAAGACGGACTTAAACAGGGAGAATCATCTCACCCGCATAAGCAGGCGAGTTGATTCACAAGTTAACCCAAGGTTTAACGTTATTGACAGTCTGCCAATAAGCGCAGGCTGTTTAAGCGTTTTTCAATATCATACAGTGGAAAAGACGCGATAACTTCGTCAACACCGGTCGCTTTAACAAAACGTTCCAACTTATCTTTTACTTTAGCTTTATCGCCAATCAATGAAAATTTGAGTGTGTGATTCACTCTGTGCAATTCATGCGGTGCCGCGACTGAATTGATGTCGGCAACAGGCGCAGAGAAAGGTTTATTGTCTCCGCGTTGTAAATTAACAAACTGTTGTTTAATGGAACTGGATAAGAATTCTGCTTCTTCATCAGAATCCGCTACCACAGCCATGACACCACCAATCACATAGGGTTTGTCCTGTTGCGCTGAAGGAACGAATTGCGAGCGATACAGGCTAATCGCATCCTGCAGCATGTCGGGAGCAAAATGAGAAGCAAACGCAAAGGGTAAACCCATTCTGGCCGCTTGTTGAGCGCTGTACAAACTTGAACCTAATAACCACAAGGGCACCTTGCTATTTTGGCCTGGCATCGCAATGACTTGTTGGTTAGCCTGTTCTTCCGCCAGGTAACGCTGTAACTCACGAATATCGTCAGGATAAGTGTCAACCTGACTATGCATATCACGTCGTAGCGCGCGGATTGTCGCCATATCACTACCCGGTGCGCGGCCCAAACCCAAATCAACCCGTCCGGGAAACAAGGCTTCCAGGGTACCGAATTGTTCAGCAATAACTAATGGAGGATGATTCGGCAGCATAATACCACCCGCGCCAATACGAATCTTTTTAGTCACAGCGCCCACCTGACTTATCATCAGCGCCGTTGCTGAGCTAGCCACACCGCGCATACCGTGATGTTCAGCTAACCAGAATCGTTGATAATTATGTTGTTCGGCTGCAATCGCCAGCTGGCGACTATGTTCGATAGTGTCAGACAGTGAATGATTTTCAGTAATTGGTGCCAGGTCTAAAACAGAAAGTGGGATCATAACGACTTAAGTTAAACAGGTTGTAGTCTTCAGATGGGGGCGTTTGAGATTGAATCAATCACCCAGGTTCTGCCATTTTATACTGGCTAGCTATATATTATTGACCTTTGTTATGTGTTTGGTTTTCTACAGCAAAGTTCAACACGCTCTGGGTTGTGAGTATTTGTTTTACTGATTGCCTGATCGATCCTGCTATTTCACGAATACTTTGCATGCGTGAATAATTAGGACGAATAACCAGTGAAATTTGTCTGAAAGGTTGTGGTTCAGCAAAACGAATGTATTTAATACTGTTGCTGGCTGCGACATTTAATGTGGCCAACTCAGGTAATAAGGTAATACCGCGATTGCTGGCAACCATATGGCGCAGTGTTTCTAAACTCGTGGCCTGAAAACGATGGTCTTCATTTGCGCCGGCGGTAAAACAGTAGTCCATCGCCTGATCACGCAAACAATGTCCGTCTTCAAGGGTTAATATTTGCTGTCCTTCTAAAGCCTTAATGGTTACGGTGTCGTTTTTAGCCATAGGGTGGTTCGGATGTACGGCCAGCAATAAAGGTTCTTCAAACAAATCGTAACGTTCAAACGCGTTCATATCATCCAGCCACGGCAATACCAGAAAATCCAGTTTGCCACTGTTCAGCTCGTTTAGCAGTACTTCGGTTTTATTTTCGTGTAGGTAGAAATTGATTCTTGGCAGCTCTTTATTGAGGTTTTCCATAATGAGCGGCAATAAGTAGGGGGCCAGTGTCGGGATCAGTCCCATATGAATATCGCCGGCCAGCGGATCAAGCAGTGCTTTGGCAGATTCTTCGAAATTTTTCATTGCCTTTAATACCTGGCGCGCATCTTTGATTAATTGCTCACCCGCAGGGGTTAACATCACATTGCGACGATGGCGCTCAATCAGTTGCAGTCCGAGTTGTTCTTCGAGCTTCATTAACTGCCCACTCAAAGTTGGCTGACTCACATGACAGGCTTCTGCGGCATGACCAAAATGTTTATAGGTGGCCAGTGCATTAAGGTATTCGAGGTCACGAATTTTTATCATTGTTAAAATCTATTAATGATTGAGTTTATAATAGTTATACACCCGAAAAATTAGATTGTCTAACCCCATAAATCACTGTGATTCTAGCGTTTTTGCTGTTTGTTCGTGAACGTTTTATGAACAATTTTAAAAATCACAGGAAAAATTAGTTATTCACCATGCTTTTACGTATAATCCGCGCGAAATTGAACACGTACCAAATTGTTTGGAGAGATTTAACATGGCGTTAGAACGCACTTTTTCCATTATTAAGCCTGATGCGGTAGCTAAAAACGTAATCGGTGCTATTTACAATCGTTTCGAATCTGCAGGTCTGCGCATTGTTGCAGCAAAAATGATTCACTTAAGCCAGCAGCAAGCTGAAGGCTTCTATGCAGAACACAAAGAGCGTCCTTTCTTTGGCGCTTTAGTTGAATTCATGACCTCTGGCCCAGTAATGGTTCAGGTGTTAGAAGGTGAAAATGCTGTTGCTAAAAACCGCGAAATCATGGGCGCAACTAACCCAGCTGACGCATTAGCCGGTACTTTACGTTCTGACTACGCTGCGTCTATCGACGAGAACGCTGTTCACGGTTCAGATGCGCCGGAATCAGCGGCTCGCGAAATCGCATATTTCTTCTCTGACGAAGAAGTGTGTTCTCGCACTCGCTAAGCCCGACGCTGCAGAACAAATAAAAGGGGCGTTCAGCCCCTTTTGTGTATTTAAACCTTAGGTTCGTGGTTAACTTTAACCATTAAAAAACCTACAATAGTCACATTCATTTTTAAACGGACCCATTAATGTCAGAATCAAAAGTCAACCTGTTAAATTTTAATCGGCAGGGATTGCGTGATTATTTCGCTTCAATCGGTGAGAAGCCATTTCGTGCTGATCAGCTGATGAAATGGATATATCAGCATGGCTGTGATGATTTTGAACAAATGAGCAATATCAACAAAGCACTGCGTGCTAAGTTGATGGCTAACTGTGAAATCCGTGCCCCAGAGATTGCTGTGCAACAAAATGCCTCCGACGGCACCATTAAATTTGCATTAAGACTTGATGGTGGTCAGGAAGTGGAAACAGTGTGGATCCCGGAAAGTGACCGCGCAACCCTGTGTGTGTCCTCACAAGTAGGTTGCGCACTGGAATGTACTTTTTGCTCAACCGCACAACAGGGCTTTAACCGTAATTTATCGGTGGCAGAAATTATTGGTCAGGTTTGGCGTGTGGCCAAAGCAATTGGATTATCTAAAGATACCTCTAAACGTCCTATTACCAATGTCGTAATGATGGGTATGGGCGAACCCTTGCTTAACATGAAAAACGTGGTTCCAGCGATGGATATTATGCTGGATGACTTTGGTTTTGGTTTATCGAAACGTCGCGTGACCTTAAGTACTTCGGGGGTTGTACCTGCATTAGATATGTTAGGTGATCAAATTGATGTGGCACTGGCGATTTCGTTACACGCACCCACCAATGAGTTGCGCGATGAAATTGTGCCAATTAATAAAAAATATCCGATTGAAGAATTTCTTGCTGGCGTTCGTCGTTATTTAGCTAAGTCAAATGCGAATCAGGGTAAAGTGACGGTTGAATACGTGATGCTAAACGGCATTAATGACAGCATGGATCAGGCTCATCAGTTAGCCAAAGTGTTAAAAGAAACACCCTGTAAAATTAATCTTATTCCATTTAACCCCTACCCGGGTTCACCTTATACCTGTTCAAGTAATTCGCGTATTGATCGCTTTTCTAAAGTACTGATGGAGTACGGTTTAACCGTGGTGGTGCGTAAAACTCGCGGTGATGATATAGATGCAGCTTGTGGGCAGTTAGTGGGTGATGTGGTTGACCGAACCAAACGAATGTTAAAAAAACAGATGAAGGGTGAAGCAATTTCAGTAAAAATGGCAAACTAATTATAAAAAAGGATGTTTCGAGTTATGCGTCAGTGTTTACTTGTTTTTGCGATTGCCCTGTTAAGTGCCTGTGCCAGCCAACCAACTGAGCCGGCTTTTAAGTCATCAGACGGTTTCGATCATATTGAAGCCGCAAAAACCCGTATTTCGCTGGGGTTAACTTACCTCAAAAACGATAATTATAAACAAGCCAAATTTAATCTGGATAAAGCATTGCAGTTCGCGCCTAAACTGGCCGACACTCACCTGGGACTGGGGTATTACTATCAGCATGTGGGTGAAAATGCCCTGGCTGACCAAGCCTATCAAACCGCGTTAAAACTTAAACCAAATGATGCTGATATTGCCAATAGCTATGGTGCGTTTTTGTGCCAGGCCGGTAAATATCCGCAAGCGAAAAAGTACTTTTTGCAGGCAATTAATACCCCCGACTACATTCGTGCTGCAGAAACGTATGAAAACCTTGCCTTATGTAGTCAAAATGATGGACAGGTGGAAGATACGATAAGTTATCTGGAAAGTGCGTTAAAACATGATCCAAGCCGCAGTAAATCGATTGTGATGCTGATACAGTTGTTGATTGACCAACAACGTTGGACTGAAGCTAAAAAACGTCTGATGGACTATGAAAAAGCTGGCAGTGTATCGGCTGAAACCATCTGGTTTTGGGTGCAGATCGAAACGGGGCTGGGCAACCCTGAACGCGCACAAGCATATGGAAAAATGCTGGTGCAAATGTATCCACGCCATCCCTATGCAAAACAATTTATTCAATCTTTGCAGAACAAAACTGAACCTGCTGTTGTCGCAACTAAGCCAAAGCAGCCACAGGTAAGGCAGCCAAAACCTTTTAGTCAGGTGATTGAAGAACAACAGCCTAGTAAAGAGCAACAGGCAGCCAGTGACGATACATCCGCCAAGTCAACTGATGACGGAGACAATGTAACCTATCACGTGGTGGCAGATGGTGAGAATCTTTACCGTATTTCTTTGAAATACAATGTGCGCATGGACAAATTGATTGAATGGAATCATCTCAAAGATGCCGGGTCTATCCGTCCCAAAATGAAACTGCGCGTTAGCGCACCAGAATAAACCATTAAGTGTCGTAAGAATGAACGAAGAACAAGAATTAGAACAGGCAACTATTGTCACTCCTGGTCAACTGTTAAAACAAGCGCGTGAGGCGATGCAGCTCAGTACCGCACAGGTCGCGCTGCGTTTAAATCTGCGTGAGCATATTATCGATGATATCGAAGCAGACATTTATGATGGTAAAATTTCTCTGACCTTTACTAAGGGATATCTGAAAACCTACGCCAAATTGGTAAAAGTACCCGAAGTCGAAGTTCTGGATGCCTTTGAGCAGGTTAATCGTGCCAGTAAAGAGCCGGCTAAATTACAAAGCTTTTCACGCCGGGTTGCGCGTCAGGCCAGCGATGATCGCCTGATGCTGGTGACATATGCGATTGTTATTATTCTGGTGGCGTTGTCGGTGATGTGGTGGTTCCAGCAATCAGATGATGTGGCGCCAGCTAAATTAAACGCTACCAGCTCAAATGTGACTACCAAAGCAGAGGAAAAAACGGCTGAAGACAGTGGCAGTGCAACCCAGCCACAAGCAATAGAGCAACAGCAGACGCTGTCTGAACAAGACCCTCAAACTGAGGCCGATAGTGTGGCTGAATTGCAAGATAGTGATCAGCCTGTTGCTGATAACACGACTGCTGACACACAAGTGCCGTCAGAAGATAACTCAGGTATAGAAGAAACAGATGTGGCCAGCGTAGTTGAGCAAAATGAACAAAATATCGTAGCTGATGATTCTGTAGAACAAGCAGAAGAACAACCACGAGTACAACATTTTACAGCCACTGAAGCGCATGATTTTGCTGATCCGGTACAACTTGTTTTTGAATTCTCACAGGATTGCTGGATCAATATCGTCGATGCCACAGGTGAGGCCATTGCCTATGGAATCAAAGTTCAAGGACGTGTTATGCCGGTTAGTGGTATTCCGCCGTTTGAAGTGACTGTCGGTATTCCTGAAGCGGTTAAAATTTCCTATGCGGGTGAAGAAGTGGATCTCTCCCGCTTCCCTAAAAATCGTACCGCGCGCTTTAACTTACCGTTAGAGGATTAATCATGTTTGCTGAATCCCCGATAAAAAGGCGCAAGTCGACCCGCATTAATGTGGGTAAAGTGCCGATTGGTGACGGTGCACCTATCGCCGTGCAGTCGATGACCAATACACCCACTACTGATGTTGAAGCAACGGTTAATCAAATTAAACGTATTCAGGCTGTAGGTGGTGAAATTGTTCGGGTATCGGTTCCAACCATGGATGCGGCCGAAGCCTTTAAGTTAATCCGCCAGCAGGTGGATATTCCACTGATTGCCGATATTCATTTTGATTATCGTATCGCACTTAAGGTGGCTGAATACGGCGTGGATTGTTTGCGTATTAATCCTGGTAATATCGGTAATGAAGAACGCATTCGTTCAGTAGTGGACTGTGCACGCGATAAAAATATTCCAATACGTATTGGGGTAAATGGCGGTTCACTAGAACGTGATTTGCAGGAAAAATATGGTGAACCTACACCTGAGGCCTTGCTTGAATCAGCCATGCGCCACGTGGATATTCTCGACAGACTGAATTTTGACCAGTTTAAAGTCAGTGTAAAAGCATCTGATGTGTTCTTAGCTGTTGGTGCATATCGTTTACTGGCCAAAGAAATTGACCAGCCACTGCATTTGGGTATTACTGAAGCCGGTGGTTTGCGTGCCGGTGCCGTGAAAAGTTCTGTGGGTTTAGGCATGTTACTGGCTGAAGGTATCGGTGATACCTTGCGTATTTCATTAGCAGCCGATCCGGTGGAAGAAATTAAAGTCGGGTTTGATATTTTAAAATCACTGCGCATTCGCTCACGTGGCATTAATTTTATTGCTTGTCCAAGTTGTTCACGTCAGGAATTTGATGTGATCAATACCGTTAATCAGTTAGAGCAACGTCTGGAAGATGTATTAACGCCAATGGATGTGTCGATTATTGGTTGCGTGGTCAATGGTCCGGGAGAAGCCGAAGTGTCGGATTTAGGTTTAACCGGGGCGCGTAATATGAGTGGATATTATGTGGATGGTAAACGTCAGAAAGAACGTTTAGCCAACGATGATTTGGTGGATCAGCTGGAAAAACGAATTCGTGCCAAAGCCAGTTTGTTGGACGAATCACGCCGAATTTCAATCAACACCATAGATCAATAGCCAACCAAGCCCAAAGCACCTATAATGCCGGGCTTTACAATTTCAGAGATAGGTCGTAGTGAGTAAGCAAATTCAGGCAATCCGCGGTATGAACGATTGTCTGCCATCACAAAGTGGATTGTGGCAATACCTGGAAAACCACCTCAGACACCTGATGAGCCAATATGGTTATCAGGAAATCCGTATGCCAATTGTAGAGAGCACAGATTTATTCAAACGCTCTATTGGTGAAGTCACGGATATCGTTGAAAAAGAAATGTATACCTTTGACGATCGCAATGGCGATAGTCTGACGCTGCGCCCGGAAGGCACCGCCTGTTGCGTGCGAGCTGGTAATCAGCATGGTTTATTGTATAACCAGCAGCAGCGCTTGTGGTACATGGGACCTATGTTCCGTCACGAACGACCTCAAAAAGGCCGTTATCGCCAGTTCCACCAGTTTGGTGTGGAAGTGTTTGGTTTAAACGGCCCGGATATTGACGCAGAAATCATATTGCTGACCGCGCGTTTGTGGAAGCAGTTAGGTTTAAGCGACCATGTTATTCTGGAGCTTAACTCACTGGGCTCAAACGAAGCTCGCGCGCGTTACAAAGACGCGCTTGTTGAGTATTTACAAGCACGGGAAGATAAACTGGATGATGATTGTAAGCGTCGTATGACCAGCAATCCATTGCGTGTACTTGACAGCAAGAACCCGGATGTACAAGCGGCAATTACCGATGCGCCAAGCTTACTGGATTATCTGGATGACGAATCTGCACAACATTTTTCAGGTTTGTGTGAACGTTTGGACAACCTGGGTATCAAATACCGGGTTAATTCAAGATTGGTGCGTGGTTTAGATTATTACAATCGCACTGTCTTTGAATGGGTCACCGATAGTTTGGGTGCTCAGGGCACAGTTTGTGCGGGTGGTCGTTACGATGGTCTGGTAGAGCAGTTAGGCGGTAAAGCCACGCCGGCAGTGGGTTTTGCCATGGGGCTGGAGCGTTTAGTGTTAATGCTGGAAGCCCTGGAGCTGACCTCAGCTGTACCTAAACCGGTAGATATTTATATTACGGCAATGGGTGAAAGCGCCGAGTTATTTGCTGTTAATGTGGCAGAGCAATTACGTGATCAATTGCCGCATTTGCGTGTATTAAGCCACTGCGGTGGTGGTAACTTTAAAAAACAAATGAAACGTGCTGATGCCAGTGGTGCTGATATCGCATTACTGATTGGTGAAAGTGAAGCCGACAGTCAGCAGGTTACTGTTAAATATTTACGTGAAGAACAAGCACAAATCAGTATGACAACAGCACAACTGATTGAAATGCTGAAGACGAAGAAGTAGAGGATAAAATGGAATCATTTAGCACCGAAGAACAACAAGTAGAAGCGATCAAACGATTCTGGAAAGAAAACGGTACCGCCATTATTTTAGGTGCTGTGATTGGTCTGGGCGGACTTTGGGGATGGCGTTATTACACCGAAACGCAAATTGCAGAGCGTGAACAAGCGTCCACTCAGTATGAACAATTGGTCAGCGCTCTTGGTGCAGACGAAAAGGGTTTTAGTGCTGCTGCTGATTACATTAAAAATAATCCTGAAAACAGTTATGCAATGATGACAGCCTTACAACTGGCTAAATCAGCAGTAGACAGTAAAGATTTTGCCGAAGCGCAAAAACAACTTAGCTGGGCTGCTGAGCATGCTGATGATAACGCGATTAAATCACTGGTTCAGTTACGTTTAGCACGTATCCAGCTGGCACAGGAAAAAGCCGACGATGCGATCAAAACCTTGTCAGGCATTAACATGGACGCCTATAGCGCTTCAGTTGAAGAGATCAAAGGTGATGCTTATTCACAGTTGGGCCAATATGAGCAAGCGCGTCAGGCTTATGTGGCTTCGCTGGATAAAAATGCCAATAACCCCTTGCTGCAATTAAAGCTGGATAATCTGGCCGCACTTGAAAGCAAATAAGGGGATGCAGGTGAAAAGAGCTCTGTTAGCACTGACCTTTATCGCAACCTTAGGAGGCTGTACCACAGTCTCTAACTGGTTTGCTGATGAAGATGAAATTAAAATCCGTGAATTAAAGCCAATTAATGCTGTTTTCCAGCCTAATGTTGTCTGGCAACATGAAGTCGGTGACGGTGTGGATGATTTTTTCTCTCGTCTGGAACCGGCTATTGGATACGATAAAATTTTTGCAGCAGATCGCCATGGTCTGGTCAGAGCCTTTGAACTGCAATCTGGTAAACCGCTATGGAAAACCAATTTATCTGAGTTTAAAGATGACGGCATGTTATCTGGCATCACTAACATGTGGAAAGAGGGCGAATCAGCGCGTATTTCCGGTGGTTTGGTAGTGGCTTATGACAAGCTTTATTTCGGTACTGAAAACGGGACAGTCTTTGCACTTGATCAACAAACCGGTGAGACCAAATGGAAAGTGCATGTTCACGGAGAAGTGATTGCTCCACCAGCGGTAGATGAAGGCATAGTCGCAGTAAATACATCGTCAGGTGTGATGTTTGCTCTGGATGCCGAGAATGGCGAAGAAAAATGGCGTTATGAATCAGAAGTACCTGCATTGTCGCTGCGTGGCGTTTCCACACCAACATTAGCTGGTGGTGGCGTACTGGTGGGGACTGCCATGGGGAAACTGGCGGTGGTTTTGTCTGAAAATGGTCAGGTTGCATGGGAACAGGCTGTGGCGTCTCCAACCGGTTTCACCGAACTGGATCGTCTGGCTGACATCGATGTCGAACCATTAGTCATGGGTGGTATTGCCTATATCGTTTCTTATGATGGCACTTTGGCAGCAGTAGAGTTGCGCAGTGGCCGTGTAATCTGGAAACGTGAATACAAATCATATCGTAATTTAAGCATTGAAGGTAATAACCTGTTTGTTACCGATAATGATAGTGTGATTTATGCTCTGGATCGTCGTAGCGGAGTGGAGCGCTGGAGTAACAGTGCGTTACGTTCTCGCTTGGTGACTGGCGCTGCCCCTGTTGGATCTTATGTGGTCGTTGGCGATAAATTCGGATTTTTGCATTGGATGAATCAGTCGGATGGTGAAATTATTGCCCGTGCCAATATTGGTGGAGATGACGAAGATGAAGGCATATATACCACGCCGATAGTAGAGGGGCGCACGGTTTATACTCAAACCCGCAGTGGTGAATTATTTGCGGTTGAAACTCCTTAAGCCTTCTATTGAAAACTAAGTTAAAATAACGGCTCGAATTCATCGGGCCGTTTTTATTTTTGGAAAAACACTATGTTACCTGTTGTTGCCCTGGTTGGGCGCCCAAATGTCGGTAAATCGACACTGTTTAACCGTTTAACCCGCAGTCGTGATGCGTTAGTGGCGGACTTTCCCGGACTAACCCGTGACCGTAAATACGGTCAGGCCAAATATGAGGGGCTGCAGTTTATTCTGGTTGATACTGGTGGTATCAGCGGTGATGAACAGGGCATTGATGCTGAAATGGCGGAACAATCTTTGTTGGCCATTGACGAAGCAAACGTGGTGTTGTTTCTGGTTGATGCGCGTGCTGGTGTCACCTCTGCTGATATTGGCATTGCTAATCATCTGCGCAAACAGAACAAAAAAGTGTATCTGGTGGCAAATAAGGTTGATGGTATTGACGGTGACAGCGAAAGCGCCGAATTTTATTCGCTGGCACTGGGTGATGTACTGCAAATTGCAGCAGCCCATGGTCGTGGTGTACAGCAGTTATTAAACACCACTCTTGAGCCTCTGGCAGAAGCATTCCCTGATATGTATGTTCAGGATGATAAGGACACAGAACAGGAAGAAAAAGACGCTGAACAAATGCTGGCCGAGCTGCAGGCTTCCCCGATTAAACTGGCGATTGTAGGTAAACCTAACGTAGGTAAATCCACCTTAACTAACCGGATTTTGGGTGAGGAAAGGGTGGTGGTATTTGACCAGCCTGGCACCACACGTGACAGTGTCTTTATCCCGATGCAGCGTGATGAGCGGGATTACATTCTTATCGATACAGCGGGTGTGCGCCGTCGTCGTAATATAAACGAAGCCGTAGAAAAATTTTCCATCATTAAAACCTTGCAAGCGATTGAAGAAGCTAACGTCGTATTACTGGTTATCGATGCACGTGAAGGTATTACCGATCAGGATCTCAGCTTGCTGGGATTTGTATTAAATGCTGGCCGTTCAATTGTTCTCGCGGTTAACAAGTGGGATGGTTTGAAGCAGGACGCCAAAGATAATATCAAACGCGAACTGGACAGACGTTTAGGTTTCATCGATTTTGCCCGTTTGCACTTTATTTCAGCCCTGCACGGTACAGGTGTGGGTCATTTGTTTGAATCGGTACAGGAAGCCTACGCCAGCGCAACAAATCGCGTAGGTACATCCATGCTGACCCGTATTATGGATATGGCACAGCAGGATCATCAGCCACCTATGGTACGTGGCCGTCGGGTTAAAATGAAATATGCGCATGCTGGTGGTTACAATCCTCCTGTGATTGTCATTCATGGAAATCAGGTAAAAGATTTATCTGATTCTTATAAGCGTTATCTGATGAACTATTATCGTCAGTCACTTAAAATTATGGGCACACCGATCAAAATTGAATTTCGCGAAGGTTCAAACCCATTTGAGAGGAAAAAGAACGAGCTTACGCTGGCGCAACAGCGCAAACGCCGTCGCCTGATGAGTTATCACAAACGTAAGTAACCCTCTGTAAAAACGTCATTTTTTATATTAACTGCCAGTGTAATTTGCACTGGCAGTTTACCCCGCTAACGACTTCAACTAAGATTTCTGCAGATTTATCGAAAGGAAGAGCCTATGCGCATTCTGATTAGTTTATGTATGCTGCTGAGTGTCAGCGCGATTGCGGCACCTGATTACACCCTGTACTTCAGTCGTCATGCTGAGCAGACCTCGTCCGGAGATTTATCTGCCACAGGCATGCAGCGGGCAAAAAATCTGGCAGCGTTTCTTAAAGATAAAAACATTCAGGCTGTTTACTGCACTTATCTTAAAAATACCGAGCAAACCGCCAAGCCCACCGCCAACCAGCAAGATTTACCCATCATAGTGTATGAAAATTCCGAGTTGCCGGACTTAGCGGCCATGCTGAATGAGAAAGAACAAAACGCGCTGATTATTGGTAATATGCAAACCATTCCATTGCTGGTTCATCTAACCGGAGGTGATGCACAGAGTATTGATGCTAATCGTTTTGGTGACGTGTTCACTGTGGAGTTTGCTCAAGAGACACCACACACCAGACTGGTCGATATTGCACCACAAAAAAATGTGGTGGCACAACCTCTGCCGCTTGATCCATCATCACTAAAAACCGAACGTCAGCGCTATGCGATTTATATTGATGGTAAAGAAGCGGGTTATGAAATCCGTGAAATGATTAAAACGCCGCAGCGACTGGAAGTGACACATCTTACGTTACTGCCACAAAACGATATTAACCGCATTGTTAAGGTGCGGGCCGATGCCGATAGTTTAAAACCACTGAGTGTCAGAATGTCTGGCACAGTGAACAAAGCAATGGATGTTAAAGTCACATTTGCCGACAACCATGTTGTGGGTTATTCAGATATGTCGCGTCGCGCCTATAAAGAACAGGGGCATATTAGTATTGATCGCTGGTTACCGGCGCACAGTTATGCACGTGAGATGATTTTAAATATATTGCCCAATCTGCAATACACCAGCAAACCCAGTTATTTCAACTGGTTCAACCCACAGGATAATGAAGTTAAGTTTATTTCTGTTACTAAAACGGGCGAGGCACAAGTGTCTGTTCCTGCCGGCAATTTTTTAACGGATGTGGTTGATGTTGAAGGTGGTGCACCGTCATTGCGCTATTTCATTGCTAAGGATGGTGAAGGTGTAGTGAAAATAGAAATTCCTGCCTGGAACTGGATATACGAAAAAATCCCAACAGTATGATAAAAAAGCCGGTGTTAAACCGGCTTTTTTGTGTGTGTCTAATTTATTTTATTGGATTTGCTGCCACGCCTTCATGAGTCAACTTAACTGGTTTAATTAAGCCGTTTTCATCAAAGTACATATGTTCGATGGCCGTTTCTCTTGAATTACGATCGGTTTCATCCAGCGGACGGCGGTGGTAGACAATATAGTACTCGTCCTTATTAGGTACTTTTATCACCGAATGATGACCCGCACCGCGCGCAATTTGATCGTCCTGCTTTAATATTTTCCCAATGCGCTTCCATGGTCCCATAGGTGAGTCTGCGATGGCATAGGCCACGCTATAGTCCGGACCGGTCCAGCCACCTTCTGACCACATAAAATAGTATTTACCGTTGCGGATAAACATAAATGGGCCTTCCACATAACCTTCAGGAGTCATTTCCTTGAAGGTTTCACCATCTGCAAAAGGAATAAATCCACTAAAGTCATCTTTGAGTTTGGCTATATTGCAGTGGCGCCAGCCACCATAGATCAAATAAACCTGACCATCCTGGTCACGAAAGGCAAACTGATCAATAGGCTGCGCACCGTTATGAAACTGATCAATTAACGGTTTGCCTAAATAATCTTTAAACGGACCTTGTGGCTGGTCTGCCACAGCCACACCAATTCCACCGTGTTCTTGATTACTTTGAATATCATTAGCGCCAAAAAAGAAAAAATATTGATTGTTGTGTTTGATGATCGAAGGTGCCCACATGGCACGTTTGGCCCAGGTAATCTGCTTGTTGGTTAATATTCGACTGTGTTTGGTCCAGTGCACTAAGTCCGGGGAGGAGAAAGCATCAAAAAAAATCTGTTGGTCGTAAGGAGCCGAGTAGGTGGGATATATCCAGTACTGATTATCAAAAACAATGCCTTCCGGATCTGCGTACCAGCCGTCAAATACCGGATTTTTAGCCTGAACAGTCGCCGCGACTATCAGTGTGCTGAGCATTAAAATTGGTTTAATCATTTTTTTGTGCCTGTTGGTTACTTTTAATCTACTTTAGTCATTTCCTTTTACCGGTTTCTATAACAGCCTGTTTAATATCTGTAAGCCATTGTTCAATACCTTTGACTAATATTTGACTGGCTAGGGGCTGTTGATCTTATTAGTGAGTAATTTAGCTAGGTTTTTCAATAATATGCTAAATTAATAATTGTCATTTTTTTGCAATATTTGGCTTATTGTCATTAAAAAGACACAGACTTTTGTCAGACTGTTGAACCTGTGTAACCCTTTGTCGCTAATGGTAATCGAATGACCCAGCAGGAATCGCCTTATTTTCCTCTTGAACTGAGCTGGCTGGCTTTTAACCAGCGAGTACTTCAGGAAGCAAACGACGTTAATAACCCCATTGTTGAACGTATCCGTTTTTTAGGAATTTATTCCAATAATCTGGATGAATTTTATCGGGTGCGTTTTGCAGAGGTAAAACGTAAGTTTCTGATCCAGACTAACCGTGATGAGCATGAAGAGGCGGCTAAAACCAAACAGCTGATGAATCAGATCCAGCAAAAAGTAATGGATCTGACCAAGGAATTCGATCGCATATACAAAGAGGTGATCGCCAAGCTAAAACGCTACAACATTGTACTGGTGAATCACACTGAGCTGAGTGATTTTCATAAGGAATGGCTGAGGGATTATTTTAAAAACAAAATACTACGTCATATTTCACCCGTGCTGATTCAGCGCAAAGTGGATCTGGCTAAACGCATTAATGGCGCAAGCACCTATTTGTTTGTGGCGATTAACCGTAAAAAGCGGGTAACACGCTATGCTTCTATCGAAGTACCCACACAGGCTGTTTCACGTTTTATTGTGTTGCCGCCGGAACAGAGTAAAAAACGTAAACATATCATTCTGCTGGATGACATCATCAAACTTTGTCTTGAAGATATCCTAAGGGGCTTTGTGCCTTTTGATAGCCTTGAAGCTTATTCCTTTAAAATGACCCGCGACTCTGAGTATTCAATTAATGATGAAATTGATGAGAGTTTCGTGGAAAAAATGTCGGACAGTATGAAGCAGCGGTTAAGCGCAGAACCTGTGCGGGTGAATTACGACGCCACTATGCCTTTGGAAATGCTGACATATTTACGCAAGTGCCTGAATATCGGCTCAACAGAAGGGCTGATAGGTGGCGGGCCATATCGTAATTTCAAAGACTTTATTGGTTTTCCCAATATAGGTCGTGATTATCTGGTTAACCCTAAATTGCCTGCGATCAGCAGCAAGGACTTTAGCAAATTTGATACTGTGTTTGATGCCATAAGTCATCGCGATATTTTACTGCATTATCCTTACCATCGTTTTTTACACTTTACCGAATTTGTGCGTCAGGCCTCATTTGACCCCAGCGTACGCCATATCCGTTTGAATATTTACCGGGTTGCCAATAAGTCGCGCATTATCGATTCGTTAATTGACGCGGTAGACAACGGCAAAACCGTGACTGTTATTGTGGAATTACGTGCTCGATTTGATGAACAAAACAACATTGAATGGTCAAAAACCATGACAGACGCCGGTATTCGCGTGGTGTTGGGGATCCCTTCATTAAAAGTGCATTGCAAACTGTGTGTGGTAACCCGTGAAGAAAAAGGGCAGTTAGTTAACTACGCCCATTTTGGTACCGGTAACTTTAACGAAAAAACTGCCAAAATTTATACCGATTACAGCCTGTTTACCCGCAATCAGGAACTGGCACAGGAAGCGATAAACGTGTTTGATTTTATTCAGGCGCCATATCGTCAGCACAAGTTTAAACACTTGCAGGTTTCACCACTTAATACCCGAGCTAAATTGCTGTCGCTCATTCGGGAAGAGATTCAAAACTGCCGCGAGGGTAAGTTCTCGCAGATTATTTTAAAAGTGAATAATCTGGTGGATCAGGAATTAATCGACGAATTGTATAAAGCGGGTCAGGCCGGGGTAAAAGTAAAAGCCATAGTGCGTGGCATGTGTTCATTGCTGCCGGGGGTTAAAGGTTTAAGTGACAATATCAGTATTACCAGCGTGGTGGATCGCTTCCTTGAACATCCACGGCTGATGGTGTTTGAAAATGGTGGCGATCATAAAGTATTTATTTCTTCTGCGGACTGGATGACTCGTAATATGGATAACCGGGTTGAAGTGGGGTGTCCTGTGTATGATACCAACCTTAAGATGCGTTTATTACATATGCTGGATATTCAATTACGTGATACCACCAAAGCACGTGTCATTGATAAGGAGCAGTCTAACCGCTATGTTGTTCGTGGAAATCGTCGTAAGATACGTTCTCAGTATGAAATTTACGATTATCTGAAATCCCTCGAACAGGAGTAGTATGCCCAGTCCGCACACCACCTTTAACGATATTGATGCCCGTGAAGCGGTTAAAGTGGCCGCTCTGGATTTAGGGTCAAACAGCTTCCATCTGGTGGTGGCGCGCATCGTCGCTGACTCAGTGCAGATTCTGCATACCATCAAACAAAAGGTGCGTCTGGCCGAAGGATTGGACGACGACAATTATTTATCAGAAGACGCGATTAATCGTGGGTTAGACACCTTGTCGTTAATGGCGCAAAGCCTGCAGGGGTTTCACCCGGAATATGTGCGCATTGTTGCAACCCATACCCTGCGTAAAGCCAAAAACGCCAAAACCTTTATTAAAGCCGCGCGTAAAATTATGCCGTATCCGGTTGAAGTGATTGCTGGTGTGGAAGAGGCACGTTTAATTTATGCAGGCGTAGCCCATACTAACTATCAAACCGGCAATCAGTTGGTGGTAGACATAGGTGGCGGTTCTACTGAATGTATTATTGGGCAGGGCTTTGATCCCATTTTATTGCGCAGTGTGCAAATGGGTTGTGTCAGTTATACCCAAAAGTTTTTCAGCAACGGTGAGATTACCCCCAAACAATTTAAAAAGGCGGTCACTGCGGCACAGCAGGAACTGGAACTGCTGGATAAAAAGTATCGTCATACTGGCTGGCAAAGCTGTATTGGCACATCCGGCACTATTCGCACCATTTTGGATGTGGCATCAGCTCTGGCTGACAATCCAAATAAGCTGACCATTACACTTGATGATCTGCAGGCGATAGCCGAGGTTTGTTTTAAAGCTGAGCGTATTGAAAAAATTAAATTATCCGGTTTGAGTGATGACAGACAACCGGTGTTTGTTGCTGGTTTAGCCGTATTAACGGCAGTATTTAAAAGTCTTAAAATCGATGAAATGGCTTATTCCACCAGTGCTCTGCGTGAAGGGGTTATTTATGAGATGGAAGATAGCCTGCAACGGGTTGACATCCGTCAGCGCACTGCGGAAAGTCTCGCTACCCGTTATGATGTGGATATTGAACAGGCCAAACGCGTACTGGCTACCACGCTCCGGCTTTATGATGCTTGTCACAAAGCCTGGGGCTTAAAAGGCGCAGAGTTAAAAAGCATGTTGTCGTGGGCGGCGTTGTTGCACGAAGTGGGATTGCAAATTAATTCGCGCGCAGTACAACGTCACTCCGCTTATATTATTTCTGAAGTGGAATTACCTGGCTTTAACCAGGAACAGCAACTGTTATTAGCGCTGTTGGTGGGCTTACATCGCAAAAAAATCCGCAAAAGTGATCTTATTGAGTTAGACCAGTATGATGCCGAGCAGGTGAATAAACTGATTTGTTTATTACGCTTGGGGGTATTGCTCAATATCGCCAGACAAGATGACTATCTGGCAGATTTTACAATCGATGCCGGTAAAAATAGCCTGCAGCTTACTTTTCCCGAAAACTGGCTGGAAGAGCAACAACCTTTGCTGGCAGCTGATTTAGCCCGTGAGTCTGACCTTATTCGCCCGCTGGAGCTGAGTTTAACCGTTCAGTAATCCTGCGGTCATGTCTTTGTAACCATTTCTCCTATACAGTTTTGAGGCTGGCACAGATGTTGAAAGTCTGATGTCAGGGACAATAGTTATTGTCTTAATAAACTAGGGAGAGCGGTTGTCATGCTTGAAGAATTTATCACTAAACACCGGCTGGATGACAGGTTCACCACCATAGCCAATCAGTGGTATATCCCTCTGGCCGAACAATTATTAGTGCACCAGAGTAGTGCAAATAAGCCCTTTTATGTGGGCATTAATGGTTGTCAGGGATCGGGCAAATCCACGCTGGCTGATTTTTTAAGCGAATATCTGCATCAGCAACATCAGTTACGTGTGGTGGTATTGTCGCTGGATGACTTTTATTTAAGTCGTCAGCAACGTGCACAACTGGGCATGAATATTCATCCACTTTTGCAAACGCGTGGGGTGCCGGGCACTCATGATGTGCAATTGATAAAGTCCGTTCTGGAACAATTGCATGGAAGCCACAGTGAAATTGCCATCCCGCGTTTTAACAAAGCCAACGATAATCCCTTGTCCTCTGCTTACTGGCCGGTGGTGAAAACACCGGTAGATATGGTTATTTTTGAAGGCTGGAGCTGGGGAGTGATGGCACAGTCGGCAGATCAGCTTAATCAAGCGGTTAATTCACTGGAGGCAGAGCAGGACCAGCGCAAAATATGGCGTCAGTATGTTAACCAACAACTAATGGTGCATTATCAGCCCCTGTACGAGCAAATGGATTACTGGCTGATGTTACAAGCGCCGAGTTTCGATCATGTTTTTCAGTGGCGTTTAGAACAGGAGAAAAAACTTGCGTTGAGCGCTACGGGTGAAAAGCGCCACATTATGTCCACTCAGCAAATTTGTGATTTTATTCAGCATTTTCAGCGTTTAACCCAACATGCGTTAAACACTTTGCCTGCCCGTTGTGATCAGGTCTTTAAACTGGATAAAGATCGCAACATCGTTTCTGTGACCACACGGGATGCCTATGCCTGATAAAAAGTACCTTATTTTTACCGATATGGATGGCTCGTTGCTGGATCATGATACTTACAGCCATCTTCCCGCTGATGCAACGCTGACTGAACTCAAGGCGCGTCGTGTACCCATCATTCCCAATACCAGTAAAACCTATCCTGAGTTATTACAACTTAATCAGGAACTGGGACTCACGTCTCCTTTTATTGTGGAAAATGGTGCGGCGGTATTTATTCCCATCGGTTACTTTAATCAGGCGCCGGCTGGTGTGGTCGAATTTGAAGGTTACTGGGTAAAGGAATTCACCCAGTTACGTGCACACTGGATAGAGGTATTAAATCAGGCCGGCCAGTCGTTTGAATCCTTATATGAACATTTTGCCGAAATGAGCATTAAACGTATTTGTGAGTCAACTGGTTTGTCTCCTGAACAGGCTGCGCTGGCTGCCGATCGTCATTTTAGTGAGCCTGTGCTGTGGCATGGTGATGATGCTCAGCGTCTGGCATTTATTAAAGCACTGGAAGATGCTGGTGCTGAGCCGCTGACCGGAGGGCGTTTTATTCATGTCTCTGGTAATTGTAATAAGGGCAGGGCACTTAACTGGTTAACTGCCGAATATCAACGTCAGCGCGGCGGTGAGTTTTACACACTGGCAATTGGTGACAGCCACAATGATGTGGCGATGCTGGAAGTGGCTGATGTTGCCATTCGTATTTTATCCCCGCACAAACCACCCCCTGACTTAACCCGCAAACACAACGTAATCACCAGTACTTTGCCCGGCCCACAGGGTTGGAGTGAAACCGTTGAGCAAATTCTGGCTCATTATTTTTAGGAGATGTTATGGCTGACTTTTATCAAAATGGCGTAGTGACTACCTTGCACAATCTGGCAAAACGTCCACTGGAAGAACTGGAAAAAGAACTGGTCAGCTTTTCAGAAAAACGACCCATGGCACTGATATTGCCATCGTTATTTTCTGAGCTTGAAGGACCGGCACTGGGCAAAATTATTGAGCATATTTGTGATGTACCCTATTTATCACAAATTGTAATTGGCCTCGACCGGGCTGATGAGGCGCAATACAAACATGCACTTAAGTTTTTCGATGCATTACCACAACATCATCGTATTTTATGGAATGATGGGCCACGCTTAAAAGCACTGGATGCTGAACTGGCAGAAATGGAGTTAGCCCCACGTGAACTGGGCAAAGGACGTAATGTCTGGTATTGCATGGGGTATATTCTGGCCTCAGGCAAAGCCGAATCGGTGGCGCTGCATGATTGCGATATTCTTACCTATGATCGTGAATTACTGGCACGTCTGATCTATCCGGTAGCACATCCCAATTTTAATTATGAATTCTGTAAAGGTTTTTACGCACGGGTTGCTGATGGCAAAATGAATGGCCGGGTATCGCGTTTGCTGGTTACTCCCTTACTGCGTGCACTTAAATCGATAGTGGGACACAGTCCTTATCTTGAGTTTATGGATAGCTTCCGTTATCCACTGGCAGGGGAGTTTTCATTCCGCCGTGATGTATTAAACGATATTCGCATTCCCAGTGACTGGGGACTGGAAATTGGAGTGTTATCGGAAATGTACCGTAACTACTCCAGCAACCGTCTGTGTCAGGTCGATATTGCTGAAACTTACGATCATAAACATCAGGATTTATCCTTGCATGATCAGCAGGCCGGTTTATCCAAAATGTCGATTGATATTACCAAAGCACTGTTGCGTAAGCTGGCCACGCAGGGGCAAACCTTCAACAGCGAAACCTTCCGCTCACTAAAAGCGACCTATTTCCGTATCGCACTGGATTTTGTTGAGACCTACCACAACGATGCCCTGATGAATGGTCTTAAGCTGGATATTCATAACGAAGAAAAAGCAGTGGAAATGTTTGCCAGTAATATTATGACGGCAGGTCAGAGCTTTTTGGAAAACCCAATGGAACGTCCGTTTATTCCAAGTTGGAACCGTGTGGTCAGTGCCATGCCGGATGTACTTGAGCGTCTTAAGGAAGCCGTGGAACTGGATTATCAGGAATTTAAGGAGTAATCATGTTGCCCCATACTCTGTTACAGGAAACTGTTTTACATCATTTGGCGGTGATTTATGCCGGGGTGGAAACCACGCAATCACTGGATGACATCAAGCAGCGATTGCTGCAAACCATGGGGCTGGATGATGAAAATAATGTGCGGCCGATTGTGCCACATCAGAACCACTGGAATGAAAAAGATGTGGTACTGATCACCTATGGTGACAGCATAGAAAAAGAAGGCGAAAAACCACTACAAACCCTGCATTGTTTTTTAGAGCGGTACTGCAAACCCTATATTAACAGCGTGCATATTTTGCCGTTTTTCCCTTACAGCTCGGATGACGGCTTTTCGGTTATCGATTATTCCAGCGTAAATGAATCATTAGGTAATTGGACACACATTGCGCAGATTGCTGATGATTACCGTTTGATGGCGGATTTGGTGATTAACCATTGCTCGGCGCGCAGTGCCTGGTTTGATAACTTTATAAAGGGAGAGGGACAAGGGCACGATTTTTTCTATACTGCCTCGCCACAGGATGATTTATCCCAGGTTGTGCGCCCCCGCACATCCCCCTTGCTACGTGAAACGGTTACCGCTAATGGCGAGCAACATGTGTGGTGCACTTTTAGTCATGATCAGGTGGATTTTGATTTCCGTAATCCGGAAGTACTGATCACCTTTATCTCGATTATTCGTCAGTATCTGGATAACGGTGTACGTTTATTCCGTTTGGATGCCGTGGCGTTTTTATGGAAGCAGATTGGCACGCCGTGCATTAACCTTGAGCAAACCCACGAAGCGGTGCGCTTAATTCGTACGCTAATTGAACATGCGCAGCCCGATGCCGTGATTATCACTGAAACCAATATCCCCAATCGTGAAAACCTTGCCTACTTTGGTAATGCTAACGAAGCACATGCGATTTATAACTTCTCGTTACCGCCGCTGCTGCTTAATACCCTGATTACCGGTGATTGTACTTATCTGAAAAACTGGATGATGAGCATGCCGCCGGCGCAAAACGGAACTACCTATTTTAATTTTATTGCCTCGCACGATGGCATTGGTCTGCGCCCTGCAGAAGGTTTACTGGAAGAGCGTGAGTTAAATACCTTACTTAGCACCATGCAACAATTTGGTGGACGTGTGTCCTGGCGTGTAGCAGACAATGGCCAGCAAAAGCCTTATGAGATAAATATTGCCTTATTTGATGCGCTGCAAGGCACCACCGCCGGGCAGGATAAGTGGGGCATGGAACGTTTTGTGTGTGCGCATACCATTATGTTTGGCTTAGAAGGTATTCCCGGTTTATATGTACACAGTTTACTGGCAACCGGTAATGATTATGACCGCTTGGCCAATACCAATCAAAACCGTTCGATTAACCGCCATCGCTGGAATTATGACAAGCTCGAATCTGAACTGTCGAATCAGCATAGTCAGCACGCTAAAGCGCATAAACGTTTAACGTCATTACTACAAAAACGTACTGCACAACCGGCATTTCATCCTAATGCAACTCAGTTTACGTTGCAGCTAGGAAGTCAGTTGTTTGGTTACTGGCGTCAGAGTATCGACCGCCGTCAAAGTATTTTTTGTGTGAGTAATATCACCGATACCATACAAATTTTGCGGTTATCCGATGTTAATTTAATTGGCACAGATAAATGGCAGGATTTAATCAGCGAAATGGAAATTAATGATGCGCTGATGGAACTGGAATTAATGCCTTATCAAACAGTGTGGATCACTAATATCGTTTATTAAACTTCAGTGCCGATTAGCCTTAGCGGCTAATCGGTGATGACAAAGTGCGAGAGCGGTTGCCCTGGTTACCGATAGGTAACGTCACACTCAATTTCTGGATATTCTACGGCCAGTTGTTCAAAACTGTGTTGTAACTTTGCCGCATCATCGGGCAGTACTTTGCTAAGTTGTTTAAAACCTACAAATACGACACGATGGGGAAGGGTGATTTGATCGGTAATGGCATCCCAGAACGAGTCCCAGTTATGTCCACACCAGTCAGGTAAATCTAAACTATGGGCAAGATGTTTGTGCAGTGCTTCTTTAGTACTAATCCCTTGCAAATTGATCTTCATTTTTACTTTCTCGTCATTCACATCGAAATTTCAGCTGCGGCTAATGGTTTGTTTTGGTTGACCATTAAACAACACAACTGATTTCATATAATGCACAACATCAGCAGTTTTGTACATCATCTATACAATTAATATTAATTTGTTTAGCTTATTCAGTGTGCCTTTTCCAACAGGCATATTTTACATGTTCAATAAAAACAATAAGGACAGATAAATGAACAAACTTATTATGATAGGTTGTGTGTTTTTACTTACTGCCTGTTGTGGTGAATCGATACAACAGACAGCAAATACTGATTATTTTGATAATAGCGCCCGCGATGATGTGTTAAGTGGCGGGGTGAAATTAATCACTATCGATACACCCAAAGGGCAATTTAAGGTATGGACCAAACGCGTTGGCAATAACCCCAGCATTAAGGTGTTGCTGCTACATGGCGGTCCCGGCGCCACCCATGAATATTTTGAAGCTGCCGACAGTTACTTACCGGCAGCGGGAATCGAATATTATTATTATGACCAGTTAGGCTCTGCTTATTCCGACCAGCCCAATGATGACAGCTTGTGGGAAATCCCGCGTTTTGTGGAAGAAGTAGAAACCGTGCGCAAAGCGCTGGGACTCAATAAAGATAATTTTTATGTGTTAGGTCATAGCTGGGGCGGGGTATTAGCGATTGAATATGCACTTAAATATCAACAACATTTAAAAGGCATGATTATTTCAAACATGATGGCCAGTATTCCTGCCTACAACCAGTACGCTGATGAAGTGCTAAAACCGGCTATGCCACCAGAAGTACTGGCCGAACTGCAACAACTGGAAGCTGCCAAAGATTACGCCAATCCGCGCTATATGGATTTGCTAATGCAGCATCATTACAACAAACATGTATTGCGCATGCCAGCTGAGCAATGGCCCGATCCGGTCAATCGTGCCTTTGCCAAAATAAACCCCAATATTTACGTGCCGATGCAGGGGCCAAGTGAACTGGGTGCCAGCGGTAAACTGCTTAACTGGGATAGAACCGCCGATTTGCATTCAATCAAGGTGCCCACGCTGGTGATTGGCGCAGAATACGACACCATGGATCCCAAACATATGCAGTGGATGAGCCAGGAGTTTGCCCAAGGACATTATCTGTATTGCCCTAAAGGCAGTCATATGGCGATGTATGATGACCAGCAAACCTACTTTGAAGGTTTAATTAATTTTCTTAAACAAACAGACAACGCCAAATAGCCTTAGTTGAGTCATTAAGGAGCCAAAACGGCTCCTTTTTTGTTTAGCTGTGAAAAGTTTATTTACATACGAAATTTCATATATATGATATTCCGTATGCAAGGTTAGCTCAGGCAACTTATGTCACCGCTTAACTTATTTAAATTACTGGCCGACGATACCCGGCTTAAATCCATGCTACTTGTTGCCAGTAAAGGGCAACTTTGTGTGTGTGATTTGCAAAATGCGCTGGACATTAGTCAGCCCAAAGTGTCACGCCACTTGGCCGATTTACGTAAGGCTGGCTTATTACAAGACGAAAGACGTGGTAAATGGGTCTATTACCAACTGGCTAGCGATATGCCTGATTGGGTTAATCAACTGCTGAGCCATACGCTTAATCACAATGCTGATGTTATTCAGCCCAACCTCGATTTATTAAATCAGCACCTTAACGCCTGCTGTGAGAACTAACATGAAAATTTTGTATATCTGCACCCACAACCGCTGCCGCAGCATTTTGTCCGAAGCCATCACCAATCATTTGGCCGATGGCCTGATAATAGCCAAAAGCGCAGGTAGCCAGCCGGTGGGAAAGGTGCATCCGCTATCGGTTAAATATCTGGCCGAAGAGGGCATGAGTACCGAAGGCTTAATCAGTCAGTCGTGGCATGAGTTTGAGTCGTTTGAACCCGATGTGGTGATTACCGTATGTGATTCCGCGGCTGCAGAAACCTGCCCGGTTTGGTTTGGCAAGGCGATAAAACTGCACTGGGGTTTACAGGATCCATCCAAACTAGAAGGTAGCGAAGCCGAAATCGCAGCCGCGTTTAAACAGTGCATCGAAATTATTCGAACGCGGGTTGAGCAGTTAAAGCAGGTGGCGAAATCAGACAAAGCCAACTGGGCATCACAACTTCAACAACTGGCTGATAGCCACCAATCTTAAAACCAAAAGGTAAAAAAATGGGATTATTTGAACGTTATTTATCGCTGTGGGTAGCGCTGTGTATCGCAGGTGGTGTGCTGTTAGGCAATTTGGCACCAGAGGTGTTTAACACGCTGGCAGAGTTGCAATATGCGCAGGTGAATCTGGTGGTGGCGGTGCTGATCTGGCTGATGATTTATCCCATGATGATTCAGGTGGATTTTGGCGCAATTAAAAACATAGGCCAAAAACCCAAAGGCATTATTTTAACCCTGGTGGTTAACTGGCTAATCAAACCCTTTAGCATGGCGTTACTTGGCTGGTTGTTTTTCACTGTGATTTTTTCCGATTGGGTAGACGCGCAATCGGCCAGTGAATATATCGCTGGTATGATTTTATTAGGCGTAGCGCCTTGCACTGCTATGGTGTTTGTGTGGAGCCAGCTAACTAAAGGTGACCCGAATTATACGCTGGTGCAGGTATCACTCAACGACATCATTATGGTGTTTGCTTTTGCGCCTCTCACCGCGTTATTGCTTGGCATCAGCGATATTCAGGTGCCTTGGCAAACCTTGTTATTGTCGGTATTGCTGTATGTGGTGATCCCGTTAGTGGCAGGCATAGTAACTCGCAAATGGCTCGACAGCGAAGATAATCACCAGCGTTTAAACGGTTTTGTTAGTGCACTCAAACCCTGGTCGATACTGGGTTTACTCGCCACCGTGTTGCTGTTATTTGCCTTACAAGCCACCACCATTTTGGCGCAACCTAGCGTTATCCTGATGATTGCTATTCCGCTATTGCTGCAAACCTACGGTATTTTTGCCATCAGCTATTTTGCAGCGAAAAAATGGCGACTGCCGCATAACATAGCGGCGCCAGCTTGCATGATTGGCACCTCTAACTTTTTTGAACTGGCAGTCGCTGTGGCGATTTCCCTGTTTGGTCTGCATTCAGGCGCGGCACTAGCTACCGTGGTAGGGGTGTTGGTGGAAGTGCCTGTGATGTTATCTCTGGTGTGGTTTGCCAACCGAACCCGACATTGGTTTAGCAGTTAGTTCCTTTTTTTTTAAGCGGGTAGGCGAGCGTTACCCGCTTAACGTCAACATTTGTCCTTATTTCATTTTAGCTTTTACCAGCTTGCTGCTTACGGGTTTACATCCTTCTTCAGTAGCAATATTGCCAGATAAATCATGGCTAAAATGGGCACAAAACCAATTACAAATCCTATAACCGCAGCCATTTTAGGCGTACTTGTTTTCCTTTTTCCCAGGTTATAACTGCAGATTGAGACGAAGATAGAAAAGAAGATGAGTAGCAATACTACTAATACAGAAAAGCTCATAGGCACATCCTTTGCCGTTAATCTATATGATAATCATTATCAAATGCATTTGAAGGGTACTTTCTGCCACCTTATTAAGTCAAATCATTTCTTGTTTTAACTGTGGTTAAAACAAAAGTTGTATTTATTAGTATGATGATGTCGATTCCCCTTTTCGCCATTCGACTATAGGCGCACAATGATTTTGTTGTTGCCCTGATACAATGGAGAAAAGAATGACAAAAATGATTTTTATCAGCCTGCCAATTAAAGATTTAGCAGTATCCAAAGCGTTTTATGAAGCACTGGGATTTGAATACAACCCACAGTATTCGGATGACAAAGGTGCATGCATGATCTGGAGTGAATCCATTTATGTAATGATCCTTACTCATGAAAAATGGCATAGCTTTACCGATCGTCCTATTCCACCCGAAGGCTCAAGTGAAGTGGCGTTGAATATTTCCTGCGACAGCCGGGAAGAGGTTGATGCGATGAACGTTGCCGCCGCAGGACATGGGGGCACTTGCGATATTAACCCCACTCAGGATTTAGGTTTTATGTATGGTCGCGATTTGGCTGATCCCGATGGGCATATTTGGGGACCATTTTGGATGGATGAGAAGGGCATGCCAGAGCAGGCATAGGTTTTATCATCCCTGATATTTTTCGCGCGTGCTAAATTACGCATGAAAAATATCAGGGAAAAATGTGTGTTAGATTGAAAATACAGGGATATTGCTGAGCAACCAACCACATGTCATAAAAGTAAAGTTTGGGCGTCACGTTGGCGACAGCAACCAGAGAGGTTGTGCTGCCGCAACCTCTCTGGACTCACCCGGCACCCACACTGTGCCTGTTCAATTTTAAATTCAGGCAAACTGCCAGCGTCGCAAATCCACATCCTTTCTGTTACGACTGACTCTGCATCCCTGCCTCGTCTGGCAGTTCGCTAATCTGAATTTTAAATTAGACACAGTGATGGGACGTTTTACCAAGCTTCGCTTGGTGCAAAAACAAAAAAGCCAAGCATTTGCCTGGCTTTTGAAATGTTGGTTCCATTTACTTTGATGCCTATTTATTATCGGAAGTGGAGGAAAAATGCTAATAAGAAAAGCGCTAGTCCAGGCAACATAGTGAAATTAGATATTCTGTGATAAAGATGCTCATTGTTGCGTTTGTCATAGTGATCAACAACTTCTGAAATTAACCCAGCAGCCATAAACAACATCGATGCATACATTACCCAAGCGGCTTCATCTTTGAGGTGATAGACAGTTTCACATCTTTTGCATGCAGTTACGGCTAAGTCATTTTCAATGACACCAAACGCACCACCTGCAATGACAATAATTGAGAAAGTTACATTTTTAATTTGTTATAAAATCGGAACTTCATTTGGAACATATTCATCATTTTTAGCAGTATTGTTTACCGTTTGGGGCTTTTCAATTGTGCGTGTGTGTAACTCGGTAACTGCGTCATTATATCTTTGTGGGAAGCGCTCTTTGTCAATATTGCTAATGACATCTTCCAAGTCGTCTGAGCTGTAATTTTTATAATCTGGATTAATAGCCAACAGTAAGTTCCTTTTTCTTTAATATTCCTTTTTCTTTGTGAGTAAAAGAGTAGTAATAACGTTTATGTGTGCTGTTCCATTTGGCAAAATATAACCAGCCTTCCAGTGCACTGATGGTTTGTCTTGTAAGTGTATTATTGGTGGTTGCTTCAATCCTAAAATCGTAAGGCACTAATCCTTTTCCCATTGTGTCTTTTTTAATTTTCAATTTGTAAGACACTAACGTGCAATCACCGTCCAATATTGCTTCATTGGCAATACTTTTTAATGGAATAGATGGAATAACACGAATAGCGGGCTTGCCAGTCGATTTACCTTCAGGAATCGCGCAATTATTTAACGCAAAAGCATTGCCTGAGATGAAAGCAAATAAAATCAATAGCACGTTTTTCATTTCAAAAAATCCAATTTAATGAGGTTACAAAACTGAATCATTCTAACGCTGGTAGTTTCAAATTTAGGTTACATGTTTAATAACCCAATGTCTTAACTTTTAATGCAAATGGTTTAACTGTTGGCTTTTGAATCTAAATAAACCTGCACATGCCTAAACCAAGCATATTTCCATCACGTTCAACATAAGCAAAGCGTTTATAAAATTTCTCTTTGCCCTGCGCTGCAAGTAAGCCAACAGTGCAGCCGGTTACTGTGGTTTGTGACAAGTAGTGTTCAATGCACTGCATGATCTGTTTACCCAAACCTTGCTGCTGATGGGCAGGGTGCACAATCACGTCCTGAATATAAAAATACATCGCGCCATCACCAATAACCCGCCCGGTGGCAACAAGAGTCTCCTGTTCAAAAATACACACCCAAAATAAAGAATTATCAACGCTAGATTGCAGCACCGATTCCTTTGGATTTGTCCAACCCACGGCATCGCGTAGTGATGCAAATTGTTCCACTGTGGGTGGTTGTTGTTTTAATTGATACATGGCGTTGTTCGTTCCCTGAATGGTTTTTTAGTGAACTGATTGTTGATAATAAAGTGGATTAATAGTCAGTGGCAAAAGATACGGTTTAACTTGTGTAACAACAAGTTGAATGCAAAATCGTATATTGGCTCTTTACAGAACATCGCTAAATCGTCCCTGTTCTTGGTTGAAAGTCAGAGTTGCAGAAAAGAAAAAAGCCAAGCGGCCGCCTGGCTTTGGTACTACAGATATTAAATTTTATCTGAGCTTTGAAAATTTACTCCAAAAATTACTTCTCTATCCCCAAAACGCTCTGCCACTGGCGTACAGACCGTACAAGAGTGCCACATTGCCAAATAAAATGCCTGCGTACAAACCTATACGTCCCGCACAAAGACCAAAAATTAACTTACCCTGTACTTGTTTTTCGCACTGTTCAATGGCGATAATATCCTGCATTTTGCGGGTTTGAACAAAAACTATCGCCATTAGAATTTCATAAGCCACAATTGGCGCAATCCATCCTGTAGTTAATTCATAAGCCGCTGCCAACAGCCCTCCTGTAATCAATATAGCGACAACCGAGCGACCACGTAGTTTTCTGAGCTCGGCTTTGCGCTCGCTGCTTTGCATACGGCGAATGGGGATTTCAGCACTAAAATAAACCGCTATGGCACCAACAAATGCCGCAAACATAGCACCGCTTAATAACCATTTTACCACGCCCAAAAATCCACCTTTTGCGACCGCCCCTGTGGCGGCCTGTGCCGGCGTGCTTATCGTTGTGCTGGCTAAAAGTGCAGATCCTATTGCCAGCGTTGGTGCTGTGGACAGGATCATATTGCCATATTTATCTAATAAATTAGTTCTCAGCGCTTGACGGGCACGGCTAAGTTGCTGGCGCACCGCTGCATCTGTAATTGATAGCAACCGGGCAACCTGAGCGCTCGATTGCTCTTCACGATAATACAATAATACTATTTCACGGGTTTCTTCTGGCAAATCGTCGACGATTCGGGCCAGAATAGCTGCCTGCTGCGAGCGGCTCAGACTGGTTTCACCATCATCACTCTCATTACAAAACCGCGCAAATAACGAGTCGGCATCGTCACCGCCAACCCGATCAGCAACTTTATTATCACGCAGGTAATTAAACGCAGCGTAGCGTGTGGCCTGGCGTATCCAGGGTAAAAAACTGGCCGGGTTATTCAAAGTGTTAAGCTTTTGCCAGCACTGGATATATACCTGCTGTGCTACTTCTTCACTGGCATCCAAATCTTTGACTACCGCCAGTGCGATGCTGCTAATGGTATTTTTGCTGGCCTGAATCAGCCGAGTAAAGGCTGAGCTATCGCCATTCATCGCGGCAACAACATCCTGTTCTACAATCAATACACTCATGATTATTCCCCGATAAATTGCGCGATTTGTGTGGCCAGCCATTTTGCATCATCAAACATAATGAAATGGCGGGAGTGAGTATTCATTTGTACCTGAGCATTGGGGCTGTTGGCAAGTTGACCTCGATATAAGCTTTCTACCGCGGCATGCTGTTCATCGGTGTCAAAGCCGCCAGATGCACCCAGCATCAGAATAGGGGTCTTGTCACCAACCAGCTCCTGACGAATATCGCGCATTAATAAATCGTAAGTGATTTGCCCAACGGTTACAGGATCAGACTCAGCGGCAAAATCTAATATCTTTTGCTGCGCCTGTTGCGAGGTTGCCTGAATGGCTAAACCCTGTCTGGTTTGCGCTACCAGTTGTTGCTGATCCATATTCTGAAAATATGCCAGTGCACCTTTAGCCTGAGGTTGCATCATATCGACTGTCACCTGATTAGTACGGGCGAAAATGGCACCGATGTAGGGTAAGCCATCCACCGAAATCGCTTTTTTTACCTCGATATTCGGGTTAACCGCCAGCGCTAAACTTAAAAATCCGCCCATGCTGTGGCCAATCACAACTGGTTGTTTAATGTGATGCTGATTAACATAATCAACAATCGCCTGTTCAACCTTGTGCAGGTTAGTACCAGCGACTTTAGGTGTTTTACCAAAACCCGCGACATTGACCACCAGCACCTGATGATCATCTTGCAGCTGTTCAATGGTTTGCTGCCATACCGAACCGTCAGACATCAAACCCGGAATTAAAATAACCGGGTCACCTTTGCCATAACTCTCGACATGGATAACGTCCTGCGGCTTTTGAGCGATAACTGAAATGGAAAAAATACCGGTGATTGCTGTAACAGCGGTAAGGTGGAAAAATTTTAAAAAAGCCTGTTTAGTGTTCATTATTTCGTTCCTGATTATTGAATGTTCATAACCAAGAAACAGCAGCAATGAAATCTGTGACAGAAAATTGAAAAATATTTTTGTATCGTTTTAAAGCAGGGGGCAAAAGGGCGTAACAGTCACTTTGTTATTTGGAGGTAGCTTGTTTTGGCTAAAAGTCAGAGTTGTAGAAAAGAAAAAGCCAAGCGGTTGCTTGGCATTGGGGAATGGCTTTTAAATTAAAAATTAATGTTACTCTGACCCCAATCATTGGGTGAATATATCGTCAAACCCGTAGGTCGTAAAATAGGTTAACGAATACAAATCCCCATCAATTAGGAAATAAAATTCATAGATATATTGATGTGAGTTTCTTTTATTTTTTCCAGCAATCATAAATCCGTTGTATGAATATCCATTGAAATCAAATTTTCCGACAACAAATTTTGATTCAATATCTAAAGACGGCGAAAAGTCTAATACATTTTGTTTAAAGGCCTGAACATTAGTTAAATGATTTGAAAGTTTAATAAATGTATCCGAATAACGTTTATCGTCTACGTCAATTAAGTAATACGCTGACTCTTTTGATACGCCACTGGTGATCACACCTTTTAAAGCTCCATGCTCATCAGACCGAGTAAATTCAAACTTTTCAGTTGGAATAATAAACTTATCAGAAGTATTCATTAAGTGCTGAAAACGTAAACTATTTAATTTAAAGGTCTCTTCAGTAGATAAAGCTTGAAGTGAGAAAAACATAAATATTAATGCGCTTAATCTGAACATAATCAACTGACGCTTTGATAATTGACTGCCTCAGTGTAACGTAGGCTGTATTGTGGAGGCCATACTGTTTATGACCGTAACGAAATTAAGCAACTTGTAAAATGGCAAACAACTACAAAGCTCAAGATGGAACCCACTCGTTATTATCATATTCATAAGCCCACCAATCAGCATCACCTATAGCGACGCTACCAATTATTTCTATCCGAAGATATTTTTCACTGGGCATATATGTTTTGGCTGCTTCTTTTGCTAATTCGAAAGTAGCATGAGATGAAACATTATCGCCCGCGTAAAGTCTGAAACCGTCCGAATTCATAAATGCAATTTAACAATTTATATAGAATGCAAAATACTCATTTCTATAACGAGTGTCCTGTCTGTTAGTTTTTGTTTATTTTTCCAAGCTTTTTACGGCTTATGGGAATGATTTTTACAGTGAAACTTAATGTTACTCTGTCCATATTTATTAAAATTACCACCTGTTATTGTAGTATTTGGCCTTATTCACAGAATTGGATGCACAAAAACCATCAATGTCTGGAAACAGCGTTAGTTGCCGTATATCAAATGCTTCTTGAAGTATGGTTAAACATTCTTCTTTTAATTTAGGTCTAATTGAAATAACAATTGTCACATCTTCTTCTTTTGGCAGGACTAAATTTCCAGTTTTTTCGTGTATCACTTTGCTATATAAGAACTGTGAGTTTTGCGAAGCAATCCTTTTAGTTACGGCTGGCGGCTCCCATGTATACAAATTTTCATTTTCTTTTAAATCTTCAATAATTTCGCGATAAGGCCTTATTTCTAATTGACCTTCATATCCACATAAATGATGGGTATGGATTCCAATTAGAGCACCTGTTTTATTTGGTTCACTATTGCAACAAAACCACAAAGCAACAAGAGCATTCCTACTTGCATCAACCAACCTAGTTGCCGCTCCATGATGTTGGAGTCTGGCAAGTAGCTCAAAATCTGGCAATTCTCTCCCATTAACGAATCTATAACCTTGATGTGTTGCTTCATCTAATAACCTTTTTTCATAGCTCGCTAATTCCAAATCACTATTTGGGATACATCTTCTATAACCAGAACTGTGGACTGGCCAATTAATGTCTCCTTGCCCTCTCCACATTCTAGTTATGAAGCTGCTATTGGGAGGAGCACAACTAGTAATAAAATTTAGTAGATCATTAAAACTAGCGGGCCTTCTGACTAATCCGAAAATTTCTGTTCTTTCAAGTTTCACTTAAATTCCTTTTTACGTAACAACTAAAATGCACGTTTTTTATACTGAGTGTCTTGCCTGTTAGTTTTTGTTTGTTTTTCCAAGCTAACGCTAAACATGATTTAAAACAAGGTGTTATATCTTTGTTGTAAATATCACACGGAAAAAAGAGGGCGAGGTACCTTTAAGCTATTAGAATTTGACTGTAGTGACATTTACCAAGCTTCGCTTTGCTTTTGGGAGTGACGTTTAAATTAAAATTTAATATTACACTGCCCCAAATAACTTTCTTACCAGTCAGCCAACGGCTGACTTAACCGCGACTCTGACTTTTAGGCAAAACGGATTTGGCTGTCGAATGGCAGAACAGGAGGTTCTGCCAAGGCCAACGCTTTACATGGATGTTGCCTTTGGCCGGTTCGAATTAAAGACAAGTCCGGTTTGCCGTTAAAAAAGTAAGTGGAGTGAAAGACCTTTTGCCTATTTGGGTCTTTCCAAATAGGCTCGCGCCCACGGGACTGGGCGTGAAAAACATCAGGGATGATGCATATTTGAAATTCAAAAAAGGAGCCAACGGCTAATGCCAGTCAGTTAAGCTGACTGGCATTTTTCTTTTTATGGGGATATCGATTTGTTTTCGGTTTTACCCATCTTGGATAAG
>NZ_JACNEP010000006.1 GCF_014270035.1 Neptunicella marina | reverse complement strand
CTTATCCAAGATGGGTAAAACCGAAAACAAATCGATATCCCCATAAAAAGAAAAATGCCAGTCAGCTTAACTGACTGGCATTACCGTTTACTCCCCCCCTTTCATTCCAAATTTAAACCTTGAAATCTAAATTATCACCTCCATGTATTTCTTAAACGCATACAATAATTATGCTTAATATAATTTCGACGGACGCCAGATTGGTCCGATTTCAACAAGATGGAGATTAAAATGACAAACATCGATATTGGTATCAGCGAAGCAAACCGCGAAAAAATTGCAGAAGGTTTAAAACGCCTGTTGGCTGACTCTTACACGCTTTATCTGCAAACTCACAATTTCCATTGGAACGTGACCGGCCCGCAATTCCGTGAATTACATTTAATGTTTGAAGAACATTATACCGAGCTGGCAGTCGCGGTAGATGATATTGCAGAACGTATTCGTACTTTAGATGTACCGGCGCCTGGCACCTATAAAGAGTTTGCCAAATTAAGCTCGATTGAAGAAGTAGAAGGTGTGCCTGCTGCTGGTGAGATGGTTGACCTACTCACCAAAGGCCACGAGCAAGTGGTGAAAACCGCACGTGAAGTACTGGCACTTGCACAGGATGGTAACGATGAATCATCTGCGGCGCTGGTTTCTGATCGCATGCGTATTCACGAAAAAACCGCATGGATGTTACGCGCTACCCGTAAATAATTAAAAATATTTCCGGCTCAGTCAGCCCTTGGCTGAGCCGCCTTTCTTATTCGCCCCCCCAAATTAATCACTTAGTAGCCCACCTTAATATTTTTATAAAATACTTTGTGAATCGTATACCACCACTTTTTTCCATAAATGCGAGGCGTCTTTCACAAACTTAAGATGTACCGGTTCCGACTGATATTTGTCTTGCTGGGCTTTGTTGTCGAAGGTGACAACCAGAGTGTAATCGTAACTGCTGTCGACCACATCACGATCAGATGATGCTCGTGTACCAATATGTTTGCTTTTGACATAATCAGATGCGTCAATAAAAGTGGTCAGGTGTTTTTCGAAGGCCTCACGCTCTTGCTGACTATCGGGATTATGTAGCCAGAAATACACACTATGGACAAAGCCACCTGCTTCAATTACCTGTTGTTCTGCTTGCACCATTACCGACACTCCTAAATAAGCCATTAACGCCAATAATAAATTTTTCATTATTTCGCCTTTTTCACCTGACATGTTTTCTCAAATTATCACGCAGCCCCGACCGAAAATAGCTTGCTAGCGGCTAAATTTATAACAAATCAACCATCAGCTCACAAAAATCGGCTTAGGCTTTGTTCACAGTATTCAGCCTTAAGCATCAATACATGATGATGCAAACCGCAGGCAATGATGAGGTTAAAAACTCACAGGTCTGATACATCATTTACATGTACATTAAAGCTGCTTTCACTTATAATACTTTCCCGTCTTGATTCATTTTGGTCAGCCGCATTTCTTGCGCTAACCAACATTCTGTAAACACCTAAATCTTGGATTTCGCATGACAAATTATATTTTCGTCACAGGCGGTGTTGTTTCTTCTTTGGGTAAAGGTATTGCAGCGGCATCTTTGGCGGCAATACTCGAGGCTCGGGGACTTAAGGTAACAATGCTTAAATTGGATCCGTACATTAACGTTGATCCCGGTACCATGAGCCCTATCCAACACGGTGAGGTGTTTGTTACCGACGACGGTGCCGAAACCGATTTAGATTTAGGTCACTATGAGCGTTTTATTCGCACGCACATGACCAAAAACAACAACTTCACTACCGGTAAGGTGTATGAAGAAGTGTTGCGTCGCGAACGTCGTGGCGATTACCTGGGTGCGACCATTCAGGTTATTCCACACATCACTAACGAAATTAAACGTCGTATTATTGAAGGCGCTGAAGGCGTTGATATCGCTATTTGTGAAATTGGCGGTACTGTGGGTGATATTGAATCACTGCCGTTTATTGAAGCGGGTCGTCAGTTAGGCGCAGAAATTGGCCGTAAACACGTAATGTTTATGCACCTTACTCTGGTGCCTTATTTGGCCGCCTCTGGTGAAACCAAAACCAAACCTACTCAGCACTCGGTCAAAGAATTACGTTCTATCGGTATTCAGCCGGATATTCTGGTGTGCCGTTCAGAAGTGGCCTTGCCTTCAAATGAACGTTCTAAAATCGCTCTGTTCACCAACGTGGCCGATAAAGCGGTTATTTCCCTGCGTGACGTAGACAGTATTTATCGCATTCCTGCGGTATTAAAATCACAGGGTATGGATGAATTGGTGGTTAAGCATTTTGATATCGAGTGCCCGGAAGCGGATCTATCCGAATGGGAACAGGTATTGTATGCTGAGTCTAATCCGAACTTTGAAGTAACCATCGGTATGGTCGGCAAATATGTTGCCCTGCCAGATGCTTACAAATCGGTAAACGAAGCGTTAAAACACGCTGGTTTGAAAAACCGTGTAGCGGTTAACATTAAATATATTGACTCTCAGGATATCGAAAGCAAAGGTTCACAATTACTCGAAGGTTTAGATGCTATTCTGGTGCCGGGTGGTTTTGGTGAACGCGGTATCGAAGGAAAAATTCTTGCAGCCCAATATGCCCGCGAAAATAAAGTACCCTACCTGGGCATTTGTTTAGGCATGCAAGTGGCGCTAATTGAATATGCCCGTAACGTTGCAGGCATGACAGGCGCAAACAGTACTGAGTTTAATCCACAGTCACCTTATCCGGTGGTGGGTTTAATCACCGAGTGGCAGGATGCTGATGGCAGTACTGAAGTTCGCACAGATGATTCTGATTTAGGTGGCACCATGCGTTTAGGTAGTCAGCTGTGTCATTTGATTGCGGGCAGTAAAGTTCATCAACTTTATGGTAGCGACGCCATTCATGAACGTCATCGCCACCGTTACGAGGTGAACAATCAGTTGCGACCGGATATTGAAAAAGCCGGCCTGAAAGTGACAGGATTATCTACCGATAAAAAACTGGTAGAGATTATCGAAATAGAAGATCACCCATGGTTTGTTGCAGCGCAGTTCCACCCGGAGTTTAACTCAACCCCTCGTGACGGGCATCCGTTGTTTGAAGGGTTCGTGAAAGCTGCGGGCGTTTATCATAAAGAACACGATTAATTCGCCGCGTTATAGTTGTGGCACATAACAAAATTAGATGAGGGTACATCATGTCTAGCATTAGCAAAATTGTTGCTCGCGAAGTATTAGATTCTCGCGGTAACCCAACCGTCGAAGCAGACGTTTATTTAAATAGCGGCGCCTTTGGCCGCGCCTGTGCACCAAGTGGTGCATCTACTGGTACACGTGAAGCACTGGAATTACGTGATGGCGACAAAGCTCGTTATTTAGGTAAAGGTGTTTTAAAAGCGGTTGGTGCCGTAAACAATGAAATCCAACCTGCATTGTTGGGTAAAGACGCGCTGGATCAGGAAGGCATTGACCAAATCATGCTTGATCTTGACGGCACGGAAAACAAAGAAAACTTAGGCGCAAATGCCATTTTGGCCGTATCTTTGGCAACTGCGAAAGCAGCTGCAGCGCACAAAGGCATTCCTTTGTATCAGCACATTGCAGATTTAAATGGCACCTCTGGCCAGTACAGCATGCCAGTACCAATGATGAACATCATCAATGGTGGTGAGCACGCTGATAACAACGTAGATATTCAGGAATTTATGGTTCAGCCTGTTGGCGCAGAAAGCTTCAGCGAAGCCTTGCGCATGGGTGCTGAAATTTTCCATAACCTGAAAAAAGTATTATCTGCCAAAGGTTTGAACACCGCTGTAGGTGACGAAGGTGGTTTCGCCCCTGACTTAGGTTCAAACGAAGAAGCCTTAGCCGTTATCGTTGAAGCGGTAGAAAAAGCTGGCTACGTGATGGATAAAGACATCACTTTAGCCATGGACTGCGCTGCGTCTGAATTCTACAAAGACGGCAAGTACGACTTAAAAGGCGAAGGCAAAGTATTCGATTCAGAAGGTTTTGGTGACTTCCTGGCTGACTTAACCAAAAAATACCCAATCGTGTCTATCGAAGATGGTTTAGACGAAAGCGACTGGGATGGCTGGGCAAGCCTGACCAAAAAAATTGGTGACAGCATTCAGCTGGTCGGTGACGACTTGTTCGTAACCAATACCAAAATTCTTAAGCGTGGTATCGACAACGGTATCGGTAACTCCATTCTGATTAAATTCAATCAGATTGGTTCATTAACCGAAACCTTGGCTGCTATCCGCATGGCGAAAGAAGCAGGTTTTACTGCGGTTATCTCTCACCGCTCTGGTGAAACAGAAGATGCAACTATTGCCGATTTAGCGGTAGGTACGGCTGCAGGTCAAATCAAAACCGGTTCTTTGTGTCGTTCGGATCGTGTTGCCAAGTACAACCAATTACTGCGCATCGAGCAGGAATTAGGTGAGCTGGCAGTTTACAACGGCCGTAAAGAAATCAAAGGTCAGTAATACAGCAAAGGGGTCGCCACGACCCCTTTTTGTTCCCCGCCTATGTCAGTTCAGCAAACCGATATCTTTCGTGATGATCATCAGCAGCAATATTTTGCCGAGCTGTGCAGTGCGTTATATGAAAGGGAACTGTCAATGATGGCTAATTCAACATCAAATGATTTTGATGCATTTAAACGACGATTAGGTGGCCTGAGTTACCATATTCGTAATCTCGCACACTTTTTATTGCAGCATAAAGCCCCGCTGGATTTAGATTTGCACAATGCCAGTTGGCAGTGCAAACAAGCGGCAAAGTCGATTATCAATCGCGAGTCTGAAGATAAAGCCCGTCAGTGGTTTGAGCAATACAGCTATTTTGGTATGCCGGTCGCTGTATGTATCAGCGAGCCAGGTTACGACCAGTTAGAACTGGACTCGGTCGATAGAATCGATCCCGCGCAAAAGCGCCTGCATATCAACAAACACGGTTGGTTTTATTTTAATGGTGAATCGCAACATATCACCAAACCGGTAAAACGTTTGTTGGTGCCGAGCAAAACCAGCTTAGGCGCAGCCTGCAGTGGTCATTGCTGGACATCTCAAGGTAAAACGCAACCACGAGCGCTAAGTCTGCGTGAAATGCTGATCTCCACCCAAATCAACTGGAAAAACCCTAAAAAACCGCTTTAAAGCTACTTATTACAGGAGCAACCGGTTTTACCATCACTGGTTGGCCATTCTGCATAACTGCCATCCATACAACGACTTTTTATTACCTGACACTGAGCAGGATTATAGCTGATGTGACTATTACTCAAATCACCTAACGCACCTGACGCGAGTTCTTTTGCATTAATATTGGGACCACTGGAACAAGCACTCACTAACAAACAACTTATCCCTGCTAAACAAACTATTTTTGTTTTGTGAACAGACATATGTTTTACCATCCCTGCAAAAATAAAAACTATGACCTCAATCAGACCTTGCATGTTAACTAAAGTTTAACAATTTCTTTTAGCCATTACTTTATTTAGCAACCGCCGGGACAGCTAAAAAAGAGTTGTTATACTGCCGCCAACTCAGCCAAATACAGAGATAACAAATGGCCACTATGACAACCTTTAAAAAACTGACAGTTATCGCCAGCTTAAGTGCAGGCTTATTTGCCTGTGGTGACAATGTCACTTCAACAAAACAAGCAACAACTCCTGAAACAAAAAATACCAGTAGCTTAAAAGAGGCCTATGCTGGTAGATTTTTAATTGGCGCGACTTTAAATGACGATTTAGTGGCCCATCCAGACTCTGCCAAAATGCAACTGGTTAAAAAACACTTCTCTGCTGCCACTATGGATAATGCCTTTAAGTGGGGCGTGATTAATCCACAACCTGATGATTATCGTTTCACCGCGCCTGACAATTTTGTCAACTTCACCAACAGTAATGAGATTAAGGCAATAGGGCACGTATTATTCTGGCACAGCCAGACCCCAGACTGGGTATTTAAAGACGAGCAAGGCAACCTGTTATCACGTGAAGCATTACTTAAACGTATGCGTGAACGCGCCAGCATGATGGCCAATCGTTTTGGTGACAAAATCAAAATCTGGGATGTGGTTAACGAAGCGATAGAAGACGACGGCAGCCTGCGTAATTCGCTTTATCACCAAATCATCGGTGACGATTTTATCGAGCAAGCCTTTTATATCGCCAATGATGTATTACCTGCCGATGCGATCAAAATCTATAACGACTATGGCATGACCCGCGAAGGTCGCCGCAGTGCAGTGATTGCCATGGTTAATGATTTTAAAGCACGTGGTGTACCGATTGATGCGATCGGAATTCAGGGTCACTGGGGCATGAAAACCCCAACACTGGATGAAATCGACAATACCCTTACTGTGTTGGCTGCCACCGGTTTGCCATTGCATATCACTGAGTTGGACCTGGATTACTTAGGCCGGGAACAGTTTTTTGGTGCCAATGTGGATATCGATAAACTTGAAGCGACACCAGAAAACAACCCATATCCAGATGGAAACTTCCCGGCTTCAGCAGATAAAGAACTGGGCGACAGATATGCTGATATCTTCCGTTTATTCCTGAAGCATCAACAACAAATCGACCGCGTGACCTTTTGGGGTGTAACCGATGCAGAGTCCTGGTTAAACGGCTGGCCGGTAGCAGGTCGCACGAACTACCCATTGTTATTTAATCATGATGGCTCACCTAAACAAGCACTACAGCAGGTGATTGATGTGGGTAACAACGCCAAGATGTAATTGCCATAAAAAAGCCGCTTAACGCGGCTTTTTTATATCTTAAATGAAGCAGTTGGGGATTAATCCAAAATGGCATCAATCTCCTTAATTTCATCTTCCGTCAGACTTAAATTAGATTGGGCTGCAACGATATCTTCAATCTGACTGACTTTACTTGCACCGATAATTACCGAAGCAACAGAGGGTTTGCGATGCAACCAGCAAATAGCCAGTTGCGCCATGGTTTGACCACGTGCTTCTGCAATTTGATTTAGACGCTGCACTTTCTTGATATTTTCAGCTGATACATCGTTTTCAGACAAAAACTGATTATTTTTATCTGCAGCACGCGAGTCAGCAGGAATACCACTAAGATATTTATTAGTCAGTAATCCCTGTGCTAAAGGTGAAAATGGAATACAACCCACACCTTTATCTTCCAGTACATCGTGCAGGCCATCCTGCTCGGTCCAGCGATCAAACATGTTGTAACGCGGCTGATGAATTAAACAAGGTGTGCCTAAATCATCCAGAATTTCTAACGCTCTGCGTGTTTGCGCAGCATTGTAATTAGAAATGCCCACATACAAGGCTTTACCGCTGCGTACGATGCTATCCAGCGCGCCCATGGTTTCTTCCAGTGGCGTATGTGGATCAGGGCGGTGCGAATAGAAGATATCCACATAGTCGAGCTGCATGCGCTTGAGGCTTTGATCCAAACTGCTGATCAAATACTTACGCGATCCCCATTCACCATAAGGGCCATCCCACATCAGATAACCAGCTTTGCTGGAAATCACCATCTCATCGCGATATTGCGCCATATGCTGGTGTAAGATTTTACCAAAATTGGATTCGGCAGTACCTGGAGGCGGACCGTAATTATTGGCTAAATCAAAATGGGTAATACCCAAATCAAAGGCACGGAAAATCATGTCTTTGGCAACATCAAAAGGCGCGATGTCACCAAAGTTGTGCCATAAACCTAAAGAGACAAATGGTAATAATAAACCGCTGTTACCACAGCGCTTATAAACCATATCGTTGTAACGATCGGATGCAGCCTGATAAGTCATACTTATTCCCTGAAGTGGCTAAAAAAGCGATTTTAACAAACAAAGGTCCACAATGACTAATCAGCTATTGCTGATTAGTCATTGTCTTTTCGTACGTTAAACCAAAACCGTATTCAAACAAGGGATCGTAATTTTTATCACCGACATTAATTGGAATTTGTTGCAAGGTGCGAGGCCAGCTTACGCTTAATTTTCCGCCCATCGCGTGCTCGCCAAATAACACATCGGCTACACCTGCACCTTCAGTGCCCGGTAACCAGGCTGCAACCAATGCATCCCAGTCACCAATCTGATCGGCAATCAATAAAGGACGACCTGAGATCAGGATCACTAACATAGGTACACCCGATGCTTTAACCCGTTTCAAGGTTTCAACTTGTTCAGGTTTTAAAGTTAGCGGCTGACAGTACTGACAAGGTGGCACATTATAATCGCCCCAACCTTCGGCATAAGGATCTTCGCCTACTACCACAATGGCCACATCATGACCTTTAGCGCCGCTACCATCTTCGCTAAATGTCACATTGCTGGCCTGCTGCTTTATACCTGCAAGAATCGTGGTGCCCTGATTATTGGATTGTTTTTCACCCTGCCACTGAATACTCCAGCCACCCGACTGCAAACCAATATTATTAGCATGGCTGCCCGCCACAAAAATACTGGCATCCTTTTTAAACGGTAGCAGATTGTTGTCATTTTTGAGCATGACCAGTGATTCAGCCACCGCTTCACGGGCAACGGCGCGGTGTTCATCAGTGCCTACTGCTAATTCAGCAGGTACTGAACGATCTGCCGAATAGGGGCGTTCAAACAACCCCAGTTTGTATTTTTGCGTGAGGATACGGCGCACAGCATCATCGATGCGGCTGATTGGCACCTCACCGTCATTAACGGCGGCAGTTAAATCCTGGATAAATTCTTTCCAGAACTCAGGCTCCATCGCCATATCAAGGCCAGCATTGATTGAACGTACAATACGTTCACGGTTGGTTTCGCCCCGTACTTCTTCAATCGCCTGCCAGTCGGATACCACAAAGCCGTCAAAGCCTAATTCACCTTTTAGTATCTCGTTGTTTAAATGGGTGTTTTCATGCATTTTCACACCATTAACGCTGCTATAGGAAAACATCACAGAACCAACATGTTGTTCAAAGGCTGGCAAATACGGGGCTATATGAATATTACGCAATTCGTCCATGCTAACGCGGGTATCACCGCGATCGATAATGTATTCGTGATCACCAGTACCGTAGGTGGTGCCACCGTCACCTACCCAGTGTTTGGCGGTAGCTAACATCTGGCCAGTAGCCTGACTGCCATGCACATAGAGGCCTGCATAAGATTCACCGATTTCAGGTTGCTCGCCGTAACATTCATACGCCCTGCCCCAGCGTTCATCCCGTGACACACATAATGCAGGACCAAAATTCCAGTGCACGCCAAAGGCAGTGGTTTCAGCTGCGGTGATACGGCCGATTTGTTCCATCAGCTGTGGATTACGCATTGCTCCCAAACCCACATTATGCGGGAACAGGGTAGTATTCTTACCGTTACCATGACCATGTACCGCATCGGTACCATAGATAAACGGTATGCCTAAACGGGTAGAAAGCGCGGCATGCTGATAGGCATCGATCATTTCGCGCCAGTCTTGTGGGGTATTATTGCCCGGTACCGAACCACCACCGTTTAAAATCGAACCAAGAAAATAGTCTTTGACGTCTTGTGGTGTGGCATGATTACGCTCAGCCTGAGTCATCTGGCCGATTTTTTCTGCCAGCGACATTTTGCTGATTAAAGCGTCAACTTTTTGTGCAATGGTTGGTTGGTTTGCTAACCCGGCCATTTTCTCAGCATGCTGCTTAATCACAGCAAGAGTTGACTTATCAGTGTCAAACACCGAATTTAAGCCCTGTGGTTCATGTGGTGGATCGGCTAAAAAGGCATCGCCAGTTTGCCAAACAGAGTCTTCACGATTATTCCGTGCTTCACCACTCCATGCCCAAAAATTACTGCCACCAATATTGGCGCCAGCTTTAGCAGCCTGATACCAGTACTGATATAAATCGCTAAAAAATTTATCACGCCAGTTAGTACCTGCAGCAGGTTTAAATGAACCACCGTCACGCTCAAGGCCAAACTCTTCCATCACAACCGGTTTGTTAAGCTGTGCAGCAAACTGGATATGTTTGGCTGCATAGTCTTTGGCTTTTTGTAACGCCTGGTCGTAGCTTGTGTCCGGTGACTTGATATCAATCCAGCCCCAGTTTTTCGGCCAAACATGGAAAGTAATGTAGTCCACCGATGGCAACATATGCGCTTTAAGGTAGATGCTGTCATCATTCCATGAGCCCATAATCCCCTCGCTTCCCGTGGTTACCAGCTGTTTAGGGGCAAGTTGGTGAATCAGCTTAGCCGTGTTATCAATCCAGTTAATATAGTGACTTACATTAGCAACATCCGATGCATCCGCTCCTGGACGAGGTTCATTGGCTAATTCCCAGCTCATGATGGTGGGATCATTTTTGTAAGTCACGCCACTTATGGTGTTTTGGCGCTCAATCACCTGGCGAATTACACTTTGATATTGTTGCTGTGCTTTCTCCAGTGAATAGAAACCCGCGGCATTTTTGATAAATCCACTCCAGTCACCCGTTACGTCAGGATCAAATACCGACTGATTGGAATTCCACGCCACGTATTGCGCCATACCACCTGACCATTGCCAGAAATTGTTTAATACCAAAACCGCTTTCATATCGCGTTTGGCCATTTCGGCTAACAGAAAATCCAGCCCTTCCAGCAAATAAGGTTGAAGCTGCCCCGGAGACGATTGCACGGCTGGTGAAAGTGCACGCGTTAACTGACTGGATTCAGATACCGCCAAAATACGAAGATTAGAAATACCATTGGCTTTTAAGGCATCCAGCTCTCTGATGAGCTGCTTCCGGTCACCCGGCTTTTGCGCCGCCCCCAACAAGGCAGCCTGCCAAAAATTAGCCCCGGCAAAATAATAGGGCTTGCCCTGCAAGGTCAGCTTTCCTGCATCAACTTTAACAAACGCTCTCTCACTTGCTTGCGTGCTTTTAGTTTGCCCCTGAGAAATGGCCTTATCGGCCTGACTACATGCCGTTAACAAATGCAACAACAGGATTGCAGCCACTACCAGTCTGTTTTTTATCTTCATAGATTTGAGCCTGTTAGCTGTTTTTTAACACAATAAATTCCGCAGTATAGGGGATAAGCATTTCATATGTAATCGTTTTCTATCATAAATCTAAAGGGTTCAGAAATTTTCATCAACTTTTATATCGGTGCACAAATTTTTTTATATTGCTGCAGCCTTTGTTTTTGCTGAAGTAGAAAAAGGTTTGAATGTAAACGTTTGTAAAAATCAAATGAAAACGTTTGTATAATGTTTTATTTTTGTTAAAAATAGCAATCTGAAAACGCATTTTTACAACATTACATTAACAAGGTTGTCGTTAGAATCGTTTTCAGAGTAGCCAGAACGATTGTTTTTTGTGCAAGCAGCAAACACAAATATACCGGCTACTGACGTCGACCAAATAATTACATGTATTGATAGCTGCAGGAGACCAGTGATCAATTGATACATGTAGTTGCAGTTTTGGATCATTCAAAAAGACAAGACGGACAACAACAAATGAAAAAACATCAGACATTTAACAAATCGATATTGTCCACCAGTATCTCTTTGTTACTGGGCAGCGCTGTACTGACCCCAGCAATAGCTCAGGATGCAAATGGACAAAATGCAGACGACGTTGAAGTTATTCAGGTACGCGGTATCCGCGGCAGCCTGGAAGCGTCAACAGCCATTAAACGTGAATCCATGGGTGTGGTTGACGCCATTTCCTCTGAAGATATTGGTAAATTCCCGGACACTAACTTAGCGGAATCATTGCAGCGTATTACCGGTGTATCCATTAGCCGTACTAACGGTGAAGGTTCAGAAGTGACAGTGCGTGGTTTTGGTGCAGGCAACAACATGGTCACTTTGAATGGCCGCGTAATGCCTGCGGCGACCACCTATGGTGCTGGTAGTGGTGCTGACGGTACGACGCGTGGTGGTAGCACCCGTGCGTTTGATTTTGCAAACCTGGCCTCGGAAGGGATTAAAGGCGTTGAGGTTTACAAAACAGGTAAAGCTAATATTGCAACCGGTGGTATTGGTGCAACTATTAACGTTATCACCGCCAAGCCATTGGATCGTGATGGGCTGGTAGCATCGGCGAGCGTGAAAGCAGTTAATGACACCACTAATCGCACCGGCGATGATATTACACCAGAAGTTGCTGGCCTGATTAGTTTTGCCAATGATGATTCCACTTTGGGTGTGAGTTTAACCGCCAGTCATCAGGAACGTGATTCAGGTTATACCGGTGCAACCGTAAACGACTGGAATGTGGATTACTGGGATGATTTGGCCGATGCAGACCGTTTATGGAACACCACCGCAGCGGAATACCGTAATGCCCCTGACCAGGGCCAGCTATACGCACGTCCTAATGATATTCGTTACGCGTTTTCTAATACAGAACGTACCCGTGACAATGCACAGTTAACCGTACAGTTCCGCCCACAGGATGATTTTACAGCGACAGTAGATTACACCTTCGCTGAAAATCAAATTCAGGAACATCGTGGTGAAATCACTAACTGGGTTCAAACTGGTAGCAATACCAAGGTTGTCGAATTTGACAACAACGCCGTAAAAGTACCTATCTACATGATGGAAGATTATTCACCAGGTGCAGTAGATGAAGGTTACGAGCAACAATGGCGTGAACAAACCAATACCCTTAAATCACTCGGTTTAAATCTGGATTATCGTGTAAATGATAATTTAAGTTTTGTATTGGATGCCCATGATTCAGAAATGTACAGCCGCGGTACCGGTCCCCGTAACACAGGTGAACTGGCGGTTGGTTTAGGTGCGCCTATTGTTCAATCTCGTGAATGGTGGTTCGGTGGTGATTTACCCACCTATCTCAATGTATATAACGATGCCACACCGGGCAAAGGGGCCAATGTCAATGGTCAGGTTGATCCGTTAGATGTGGGTTCATCCATTGCTCGTTTGCGTAATGCCGGTCAGAAGACCGAAATCACCCAGGTTAAACTGGATGGTAAATACGAGTTTGATGACGGCCGCTTTGATTTTGGTATCGAAACCCGCTCGATGGAATCTCATACCTTCCAGACTGCAGGTAACAACATTGCTTTGGGTAACTGGAACGTTGGTCATCCGGGCGAATTTGGCGATCTTATTCAGCCTTTCGATTTACCTAACGAATTTGATGATTACGACACACGTGCAGGCGGTTATGGCTTTATTGCCGATCCGGTCGCAATTTATGACGCGGCATTACAAATCCCTCGTTATGCTGATAGACCCACCGAGTCTGAATCGGCATTATCAACCGATAATCTGGTAAAAGAAGATACCATGGCGGCTTATTTCCAGGTTGCTTTGATGGGCGAAATCGGTGGAATGGAGTTTGATGTTTTAGCCGGTCTTCGTTATGAAGAAACGGATCTTGATTCCAGCTCATTAGTGAATACTACTTATTTTAACTGGGAAGACAATAACGATATCATCGCCTATGTAGATGGCAGCATACCGCCAGAACCAGCATCTGCAACGGCTAAATACGACAATATGCTGCCAAGCCTCGACTTTACGTTGCATATTAGTGATGAGTTAATCAGCCGTTTCTCATTCAGCAAAACCATTTCGCGTGCTGGACTGGGTAGCCTGGGTGTATCAGCATCCAACTTTGGTGGTGGCGGTGGTTCAACCTTGTTAGGTGCGCAGCCTACTGCAGACGCTTCTAACCCGGGATTGTTGCCACTTGAATCCTCTAACTTTGATTTGTCACTGGAATACTATTACACACCATACAGCTATGCGTCTGTGGGTTTATTCCAGAAAAACGTTATTAACTTCATTGGTAACAAACAAGTTGACCAGACCTTGCTGGGTATTCGAGACGTCACTTCAGGTCCCCGGGCACTGGCTGCAGCTCAGGCTGTACAGGATGCTGGCTTCCCACTGGATGATACTTATTTGTATGCCATGATGGTGTTCCGTGAGTATCAAACCCATCCGGATATGATTGCTGAATACGGTGCTAACCCTCAGTTTACTGGCACACAGGAACAAATTGACTTCCTGGCTAACCATAATGGTTTCGATTTACAAGCCAATGGTGACGATCCGTTAGTAACCTTCCGTACCAGTACACCGGATAACAACCGTGAAGCCAAGCTGTATGGTGCTGAATTAGCCGTACAACATTTCTTTGGTGAAACTGGATTTGGTGTATCAGCCAACTACACCTTGGTACGTGGAGATGTGGGCTTTAATAACGAAGCGAATCCAAATGATTCACAGTTTGCCCTGATCGGTTTGAGTGATACAGCTAACCTGGTTGCCATGTATGAAAAAGACGGCATTCAGGCACGTATTGCCTACAACTGGCGTGATGAGTATTTGGCAGAAGTTAACAAAGGTGGTTCAAATAACCCGCGTTATGTAGAAGCCTATCACCAGATTGATGTAAACGTGAGCTATGACATCAGCGAAGATCTGACCATCTTTGCAGAAGGTCTGAACATCACAGGTGAAAACAGCCGCTCTCACGCACGTAATGAAGCCATGATGTGGTACCTGACCGATTTAGGTGCTCGCTATCAGGTGGGTGCACGTTACGTGTTCTAAGGTTCAGACATTAGGTTTGACAAAAACAATAGAAGCCGCTTTCGAGCGGCTTTTATTTCCGCAATTTTAATTACCTAACTGTCTGTGGTTAAATAAAATTTAACTAAAACGGTGGCACAAAAGCCACCTTATGAAATGAGCAGTGTGTTATGTCTCAAACAGTTTTACTTAATAATATCCAACATCAGAGTACCCGGGTTATTGCTTCATTTAGTGCTGAGTTAGGTGATGCGGTTGCCAGTGTTCAGGTATTTCCAACTGAATTTATTGAATTACAAAAAGAGTATGCAATTTTATTTCGTAAAGATGCCGACTCAAACCAGTTTCAGGCCACGGTATTACTTGGCACCGAACAAAACGAAAATGTGTATTTAGATGCCACTCATCCAAGTGGCTGGGCAGCATTTTATGTGCCGGCCAGTGTGGCACGTGGTCCCTTTATGATTGGTTATCAAACTCAGCAGGAACAAGGCGAAGCCGTCAAAACACCGGTTGTACATATCGATATGCAACACCCTAAAGTAAATGAACAGCAAGGTGCAGAATTGTTTCTCGAACAGGGAGGCAACAGCCCCTATCTACAGCACATATCTAAACTACTGGAGGTTTTGCACCAGGGTATTCAAATGCAATCCGCCATGTTCACGGCATTTGAAAGCTGTGGACTTATCGAGCCGGTTAATATTAATTTTGAACTTAAATCAGGTGAGAAACGCTCCCTGGTTGGTAATTACACCATTAATGAAAACGCTCTGCGCAATTTGTCTGCTGAACAATTACAACAATTAAATCAGCAGGGATTTTTATCTTTGGCTTACGCTGTTGTTGCTTCAACCAGTAATATTGGCAAATTAATTGAACGCAAAAATAACCAGGACAGCCAGACAGGCGAGTAACATGACAGTTAAAATCAGTCGCCAGACACCGGTCATCAACAATTTACCACCGGGAAAAATTCCAAAAGAGGCCATTAATGGTCAATCTCCGGTAATTTTGAAAGGTGTGGTAAAACACTGGCCTCTGGTCATGCTAGGCAAACAGTCTAGTCGCAAAGTCGTCGATTATTTAACGCCCTACTATAATGGAAAACCTTCGTTTGCTTATGTAGGTGGAAGCGATATTAAAGGACGTTTTTTTTATAACGAAGACGCAACACAGCTCAATTATCAATCTGAACAAGTACAGGTTGATGCCTTCTTAGAACGTTTGATTGAGGTGGAAGATCAGCCTAATCCCCCTTCGTTATATATTGCCTCAAATGTGATTGATACCCATTTTCCTGGTTTGCGGGAACACAATGATTTAACCATTCCCCGCCCCCAAAGCGATATTCCGCTGGAATCCAACCGGGTTAGCATCTGGATTGGTAACAAAACCACAGCTTGTGCTCATTATGATGCCTCAGATAATCTGGCCTGCTGCATTATGGGCAAACGCCGCTTTACCTTGTTCCCTCCCAGTCAGGTGGAAAACCTGTATCCCGGCCCACTGCATTTAACCCCGGGTGGGCAGGCATTGAGCATGGTGGACTTTGACAATCCGGATTTTGACAAATATCCCAACTTTAAAATCGCTCTGGATCATGCCGAAATAGCAAAACTGGAACCGGGTGACGTACTGTATTTACCCTCCATGTGGTGGCATCAGGTCGAAGGACTGGCAAACTTTAACGTTCTGGTAAATTACTGGTGGAGCGAGTCACCTCTTTATTGTGGAGCAGCAATGAATGTGTTGTATCACGCCATGTTAAGTATGCGACATAAACCGGAACACGAAAAACGTGCATGGAAACATTTGTTTGATTACTACATTTTTGATAACACCGGCAAGGCCGCAGCGCATTTACCCGAACAGGCTCAGGGGTATCTGGGTGAACTCGACCCACAAAAAGCACGCAGTCTGCGTGCCATGTTACTTAATAAACTCAACCGTTAACGATTAAGGTCCGCGTGGATATGCAACAAGCTGTAAAAAAAATAGTGATAGCCGGTGGTGGTACCGCGGGCTGGGTCGCGGCGGCAGCATTAAGTAAAAAGCTTAGTCCTTTGGTTGATGTCACGCTTATTGAATCTGAAGCAATCGGCACCGTGGGTGTTGGAGAAGCCACCATTCCCCCGATGCGTGTATTTCACTCCCTGCTCGGTATCGATGAACAGGAATTCATGCGCGCGACTGAAGCTACCTTCAAACTGGGTATTTCGTTTGAAAATTGGGGTAAACAAGGTGAATCTTACATTCACCCCTTCGGCACCACCGGGCAAAGTAGCTATCTGGCTGAGTTTCAGCATTTTTGGTTACATGGTCAAACCCGCGGTATTACTGCACCTTACAGCGATTATTGTTTAGAGTTAAAAGCTGCAGAACAACATAAATTTGCCATAGATAAAGCGGGAAAAATCAATTTTGCCTACCATCTTGATGCAGGTAAATATGCACTGTTTTTGCGACAGTTCAGTGAAAAACTGGGGGTTAAACGCATTGAAGGTCAGATAGAACATGTGACACAACACCCAAGTGGCGATATTAAATCGCTGCAACTGGCAAACGGACAGACAATTGATGGCGATTTGTTTATTGATTGCACTGGTTTTAAAGGCCTGTTAATCGAACAAACCCTGAAGACGGGTTATCAGGATTGGTCGCATTGGTTACCCTGTGATACCGCCGTTGCCGTGCAAACTGAATTTGATCCGGTCATGTTACCTTATACCCGTGCGATCGCCCATCAGAGTGGGTGGCAGTGGCGGATTCCTCTTCAACATCGTACCGGCAATGGTCTGGTTTTTTGTAGTCAATATATGCAGGAAACCGAGGCCGAAAAACTGCTGCTAGCTAATCTCGATCAGGCGCCGATCAATCATCCACGTTTTATCCGTTATAAAACCGGGCGCAGAAAACAATTCTGGAACAAAAACTGTCTGGCGCTGGGTCTATCCAGCGGATTTGTTGAGCCACTGGAGTCAACCAGCATTTATTTGTTTATGAATGGCATTATTCGTTTAATGCGCATGTTTCCTTTCAATGGCATTACCCAGTCGGTAGTGGATGAATATAATCAGCAATCAACAGAAGAGCTGGAAAATGTGCGTGATTTTATTATTTTGCACTATCACGTGACTCAAAGAGATGACAGTGAGTTCTGGCGTTATTGTCGTAATATGAAGATCCCTGATTCGCTGGCACACCGAATTGAGTTGTTCAAAGAGCAGGGGCATGCGTTTCAGAACGAACGAGAGTTATTCCGCCTGGAGTCCTGGACACACGTAATGTTAGGACAAGGCATTTATCCTCAGTCATGGCACCAAATATTCAGCACCATGACGGATCAGGAATTGAGTCAGTACTTAAATAACATGCGTGATAGTATTATGACCGTTGCGGATAAAATGCCACTGCACCGTGATTTTATAAAGCAGTATTGCGCTGCACCAGCAATGAGCTAAATCCAGAATGCAATTATCAATCAGCGACGAATGCAAAGTAAGCCGATTACACTACGGTGACGAAAATTTGCCCATGCTGGTATTTGATAATTTTATTGCGCAAGCCCCCGCCATGATCGAAGATGCGGCAAGTTGTCACTTTGAAGCTAATTCCCCCTTTTATCCGGGAATAAGGGCGAAAGCACCCATGCAATTTGCCCAACTATTGTTGCAACAAGTTAGCCAGCATCAGGATCATTTTTGGGGTGAGCAGCAACTTAAACTGGGCTTATCCGTTTGCCATTATTCGCTGGTCACCACACCACCCAACCAGCTCAAACTGCTGCAACGCATTCCGCATTTTGATGCAGTGGAACCTCAGACGTTGGCGGCGGTATTTTATTTATTCCATGATAATCAGGGCGGCACCGCCTTTTACCGGCATCGAAAGACCGGTTACGAATTTATCGACGAATCGCGCCGAATTGAATACTTTCAGTCTCTTGAAAGTGAAAACGGCACAGACAATATTCCTAAAGCCAGCGATGGTTACATTAATGGTGATACGGCCTTGTTTGAGCAAATACATCACCAACCCGGTCTATTCAACCGTATGATTGTGTACCGCAGAAACTGTTTACATTCAGGCGTCATTCCTGCTCACAGTAATTTCAGTGCAGATCCACGTAATGGACGCCTGAGTATCAGTAGTTTTATCGACCCCCACCAATAAAAACGCTCTGGCAGACAATTTACTGCCTACACTTGGTACATCCAAAAACAAACTTGCATGCCTGACATAAAACGCCAGGTTAACCGGTCTGTTAAGCATGACTTACTCAAAGAGTTCCCTATGCGTTATTTGGTTATTGTTTTTCTGATAGTGTTTAATTTTAAGACTTTCGCTCAGCAAACATTACATTTTCAATCAGGCGAAGAGCAGGTCCAATTGCTGGAACTATATTCGTCACAAGGTTGCAGTAGTTGTCCACCGGCAGAAATCTGGCTAAGCCGCCTGAAACATAGTCCTGTATTGTGGGATAAAGTTGTACCCGCAGTGTTTCATGTTGATTACTGGAATGACCTTGGCTGGCGCGATCCATTTTCATCGGCCGATTATTCAAAGCGCCAACGTACTTTTGCCGAGCAAGGCCTGAGCAGTGCGGTATACACTCCGGGATTTTTCATCAACGGCCGGGAGTGGCGCGGCTGGTTTAATGGCAAGTCATTGCCAATTGACGAACAGCCAGCCGGGATATTGTCTGTCACCTTTGAAAATAACGACGTCAGTGTCAGTTACAGTCAGGCAGATACTAATCAGGATGTACATATCGCGTTACTTGGCCTAAATGCCAGTACCAAAGTAGATGCAGGAGAAAATCACGGTCGTTCTCTGGTAGAAGACTTTGTGGTCCTTAAACACGTTAAGTACTTGTTATCCTCTCAGGGAGAAACCAGTGGCCACTGGCAGTTACCGCCAATTCCACAACAAGTTGGCTCACTGGCCATTGCGGTGTGGGTAACCAGCGCCAACAGTTTGTTGCCATTACAGGCTACCGGAGGACAGATTCCGGATGGATATTTCAACGGGTAATTAAAGTAGTCAGGTTGATGAGATAGCTCAGGGGTACAATCTGAGGATGCCACTTTTAGCCCGCCAATCAGCGACAATCCAGATCTGCTCAAAAGGATGTGTGATGGGTATCTCTATAAACTCCCGTTGAGCCATAATTTGCCCGGCGTCCCAGGCCGGATGTGCGTTACGCAGAACCAACCATACACGTTTGGTGTGATAATGCTTTTTTGATTTATTTAATAAAATACGATTTAACGCCGTGAGTAATCTTTTATCTGGCGTACAGGAACATTCGAGTTCGCGTAACGCTTCGCGGGTAGCACGAGACAACTCGCGCCCCAGAATTTTCATCGCTTCCTTTTCACTGCCGTACAGATGGGCAATTTCTAAATCGAGTTTTTTACCATCCAACAAACAGGATGCATCGGGTTTACTGGGTTTGTTATGCCACAAATGGCGTATTGGCGTTCCTGTGGTTTTTTCATAGGCGCGCATAAAAAGTTTGGCTGCCTGATGTTCAAGTTCCAGCTTTTCCTGCTCACTCGTGCGTGCCTGCACATAGTTCTCCTTTATGATTCTGCAGTTTCCAGCGCCTGTTGTTGCTCCATCTTACGATATTGTAAAAGGTCGGATTCAAAGCGGGCTAAGCAGAGTAAATCTTCCAGCTTCTCAAAAACATCATCCAGTTGGTCGGCATTGTTTAATGTCACTGATACGGCTTTAACCGACAATAAACTTAACGTGCTTTTATGAGATTCGAGTTCAATGTCCAGTACATCTTCACATAAACGCTCTGCTTGCAATTCATCGGTTTTAGGACAATAGAGCAAACACTGGTTAGTATTGCGGTAACTAATTAACTGGTCTTTTTCCAGAAGCATACTGTAACGATAAAACAATTCCAGTAACGCCTGCTCTGCAACAGTATTACCATATTGTGCCTGTAAGGTCTCCAGGCCGCTGATATCAACCAGTGCCAGCGATAGTGGAAAAACATCCTGCTGTTTTTCATTCTCAATATCTTCAAATAAGCGATTAATCACACGACGATTAGGTAACAAGGTGATGGGATCAATCATCGACAATTCTTCACAGTACAGGGACAGCTTTTTAACATCCTGCCAACGGCGGTAGGAAAAGATGCCAAACAAAATTGCGATAATAAAAGACGCCCCTATTAACTCATCTATTTCAAACTGCTCATGTTGATGGGCGAATTCAACCATATATTCAAGGACATCAAACGAGGCAAAAACCAGAAAAGATAAAATAAAGGCGACCGTCAGTACTTTGAGATCGGCAATCGCTCGAGAGCGAGCTTTGGATTTTAGTGAATCTAACATCATTCCCCCCTATGCGAGCAGCCTGATTCGCATAATTGTTCACCCAACAATATCAGCATCATGTTGCAACATCGGTGACAAAAACAGGGAGTACTCCTTACTCCACTGTTAATTAAGAGTGATAAACCGCGTTTTAGCCAGAAATAAGCTGTAAAAATTTGTTATCGAACATTTTTTAGCCATTAGAACGAAAAAACACCCATAAAATCAATGTTTCCAGAGCGTTAATTCGGGGACTATGCCTGAGCTTGAGATTTAGAGGGACGTTACCTGTGATTGACTCGCTTGCTCAATTCCATCATTGCGCGACCATTATGATAAGGACCTTTCCATAATCCGGCTTTATATGTTTGTTGTTGGATATTTTGAGCATTTTTACCAAACCAAAACCATTCGCCAAATTGCAAGTCAAAGTGATGTTGGTAACAGTAATGCCATGCAGACTCACTCAGTTGTCGGTAATATTTGTCACCGCTGATCTGATACGCATTATAAAAACCAACCATGGCCTCGGCTTGCACCCACCACACACTCTGATCACTTTTATGTCCATTACTGAACTCAAGCAATTCGGCAAACTTACCTTCATCAGTAATCGCACAGCGCGCACAGTTTTTTGCCAGATTAAGCACAAGCGGTTTAATTTGTTCGGTCAGTTCATTATCATCAACACTTTGCAGTGCATCCCACAATAACCAACTGCATTCAATATCATGACCATAAGAGTTTGCCTGACTGGCGTCATGCCAGTGCATATCAAAAAACATGCGTAAACTGCTGCCGTCTGCATTAATAAAATGGCGCACAAACAGGTCTATACATTTTACCAGGGCCTGGCGATAACGAGGCTGTGGCAACACGTTATGTAACGCTGTGTACGCCTCAAGTAAATGCAAATGGGTATTAAGTGATTTAGGGTGATTTTTTTCTTTTTCACTCAGGCGCATATCATCGATATGTTGCCAGTTGCGGGTACAGGCTTCGATATATCCACCATAAAGTGGGTCGCGGCAATGCTCTTCAATCAATTCAAAATAATCAATGGCGAGTTCAAGGGCGTGCTGTTCGCCAGTTAATCTGTAGTAGGCACACAGAGCGTAAATCGCAAAGCACTGGCCATAGGTCTGTTTTTTATTATCGGCGACCTGTCCTTTATAATTTAATAACCAGTAGGCACCACCTTGCTCAGCATCATCAAAATAGCGTTCAAAATATTGCCACGCACGTTGTGCCATCAGTTTATAGTCATTGCGATGTAAGCTATTTGCTGCTTCGCTAAAAAACCACAAAATTCGCGCGTTTAATACCAAGCCTTTATCTGCATTAAACTGAAAACAACCATCATTATCAAATTGTCCACCAAATCCGCCATGTTCAAGGTCAGGCATATGGCTGCACCACCAGTCACCAATACGGGTTAATTCATGCTGAAAACTGTGAAATGCAAACACGGAATTTGGCATCGCCGCTTCCCCCCTCCCTGAAAACGCTAAGACAATTTCAATCAGAATAAATACGCAAAGATCGATGCTAAATCAAAGCAATTACAGTGTCATATCAAATGTACGTATAAAAGGTATAGATTTTCAGTACTTTATAGCAAAAAACATATCCAGTATGATCCCTCCTTCCAAAACAGATTTTATTTAGGACAAAGGAATTGCATGGCTATTTCTGCGGAATTAACGGCGGCTACCGCGCGCTTTAAACACTGGATGGTTGAGCAAGCGCTGCCACTTTGGAGCACCGTTGGGATTGATCCCACCACAGGTGGTGTTTTCGAACGACTAAACGCCGATGGTACACCAGATAACGCGTGTAACAAACGTGTACGCGTGCAAAGCCGACAACAGTTTGTATTCGCTTATGCTGCGCATCAGGGATGGATGCAAAATGCCAAAGAGGTGAATCAGGGCATTGAAAATTTTATGGAAAAATTTGCCAGCCGCCCTGATTTACCTGGGATTTATATGCATTTGCTGGATGCGGATAATCAGGTTATCGACGCCAGACAAGATTTATACGACATTGCGTTTTTCTTACTCGCCAGTGCCTATCAGTATCAATTAACCAATGAAAACCATTATTTAGAACGTGCCAACCACATTCTTAAGTACATAAACACACATTTCAAACAAGCGCCGGGTGGCTGGACAGAAGGTGATTATGCCTATCAGGAACGCCGCCAAAATCCACATATGCACTTGTTTGAAGCCTTTCTGGCGCTTTACGAAATAACAAATGACGGAAAATGGCTGGCAAAGGCCGGTGAAATTTACTGTTTATTTGAAACGCGTTTTTATGATCATGATAAACAAATTTTGCTCGAATTTTTCCAGCAGGACTGGCAGCCAGTGTCAAATGATCGTGGTGAACTAAGCGAACCAGGTCATATGATGGAATGGGTATGGTTATTACGTAAGTACCAACAATTTACCCAAACTCCGGTTGATACCATTTGCACCAGCCTTTATGAAAAAACGCTGGCGATAGGTCGTGATGAGCAATCGGGGCTGTTATTTGATGAAACCACACTGGATGGCAAGGTCACTAAACCCACCAAGCGCTTATGGCCCATCACCGAATTAATTAAAGCTAACATTGCCCAGGCACAAGCTGGCGATAAATCCTATGAAGAAAAAGCCGCAGATGCGATTAATCTGCTGTTTAAATATTATATTTCAGACACAGTCAAAGGTGCCTACGTCGATCAATTAGATGAGAATAATCAGGTATGTATGGATATGGCACCCGCTAGTACTTTATATCACCTGATGTTAGCCTGTGCGGAAGCCGTAAGGTATTGTAATCAGGCCAGATAAGCCAGGAGGCACAGATGAGAAAATTTGGGTGGAGCTTAGGACTGTTTTTAATGACTTTTTTTACACAAGCCAACGCCTCGGTTCAACTCGCTGCGCTTTTTAATGATCATATGGTGTTGCAGCGTGACAAGCAGCTGCACTTCTGGGGAACGGCCAGTCCCAATCAATCTGTTACTCTAAGTTTTAACCACCAATCTGCCACTGTAAATGCCGATGCAAAGGGTAACTGGAAGTTAACATTACCCGCAATGCCCAAGGGTGGACCATTCCAGCTTGAATTGCTTGGTGAACGCCGACAGTTAATTAAAGATGTGTATCTGGGCGACGTATGGATAGCCGGTGGCCAGTCGAATATGGAATGGAAACTCGACTGGGGCATAGATGATTTAAATAAAGAGTTAGAGGACAGCAACTACCCTCTTATTCGTTTTTTTGAGGTACCTAATACTCAGGCAGCGTCACCGCAATCAATGATTCCAGAGTCACAGTGGAAAATGGCTTCACGCGACACGGTGGGAAATTATTCTGCGGTAGCATGGTTTTTCGCCAAACTGTTACATAAACAACAGGATGTGGCGGTGGGAATTATTGATTCCAATTGGGGTGGTACACCTGCCGAAGCCTGGGTTGATGCCAGAAAATTAGTTGATATACCGGCCTATCAGGCATTGGCTCAAAAAACCTTAAATAACAAAGACTGGCCGCAAATACTGCAAGACAATGAGCAAGCAGAACAACTTAAATTTTCACGCATTGGTGATACCCAGCTGGCTACAAACATTCTTAAGCAAAGCAACGACAAGCAATGGCGAACCCTTCAATTACCCAATAAACAGCCACTTAACGATTTTGTGTGGATTAAGAGATCGGTTGAACTCGATCAGCTTCCAAACTCACCTGTAACATTAAATATGGGCGAACTGGTGCAGGAAGCGCTGGTATTTATAAACGGAAAGTTGCTCGCACAAAAAAGCTGGAATCAAGCCGATGCATTGTTTGAATTACCCGCCAATGCATTTCAGCCAGGTGCAAATACGATCGCATTACGTGTTGTCAATTCCTGGGATAACAATGTAATGCTGGGTAAAGACCAACAAATGTGGCTACAAATTGCCGAAAACAAAATAGATTTACAAGGCGAATGGCTGTTTTCCAATACATTAGAAGCGCCGATGCCCAAAGTAACGCGTTATAACTGGCTACCTGGCTTTTTATACAACGCGATGATTTATCCTGTTTTACCCTATGCCATCAAAGGCGTAATCTGGTATCAGGGCGAAAATAACGTAGCTCAACATCAGGATTATCACGCCGTATTCAGTGCCTTAATTAAAAACTGGCGTGAACGAGCCAACGACCCCGGCTTACCCTTTTTGTTTGTACAACTGGCTGCGTATTTACCGCATAAAGCGCTGCAACCCAAAAGCGAATGGGCCTATTTACGCGATGCACAAAAACAAACGCTGGCGCTGGATAATACCGGTATGGCGGTCACTATTGATATTGGTAACCAACAGGATATTCATCCGCGCAATAAACAAGACGTCGGTATGCGTTTATGGTTACAGGCACAGAATATCGCTTATGGGTTATCAACCATCGCCAGCGGACCTGCCTATAAAGCCATGCATAATCAAGGCAACAGTATAAAACTCGAATTTGATTTTGCAGAGGGGCTGGGCAGTAAAGATAATACTGACATCAAAGGTTTTATCATCGCAGGAGAAGACCGTCAGTTTTACCCCGCTACTGCCAGAGTTGAGAACGGCTATATAGTCGTTAACAGTAACAAAGTGCCTAACCCGGTTGCCGTGCGTTATGCCTGGGCTGATTATCCCGAGGTGAATTTAGTCAACACACAAGGTTTACCCGCCGTACCATTTCGCACCGACAACTGGCCAGCCGATCAAATAAAGTAATTTAACTGCTTTTCCATTTTGCCAGCGCATCACGCGCTGAGCAGAATGCCAATTGGTTAAGTTCCAGCTCGTGTTTGCTCAGCCATTTCACGCCAGACACTTCGCTTTGCTGCAAGGTTAATTGTGGTTTGCTCGCTAACTCAACCACATAATAAAAATCCTGAGTGTGGTAATTAATTTCAGCGTAAAGATACTCATTGGCCCAGCTACCAAAATATTGAAGTTGATGAATATCCACTTTTACCCCAACTTCTTCATCAATTTCACGGCAAAGTGCCTGTTCAGCACTTTCAAAGGGATCGACAAAACCACCGGGCACGCCCAATAAACCTTTGCCGGGATTTTTAGCGCGTTCAACCAGCAGTAATTTGTCATCACATATCATCAAGGCGCCTACGGCAGTCGCGACATTGTGATAATAAATATAACCACAACTGCCACATTTATATTGCTTGATATCCAGTTTACTCAGGCTTTGCTCACCACATCCTGGGCAGTACGCCGCTGTTTTTTTATCTGACGGTAAAATAATTTAACCCCTTTTGCCTTGATGAAACGTTTTACTCATGACCCTCAACAAAAAGGAGCATGATATGCAGGCTAATCCTACCCTAAGCTTCAATCCTAATGCTATCGGCAAAGCCCTTGGTTTTACTTTGATTGCGACCCTGATGACGTTTGCCTTGTTCTGGTTAATGCAGTATTTAATTCGTTTTGACGGCCAGATGGTTGAAGAGCCCGCTAAAACAGTATTTATCGATCCGGTATTTAACCGGGAGGACTCGGTACCCAATGTGCGCAAAATACTGCCTCCACCACCCAAAACTGTCACGCCACCAAAACCACAGGTGATTCCGGAGGCTGAGCCGGATTCAGGTGGAGGTACACCCAGTTATGTACCTGATTACAAAGTAAATACTGGCTCCGATTTAACCTTGCCTACTTTAATCCCCGGAGAAGGACTGGCAACCCCCATTGTAAGGGTAGAGCCCAATTATCCAATAGATGCACTGCGCAATGGTGTATCGGGATATGTCACTCTTCGTTTCGATATCAGTGAGAGTGGTACGGTGCAGAATATTCAAATCACCGATGCAGAACCCAAACGCGTTTTTGATCGTGAAGCCCGTCGAGCACTGGCTAAATGGAAATACAAACCCAGAGTTGAAAACGGAGTGGCCTTAACTCAGCCAAATCAAAAAATCATGTTAACCTTTGATTTGCAAAAATAATTAGGGCGCGTTGATTTTATGGCGATAACGCTTGCGATCAAAAACTGGTTCCAGCAGCAGCTTAGCCCGGATGAGCTGATGCTGGAATATCTGAGCAGTCACGATAATCGTGCGCTGGAGAGGTTGTACAACAGTTGCGCCGATGACCTGTATCATTTTGTGCTTAGCAACGCTAATCCTCATATCGCTGCCGATGTTTGTCAAAAAACCTGGTTAAAAGTCATTGATAACAAAGAACAATATCGCCCAACGGTCAGTTCAAAGCCTGGTTATTTACCATGGCACGTCATACCTTGATTGATGAATTACGTAAACAAAAAAACCATCAACATGAAGCAATCGAACAATTAGCCGCGCCATATAATCAGGCTGAAGACAGCCTGCTCAATCAATTCAATCTGGCCTTACAACAACTGCCATTTGAGCAAAAAGAAGCCTTTGTCTTACAGCAAGAAAGTTTCAGTCTGCAGCAAATTGCAGATATTACTCACACAGAAATCGAAACGGTTAAAAGTCGCCTGCGTTACGCCAAAAACAGCTTAAGTCAGCAACTGGAGAGCTACCATGACTGAGCGTAATCAGGACCAGCTAAACCAGCTTTACGAACAACGTAAACAGCAATATAAAAGCCCGTCTGCAATAAAGTCGCATTTACTGGCCAAAAATAAGGCGCGTAACAAACCAACCCGAAGTAGTAATCTAATCAACTGGACATTCGGTGTTACAGCTTTAAGTGCGTTACTGGTGTTATTTCAATATATGCAACTGAATCAACACCAGGCTCAACCTCTGCAAATCACCAGAGTGCAAGTTCACAGCCTGCATCAGGAAAGCAATAACACCAACAACAACTCTGTGTCACAACAGGGTAAGGTGCAACTAGCGCAAAATTATGCCCGTTTTTTAAAAAGCCAGGAATTGTTGGTGGCTCATCATCAGGCCGCTGCCACGCTACTCAATAATCAGGATGGTTGGCGCTTACAAACCTGCGATAAACAATTAGTTGAGATAACCCAGCCTTTAGTGGAAGCCATGGAAGCACAAGGTCGATTTGAGCAGCATTTAAATAATGGCCAAATGGTACTGATCGACTTTGATCAACAAGGCCATATTGTTGCGATAAACGCCACGACAAAACATCAGTGCTGATGACACCAGTCCGACGTAACTAACCCAGCAGTTAAATCAAGCAAATCTGCGGCTAGCTGTTGCCTTAAGCTGCATTGTTCAATACTCTGGTAGCAGAGCGTAAGCCGTTTAATATAAAGGAATTTACTGTGAAAAAGTTACTCTTGGTGTCATTAATGTTGCTGCTTGCAGGCTGCAGCAAAATGACCGCAGAAGAACATGTTGCCAACGCCAGACAACTGGTGGAAAAACAGGATGTAAAAGGCGCAATCATTGAATATAAAAATGCCATTCAACTGGCACCAGACAATGCGGACTCCCGGTATGAACTGGGCCAGTTATATATGCAAACCAAGGAATACAGTGGTGCAGAAAAAGAACTAAGCAAAGCCCTCGACCTTGGATACAGCGCATCTAAAGTATTACCTCAGCTCACTATCGCACTGGAAAAAACCAAAGCCGATGTTGCTTTAAGTAACATTGAGTTAGAAAAACAACAGCTCAGTGATGACGATGCCGTGCAAGTAGCCTATTTCAAACTGCAATCGTTATTGCGTCTGGACAAAGAGCCTCAGGCCAAACAGCTTATTGCACGCATCAAACTGTATAAAACTGACTCCTATTTCAAAACTCTGTCTTTGGCTTATGAAAAAGCCATAAAAAAAGAACTTGATGACTCGCTGGCTTTAGTTAATCAGGTATTAACCCAGTCACCCACTCAGCCACAGGCTTTAAAACAAAAAGCACTGTTATTAATGCAACAAGGCAAATTGACTGAGGCTGCCGACACTTATAAAACCTATCTGGATTATAACCCTGATGAACCAGAGGTAATGTTTGTACTCGCCAAATTATGGATGGACTCCGGCAATACTGAAAATGCTGAGCCGATAGTAGATAAACTCCTAAAAATTAATGCAGAAAACGCCACGCTTAACTACTACAAAGCGATGGCCAAATTTAATCAGAAAGACTATAAAGACGCGCTGAAGTTTGCAGAAAAAGCCATTGCCAAAGATGCAGCATCACCCTCTTATCGGGTTTTAGCCGGTTACGCCGCTTATGCGCTGGATGATTTTGAAACCGCGCAAAAACACCTTTCTTTCACTGCCAGTGAATTACCCAATAACCATCCAGCACTAAAAGTACTGGCGGCCAGTCAGCTCAAATTAGGTGAAAATTTAAAAGCGGCAGATACCCTGAACCAGTTTGATTCACTGACTGAAAACGATCTGGATTTGTTTACCAGCACCAGTTATGAATTACTTAAACAAGGCCGGGTTAAAGAAGCCAAACAACTGATTGAACGTTCATCTGCCATGGGTAAAACGGCCAACGAACTCACCCAGTTTGGCGTGCTGCAATTATCGGTCAACGACCTGACAGGTATTAAAAAGCTTGAGCAAGCGGTGGAAATGGATCCCTCGCTAAATGAAGCACAATCCTCTCTTGCGGTTGCCTACCTTAATACCAATCAAATCGATAAAGCCCAGCAACTGGCGGATAAGTGGCGTCAGGCCGCACCCAACAATATTAAGCCACTGATGTTACAGGGCATGATTTACAGCAAGCAAAATGCGCTGGATAAAGCCCGTGAGGTGTATCAGCAGGCGCTAAAAGTAGAGCCCGACAACTTATCACCTGCACTGCTTTTAATTGAGTTGGATGCCGCTGAAGGCAAAACTGATAAAGCCATTACGGCACTAAACAATATGCTGGATGCGCATCCGGATTATATGCCGGCGATTTCACGCTACTTTGCCATAATGCGGGCACAGAATCGTGTTGATGAAGGCGTGAAAAAGCTACAAAAACTGCATCAAAATCAGCCGGATAATATGCAAATACGTCTGGTTTATGCCTCCGCATTATTACTTCAGCAGGACTTCAGCAGCGTCATTAACTTGCTGGAAGCGGTTAGCACTGAAAACACACCACCAGACTTGTATTACCGTTTGCTTGGTGTGTCTTATATACGCACCAATGATGTAGAAAAGGCGGACGAACTGTATAGTAAGTGGCTGGCAGCGCAACCGCAAAATATTCAGGCATTGTCTGGCAAATTATCTGTCCTCGAAAGCAAACGCCAGTATCAGGAAGGGTTGGATTTGGTCACCCAATCAATACAAACCTATGGTGAAAATACCCAGCTACAAGTGATCAAAACGCTTTTCCTGTTGCGCTTAAGTCAGTATGAAGAAGCGCAAAAAAGCTATGACAAATTGCCAGAGCAAATTCTGCAACGTCCGTTAATTCGTGGGTTTAAGGCACAGTTACAGCTTAGTAGAGGTGACGTCAGTAACGCATTACCCAACGCTCAGGCGGCTTACGATGACAAAAAAACACCCTTTAATTTGCGTATGCTAGTGATGTGTCTGGACAGAACAGGTCAAAAAGATCAGGCCGACAACCTTATTGATAAACATCTGCAAGCCTATCCAGCCGATCAGTTAACTAAAACCATGTTAGCCGAACGCCAGCTTTCCAGCAGTACTGAAGATGCGATTCAAACCTATACCGAACTTGTAGAGCAGAATCCAAAGAACTTTCTGGCACTGAATAATCTGGCCTATCTGTTGTTACAAAAACAGCAATTGGATGATGCGCAAAAATACGCAGACATGGCGACGCAATTATTACCAGATAATCCGGATGCATTAGATACTCTGGCGCAAATTCAACTGGCCAAAGGCAACAACAAACAAGCAATCCGTAATTTGGCTAAAGCCACCGACACCGGCCAGGCCAGTCAGGAAGTGTGGTTAAATTACATTGAAGCCCTGCTAAAAGACGGCCAAACCGAATTGGCAAAACGTAAAATCAGCGACAACGATTTTAATCAGCCGAAGTCGCAGGAGCGCTTAAAACAGATTAAACAGCAGTATTCGCTGTAAGTGATTTAGTCACTTAACAGCCATACAGCACATACAAAAAGGGACTCAATTGAGTCCCTTTTATATTAACAAATTGGCTGTCGCCTAAGGATTTACAGCGCGTAAACCTTTTTAAATAAATCGCTAATTTTCTGTTCGTCAGCGTTTAGGCCTACATTTACATAAGGGCCGCTGGTCCAGGGTTCACTAATGCCTTTGCCTTCTGGCCCACAAATGGTGTGACCTCGGGTCATGTCTTCGCAAGACACCATCACCTTAGCTTTCATGGTTTCAAACCATTCAGGATGCAGGATATAAACCAGCGTCATCACATCGTGGAAACGACAATCGCGGGTCGTCTGGCCTTTTGAATAAAAGTCCATATAAAACTGAGAAATGCGGTTAACAAAGCCACCCAGCTTGCTGTTACCTTTTTCCAGTTCATCAAGGAACTCCTGGTTGTAACGCAACTTGTTGGTGATATCTAAACCAATCATGGTCACATCCCAGTCCTGCTCAAAGACGATTTGTGCCGACCAGGGATCATTCCAGATATTGGCTTCACCCACAGGGTTAACATTGCCCGGCACATAAGCCGCACCACCCATGATCACCACGCGTTTTACTTTGCTAACAATGCTTGGATCTAAACGCACTGCCATCGCGATATTGGTTAACGGACCAATTGGCACTAATGAAATTTCACCCGGATATTTGTTTACCATATCCACAATAAACTGTGGTGAATTGCGCCCGTCCAGTTCGGTTTTAGCCGGAATATAACCGGTATTACCAAAACCATCGTCACCATGCACAAAATGCGCATAGGTAGATGCACGACCAATTAACGGGCGCGACATACCCATGGTTACCGGCACATCGGAACGCTCTGCCATTTCACACAAAACCAGTGCGTTATTGGCCGACATTTCCACCGGCACGTTACCGAATACCGTGGTTAAACCTAAAACATCAAAATCCGGATGCTGAAAGGCAAAAAAGATCGCCATTGCATCATCGATACCCGGATCGGTATCTATAATAATTTTTTCACTCACTTAATGAGTCTCCTCGATAAAATCCAGTACTTCTTCCACCGCTGGAATCGACTGGGCAGCACCGGCTTTTTGCACCGCCAATGCAGCAGCAGCGCAGGCCATTTGCATGGCGACGCCAACCTCTTCACCCTGCGCAAAAAACGCGAGGAAAAATCCAATAAAGGTATCACCCGCAGCTGTAGTATCCAGCGCCTTCACTTCATAAGCATCGGCAGCCAACACACCTTCTCGGGTAATAAGCGTGGCACCGGCCTTGCCTAACGTTAGCAATACATCGGTATTTGGCCAGTGTTGCTGAAAATATTCCATTTGTGCTTCAAGCGAATCGCAGCCGCTTACCAGCTCGGCTTCGGTCTGATTCACGATCAACAAATCAACCCAGTCAGGGTTAACCTGCTTCACCACATCGGTGGCAGGAGCGGGATTATACGCCACAGACAACCCTGCCTGTCTAGCCATTTGTAACGCCTCTGGCACTAACGCAGTTTCGTTCTGAGTTAAAAACCAGTCATCTTCACTACAAGTCACCAACACGTCGGCAATATGCTGTTGCTCAATCGCCTGATTAGCGCCACCAAACAACACAATCGCGTTTTCACCTTCAGGGATAACCTGAATAATCGCATGACCCGATGGTGTGTCAGTGAGTTTAATTTCACTGCCATCCACACCGTAATCCAGCATTTGCTGTTTAAAGGCTTCATCGCTTTTATGCAAAGCACCAATGTGTTTTACCACCGCACCGGCTTTAGCCAGCGCAATCGACTGGTTAGCGCCTTTGCCGCCTAACAATTGCTGGTAATCACTGGATGCCATGGTTTCACCCGGCGTCACAAAGTGATCAACCTGATAAACGTGGTCGATATTGATCGAACCTAAATTAATAATCGCCATAATTTTTCCGTTTTTATTTTGTGCGCCAAGTCTACCCCAGCCGCCAATAAATAAAAGTCACCATTGAAAATGGCTGAATCAGTTGTGTAAAAAATAGTTGATTTCCAATACTGTGCCACATACAGTATATACTATGCATCACACAGTATAGGAAAAAGAGATGCCTATCGATGACGAACGACTCAACAAGTTAACCATGGAATTACGCCGTGGTGTGCTGGTATTAGTCGCGCTGGCCAGCTTAAAACAGGAACACTACGGCTATTCGCTGCGTAAAAAACTCGAACAAGCCGGTTTAGACATAGATGAAGGCACCTTGTATCCATTACTACGCAGATTGGAAGATCAGGGATTATTAACGAGCAACTGGCGTGTGGAAGACGGCCGCAAGCGTCGTTTTTACCAAACCTCAGCCGATGGCCTCGATGCACTAACGCAAATGCAACAGGAATGGCAAAAACTGAATCAATCCACCGGGATGATTTTAGGAGAACAACAATGAACTGGATAAACCGTTACGTTAACAATGTAAAAAGTTACCTGCCCAAATCCTTAAAAGACGATGTAGGCAACGAGCTGGAATCGAGCCTGCAGGATCAAATTGATGATAAAGCAGAACAATTACAACGCGAGTTAAACGAGCAGGAAATTCAGCAAATTCTGCTGGAGCGTGGCCATCCAATTGTGGTGGCATCCAGCTATCAAAGTGCCAAAACGCTGGTCACGCCAGAATTGTTCCCACTGTATAAAGTGGTACTTAAATGGGTGTTTTTACTGTTATTTGTGGTTAAAGGCACACAAACCCTGAGCGGTGCGTTTTCGCAGGAGCATATCAATGTCTTTAGCACCGCTCTGCACTTTATTGGCAATATATTCGAAAGTTGTTTATACGGTTTTGCCTGGACCACGCTGGCCTTTTATTTAATTGGTAATGCGGTAACCACCAAGCAGGTTTATGCCAAATGGCACCCAAGCAAGTTACCTAATATCCCGGCACCCAATCAGCAAATTGGGTTATTTGATGCCGCGTTTGAAATGGTGTGTTTGTTCGGTTTTATCGCGGTGATGAACAACTATTTTATGCCGATAACCGGCGAACCCGCCGCCCGTTACTCAATACATATGAGCGATGCGCTTTATGCGCTGGTGCCATGGATTAGCGCCGTGGTGTCTTTGTCCATCGTATTTTGCTTTTACAAAATGCTGTCACCGTATTGGACACGCGGCAAAATTATCATCGACTGGGCAATTTATGCCGCGCAGTTTGCCATGCTGGCAGTGATGTACCAACTGCCGCAAAGCCTAACACTGATTTACCCATTACACGGTGAACAAACCACACTGCAACTGAGCCAACATCAATGGCAAACCTTTTTATCAGCCACCGCACTGGTGTTTATGATTGATATTGGTTTTAAGGTAAAACGATTTATCGAATTAGGGCGCTAACCAGCGTCCTTTTTATTTAGCTTGGTAAAACTAACTGATCTTTTGGCTCACCATTATCACATTTAAGACAATTCAACTCATGCCCAAGCATTCCTAACCGCCCTTGTTCGGTTTGTGTCCAGGGGCGATTCGTCCAGGGCGGATTGTGACGAATATGTTGGAAGTGACCACAAGAGAGCTGTGCGACCCAATGGTTTTCATCGTCTTTGTGGTAACCACAGATGGGTTGGAACATTGATGCAAATACTCGGTTTTCTGCAGTTAGAAACTTATTGGCAAGAGTGAACCTGCCAAGGTCTGATTTCAACTTTTATAACAAGATGTTAGTGCAAAACAATAGCGCCAAGCACTAGCAACAAACGTTGCTATCCCTAGCTTTTTTCTCCCCGCTTCCTTGCGGGGCGAGCCCCTTTCTTAGGGATAAGAAAGGGGCTAAAGAATCCTGTACTCCGCCAATTTACTGATCTTGTTACGGTGTCACTTGTTTAATCGAACCGGCGCGAGGCAGCTATCCGTGCAAAACACGCGCCTCGGGAAAACGTCCTGTTTTCCCGTTCGAACAAGTTTCACCTGCACAAGGCAAATTGGAGTCGCTGAAAACGACAAAGCCAAGCGGTTGCTTGGCTTTTGAGAATTACTAATAAATTAAATCCGAATTTGAGGTTAATTATTCAATGTTTGTAAGGTTTAAAGCAGCGGTGCGTAGCATCCGCTGGCTTTACTTGTTATGTGATTTACCTGATACTTTTATACAGATTTCTAAGCATAGCCTTTTCTTCGATATCTTTTGTAGTAACGCCTTTTAACGCGATATACGCCAGCTCTTTGACCTCTTCAAGTGTTTTTCCGGGCACACGCACTATGTCTTTGTAGTGATAGTAATTTCGGCCCTTTTCTTTTAGTGCAACTTGGAAGGCATACCTGCGCTCTTCGCCATAAATTCTTATTAAGTCATAGCTATGCGTTGCACCAATATAAGATTTACCTTTTTGCGTTTTACCTTGATACCAATCCGAGCTATGAACAAAATTACTGATATTGCGATAACACGCCAAAACCTTACCGCTTAGTTTTTTATCTTTTTGGGTCAAGTGTTCAATGCAAGTGCTACCAACTTTCTTATAACCCCAATCTGGATGATAAGTTAGATGCTCATACCGTATTTCTTTACCACAGCCTTCTCTCTCACATGTGCCATCTAGCCCGCCTAAATCATCTATGGACATAAGAAACCAGCCGCTGTTTGGTTCCACGTGGCCATGTTCACGTGCATGACATCCTTTGCACAACGTAGTGCAATCACTTAACGCGTACTCCCATGGCTGCTTATTAGGAACATATATCTCATGATGCACTTGAAGAGTTACATTAGGTGGTGACCTATGGCATTTTAAGCATTTCCCGCCGTCCCGATCTTGTACTCGTCGGGAGAAATCAAACCACTTGTCATTTGTATATAAATTCTTTTGCCTAGCCATGGTTGTGATCTGGTTTCACATAACAATTTAATAGTGAGCGATTGGGTCGTTTTTCTACCGCAACCTGTCTCGTTTTTATCCTTTGACTTATTAGTATCAGATTAATAAAAGCTTTACCAATTAGAGAGTTAGCCATTCAAATATATTTAATGTTGAAAATATCGAAAGTCCCCCCTTGTCAGCCAACGGCTGACTTATTTCCCCATCACTGTGGCCAATTTAAAATTCAGACAAGCGAACTGCCAGACGAGGCAGGGATGCCGAGTCAGTCGCAACAGAAGGGATGTGGATTTGCGATGGTGGCAGTTTGCCTGAATTGAAAATTGAACAGCCACAGTGCGGGGTGCCGTTGGGTTCTTAGGGAATTGCGGCAGCACAATTCCCTAAGCCGTCGTCGCCGGCGCGACGCCCAAACTTAACTTTTATGACAAAAGGTTAGTTGCGCAGCATTAACTCAGTATCTTCGGTAAAACATTTCAATCATCCCTGATGTTTTCACGCCCGTCCCGCGGGCGCGAGCCTATTTGGACAGACCCAAATAGGCGAAAGGTCTTTCACTCCACCGACTTTTTTACCGCCAAAAACAAACTGTCTTTATTTCGAAACGGCCAAAGGCAGCAATCCATGCAAAGCATTGGCCTTGGCTAAAATTCCTGTTTAGCCATTCGAAAGCCAGTTGGATTTTGTCTAAAAGTCAGAGTCGCAGTTAGCCAAACTCCGTTTGGCCGCTGTCGCGGCAATAACTTGAAGCTTAGGTTTTTCTAGTCAGGCATCGGCTGACTTAATCCCCCCATTCACTGTGGCCAATTTAAAATTCAGATTAGAAAATTGCCAGACGAGGCAGGGATGCCGAGTCAGTCGCAGCAGAAGGGATGTGGATTTGCGACGGTGGCAGTTTGCCTGAATTTGAAATTGAGCAGACACAGTGCGGGGTGCCGTTGGGTTCTTAGGGAATTGCGGCAGCACAATTCCCTAAGCCGCTGTCGCCGGCGCGACGCCCAAAGTTAACTTTTATGACAAAAGGTTAGTTGCGCAGCAATAACTCAGTATTTTCGATAAAGCAATTCAATCATCCATGATGTTTTCATGCCCTTCAGGGACGTGAAATATGCAATGTTTCAGATATTCAAAATGTTGAGTCAGCTGCGACAGCAATAACGCCAATCCCAACAATTTAACCCAAAAACAAAAAAGCCAAGCTGAAAGCTTGGCTTTTCAAAACAACAATGTTGTTTGGTGGTTATCAACCACCAAGCATGGCTAAATTACTGGTGGCACCCGTAAACCCTTTATCCAGCCAATGGGTAGCTTGTTTATTACCTAACAAGGCCACTAACTCATCCTGCAGTGCATGCTGTTTTCCCTCTTGCATCAGTTCACGTAAATCCAGTCCTTGTTCGGCAAACAAACATAAATGCAATTTACCGGTGGCCGAAATACGCAGGCGGTTACAGCTGGCGCAGAAGTCTTTGCTGTACGGCATAATCAGGCCGATTTTGCCCTGATAATCGGGGTGGTGAAATTCCTGCGCGGGACCTGCGGTTTTATTACGGATAATCTGGCTCCAGCCACTTTCCAGCAGTTGCTGTTTGATGGGTAAGCCACTGATATGGTTTTGTTTAAAAAACAACTGGTTATCACCGGTTTGCATCAGCTCGATTAAGCGTAGCGTCACATTTCGCGACTGGATCCAGTTTAAAAAAGGTTGCAGTTGATCAGCATTAAATTGTTTCAGCATCACGGCATTTAATTTCACTTTGATGCCCGCTTCAATCGCCATTTCGATGCCATCTAAAATATGCTGCAAGCGGCCAAAACCAGTGATGTTATCGAACTGACGCGGATCGAGGCTATCCACACTCACATTGATTGCACTAATGCCCGCATCCAGCCAGGCGGGTAAATCCTGCTTTAACTTGTAACCGTTGGTGGTAATCGCCACCTGTTCAATACCGGGTGTATTGGCACATTGTTGTATGATTTGAGGCAGGTCTTTACGCAGCGCAGGTTCACCGCCGGTAATACGGATTTTACTGGTGCCCAGCGCAGCAAAGGCATGAGTAATTTGTTTGATTTCATCCAGCGTGAGGAATTCACGTGAACTGTTGCACTGGTATCCATCAGGCAGACAATACTGGCACCGGAAGTTGCATACATCGGTGATCGATAATCGCAGATAGTGAAAACGTCGCCCGAATTTATCTTCTAACATTTGCATCCATTATCGAGTATTGCCATAAACTGACTGGCTAAGGTATTGATATACATAACAGTAAAGACCGGTGTATATCCGCCATCTATTCACCTTTAAGGGTGAAAACGGTTAAAATAAACTGAATTAAGCTGTATTTCCGCTGTCGGACTAGTGTAGAGATTTCCTGTCACGAAACCAACCACAGTTGCGGATCGAGATAACAATAATAATAAGATGGTCGTTCCAGCCTCACATGAATAACCAATTGCTTATATTATTTTGCATCGCCCAGTCGTAAAATCGCCCGTGGGCAGGGTAGGCCAGATCATAAGGTACATTGAGTGGATAAGTTAGAATTACAATTCGGAGGTTACACCACAGCAGGTAAACGGGCTGAAAATCAGGATGCCTTTGCTGCGCTGCAACCCGAATCTGATTTGCTCGATACCAAAGGTGCCATTGCGGTAGTAGCCGACGGTGCCAGTACTTGTCGTCAGGCGCAGCTGGCCTCCGTCACTTGCGTGACCAATTTCGTTGATGATTATCTGGCTACACCCGAAAGCTGGTCGGTTAAACGCGCTGCTTTGCGTGTATTACGCGGTTTGAATTTATGGTGTCTGGGCCATCGTAGCACCCAGTTTGATCAACAAAGTGATATGGTCACCACCTTTAGTGGCGCGGTGTTTAAATCGGCCAGTGCCCATTTATTCCATGTGGGTGACAGCCGTATTTACCGGTTTCAGGACGGCAATATTGAACAACTAACCCGCGACCATAAACATTTTCAGGGTGATATTAGTTACCTTACCCGCGCTGTGGGCATCGATCCACATTTGGATGTGGATTACCGTTTAGTTGATTTACAACCCGAAGATTTATTTATTTTCACCTCTGACGGGGTGCACGATGTGCTGGGTGATCGCCAGATTGCCAGTCTGATCGCAGATGGTACAGATGATCTGGAATTACTGGCTAAATCTGTGGTGGAACATGCCATTGAGCTAGGCAGCCCGGACAATATCACCTGCTTAATCGTACGGGTGAAACAACTGCCCTCCTACGGTATTAACGAAAATTACCTGCAAATCCAGCGTTTAGCGGTGCCGCCAGCGTTGGAAATAGGCATGAAGCTCGAAGGCTATCGCATTCTGCAAACCGTATTTCAGGGACAACGCAGTTGTTTGTACAAGGTAGTTAATGAGCAGGATGGCAAAATATATGGCCTGAAGGCACCAACCCAGCAATATGCCAGCGATAAAGATTACCTGCGCGGATTTGCCCATGAATCCTGGATTGGTCAGCGGGTCAATCACCCGAATGTAATGCGCATTCATCACCGCCCGGAAAAAACCGCATTTTTATACCATGTCTGTGAATACATTGAAGGCCAGACGTTGCGTCAATGGATGGTGGACAACCCTAAACCGTCACTGGATCAGGTGCGAGTCATCATCAAACAAATTGTGGCGGCACTGCGCGCATTGCAGCGCCTTGATATGGTTCATCGTGATCTGCGTCCTGAAAACATCATGATCAGTACCCAGAATCAGGTGAAGTTAATTGATTTTGGTTCTGTGTATGTCGCCGGACTGGATGAGGATCAACCACAGCCCAGCAATTTTGATGGCAGCAATTTAACTTATGTATCGCCTGAATATGTGCTTGAGCATCAAAGCTCACATCAGTCGGATATTTTTTCACTGGCGGTGATTTGTTATGAAATGCTAAGCGGTGCAATGCCTTACCCTGCTATTTCACGTCAGTCCTCCGTGCCCCATAGTTATACCAAATGGGATTACGAGTCACTGGGTAAACACCGCAATGAATTGCCACCCTGGGTAAATCTGACCCTGAAAAAAGCGTTGCAGCCACAACCGGAAAACCGCTATCAGGCGTTTTCCGAATTCGAAACCGACCTGCTTAAACCTAACCAAAGCATGATTGAAGCGGCGCAGGACGCACCACTGATTGAACGCAATCCGCTGTTGTTCTGGAAACTGGTTAGCGGCGTATTACTGGCCGCCAACCTTATCCAGTTTATCGTCTAGGGTCTGTTGGTCTTTGCTGTATACTTTTGCAACGAGTTGCGCGGTATTTAAACCATGAAGCACGATTGTGGTGTAGTTGTTCTACATGAATGAGTGCTGAAGCAGTAGAAATGCCGCGCAAACGTTGCCCGAAGGGTTCGTCCTAAACACTATTTACTCTTTGTTGCTTATTTTTGACTTAATCCATTAGGCCTGCAAATAAGCGCCGCGATTAAAAAGCGTTTAGTTAGAACAAAATTCATACAACAAAGACCAACAGACCCTAAGCAAACAATAAACGACTTAAGCCTGAATATCGCTGGCTGGGGTTATCAAAAGCCTGCAACCAGCGATTTTCATCGGCCAGCACATATAAATGTTCACTGGCACGGGTAATCGCGGTGTACAGCAGTTCTTTACTCAGCACCCGATTGTTTTGTTGTGGTAACAACAAGGCCACACGCTCAAACTCCGAGCCCTGGGTTTTATGAATTGTCATCGCGTACACAGTTTCTATTGCTGGTAAACGACTAAGCGGCACGTTTTTTATGCCATCCAGGGTTTCGAAATACGCCACTAACTGGCCGTTTTGCGCCGGCCACACCAGCCCGACATCCCCGTTAAACAAACCATTGGTATAATCGTTCTCGGTGACCATAATTGGCCGTCCGCGATACCACTTACCCAGCGTGGCATAACCCAACTGTTGTTCAATTAACTGATTAAGCCCCTCCACCCCGCTTTGCCCAACCCGGGTGGGCACCAGAATGCGGAAACGATTCAGTGCCTTAAACGCAGCTTCAATATTTGCTGCCTTGGCAATCGCGGCGTAATAGCGCTGGCTTAATTCACGAATTAAACTCTCATCATCAACCGTTTGCGCGGTGTTATTTAATGTCAGTTGTGGGCTGGAAAACATATCGCCCTGCGCCTGGACGCTATCGGTTAGCAGCGCCCAGCTATCGCGGCTATTGCCCGCAATCACCAGGTTCGCCAGAGCGCTAATATTGTAAGGCGAATCGGAATCCAGCTGACGATGGGTTTTATCCAGCACCGTTAAATAATCGGTTTTGCTTTCGCTTTGTTGTGTTAGCTGATTCGTCCAGCTGGCTTGTGGTAATAATTGCTGAATTTGCTGTAACGCAGTCTGGCTGTACCCCTGATGTGGCAACGGGCACAGGTCTTTCATCAACTGCCCCACTTCCACCGAGGGTAATTGCTCGGCATCCCCTAACAGTATCAAACGGCAATGATCCGGCAGCGCACGTAATAACCGCGCCAGCATGGCTAAATCCAGCATCGAGACTTCATCGACCACCAATACATCGCAACGGATTTTGTTGTCCTGATGATAACGCGGGGAAACGGGATCACGGCTGATGCCAAGTAATCGATGCAGCGTCATTGACTCTATCGCTAAGTGAGCACCAACCTCAGTGTTAACCTTGAGCTTTGCCAGGTTCTGGGCAATCGATTCTTTCATGCGCTGCGCGGCTTTACCGGTTGGTGCCGCCAGTTTTATATTTATCTGTTCACCTAACACCGCCTGTAGACTTAGCAATAACCGGCACAGCGTATAGGTTTTACCTGTGCCCGGCCCACCGGTGATAACCGACAAGGGGCGGTTTAGCGCATTGGCCACCGCCACCGCCTGATAATCCGGCTGTGCGGCATCCATGCTGTCAGCAAACAAATTCGCCAGTGTGTGCCGGGCACGTTGTTGCTGTTCATCGCTAAGTGCAAATTCGCTATCTGCCGACACTAACATTCGCTGGCGCAAATTATCCGCCACCTGTTGTTCAAACAGCCAGTAACGGCGCAGATACAGCAAATTACCGATTTTCACTATGCTGGCATTATCGGTTTCGCTGATTGCCAAACCACTAAAAGCAGCCTCTATCCCGGCGTAATCGGCAAACTGATAACCTTTTTTACCTTCGTCCAGCCACAGGATTTGATTAGCTAATTTATCCAGCTCAATACAACTGCTGCCGCTGCGTAAACTAAAACTCAGTGCGATAAAACAATGAAATAACAAGGCATTATCAGTGCACTGCAATTCATCCATTAAACGGCTGGCAGTGAAATAATCAATCGCTTCCACTGCGGCTAAGTCTTTCATGCATTGTGAGCTTGAGGCATATATCATAAATCCGCTCCTGCCATTACTCCGCTAGCACTTACGTGGCTTCCAGTATTGTTTCCACGTAAAAGCGCATCCAGCTGTGCAATCCAGTCTGGCTCGATATAACGTGCATAAATGCCTTCACGGCCCTGGGAATGCATGCCACGTAAATACAGGTAATACACGCCGCCCAAATGCTGCTGTGGATCATAATCCGGCAAACATTGCTCAAGATGACGATGCAGAGCGACCAAATAAATCAGGTACTGCAAATCATAAAAATGCGCCTGCATATCCTGTTCAATCGCCTGATGGTGATAATCACTTAGAGCAAAACCTAAATGGGTGGATTTGTAATCCGCCACAAAATAGCGCCCCTGATGCTCAAAAATTAAATCGATAAAACCGTGCATCATGCCGCTGAGCTCATCGGGTAACGGTAAGGGGTTATGCTGATGTTTGCTTTGCCTGAACCCGGCCAAAAACTCACCTAAGGCAGCAGCCTGCGGCGCGCTCACGCTAAAATAAAATTCACTTTCACGGCAGGTCTGGCTTCGGGATAAATCCTGTAAACGCAATTCAGTTTGTTCGGGATGTAAAGCCGGTAATGGTGCGGCTAAAGCTTGTTGTAGCCAGTCAATTAACTGTTCGGCTTGTAACTGCTCATCAGCAAAATCGGCCATCGGCTGCTTCAATGCCTGCTGCCAGTGCTCAATATCGCGTGAACTAAAATCCAGATGCTCTAACGAGTCGTGCAGCAAGTTACCAGCATGCGCACCTTTAGCCAGCGTAAAACGCAGCGGCAGTTGCGAAAAATCCGGTGCCGGCTGCACAATCACAGGCACAGCTTCAGTGTCGGTGCGCTCTTTTTTATCCAGACGCATCGCCTGACTCACGCGGGTTAACCCGGAGAACGAGCTAATGCGCCACTTATCTTGCAGCTTACGTGTGAATTCACTTAACGCTAACTCAGGCAACGCTTGTTGTATTGGGAGATCATTTGCCGGTAATAACTGCATCAGTTCATCGGCAAACTGCAAATGCATATCGGCATGTTGCGCGGTTAATTGCTCTAAACGGCTGACCAGGGTGCTGCCCGCTTGCAAATTCAACAGCAAACCCAACGGCGTGGCATGTTGTTCATCATCAAACTGGCTAACCCCTAAATAACAACGGTATTCGGCGCGGGTAACTGCCACATACAACAAACGTGCACGTTCGGCGGCATCTTCCTGTTTGACCAGACGCACTATCTCATCATCGTATTGCAGACTGAGGCGATTGGCCTGCTGCTGATGATCGTAATATTTAAGACACGCTTTGGCGCTGTTGCCCGCTTTGGTTGGGTCGGAAATTTCGGTAGTAAAGGGCACAAATACAAAGGGGTATTCCAGACCTTTGGAGCCGTGCAAGGTTACCAGACGAATCAGATTGGCTTCACTTTCCAGCCGCTGTTCGTGGCTATCGCCGCCTTTATCTAACTGTTTTTGTTGCACAAACCAGTTGTGCAACTGTGCCGGATAACGGAACTGCTGCGAGGCTTTTTGCAGTAACTCCAGCAAATGCAGTATGTTAGTTAAACTGCGTTCATGGCGATGGGCATCGGGGATAAAATAACGATGTAATAGGGTCATCATGGTGGGTAAAAAGCCCTGCACATCCCACTGATGACGCAGCTCAGCCATTTCATCACGTTTAAATTGCCACAGCGCATCGTTCTCGGCCTGCTGCAATTCAAACAACTGCTGGGCATTACCACCCATTAAACGGGTGGATAAGGCCGATACCAGCTTGCCGTCACTATTGGGATTAAGCAGCCCTTCCATCACCAGCAACAGTTCGTTGGCTTCATCACTTTTGTATACCGACTGGCGATCACTTAAATACACGCTGTTGATATTACGCCCGGCCAGCGCCTCTTTAACGATATTGGCTAGCTTGGCGTTGGGCACCAGTACTGCGATATCCCGCGCCTGCACCGGCTGATGTTTAAGTTGTACCTCATTCAGCAAATGCGCAATTTCGGCCACCATGCCATTCACCACATTCTGGCGCGCAGTATCTTTATCGGCAGCAGAGAGCTTTTTACCTTCCTGTTCAGGCCCGGCAATATCAACAATAAAATTCAGCGCCTGCATGTTTGAATTAGCATCCAGCACATTGCTGGCCGGGCTTTTTTGTTTATCCGCAGGCGGGAAATTGACCGCTGCATAATCAATGCCCTGACCAAATACCTGCTGTTCGCCACTGGCTAAAAACAGTGCGTTATAGGCAGTAATCATTTGGGCGCTGGAACGCCAGTTGGTATCCATTACCCAGCGATAGTCAGCCGATTCACGTGCGGCCAGATAGGTAAAAATATCACCGCCACGAAAACGGTAAATCGCCTGTTTGGGGTCACCTATCATAAACAGCGCTTGTGCGGGATTGCCCCCGGGATACAGCGCATTAAAAATGCCAAACTGCTCGGCATCGGTGTCCTGAAATTCATCCACCAGCGCCACCGGATATTGCGCTGCCAGTGCTTCAATTAACGGTTTGGCATCGGGTTGTTGTAACTTTTGACTGAGCAGACTGACCAAATCGTTAATATCCAAACGCCCGGCATCCAGTTTACGTTTGGCGTATTCGTTGCGGATATGCTCAATGCCATCACATAGAAGCTGATAGGCAGGTGAGTCATCAAGCTGCTTTCTTAATGAATAGACCTTTCCCATCAAGGCCTCGATACCCGATTGTTTATCAAATAAAGGCGTGACCTTGTTTAACGCTTGTTGATCATCAGAACTAAACTTTCGACTTTGTCTAAAGAAACCACACAAGATTTCCAGTATTTCATTATCCAAAGCCATGTCATCATTCAAAAATTCTGAAATTCTTTGCCACTCGGCAGCACGTTTTTTTCGTTGATTCGCTGCAGCATCGTTTACCAGAACCTGCTCAATTTCATTTGTTAAAGGCAATAGGTACTGCAACAACTGCTGTTTATAGGCGGCTTGTTTAGCCGCTATTTGTGTTTCATCCAACGGAGCCAGAATCGGGATTAGATTATCAATCGCATCGCGGTAAGTGCTGTAAAACTTGTCAGGATCTTTAACTTTTAGCAGCGCCAGTTGCGATGCCGATAAGGCGCGTAACCAGTCGGCAATGCTATCGATCAGCAAATCGGAACAATCGGCTTCCAGCTCGGCATTGGGTGGAATGCCATTTAAATAGGGCTGGGATTGCAGCGCCAGTTTACAAAAACCATGAATGGTAGACACCGCCGCTTCATCCATATGCAGCAGCGCTTTTTCTAACAGCAATATTTGCTGTTGCAGGCTTTGATCGGGCTCGGTTTTATTAAGCTCAAATTCGCCGCGCTTGGCAGTTAATACATCACGAATTTCCGCGGCGATACGCCCACGTAATTCTTCGGTAGCCGCTTTGGTAAAGGTCACCACCAGAATCTGTTGTACTTCTAACTGTTTTTCCAGCAATAAACGTAAATACAACTTGGTGATATTAAAGGTTTTACCGGTACCGGCGCTGGCTTCAATAATATGGCGGCCTTGCAGTGGCAGGCCCTGCACATCAAGCGGTTTTAATAACTCCTGATGACTCATTTGGCCCCCTTACGTGCTGCTTTGCCACGTTTTAACAGCCGATACAAAGGTGCATACAGCGCTTTAAAGTGCTGTAACAGTTCATCATTTAATTCAGGCACTTGCGGATAAAACCAGTTGAAATAGCCATTACGATCAAGGGGAACTCTGTCGTTTAAACATTCGCTAAACCATTTGCTTTGCAGCTCAGCCGCGCTTGTTTGCTCAGGATTATCATTGCCATTAAACACGGCGCTGGCTAACTGGCTATAAACAGGCAAGGGTTTGGCACTGAGTGTTTGCCAGTATTTAAGCAAACTAATCAAATACTGTTTGGCATCATCAACACTCACCACAGGATCAATTAACAACGGCGATTTGGCATCATCACACCAGGCTTCTGCACTAAACACTTTATTGTGAGCCACAATAGCAACCAGTAGCTGCAACCACATTCTTACATCGTCTTTAGCTTTACGATTAGCAGCGCGCCAGTAAACCACTTTTTGCTGCTCGCGGTTAAGATACAACTCGGCTTCCAGTGTCACCGGCTGGCCATTTACTTGCAGCTCGATTTGCTCATAACATTTTTCGCAGCCACTCACGCTCGGCTCTATTATCTCTGCAAAATCGCCAATCCCCTGCTGTAATTCCATCAGGTTCTGCTGGCTAAATTGCTCACGTGGAATACGCCCGGATAATAGCTGCTGCTCGATATACTGCGGTGCATCCTGTTGTTGATATAGAGCATCGCTGATTAACGCTTGTTTTAACTGGGTTTCATCCAGTTTATTAATAGTGAATGGCTCGCTATCCTGCAGTTCATTTTCATCATCACCTAACCACAATTTAAGCCGTTCACGGGCAAAAAATGCCAGCGGATTATCCAGCACCCGCACCAGTTTATTGATGGAGAGAATGTCGTCTGGCAGCGGCAAAGGCTCTATTTGATTAAGCTGAAGATTATCGCGCGCATCATCCGATGGCTCAGCCTGACGCAACCAGCCCTGATCAAACCCGGCTTCGGGTGGAATAAAATTATCACGGCTAAAGGGATGCAACGCTTGCTGATTGAGCTGGCCGTTGGTTTCAGTCTCTGGCGCTTGCAACCAGCCATAACCACTGCGTAAATAATCAAACAGTTCCTGCAACACAAGAGAGGGCTGGCGCTCGGCGTTATTTTTAATATCACGCCCAACAAAACTTAAATACAACTTATCGCGCGCCGACAGAAGCGATTCTAAGAATAAATATCTATCGTCATTACGCCGTGATCTATCCCCTGCGCGGCTGCCTAAATCGAGCACATCAAAACTATTCGGCTGACTTTGGCGCGGAAACTGGCCGTCATTCATGCCTAAAATCGCCACCAGTTTAAACGGAATACTGCGCATAGGTACCATGGAAGAAAAGGTCACCGCGCCGGTTAAAAACTGGTTGTAGTTATCGGCCTGAGTAAAACGTTTATGTAACGCGTGGCGGATAATCGGCAGCGGCAATTTTGTATTCGATTTGGCTAATTGGTGTTGTTTATGCAGGCCGTTTATCACCTCGGTAATGATTTCATCGGCATCTTCACTTTGCTCCAGCGGCGCAAAAAACTGCTCTTTCATGCTGAGCAAAAATGACTGCCACTGCTCAGCCGTGCGTGGCTGTTGTAACTGACGGCTGTATAAACTGAGGTTTTCGAGTAACTGCATTAACCGCCCCAGCAATACACCGTTACTGCCTTCGACAATCGGCAATACATGCATTTTGCCGTTGGCGGTAGTAACAAGATGCTCGTGATCGGCACGCATAAAGCCGGTTAATAAACGTTGTAATCCCCAGTGCCAGGTAAAACGCTCGTCGATATTATTGCCGCCGTCTTGCTCAGGCAAAAAGCGCTGCACTTGTTGTTGATCCAAGCCCCAATGCACGCAGGCTTCCACCAGCCAGTTGCATAAGGTATCCACCTCTTTTTCATCAATGGCAAAACGCTGCGCAATCGCCGGTAATTTGAGGTAACTGATAATTTTAGATACCGCAAAACGGCTGTCGGGCAGCGATAATAAATCCATAAAGGCCGCCACCAGCGGCTCGGCATCCAGCGGCGCACGGTCAGCCACCGAACAGGGCAAACGTGGACTGTCGCTGGTATCGGGTAAATAGGGATGGCGAAAAACCGACAACACATAAGGCGCGTAATCTTCCACTCCAGGGCATAAAATCAGCACATCACGCGGTTGCAGGCTGGCATCCTGATTAAACTGATGTAACAACCAGTCGTGCAATACCTGCACTTCACGTAACGCGCTGTGGCAGGACACCAGATGAATGCTTTGATCTAACTGAATTTGCGCATTTTTTCTGGCATCACGCAGTTCCAGAATATCCTGTTGTATTTGTTTAAGCACATTAGGCGCATCGCCCGGCTGAATATGATCATCTGCGATGCTGATTTCGTTATGGCCGCCTTCCAGCAAACGATTAAAAAAGTCCTTACCCTGCTGACCTAAATTCGCCAGCAGCGGATTGCTGGCTTCGCCTTGTTGCTCGGCCACCAGTTGACGGCGCACACGAATTTTATCGGTAACCACATCCCCCCAGTATTCAAAACAAGGGTTTAAATGAAACAGATGGATATTAATGCGCTCGGCCAATTGCTTAAACAACCCAAGGGTTTGCGGCGGCATATGGTTAATGCCAAACATAATCAGGTTATCTGGCAAGTCGCTGTTTTGCAGTATTTCCAGCAAGGTTTGCTGTACTTTAAGTGGCGTTTGGCTGTCTTGCTCAACTAAAGTTTTCCACACTAACGCTTGCCAGCTGCTTGGGGATTGCTGACTCCACTCGGTTAATTCCAACGGACGGAACATCAGGTACTGTTCAAATAAATCGGCTAAATCCGATGCCATTTGAAAACGCAGCATCTCGGCTTGAGAGCCACCTTTTTGCCACAAGGTTTGTAATCCCGCTTCGGCAAACAAAGGCTGCTGTAAAAACGCCTCATCCTGAAACAACTCATCAATGCGCCAGCGCAGTACTTCGCGCCCAAAGGTGGACTCGGTGGGAACATCCGGCATTAATTTACGTGCAATTTGCCAGATAAAGGCTGAGGGCATTTTGAATTCAAACTGCATGGCAATGCCGGCACGTTTGGCCATTTCCATTTGCAGCCAGTGCTGCATGGCTTTGTTCTCAACCAAAATGGTAACCGGTGCCAGCGGTGACTGACGCACATTTTTCGCCAGCGCCAGCAGCACATCAACATGCAGTTCGAGTTTGTTAGAGGGATAAACGGTTAGCAATGACGCTCCTTGCCGCAGTGTAATTTGGCCAAAAACAAACCTGCCAAGCCACTGCTTTTTATGATCTTTTACACCGCTTTATACTACCAGCTTAGCCCTTGTTTGCATGATTAAATTTGACTTGTATTAGTCCGCACATTGCGTCCATTGATTAAGGTTATTGGATTCGCCAGCAATATCGCTGTTTAAGTCCAAATCCTCTATAAGGGAGAGATAACCTACATCCGGATCAATCAATAAAAATAAATCGACTACGTGGTTAGCAGGTACTTGCTTACCGACAATACATGCTCCGGTAATATCTACAGTAATACGTCCTTCGCCTTTTGAATCTTTATCCAGTGCCTGTGCGATAAGTTGCTGGCTGCGCTGCATTTGCATGGCGTCGTTTTCCGATAAACTCAGCAGGGTAATGACTTCGCCCGATTTAGCACCATCTTTCAGGTCGCTATCAGGCACTGTTTGCGGCATCACTTGCACCAGATAAGTATCATCGATGTATAAACTGCCATCTTTGGCGGCAAAATAAAGTTTAAACTGCACATTGCCTTGCTGAACACGAATCGCCTGATCTGCGCGTACCGCAATGCGTACATCCCGCGCATTAACATCCAACGGATCAATCTGGCTCATATGATATAAAGTACGTAACGGAATGCTGCTACAAGCACTAACAGTCAAAATACTTAGGATAACAAACAGAGATTTTAATAAGGCCAAACCAGAATTCCTTTTACTTTTCGCTAAAAACGACTTGAGTATGACACTGTGCTAACGGCAAAATTCGCGACCGATATCAAAAAAGTGTAAACAAATGAAAAGCACCATTAAGAAACTCGAAAACAACATTATCAAAGCGCTGACCATTGCCTGTGAAAATGCCAAAACCACCACACCCGGTTTTAGCTGGCTTACCCACAGCGCTAAGTTTGATAATTTTCCTGCGAGTTTAGTCGTAACTTGTGTGTTTGAGACAGAGCAGCAAATTGTTGATGCCAGACAACAAAAACTTGATCAGGCACTGATTAAAGATATTCACAAACAGATGTTGAAAATTGGCGTGGTACTGAAACAACCACGCCACAATGTGTTTTTTGATAGTGAAGAACGTTGCATTGCCGAACATGCAGGCAACTGGAAAAAGCGCCTGCAACCTCACTAAGCGATTAATCAGTTGCAGGCTTGCGCGACTTATCTAAATACTGATTAAGCAGCAGCGCCATCAAGATAAGCGCAGCCCCAATTGATAATCTCAGTACATCAGCATCACGGTTCCAAATCAGTAAATTGACCACTATACCAGCTGGGATCAGCAGGTTATTCATCACCGCCAGGGCACCAACATTCACCAGTGTTGCGCCCTTGTTCCAACCAAAATAGCCCAAGCCCGAAGCGATTAAACCAAGATAAATTAAAATGCCCCACTGGGTGCTGGTTTGTGGCAATTTAGCTGGATTACCCCATAACAACCAGGTGGTGATAGCAACCAGTAAAGCACCAACAAAAAACCAGCCAAACACCTGTTGTTGCGGTAATGACTGATGTTGCATCAAACGTTTATAAGCCACCTGACCAAAAGCAAAACACAGGTTGGCACATTGCACCATCAGTAAACCCAACAGGAAATCACTGCTGATACCATTAAAGCGAATCGCCACCGCACCCAGTGTGGCAATAACAGCAGCTAATAAATATTTAGCGTGGAATTTTAAATCAAATGCATCGTTTAGCAGGCTAACGTAAATAGGTGTCATCACGGTAAACAACAACACTTCCGGCACACTCAGATGCAAAAAAGACTGATAATAAAAGCCGTACATCATGCCAAGCTGCACCGCGCCAATGCCCATTAATTTCAATGCCAAAGGTTTTGGCGTGCTGCGCAAGCGCATAAAAGGTAAAAACACTAACAAGGCCAGTGCGATGCGCATTAATACCGAGAACCAGGCATCCACCCGGCCTGCCAAAAACTCACCAATCAAACTAAATGAAAAGGCCCACAACAGGGTAATAACAATCAGATACTGCACATTAATTCCTGTTAGTTTGCGGCTTTAGTCGCTGGTGATTTATAGGCTTTTGTGCCCCACAATGGCACAGTCGATAAGCTGTGTTTAAAACTGCCGGAAGTTTCTTTGGTGGAGTAAGACACATACATCAGCGTCTGAGTTTGTTCATCCAGAATGCGGCGGATCTTCATGTTTTTAAATAATACGCTTTTTGATTTAGCAAAGATCACTTCACCGGATTTGGAATGGTCAATTCTGCTGAGCATCGCTGCGGTAATTTCACCGGTCTGGCGGCAGGCAATCGAACTGTCAGAGGGATCGGATAAACTCAGGTTATCTTCAATGCTGGCCACATGACAGGTTACGCCGGTAACTATTGGGTCAGTCAAAGTATCAATTTTAATGTCTTTGGTGGTAAATAAACCGAGTGATACATCACCCACCTCGTTGTTATCACATCCGCCCAGCGCAAGCAGACTTGCCAGTATTATCACTATCCATTTAAACATTTATTACATCCGCAATTTATAACTATGGTGAAATTGTAAGAGAAATAGGCAGGGCATCAGCCCTGTCAGATAAATAAATTGAATCTGTTATCAATAATAGTCATTATAAAGTTCTCAAACTGATTGTGAGAGCGTTATCTTTTCGCCCTCTCCACTTATGTAGTTATGGCAGTTAAGTGAGTGTAATCGATTGAAATCTTCTTTGGCATCAATCCCATTTCGTTTTGTTTTTCTCAGTTTACTGATTGGATTCTTCTGCACATTTTTTGTGTCACTCCTGCTGGTATTACACTCAGATAATGAACGTCTCGAGGCTTATCAACAAGCAGTAACTCAAACCACATCTGAGGTTTACAGTACACTGTCCAATTTGTTTAGCGAAATCAATAAAGCACAACATTCAATTTGTTCAGACGCCGAACTCAAATTAATGCGGCAATATTTATGGACCCATTCCGAATTGACAGATATTGCCAGATTACAGGATAAACAAATTATATGTAGTGCCAGCTGGGGGAAACTAGCCTCGCCAATCCCGCTTCCCGTGCCAACTAAAAGCTGGCAAAAATCCGGATTTTACCACTGGCGCAATACCAAAGATGCACTTCAGGGTACTCTTGACGTTAACATGATCGCCAACAACAAAATCCTGATGTTGGTTGCTCCTAATGCGTATTCAAGTATTTCTCCTGAAGAACTGGGAACAGGTTTTATTATAAGCACCAACGATGGGTATATACCCAATGCCTTTGGTCCCATTGACCCTGAAGACATTATTAAAAATAGTCAGTCATCATTTAATCGGCTGGTTCATCAAAAATGTGGCACAACGGGTAGTGGAGTTTGTATTACGGTTTACAACAGCAAACCTGGTTTATTGGGTAAAGATCACACATTTTTACTGGTGATTTGTCTCATTTCACTGGTACTTAGCGTTTTAATTTATATAACACTCATCTCTTTGAATAATCATCGGAATTCGATGCGCAAAGCGCTTAAACGCGCATTAAGACGTAAAGAAATATATGTGGTGTTTCAACCTAAGGTCCAGCTAAAAACTGGCCGGGTAGTAGGAATGGAGGCGCTGGCTCGCTGGCACCATCATAAATTTGGTCAGGTGCCGCCTGATGTGTTTGTTAACTTTGCTGAAGAAAATGGTTTGATGCCAACATTAACCCGGGTCGTGATTGAAAAAGCCATAGGACTGGCCGGTGATTTGTTAAGACAATCCTCTCATCTAAGCCTCAACCTCAATTTGAGCATGGCAGATTTGAGCGATCCCATGCTGTTAAATTTCATTGATTTCCAACGACAAAACCATGAATTTAATGCCGAACAATTAATCTTTGAAATTACCGAAACATCCGCATCGGGCTTTGAACAGATAGAGCAATCGGTTGACAGATTTGTATCGCGTGGTTATCGAATTTCTCTGGATGATTTTGGTACAGGCTACGCCAACCTTTCCTGGTTAAGTAAAATAAAAGCCTCAGAAATAAAGGTAGACCGAAGCTTCACTCATATGATTGGTAGTCCCCACAGCACCCATAGCAATACGCTGGATGCCATTTTTACCTTACTTGATGACTTGAAAGTAAGCACAGTGTTTGAAGGAATAGAAACACAGCAGCAGGCTGATTATGTATTAAACCATTGCCGCGATGCGCTCGGGCAAGGCTGGCATTATGCTAAACCCATGAGCATAGAACAGTTACAGCAATTCATTTCTCAGGGTTATGTGAGTCTGGACAATATTCGCCCCGCCTCATCAGTGACGATACGTCCCATGGTTTAACTATTTGAATTGTCTTTTACTGGATGGCTAACTGGTATACACAAATATTAACCGCACTGGCTAAATTTAAAGAATCAATCACGCCACTGCCGGCGATGGTATAAGGTTGAGCGTTAAAGGCCGTAAGCGATTCAGAGGGTACACCACGCGCTTCGTTACCAAATAAATAACAGTCATAACCGGCAAAAGATGGACTGTTAACCATATCCCCCTGCATATCCAGATAGGCAAATTGCTTAAAGCGTTGTTGCAACTGTTCAAGTTCCACATCCAGCTCCAATGGCACATGGAAAATCGCGCCCATACTGGAACGCACCACTTTAGGATTAAAGGGATCTACGCTGTTGGGGCTGAGCAACAAACGAAAGCCACCAAACCAGGCGAGTGTGCGTAAAATGGTACCGAGGTTGCCCGGATCTTGTACCTCGTGCAAATAAATACAGCGTTGGTTCTGTTTAACACTGGCCTGGTTAACATTCAAATCGGGCAAGGGTACGCAGGCAATGATGCCTTGCGGTGTTTTGGTATCACTAATGTGTGACATTTGCTTTTTGTTCAGCACCGTCAGCTCAAAACCGCAATCAAAGCTTTCAGCCAATGGCACATAGTCGTCGGTAACATACAGGCTGATGCCTTTTAGCGCAGGCTGCGATTTAGCGGCTTTGACCAATTCAAGCACCAGATGCTCACCTTCCACCAGATAATGGCCAAACTGGGTACGATATTTTTTGTGCTGTAGCTTTTTTACGTCATCGATATTCATGAATTGCGCTGTCGTTTTATGTGGTGATGCTTATTTCAGGCCCATAGTGTAGCGTTTTGCACTGGTTAAGTCAGGCAAAACGACCTTCTGATGCCTGATTCAATTTGCAAATATTTAACTCACGCTTACAATTAGCGCCCTTTGGTCATCATCGCAGCAGAAACTACTATGGCACGCTCAAAAACCAGTAAACAATGGATGGACGAACACGTTAACGACCCTTATGTAAAAAAGGCTCAGCAAGACGGTTACCGTTCACGAGCCAGTTATAAGCTGCTGGAAATTAACGAAAAAGACAAACTCTTTGGCCCGGGCAATATTGTGATGGATTTGGGTTCTGCGCCCGGTGGCTGGTCACAGGTTGTAGCCCCAATTGTTGGTGATAATGGCCGCGTCATCGCATCCGACATATTACCAATGGACGGTATTATTGGCGTAACCTTTATTCAGGGTGACTTTACTGACGAAGCGGTGTACGAACAGATCCTTGCAGAGCTGGGCGATAATAAAGTGGATACAGTCGTATCGGATATGGCACCCAATATGAGTGGGGTGAATACCACAGACCAGTATGCTTCTATGTACCTGGTAGAACTGGCACTGGATATGGCGCGTAATGTATTAAAACCAAACGGCAGTTTTTGCGCAAAAGTCTTCCAGGGCGTGGGTTACGAGGAATACGTCAAGGATGTTCGCAGCTCATTTAATAAAGTGATAGTGCGTAAACCAGCGGCATCGCGACCGCGTTCACGCGAAGTCTATTTGGTCGCTAAAGGATTTAAAGGTTAACCCGTTTAATGATTTGCAATTTTATCTAAACTGATGGCACTGAACTTTTGCAAAACCAGTGCCTCGACTTCCTGTAGCACATCCTGCAATTCTCTATTTACCGATTTTTCAATCGGACAATGTTGATGCTCATCAGTCAGCGCAATATTAAACAAGGTGCTTTCACCCAGTGCCTGATGAATATCCAGCAGTGAAATATTATCTAAGGGTTTATTCAGCACCCAGCCACCGTTGCGGCCGTTAGTTGAAAGCACGTATCCAGCGTTACGCAACATGCCCATAATACGTCTTACCACTACCGCATTAGTTTTCAGCATATTGGCAAACGCCGCTGAGGTAATTGGCTGATCACTTTTATTTAGATGCACCAGTATGTGCAACACCCTTGATAACTGACTGTTTTTTCTCATCTTACTCACCGGTTAATTTTCTTCCCCAGCTTAACATGTAACTTTTACTGTTACAGTTATAAATTGTATGCCAGAATAAAATGAAACATTAATAGTTACACTTTAATATGTGAGGAAAAACGTGGATCAAAAAACGCTCACCAATATGTTTGATCAACAAGCGCAGCACTATGATCAGCAATGGCAAAAAATGCGTCCCATCAATGACACCTTATATCTGTTTTTGAATCAAATACTGAACGAATTACCAGATGATGCACATATTTTGTGTGTAGGAGCCGGCACCGGTAACGAAATCATTAATCTCGCGGCATTAAATGATAGTTGGAGATTTACCATAGTTGAGCCTTCAGCAGGCATGAATCAGGTTTGTCAGGCTAACTTACAAATGCAGGGAATTCTTGAGCGCTGCCGCTTTCATCAGGATTATCTGAATAGTTTTGATGACACTGCGCAATTTAATGCCGCGACCAGCTTTTTGGTTTCACACTTTATGACAGACACCACAATCAGACGCGAGTATTTTTCCAACATTGCTATGCGTTTATTGCCAAAAGGAATACTGGTTAGCACCGACTTATCGGCGGATACCCAGGCAGAAAATTATCCACAATTATTGCGGTTTTGGTTTGCTGTTATGTCAGGTTCTTTATCGTCTGAACAGGAATTAGAAAAGTTTAAGCAGGCTTATCGCCAGGGATTAGCCATTATCCCACCAGTTAAACTAGCCGAATTAATTGAAACTTGCGGTTTTGAATCTCCCTTGCATTTTTATCAGGCTGGCATGATTAACGGTTTTTACGCATGTAAAGCCGCTTGATGATTCGGCGTTATTGCGACCAAAGTTCCACACGGTTTCTTCCGTTGCGCTTAGCCGTATAGAGCGCTTTATCTGCTTGTTCGAGACTCTCCTTTATATCTGATTCTGCATCAATTAATGCCACACCAATAGATGCAGAGATCTTAATCTGACTGTTCCCAAATTCGACAACCAGATTGCATAATCCCTCACGCATTCGTTCGGCGGTGGCCAGTGCACTGGGTAAATTTGAATTCACCAAAGTAACTAAAAACTCTTCGCCACCATAACGAAAAAATTTATCCAGTGTACGTAAATTGTCCTGAATATACTCAGCCACTGCTTTTAGAACTTCATCGCCGGCTGCATGCCCATAACGATCATTAACACCTTTAAAATTATCCAGATCCAGCATCAGGATACAGGCGGTTTCAACCTGTTTGCTTAACATATCTTTCAGCAGATAGAGCTCTTCTTTGAGCGTGGCACGATTGTACGCACCGGTCAGTGGGTCCCTCAAATACAATAGTTTTTGCATTTGTGCTTTCAGCCTTTCAACTTCCCTGACAAATACATCCAATTCCGAGTAAAAGGTTTCAAATTCAGCTTCAGATATCCCCTGTCCGGTATCCTGTTTATACAACATTCCCGACGCAATGCGGTGCATTTCATGATGAAGAAATTCAATGTTCTTAAAGGTAGGATTATCTAACAGACCCTCAGGGTGCTGACCATAATACCAGCGACCAAAATCACAACATGTATGTGCATCATCACTCTTGTCCAGCTCAGCATGATCCGACTGACAAACCAGAATACGCATTAATTGCCTTACCCACAGCCGATGATTTTCAATTGCCAGATCGAGTCGTTGCACTAACGACTCAAGATCATGATGTCGAAGCTTTTGCATCAGTACCTCACAAAACAAATCAAAGCGTAAAACAGGTTGTTATATCTACTAACATGCATGTTTTGTTTTCACTTTATATTGCGGTAGCGCAAACTGTCTCAATAAATCGCTGGCACTATTGCACGACACATATATAGTTCAAAAATCAAACATTTATAATATGCTCAGAATGTTTCTGACTTAAAGACTCATAGGCAAGCGATAGTATAGCCACCTCATAAACCAATATTATCGTGCCTAGCATAGAAGCAATGGCATCAGTGCCAGGTAAGATCAGTAACGGATAGGAAATAACTATTGAAATAACAGGTAATAAAAAAACCACAGCCAGCATAAAGCCGGTTTTCCCACGGCTCAATTCCCATGCCAATTTGAAGCCGGCATTTTCATCTTCAATTGCAATAGCAGGAAACACCAGACTTAAACGTGCTGCCAGCCAGCTAATACAGATTAATCCCGGAATTAAAACCCAGAATCCAGATGTGGCAAACATTCCAACCAATACAAATGGCATGAATATCAAAGCAAACGCTAAGGTATGTAGCAAAAAAGACGTTTCCCGTTTAGTCCAGCGAGACAACCCAAAAGGAGGAACGGCGTGGTCACCGATCAAAATAATTCTATGTGTAGTTACGGCAAATAAAGTGTTAATTAGCATGCCCAAAATATTCAAAGCCATGGCCATTGCCCCCTTGGGCTCCAACCCTTGTAGCAAGTCAACAACGACCAGGGCAATAAATGGGAATATAAGAGCCTGCACCATGCGTTTACGATTAGTATGTACCCGCTGAATAGCTTCTAATGAAATAGATGAAAATGACATGTATCTTCCTTGAAATTATAATTTTTAACGATAAACAGGGTTATCTACAAATACGTCTGGCAAAAAATCAGTACAGACCTCCACTCTGGTTTTCGATGTCATCCCTTCGCGATGCAAATAGTCCTCTGGCCTTATTTTAATTTGATATTGGGTAGTACCAATCATCGGCTTGATATTCCATCCTCGCTGTTTAGCTATGATTACCAGTAGAGTTGAGGTAGTTTCATATAACTGTGTAATATTTGCAGTCCATCTGAGATAACGCAGCACATGACGATGATGCTCCAAAATAGTCGTGATTGCGCTGGCTAAAGCTGGTTTATTCGAACCGGCGAAGGCTTTAAGCGCGGCAGAAAACCCGACATAAATGAGTGAATGACCTTTATTTTGTTCCGACCGCGTGATTGTTTTTAACCAGGCTTCAGGTATATCCGAGTATCCAAGCCACAACTTAGCCATTAAAACTTGCATCAACTCACTCGCACGATTGGATGCTGGCTCCAACTTAGCAACAATATTCGCCGCTTCATTAGCATCTTCGGGCAAACCTAAAAGCAGAGCCGTTTGAAAGTAAGAAAAGTAAAGAGGTAGCTCAATGCTGTAGCATGCCGCCATAGATTGTTTAAGTAGCGGCATCACCTCAGCTAAATGGGCCTGCGCAGCATCAAGATTTTGCAAGTAAAGCCAATTAACTCCAGCCTGGAAATGTTGCCATTGCGCTTGGTTATAAACCATGTAGTGATTTTCTGGCGGAGCTGTTTTTAGTCCCTGCTCTAATGGGTAGTTTTGAAAATATTCATCATGACACTGTAAGCGGTATTCAAATTCTTCTATCGCTTTAGCATTTTGTTTGAGGTGCATATATAAATCCTTTTCGTTTATTTAAACCGGCAATTCCATTGCCAGTTTTGTTATGTCATACCAGACAAATTATTAAGACGAGCGGTTGGCTGCTTTTTTGACTGAAACAGGTTTTAGTCTGGAAATTCTAAGCACGTCAAGCATGGCACCAATCCACACCACCAGTAACAGAGCACTCCATAAAGGCATTAGCGGATCCACTGGCTGGCTCTCCATTGCAATGGTAATGCCTTCAATAGTCGGCGCGACGCGCCCCGCCATAATGTCATCGGCAATCAACTGCGCCTGAGTCATCACATCGCTGGCTAACTGGTGAATAAGTAACAATGCAGCGAACACAATACCACTGCCAGCAAGCGGCCTTTTAAGTACAAAATGGCCTGTGCCGGGAAATAATAAAGCGGAAAACAGTAAGGCTTTGGTTTTGGGCTTCATTTATTTTTCTCTGATTAACGCAATCATTTCATCACAACAACATACTATATATGCGCAGGTCAGCACATAAAATATGTGTCTAATTGCATGTATTTATAAGCTCAACAACCTTTGCAATCCTAATCCGGTTTCGCCAGTTGTTTTAGAATATTGCAATCCGGACTGCCATCACCACGGCAGTTATCTGCAAGATCAGATAAAATTTGCTGCATATGCTTTAGCTCACTTATTTTGGCCTTTATTTCGCTTAAATGTTGTTCAGCAATTTGCTTGACTGCACGGCTTTCACGCTGTGAGTCATGCCAAAGTTCAAGCAATGACTGAATATCCGACAACGAAAATCCTAAATTACGTGCCTGCCTGATAAAACGTAGCTGATCGATATGTTCGCTGTTATACAACCGATATCCCGACTCGGTTCGCGGCATTTTTCGCAATAATCCCAATTGTTCATAGTGACGGATCATTTTAGCGGTCAAACCACTGGCTTTAGCCGCGGCACCAATAGTCAGCAATTCCAACATATTCCCTCCGATTAAAAAGACATACGTTGCAACCTTAGAGCATTGGTTACAACCAACACACTACTACAAGCCATTGCTGCACCGGCAATCACCGGATTTAAAAACCCTGCAGCTGCCAGAGGAATACCAATAGTATTAAACGCAAAGGCCCAGAACAGGTTTTGTTGAATATTACGGTAGGTGGCACTGGCCAACAATAAAGTTGAAGCCACTAACTCTGGATTACCACGCATCAATGTTATTGCTGATGCACTAACGGCCACCTCGGTCCCCGTCGCCATGGCTATACCTAAATCAGCCTGTGCCAAGGCGGGTGCATCATTGATTCCATCTCCAACCATTGCCACCTTGAAACCTTCATTCTGATACTGCTCCACAGCTTGCGCTTTGCCTTGTGGCAACACTTCCGCCTGCACATTATCCAGCCCTAATTGCTGCGCAATATAGTCTGCGCTGGCGTGTGAATCACCAGTTAGCATAGCCACCTTAATCCCGCTATTTTGTAACTTTTTAACCGCTGATTTGGCCTCTGGTTTGGCTTTATCAGCAAAACATAACAATCCTATAAGAAAAGTTTGCTCATCTTTGATTTCTGCCAGCCAGGAAACGGATGCCCCCTGAACAGTAATCTGCTCGGTTGGCATTGTGAGTCCCAGCTCCCGCATCCAGTTGCCCGAGCCCAATATTACTTCACGCTGTCCCACCATGGCTTTTACGCCTTTACCTGCGACCACATTAAAGTCACTTGTTTCCTGTAACGTCACATTGTTTGACATTGCATGCTTAACCACTGCCTTTGCAAGGGGATGTTCGCTGTTTTGTGATAACGCATAGGCCAGCCTGGTAATTTCTTGCTCATTTCCACGCAATGCGGTTAATTGTGTCAGTTCAGGTTTACCATTGGTCAGGGTGCCGGTTTTATCAAAAACCACGTAATCAATTTTGGTGGCCTGCTCCAGTGCCACAGCATCTTTGACCAAAATGCCATGACGTGCCGCGGTGCCAGTCCCGGCCATTATTGCCGCCGGTGTAGCTAACCCCAGTGCACACGGGCAGGCGATGACTAATACCGCGACTGCATGCAGTATACCCTGAGTCCAGTCATCAAATACGATTCCCCACGTTAATAAGGTAAGCAAGGCCACCAGCAGAACTACTGGAACAAAAATACTACTTATCTTATCAACCAAAGCTTGTACCGGTGCTTTGGCGCCCTGCGCCTGTTGCACCAGACGAATAATTTTTTCAAGTGTTGACTCCGCCCCCACAGCGGAAGCGGTAAACTCCAATACACCATCTAAATTCACTGCTCCACCAGTAAGATGATCTCCCTTGCTCTTATTTAGCGGAATACTCTCACCACTGATCAAAGCTTCATCAACATGACTGCTACCTTTAATCACCAATCCATCTGACGGAATGCGCTCACCCGGCAACACTTTTACTCTGTCATCTTTATTAAGTTGCGCTGCACTAATGGTTTGCCAACTATTGTTACGCCAAACTGTGGCGGATGTTGGTTTTAGGTTTTCCAACGCTTTGAGTGCATCTGTGGTGCGCCTTTTTGCTCTTCTTTCCAGTAACTTGCCTAGTAACACCAGAGTGAGAACAGCTGCACTGCTTTCAAAATACAAATGAGGCATTGCCTGATGGCCATCAAATCCAAGCCACAGATATAACGACAGACCATAAGCAGCACTTGTGCCTATCGAAACCAGTAAATCCATATTACCGCTCAATGCTTTTAATGCATGCCAGCCAGACTTGTAAAAACGTGCGCCAAAATAGAATTGCACAGGTGTTGCCAGTAACCATTGCCATAATGGCGGCAGCGTCCAGTCTGCACCCAATAACATTGCAAACATCGGCAAAACTAAAGGCAACGTGAGAATGGCAGAACCGATAACCGGCCAATTATCTGATTGGTAGAAAGCTAATTCAGGTTGCTGCTCTGTTTTCTGGCTCTCCGGCCTGTCAATAATGAGTTCATATCCGGCAGATGTTACCGCTTGCTGCATACTGTCATCAGTAGCAGAAGGTATTACAACCACACTAACCTGTTCTGTGGCCAGATTGACACTGGCAGAAATTACCCCGGTGACTTTCAGCAGGCTTTTTTCGACTCTTCCTGCACAGGAAGCGCACGTCATACCTTTCACTACAAATTGACGTGTTTCGCTTTGTAATTGATACCCCGCTGATTCAATTGCTGTATTAATATCTGCCAGCACCACATCAGCATTAACAGTTGCGGTTTCTGTTGCCAGATTGACGCTTGCTTGTTCTACCCCGTTAACCGCAATCAGGGCTTTTTCTATGCGATTAGCGCAAGATGCGCAGGTCATGCCTTGAATACCCAACTGTACAGTGGCTGCCACAATATTAACTCCCAAATGAAAAAATGGTCGGATAACATAAAGCTAGACCTTAACACCATGGTAAGGTCAAACACGTTATAAAATATGTTTGACCCTGTCACAGTGGCAATCTTTATCCTGATTATTGAATTTAATACAGGAGATCAAACATGATGAAATTCAGCGTCACCGATATAACTTGTGGCCACTGTGTTAGTGCCATTACTAAAGCGATTTTACAGTTGCAGGCTAATGCAAAAATCACTGTCGATTTAGCTAATAAACTGGTTTCGGTAAACAGTGAACTAAACAAGGAAGACATTATTGAGGCGATAAAAGAAGCCGGGTATACCGCAAACCATGTGGAAGTCAGCTGTTGTAATCCCTCACACAGCTGTCATTCGTAACCGGCAGCCAATAAAAAAACCGGTAAGTCATCACAACTTACCGGCTTTTTTTATTGAACGCGAAAGACTTAGTTCATCAAATTCTTTTTGAAGAACTCTGCCTGCATTGTCATGCGATGCAGGCTAGTGCCTTTACCTTCACGCAGTGAGTGGCTGCGGTTTGGATAGCTCATAAATTCAAATTGTTTGTTGTATTCAACCAGTTTGTTAATCAAACGCTCAGAGCCCTGATAATGCACGTTATCGTCACCGGTACCGTGGATTAACAGCAGCTTACCTTTTAAGTTTTCCGCAAAGGTAATAGGTGAAGCCTGATTATACGCTTCACGACCCGTTTCAGTGGTGAAGGTATCAGGTAAGCCCATGTAACGTTCCTGATAGATGGTGTCGTACAAACGGATGTCTGGCACAGGTGCAACCGCAATACCGGCTTTGTATTTATCCGGATAACGGAACATCATGTTTAATGTCATCGAACCACCGCCCGAGTGACCCCAGATACCAACACGGCTGGTATCGATATAAGGGAAACGTTTAGCCATTTCATCCAGTGCTGTTGCCTGATCTTTAGAGGCATAAGTACCAATGTGACGGTAAATATCTTTACGCCATTCACGACCACGCGGTGAACGGGTACCGCGGTTATCGATAGAAGCCACCAGGAAACCCTGCTGTGTCAGATAATCGTTAAATAAAGTAAGGCTGCCACCCCAGCTGTTTTTAACGGTTTGACCGGCAGGCTCACCATACACGTAGAAAATAATCGGGTATTTCTTTTTCGGATCGAAATTAGCCGGGCGCATAATAAAGCCATCCAACTCGGTGCCATCGTAGCTGGGTACACGGAAAAACTCATGGTCGGCCAGTGCCAGCTTGCTGATTTCTTCTTTCACTTCATGGTTATCAATCAGAGTACGGATGTTTTTGTGATCCGGCAGGCTGATGATGCTGTACTGAGTCGGGGTGCGTACATTTGAGAAGTAGTGCACCGCCAGTTTACCATCTGGTGAAATTTTATAGCTGTTATTGCCTTTAAATTCAGCAGGGGTAATACGCGTGATATCGCCTTTACCATCCAGGCTGGCGCTGTAAAGATATTGCTCTAACACGCTGTCTTTACCGGCAGTGAAATACACTTTGCCAGCAGCTTTATCCACGTGCACGATAGAGATGATATCGAACTCACCCGGGGTTAGATTTTTAATGGTTTTGCCATCGCGGCTTACCAGGTAAATATGACGCCAGCCATCACGTTCGCTGATTTTCAGGAAGTTTTGGCCGTCATTTAACCACTCAACATCGTAATAACGCTCTAAGAATGCATCGTCTTTATCAACGAACATTTCTTTGGCTTTACCCGTGTGAATGTTGACCAGATAGTGATCATTGGTGTTTTGCAAACGGTTAACTTTTTGCACCACGATTTCATCATCGTTACCGGCCCAGCCCATACGCGGGATATAAAAATCGTCGGTATCAGCCGGAATATCAGCCCAGCGGGTTTTAGCGTTACTAACGTTCACCACACCAATACGCACGGTTGAGTTTTTTTCACCGGCTTTTGGATAAGGGAACACGGTCAAAGTTGGATATAACTCGTCGGTATTGTTGATCATGGTGAAATCGCGCACGTTGCTGGTATCCAGCTGCCAGTAAGCGATATGTTTGCCATCCGGGCTCCAGCGGAAACCATCGGCAATGCTGAATTCTTCTTCATAAACCCAATCAAAAATACCGTTGATGATGTGACCTTTACCATCGGTAGTAAGCTGTTTGATTGAGTAATCCTGTAGCGACTGAGAATACAGATTGTTGTTGCGCACATAAGCAATCGCTTTATCGTTTGGCGAGAACTTGGCAAACATCATAGTGGCTGGTTCAACATCATCTGAGCTTAAGCCTAGTTGGGTTAATTTGCCCGATTTCATGTCTAACAACCAGTAATCACCACGGCTGTTACTACGCCATACTTTTTTACTGTTGGTGTAGATCATCAGCATGGTCTGGTCGCTGTTCCACTGATAATCATCAATTTCCAGCGCTTTTTCCTGACCTTCAGGGGTTAGCATTTTTGCACTAACCAGCACTTCACGTTTATCGCTGCCGGCGTCATAACGCACAATATCTTTGGCGTCGGTGTCACCTTCAGCTTTTTCAACCGAAGTGTAAGAGGTGCCATCTTCCATCCAACGCACTGAACCTAAACGTTTGGCATCATACTTTTTGTTTTTGTACAAATCTTCGAGGGTAATTTGAGAAGACGTGTCGGCGGACGCAACTGACTGCGGAGCCGGTTGCATAGTACTGCTACAGCCTGCCATGGTCACCGCCATTAACAGACCCAGTACCGGGCGTGACTTTATCATAAGGTGTCATCCTTTATTATTTTTTTAAATGGGTTACTTCAACTACCGTCAGACAGTAGTTGAGTTCACACGTTGTTGTAAAAAGCTAACAATATCAGAGGATTCGTACAACCAACGCACCTGATTATCCTGCTCTATACGCAAACAAGGCACTTTGATTTTGCCACCTTGTTCAAGCAATTCATTGCGAACACGCAAATCACGTTTAGCATCCTGCAAAGGCAGGTTAATGCCCAGCCGTTTACATTCCCGACGTACTTTTACGCAAAATGGACAGGCCTTGAACTGATACAGAGCCAGTCCGGAAATTCGTTCATCCACTTTTGCCTGCTGCTCAACATTGCGTTTGGGACCTTTCGGTGTAAACAACCAATCCACAAACAAAATGATTGCCCCCAAAATCCAGCGTATAACAACCACTAATTTTTACCTCTTCTTAAGCCAGTTAAGATTTACAGCCCGGCATTGTTGCATATTTTGATTGGAGCAACTATTCCACTAACCGATAATACCGGTAGATTAATCGTGTTTTGATATTTACTTAAATTGCTTTGGTCTATATTTGCGCAACCTATAGTTAATCCGGCACGGATGTGCCAAGATCCATCGAATTTTTAAAATAAACACACTTAGTCAAGGAATCCTTCTATGACCCTAAAAAAGGCCCTGGTAGGTACACTACTTTTATGGATTAGTTCAGTGGCCAGTGCACAAAATGCTGACACTCAGGCGTTCCACCAATTACTCGATAAACACTGGGCAAATGCCAATAAAGAACAGATTTTTTTCCGCAACGACCCGGATACTTTCCGTATGAATGGCAAATTGCCAGATGTATCTGCAAAAGGTCGTCAGCGCCGTGCACAATTTAATCAGCATGTATTGAATGAGCTGAACAGAATAGACCTGCAGGATTTGTCTGAGCAGGACCAGTTAAGCTATCGTTTGTTTAAATACGAGCGTGAAACCGAAGCCAAAAGTTATCAGCAATTTGATTACATGTTCCCGCTGAATCAATACGCTGGTTTTCACACTTATTTTGGTGGCGCACCGGATAATATGTCGTTTTTAACCGAAGCGGATTACGACAACTATCTGATCAGTCTGGCAGATTTTCCACGTTACAATCAGCAGCACATTACCAACCTAAAAGCGGCGATTAAAAAGGGTTACACACAATATTGTGAAAGCTTTGCCACCTACGACCAAACTATCAGCCACTACATCGTTGATGACATCACTACCAGCGAGTTTTATGCGCCGTTTGCCAATATGCCCGAGCGTTTTACTGAGCAAGAAAAAACCAATTATCTCAAACAGGGCAAAAAACTGATTAAAGACACGGTTATCCCTGAATATCAGCGTTTTTATGACTTTTTCACCAAGGAATATATGCCAAATTGCCGCAAGTCGGTAGGCATATCACAGCTGCAGGATGGTAAAGCCTACTATCAATATTTAATTAACTATTACACCACCACGTCTTTGTCTGCTGCGGAAATTCATCAGTTAGGCTTAAACGAAGTTAAACGTATTCGTGAGCAAATGAATACCATTATCAAGCAGGTAGGTTTTGAAGGTGACTTCAAACAGTTCATCGAATATTTGCGTAACGAGCCTAAGTTTTTCGCTGAATCAGAGCGCGATTTACTCGAAAAAGCCAGCTACATCAGCCGTAAAATGGCCGGTCAGCTACCTAAGTGGTTTGGCACCTTGCCGCGTAATACTTTCGATATTAAATCCAGTCCAAATGGCGGTGCGTTTTATGTCGGTTCAGATGGCAGCGGCACCACCTCTGGCACCTATTTTGTCGGCACCCAGGATTTAAAAGCTGCGCCTTTGTATAACCTGGAAGCCCTGACCTATCACGAGTCTATCCCGGGTCATCATTTGCAAGGCGCTTTAGCTAAAGAAATGGATATGCCGGAATTCCGTAAGATTTTGTCGCATTCGGCTTACACCGAAGGCTGGGCGCTTTACTCCGAAAAACTGGGTAAAGAGATGGGCTTTTATCAGGATCCCTACAGTGATTTTGGCCGTTTAACCTATGAAACCTGGCGCGCCTGCCGTTTGGTGGTTGATACCGGCATGCACGCCATGGGCTGGTCACGTCAGCAAGCCATTGATTACTTAGCTGCCAATACCGCGCTTACAATGCCGGAAGTGGTCGCGCAAATTGACCGTTACATCACCTGGCCTGCGCAGGCACTGAGTTATAAGATTGGTGAAATCAAAATCATTGAATTACGTCATCGCGCCGAAGCGGCATTGGGCGATAAATTCGATGTCCGCGCCTTCCACGATCAAATCTTAAAATCCGGTTCTTTACCATTGGATTTACTGGAAGAAATGACCCTGGAATGGATCACTGCACAAAAACAAAAACACTAAGTGACAACTTAACGAATAAAGAAGCCGGCTTATTGCCGGCTCTTTTATTTAGACCTGATTTATTCCAGCGCCTGGATAGTGCCTTTGGCTAAATTCAGCTCAAAATCCACATCCGGATAGCCGTTTGCCAGACCATCAAATATCGCCATCATGGCGGCAAACTGGCGTGCAAATATCTGTGCCACAGGCGTTTGCATCGTGAGCGACTGCTGATCCGATTTAATCCCGGCAGCCAGCTCTGTTAATACCCGATACTGGGCAAAACGTTTTGCGCTGACATTACGTTTGGCCAGCTGGCCGGCATTACGCACCCGATAAAAGTCCACCGCCAAATCCAGACCATTCCAGCCGCTAAAATCAGCCAGAGTGAGTTGGTACTGACTTAGTTTATCAGCAAGCTGTTGTGAAGCCTGTTGCGCGTCATCTGATTGCAAAAGCTCAGTCAGTGCGTTGTTATTCTCAAGCAAATTTTGCAGCGAGGTTTGCGCCTGCATGGTTAACAACAGCAGCATTTTATCACCGCTTAGTTGCAGCAATAATTGTCGTAAAGTCTGTGGCCATTCATTGGGTAAAAACCGCTGACGGGTCAATTCACGAATATGCCAGTTAGCAAACTCATCGTAATGCTGTGATGCGAGAATCGCTTTATTCCATAGTGGCAATCCGTTGTGCTGCCGATATGAATATTCCTGCTGATAAAAAGCAAACAACGCATTAAAACGCGGCACAGAATCAACCACTTTGGTTTGCACCAACACCTCATCTGCGCTTTTAAAACTCAGTAACTTATAGGCTGGCACATAAGCAGCAATACTGGGTGCCTGAATATTAAATAACACCTGACCATCATCGCCATGTGCCACGCCGGTATCGTTAAAATGCATATGCCCGGCAACATGCAAACGAATGCCAGTATTGGCCAGTTTGCGGCTAACCTCTGAGTCGGGTTTACGTTTTAACTGAAACTGATTTTGACCAAATAAACCGGCAATCGCTTGTGACTGACCATCATAAAATTCATACATAGGAAAGTGGCTAAAAGTCACCAGAGTTTTATGTTGCAGCCTGGCACGTTTGGCTACATCGGCTATCCAGTTAATCACATGCTGTTTGTGTTTTAACATCTGATTGTATCCAGCATTGCCCGAGCCGTTAAACTCATTGCCCTTTGCCGCACCTATGATTTTAGGCACATACACATTAGCATCCACTGCTAACAACCATAATCCCGGCACCGGCTCCACCAGGTAACTGCTATCTGTCATTTGGCTGCATGTTTTTTGCACTTTGGCTTTGGCATCAACACAAATGTCAAACTGACGCTGACTAAGCGCAGATTGCTGTTTGGCCTGCTCAAAACTGTATGCTTGAGAGTAATTGGAATACGGGGTTTCCCAGTAAATATCCTGCTTAAGCGGGTAGAAACCAAAGTCTGCCATTTGATTAATGATACCGGTATAACCCCAGTGTTTAATATCGTCAGTACATATCACATCAGCCTGGTGGGCTTTACAGGGTTCACTATCAGGGCTAAATACCGCTTGCTCGCTGCCATCGGCGGCTAAAAAATCCCGCTTTCCGCCAGCAAAATCGAAAGGTCGAACAGGATCGTGATTACCATTGGTGGCAAAAAAGCGCATGCCATATTGCTGAGTGTAACGACGCAATATTTTAGCCAGCCCACGGACATGCACCGGCTGACCATCGTCGGTAAAATCGCCCGGCAGAGCGACCAGTTTAATGTTTTGGCTGGCTAAATCATCGAGTGCCGCCAACAAGGCAAAGTAGTTTTCATTAAATAAGCGGGTGGAATTCAGCTCGGCCTGCAAACTACGGATAGTGGCGTTATGTCCGTTTGGATTGGGGATGCCCGGATAGTTACCGTCCCGGAAATCGGCATACACATCATGAAAATGCACATCCGGCATAAAAGCGATTTGATAGGTGAATAGATCCGCGGGCTCAGGAGACTTTTCTGCCGCCCAGGTAGCAAAACAGCCCAGGATACCCACCCCAAATAACAAAATAGATTTATACATAATCCAACATATTTCTAATCATCAAATAAACAACAAAAGCGGCGCAGTGTTTCCACTGGCCGCTTGTCGATTGTGCTTTAAGGCAAGTGCTTAGAAGTTAGCACGTACACCTAAGCTAATACGACGACCTGATATTTCATACATCACCGGGAATTTTGGATCCATGGTGTAACCACGGGTTTCTTCATCAGTAATGTTGATGCCCTTCAGGGTAATCTTAATATCGTCAGTCACTTTATAACCCACAGACATATCGTACTGGCCATACGCATCACGATATACAGGGTACATATCACGCTCAATACGCTCTACGTACTTGTCTTTATAGTTATAAGAAATTCGTGCATCAAATACATCATTCTCATAATACAAGGTTGCGTTATAAGTCGATTCAGCTAAACCTTCCGGCGCAGTTGGGATATCCAGATCTGACTCACCCGTTAAGCTGTTATCAAGTTTGGTGTAGTTAGAGTTGATACCAAAACCTTCCAACGCGTCACTAAGTAAGGTTAACGGGAACTGCGCAACGACCTCAATACCGTTAACGGTGAACGAACCGTCAGCGTTTACTTTTTGGTAAACATCAAAATCGTAAACACCATCTAAGGTTCCGTTATCGTTGTACTTAGTCACATCTGGCACTGTGCCGGTCAGCTCTTCACGCACCACGCCTTCGATTTTTTTCTTGAAGTAAGAAATCGCAAATAAACCGCCTTGCTCCAGGTAATATTCCAGACCCATTTCCCACTGGTCAGCATAAGTAGGTTGCAGATCCGGGTTACCATCGCGGTATTTAAAATCATTCAGGCTAACCGTACGTTTGTATGCAATATCACCTAATGCCGGACGCATTAGCGTTTTTGATGCGGCAGCGCGGAATAACAGATCATCGGTTAATTCAGCCGTCATATTAAATGCCGGTAACAAATCATCATAGTTACCTTCTTTAGACACAGGGGCTGAAGTATAGCCAGTTGAACCGTCTGAATTTTGCACCTGGTGATAACCAAATGACAAAACGGATGTATCTACATAACGTACACCAGTATTGATCGTTACCGGCACTGAACCTATATCAAACATAAAGTCAGCCATGGCATACAGACTGGTCACTTCTTCGTCTACGCGATAATACTGATCCGGTGCGTAATCAACATGGAAACCGTCATAACGGAAGTAGTCACGTGCCCATGCATTAGACACCTGAGACCATTCCGGGCTATAAGCCAGATCAGGTAAATATTCACCACCAGACACCAAATCAGTGACCGGGGTTAATTCGCTATCGCTTAAGGTACGCGTACCTGCCCAGGAACTGTCTCCGTCAGTTGGGCCTTTCACCTGCACCTGACCCTGATCACGCTGTTTCGATTTATCGGTATAGCGCACACCAAATTGAACATCGGCCAGAGCCGGCATCCACTCAAGATTGAGATTACGTTTTAAATCCAGTTGCGCAGCGTATTTGTCATCCTCGATGCCTTCCTGTGTCACTTCATAAAAATCAAACAGGTAACCATCAGGAGAATCATACATGTTGCGCGAGGCTGGGTTATCACTCAGTAATACTTCGCCGCCTTGTGCGGTAAAACGACTGCGTGACGGTGCATACATGGTGTGTTTTAAGTTGGTACGATCTGAATCTTTATCCGCACCAGAATAACCCAGTAGACCACGTACTTCCCAGCCAGCTACATCCCAGTCCAGATTAATGCTCAATTGCTGATAATCGGTTTTGTTACTGTTTTCTTTGCTTAAGAATTCGTGTTGAGTATAGGCATAGGAAACATCCGTTAGTACGGTTAAGCCGTACTCAGAGAACGTATCACTGTCGTAACTATGAATTTTCTCCAGTGTACTCGGACTGGATGCTGAATAAGCAGCAGCATCGTATTCATCTTCGTGCGAGTCGTAGCTTCCCAACATGGCGTCAAAAGTTACGCTTAAGTCGCTATTGGGTTTGTATTGCAATGATGCGGTTGCGCCCCACTTTTCCTGATCATTTAAATAAGCACGGTTACCGACTTTATTGATAAATACCACGCGGCTGGTTTCATCGCTGTCGAAACGATCATTAATCACAATACCGGTATCACGTTCTAAAACAGCAGCAGCCTGATCTGATTGCGCCTGTTTAGAGTCTGAGCCTGATTTTTCTAACCAACGAGATAAGGGACGGAAATCCACACCAGAGTTTGAATCGGTGCGGTTAGTGCGCTTTGAGCTGGCGAAGGAGACTAATACCCCCCAGTCGCCAAAGGTGTTGCTGGCCAGAAGCGCAAATTTAGGGTCAGTTTTTTCAGAAATAGAGTTATAAGCCCCCTGAACCGATGCAATCACTTTACTGCCATCGTAGTCAAACGGACGGGCTGTTTGAATTTGCACGCTGCCGGCAATGCCGCCTTCTTCGTCAGCCGCTGTTGGCGATTTGTTTACCGTCACACTCTGAATGATTTCAGAGGCGAAAATATCGAACTCAACATCACGACCACCACTACCAGAGGCGGTAGCCACGCCATTAATAGAGGTATGAGTGAATTCATTTGGCAAACTGCGTACATTGACTTTTGTACCCAAACCTTTATTACGTTCAATGGTCACACCTGGCATACGTTGTAACGCTTCAGCCAGGTTCTGCTCAGGAAAATCTGCAATATCAGTGGCAACCACTGAATCTGAAAAACCAATGTTGTTACGTTTAATATCAACCGCTTTTTCCAGTGATTTAACGTAACTTCCCGCAATTTCGATCACTTCCAGATCTTTCTTATCTTTGCTGTCCTGAGCAATAGCACTAACAGAAACAGCCGCAATGGCTGAACCCAGTAATACCTGACGAATAGCCTGAGCTAAACGCTTTGGTGATGTAGTATGCATAGTGTTCATTATTGTTGTCCTGTGTGTTGGTGCGCTAAAAGACGGATGCAGATCAGCTCACACTGATTCCCCTCCACATCGCGTCAAAAGTTTCTAATAATGTGAATTGAACGTGATTTAAAAAATCGCGGCATACCTTAAGGTCTGTAGATGGCAGTTTTATTTAAGCTTTTTGACTGAGAGATGACTGATTTACTTCATTTTTATGACAACGCTATCAGCTCTTATAATCAGAGGGTTAGATTCAAATACGGTCAGATAGAAAAATAGAACATGCCGAAAAAACACCAAAAAAAGCAAATAACTAATAGGGTGCAAAACAGCTAAATTGCTAACACCCGACTGACTTCCTGGCTTAAAATCGCGACTCTTTACAGTACAGGACACAACATTGCTCGGTTTATATCTTCGTTACCTTATTTGGGCTTTTTCATTACTTTTTGTCACCGACTACATTTTATATGGGCATGAAATCATTCCATCACCTCACAGTTTGCAATGGCGACCAAGTATTACCTGGGGAGCACTTGGCGTGTGCTTTATCCTTGGCAGTTATCTGCCACCCAAAGGCCTTTTACACTGGTTGTTAGGTCATTTCAGTAACCTTTCCACGAGGCAGTGGAAGGAATATCAACTTCTCATTGGCTGCCAGTTTATTGCAATGGCGCTTATCAACCTGTTGGTGGTGTATTGGTTTAGTGCGCAAACCTGGGCAGATTACAAATTGTTTGGCAGCAGCAGCCTGGCTTTATTTGTACCTTTGTATCTGGCGTATTGGGTTACGCGGGTTAAGCCGCATTAAAGACTGGTGTTATTAATGGGCACAGCGTTAAACTGATAGCAACTCATTCTTTACCCACTTATCTAGCCGTTTAGCGGGTTCATGCAAAGGACGGCAATATGACAGCTCAAATCATTGGTCTTGGCCAACTCGCGATCACCGTAAGCGATGTGAATACTGCACTTGAGTTCTATCGCGACATCTTAGGCCTTACATTTTTATTTACACCGGCAGATAATCTGGCATTTTTACAATCGGGTTCCACCCGCATTATGTTAAGCACCCCACAAGGTGCCGGTGAGGTGGGGAAAAATTCAGTGATTTATTTTAATACCACGGATGTACAGAAGACCTATCAACAAGCGCTGGATAAAGGCGCAACTGCAGAGCGCGCGCCGCAAATGACAGCACGCCTACCTGATCACGAATTATGGATTGGTTTTATCAAAGATCCGGATGGAAACCTGATAGGATTGATGCAGGAAAAACATTAAAACAAAAATACGGAATATATGATTTACAAGGGTTATTCAAAAAGAATTTTGGCAGTACTGGTCGCTGGATTATTTTTGCTCAGCGGGTGCAACCAGCTACAACCGCTGAATGAAAAACAAAAACAGCAAATCAAACTGGAAATCGAAACCGTATTTAACGATCTGGTGGATGCAGCCAGGGCGCTTGATACTCAGGCCTATTTTGCCTTTTTCGATCAGGAAAAATTTGTTGGCCTCAATGAGGATGGCAGCAACTGGAATAATTTTGCAGAATTAGCTCAACTCATCACGCCCGGATTTGCCGCCGTTAAACAAATTAACTCTCTGACATTTCCCAATGTCACCATTAGCGTAATTGACGAACACACTGCCATTTTGGTTAATCAATTTAAACAAAACCTGACCCTGCATGACGAAACGGTTATCGATGTGGCAGGCGGCGGTACTCAGGTTTGGTCGAATCACTCCGGGCAATGGAAATTAGTGAGTGTTTCGGCGAGCTCCGCAGCAGAATAAATCAGGTTAAAGAGGAAAATAAAAATGGCATCACATCAGGGCGGTTGTTTTTGTGGCAGCGTACGTTATCAATTAAGTGCCGATGCCGAGGCCAGTATGGTGTGTCATTGTAATAGCTGTCGCAAGTTAAGTGGCGCACCTGTGCTGGCCTGGATTTCGGTGCCGGTTTATGGTTTTGAATTTATCAAAGGCCGCCCTCAGGAGCTGCATTCATCAAAGCAAGTCAGTCGCTGGTTTTGCGGTGACTGCGGTACTCACATGGCCTATCAACATCAATCAGAACCCGAATATATTGATGTCACCACCTGCACTTTAGACAAACCGGAAACCTTTCCGCCGGGCCATCATTCATGGTTACAGGATAATCTTAGCTGGGTAAAAAATGGCGATGATTTGCCCTGTTTTCAGCAATCGCGCAATCAGGGTTAAAGCCACTTAGTCACCACTATTGATTGGACTTCCTCTTTTATCAGGATTATGCTCAGGTTATGCCTTATTAATTTAAATTAATGATTTTTATTAATTTTTTGTTATAAGGTTGTAGCTGAGTTTTTATTCCGGAGGTGTGGGTGGATTCGATATTACTGATTATTTTTATTTCACTGGCCATCGCCAGTGTTCTAAATATTGTGCTTAAAAAGTTCTCTATTTCGCACATTATCGGATACATCTTCACCGGCACCATTATAAGCAATTTATTTAATTTTAATGCCAGTACCGATCTGGATTCACTCGAATTAATTGGTGAATTTGGCATTGTGTTCCTGATGTTCACCATTGGTTTGGAACTGTCGTTTAACAAACTCAAAAAGATGAAAGAGATTGTGTTTGTAAACGGTACAGCGCAGATCCTGTTTAGCACCTTGCTTATTTTCCCGCTGGCGCACTGGGTATTTAAACTGGATGTACAGTCCTCGGTAATTATTGCGCTCGCATTTAGTTTATCCTCCACCGCTATCGTGTTGACCTACCTGAAAAAATCCAAGGATATAGTCACACCTTACGGGCAAAAATCCATTGCGATTTTGATCTTTCAGGATTTAGCCGTTATCCCCATTTTGCTGTTGATCAGCTTTATGGCCAACAACGAACTATCACTAACTGATGTACTGCTAAACACTGTGGTATCAGCCACTCTGGTGATTGTGTTTATGTTCACTCTAGGCAAAAAGCTGATTGAATGGTTACTGCACTTTTCAACCAATGCCAAACTTGAAGAACTGTTTTTAGGCTCGGTGCTGGCGATTGTAATAGGCGCATCTTTACTGGCGCACGAAATGGGGTTCACCTATTCGCTTGGTGCCTTTATTGCAGGCATGATCATCGCCGAAACCAACTTCCACGTAAAAGTGGAATCCGATATCGCCTCCTACAAAGATATTTTGCTGGGTGCGTTTTTCTTCTCAGTGGGCACCAAAATCGACGTGATGTATTTCACCAGCCATTTGTATCTGGTGTTTGGTGTTTTAGCTGGGGTGATGCTGGTAAAAGCACTGATCATTTATTTGCTTATTCGCCGCAAGGCTAACAAAAGTGACTCGGTTAAAGCCGCGCTGGCTTTGTGTCAGATTGGTGAGTTTTCCTTTGCAATTTTCACACTGGCTACCAGCGAAAATATCCTGTCACAAGAGCTGGGCAGCTTTTTAATTTTAGTGACTGTGCTATCCATGATAGTCACACCCTTTATTGTGAATAACATCTATAAACTCGCGTCATTTGTAGTGGTGGAGTTTTACGAATCCGACAAAATTACCCCAATTCAAAACAGCAACCATACTGTGATTTGTGGCTTTTCGGTGGTAGGTAGAATCGTCGCCAAAGAGCTGGATAAAAAAGGGGTTAACTTCCTGGTTATCTCAGACAACCTGCAACATGTTTTATTGGCGCGCGAACGCGGTTATATGGCTTATTTTGGTCACTTAGATAAACGCCCGGTACTCGAATCACTTAAGGTTGAGCAATCTGCCTGCGTGATAGTGACAGTCAACAATATGACCAATAAACGCATTATTTGTCAGGCTGTACTGGATTATTACCCTGATGCCAATCTGGTTGTTAAAATTAATAGCCGTGATGAAAAACAAGCACTTAGCGATTTAAACATTAATTCGTTTGTGCATGCACAAAATGAAACGGCCAAACTGATAGTTAAAAAGAGCCTGTTGCTGGTACCCGGTTATGTGGCGAACAACAACACCGAGCAGAATAACGCTGATACCGATAAAGACGATACGCTAACGTGATAAAAACGCTGCCAGCTCAGCGAGTTTATCAGTATTAATTAAATCAACTTCATGCTGTGCCAGTGTTTTCCACATTTGGGGCACATCAGCCGTGCCCCAGAAGCGAATTTGCTGATGATGGGAATGCGCCTCTTGAACCAGCTTTGCCAGCAACGCTTTTTCGTTGGCTGACATTTCCCCCTGGCCGTTATAGCTAAAATTATCCGACCAACGCGAGCTAATTAGCGGCATCAAAGCCGGGCTTGTGGTGTTACCTAAATCGGGCAAACGCCCATCAATAAACACAATGCGGTTTGTATCTGCGAATATGCCCTCAATATCACGATTGCCAGAAAGTACAATTGTCACCGCGCCTGACACCAACTCGCCATTCATCACCTGAGTTAACATGGGTTTGTAAGGCTGCAGATAATTAACCAAAGCCGCATAGGTCGCTTTCGCCTCTGTTTTTACATCGACCAGTAAAATTAATGGCTTGGCAGAATTGGCATAAATCGAACCATTGTTGGTTAAAAAGCGCTGCCACAAGGGCATGAGATAAAGTGCACTTAAGCTTTTTTCGGGTTCAATTTCATCAAGACTATGAGCAACTAAAAGCTGACTATCTTCTAAAAAGATATCGGCTTCGATGGAGTTAAAACCATGTGATAGCGCATCAAATAAAGGGCGGGCATGATGATAATCATTGTGCGCATGCGCCTGATATAAAACGTTATTTGCTGATACCGGCCAGCACATACAAGCGATAAATAATACGACTATTTTTCCCATTACAGTCCCCCCAATATTGACGGGGCAGATTACTTAATCAACATCACAGAATAATGACAACGGCAGACGCACTGTGACGCTCAATCTGATAAAACGAAGATTAGCCGCCTTGCTGAATTGCCGTATGAAAAATATTTTCCAACAGGGTTAAATTTAGATTTACGGCAGCAACGTTGGCGTCCATCCAATCATCCGCAGAAATCTTAGGCCAAACAAGTTCATAACCTAACGTAAATAACAGCTCCTCGAAAAAGAACCTTTGTGTTCGACCATTCCCATCTCTAAATGGATGTAAAAGATTAATCTCACAATACAAATCCGCAACAGCCTTTATCAACCGATCGCGCGACGAGATTTTGAATAAATCAGGTGTTGTAGAGAAAAGCTTCTTTGCTTCGGGTTCGATTCTTGAGCAAGTACAAAAGCGGGTGTGGCCTTTGCTTATATCGATGGTTCTTATCTGGCCGGCCCATGGATACAGGTCCTGAAATAGATGTTTATGAAGTTGTTTAAAATGTTGAAAAGTAAAGCTTTTAGCACTCAATACTGGTGCAGAGTAGCTTCTGTAACGTTCAATCGTAAATTCTGTTTCTGCCTGTGTTAAATGTTCCTGATTACGAATATTAAGAAGATTTACCAACACTGTTGTATCTGGATAACAATAACCATCAAACTCAGCACCATACTTATCGTGCATACTTACGTTTTAAATCATCAACAGATTGCACCTTGTTTTTTGAAGGTGGTGTCATTCCCTCATAGGTAAGGCTTGTATAGTAATTTTCCATTTTAGGTACAAACCTGATTTGTTTGTTTTTTTCTAATGCATTGGTATTTGCCATAGACCCTCCTAATTACTAGCGGTAATTATACTACATAGTCTTTCGATTTTTTGAACAAAGTTTTTGAGATATAAAGGTTATAAAATTTAAAAGTCGCGATACTAATCTATCGGTAATGTTACTCCATCGGGCAAGGTAAAACGCACGTAATCCACATCAACAGAGCCAGCTTGCTCAACTGACGTGGTCTCACTAAATAATCCAATTTTCGCGCCGACCCAGCGCCCTTTAGTCGCCATAAAATGTTCACCTAAGGCTTTAAAGTCAGTTTGTTCATTCATTTTGTACGCGAAAACAGCTGACGCACCGCGCTGCAAGGTAATGCGTAACTCCAGCACATTCCCCTGCAGTGGCAACTGTTCCACTACCGACTCATCACAACCTTTGCGTGCATTTTTGCAGTGCACCATAACAACTGCATTTTGATCCTGAGCATCCGACTTCACCCCAATCCAGGCATAGTTTTCACCGAATAACAGCAAACCACTGCGCGAAGATTTCCCCATACGCCTGACATCGATTTTGGTCGTCACATTAAACACTGGCGCCGGCAGTTTTTGTAACAACAACGCGGGTTGAGTCCACAAGTTAGCGGTTTGATCCTGCGTGCCCAGCTGGCTTTGCAAACGCAACCAGCCGGGTCTGGAGGTAAGCGAATACCAGTCAGGTTGCGGGTTTGCATTCCACTGCCATGCCAGAGCCAGACCTTTAGGATTAAATTCGTCATCAAATGATAAATATTTAATATCAGACACTTCATGGGTCTTGGGCTTTTTATAGCGTATTACCGGTTGACCAATACCATTACCATCTTTGTCCTCGCCAATTACAGGCCAGTCGTTGTGCCATTGCATTGGTTGCAAATGCACAATTCGACCATAAGCATGACGCGCCTGAAAATGCATAAACCAGTCTTCGCCAGCCTGAGTATGGATCCATGCGCCCTGATGCGGGCCATTTACCGCGGTATTGCCTTGTGTCATCACAGTGCGATGTTCATAAGGCCCCATAATATTTTTACTACGAAATACCGCCTGATCACCTAAATCAACGCCACCAACAGGGGCAAAAATATAATAGTAGCCATTACGTTTATAAAATTTGGGGCCTTCTAGCGTGCGATAACCATCGATTTTATTGCCATCAACAATGGTGGTGTAATCTTGTTCTGCTGATTGCCCATCGGGTGTCATTTTGTGCAGGCTAAGCACATTATTAAAACCGGCCCGGCTTTTGGCCCACGCATGCAACAAATACGCATTACCATCGTCATCCCACAGCGGCGTTGGGTCGATAATGCCTTTTCCATCCAGAATTAATTTAGGTTTACTCCAACTAGAGGAAGGGTTGGACGCCTGGATCATATAAATCCCGGCATCGGGGTCGGGGTAAAAAATCCAGTATCGATTATCGTGATATCGAATATTCGGCGCCCACACCCCATTACCGTGCTGCGGAGCAGCAAAACGAGTTTCAGGTACCTGACGTGGTAATGCGTAATTAATCAGAGTCCAGTTAACTAAATCGGTGGAATGCAGAATAGGCAGCCCGGGAGCGGCATTAAAACTGGATGCAGTAAGATAAAAATCATCGCCAACAGCAACCACATCGGGATCAGAATAATCGAGCGGTAGCACCGGATTTTGATAAGTACCATCTGCCAAATCGGCTTGCCATAAATCCGCTTTAGCAGCATACGCATGGCCCAAACATGTCAAACCTACAACACACCATAAAACAATCTGCCGCATCATCTTTCCCCTACAAAACTGGCCAACAAAGATTGGTTTTATCATCCGTTAAGCAGTTATACAGATCAATTCGCCTTTGACCTTTACGTGTCTTTTCTAAAAATTAATTCACATATGGATTTTATGTTATTTAGCGGTTTTAGCATTGTTTAGCGTTACCGCTGCAAAATTATGTAGCTGAACAAGACAATAAAAAAGCGCCCCTAAAGGACGCTTTCTAAATATTGGTGAATTAAAAAATTACCAGATTTTAACGCGCTGCTCTGGTGCCAGATACAGCTTATCGCCCGGTTTAACATTAAAGGCCTTGTACCAGGCATCGATATTACGCACGGTTAACGCACGGTAGTTACCCGGCGCGTGACCATCGGTGGCGATACGCGCACGCATGGCTTTATCACGCATTTTGGTTGCCCAGGTTTGTGCAAAACCTATAAAGAAACGCTGATCACCGGTGAAACCATCAATCACAGGAGCTTCTTTTCCACCTAACGAGGCACGATATGCATCGTAAGCTGCGGCTAAGCCAGCCACATCGGCAATGTTCTCACCTAGGGTCAATTTGCCGTTTACATGCAAATCTGGGAAAGGCGCATACTGATCAAACTGATTGGCTAAGGCATCGCCTTGTTCTGCAAAGTGTTTAAAGTCTTCATCTGTCCACCAGTTACGCATTGCACCGGTAGAATCAAATGCCGCGCCATTGTTATCAAAGCTATGGCTAATTTCATGACCAATAACGGCACCAATGGCGCCATAGTTATAGGCATCATCGGCATTCGCGACAAAGAATGGACGTTGCAAAATACCGGCAGGGAAGTTAAGTGCATTTTGCACCGGCAAGTTGACCGCGTTAACAATTTGCGCATTCATCCACCATTCGCCTTTGTCCTGTGGCTGACCGATTTTGGCAAGCTGGTGAGTATATTCAGCTTTTTCACCTTCAACCATGTTGGCGTATGCATTGTTATCGGTAACGTTAAACTGACTATAATCGCGCCAGTGATCGGGATACCCTACTCCGACAACAATCGAATCGACTTTTTTCAGCGCTTCCTGTTTGGTACTTTCAGCCATCCAGTCAATTTTTGCTACGCGGTCATGGAAAGCATGGATAATGTTATCCACCATATCGCTGACTTTGGCTTTAGCTGATGCCGGAAAGTATTTCTTCACATAAGCCTCGCCAACTGCGTCACCTAAGTAAACATCCAACGCGGCTTGCGCACGTTTTTCACGAGTACGTTGCTGGGGGGTGCCACGCAAGGTAGTGCCATAAAATGCAAAGTGAGCATTGTCGATAGCACTGGGTAATGCGCTGGCATGACTGTTAATTTCGTGGAAAATTAACCAGTCTTTCCAGGACTCTAACGATTCACTGGCCACCAGTGCCGATAACCCTGTGATAGCCGGAGCATGATAAGCATCGAAACGTTGTTGTTCACCTAACTGTGCGGCGTTGAAAAACTCATTCCAGTCAATACCCGGTGCTTTGCTGTCAAAGTCACTGCGATTCCAGATATCCGCGGACTTAGAAAAATCTTCGCTACGCTCGCGGCTAACATGTGCCTGCGCGATTTTATTTTCCAAATTGAAAATACGTACCGCTTTAGCATTGGCATCTTCAATGCCTGCTTCTGTCAGTAACGTCACTATGTACTTTTTATATTCGCTTCTGATTTCCTGCATTTTAGGATCATCAGATAAGTAATATTCACGCTCTGGCAGACCTAAACCGCCTTGCAATACATAAGGCAGAACTTCACCCGGCGTTGCCAGACCTTGCGTTACAAATATGCCAAACAGGTTTTCAGTAAAAAAGTTAGTGGCGTTTAATGGATCAACGTCAGCACGTACATTTCCACCCAGCACTTTAGATAGCTGCTGCTTGTCACCAATTGCCGTATATTTCGCCAGCGTATCCTGCACAGGCTGCATACCCGCCTGATTGATGGCATCTACATTGACATAAGCACGATAAAAATCGACGATTTTGGCGTCATCAGAATCAACTGGATGAGTGGTTTTCAGCAGCTCATTGAGCAAGTCTTTATTGTGTTTTTCGGTAGACTCAAACGCCACTAAAAATGAACCAGTGCTGGAACGATCTGAAGGAATTTCAGTGGTTTCCATCCAGTTGCCGTTGGCATAGCTATAGAAATCATCACCAGGCTTAACTGAGGTATCCATTGCCGATTTATCAATACCAATATCAGCCTGGACTTTTTGTTGAACTGCAGGTGCATCATTATGATTACAGGCAGTTAAACCACCTAATGCCAGTACACCAGCAATGGCCAGTGTCAGGGTTGTTTTTTTCATAGGGTTCTCACAGATAGGAATAACCAATTCAGTCTACCTGATGATTCATCAACGACTCTAGCGCCAGCGCGTATAAATTACGTAAAGAATTAAGGTTATTTGTAACGGTTTGATACGCCAGAATTAAGCGCTTGATTCAGCATAATGGCGGATAATTGTTTATATATCCGGTTACTTAACACCTAGCTATTCTCGTAGCGTTGATGTTATTGAGCCGTTTGTTCCCGCAAATTATCAATAAAGCGCTGCAGATTACCGCCTAAATATTTGTTTTTATGCCACACCATAAATAGCTGGCGTTCAAACTGCTGATCGAGTTTCAACGCCACCAATTTGCCTGATGCCAAACGCGTTTCAGCTGCTAACTGCGAAATAAAGGTTAAGCCCAGTCCTTGCTCAACGGCCAGCATCACAGCTTCCAGACTTCCAAGCTCCAGCACCGATTGAATATCGGGCAAATTGGGTCGCAAATGCAATTCAAACTGCTCGCGACTGCCCGATGCCAACTCGCGTAAAATCCATGGCTGTTGATTTAGCGCATTAAGTGACAGTTTTTTTACGGCAGCTAAAGGGTGTTGCGCTGCAGCCACCACACACATATGGTCTTTGCGCCAGGGCGTCGCCTGTAATTGCTGATGGGTGTTTTGGCCTTCGATTAATGCCATATCCAGTTCAAAGTGACTGACCTTATCGCAAAGCTGCTGACTATTAGCGATCACCACCTGAGTGTGAGCTAATTGTTGCGGTGCATGATGCGCTAATAATTTAGGTAACAGATAATTACCGATCGTCTGGCTGGCGCCTAAGCGTAATTCACTAACGGGCTGGTTTTGCCCTGAAAACTGCAACTGAATATCATCCACTCGCGCCAGCACTTCATCGACCATAGGTTGCAAGCGCCGCCCTTCGCTATTGAGTTGCAAACGTGGATGCACCCGATCGAACAACTGAGTAGCTAACTGTGATTCAAGCTGTTGCAGATTTTGTGAGACCGCCCCTTTAGTAATAAAAAGCGCGTCGGCAGCAGCGCCTAAATTACCTTTACTGGCAATGGCGCTAAAAACCTTTAACTGTTGCAAGGTTAATTTCATAAACAAAACGATCCAATCAAACCCACATGCGTTTAGAAAAACTAAACTATACATTAAATATATATCGATATTCTAAACACAAAACACAGCGTAGTCTTCAGCCAAAGCAAAAAGGTAGAAGAACTGATGCCAACAAAACTAAAACACACTCTCTCGTTAACGCCTACTCCCATTGCTGGTTTGGCTCTTGGGCTAGCCAGTTTAGGACTTAGCTGGCAGTTTATCTCGCCCAATTTAAGCAACATTCAGCTGGTATTAGCCTTTATCGCCAGCATCTTGTTAGTGTTATTGCTGACTAAATTTGTGTTACATCCCGCCTTATTACTCGCCGATTTAAAACACCCTTTATTAAGTAGTGTTTTGCCCACATCGAGCATGGCATTAATGGTTATTTCGGTGAGTGTGCGGGAATTTTCACAGGACACCGGCACAGGTTTATGGTTAATCGCCACCGGTATACATGGCTTATTTTTGTTGTGTTTTATCTACTTTAGATTACGCGATTTCGCTTTGGAACATATGGCGCCCAGCTGGTTTGTGCCGCCCATTGGTATTATCGTGGCCGCCGTATGTTGCCCATCAGCTAACTATTTGGCGTTGTCACAGCTATTACTATGGTTTGGCATCAGCTGTTACGGCCTGATGTTACCTGTGATGCTATATCGCTTAATTTTATGTACACCACTTATCGATGCAGCCAAACCCACATTAGCCATCATGGCGGCACCGGCCAGTTTATCGCTAGCGGGTTATTTAAGCGTTATCAGCGAACCGTCATTACCCGTCATATTGTTACTACTCGGTATCGCGTTATTAATGACACTTCTGATCTATTTCACGCTGTTTCATCTGCTGCGCCAGCCTTTTAGCCCCGGCTTTGCGGCTTTTACGTTTCCATTGGTAATTGGTGCCACCGCCTTATTTAAAGTAAGCGATTGTTGCTTTGAGTGGCCGGTGACGCAGCAGCTAAGTAGGGTATTACATCAAATCGCGATTGTTGAACTGGTGGTGGCAACACTTATGGTTGTTTATGTGAGTTACTGCTATCTAAGCCAGTGGCGACATATTTATGCTGATAGTAAACATCCGGCCAAATAAAAACTAATAGTTACCTGGTAACACGCCCACTTTCTTCTAAGCTGTGCTGTTACTACCCGTGTTACTAAAATTCAAAAATACAGAAATTTATTGGGACGCACAAAATAAAAAGTCCCGTCATTTCTGACAGGGCTTCCTGGAATAATGGTGCCCAGAGGCTGACAGCAGCGTCTGGAACGCTGCTGGACAGCTTTAGCTGGCCTGCGCAGCAGGTGAGCCACAGGGAATGTGGCGAGCAATCTAACCACCGACAAGAAAACGTGAGATTACGCCGCAGAAATTGATTGGGAAGCAAAAAGTAAAAAGCCCCGTCACTGCTGACAGGGCTTCCTGCAATAATGGTGCCCAGAGGCGGAATCGAACCACCGACACGGGGATTTTCAATCCCCTGCTCTACCGACTGAGCTATCTGGGCAATCTCGGTAACAGAAGCAAGATTTGAATCACTGCCCCTGTGGGATGCGTATTAAACGGATTTCGTCGTTTTAAGTCAACCACTTTTTTAAATAAAATTACTGTTTGCTTAGGCTTTAAACAAAAAGTGCAGTTAATCACCGTTTTCTGCACTTTTTCCTGTGATAATTATTTTTCCGGTGGTGTGTAACCTTCAATCTCCACATCTTTACCTTCAAATAAAAATGCCTGCATTTCAGTCTCTAATAAACTTCTGTGTTCAGGATTCATCATGTTCAGCTTTTTTTCATTAATTAACATGGTTTGCTTTTTCTGCCACAAGGCCCAGGCTTCTTTACTGATGTTGTCGAAAATGCGTTTTCCCAAATCCCCAGGGTATAACTGAAAATCCAACCCTTCGGCCTCTTTATTCAAATAGGCACAATTTACCATTCTGCTCACAACCAGCTCCTAAAATACATAAATAATGCGTTTATTCTATCAGATAAAAAAATGGAGTTTTTAATGAAACAATACGGAGGATTGCTTATTTTTGGAAATGAAGGGTCGGATCAATCATCCATACTATTTTTCTGACATTCCAGCATCGAGATGATCATCGCACCAACAATATAAGCGCTAACAGGAATTAACATTACATTGAGCAGTTGCCAATAAATCACTTATCTCCCCTCATCACTATAAATAAAAACGGTGCCAGATACCCGTACTGACACCGCTTATACAAACCATCAACGCATAATGCTGACGTTATTCATCTGCCGATTTATTTTTAACCGGAAATGCGCGACGTACCAAAACAAAAAATAGTGGTACAAACAAGATTGCCAGTATAGAAGATGCTAACGTTCCGCCAATAATGGCAATACCTAAAGCGTTTTGCGCACCTGAACCAGCGCTGGAAGCCAAAGCTAATGGCAAAACACCACATATAAAGGCCATAGAGGTCATTAATATTGGGCGTAAACGCAATCTAACAGCTTCGATTGATGCTTCAACCAGACTTAATCCCTGATCCATCCGTTGTATCGCGAATTCAACCAACAAAATCGCGTTTTTCGATGCCAAACCAATAGTGGTTAATAGACCCACCTGCAAATAAATATCATTAGACAACCCTGCTAACCATGCAGCTGCAGCTGCCCCAAATACACCTAGCGGTACAATTAACATTACCGACGCAGGTACGGCCCAGCTTTCATACAATGCGGCCAGACACAGGAATACAACCAATAAGGATAACGAATAAAGTAATGGTGCCTGCCCACCACTTAAGCGTTCCTCATAAGAAATACCGGTCCATTCAAGCGCGATCCCCTGAGGTAATTTTTTAACAAGTTTCTCCATTTCATCCATGGCTTGCCCGGTACTATACCCCGGTGCAGCAGCACCTTGAATTTCCATGGAAGAGAAGCCGTTATAACGCTCCAAACGCGGTGAACCATATGTCCAGTATGAACGGGCAAAGGCTGAGAAAGGTACCATTTCACCCTGACCATTACGCACATACCACTTTGATAAATCTTCTGGCACCATGCGAGCATCAGCTTCACCTTGCAGGAATACTTTTTTCACGCGACCACGGTCAATAAAATCGTTGATATAACTACTTCCCCATGCAGTGGATAAGGTGTTGTTAATATCGCTTTGTTTGACACCCAGCGCTTCAGCTTTCATCAGATCTATATCCAGCGACAACTCAGGCATATCTTCCTGACCGTTAGGCCTTACACCTGCCAGTACCGGGCTTTGCGCTGCCATGCCCAATAGCATGTTACGTGCTTGCAATAGCTGATCGTGACCTAATCCGGCTCGGTCCTGTAAATACATACTGAACCCGTTTGCCGTTCCAAGTTCCACTACCGCAGGCGGTGCAAATGCAAAGACAAACGCTTCTTTAATAGTAGAAAAAAATCCCATCGCTTTGCCCGCTACAGCTTGCACACTCAAGTCCGGGCGCTGACGTTCATCCCAGTGCTTTAAGTTAACAAAACCAATAGCCGCATTCTGGCCCGAACCTGCAAAACTGAAACCAGCGACAGTAAAAATTTCTTTCACTGCTTCTTTTTGGTCAACCAAAAAGTGATGTTCCATTTTTTCCAGTACTTTAACTGTTTGCTCAGTTGTCGAACCCGCCGGCAAAATCACCTGGTTAAAAAGAATGCCCTGATCTTCATCGGGTAAGAAAGCAGAAGGTAACTGGCTGAACAGTGTCACCATGCCACCAATAATCAGTGCATAACACAGCAGGTAACGCTTACTCTGTCTTACCATTCTTGCTGTGAAACTTTGTGTACCCTTGTTTGTACGATCAAAGCCGCGATTGAAGCCAGAGAAGAACTTGCCAATTAATGAACCATCAGTATGAACATGGCTTGGTTTTAACAACGTTGCACAAAGTGCCGGAGTTAAAATCAAGGCTACCAGTACCGACAGCCCCATCGCCGAAACCAGTGTGATTGAAAACTGGCGGTAAATAACCCCTGTTGAGCCGGGGAAAAATGCCATAGGTACAAACACAGCGGATAACACCATGGCAATACCGACCAGGGCACTTTTGATTTCATCCATAGATTTGCGAGTAGCTTCTAAGGGCGAAAGGTTTTCTTCTGTCATTACCCGTTCAACGTTCTCAACGACCACAATTGCATCATCTACCAGCAAACCAATCGCCAGCACCATGGCAAACATAGTCAGAGTGTTAATTGAAAAGCCAAAAGCTGACAAAATAGCGAAGGTTCCCAGTAAAACTACAGGGACCGCAATTGTTGGAATAAGTGTGGCCCGGAAGTTCTGTAAAAACAGATACATAACCAAAAACACCAGTACAACCGCTTCGAATAAGGTACTGACTACCTTTTCAATAGATAACTCAACAAAAGGTGTGGTGTCGTACGGAACAACAACCTTTAATCCTTGCGGGAAGAATTTTTCCAGTTCCTTAAGGGTATTTCTCACCCCTTCAGCAGTGTCCAAAGCGTTAGCACCACTTGCCAGCTTAACCCCCAGACCGGAAGCCGGTTTACCGTTAAAGCGGGCGACTACACCATAATTCTCACCACCTAATTCAACAGTAGCCACATCTTCTAAGCGTACAACTGAACCATTAGAGTTGGTTTTAACCAGAATATTACGAAACTGTTCAGGCGTTTTCAGACGGCTTTGTGCAGTTACTGTTGCGTTAAGTCTTTGCCCTTCAACGGCAGGCATGCCACCTAACTGACCCGCAGAGACCTGCGCATTTTGCGCACGGATTGCCGCGCTCACATCGGCAGGCGTGAGTTTATAATTTAACAGCTTGGCCGGATCCAACCAGATTCGCATCGCATATTGAGATCCGAATAGCTGCACCTCACCCACACCGCTAACGCGGGAAATAATGTCCTGCACGTTTGATGCAACATAATCACCAATATCAATGTTGTTCATGCTGCCGTCTTCAGACACAAATCCCGCAACCAATAAAAAGTTACGGGCTGATTTGGCGACAGACACACCTTGTCGTTGCACCTCTTCAGGTAAAAGTGGGGTAGCCAGTGCCAGTTTATTTTGTACCTGAACCTGCGCAATATCAGGATTGGTATCAGCACTGAAAGACAGTGTGATATTCATTGAACCATTAGATTCGGAGGTAGATGACATATATAACAAGCCATCCAGTCCTTTCATTTTTTGCTCAATAACTTGAGTAACTGTATCTTCCAGAGTTCTTGCAGACGCACCTGGGTAATTAGCAGTAACGCTAATTGCAGGTGGTGCAATAGACGGATACTGGGAAATCGGTAATGCTTTGATCGCCAGTATACCTGCGAGCATAACCACAATGGCCAGTACCCAGGCAAAAATAGGTCGATCGATAAAAAATCGTGACATCAGGGTTCTCCGTTTATTGGGCTTTATTGAGCATTAGCTGAGTTTGATTCAGCTGGGGTTGCCGTAACGGCTGCGCCCGGACGAACTTTTTGCAGTCCCTCAACAATTAATTGATCACCAGCAGACAGGCCACTCTTAATAAGCCAGTTTGTGCCGATAGTGCGGTCAGCCTCTAATATACGTGGTTCAACCTTACCTTCCTTATTTACCACCATTGCAGTGGCTTGCCCTTTGGTATTACGGCTAATACCTCTTTGTGGCGCTAAAATGGCATTTTCTTTAATCCCTTCTACCACTGTTGCCCTTACGTACATTCCCGGCAACAGGATTTTTTCCGGATTAGGGAATTCAGCTCTTAAAGTCACCGAACCAGTTCCCTGATCCACAGTTACATCAGAAAACTGCAAGGTACCTTTGTGCGAATAAACTGAACCGTCTTCTAATGTCAGCTCAACCATAGTCTGAGCGGCTTTATCAGAATCAATCGCGCCAGACGCTAGTGCACGCTTAAGCTCAAGTAATTCAGTGCTTGACTGAGTTAAATCCACATAAACGGGATCTAACTGTGTAACAGTTGTTAAAGCAGTATTTTGGTTAGCACTGACCAGTGCACCAACAGTTACAGCCGATTTACTAATCTGGCCATCAATAGGTGACGTAACTTTACTGTAATCAAGATTAATCTGTGCGGTTCTTAATTGCGCCTGAGCAGTTAATAAATCTGCTTTAGCCTGCTTATACGCAGCATCAGCTTCATCATAATCCTGCTCGCTCACAGCATTGGTTTTTAATAGCTCTTTATAACGTGCAATTTTTGCTTTGCTGCTGGCGATACCCGCTTCCGCTCTTGCTACTGACGCTTTTGCACTGCCAACTGCCGCTTCAAACGTTGCAGGATCAATTTGATATAGCGCATCGCCAGCTTTGACCTGACTCCCCTCAACAAACAAACGTGATTGCACGATACCGCTTACCTGTGGGCGAATTTCAGCTATTTGTGATGCAGCAATACGTCCGGGCAATTCTTTAGTTAAGGTAACTTGCTGACTTTGTAATGTAACAACTCCAACGGGCATTGCCTGCTGAGCAGGTGCTGCAGCTTGTTGCTCTTCCCCACAACCGGCTAATCCGGTTAATACCCCACTGGCAATTAACAGCAGGTAAATTCGCTGATTTACTTTCATTGTGACCTCAATAGTGTTCAGAGTTGTGTACAAATGCAGTGACAGATGACGCGCAAAACCACAATAAAAATATGGCTACTTGCTTTACTTTCATTTTACATACATGCATGAATGTTTTATTCTACTGATTAATTGCTCAATAATGCAACCGTAATTTAATGTTAATTTTACCGTTTTACACTATTAAGACAAAAGGCTTGAACTGAATAATAGTTGTAAAAATAACCGAGGTCATTATGGTCAGAAAAACCAAAGAAGAAGCTGCCGCAACACGCGATCAGCTGCTTGATTCGGCGGAGTCTGTATTTTTTGACAAAGGATTTGCCAATACCACCCTGATGGACGTTGCCAATCATGCAGGGTTAACCCGTGGTGCGATTTACTGGCACTTTAAAAACAAACATGACTTGTTTGAAGCAATGATCGAACGGGTTCACTTACCCATAGAGGCTTTAGCAGAAGCCTGCGCCGACGAAAACGAAACCGACCCTCTGGGTAAGTTTAAGGAGTTTTCGGTACAGCTTATCAGGCTGATTGCCACCGACAAACGTCAGCAGCGTGTGTTTTCGATTATGTTACACAAGTTTGAGTTTAACGGTGATGTAACCCAGATCGAAGACAGACAAAAAGTATCATTTGTGGAATGTCATGACCGCATTAAACGCACATTAAAGAACGCGATTAAGCGTGGGCAATTGCCAAAAGATCTGGATTTAGACCAAGCTGCGCAAGTCAAACATGGTTACTTTACCGGTATCGTTAACAACTGGCTGTTTTATCCGCAAAGTTTTGACTTAAATGCGATGGCCGAAACCATTGTAGAGAATTACTTTTTCCTGCTTACCAATAGTCCGCATATGCGGCTATCACAGCAACAGGCCGTTGCTTAAGCTTTCCAGTATTTTTTTAGTCGGGGCAGCCAATCCCAGTCCAATTGGTTGCCCAACATCCACCCAGCGATTGTCTGTTTCATTTACCTGATTTTCTACTTGTGCCTGCGGAATCATGACTGGCGTGATATCTAAATGGAAATGACTAAAGGTATGACGAAAGGTCGGCAATTTCTCATAGTCATCAGCCATCAACCCCAAACCAGTCATAAAATCACTTAGCTGCTCTAACTCATCTATTTGATGAAATCCCCATAATCCACCCCACAAACCTGTCGGGGGTCGTTTAAACATCAATACCTGCTGCTGCCACACAGGAATAAGCATAAAGGTACTACGCTCGGGTAAGGTCTTTTTCGGTTTTTTACCGGGGAAATCAGCTTGTCGCCCAGAGGAATAAGCCTGACACATAGGCTGAACCGGACAATCGCTACACTTGGGTGAACTGCGAGTGCAAATAGTCGCGCCCATATCCATCATGGCCTGAGTGTAATCCCCGCATCGCTGAGCAGGGGTAAATTTATCGGCTAAAAGCCATAATTTTTGTTCAACCGCCTTATTGCCTGGCCAGCCTTCCACTGCCGCAAAACGGGCTAAAACACGTTTAACATTGCCGTCTAAGATGCTGTGATGCTGACCTAAAGATAGTGACAACACCGCGCCGGCCGTCGAACGACCAATACCGGGTAAACTCATCACTTCTTCTAATGTGGTCGGGAACTCCCCATTAAATTGCTCACAAATCATTTTGGCCGCTTTGTGCAAATTACGGGCTCGGGCGTAATAACCTAAGCCAGTCCAGTGATGTAACACATCGTCCTGCTTGGCATTAGCCAATGCCGCCAAGTCAGGAAAGCTCTGCATAAAACGCTGAAAGTAGGGAATAACCGTGACCACCTGGGTTTGTTGCAGCATGATTTCAGACACCCAAACCGAATAAGGGGTCTTTTGCTGTTGCCAGGGTAGATTCTTACGACCATGTTGGTCGAACCAATTTAATATAAGAGTGGAAAATTCAGTAACTGACACAAATACCGATTTCAATTAGCTTGCAATGCACAGAGCCGCTATCATACCCCAAGCTATAACTTTATGTCAGTGCAGAGACCTTATGCCGCCTGTAGTATTTTTTCCCGGAACATTATGTGATGAACGTCTTTGGATGCCTGTTTGGCGACAAATGGAAATCGATGACAGGCGATATGTTCCGTTGCAATGGGCGGAAACGCTGGAGCAAATGCAGGGTCTCACGGAGCACGCAATTGAAAACCAACCTTGCCATTTAGTGGGTTTTTCTATGGGGGGTTATATCGCAGCACTACATGCTATTACCAATCCACAGCATGTTGCTTCGCTTACTCTGATTAGCTTTAGCTGTTTTGGCCTGAGTGATGAAGAGCTATCTAAACGTCAGCAAATTATTAAAGCGCTGGAACAAGGCCAGTTTCGACCAATGAACAAGCAGCGACTGCAACAGTTTGTCGGTAGCACCAGTGAAACAAGTGACTTTGCCAGGCAGACGGTACGCGATATGGAAGCAGATTTAGGCGGAAGTGTTTTGAAATACCATATGATTGCGACCTCAAATCGTAAAGACCTGATTCAACCGTTAAGGGCGGCCAACTTCCCAGTTAATATCATTGCGGCAAAACATGATCTTATTGCACCATACGAACAATTGTATTTAGCTCATCAAAAGCTTGATGGCAGCCGTTTTTTTAGCATTGAAAACAGTGGTCACATGAGCCCATTGGAACAAGCAGCACAACTGGCGGAATATTTGACGCAGATTATTTGTCCAAAGTAGATGTTTTGCCAGCGCAGGCATTGCTATAATTGCCGGTTTTAGCAGTACTGGCAAATACGACATGAGTGACAACCATTCTCCCCAACAATCACAGCAAACCGAAACACAAGAGACGCCTTATCTGCGCAAAATTCGCAGCTTTGTAAAACGCGAAGGCAGACTAACCAAAGGTCAGGCCAAAGCGCTGGAAGATTGCTGGCCAAACATGGGGTTAACCCATGCCCAGGGCTTACAAAATTTTGAACAGCTGTTTGGTCGTCAGGCGCCAGTGGTACTCGAAATCGGTTTTGGTATGGGCAAATCTTTGGTTGAAATGGCGATTGCAGAATCAGATAAAGATTTTATTGGCATTGAAGTACATCGTCCGGGGGTTGGCGCTTGTTTAGCTGATGCCAATGAAGCTGGAATCACCAACTTACGTTTGTACGAACATGATGCGGTAGAAGTATTGGCCGATTGTATCGCCGATAACAGCCTTAGCCGTGTTCAGCTGTTTTTCCCCGATCCCTGGCATAAAAAACGTCATCACAAACGTCGTATCGTGCAACCTGAGTTTGTGCAAAAATTGCGTCAGAAGCTCAGGATCGGCGGCGTATTTCATATGGCGACAGACTGGGAAAACTACGCAGAACATATGTTAGAAGTGATGAGCCAGGCCGAAGGTTATAAAAACCAGTCTGCTACACAGGATTACGTACCTCGCCCTGATCATCGCCCACTTACTAAGTTTGAGCAACGTGGTCATCGCCTTGGTCATGGCGTGTGGGATTTGATGTTTGAACGTATCGCTTAATGTGTTTGTGAACTAAGGACTTGTATGTACAGCCAACCCAGCCAGTTATTAATTCGTAATCAGTATTTGTTTGAACAAGGTGACTGGCTATTGGTTAATGCTGAAGATCCACATGTTTTTTCTCAAATTGAAGCCGACGGTTTTTTCCAGTTTTATGATCAGTACCTCGCCGCCCGATCCACTGCAAAATCTGCCATATTTGCCGCTGGTTTAGATACTGAGAAGCGCTACGATGGCATAGTGATTTACATGCCCAAAGCCAAACAACACGCGCAAATGCTGTTGGCTAACATGGCCACACAGCTAAAACCCAATGGCAGCTTAATGCTAGTTGGCGAAAACAAGGGCGGTATTAAAGCATCCAACAAACTTTTAGCCGAAGTAGGTGAACATGTCGTAAAACACGATTCAGCTCGCCACTGCAGTTTGTTTCGTACCACGATAACGGACACGCCAAAACCTTTCGCCTTAAAAGACTGGCAACAAGTCTTTCATTGCAAGATTGCGCAGGTAGAACTGCAAATATGTTCACTGCCGGGTGTGTTTAACCACGGCCACCTCGATGAGGGAACACAGTTGTTGCTGGAAAACATTCATCAGGTACCCGAGGGCGAAGTGCTCGATTTTGCCTGTGGCGCAGGCATTGTTGGCGCATATTTAGCCAAACTCCAACCGAATGCCAACATCAGTATGAGCGATATTAATGCGCTGGCGCTTTATTGCAGTGAACAAACCGCGCAGTTAAATGGTTTTACAGCCAATGTTGTAGCATCAGATGGATTAGCAGGATTTACACAGCAATTTGCAGCAATTTACACCAATCCACCTTTTCATACTGGAATTAAAACCGATTACGCGATTACCGAAGCGTTTTTACGTGATGCAAAAAAACATATGTTACCGCAAGCCACATTAACGCTGGTTGCCAATGCATTTCTAAAATATCCGGAATTGTTTGAGCTGAATTTTGATGGATTTGAATTATTGGGGCAGACCAGTAAATTCAAAGTGTACTTCAGCCAAAAATAGTGACAGTTAAAAAATCGCCAGAGAGTGTTTATTAAGAGCCGTTAATATAAAAAACACATGAAAACCGGCTCAGAGATGGAAAAAGGTTTTATTTATTCGCTGATTAATAGAGTATGTAGTTTACTAACGGATATATCTGCACATTTAATCGAATTATGACTGAAGGAAACAGTATTTTATCTATTAAAAGTCTGATGCTGTATGTTGCCATGGCAACATCCACACTGGCTTTAGTAGTTACCGCTGGAATCTTCGAATATCGTCTGGAGAAATCCTATAAAGACGAATTGATCGAAGATACCAAAATGTTTGCTGATTTTCTGGTCAACAATTCTGTTGCCAGCGTGTTATTCAAAGATGCTGGCGCAGCTCAAAGTGATCTTGCACATCTTGAAGGCATTGCCCATGTTGATCATGCCCACATTTATTACTTTGGCGATGATCAGGAACTGACGCTGTTTGCTACTTACAATCGCTCCGGCACCGGCCATGTGCAAACGGTTATCGACAGGGTTGACGAATTGTCAGAACCTACTATGTCTTCATCAGGAATGGAGTTTGTTAAACCGATAACACACAAAGGCGACATTATTGGTTATTTATATATCAATATGTCGCTGGCACGTCTTAACGAGCTGAAATTAAACGCCATCATGTTAACCGTCGCCATTCTGTTTGTAGTGATTGCACTATGTCTGGCTCTGGCACTGGTACTGCAGAAAAAAATTACCAAGCCAGTCGAGGAGCTGGTGGAGTTGGTGCAAAAGATATCCCGTGATAAAGATTATTCAACCCGCGCAGAAGTTTGCAATATTAGCGAGTTGGCAATATTTGCCAACGCATTTAACCGCCTGTTAGCAAGAATGCAGCAGCATATTCAGCAACAACAACAAGCGGAAGATGAATATCGTGAGTTAACAGCCAACCTGGAAGAAAAGGTTAATCAACGCACGATAGCATTAAAGCAAGCCAACCATGAATTAATGCAAACGCTGGAAAAACTGCATGAATTCCAGCGTCAGCTGGTACAAAACGAAAAAATGGCATCGTTGGGCGATATGGTGGCGGGTATTGCGCATGAAGTTAATACCCCAATAGGTTTGGGCGTTACAGCTTCAACCATGATGATTGACCGAATCAATAAAATTCAGCATGAATTTGACAACAAAACCTTAAAAGCCAGTAGTCTGGAAAAATTCCTTAATGAAAGTCGCGAAAACCTCAATATTGTTTATCGCAACCTTAATCGCTCCGCTGACCTGATTTCCAGTTTTAAACAAGTTGCCGTTGACCAAACCCATGAATTAAACCGTACATTTAATGTAGGTGAATTAATTGATGAAATTCTGTTTTCATTACGTCCGCGCCTAAAACAAACTGAGCACGAGGTCCTGGTGCACTGCGACAGCGAACTAATGGTCGAATGCAAAGCAGGTCCCATCCACCAGATACTGATCAACTTAATCCTAAATTCACTCATTCATGGTTTTGAATACATCGACATTGGTACCATCGAGATTAAAGTAGAGATGGTTGCGCAGCAGCAACTGCAAATCACTTACACTGACAATGGTAAGGGTTTGTCCGATGATTTAAAAAAACGTATCTTCGATCCCTTTGTTACAACTAAGCGTGGTAAGGGGGGGAGCGGTCTTGGTATGCATCTTGTATTTAATCTGGTTACCCAGGGTCTTGGCGGGAATATATCAGTAGACAGTAAAGAAGGTCAGGGCGTTAAATTTATTATTCAGTTCCCGGTGAACAGGATGCTTAAAAATAGCGATCAAACGGGCAAAAACAGATGAATAGACTATTGATGCTACTACTCACAATAGTCAGCTTATCCTCTGTGGCAGCACCGATTGCCCCATACCAGATTAGAGCTCCGTTACTGTTACACATGGTTGAATTTACTGATTTTCCGCGTGCCCGGTTAAATTTTGATTCACTCTCACTTTGTTTTTTAGAAGGGCCAGAATTTAATCACGCACAGCAATTGTCACAAATTCATCAAAAGATGATCAAATCCATACCATTTTCAGTGGTCAGAATGGTGCAATTGCACGAATTCGGTTCAGCTAACTGTCATATGCTGTTTGTATCAAAAGCACATGAAACCAAAGAGTTATTTGAACAAATGGATGAAATCAATCAAACAACACTAACTATTGGTGAAAGCAAAGAATTTGTACAACAAGGCGGGCTGCTTTCCATTGTGGCTGGAGGGCAAAATATGGAAATTGTTATTAATTTAACTCAACTTGAAAAATCACCACTAAAAATCAGCTCATCTGTTTTAAAGCTGGCGACTTTTGTTGAATAAAAACGGATAAAAATAGTAACAATGCGGATTTTAGTGGCTCAGATGATATAATTTGCCAATATCTGATAAACTCTTTACAGATCAAACATTAAGGCTGGAAACAAGATGCAAACACCAATCATACTCATTGTAGAAGATGAAATTGTTACCCGAACTACGCTTAAAAGCCTGTTCGAGGCCGAAGGTTATCAAGTACTGGAAGCCGAAGACGGTGAGCAGATGCATGATTTGTTTGCGAACAATAATATCAACCTGGTGATTATGGATATTAATTTACCCGGTAAAAACGGATTATTGCTGGCACGTGAAGTACGTGACCGCAAAAATATTGGCTTAATTTTCCTGACGGGCCGTGATAACGAAGTAGACCGTATTCTGGGTCTTGAAATTGGCGCAGATGATTACCTGACCAAACCATTTAATCCTCGAGAATTAACCATCAGAGCGCGTAACCTGTTATCCCGCACTATGAGCAACAATGAAGATGCTGATTTACCAAGTCGTGTTAACTTCAATGGCTGGTGCTTAGATGGCGATAGCCGCAGTCTGGTTTCTCCTGACAATCAGGAATTCCGCTTACCGCGCAGTGAATTCCGCGCCATGCATTTATTCCTGCGCCATCCGGGTAAAATACTGACTCGCGAACAATTAATCATGGAAATGACGGGAAGAGAGTTACGCCCTAACGACAGAACGGTAGATGTAACCATTCGTCGTATAAGAAAACATTTCGAATCAGTGCCTGGTTCAGAGGAGTTAATCGATACTATTCATGGTGAAGGTTATCGCTTCTGTGGCAGCGTAGATAACTAAGTTAGCTCGTATCCCAGACCTAAAAAAGCCATCATGATGATGGCTTTTTTATTTTTAAACACCGGCAATTTGCATTTCCTGAAGCATAACGGAACCTGTGTGTACACTTCCTCTGTCATCAATGTCATTGCCTACTGCGACTATATTGGCAAACATATCTTTAAGGTTTGCCGCGATAGTAATTTCACTTACCGGATACTGGATTTCACCATTTTCCACCCAAAATCCCGCGGCACCGCGCGAATAGTCACCGGTAACAATGTTTACACCTTGTCCCATTAATTCAGTTACCAGTAAGCCGGTTCCCATACTTTTAAGTAACTGAGCTAAAGATTGCTCACTATGGGAAATAAGCCAGTTATGGATACCACCGGCATGACCGTTAGTGACCATGCCCAGCTTTTTGGCTGAATAATTCGTCAGAAGATAGTGATTCAGCACACCATTAGTAACAATATCCATATCATTAGTGATCACGCCTTCACCATCAAAAGCAGAACTTGCCAGCGCACCGATTAGATGCGGACGTTCCTCAATATTCAACCAATTAGGTAGAATTGACTTACCTAAATGGTCTAACAAGAAACTGGATTTACGGTACAGACTACCGCCACTGATAGCGCCAACCAGATGCCCCCATAATCCACCTGCAATGTCGTGATGAAAAATCACCGGGCATTTGCGCGTAGTGAGTTTTTGGGCACCTAATCGTTCTACGGTATGTTGGGCTGCTTCCTGTCCTACTTGCTGAGGTGATTTCAAATCACCCGCTTTACGTGCCACTGTATAACTGTAGTCACGCTGCATATCATCACCTTGCTGGCCGATAACCACACAACTTAGGCTGTAGCGGCTACTCGGATAACCCACATTCAGACCATGGCTATTTCCATAAACACGCATGCCCAGATTGGCATTGTAGGAAGCCCCGTCAGAATTTACTATACGTGGATCTGCCCCTAGAGCCACCTCTTCAGCTTGCACAGACTGATGAATAGCCAGTTCAGGGTCCAATTCTCCTGGGTGATACAACTGTAAATCTGGCGGGTTAAATGCCATCAATTCTCTAGGCGCTAAACCAGAGCAGTCATCCTCACCAGTATAACGAGCAATTTCCACCGCTTTTTTAACCGTTTCCTGCAAAGCTGCATGACTCAAATCTGCCGTTGAGGCACTGCCTTTACGCTTGCCTTTGTATACAGTAATACCCAATGCACCATCATTGGTATATTCGAGTGTTTCCACCTCCTTAAGGCGGGTAGAAACGCTAATACCAGCGACTTTAGTCATGCTGGCTTCTGCTTGTGTGGCTCCAAGTGAGGCTGCCAGTTTAAGGGCATCCTCAATAATATTTTGAATTTCAGCTTGTTGTTGTTCTGCGTTCATAAAATTATCTGCGTACTACGTTCTGAGGAAGGCTTTTTTGGTATAATCAAATTAATTGGCAGTGTACCACTATTAAAAGTGAAATAATGGATAACAATTTCGAAGATTCCGCAGATGAGCTGGAATACAAAAGTAAGACCCAGCTAAAGAACGAAAGTAGCGCCTTACAGAAGCTTGGTGAAAAACTGGTGAGCTTGTCTCCTCAAGTGCTGGCTAAGTTGCCACTGGACGATGAATTAACGGATGCGATCAAACTCGCGCAACGGATAAATAAACGCCAGGAAGGCTGGCGTCGCCAGTTGCAATTTATAGGCAAACTTATGCGCAGCCGGGATGTTGAGCCAATTGAGCTGGAGCTGGCTAAAATGGAAGGTGCACATCAACAAGCTAATCAGCACTTCCATAAACTGGAACAGTGGCGTGACCGACTACTGCAAAAGGGAGATTCTGAAGTAAATATGCTGTTAGAGGAGCATGCGCATCTTGATCGCCAAAAACTACGTACTTTGATACGTCAGGCCAATAAACAACAAAAAGAAAACAAGCCACCTAAGGCGGCGAGGGAAATTTTTCAGTACTTAAAAGAAAATTTACCTCAACAATAAATGAATATTCAATAAAAAAGGTAGCTTCGGCTACCTTTTTTATTGGGCTAAGCTGTACCACCTACCGTCATTTCATCAACCTTGAGGCAAGGCTGACCCACTCCGACAGGCACACTTTGTCCATCTTTACCGCAAATCCCTACCCCCTTATCCAGAGAGAGATTATTACCTATCATGGAAATTTTCTGCATAGACTGAGGACCATTGCCAATTAAGGTCGCACCTTTAACCGGTGTGGTTATTTTGCCTTTTTCAATCAGGTACGCTTCCGATGTCGAAAATACAAACTTACCCGAGGTAATATCAACCTGTCCTCCACCAAAATTAGGTGCATAAATACCTTTATCAATCGAGGCGATAATTTCTTCCTGCTCATATTCTCCCGCGAGCATATAGGTATTTGTCATACGTGGCATAGGTAAATGCGCATAAGACTCACGACGACCATTCCCAGTAGGAGCAACCCCCATCAGGCGTGCGTTTAACTTATCCTGCATGTAACCTTTTAAAATTCCGTCTTCAATTAATACATTGTACTGGCTGGGTGTACCTTCATCATCAACGCTTAATGAACCTCGACGATCTTTAAGAGTGCCATCATCAACTACAGTCACACCTTTTGACGCAACGCGTTGACCAATCTTCCCGCTGAAATTAGAAGCGCCTTTACGGTTAAAGTCACCTTCCAATCCATGCCCTACTGCTTCATGCAATAACACACCAGGCCAGCCACTACCTAAGACCACTGGCATCAATCCCGCTGGTGCATCAATCGCCTGCAGGTTAATTCGCGCCATGTTTAACGCATCCTCTGCCAGTTGCTGAAAGCGTGGGACCCCGTTTTCCAGCTCATAGAAATACCCATAACCAAAACGACCACCAGCACCACCGCTGCCGCGCTCACGACGCCCGTTTTCTTCCAGAAGCACAGAACAATTTAAACGCACCAATGGCCGGATATCAGTTGCCAGAGTGCCATCAGTTGCCGCCACCAGAACTTCTTCATATACACCGCTGATGCTCACAATAACCTGACTTACATCTGGCTGTTGCTCACGTACATATTTATCCACCGCTTGTAGTAATTCTATTTTTTGCTGCTCATTGAATTCCGACAGTGGGTTAGATGTCATATATAAAGCTTGTTGAGCGGCATTGGGCATAAATGTCTTAACCTGGTGAGAGCCTCCCAGTGAACTTATATTTCGTGCTGCTTTGGCCGCATCAGTTAATGCCTGTGGAGAAATAAGATCAGAATAAGCAAAACCGGTTTTTTCGCCGCTGACTGCACGCACCCCCACGCCACGTTCAATATTAAAACTGCCGTCTTTAATAATACCGTCTTCCAGCACCCAACTCTCATGCTGACTTGACTGAAAGTATAAGTCTGCGAAATCAGTATCATGCTGATAAATCAGTCCTAACGCCTGCTCAAGATCCTGATATTGCAAATCAGACTGAGTTAATAAATTGGCTTCTACCGAATTCAACGGCAACTCCTCACTATAAAATTAATTAATCTAGACTCGCTGGATGAAGAGGCATTTTCTGCCTGATCTCTGCAACATCCTTTAAATTCATGTCAGCCATCACCAGCCCTGTTCCGCTGGTTTTCATCGCCAGCACCTCACCCCACGGCGAGACGATCTGCGAATGACCATAAGTTTCGCGGCCATTTTCATGGATGCCTGTTTGCCCGGCCGCAACTAAATAACACTGGTTCTCGATACTGCGACATTTTAACAAAGCCTGCCAGTGCGCTTCACCTGTGACCTTGGTAAAGGCGCTGGGTAAAACAATCACATCTGGTTTATTCATGGCCTGAAACAGGTGCGGAAACCGCACATCAAAGCACACCGCCACGCCCACTTTACCAAAAGGTGAATCAAAGGTGACGACTCTGGTTCCAGCCTGAGTATGTGCCGATTCATGATAACTGCGGGTATTATCGTTGACTTCAACATCAAACAAATGCACTTTTTGGTATTCAGTCACTAACTGCCCCTGGTCATCATAAACCAGACAGGAAGCGGTAAATTTATTGTGATCAGCACACTTTAAAGGCATTGTACCGGCCACCAACCAAACACCAAATCGCCGCGCTATTTCAGATAAACGCTGTTGTATTGGCCCATGACCTTTTTGTTCAGCCAATGCCAGTTGCGCTTTGTCTCCACCACCAAAACAGGCAAAACACTCAGGTAAGACCACCAGTGTTGGTCCGGATTTTTGCAGTGGTGTTAGTGTTTTTTCTACCCAATCCAAATTAAGTAAGGGATCGGTTTTGGAATTCATTTGCAGAGCAATCAGGGTTTGTAACATTAACCAACTCCTTCTGCGGTAGGGGCGTCTTCGGCCTGACTTTCCGGCATAGGTGGCGGCAATAAATCATCAGCAGGTTCATCCGGCACTTGTGGCTGCTGAGGCACATTTTTTGCGGGCAGCATAATTTCCCGACTATCACGTCCAATTTCTTTTAGCTGTGGTTCATCTATGGTGCCGGTTAGCGAAAAATCGATACTGGATACCACTTTGGCCGAGGAGATCACCTCATCCAGTGCTAATGCTGCTATAGCCGTTGCCGGGTTAACCATCCAGGCCACAATTACCGGTAAACTGGAGGTTACTTTGGGTGTAAAGGAAATTTTATAATTCAGTCCTTTGGTAGGTAAATCGGTATATCCTTTAAGTTGCATTTCCCCTGCGGCACCATCAATGTAAGTATCATTGGTGTTTACGCGACCATTATTTACCTGGAACGTGCCCGTCATTTTGTCATAGAAAAAACCTTTGGCAAAAACATCCCTAAAATCCAGCCTAAGTTTTCGAACCAATGAATCGAGACTCAATATTGAAAATAAACGAGCCCCTTTGTCACTGACCTCTGTCAGATATCCATCCCCCAGTTTCCAATCGACATTGCCATTAAGGCTTCCAAAGTTAAACTGATGCGGCGCTCCCTGCCAATTCAAAGCAAAATCAAAATTAGCATTTGAATCACGCACACCGGAATTCATTTTGAAGCTTTTTAACAACGCCCCAAAATCATCACTGTTAAATTTACCGCTTAAACTAGTGGTTTCAACCCCCTGTTTCATCAACCAATTCCCATGAGCAACGACCATGGATTCATCATGCTGCAAATTTAATTTATCGATACGCATTCCACCACTAATACGCGATAGATTTAGCTCTACTTTACCTAAATCGTATTGCTGGTAACGGCAACGGCTGCATACAAAACTGATTGGAGGAAACTCGGTAATATCCAGTTGTTTATCTTTATTCTGTCCCTCTTTGGCCTGCCACTGATCAAGATTAATATAATCGGCTTTAATATCGATACCTTTGCCCAGCCAGTCATGATCAATATTAACCTGCGCCTTTAACTCTTTGGCAGAAACATCAATCTGCCAATTTTCAGGTAGCAACTTAATTACGCCAGATACCTGATGAAATTGCTGACCCAAAGCCTGCATTTCACTGGCATTAACAAAAATACGTTCAGGCTGTCCCAGAACAGATTCACCTTCAAATTGTGGTGCCTGAGTAATCAAATGATGCAAACTTTGATACCAGTTATCAAAGTCCATTTGCATTAAATCCGCCGAAATACTGAAACCGGCACCCAACCCGTAACCCGGCTCTTTCCCCATGGCCAAATGCGCACGGGAAAAACGCTTTTCTTTATGCGGCAGAATTCCCTCAAAGCTGACTTGTGAACCCAGTTTAAGGTTAACAGTGGAGGCAACCTGATCTCCTTTAACCCGGATATTCAGAGGCATAGACATTTGCGTGGTTTTATTAAAAGGTGCTGGCAAGTCAGAACTAACCCGGGGCAAATCAGAGTTAAGGCTAAAGGTATAATCAAAACCTTGTGCAGGTATGGTTAAATCCAGATTGGCTTTCCAGTCAGCAATCCCCGCAACATATTCTCCCAAACCAGGATAATAAGTTTTAAGCACCTGATTTAAGTCCCAGTGACCTGCCAAACGGATATTGGTCAAATAACCGGAAACCTGGTCCTTACCATCAAGTGTCAGCTGCATACTCTGCGTCGCATAATGGGCGTCAAGATTCTCTGCGCTGATATGATCATTTACAAAGTGCAGCTTACCTGTAACACCGTCGAAAATCGTATCGATACTGTCAAAACGAACCGGGTTGTTAGCTAGCATGACATCTCCGCTGGCGACCACAGGTTCATCATCAAATGGAATGACCAGTTTAATCTTGCTGCTCAAATCACCACTAATTTGCACTTCCTGTAGCGCAGAGCCCACACTATCAGCCAGTCCACCTTTTAACATCAGTTGACTCAGATCTTCGCCTGAGGCTGTAGCATCAATATTAATACTTAATACACCATCACTGGCCAGCTCTGGTATTGATGCATGCATTGATGTCATGGGAATATTTAACAGATGCCCCTGCTGACTATCAATTTCAAGACCTTCGTTTTCAAATAATAAGTTGAGATTAAGTTGTTGCAGATTTGGCCATTCTTCATCAAAGTCGAATTCTGAATCACTAATGGCGACATAGGCTTGAAAGACACCGCTATTATCCGCAAAGGGATAGTGAGAAGGATTACCGTTCCAGATAATATTGGCGTAACTTACCTGACCAGATACCAGGGCGCGATTTAAGTAACTGTATGTATTTTTTCCCATTAACTCTTCAGGAAACAATTGTTTTGCCTGAGCAATGCTTAAAGCCTGCACACGAGTAGCAACTTGTAAATTATCATTTGAATAACTTAGCTGAAGATCAAAGTTAAGCTCATCACTGACAAAGCTTAACCCGGGCATACTAATGTTAATTCCATCAGCTTGTTCATCCAGCCGAATATTGGCAGATATTTTTTGGTAGGCTAATGGATGCCCCAGTAAAGCCTCAGTATTTAACTGACCCTGTTCAGCTAACAACGCAATTGTGCCCTGATCATATTGCCAGTTAAGATCAGCACTTACGTTGTCAAAACCAGGTACCTGACCTGAAGATTGCAACGACAAATCATCGAGATGTGCGCTTGTCTTGATACCCTGCCCATCAAAAAATAAAGTTGCAGAGGTAATAAGTCCCTGGGGGTCAAAATCCTTAACCGCCTGATTGAGTTTTTGTGAGGTCAGTACCGCAGCAACAGGTAACAAGGGTGCGATGGGCACATGAGATAAATTTAAGGTGAGATGACGGTTTTCATCTAAGAATGCGCTGGCGTCAACCAGCAAATTGTCAAATCCATTTGTGGAATAATCCAGCTGATCAACATTAAACAACCAACCATTTAAATGCGGTTTGGCATGGATAACTCCTGCATTGACATTAACAAAAGTCTGGTTGTCGTCATCCCAGCCAAAATGACTGTTTTTTAGCTGCCATAATACGTCGACAATTTTTGACTCTTGTATATCAGCCCATAGTGTGAAATTAACTTTATTTTGCTGAATGGCGCCGTCGCCTGGCAATAGTTGTTGCAACCATGGAGACAAATCCAGGTCCTGACCATCAGCATAAAAAGTACCGTTGAGTTTGTCTTCATCGCCAAACAAGTCGAGAACAAAACTGGCAGAGTTACGCGTCAGGTCGGCCACCCTCAATTGCCCAACTCCCTGATGTCGTTGTCCTTTGTTAACCCAACCCAGCCGTTGAATCGCTATGGTCTGCCTGCGCTGCTTGCGTGTGACCACTACCTCACTGTCAACTACCGAAAAACGCTGAAGTTGAACTAAAAATAAATTTCTTAATGCATTTACAATTGGGAAGTCTGAGCCCGCGCCAGAAGTTTGATCTGCGTTCACATCCAGATTTAATCCAACCAAATTAAAACGCTTGGACACTAACTGCCGGGCTTTAATACTGGCCCAAAAATCCACATCAATTTGAGTTTCATCGATACTTAAACGAATCGGAGACTGTGGGCTGTTTATAAGGCGTATATCTTTAACCAGTAAAACCGGCCCTACACCATGCCATCCGGCATCGATATGACCAATTTCCACCTTGGTGCCGTATTGCTCTGAAATCCAGTCTGCAATTTGATTTTTCTGGCCTTCCAGATAGGGCAAAGTAATACGCAATATGCTTATAAAAACGGCTAACAGAACGACAAGGATAGCCCCTGTCATCCACAGCTTTCTTAATAAATACCCTATATAAAAGCCAGCTGGCTTCACATCATCACCACGTCATAATTTTCCTGGCTGTATAATAGTTCCGCATGAATCTTTATTTGTTTGCCAATAAAGACTTCCAGTTCAGCCAACATATGGGACTCATCATCCAGTAATGCATCCGCAACCATGGGCGAGGCGTACACCACAAATTTATCTGCGGCATAGGCCCGGTTAACCCGCACAATTTCCCGCATGATTTCAAAACATACGGTTTCAACTGTTTTAACAAATCCACGCCCCTTACATACTGGACAACCGCCACACAGGATATGTTCCAGACTTTCGCGGGTTCTTTTACGAGTCATTTCAACTAAACCCAGGGTAGTAAATCCATGCACACTGGTTTTGGCGCGGTCTTTAGCCAGCGCCAGGTCAAAACTATGTAGTACTCTGCGTTTATGATCTTCGTCTACCATATCGATAAAATCGACAATAATGATCCCGCCTAAATTACGTAATCTCAGTTGTCGTGCGATGGCTTGTGTCGCTTCACTATTGGTATTAAATATGGTTTCTTCCAAATTACGATGACCAACTGATGCACCCGTATTAATATCAATGGTGGTCATAGCTTCTGTCTGATCGATAATAAGATAACCACCTGATTTTAAATCGACACGTTTTTCCAGTGCGCGTTGAATTTCGTTTTCCACATCAAATAGATCGAAGATCGGGCGGTCACCACGATAGTGCTCCAGCAGCTTGTGCATTTCTGGCACATAATCTTTGGTAAAACGTTGCAGTTCCTGAAGCGTCAATTTGGAATCAACCCGAATTCTGTCCAGTTCTGCGCCAACGAAATCGCGGATAATACGGCTACTTAGTGTAAGATCTTCATGCAGGATATTAGTTTTTTTGAGCTTTTTACGTTCCTGAATTTTTTTCCATAAACGGCGTAAAAATTCCGCGTCCTGTTTAAGTTCGGCTTCCCCAACCCCTTCAGCTGCGGTACGTAAGATAAACCCACCATCGTCGGTATTAAAAGTTTCAACAATTTGTTTGAGACGCTGACGTTCACTTTCTTCTTCAATACGCTGCGATACACCAACATGCGAGACGCCAGGCATAAACACAAGATAGCGTGCCGGAATCGTTATATCGGTGGTAAGACGTGCGCCTTTGGTGCCAATAGGATCTTTGATTACCTGCACCAGAATATGCTGGCCATCACGCACCAGTGCTTTAATATCCTGCTGACGAATTTGACTACTATCCACTTCCTCGGCCAATTCGCTACGCACAACAATATCGGCGGCATGCAGGAACGCTGCTTTTTCCAATCCGATATCGACAAAAGCTGCCTGCATCCCAGGTAATACCCGGCTGACCTTACCTAAATAAATATTGCCAACTAAACCACGTTTGGTATGACGTTCTACATGGATTTCCTGCAATATGCCGTTTTCAATCAGGGCAACCCGTGATTCAGACGGGGTAACGTTGATCAGTAATTCAGCGCTCATAAAGCTCCACCTTTGCCCATTGTAAAAGTTGTGCCGTCTCAAATAACGGCAACCCCACAACAGCACTGTAACTTCCCTGCATGTGGGTAATAAATTGTGCTGCCAGTCCCTGTATAGCGTAGCCGCCGGCTTTATCAAGTGGTTCCTGAGTTTGCCAGTACCAGTCAATTTGTTGTTGAGTGAGCTCGCAAAAAGTGACTTGTGAGCTCACCAAAACCGTTTTTTGCTGCTCAGGCGTTTTTAGACTAACAGCCGTTAACACCTCATGGCTGTTATCTGACAACGCATGAAGCATTTGATTAAACTCTTGCTGGTTGGCAGGTTTGCCTAAAATCTGCTGGTTGTGGATCACGCTGGTATCCGCAGCAATAACAATTGCTGCGTCAGTTTCCGGGAGTAATAACCAGCCTTTTTGCGCTTTTTCAGTCGCCATGCGTGAGACGTAATTCGCAGGTAATTCTGCGTCTTCAGGCGTTTCATCAATATCCGCACTGAATTGTTCAAATGTAACGCCAAGTTGCTGTAACAGTGCTTTACGCCTTGGCGACTGCGATGCCAGATAAATCATTTAACACTCAACTGGCGGCGGGTTTTACGTAATAACAAAAATATCCATGGCCAGATAAACATGCTGGTTACCACAGGCCATAAATAATCGAAAATAAAATAAATGTCGGTAAGTAAATGCTGTAACCAGAACACAACCAGATGATAAAGCGAAGACATCACGCCAATAATAATGGCTTGCTGCCATACCGAATAATTGCGCAAACGCTGATAGTTAGCGGCCAGGATGAAAATTACCAGACTCATGGCAAAACTATGAATCCCTAATGTAGTGCCAAGCAGAATATCCAGAAATAAACCATAGATAAAAGCGATGCCCACATTCACTCGAGTTGGCAATGCCAATGTCCAGTAAGATAAAACCAGCAACACCCAATCCGGACGAAATTTATCCACCAAAATAGGTAACGGCATGATTTGCAGCATCAGGGCTGCCAGAATACTTAGCGAGATAGCGTAATGACGAATTCTCATTTTGCTTTCTCCTTTTTAACCACAGGCTGACTCGGCGCATCCGTCGTCCACAGCAATAACAAGTATTTAATACGGTCAAGTTCCGCTACAGGTGTAGCAACGATAGTGGCAAAAGGCTGACTGTCATCATGGGCGATTTTGCTCACTCTTGCTACCGGATACCCCTCAGGAAAGACATTACCCAGTCCTGAGGAATAAAGCACATCACCAACCTCTATATCCGTACTGTGAGGGACATGGTCAAGTAACAAGGCATTAAGCTGTCCTGAACCAGAGGCAATTGCTCTGACGTCATTACGTACCACACGAATAGGTATGGCATGAGTAAAGTCAGATATCAGCAATACACGACTGTTAGTAGAGGCAACATGCAATACCTGACCGACAATTCCGTTTTCATCCAGTACCGGCTGCCCTTCATACACACCGTCAATTGCGCCTTTGTTAATAACAATTTGATGGCTATACGGGTCATTATCCACGGCCATCAGCTCTGCCACCATTTTTTTCACTTCAGGGCGCACCGGAGAACCCAATAAAGCACGTAATTTTGCGTTTTCGTTTTCCAGAAAAGTCACACGTTGCAGCGCTTCGCTCATGCGCATATGTTCGGCACGCAGTTGGTTATTCTCTACAACCAGTTTTTGTTGGGTGGTGATACGTTGTGAGGTCCAGTTCAGCATTTCACCCGGCAGATTTGCAATGTATTGCAATGGACTCACCAGAGAACTTAAATACATGCGTACAGCATTGAAGCCATCCATTTTAATGTCCACTGCCATCAACACCATCGACATGACCAACGCCAGTAATAGTCGGTTTATCAGTGAGGGGCCGCGGGCAAATAAGGTATTCATTTGGATGTTACTTCGTTTGGTCTGTTGTAGAGGCGTTTACAGACACAGGTTAACATTAAAAGACGAAAGGCGGCTTCTGCCGCCTTTATCTGATTATTCGTAGCTAAAAAGGTCACCGCCGTGCAGGTCAATCATTTCTAATGCTTTACCACCGCCACGTGCGACACAAGTTAACGGATCGTCCGCGATAACCACAGGAATACCGGTTTCTTCCATCAGCAATCGATCCAGGTCTTTTAACAATGCACCACCACCGGTTAAAACCATACCCCGTTCAGAAATATCTGAGGCCAGTTCAGGAGGGGATTGTTCCAGCGCCACCATAACAGCAGACACTATGCCAGTTAACGGTTCTTGCAATGCTTCCAGAATTTCGTTGCTGTTTAAGGTAAAACCTCTTGGTACACCTTCAGCCAGATTGCGACCCCGAACTTCAATTTCCATCACTTCTTCACCGGGGTAGGCCGCACCAATTTCGTGTTTGATGCGTTCAGCAGTAGCTTCACCAATCAGTGAGCCAAAATTACGGCGAATATAGTTAATGATGGCTTCATCAAATTTATCACCGCCAATACGCACAGAAGAAGAATACACCACACCATTCAACGAGATAATTGCAACTTCAGTAGTACCACCACCAATATCAACAACCATTGAACCAGTTGCTTCAGATACTGGCAAACCAGAACCAATTGCTGCCGCCATGGGTTCGTCGATTAGGTATACTTCACGCGCACCTGCACCAAGCGCAGATTCACGGATAGCACGGCGTTCAACCTGAGTTGAGCCACAAGGTACACAAACCAAAACGCGTGGACTAGGACGCAGAAAGTTATTGTCATGAACCTGCTTAATAAAATGCTGCAGCATTTTCTCGGTAACATGGAAATCCGCAATCACCCCGTCTTTCATTGGACGAATTGCTTTAATATTGCCAGGTGTTCTGCCCAACATTTGTTTAGCTTCATGACCAACTGCCGCAACGCTTTTTGGTCCTCCGGCTCTTTCCTGTCGAATGGCTACCACTGACGGTTCGTTAAGTACAATTCCCTGATCTTTTACATAAATCAGTGTATTAGCTGTTCCCAGGTCAATAGACAAATCATTGGAGAACATACCGCGAAGCTTTTTGAACATGGAGAAAATCAGTCCTGTTAAATGATATTTTTATTACAAGGGTAACTGTACCAACGCCCCATGTGCAGGGCAATAGACAGGGTAAACATAGCTGACATTTTTTAGCAGTTACGGACCAATTTTGTCTTGCACCGCTTATTTTGTATAGTTTTCAAACAACAAAATCCCGGCTGAACCGGGATTTTGCATTTGAAGCTCAATATTACTTGCTCTGCTCTCTTAACACCCTGAAGCCTATATAGTTAGACCTAAATACAGGATCAAGTTCCATTCGGGTAGAAACCCGGGCTAAACGAGGTGCAAAATTCCATGCACCACCACGCACGACCGCCCCACTTTGAGAATTCTGACTCGTCGTCCATTCCCAAACATTACCAGCGGTATCATACAAACCAAAATCGTTACGCTTGAAAGAGGCTACAGGAGAAGTACTTACATTTGACCACTGACTGCCACACCAACCACAATTAGCATTATCAATGCCGATACTGTCACCCCACCAGTAGTCACTTTCTTTACCTGCACGAGCGGCATATTCCCACTCAACTTCCGTTGGTAACCGGTAAGTGTTGCCACTTTTTTCCGATAACCATTCAACATAAGCTTTTGCGTCATTCAGGCTCAAACACACGGCTGGATTTTTGTCAGTTTGAGTAAACCCTGGATTACGCCAGCTTAAATTTTCCTGCCAAACCGGTTCGCCACCTTCGTAATATGCACAACCACGTTCTTTTTCTGCGTCAGTAACATAACTGGTTTGTTCAACAAATTTATTAAAATCGGCGACCGTTACTTCAGCTTCACCAATACCGTATGACTCGAGAATTTCTTTAGTTTGAACCGGCTTTTCATTTTCCAGTCCCACACCAGTTAAGTCACCCATGCGGAAACTGCCTGCAGCCACTACCACCAGGTTAGGTCCTGCTATATCACCGGCCAGAATATCCTGAATTTTTTCACCTTTATTAAACGCAAACTGAGTGCGCTCTAAATCCACTTTCAAGGTAGTGCTTTCTTTTAAATCAAGCGCCTGTGAATAAGTCTGATAGCCACGTTTCACCACCTCCACATTATGCTTACCGGCAGGCAACATAATTTGTAATTTGGTTGAACCATAACTCACGCCATCGATGAATACTTCATCATCATATACATTAGAGCGCAGCGTTAATTCATACATAACAGACTCGTCTGTATTAACACTACCAGTTTGTGTAGTGGGAGTCGTTTCTGCTTTTACAACCTGAATACCAGGCTGTTGGTCGGCCTGAGATACGCAGTAACGACGATCCAACCCTAGCAAAGCACAAGCTTCATTACGTTTAAGTGTACCTTTCACTTCAACAGCCATGCTCACAGAAAAGTCACCCTGACCACTGAAGCTGCTGTTTGTGACTTCGCTGCGAATAATTTGCACATAACCATCAGAATATGGACGATGCTGTTTAGCCTCAACCGCTTCGGTTAAACCTTCATATACATCATCAAGAAAACGTTTAGATGCTTTTTGCTTAGCCAGATTCTTACCACGGTCCATACATTTGTTGATGGTTTCTTCACGATCACAAGTCACTTCATGGTTAACCAGAATTGTGTCCTGACGACCAAACTCACGATATAAACGATCCACACGAGCGGTATTAAATTGTTCCTTTAAGCCTTCAAGTTTATTTAACAAGCTGTGTTTGGCTAAACGAATGTGTTCAACCTTATTCAACTGAGTTTGCCACTCGTTGTATTTTTGCGTGATGGCTTCTTTATTTTCTTTATGCGCTTTAACTGCAGATGCGTAATTCTGGCGGGATGAATCGATATCCAGAGAAGGATCTTCTACCAACTTTTCGTAAGCAAGATTCATTTCGTTTAATGCACGTAATCTGTCTTGCTCCAGTGTGGCACTTTTGTTGCGAAGTACCCCAAGTTCTTTCTCCAACTCACGGGATGCAGCAATTTCAATATCCAGATTTTTATTGTAGTTATCAAATTCAGATTGTTTTTGTTGAATTTGTTGTTCAATTTCAGCGACTGTCATCGATGCTGAAACAGCAAGTCCTGAACATGATAAAAGTGTAACGGCTACAGCCAAGTGTACTAATCGATTCATTATTCCATTCCAACTTTTTGCGCGTAAGCAAACTACTTTTTTGTTTTTATGGTCTGCTGCCCATGGACGGTCACCCGGCACAACAATACCGCCTATGCTATTGAGTTGTCGAGAAAAGCGCAAGTGTCGCAGCCACTATTATAACCAACAACTCAATTAAAATACTTCCCGCCAATTAATTAACCGGTCATTTCCGCGAAAATGACCAAAGGTTACAATTGCAGTTGGCCTCTGAAGGTTTCCGTCTTTCTCCCAATCAAAATATAAATAATCAGGTTCATCCATAATGACCGGAAATGACAGGGCATTACCTGCTCCGGGCGCAGCTATGTTAATACTATCGAACAAACTATTTGATTTACCAGCAAAAAATGTACCTGAATTACTAAAAGCCGGGATATCTGATGCCTGATTAGTCGAATGGTCTGCGCTACTGTGCCAATGCAGGTTACTGGCGTCAAAGGTCGTACAACTATCATCGTCATTCGTCACCCAATTTCCGCTACTGTTGAAATATTCTGTTGTCATGGGCAAATCAACGGACTCGGTCTCTGCACCATAAGTATCAAATAATCTTAAACGACCGTAACGCAAATCTGCACCAGCAATGTCATGTATTTGATAACTATCACACTGGGTTGGATTTACAGCGTAATCGCGGTTGTAGCAAACCCCGTCATCATCAGGAACACTGAGACTCAATTCAATTTCAGATACAAAGGGCGAAAGTGGTTTAGTATCCAGCACATATTTAACTCTGGCATCCTTCAATTTCAATATCGGGTCACCAGCATTTAAATTGTTCAGAGTACCTTTATCAATTGTCTGCAAAATACTTCCCTGCGCATTAAATGCTGATGATTCAGCAAACAAAATACTATTTGAGCTAATGGCAATGGCGCCAGGAGCATTTAAGCGCATTAAATCACCGATATAATTATGTATAGGTTGTTGTTTAGCATTAAACGGTAGATAGGTAAATTCAGGCTCAGTTGCAAAACTTAACTCCTGCCCCACATAACTAAACCCTCCGCTTGTACAAGTATTTGATAACAAGGGTGTATTATCAGAAATATCAAAGTAAGCAGGAATAAAACGTGCCAAAATCAGAGGTGACTGGATACCAGGTTGATAACCAAAATAGTCTGCATCCTGCAAATTTAGCGTAATCTGCCCCACTTCAGAATAATCGGCCTTAACATCAACCGACTGCCCATTTGTCACATTAAATAACAAGCTATCGTTATCGCTGATTTGAGGCACGGATCCAGTTAAATAGTTTTTATTCCCACCAGCACTGGTCACCCCTAATATCCCCTCAACACCACCTGTTGCAGGTGTATTACGAATCACCGTCATTTGTAATTTATGCGGCACATAGTTAGGGGTAACAATATCGTTTTGTCCAACCGCGGTAAGCTGTAATCCGAATTCAATACCTGCAGTAATCAATGACTTACTATTAGCTGGGTCGGAGGTATTTTCAAGATAACTAAGTTTTAAATCAGGAATCGAAATAAACTGATTACTTACTCCACCAGTTAATCCCGCGCTGTCTCTGGCTTTTAGCTGAATTTGGCCAGCATCATCGTAACGAATGAAGTTTGCCGGGATCGCAGCCTCACCACTGGCGTCAAAATAAATACCGGTACTATTAAACTGATCCGTGTTAACCCGCTGGGTACCGCCCAGATTCAGCATGCTGGCATGGCAGCTATTAGGATCATTACAGATAACACCAACCTGTAACTCTTTTCCCTGCAGATTAGCAGCGCAGGCACCGCCGCTGTCATTGGTCACATACAACACCTGATCCAGTGCTTTTTGAGCCAATTGGTCAGGGATATTCTGAGTAGGGGACTTAGTTTGCCATGATAAAGTTAATCCACCCTTTTTCACGTCAATTATACAGTTATCGAGTACGCCATTTTTATAACATTTCAGTGCTGCAAAGGGGTTTTGCCGCGAAATTCCTAATACAACTTGTCCTACATTGGGCGATGACAATATAGTTTGGGTGCTTCCGGTGAAGGTCAGATCAGTCTGACTGAATGTACCGCTATCCGAATACATACGAAGGCTGGAAACCTGATCGTACAATACGGAACAATCGTTACTGCCACAGGCCTTGACCGTAACGGGAGTCAGTGCACAATTATATGTTTCTGATGGAATTTCGAGACGATAATGATCAACATAGGAGCAAGGACTGATATTGTTCATATCAGTATCAACTTCAGTGGCTGACTGCACATAGCTATAAATTCTTACATCGTCAAAATAGCCGTCGGCAGAATTACCGGAAGGTGAATAGCTGGAGCTAGTCGTGCTGTTATCACCAATAATAAGATTACCCACATTAGCAAGCCCCTCATCCAGAAAGGCGCCGGAAATACCGGCGGTCACATTCTGTCCATTAATATAGATAATCAATTTATCCGATACCGCATCCCAGGCAACGGCAATATGAGTCCAGGTGGCAGAGGGCGTCGCAATACTATTAGTATAAGCTTGTTTATAATCCCCATCAGATTCAGCCACTTGCGCCACAACTTGTCCGCTTGAATTAATACCTAATACAAACATGCTATTGGCATCCTGAGTGGCTTCCAGCAAAATCCGTGTTCTGCCCGCTCCCGTCCAGGATTCAGCACTTTGATACCAAAACGATATCGTGCCCGCATTCCCCAGTTGATTGAGGTCAAAATTAGTTTGTACGCCATCCTGCGTGCTGTAACTGGTATTGTTAGGCACCCATAACGCCAGACAGGACTTTTGTGTAGAAGGGAAGATTGGTCGAACCCGTCCCAACGGACTACCGTGATGATCATTACCCGATGAATCCAACACAGTATTAGCGCCAGACCAACGATTTTGTTCAAATTTATAGAAAATAGTGGCGTCGCCACAAGGCTTGGTCTGGCTGCTATCCGTAGAAATTTGTGTTGCGGTTTGTGCAAAGTTATAAATACGCACATCATCAAATTGTCCGTTAGCTGAATTATGCGTATGGGGTTGATTAGCAATCACATAATTGGTGCTGCTATCACCAAAATACAAATGAGCATAGTCCCCCATATAAGGGCCTACACCGGTTTCGGTCACACCAGACGTTCCCTGCTGTACCCCGTTCACATAAATTAACAAACGCTGATTAGGTAAATCCCAGGTTACACCAATATGTACCCATTGATTGGCAGCAAAACTATATCGGGTATTGGTCGATACCCATAAATTGAGATCATCACTATCTTCAAGAGAAAAATGCAATCGTCCCTGTTCTGAGAGGGTAAGAAAGAAGACCTGATCAGTGCCCACACTTTGAGTTGACGCATTGGTACCATCAAATAATTGCCTTGACTGGCCACTGTTCCAGGCACTGTTGCTTTTATACCAAAAGGAAATCGTACCCTTATCACCAATATCATTGACATCAATATTGGTATCTACTGCACTGCGCGCCCCTTCAGTATTGTTATATGGTACGTCCAGTACCCTGCAGGATATCTGATTGGAAGGAAACAAGGGTGTCGCACTACCATATGCCGTGCCGTTATTATCGTTGCCAGAGCCATCTTTAACATCACCGGTACTATCCCAGCTTAGTTCCTCAAATTCATAAAATACGACCTGCTGCTCACAGGGCGTAACATTAGCCATGTCCTGCGCAATATTAGCCGTGGTTAATTGCCGATTATAAATTCGTACATCGTCAAACTGACCGTCAGCAGAATTTGCCGTACCGGACAAATTGGTTAGCACATAACCGGAACGATTATCACCAATGTATAAACTATTAAAACCGGCAATTTGTCCATTTAGAATGCCGTTATTACTGACCAAATTAGCCTGATTACCGTTTACCACAATATTTAATGTGGATGTTGCAACATTCCAGCTAATACCAATATGCACCCATTCGTTAGCTGCGAAAGCGTAGTTTTGGGTATACACATCCAGATCGTTATCGTCACTGTCTTCCAGACCAAAACGTAACCTACCCTGATCGGTAAGGGTCAGGAAAAAGTATTTGTCGTTTGCATTGCCCTGTGTATCGGTTGACGCGTCTAATAATTGCCGGGCAACACCTGAATTCCAGGTCTGATTACTGCGATACCAGAAAGAAATGGTTCCGCGGCTCCCGGACTGACTCAAAGGGAACTGAGTATCCACTGCATTATTAGTGGTTGTTGAGCTGGAAGCCGGCACATTCAGCACCTTACACGACTTCTGAATTGATGGGAAAACCGGAGTCGCTGCACCGATGGCACTCCCGTTGTAGTGATTAACACTGGAGTCGAGCACTGTGTCAGCACTGTTCCAGTTATTTTGTTCAAACTGATAGTGAGCAACCGGTGTGGTGGAACAGACAGTGTTGTTAGCCCGATCGGTATTGATCTGTGATTGTGTCTGGACCTGACTGTAAATACGCACATTATCAAATTCACCATTAGCTGAACTCAATGCGTAGTTCGCACCATAGGCAGTAAAGTTTGCATGGCTATCGCCAATATACAATGTATTAAAGGTTCCCATGCTGCCATCGAAGCCATTTTCCACAATTCGTCCGGCCGAACTTTCATTACCATTGATAAAGATACCTAATTCGCGCGAAGGAAAATCATAGGTCAGCGCAATATGTACCCAACTACCAGCAGTAAAATTTTGCTCTCCTGTGTATTCCCACAAAGCTCTGGCCCCACCGTCCTGTACCACAAAATTAATTCGGCCATTTTGATCAATTGCTGCAGCAAAATAGTAATCCGGGTTGCCGCTGATATTGGTGGCGTCCATCAGGGTTTTAAATCCTGAAGAACGCCAGTTCTGCTGGCTTTTGTACCAAAAAGAAATCGTGCCTTTGGTACCCAGACTATTAATATTAACTCGCGTATCTATCGCATCGGTTTGTGATGTACTGTTGTTATAAGGAACATTAATTGCCTGACAGGCGATTGGATTTGACGACAGGGTCAGAGAAACATTCCCCAGAGCCTGACCATTAAAACGGTTAGCGGAACTATCAACCACACTGTTAGCGCCTGACCAGCCAGCTTCCTCAAATTCAAACCATTGAGCTAGTTGTCCACCAGCGCATGGGCCGGTATTAGGTCCTTCCGAGGTATCAATATCACATTCAAGCGTGTCAGTTATGCCATTGCTATTATCATTAATGGTGTCAGCATTCACGTAACCAGTAACCGTGCCATTATTCACGACTGTGCCAGTTGCATTGATATTACCGTCAACAACACTATTACTGCCGTTAATATTGATATTCGTGGTTTGGATGTCGCCGGTAATACGACTGCCCTGCCCCACGGTAATGGTGCCAGCATTAATATTGCCACTGATAGTCGCATTATCACCAATATTCAAAGTTGAGGCCTGAATATTACCCCGCACAGTACTGCCATTGCCCAGATTGAGATTACCTGTGATAACCATCGCCCCAGTATGATGCACATCAACGTTTGAATTGATTGAACCGGAAACCGTCAGACTGGCGTTTATCTCGCTGCTCGGCCCGGGGTTCACGTTTCCTGCTACCACAATGGTTAAATTACTAACCAGTCCGCCAGCATTGGCACCAAAACTGGTACCAAAGGTAAGATCACCACTAATATTTAGCTGTAATGGCTGACTAACAAAAATGCGGTCTCCACTGTTAAAAATAAGATTACCGGAGCAATTTATGCTCGAACCGGAGCCGCTGCATGAGCCGGGTAACGATGCGACATCAGCCGGCAAGTTGTAGTCGGTTGCCTGCACCACATGGCTTAAAAGAGTCAGTAAAGAGACAAATAAATACTTAAACCACTTCATTGTCTCTCCAATGCATCAACTTTTATGGTGCGACTTACCGTTACCTGACCACCATCACAACGCCCCGTACTGGAAAAATAAAATGCGCTGGCATTACCGTCATCCAGGTTATATGCCTGCGAACTGCAGCTGGTCACAGCCTGACAGTTTTTTAGTCCTGTGACACTGTCAAAACTAAAGGTTTCATTTATACAGGCAGTGGCATCTGCCGGACGAGATGAGAATATTGCTTCCAGCCTCCTTTCCAAACCAACCCGCGCAGCATTATGTGCTCTAAGGCCATAGACTTCATAAATAACAGCATCAGCCGATGAGGACATTAAAGTGCTCATACTCAAACCCAGCAACGTCATTACAATAATAATGAACAATGCCAGTACCAGCATGCTTCCCGACTGCTTATGGTGCATTGAGGGTATAAATTTCATTGTTGAATTCGATAACTTCATCATCATTCATCATAAAACGTAAAAACACCGCCAAATAAGCATTATGCGCCAGTGTTGGAGGAACTAAAGTAAAAGGATGCTGGCTAGTCAGCTCATTACCAATATTCTGTGCCATCAGCACACCTGCCCCTAAATCAGCCACTGAAGTAGGTTGTAATAGCTGAATGGCATATCCCTCATACCGATATAACATTTGATTGCGCACACAAAAACTGACCGGCTGCGACACAATATACAAACGTTTTAATGATGAATCCGAGGCAAACGCTGCCGGCGCTGGCATAGTGATGGTTGCAGGTAATGTTGAATCGCTAGGGTGGGCAGTAAAGGCCGACATGGCAATACGTTTATTGCGACTGGCATCATAAACATCATTAGGTGACAGCGGGAACACCACCAAATACATAGGTGACGTCGCAACATAGTCAGGTGGTAAAATCGCCTTAAAATTATCAGCCGGCGAACTCAACGGGATCGTCTCATAAAATGTGCTGGTGACCATCGGCATAAACTCAACACATTGCACGTTACTATCACCAGCGACACGGATACTGTTAGGTACCGCAGTTCTGACTTCACGATTCAGGCGCTCAAGGGCAAAACGACTGTCAGATAACGCAGCATTGCGTGAACTTACATCGGTAAAAATCTGGGTTCCAAACCGAATGACACCTGCCAGCCCAACACTAACCACCCCCAGAATCACCATCACAATGATCATTTCCATCAGTGTGAAACCGCGCATTACCCGCATCAGTAATTACTCCGGTAACTGGCAAACTCGATCATTTCACCATTGGGGGTAGTAACTGACACCCCAATATATTTGCTGGCTCCCACGGCATTGTCATCAATTCCATCCATATTGGCGTCATAAAACACCACCACATTAAGACTAAACCCGGTATACAGATCACTTATGTTGGCACCTGTACCCGTGTTCACCACGGTTAATCCATTGTAATCATCGACATCATTGAAATTAATTCGTGTTTCAGTTCCATCCGGGCCTAATGCATCAGGTGCAGTGCAATCAGGTGCATTTTCAGCACCACTGCCACACAAAAATACGCCCTCAGATCGATCTGATTGTTGGTCAAAGCTTTTGACCATAATTTCATTGAGCATTGACTGAGCTAATTCGGTGGCCCGTACCTGAAAGATCGGATCAATACTTTGTTTAGACTGCGGCACTATAAGGGTGAAAATCACCGCCATTGATGCTGCAAACAACAACATACCAATAATCAGTTCGATTAAATTAAAGCCTCTGGCGAATGAGCGAAAATGACTAGCAGGCATGCACAAAGCCCTGCGACTCAATGCAAATATTAGCGGAAAGACTATCAGTAAAGCTCATGGTACAACCACTAACACAAATAGCATTATTAGCGGCATCTACCGGCTGACCTAAACCGTTAAAGCCGATGCCATTGATTATCCCGCTGGTATTATCTGACAATGAAATGCTCACATCATCATTGTCCATTTCACCATTGCCGGAGGAAGATGCTAAATGACGATTAATATCAATATTGTCTGAGCAGGAATCTGCAACAGGCGGTAAACCAAATTGATTATTGGTGGTATCCACGTTTAACCGATAACACGCACCACTGTTTGTGGCGGATGTATCCTGCATGGCTTGCAACTGAACATAACGCAATGCCGCTATACCGCGTTTTTGCCAGGTGTATTCCGCAAATCCACTTTTGCCCTGAAAACGCGCAGCCACCACCACAGATAAAATACCGACTATGATAATCACCACAATCAGCTCAATCAGCGTAAACCCGTTACTTTTATGCATTGTTTAAATGCCTGAACAATAACGGCACCCGAAAGTGCCGTTATCAAACAATAATGTACTAATTTGGCTTAGCAACCAGTAATAGTAGCAACCACTGTTGGTGGTGTATTTTCATTTGCTGCATCAGTATAAGTGACCTTACATGTGTTGGTAGATGTATTGGTTGGTTTGGTTGTTCCTGGTGTCAAAACAAATGTACCAGCACTGGTTGAGTTGCTGGAACTGGGAGTTGATAAATACCAATCATTGGTTAAATCCAAATCAACAAAAGCGGCAAGTTTAGCATTATCAGAGTCAATACCGGCAGAAGCTGGATACCCAAAATCAGTATAAACATCGACACCATTAACAGAAACCTGACTGGTTGCATCACCTGCATATGCTGTTTTTTGTTCACCCACTAAGGCAGATTTTGCATAAACCAACTGAGCACCTGTAGTTAGCGCCGCTTTTACACTTTTTAATGTCGCACCTTGTGCATCAGATTGCACATCAATAAATTTAGGTGCAGCCGTTACTGCCAGAATACCCAGAATAACGATCACAATGATCAGTTCGATTAATGTAAAGCCACGTTGTTGCATATTGAATACCTCAGTTTTGAAAATTCATTTATTGTTGTTATCGGTTAATCGGTTTATTTAAGCGCGATCCTAACCATTGTTACTGAAAAAGAATACCTGTCCTATGCGCGGATCGTAATAGAATCCGTTGCCAGCCGTATCATCACCAGGTTCAGTTTGCCTGTTTTTAATGGTTCTTGCCAAATAATAATAACAAAGGTCGTTACCACTAGTGCCACCACCATCGATCACCCGGGTAAAATAACGCACATTGTTAAAGGGTTTATCATTCCAGTTACTGGTAATAACGGGGGCGCTTTGCATTATAAGTGAGAAAACGGCCGCACAATCTTCATTATCGATATTAACATCTTCGGTATTACCCGAGATTAACCCAGTTGGGTAACCGGTGTTTTGATCCACACCAATTTCAATGTCATCAATGGTGACTTTTGTAATACCACTTGCCTGATTTTGCGTCGGGCGCCCTTCAATTTCCCATTGAGCCCGAACCAGCCCCACGCCAGTGGCAAAGCCGCCCATGACCCCTTCAACCGTGGCATCTTCTGCCTGATCGGTTACATCCAGCATCAGCGGTAATGCGGTCGCAGCCAGTATCCCGACCAATACCACTACAATAACCATTTCAATCAGGGTAAAACCAGATTGTTTAGATTGCATGACACCTTCTCCTAACTCATTCTTTTTATTCATGTTGATTTTATTCCCTTACCCGGTAACAGCCCTATACGTTAGTTTTAATGACTTTTCCGGTATAAATCTTGTAATCAAAATAAGGGCCGGTGGATAAACGGTACCGACACATTGAATCAAGGGCACTGCCATCAAGCTCTACACCATCAATATAATCTGCTATGACCATATAACTGGCCACACGCATTGGAATATCGAGTACTGCATGCCACAAATCCTCACAGCCTTTTTTATTCGGAGTCAGTTTAGGCCAGCCTAAATGACTCATAGGAATGGGCGTGCGATTAACCTCTTTACCATTTTCATCATATTGCACCAATAACACCCTTATTGGCTGCCCTTCTGCCTGCCACTGCCAATGCGCGTTAACCACACTTTTACCAAAAGTGGTGGCAAGACTCCCCATGGCCAGTTTCTTTAAGTCCGGCTCGTTATGATAAAAGGTGCGAACCAGACTGGTCATCGCAATCAGGATAACCAGAACAATGACTATCTGGATAAACAGCGTACGAAGTCTTTCATTACTCGCTTCATTTTTATCCATTATTTACCCTTGTATGCATTCGCCATATCCCACATGGGAGTAAAGATACCCAACGCCAGTATCAATACCATAATGGCAACAATGACAATTAAGACAGGCTCAATTTTAGCAGTCAGGTTTTTAATATCGTAGTCCACCTCACGCTCATAATATTCCGCCACATCATCCAGCATGTCATCTACATTACCTGTCTCTTCACCCACACTAAACATTTGCAGTACCAGTGGCGTAAACATACCGCTGGCTACCGATGCCCGTAACAAACTGTCGCCTTTTTCAATATTGCGACGAATGCCAATAATTTTGCCGCCCATATATTTGTTGTCCACCGCATCGGACACCAGATTCAGCGCGGTCGTCAGTGGCACACCTGAACGTAGCATCATGGCAAAGCTGCGTGAAAAGCGCGATAACAAAGAACGCTCCAGAATGTTACCAATAATTGGCATACGTAATGAAAATCTGTCCCACTGGTAACGACCGCGTTCAGTTTGAACATAATGTCGCAGGCCTGCTATGGCCGTTATTGTTACAACCAACAATAACGGCCAGTAACTGACAAAAAATTCCGATGTGGCAATGAGTACCTGAGTCATGGGGGGTAAGTCCGCCCCAAGCTTTTTAAACATCTGGGCAAATATCGGAATTACCCAAATATTTAACACCACAATCGCCACAATCAGCGCGATAACAACAAAGGTAGGATAGCGTGTCGCGGCTTTAATTTGCTTGCGGGTTTCAAGTTCACTTTCGATATAGCGCGACAGTTGCAGAAACACCTCATCCAGCTTACCGGTATTTTCACCTACGTGAACCACACTCACAAAAAGCTGATTAAAAATTTTAGGATACAAATTCATCGCAGAAGATAAAGTACGTCCCCGCTCCAGTTGTTCAACAATACCACGTAAGGCAAGCGCAAAGGTTTTGGAACTGGTTGAGTCAGCCAGTCCACCAATAGCACGCAATATAGGAATGCCGGATTTGGTAAGTGAATACATCTGGCGCGAAAATATTGCCAGCTCTTCCAGTCCCACCCGGCTTTGAAATAACTGCCACTGTATAACGCCATTACCAGTGGAAACAGAGGTCTTAGCTTCAATAGATACAGGTATAAGATTACGTCGTACCAGTAATTCAGCAGCAGCAAACTGATCGGGTGCTTCGACTTCACCTGTGCTCAGATTACCGCTTTGGTCACGCCCCTTATAACTGAACATCGCCATGTTTTATTCCAGCTCCCACTTGTTAGAGTCTGAATGAGGCGCCTGTGGTTTGGGTGTTTCTGGCTGTACAGCTTCAGTTAACCTTGCTGGTTGATTATCCTGACTGCCAATTTCAGCATGATCAGCTTCACGATCGTTACGATCATCGGTCACCATTTCCACCAGTCTTAATATTTCATCAACGGAGGTAACCCCCTGTTTGGCATATTCAAGTGCGGCTTCTGCCAGCGATGCGTAACCAGGGCTTTCTTTTGCGGCCTGTGAAAATGCTACGGTATCGGAATTTTTTAATGCATTCATCATGCTTTCGGTCATTTCCAGCAATTCAAACACACCCACTCGGCCACTGTAACCAGTATGGTGACACTTCTGACAGCCTCGACCATGTTTGTAGGCCAGATGACCCGCACCTGCTTTTACATTGTTCAGCCAAAATACTTCGTCGGCACTCGGTTGATAATCCTGTTTACAATCCACGCATATTTTTCGGATCAGCCGCTGGGCAACAATTGCCCTTAGCGAGCTGGCCACCAAATAACCCGGCGCGCCCATATCAATTAAACGGATAGCGCTACTGATAGCATCATTGGTATGCAAGGTAGATAAAACCAGGTGGCCGGTTAATGCACCACGCAAACCAATCTCGACGGTTTCAGTGTCACGCATCTCGCCGACCATGATGATGTCAGGGTCCTGACGCAAGGTCGTTCTTAATACACTGGAAAAATCCAGACCAATTTGTGAATTAACCTGTACCTGACTAATACGTGGCAGGCGGTATTCCACCGGGTCTTCAACCGTAATAATTTTTACCCCCGGCTGATTGAGTCTGGCCAGTGCTGAATACAGCGTAGTGGTTTTACCTGAACCGGTCGGACCGGTCACCAAAATCATGCCATGTGGGCGCCCCAACATTAAACTGAATCGGCGCACCATTGCTGCCGGCATGCCTGCTTGTTCGAGAGTGAGTAAACCAGCGGATTGATCTAATAAACGCATCACCACCGACTCACCATGTTGCACCGGCATGGTGGAAATACGTACATCAATACGATGTCCTTTCACACTAATATGCGTACGACCATCCTGTGGCATACGGCGTTCAGAAATATCCAGCCTTGACATCAGCTTTAAACGTAACACTAACGCATTGGCAATATTGTGCTCTTTGATTACATTTTCCTGCAGGATGCCATCAATTCGCTGGCGAATACGTAACATGCCTTCATCAGGTTCAATGTGAATATCCGACGCTTTCATTTGCACCGCTTCTTCAAAAATTGACTGTAACAAACGGGCAACGGCGGTATCTTCTTCACCACTAACCCCCGACATGAAGTCAAATTCCTGTTCGTCCTGATATTCACTGGCCAGTTCCTGAGCAAAGGAGGCGATTTCTTCAGTACGACGGTAAACGGTTTCGTAAGCATCCAGCAGTTGCGACTCCATCACAACGGCGACTTGTATAGGCTTGGACAGTATATTACCCAGTGCATCCAGCGCGGTTAAGTCTGCCGGATCACTCATACCAATTAAGATGTAATCGGCATGTTCTTCAATCGCCAGAGCACGATAACGACGGGCCTGCATTTCCGGAATCAGCTTAACGGTGACGGGATCTAATCGAATTTCCGCTATATCCAGCAGCGGAACTTTCAACTGCTGAGCCAAGAAAGTATGCAAATGCTGTTCGGTTACAAATCCTAAATCCATCAAGGCTTTACCCAGCTTACGACCACTGGATTTTTGATTGGTTAGCGCTTGCTGTAACTGCGCTTCATTGATGACACCTTCATGCACCAACAAGTCACCCAGACGCATTTTTAGTTTAGGTTGCATCACTCGCCTCGTAATTGGGATAAACGTTTTGTCGCAAAAGCACTGACCGAGTCAGACTGATGACCATATCTGAGCACATTCTGGTAGGCCTTTTTTGCCAGTTCAAACTGACTTTGGCGATCAGCACTTATCGCCACACCCAACCACCACTTACTGTTTTGTGGCTGAATAGCTACCAGTGACTGGTAGGTTTTAAGAGCAACATCAAAACGCGCCAACGCATCAGCTATCGATGCCTTAAGCGCGAAATAAGGGATATGGGTATGGATATCCGGCAGATATGCCTCAAGTAATTCCAATGCAGCGTCTGCGTGATTTTGTTGAGTAAAAAAACGGGCCAGCATAACTCGCACATCCACATCATCACGATTTAGCACAAGCCCTTGTTGCAACACCTGCTGCGCTTCGGCGTATTTGCCGTTAGTGTTATAAAGATTAGCCAGCATTTGTCTTGCTTTTGAATGAGTGGGCTTGATGCTAAGTAGCTGATTAAGCAGCTTTTCAGCTTCTTTATTAGCGGATTCAGCCAACGCATACTGAATGCGGGTTTGTAATTCTTCAACCTGTTGTGACTGACTTTGTGTTACTGGTTTAACACTAAACGACGACGTTTTATCCACCTCGCTTTTATCTGAATCAGCTAAGGGTTCTTCAACAGTATTGTGAGTCACACTCTTGTTGTCGTCGGCCAGAATTTTTTGCAAATGGGCTATTTGTTCAACCAGTTTTTGCGTGGACGAATGAGTTTGCTCCTGTGATATTTTTTTCTGTTGTTCCACGAGCAACTCTGGTGCTGCAGCAGTCGCCTTCTCTTCAGGCATCACTACATTTTCAGGCGTTGAATCGGTTTGTTTTTTTTCTGCGGTAACGCCTTGCTGTACCTGAGCATCAGGCTCTGTTTTTTCTGAAGAATGAACTTGCGTTACGTTAGATTGCGGCACAGGTTCCACTGCCGATGCAAGAGGCTTAACAGGTATTTCAGGAGAGTTACTCAACATCCACTGCGACAATCCCCAGGCCACCACGACCAGCAGTAACAACAATAGTGAAATCCACAATAACCAGGGTTTTCTGGCCGGTGGAACATACACCGCGTCATGCATGTCATTATTTTGCCGCGAATCTAAGTCGCGTAACATTTTATTGATAACGCTCACGGCCATAATCCCCATTGCTGGCTGGCCCAGTAGCCACCCGCGGCGGCAATAATCAACACAAACAACAACCATAACCAATAGCGGTTATGGCTAACCGGGAAAGTCGATTCGGTATCGGCAATCGCCATTTTGATGTGACGACGATGAACCTGCATAACACCTTCACCATAGGCCAGCATTAACGCTTTATGGCACAGCACATTTACAATCCGTGGTGTACCAGCACTGGCCTGATAAAGCAGATTGCAACAACGGCGACTAAAAGCTTCACCGCCACGAAAACCTGCCACAGTCATTCGATGACGAACATAATGGAATAACTGGTCTTCATTCATGCTTTTTAGCTGATAACTAAACGTAATACGCTGACGTAACTGGCGTAATTCGGGAAGTTTCAATTGCGCATCCAGCTCGGGCTGACCAAATAACACCACCTGCAATAACTTACGGGTTTCTGTCTCAAGGTTGGTAAATAAACGCAATGCCTCCAGACTCTCCGCTGGCAGGGCCTGCGCTTCATCGATAATCAGAATAACGCCTTTATTCTGGCGATTGATATCGATAATACGCTGCTGAATTTTTTGGGTAAATTCCTGCTGATCAGCACCTTCGCTTAACACCACATCAAGCTCTGCGGCCACCGCCCGACGTAGCTCAGCAGGTGAAAGATAAGGATTGGGAATATAAGCGGTAATAAAGTGCTCTGGCAACTCATTGAGCAATTTCCGGCATAATAGTGTTTTACCTGTACCCACTTCACCGGTGACTTTGATAAAGCCTTCACCCGAACGCAACGCAGTTAACAGAACATCTAATGCCTGCCGATGACTGGGTAAACCGTAAAAGTAACTGGTATTTGGGGTTAACGAAAAAGGTAGCTCCTTGATACCAAAGTGATACAGGTACATAAATTAATTATCGCTCGTCCAGTCGGTAATGTGTTTTTGCGAACGTTCCAGCTGCTTTTTCCAGGTTCCGGTTTCAACTACGGTTGGTTTAAGCAAAATAACCAGCTCTTTTTTTGTTTCTGTATCACGTTTGCTCTTAAACAGATTACCCAGCAATGGAATATCACCCAGCAATGGGGTTTTGGATTCAGACTCATTAATGATGGATTGCATCAAACCACCAATAACCACAATTTCACCGGAACGCGCGCGAATAACCGTATCCGATTCGCGAATGTTGCTTTGTGCCAGCGGTAAAATCATTTGCTGTTCATTTAATGTCAGTACTTTTTCCTGTTCCTTGGTATCAATGACCGACGGGTGAACATGCAACATTACATTGCCCCCCTGATCAATCTGCGGGGTTACGTCCAGTGCAATTCCGGAGAAAAACGGCGTTAATTCAATATTGGGGGTACTGGAACTGGCCGCTGCTGTCACGGTATTCTGACTGGACACATCGGTAACAAAATACTCATCATCGCCCACTTTAATCACGGCTTTTTGATTATTTGTTGCAGTAACACGCGGACTGGACAAGACCTGAACGTTGCCCTGAGTAGACAGAAGTGATAACACCCCACTAAAATCCTGATTAACAAATGCCAGACTAGTGATACCACCAAGAGATGCTGAAATCGCATTACCAGCAACTTTGCCCGTAGTGGTAAAATTAAAGTCAGTATTACCCACACTGGACGTCACTTTTTGCCAGTTAATTCCCTGCTGATATTCATCATTTAATACCACTTCAATAATACGTGCTTCTAACACAACCTGACGCTGAACATGTTCTTCAGAAGTTGACAAGAAAGTCTTAACTGCACGAATTTCATCTGGCATAGCTTTGACTGTCACCAAGCCTGCCTGAGGTGACACAATCACCGAACGGCCATTATTACTTCCAATTAATGACTCCAGCGCTTCCTTTAATTGTTTCCAAAAATCCGTTTGGGTAGTGGTACTGATATTAGTGCCATTGGTCGACTGGCCCCCCATCATTCCACCCGGATTATTTGCCGTTCCACCAAGTGCGCTTTGGGTGGCATTATTAAACACGTTGGAATTACCGTAACCTCCACCATTATTGCCATTGCGGTTTTGTGATACACCACCAGAGCTGACCATCGACCGGGTCATGCCATTACGCTGCATCAACAGGTAATTAACCGCAAACGTTTCGGTGCGCATGCCAGCAGGATAAATACGAAAAATTTTGCCCGACTTTTTAATGTCGTAACCATAAATTTCACTGGCGATATCCAGTACTTCGGACAACGTCACTTGCTTTAAGTCAACTGAAATGGTGCCCTGAACATCCGGATGAACCGCGACGCTATATGGCGTATCTTTCATCAGACCAGCAAAGAAGGCTCTGGCTTCTACGTTATCAGCTTTAATGTCATAACGTGGTTCACCATAAAGATCGGCACCTTCCTGCGCGGGTTCTGGTGCAAGACTGGAAGCCACGGCAGCAGGTACTGTTTGCAAAGGTGCAGGGGCATGTGGCTGAGACTGCTCTGATACAGCGTCCTCCAGCGCTTGTTGCACAGGGGGCACGCTCGGCTGGCTTTGGCACCCAACCAGTAAAGCCATGGCTAGAGAAGTTAAAACGGTTTTAAAATGCATTGGCGATATCTTGTTTTACGTTAATGTTATAAATATCGAATGTCTTTTCGACATTGTTACGTGAAAGTGTCACTGAGTCAGCCGTCATTGAGATAAGCGTATAACTCTCCCAACTATCTCCCACTTTACGTGGCTGCTGATTAATAATTGCATACTGTCTATCCTGATTATAAATAATTGCGGATAACCTGATATCACTAAAGGGCGCACTGGGATCTGCCACCGAAGTTCCGGGTTTATTTACCATAACCTTAGGACGGGTTGGATCGCGTAAATCTTCTCCTGCGTGTGAGAATATTGCAATCGACAGCATCAACAGAACCAGGAATTTAGTCATAGTTATATTCCAATAAACGCTTCGCTGGTACTTAAGGTATACAACTCAAGTGTAACACTGGCTATTGGGTAATTTGTGACCTGATAATCAAACGCACGCCAGTCAAATCCCAACGGTGATGTTTTAAGACTTTGCAAATAATCCGCAATATCGAAGTAACTTCCCTGCAACTTTATCCTCACGCCATGCTGATATATATGCACTTTAGCATTAGGGCGATCATCTTCCAGTTGACTGATTACCGGCTCCAGCGATTCCATACTCACCAGTTTTACCTTGTGACTTTTGTTTAAAACACTGATCAGCAACTGAGGCATTCTGTCAGCAGGCACGAGTTTGGCTGTCTGACTGTTTAAGCTATCATCTAACGCATTATTGCGTGATATCAGTTCATCGATTTGCTGCTGCAATATTTTATCCGGGTCTTTACTCAAGGCTAATTGCAGTTCGGCAACTTCACCTTGCAGTCCCAGATACTGACTTTTATTGGTTTTTAATTGTTGTTCGAGTCCGGCCATTTTAGACAACTGGCCATCAATCACCCACAGATAACCACCCAGAATAATCAACAACAATCCGGCAAGCAGGATCAGTGATTTCTCACGAATGCTTAACGCATAAAACTGTACCCCGAGTTTTCGCCAGCGTGATTCAGCCATTTACTGCACCTCGTCAGTTTTATCATCGCGGGAAGTGGTGATCACGAAACTAAGACCGCTATTTTCATCACGTTGAATACGGGTTTTTGCAAACTTCTGACCTTTAAAAAAAGGCGTTTTGGCCAGCTCAGTTAACCATTGAGGCACCACATCACCATAACTGACACCACCTTCAAAACGTACATCGTTGCCGTTCACTTTAATGCGGGTCAGCCATAAGTCCTCCTGGTGTACCTTTGCCAGATTTTGCATCAAACTAGCAAAATCTTTACTCGAATGGGCGTTCAGGGTAGCGAGTTCTGCCATCACATATTGTTTGTCCTGATAGGTCTGTGTGAGCTCATCCAGCTTTTTCAACAGAACAGGACTTTTTGTTCGCTGACTTAGCTGTCGGGTTAATGCACTTAACTCTGTTTGCAACTGATTACTGCGTTGCAGTTGCTGATCATACTTTGTGTTAATCTCAGTCAAAGATGACTGCAACCACAATCCAATCGCCAACATGGTTAAAAACGCCACGCCCCACACAAATACGACAAATTTTAAGGTATAAAGCGCAACTTTCGGTCTGAGTTCCTGCAGATAAAGGTTAACTCTATATTTCATGAGTCTCCTCCATCTCAAGCTCATCAGACATACTGGCCGCCCCCAAACTGGTGAAGTAAGCCCGCTTAACTGTCAGTCCCGTCTGACTGGCAAAACTCGGCGCAACAGGTTCAACCTGAATCATTAATAGTTGATTTAATTCCTGCGCCACCTCCTGTTGAAAATCCGTATCCAACACCAGTCCAACCCTGGTAACAGGAGCCTGATGTAACTGACTTTCAAAATAGTCCATTGAGCGCTGTATTTCTGTGGCTAAATTTTCCAGCATGCCACCTCGCATTTCATCCAGAGACATACTGGATAACAGATTGTAACCACGTAACTTACGGTTAAAATACAATTTACCCTGTTTAATAATATACAAATGCAGGTCTTGTCCCAGATTCTGACTAAGCACTATGGTTGCTTCCTGTTCAGCCGGCAGTAACTCACAAAAGGCCATTTCTTCAATACTGACCACAGAAAGTGCTAAACCGGCCTGGCTAATGTGTTTTATCAGGGCATCAAGATAGGCGCGTTTTACTGCAACTACCGAGACTTTATTAGCACCGGCAGTTTGTGCGGGATGTTCATAATAGTCGAGAACAACATCCTGGGAATCAACCAGAAGGTCTTTCACAGACCAACGTAATGCTTGAGCTAATTCTTCTTGCGGAACTGACGGTTTTTCGACTTGATAAATTTGATAGTGAGCAGCATCAATGACCAGATTACACAAACTATTTTGCAAACCTTGCTGCAAAACCCACTGTTTTAGTTTTTGCGGCCAGTCGTTTAATTCGATGAAATGCTGCTTGCTCCAGTCGGACTGGTTCTTACTGCAGTCCATAACACTGATGTGGATACCTAATTCTGCCACTTCTATGCCTAACTTAAAGTGTCCAGAATTACGCTGAAAGTATTGCTTGATAAGTGCTCGCCAGCCTAAGTGCATACCGTCAATTCTTTGATTTGGTGATTATTATTATAGTTTTCGCCTAATATAAACTAAACGCCGCTATTTTTGGAAAAAATCTTTATAAATAGCGGTCTTCAGACACATTCCTGATGTCTCTATCGGCCCCAAACACCTGACGATGAATATTTTGACTGCATTATTCTTCGTTTCTCAGCTTCCCAACGATTCGACGCCATCCTGTTTCTTGTAAAAAGAATGTTTCAATGTGCCTGACAAATAGACAAAAGGCAATAAGATTCAAAGAATTAGCGATGCGGGTTGAACTTCCATGTTCAGTTGAGGAAACCGTTTATAATCAGATAGACACCTGCTCTGTAACTGCTTTATCCGGATAACATCAGAGTGAACTCATCTTACTACCATATATAGCCACAAAAATAGCGAATAAACATCTAATTTTCAGTAAGTTAGCCAAATATTATTTAACCGTTTATCCATTTATACGTAACTTACACCCAATTGGATCAGTCTTAATTACCGGGTATTTTTGAGTACATCACCCAGCGTTGTATATTCTCCGGCATACTGAATCTGCGCCTGAAGCAATTCCAGTGTTGCCAGGGCATCAGTAAGGGCATCATGGGCGGGATAATCGGGAAGGTGATAACGTTGACGACACTGATGTAATCTTAGCGAATCCTGTGGAATATGATGAAAATGCTCAAGCATTTTTTTTGCTTCCCACCCCATGGTATCCACTACCAGCGTAACCACAGGCACATCAATTAATCTGCGCAGTAATTTGTTTAAAAATGCCATATCCAGTTGGGCATTATGAAATACCAGTACACAACCCTCTGCTACTTCTAAAAAGCGTTCCATCATTTTAGTTGCACTCATTCCCTGAGTGAGTTGTGCATCACTTAACTGATGAAAAACTGCGCTTTGGCCCACCTCGCGACGAATCGTCACTATATGATGTTCTGCCTGAGATAATTTAATCACCCCATCACACATGGGAACCCAACCTATACTGGCAATTTCACCACTGTGCGAATGCAAATCGGTTGTCTCAATATCAACTGCCAACCACCGTACTTTTTTCCAGGAAGTATTGTTGCCCGGTAAAACGGAACGATAAAAAGACTGCTGAGGAAGATTGCGAATTTTTCGGCCAATCCACCAACGCCTCGCGTCGGTCCAAAACCTCATATGCCGCCTCTGTAACGCAAGCGAATAGTATTTTGAGCATTGTTTACCACCTCAAACGCATCTTTTAAATGATGCCGATGGTGCTCTGGCAGGTTATCCGGATCGACATAATTACTGACGGCTTCAATGCCTTCTTTGTCAATGGTTGCCGCCTGAGCTTCTGCACGGGTTTGCATAATAAAATCGTAAGCATCCTGCATATTACGGCTGTCTTTAACTGTCATGACCTTAGCTTCAACCAGTGCCTGCAAGCGTTCTTTGGTGTTCACCGCTTTAATATTATTAGCCAGTGCGTGAATACGCATCATATCGATGATGGGAATAACCCCGCGCTTTTTGAGATCGAGTGAATCTTTATGTTCGCCATTGCGTTCCACCAAAAAGCGACGAAAAATGCCCAAAGGAGGTGTCTGGCTCAACACGTTATCTGCCAGCGCTGCTAAAAATATCGAGTTAGATGAAGCCGTTTTAAGCATATGCTCCTGTAACTGATCACATAACGCAGACTCACCATAAATGGCCCGGATATCGAAAAAAATACTGACACGCATCACCGCATCCGGCGTCGGACTTTGCGCCCATTTTGAAACGGTTTGTTGCCAAATTGACAGGGGCTGACGCCATTCATCCGTCATCGCCATGATTTTACCCGGGCAATAAACATAACCACATTCATTTAACCCGTCACAGACAAATTTTGCCAACCGGGAGAAATAGGTAAGCTGCTCGGGTGTAGCGCTATTGTCAATAACCAGACCATTATCCTGATCGGCATTAACCAGCTGTTCCGCGCGCCCCTGTGAACCAAAACCCAGCCAGCAAAACGCAACCGGCGCGGGTCCGAACTTTTCAATCGCAAGCTCAATTAAACGCTTGGTAACAGCATCACTGATGGCCGTCAGGAAGTGACTAATTTGCGCCACTTTAATACCGGCATTGATCCATTCCACCATCATTTGTGGCATGCCATCCACAACATGTTTCATACTTTCGGTGTTGGTTGCGCGACCTATATGCTGCACCACATAAACAGGATCATCCTGTTTAACCAACATCAAATCAGAGGCAGTCACAATTCCAACTAAACTGTCTTTATCCTGTTGAGCAACAATCGGCAAATGATGAATTTTGGCTTTAACCATGGTCAGTGTCGCGTCAAACAGGGTGCTGTTTTCAGATAAGGTGATGAGTTGCTGTGTCATGATATCTGACACCGGCCGCTCATAATCAAGCCCTTTGGCAATCACCCGGCTACGAAAATCGCGGTCTGTTACTATGCCTCGCAACTTGTTTTGTTCAACCACAGGCGCGCTCGACACCCGTTTATCCGACATCAATGCTGCGGCTTCTTTAATGCTGGTCTGTGGGTTTAAGACCAGCAAATCACGTGACATATGCGCCGACACACGCCGCATTAAATTATGTGGCTCAGGTGTATAACGTGCTGCACGGCGCAGACGACGATTTACCTGACGCTCGTAATACCGGGCAAAATCGCGATTACGAGTGATGATTTGCTGATATATATCATCCGGTAACGTGTACAAAAGAGAATCTTCATACAAACGTACAATCGCATCAGGATACTCAGCAAATAAGGCCTCCAGATTGTAACTTTCGCCTTCCCCCATACGATTAAGCAACCTGTCATCCTCGGAACGAATATCAATCGCGCCACTACGGATAATACGTAAACCACCCAGTGTGGAGTGCCCACAAATATGGCCTTTACGGTAGTACTGAACTTCAATGTTTTGCGCAACCCGGTGTAGGTCACTATCGGTTAAAAGGTCAAACGGAGGGCTGGTGATAAGAAAGTCCACCACCATTTTTAATTCTGGACTAATGTCCGTGTTGGTCACTGAGTGCCCTCACGACGAAAATCTTCACCAAAGCTGGTATGATATTCAAAGAAAATGGTGGGGGTTTCACCGTAGTAATAAACACCATCCACCGCAACAACCAAACGGATAAGTTGATTTTGTTGTGGTTTGTCTGCTAACACCAACTGCCAATCCTGAGCAGTATCGCTGGTAGCGGAAAAATCTGCTGGTTGCTCAGTGTTATCACCATTGCCCAGGGCAAGCTTTGCACCTTGCAATGGCATATTGGCATGCAGGGTTAATAGCCCAAATCCCTGTTCACTCGGTGACAATATCATCTCCATTTCCACATCACCATTAACCAGTGAGCACACGCCACTTTCATAACGACAATTGGGCTTGGCCAGCAATTTATAAGCGTCTCCCGCCTTCGCTACATGTGGGGTTTCAGCCAACATTGAGTCAACTCCCAAATAAGCTAATACAGCCAAAATGGGAGCAACAATCAATGCGATGATTACGTGTTTATTTGCGAACATAACGTCTCTTTATTTGCAGCTTTTTGTTTAGCGTACCACCAAAAACTGTTGATGCGCCATGTCAGAAGTTATAACTAAAAGGCTGAATTAAAAAGGGCGCAAACGCGCCCTTTAGATTAGCTAAATTAATGGTCTACAGCCTGTCCGGCCCCTTTAGGGTAACGGATATATTCCACCATATCCTGAACTTCCTGAGGCGGTTCGCCAGTCATACCAGACACCACATAAGCCACCACAAAGTTCACCACAGCACCAATGGCACCAAAGGCATTGGGTTCAATTCCCATAAACCAGTTGCTTCCCCAGCTTTCCAGATATGTCCACTCTGAAATAAAGAACAAACCTTTGTGCTGGAATACATAGAATAAGGTAACGAAAATACCGCAAATCATGCCCGCGATGGCACCCTGCATGTTTACCTTTTTACTGAAGATACCCATCATCAGTGCAGGGAAGATGGACGATGCAGCCAAGCCGAACGCCAGCGCCACCGTTCCCGCGGCGAACCCGGGCGGATTGAGCCCGAGATAACCGGCAACCACAATAGCGCCTATCATGGAGACACGGCTCCACATCAATTCGGTTTTTTCATCAATATCCGGGGTTAAAATACCCTTGAGTAAATCGTGCGATATCGCTGATGCAATCGCCAGCAATAAACCGGCAGCGGTAGAGAGTGCCGCAGCCAGGCCACCAGCGGCAACCAGTGCAATCACCCAATTTGGCAGTTGTGCAATCTCAGGGTTTGCTAACACCATAATATCGCGGTCAACTTTCACCATTTCGTTATCCGGGCCATTGTTGTAGGTAATCTTGCCATCACCATTTTTGTCTTCAAAGGCAAGAAGTCCGGTTTTTTCCCAGTTTTTGAACCAGTCAGGACGTTCATCATAAGCCAGATTTTGACCTGCAGTTGGCTCAATGGTTTGATGCAGATTCAAACGCGCCATGGCAGCAACCGCAGGTGCAGTTGTGTACAAAATCGCTATAAACAGCAATGCATAACCAGCGGATGAGCGTGCATCCTTCACTTTAGGTACAGTGAAGAAACGAATAATAACGTGTGGTAAACCGGCAGTACCAATCATCAGTGATAACGTATAAACAAACATGTTTAAGGTACTGATACGGGTTTGAGTCGAATACTGAGCAAAGCCAAGTTCGGTGACCACCTGATCCAGTCTATCGAGCAAGTAAGTCCCGGAACCATCGGCCATAGTGCTACCTAAACCAATTTGAGGGAAAGGATTACCGGTTAATTGCAACGAAATGAAAATAGCAGGAATGGTATAGGCCAGAATTAATACACAGTACTGTGCAATCTGGGTATAAGTAATCCCTTTCATGCCACCTAATACCGCGTAAATAAATACTATCGCCATACCTACATATAAACCTACATCATAAGATACTTCCAGAAAGCGCGAGAAGGCGACACCAACACCTTTCATCTGGCCGATTACGTAGGTCACTGAACAGATGATCAGACACACCACAGCCACCACCCGGGCACCTTTGGAGTAAAAACGATCACCAATAAATTCGGGCACAGTGAACTTGCCGTATTTACGTAAATAGGGGGCAAGCAACATCGCCAGAATGACGTAGCCACCAGTCCAGCCCATTAAAAATACCGAACCGCCATATCCCATAAAAGCAATTAAACCCGCCATCGAGATAAAGGATGCTGCTGACATCCAGTCAGCTGCTGTGGCCATGCCGTTTGCAACAGGGTGTACGCCTCCGCCAGCCACATAAAAATCTTTAGTTGAGCCCGCGCGGGCCCATACAGCGATACCTATGTAGAGCGCGAAGGTAAAGCCAACAACAATATAGGTTAATGTTTGAAGTTCCATGGTGCGCCCCTTATTCTTCTTCTACGCCATATTTGGCATCGAGCTTACCCATCGCTTTCGCGTAATACCAAATAAGGACTAAAAAGGTGTAAATTGAGCCTTGCTGAGCAAACCAGAATCCCAGTTTGTAGCCACCTAACTGAATACTATTTAACGCATCAGCAAACAGAATGCCGCATCCAAATGACACAACAAACCAGATGACCATGAGTTTGACCACCAGACTGACATTTTCCCGCCAATAATTTTTGGCATCGTCTTCACTTTTAAAAGCCATGACATATCCCCTTTTTAAGGTTTTTATGGAGTTACCGCGCAGTGATACCTGACCCTGCGCAGGTATTTGGCGCACCTGTATTAATGTAGAACGCCGCAAGCAAGCATGAAATGCGACCTTGGTCGTAGTGCTGTTTTGCTTTGATTTGCCTGTGATAAAGTTAGGTAAAATATTGATACAGGTTGTTTTTATGTCACTGGGCTGGGTTGCACTGGCATTAGTTTATTTGGCAGGATTATTCTGGCTGGCACGCTGGGGGGACGGGCGATCCTTACTGGCGAAAAAGCTCACCAGTCATCCAGCCGTATATTCGCTGGCACTGGCCATTTATTGTACTGCCTGGACATTTTTTGGTGCCGTGGGCGAAGCTGCACGTAATAGCTGGGAATACCTGCCGATATTTCTGGGGCCTATGCTGTTATACCTGTTTGGTTACCGTTTTTTATACAAACTTGCACTGGTCAGTAAAAAACAACACATCACCACAGTAGCCGACTTTATTGCTTCACGATATGGCAAACGTCAGGCAGTCGCCTTATTAGTGACATTGATCGCACTACTGGCAACCATTCCCTATATCGCATTGCAATTAAAGGCCATCGGTTCCGCTTTTTTACTGATGTCAGGCGAAAATGATGCACAAGGCGTCGTGTTTTTAGCGACTTTTTTCATCGGTATTTTTGCGATTTATTTTGGTACCAAACACGCAGATGTAACTGAATACCGGCATGGTCTGATTCTGGCTATCGCTTTTGAATCACTCATTAAAATATTTGCCCTGCTGGCGTTGGCATTAGTTATTTGGTGGAGCTTTGACAGACAGCAGGTATCAGGTTTTATCATTCAGGCGGCTCCCAGTTATCAACAAACGAACAGTTTAAGTTTTTCGTTCTGGGCTCAAACCTTTATGGCTGCTGCTGCCGTCGTGTGTTTGCCTCGTCAGTTCCATGTCGCCATCGTTGATAATTTAAGCCTGGGGCATTTACGTACTGCCCGATGGTTATTTCCTTTATACCTGGGTCTGCTGGCGGTGTTGATCCCTTATCTGGCGGCGGCAGGTCACGCTCTATTTGCACAAAATGCGGCCGAGCCGGACACCTATGTACTTAATCTGGCAATATTGTCAGATAAACTGTTACTGCAAATGCTGGTATTTGTCGGAGGATTATCCGCTTCCACCGCAATGATCATTGTTGCCACTCTCACCTTATCTACTATGGTAACCAACGATGTTATTTTGCCAAAACTGTTAACCCGTACCGAGCAAAGTTATAAGGGAATAAACTTTACGCCGACCATTCTTGCCATTCGACGGCTGGCGATTGGCATTTTGCTGTTATTGTCCTATTTTTATCATCAGCAAATGACGGGCAGTAAATCGCTGGCTTCCATCGGTTTAATTGCTTTTTCGCTGGTAATTCAGTTACTGCCGGCTATTGTCGGAGGTCTGTATTGGAAACGCGGACATGCACATGGAGTTTACGCAGGTTTGCTTAGCGCCATGTTTACCTGGATGTTGTGGTTATTTTTACCTTTATTTAACAACAGCGATATCCAACTTCAGAATCAGTTTATTGTGCAGGGCGCCATTTTAAGTTTGGTGGCCAACGCACTGGCATACAGCCTCTTTTCCTACTTTTCCCAGCCCAAATTGATTGATCGCGTGCAGGCTCAGGCATTTGTTGCCCCCAAAGATCCCAGTATTGATGGACAACTTAAGCCTTCATCCAATACCAATGTAGACGATTTACTCACTCTGCTCAGTATGTTTCTGGGTGATAACCGCTGCGAACGTTTGTTGCAGGATTACCAAAGTCGCAGTGGCACAGTGGTAGATAAAAACACCCCCCCCAACGAAGACTTTATCCAGTTCTGTGAGCGGGCACTGGGCGGTGTCATCGGCGCCTCAAGTGCCAAAGCACTGATTGATAGCGCGATTGGTGGTAAGAAACTCAATTTCGAAGAAGTGATGAATTTCTTTGATGATACAACGCAGGCGCTGAAGTTTAATATGGCGGCGCTGCTCACTTCGCTGGAAAATCTTGATCAGGGCATCAGTGTTATTGATAAAAACCTTAATTTAGTGGCATGGAACAAGCGTTACATGGACTTGTTTGATTATCCGCCTGATATGCTGGCAGTGGGGGTGCCTATTGAAACCCTGGTACGTTACAACGCGGAACGTGGTGAATGTGGCGTAGGTGAAATTAATATGCTGGTGTCCAAACGCATGGAATATCTGCGTCATGGCAGCCCTCACCGGTTTTTACGTCAGCGTAGTGATGGAAAAGTCATAGAAATGGTCGGAAACCCGCTGCCAGGCGGTGGTTTTGTAACCAGCTTTAACGATATAACCGAACACATTGAAATTCAGCATGCGCTGGAAGATGCCAATATCGATCTTGAAAACCGCATTCAAAAGCGGACCGAAGAAGTACAGGAAATTAATGCTGAACTGCGCAATGAAATCCAGCGTCGTGCAGAAGCAGAAAAAGAAATGATTGCCGCCCGCCAGCATGCCGAACAGGCCAACGCCAGCAAGACCCGTTTCTTGGCACTGGCAAGCCACGATATATTACAACCGTTAAATGCCGCCAAATTGTACGTGAGTTCTTTGCAGGAATCGAGCATGGACGATCGCGAACACGATATCCTCACCAAACTTAACGATAGTGTTACAGCGAGTGAGGCGCTTATTGCAACCTTGCTGGATATTGCCCGACTGGACCAGGGCGAGTTACAACCCAAAACCACCCCCCTCTCACTGAAAACGGCTTTACAACCGCTAATTGATGAATTCAGCATGAAAGCGGAACAAAAAAGCCTGCAGTTGCACAGCCATATTCCGGATTTGTGGGTAAATACCGACCCCACCTATTTGCACCGGGTGGTACGTAATTTGTTATCCAATGCAGTCAAATACACTGAAAGTGGCAAAGTTTTGCTGGCAATTCGTCCACGTAAAGATCGTGTATTACTGCAAGTGTGGGACACCGGTCTTGGCGTAGACAGCGACGAACAGGATAAAATTTTTAACGATTTTTATCGGGTTGAAAGCCGCAGCCAGCGTGGAATTGGTCTTGGCTTAAGTGTGGTTGCCCGGTTGTGTCATCAACTTAACAGCCCGATTCAGGTGCGCTCGCAATCAGGTAAGGGCAGCTGTTTTTGGTTTGAATTACCACGCTGTGAACCACAACAGGTGGTTACCGGGGTCGCCAGACATAATAGTAAAGGGCTGGCGGGACTCAATGCGGTGGTGATTGATGACCAAAGAGTAAACCTTGATGCTATGCAGGCGTTGCTGGATAAATGGCAAATCAATAGTCACCTGGCTGACAACATATCGCAAGCGCTTGAGCTGGCCAAACAACATACACCGGATATTTTGCTGGTAGATTATCAATTAGGCGATAGCCAGACCGGTCTGGAATTTATCTCTCAGGTTCGACAGTTGCGTTCGGATCGGGTTCCGGCAATTCTGATTACGGCTAATCGTGAAGAAGAGTTAATTGCTCAGTGCAAGGCGATGAAAGTAGCCTACTTAAGCAAACCCGTAAAACCGGCCAAGCTACGCTCACTGATTCAAAGCCAGGTATCATCAATTTAGCAACATCGATTTAGCGTAGATGTAGTGATTTCAACAGAACTAGAATTGAGATTATTCAGGTGGTTGTAATTGTAACTGTGATGCAATTAACACAGCCTGAGTACGATTGTTAATGCCCAGTTTGCGGAAAATCGAGGTGATATGCGCTTTAACTGTTGCCTCGGCAATATCCAGTTTAAAGCCAATTTGTTTATTCAGTAATCCATCGCGCATGTAACACAGCACTTTATACTGGGCAGGCGTTAAGCTGGAGATTTGATCGGCCAGTGCAGCAAATTCTGCATCTTCCTCACTGTCGGTATCGGTATAACCTTCCGGTACCCATACATCACCGTCCAGCATACTTTGCACCGCTTGTGCGATTTGAGCAGAACCGGTCGTTTTAGACACAAACCCTAACGCACCGGTGCTCAATACTTTGCTGATAATTTGAGGCTCTTCTAATCCGGATACAACCGCTACCGGTAAGTCAGGAAACAGTTTTCGAATATGAATTAAACCAAACAAATCACCGCTGCCGGGCATATGCAAATCCAGCAGCAGTAAATCGATATCGGGGTTTTGCTCCAGGATCTGAATCGTCTGAGTCAGGTCACAGGCTTCCAACATCGTCAGGTTATCCAGACACATTGATAATGCACCGCGTAATGCATCCCGATACAAGGGGTGATCATCGGCAATCAACAATGTAATCATAGGTTTCCTTATCCTTTGTTCAGGCGATTTTCGATTAATGAATCGACCACACTTGGGTCGGCCAGCGTAGAAGTATCACCTAATTGTTCATGCTCATTAGCCGCGATTTTGCGCAGAATGCGACGCATAATTTTGCCTGAGCGGGTTTTAGGCAATCCATGAGTCCACTGGATTTTATCCGGCGTGGCAATAGGGGACAGTTCCTGACGAACCAGATTACGAACCGACAAGGTTAACTCCTCATTCACCTCCACACCTTCCACCGGTGTGATGTACACATATATGCCCTGTCCTTTAATATCGTGCGGATAACCAACCACGGCAGCTTCAGCGACTGAAGGATGCGCTACCAACGCACTTTCAATTTCAGCCGTACCTAAGCGATGGCCGGAGACATTTAATACATCATCAACACGACCTGTGATCCAATAGTAACCATCTTCATCTCGTCTTGCACCATCGCCGGTAAAATAGCAATTGTCATAGGTGCTAAAGTAGGTTTGCACAAAACGCTCATGGTCTCCAAACACGGTTCTGGCCTGTGCTGGCCAACTGTCGCGAATCACTAAATTACCTTCATTAGCACCAAGCAATTCCTGACCCTCGTTATCCAGTAAAGCAGCATCAATGCCGAATAATGGATGAGTAGCAGAGCCCGGTTTGGTTGGTGTAATTGAAGGAATAGGTGAAATCATCATGCCGCCGGTTTCGGTTTGCCACCACGTATCAATAATGGGACATTTACCTTTACCAAACGTGATGTTGTACCACTGCCAGGCTTCCGGATTGATCGGCTCACCAACAGACCCCAATAAACGCAATGAACTGATATCACAACCTTCCACCGGTTTATCACCATGCGCCATTAACGCACGAATCGCGGTCGGCGCGGTGTAAAGAATATTTACCTTAAATTTCTCGATAATCTGCGCAATACGGCGCACATCAGGATAGGTTGGCACACCTTCAAACATGACTATGGTTGCAGCGTTAGCCAGCGGGCCATACACAATATAAGAATGTCCGGTTACCCAGCCCACATCGGCAGCCGCCCAGTAAACATCCCCTTCCTGATAATCAAAGACATATTTGTGTGTCATAGCGGTGTAAACCAAATACCCGCCACTGGTGTGCACTACCCCTTTTGGTTTGCCGGTTGAACCCGAGGTATACAGGATATAAAGCGGATCTTCCGCATTCATGGGTTCAGGTTCACATACAGGTGAACAAGATGCCGTCGCTTCATGCCACCAGCAATCCACCGGATTCCATGCCACGTCACCGCCGGTAAACTGATAGACCACACAATGGGTAATAGATGGGCATTGACCATTCGATAGTGCTTTATCCACGTTATCTTTCAAAGGAACTTTGCTACCAGCACGACGCCCTTCATCAGCGGTAATAACCACTTTGGCATCACAATCATTAATACGATCAGCAATGGCAGTGGCTGAAAAACCGCCAAAAATAACAGAGTGGATAGCACCTATTCGCGCACAGGCCAGCATCGCATAAGCGGCCTGCGGTACCATTGGCATATAAATCGCTACCCGATCACCTTTGCCCACACCCATATTTTTAAGTGCGTTAGCCAGCTTACCCACTTCGTCATGCAGCTCCTGATAAGTAACAGTCTTATCTTCACCGGGCTCATCTCCTTCCCATAAGAAAGCAGCCTGATCTGCACGCTCAGGCAGATGACGGTCAATACAGTTATATGCCACATTTAATACACCGTCTTCAAACCAGCGAATCGACACATTGTCACGTTTGAATGAGGTATTTTTAATAACTTGTGGTGACTTGACCCAATCCAGCATTTTGGCCTGCTCCGCCCAAAAAGCATTTGGGTCAGCAAGAGCCTGTTCTATCATGTTTTGGTATTTTTCTTCTGTGAGATGAGAGCGCACACGCGCACTGTCGGGTACAGGGTAGATTGCATCAGTCATAAATCAGTCCAATTTCCAAGATTAAAAAACTCTCAGTAATGTAGCTAAACCAAGGCTTTTTAGCATTTCGACTTTGGTCGCAAATAGTCAAGTTTATCGTCGTAATTTACTGATTCAGGTCAAAAATATGCGACTTTGGTATGACAGACTAATAGCTAATTTGCATTTTACTTAAGTTGAACCATTGTTATTGCAGTCCCTACATCAGAACTGAGGATGGATGAATAATGAAACTGATACGCACAACTGCACTCACAATGGCAATGGCTGGATTAACCGCAGCACCGTTAACTCAGGCCGATACAACCTTTAAATTTAGTGGTTACGTTAAAGCTGACGGAATGTGGAGTACCTACAGCGATGGAACACTTGGCTCGGCATCGGCTGGGCGCGACTTTTACATACCGGCTGTAACACCTGCCGGAGGTAATGACGAAGCATCCCAATTTGATGCTCATGCAAAACAAAGTCGTTTCCGTTTTACTTCCAGTACCGATCTGGAAAATGGTGAAACGATTCAGGGTGTGTTTGAAATGGACTTTATGCTGGCACCCGGTGGTGATGAGCGTATCAGTAACAGTTATCAGCCACGCTTGCGTCATGCTTTTATCAAATATGGTAACTGGATGATTGGTCAAACCTGGTCAACCTTTATGGATGTAGGCACCCTGCCGGAATCTGTTGATTTTATCGGCTCTACCGATGGCACCATATTTGTGCGCCAGACACAGGTGCGTTACACCAACGGTGCATTCCAGATTGCGCTGGAAAATCCCGAATCAACTATCACTCCAACCGGTGGTGGCCGAGTGGTTGCAGATGATAACTCTATTCCTGACTTAACCATGAAATTTACCTCCAAGCAGGACTGGGGTTATTTCTCGGTAGCCGGTTTATTACGCCAGTTGTCCTATGTGAACAAACAAGGCGGTGCCAATATCGACGAAGATACGTCCAGTTATGGTATCAGCGTTGCCAGTAAAATTATGCTGGGTCAGGATGATTTACGTTTAATGGTTAATTACGGCAGTGGTCTGGGTCGTTATATGGGCCTGAATACCAACAATGGTGCAGTTATGACTTCAAACGGTGATTTGGAAGCGATTGATTCCATGGGATTCACCGCAGCATATCGCCATGTGATTGACAGTCAAACCCGTGTCAATTTTATTTATGCACGTTACGATGCAGATGACGATGCGGCACTTCAGGGCATGCTGGTTAACGAATCCACCTGGAGTACCCGTGCTAATGTGATGTATTCACCCACCAAAGCGATTACGGTTGGTGCCGAATTCGCTCACGCTAAAATTGAGAAGGCCAGCGGTGCGGAAGGTGACATGAACCGCGTTCAGTTTATGGCGAAATACGCGTTCTAATTCCACACTCTTGAATCGAAAAACCCCGCCTTGGCGGGGTTTTGTTTTTCCATGAATTGCTTTAGCTCAGTTACCACAAATACATACTGGCTTTTTTATTGAAGATGTTAAGTTCAACACTTTCACGACAAGCGCTTTGAGTAAATCCATAACACACATGCAATGGCAACAAATGTTCCTCTCGCGGATGACAAAAACGTGCACCGGGTGCACTTTGCCAGTCGATCAGTGTTTGCTCTCGTTCCGTCTCAGACATTGCTTTATTAGCACAGGTATCCAGTAACCATTGTTCAAAATCATGATTTAATGCTTTTGTTTGCGCAGTATCGGGCTGGAAAAAAGCACGCATATTATGAAAAGAAAACCCCGAACCAATCAGTAACACATCATCAGTTAATACATCTCTTAACGCTTTACCTAACGCGATGTGCGCCGTCGGATCGAGTGAGTTAAATAAAGAGAGTTGGATGCAGGGAATATCAGCCTGTGGGTACATAATTTTCAATGGAACAAATACACCATGGTCCAGGCCTCGTTCTAAATCGAGCTGAGATTGAATTCCCGCCGATTGCAACGCCGACTGTATTTTTGCCGCCAGTTCAGGGTGACCTTTGCAGGCGTAATCAATATTGTAAGACTCAGCTGGAAATCCATAATAGTCATAATATAAATCTGGCATAGCACTGGCCGTTACATTTGCACTCGTTTCTTCCCAGTGTGCACTGACCACCACAATCGCCCTGGCTTTATCGATTTTCGCCGCAATTTGCTCCAGACAATGCACCATTTCCTGATGACCTTCATCACCTAACAACGGCATCGGCCCACCACCATGAGATAAAAATAAGGCTCTATATTTGTTCATTTCGACTCTCGCTTTTACCGGGCTAACACACCTCAAAAATGGGAACCCTCTGTTATTACTTCTGAATCTAGCTATTGAAAGTTATTATGGGGCCAGGAAACAAATTTACACCAAGGAAATAATAATGAGAATAAACCACACCCTAACCTTACTGTTGCTCTTAATCACCAGCTTTACTACAAGTGCTATCAACGGCACCCAGGAACAAATAAACATTACTCATCCCGATTTTCCCGAACCGCTCACATTCAACATCTCGCTACCCGCCGGATATTCCGAGGACAAAGACCGAAGCTACAACCTGATGTTCGACTTTCATCCGTTTGCCGATACCTATTTACGCGGGATGCACGACTGGATGAGTCATAATGGCGAATGGCCCTGGCTTAAAACGATATTTGTTACACCTGCCGCCGGAAACCGGGTTGGCATGTTGTTCGATGAAAGCGGCAAAAGCACACCTTTGCTCGATTTTTTTGAACAACAGTTGTTTCCAGCCGTCGATAAAAAATACCGCACCAATGGTTTTCGTATAATAAGTGGCTTCAGGGTAAACGGTACTATTGCGCTGTCGGCATTAATCAATAAACCTGATCTGTTCAATGCCTACATCGCCATTTCACCTGAGCTAAAAGATGACTATGTCGGCATTATGTCCACCGCCCAACAGAAATTAGCCAAACTTAACGACAAACCCAGGTTTTTACTGCTTACTCATGGCAGCACTATTAAGGAAGATCACCAACAACAAGACTACAGGAAACTGCACAACATCCTCAAATCAAGTGCGCCTCAACAGCTGGAATGGCACGACAAACACTATAAAGATCACTATTTTATGTCGTTACCGCTGGTCTCCATTATTAGCGGGATTGAACTGTTGTTTGATGATGTTAACTCGGGTTTAGAAGCTACCTCCCCCATTTCTAAACAAGGTGTGGCGGCGATCATTAAGCACTATAAGTATTTATCAACGGAAAAATACGGTTTTGAAGTATCGCCAAAAGACTCAATCAACAACTTAGGTTTTGCACTATTAAAAACCTCGCCAGAAAAGGGATTAGCGGTATTTCGTGAATTGGTAAAACAATATCCGGATGACGCATACAGCCATCACAACTTAGCAGAGGCCTTTGCTTCTCTTGGGGATTACGATAATGCCGTCAAACATCAACGTGATGCAGTAAAACTGGCTGATAAAATGCTAACCTGGCATCAAAAAAGACAACAGAAGATTTTAGAAGACTACATTGCCAAGAGTCATAATACGTCAGACTAATTTTAACTATGCAATTCGATTGTACAGTCGCTCTTCCACAGTCGAATTGCTTATTTTTTCGAACATTGCACAAAATCCCCATATCTAATATTTATAGTGTGGTTGTCATTAACTTTTTGAAACGCCCTGCACACCCATTCTGGATTTTATTTATATAATCTAATTACCACTTTGAGATTAACGCTAATATCTTCCTGATGAGCATTCATCATCGCAGTGACCTCAAATACAGGAACTCTGGCGACCGGCTTCTTTAAACATATTACAGAGATCAAAACTCAGACGATAAGCTAGCGCATTCCCCATATATCGACGTAAATTTAAACTTTGAAAAATTCTATTTCACGTCTTAATTCCAGTGAGAGCTTGCTTAGTTTTTGGGTGGCAATAGTGTTATTTTCCATAGAACTAATGGCATCACCAGACATTACTGCTATTTTTTCCATTGCTTCACTAACGTTACCTACTAACTCCACTTGCGCAGTGGCAGCTTGGGCAACTTGTCTCACCCGGTTTAAAGAATCAGTAGCTTGTTGTTCGATATTTTGTAGCAGCCCGGTAGCTTTAAGCGTTTGCGCTTTACCATTCTCAACTTGAGGTTGCGTCGTTTCCATCGCTATTACCGACGCAGCGGTTTGAACCTGAACTTCATTAATCATTAATTCTATTTCAGAAGTTGCTTTTCCTGTACGTTGAGCCAACTGACGAACTTCATCCGCTACCACGGCAAAACCTCTACCCGAATCCCCCGCCCGGGCCGCTTCAATTGCAGCGTTTAACGCAAGTAAATTGGTTTGCTCCGAGATTCCGCTAATAACGTTAGCAATTCCACCTATTTGCTTGGTTTTCTCTTCTAAAAGTCTAATTTGAGTAACAGTGTCATTAACTGTCTCTGAAATTTTTTCCATTTCATCGACCACAGCATTAACAACTAGTCTACCCTGTTCAGTGTATTCCACCGTAAGGCTTGAATTATGTTCAGTGGCAACTGCAATTTGTGAAACCTGGTCGATACTGGAGCGCATTGCACCCAATTCAGTAACCGTTTCAGATGTTAGCTGTGCTTGTCGCTCTGCAGCGCCCAACACCAGGGACGAACCGTCTGTTACTTCATTTACCTGCACTGCAACAATGTTTGAAGCATTTACAATATTACTGACAATACTGGTTAACTTTTCATTCAAGCCGGATAGAGAATCCATAATACTATTGGGCACATCTGACCTCATACATTCTGTCAAATCACCTTTAGCTAATGTTCGAATAGCGTCCTGTGCTTCATATGGTTCTCCTCCTATTGAAAGTCGCAGGTTACGCTCAATTAAAAAACCGATAAGAAGAGAGATGGCAATCGCAACCGCAGACAAAATAAGCATTAAATTTTCAAACCCTCCGGCAACCTCCCTTGCTTTAGGTGTTGCAGTTTGGTTTTGCTCTTCTTGATAATCAATAAACTCATTAATGGTATTCAACCATTCAATAAAGGCAGGTCTGGCCTCATCAAGCACCTTGCTAGTAACGTCCATACCAGCTTTCTTGTTTTTAATTATGTCTTCAATAAGTGGTAGAGTTTTGGCTTGAATCCCCTCTATATGCTTTATGATGGAACGCTCTGTTGGTGTAAACTTAACCTCCGAGTTCAGCATATCGTTCATGCGTTTCTCAGAGTTGATGTAAAACGATTCCAGTTTTCTTATCTCGTCAACAAATGCGTCAATTTCCCTATCGTTGCGCGCAATAGCGATATCCCGGATGGCAATTGCACGATCGTGTACACTGCCTCTAAAATTGATTGCATATCGCTGTTTAACTGAATTTATATCGGTTATTTCAGACAAGGTATCATCGATGAAGTTAACTTTTTGAATCCCTTGGGAAGTTAACAACACCAACAGTCCCAAAATCACCCCAAACCCCAGACTCAATCGACTTTTGATCGTCAATTTAGATAAATAATGCGACATCAAATTTCTCACAAATTAGGAAACTTCACATATAAATCTTTGACTTCAACTCAGCAAATTTGTAGTTAACGTACCCATAGTTTTCGACAGTCTGCTATGGGGTATTTACCGCGTTATCAGTCCACTAAACGTCACCACATCAAATAAATTCAGGTGGGTTATTCGCGATAATTAAGACCCTCTCAAACAGACAAAAATTTCGGAATGTTAATTTTTGCAGAAAAACAAAAGCCCTGTTAAAACAGGGCTTTGTCAAAATTTGTTCTTTACAGTGTAAAGATTGGAAAGCTAGAACGGGATATCGTCATCAAAATCGAAGTCTGGCTCAGCCATAGGCGGGTTATTTTGCTGCGATTGTTGCTGTGGACGGCTTTGTTGCGGCTGACCACCACCCTGATTTGGATATTGCTGATACTGTGGTTGTTGCTGCTGAGGTGCACGTTGCTGATAACCACCACCATCATTGCTCTGACCACGGTTACCACCGCCAGAACCACCACCCAGCATTTGCATTACGCCGTTAAACGGATCTAACACAATCTCAGTGGTATAACGATCCTGACCTTGCTGGTCCTGCCATTTACGGGTTTGCAGTTTACCTTCCACATAGACCTGGCTGCCTTTTTTCAGGTATTCACCCGCAATTTCAGCTAATTTCCCAAACATGGACACACGGTGCCATTCAGTTTTTTCCTGAATCTGACCAGATTGATCTTTCCAGCTTTCAGAAGTAGCAAGCGTTAAGTTCGCCACTGCTTTGCCGTTTGGCGTGTAGCGAACTTCCGGATCCTGACCCAGGTTGCCCACTAAAATAACTTTATTAATTCCGCGACTTGCCATTATTGCTCCTGATTATGATGACTGACCAGCAATCTCTCTGGCCTGCTGCAAGTTAAAATGTTGATCCTCGACTTTAAGATAGGCTGTTTGCTCTTCAAGGATAATAGTGACGTCTTTTACACCACTTAACGCTGTTAGTTTTTGCGCTAATTCTTGTGCGCTGCAGTGTTGTAAATCTAACGCTAGTGTATACCGTTTTAGGTGATTATTTCCATTGAATCCTGACAGTATTGGTAACCAGGCAATGCAAATGGCTAATGCTAAAGCAAATACCAGTTGCCCGCCTAACTCTTGAGTAATGGCACCAGCCAGCGTTCCGCCCAAAAAGGCACCAAAAAACTGGAAACTGGCATAAATGCCCATTGCTGAACCTTTTTTACCCGCAGGCGCTATGCCCGACACCAGTGCCGGTAAATTTGCTTCAAGGAAATTAAACCCAATAAAAAATAACAAACCCAGCATCAATAAAATATGCAGGGACAAATCCATCCAGATAAACCCGGCAAAGGCCAAAATCAGTAAACCAATGGCTAACTGCATGGGGCGTGCGGGTGATAAATGCTTGCTTAAGCGCATCAGTAAACCGAGACCGGCAATCGATAAAATCAGGATGGGTAGATACAGTTCCCAGTGTTTTTCCAGTGGCCAGCCCGCTTTGCTAATCAATCCGGGCAACTGAGTAAACAACAGAGTGATTAACATGTGCAGCAATAATACGCTGACATTGAGGCGCATTAACTGACCTTGTTTCAGTACTTTTTTAACATCCGCAATCAATGGCAATGTATCCCGACTAGGGGCCAGGTTAATCGCATCAGGCACCACAAATTTAACCAATGGGATTGCCAAAGTACCTAAAATAGCCGTGATATAAAAAATGCCACTCAAACCAAAGGCACTGGTAATAATAGGCCCTAATATCACCGCCAGATAAAATGAAAAACCAATCGAAATACCAATAATTGCCATCATTTTACTGCGCTGGGTATCACGGCTGACATCTCCTGCCAGCGCCATTACCGCCCCCGCAATAGCACCGGCACCTTGTAAAAATCGTCCGATAACAACCCCGGTTAAGCTGTCAGCACTGCCCGCTACCCAGCTACCGATAACAAACATCATCAAACCACCGATGATCACCGGTTTACGGCCAACACGATCAGATAAAGTGCCCATGGGAATTTGCAGCACAGCCTGAGTTAAACCGTAACCACCAATGGCCAGACCAACCAGGAAAGGAGAATAATCATCAAAACTTTTGCCCAGTACCGCCAGTACCGGCATCACCATAAATAAGCCGAGCATGCGCAACACATAGATGGATGCGAGAGAAATTGCGGCTTTAATTTCTAATTTATTCAAAGGAAAAATAGCTCGTTGGAAAAGCTCAAAAGTTTATCACAAGGGTATAGTGCAAAAAACCGAATTTCATTTCGCATCTTGCTCAGCGAATGTGCGATACTGGGGGTTTTCAATTTTCGGCAATTCAAGGCGTTATGGATAAAATAGAAGTTCGCGGTGCCCGTACTCACAACCTCAAAAACATCAGCCTGGATCTTCCCCGGGATAAGCTCATTGTTATCACAGGCTTATCGGGTTCAGGTAAGTCCTCACTTGCATTTGATACTTTATATGCCGAAGGACAAAGACGTTATGTAGAGTCTCTTTCTACTTATGCGCGTCAATTTTTATCCATGATGGAAAAACCCGATGTGGATCATATTGAAGGCCTGTCGCCTGCCATTTCCATCGAGCAAAAATCCACGTCGCATAACCCGCGTTCGACTGTGGGTACCATTACCGAAATTTACGATTACCTGCGATTGCTGTATGCACGTGCCGGTGAGCCGCGCTGCCCCGATCACGATGTGCCGCTCGATGCCCAAACGGTTAGCCAAATGGTTGATCGCGTTCTGGCGTTGCCTGCCGACAGCAAACTGATGTTACTCGCCCCGATTGTTTCGGGACGTAAAGGCGAACATACCAAAACGCTGGAAAACTTAGCCGCACAAGGTTTTATCCGCGCACGCATTGATGGTGAAGTGTGTGATTTATCTGATCCACCGCCACTGGATTTACACAAAAAACACGATATCGATGTGATCGTTGACCGTTTTAAAGTACGCGAAGATATTCAATTGCGTCTGGCAGAATCCTTTGAAACCGCACTGGAATTATCCGGCGGTAGTGCCCGCATTAGCTGGATGGACGAACCGGATAAAGAAGAAATCGTATTTTCATCTAACTTTGCCTGCCCGCACTGCGGATACAGCATGGCCGAACTGGAACCTCGTCTGTTTTCGTTCAACAACCCTGCGGGTGCCTGCCCAAGCTGTGACGGGTTAGGTACCAGTCAGTTTTTTGATCCGGCGCGCATTATTTCCAACGATGAACTGAGTTTATCCGGTGGTGCCATACGTGGCTGGGATAAGCGCAGTTTTTATTATTTTCAAATGCTGCAAGCCGTGGCTGAACATTACAAATTTGATTTAACCCAACCTTTTGCCGAAATGGAAAAAGCAGCGCAGGATGTGGTGTTGTTTGGTAGCAAAAGCACCTCAATCAAATTTAAATACATTAACGACCGTGGTGATGTGATTGAACGTCAGCATCCGTTTGAAGGCATCATTCCCAATATGCAGCGCCGCTATAAAGAGACTGAATCGAATGCGGTGCGTGAAGAGTTAGCCAAATATTTAAGCCAGCAGCCTTGTCATAGCTGTCACGGTACACGTTTACGTCAGGAAGCGCGCCATGTGTATGTGGAAAACACTACCTTGCCGCAAGTGACTGAAATGTCGATTGCCGATGCACTAACGTTTTTTGAAACTTTAAACCTAAGCGGTAAACGTGCACAGATTGCTGAGAAAATTCTCAAGGAAATCAACGATCGTTTGAGCTTTTTGGTTAACGTGGGCCTTAATTATCTAAACATGTCGCGTAGCGCTGATACCTTATCAGGTGGTGAAGCCCAGCGTATTCGTCTGGCCAGCCAGATTGGTGCCGGTTTAGTCGGCGTTTTATATGTTCTGGATGAACCATCAATCGGTTTGCATCAGCGTGATAACGAAAGACTGTTATCAACCCTGACTCACCTGCGTGATTTGGGCAATACCGTGATTGTGGTTGAGCACGATGAAGATGCCATTCGTGAAGCCGACCATATTGTCGATATTGGCCCGGGTGCAGGGGTGCACGGTGGTGAAATTGTTGCCGAAGGCACACTCGAACAAATCAAAAGCAATCCTAATTCCTTAACCGGCAAATATTTAAGCGGTGAAGTCAAAATTGAAGTGCCTAAAACCCGCACCCCGGCCGGCGAAAAGGGCTGGGTAGAATTAAAAGGGGCGACCGGTAATAACTTACAATCAGTGGATTTAAATGTTCCCATCGGCCTGATGACTTGCGTAACCGGGGTATCCGGCTCAGGTAAATCCACTCTGATTAACGATACTTTTTACAAAATCGCTCACCGCGAATTAAATGGTGCCACCACAGGTGAACCGTCACCTTATACCAGCATTACGGGATTGGATCAGCTGGATAAGGTGGTCGATATCGACCAAAGCCCGATTGGACGCACACCACGCTCCAACCCTGCTACCTATGCCGGTATTTTCACACCAATCCGTGAATTATTTGCCGGTACACAGGAAGCGCGCTCACGCGGTTACAAACCAGGACGCTTTAGCTTTAACGTGAAAGGCGGTCGCTGTGAAGCCTGTCAGGGTGACGGCGTAATTAAAGTAGAAATGCACTTCCTGCCCGATGTTTATGTGCCTTGTGATGTGTGTAAAAGCCAGCGTTACAATCGCGAAACGCTGGAAATTCAGTACAAGGGTAAAAACATTCACGAAGTGCTGGAAATGACAGTCGAAGATGCTCGCCAGTTCTTTGATGTAATCCCAGCGGTAGCTCGCAAGTTACAAACCCTGATGGATGTAGGTTTGAGTTATATCCGTCTTGGTCAGGCGGCCACCACCTTATCCGGTGGTGAAGCGCAACGGGTCAAACTGGCGCGTGAATTATCCAAACGTGATACCGGCCAGACACTCTATATTCTGGATGAACCGACTACCGGTCTGCACTTTCAGGATATTAAACAGCTTCTGGAAGTACTGCATCGTCTGCGCGATCACGGCAATACCATGGTGGTCATTGAGCATAATCTCGATGTGATCAAAACCGCTGACTGGATCATCGATTTAGGCCCGGAGGGTGGCTCAGGTGGGGGACAGATTATTGCGCAGGGCACACCAGAGCAACTGGCGGAAGAGAAACAATCGCATACCGCTCGATTCTTAAAACCTTTGCTGTAAGGAAGTTAAATGTTAAGTCATAAATTACAGGTTAGATTTTACGAAACCGATGCGCTTAAACACGTGAGCAATACTGTGCTGGTTGGCTGGTTTGAAGCGGCGCGTGAGCCGCTGTTTAAGCTATTCACGCCAGAAATGGATTTAGATAACTGGCCAATTATACTGGCCAGTTATAAAGTGGATTTTCTGGCGCAGATTTTTATGGGCCCGGAAGTGGAAATCAAAACCGGTATTAGCCGTTTGGGTAATAAATCCTGCGAGGTCTATCAACAAGTGTGGCAGCGCGGCGAGTTATGTGCCGAAGGGCGCACCACACTGGTTCATTTCGATTACCAGCAACAAAAATCGACGCCGCTGCCAGATGATGTACGCGAAAAACTACAAGCATTATGGGTAGAAGCCTGATAGTAACGTTTATATTGAATAAATATCCCTGTTAGCAGGGTCTGATGTTGTAAAAGTGGAAGTTAGATCAACATGAAAAAATCGTTTATTGCACAAAGCGTTATATTAGTTTCCAGTTTATTCAACATCGGCGTATACGCCGCCGAGCTATCAGTTACCGTTACTGATTCAAAAAATAGGCTGTTACCTAATATTGTGGTGTACGCAGAGCCGCTGGATAAAAGCAGCATGCCAAACGAGGCTGCACCACTTGATCACAGTGCAGTGATGGATCAAATCCATAAACAGTTTGTGCCACATATTCTGGTGGTGCAAAAATCTTCCTGGGTTAACTTCCCCAATTCCGATTCAATTAAACATCACGTTTATTCCTTTTCCCCGGCTAAATCTTTTGAGCTGCGCCTTTATGACGGGGGTAAAGCCAAACCCATTCAGTTCGAGAAGGCGGGTGAAGTCGTATTAGGTTGTAACATTCATGACTGGATGCTGGGTTATATCTATTCGGTCGATACGCCCTGGTTTGCTAAAACTAACAAACAGGGCGCAGTGACGCTCGATTTGCCAGATGGAGATTATCAGTTAAAGTACTGGAGTCCTTTGTTGCAGAATGCTGACAAAGACAAAGCGATTCAACTGACAGTTAAAGGTGATAAACAACAGACTATTCAACTCAATGATGAATTGTTACCTGCATTGGCAGATTATGAAAATAATGACGAGTTAACTGACTACTAAAGATGATAAAACGCCTCACTAGTTTTCTTACCCTCGCACTTTTTTGCAACACTGCTTTTAGCCGGTCAATCGAACTGGATGGCATTGTTGAAGTGGGTTACGTCGATGCTGCTTACGATAAAAACTGGCTAAATAGCTGGATGGAAGGCGGCGTAGGTGTATTGCGTTTTAATGAAAACGACACGCTGGAATTGTCGCAGGCATTAATTGAAGCCAGGGGCGATCTCATCGATGATCTGAGTTATGAAGTGGTCGCGCAGTATTATCCCGACGGCGATCAGCATGTAGGCATCAGTCAGGCGTTTTTAACCTATGCACCACTGAGTCGTGGACTAAAACATCAACTTAAATTAGGGCTGTTTTATCCGGCGATGTCGCTGGAAAATGTTGATACCGGCTGGACATCACCTTATACCTACAGTTTTTCAGCCATCAATTCCTGGCTGGCAGAAGAAGTCAGAGTAGCAGGATTGGAATGGAGTGTTACCCGTTCAGGTCGCCAGTACCATAGCCCCCACAGCTTTACCTTTAGCGCCGCTTTATTTAAAGGTAACGACCCGGCAGGCACATTATTAGCCTGGCGCGGCTGGGCATTGCATAACCGCCAAACAAGTCTGAATGAACGCGTTTATTTTGCCGATTATTTCCAGTTTGGCATGTTCGACAAAGCCTTCCCGGATCATTTACAGGTCACCCGCGAAACCGATGGTCGTTTTGGCTATTACGCCGGCATTAACTGGCGTTATCTACAACAAACCGATGTACGTCTGTATTACTACAACAATAGTGCCGATCCACTGGCAGTTGAAAGTAACTGGCAATATGCATGGCAGAATCACTTTTTATCTCTGGCGGTACAACATAAATTCAACCGAAACTTCAGAATACTGGCGCAGTGGATGGACGGTCAAACCGGCATGGGTACCTATGATGGTGGTGTATATACTGACTTTACGTCATGGTATCTGATGGCCAGTTATCAGTGGGATAAACACCGTTTTTCTGCCCGCTTTGATGATTTTGAAGTGGTGGAAACCGACGCCAACCCCGCCGATCCCAATGATAGTCACGGCCATAGCATTACGCTGGCGTGGCGCTATCAGTATTCGCCGCAGTGGAATCTGGGTGCAGAGTGGTTACATGTGAACAGCGATAATGAAAACCGAACCTTGTGGCGTAACTGGCAGGCAGCCCATCGTCAGCAACAAGTAATGTTAATGGCGCAATTTAGATTTTAATCGTAATAAGTTTCATTAGTCTTGCTCAACGTTATTTTGCAATAAATAAAACCTTAACAGGATAAATTTACGTTTCTCATTCAAATATAAAACGGCAGACTGTTTGCCGGTTGGCCTGCATAGGTCGTCGCCATTTGATGATAAATCACATTACTACTCATCGCGCACGACAGTTTGCTCAGTTCACTAACACGATAATCTAATATCATGTCGCTATCTGAAAGCGATCTGCAGGCAAGTATTGCACTAAAAGCCAGCACAGCCCCAACATTCAAATCATGCGATTGTGGTATACCCGCAAAATAATCAAATAAGATATCAGTACTTTGCTGGTATACACGAATACCCGCCTGTTGCATTAACTCACTGTTTTCACTTGCTCCAAATTGTTCCTTTAATAAACTGGCTCTGAATAAAAAAATAATTGCGGTTTCTAAATCAGCGTCTGCCAGACGATAAATTTTTGCATCTGCAGATTGATACCAGTCAGCCGGTAATACACTTAATGCGATTAGCAGTGCATCGTATAAAAATTGCTGTTGGTTGATATATACAGGCACTTGTTTTTTAGGATTAGAGGCCGCTAACAAACTGTCGGACGATAACTGATCCCAGGTAAGGATATGATCCTGATGCTGAATCTTTTGATCCATCAGTAACCACTTTATTGCTCTGGAAAAAGGTGAATCAATTACCCAAATTAGTTTATTGTTCAACAAGTTATCTCAACTTACTTTAAGCTAAAAACTCAGGCTGCCTGTTTAATAAATCAGTGCCTGCCCCAATGACATTTACCGTCTCATACGCTTAAGCGTGCAATCTCACGGTTTATTCTTTGACAGTTTTTCTGCCATTTCCTGTACTTTTGCCATGTAGTACTTTTGAGTCTCCTGCCGTTCCAGAAGCGGATTAAAATGCCTGAGAGCTGACTGGTAGGATTGTAATGCTGACTGATAGGTCTGGTTTTCTTCATGCAGATAAGCCAGTGCTCCGTACAACACCGAATTGTCAGAGTAGTCCGGGAGATTGTCGGTTAACAAAGTGATTCCATCGCTGGATTTTCCCTCTGACAGAAATGCATAAGCTAGTGATGCAATAGTGTGCACAGGTACTTTTGTCGCATTTTTAAATCTCAAACCTCTTTTCTTATAAAATGCTTTTAGCGCAGACATTCCGCCATATTGTTTAAATTCCTGATAGGTATTTAAAGGTGGTGCCTGATAATCGTTAAACAGCTCACTTAGCCCTAAAAATAATGACAAATAAGATACTGACGTATGATTCTGGCCACTGTGTTGCTGAAACGTCCACGAAAAATGTGGATTCGAAATGCGCTTAAAAACCTCGGCTGCAGCATGAGCCCCATCTACAAATCCTTTTCCTTCCCGGCTTTTTTCCCCAGCTGACAGATACAAAGAACGGGGTTCGGTCTGCCCGGCTAATGCTGTTAACTGACTCACTAAACCATCATTTTCCCCCTCCAGTGCCGGACTGGACGCAATAAAATATTCAAATGGCGATGCTTTTTGTAAAAGGAGATTGAGCGTTACCAACCCCATGGCGGAATGACCAAACAATATATTTTGTGAAGACGTACGAAAATGTTGATTCACATAAGCAACGGCTTCGGATTGCACAAAATCCGCGAACCTTACCGGCTCAAAATAGGCATCACGCATTCGCTGTCCTGTATTATTGCTTATGCCAACAATAATAAGCGCTGGTAATTTGTCACTGATTGATAATCTGTGTGTAGCCTGAATCGTACTGTTAAAGTGTTGCTCGCCATCCAGCACGTACAAAACCGGATATGCAAAACCACTATTCTGATAATTTTTCGGTAAATGTATTAATAACTCCCGTTGTTCCTTCAGTATGTCGGAACGCAGGGTATGTTTCATCCCGAGAGTTTCAACTATCTCATTATCACCGGTAATTTCTTTTGCTGGTTTATCTGTGCTGGCATTCGCTTCAAGAGTAAATAAGGCCAAACAAACGGCCGTTAAAAACCATGCATCAATATGCTTCAACTTCATGAGTTATCATCCTGATATTGTTTTAATTTTTACTGGATTGATTATCTATTTGTTTAAGAAAAGCCTTTCGCTCTGAGGTGTAATGCCACCAGGGTTTAGCGTCCTGCCCTTCAATAAAGCGGGTAATCGAGATAAAAACATCGATAACACAGGGGTCGTGACGCACCGATGTAATGTCACACAGTTGCTCATACATTTGAAACGGACACATACCGACCAACTGCTCAGGCTTGTCGATCCCAAGCATTCGCAGGTCATCGGCACCTGCTTTGCCGATATTAGGCAAATCAGTTAATTTTTTAAGATTGGCGCGATCAACTTTACTGGGGTGCATAATAATTAGATTTTTGGTCTTAGGGTTTCAATAATGCCTGCATCTACCCAAAAAATATCCACATTTTCAAAACTTGTTGAGCCAACATTTCGATTAAATAACAGATATTTACCATCAGGAGTAACACTGGCGGCCGCTTCCCATGCATCAGTATTAATTTTATCACCCAAATTAACCGGCTCTCCCCATGAACCATCCTGAAGACGATAACTTATGTAAAGATCAGAATCGCCATAGCCACCTTCTCTTTTGCCATCAAAAATTAAGTAGGATTCGTCGGGAGCAATGAAGGGGTGAAAACTTTTTCCGGCATTAATATTTTTTGCCAGCAATCTGGGTTGTTGGTGTTTACCGTTAATCAACCTTGAATATCGAATTGCTCCTGTAAAATCCGACTTAAATTCATCCATAAAATATGTGCCTTTTAATGACACACTAAGCCGCATAATAGGCAATTCATCAAATGGCGCGCCCAGGCTTTTAATCTCTGACCATCCAGTTTCTGTCCGGGTTTTATAGCGCTTGCCCAGATGCATGGTTTTACCATCTGGCGAAATAACAGGCGTACCCTGACGCGGGGACATAACGGCTTTTTGCCATTGGTTATTGATATTTTTAATCACTACCATTTGCTGCTTGTCATTTTCACCAAAATTCAGGTAATAAAACTCCTGCAAATCAGGGGTGAAAGTACCACCATATTCCCAATGTTCAGTAGATACCAGACCAGGAGCAAATGCGATGGGAATATCTCCCGGTGGAGTTTGCCCCATATAGGATCCCGTTAATTCAGGTAACGAGTCTTTTGCGTAACTTTGTGCGCAAAATGTCATAACACTGAGTAATATGCCGCAGCCCGTTTTAATTAATGTCATTTAGTGTCCTTGAAAAAGTGTTCAGCAATCTTTGAGCATTACTCTCAGATTAAAACGTTTTAACACTAACTGGTAACGGATGTGGGGCAGATGGAGGTTAATAAGGGGCGAACGGGAAAATAATCAGCATAATAAAAACGGGCTTAAATATGCCCGTTCTTTACAGATTTAATCGACAATCAGCCCGGTTATCCTTCGTATGGCTCCACTGTGGCACCTTGCATGGTATAACCCACGGTAGCGATATCACCTTTCCAGCCATCGGTAGATAACACCCCCTGAATCCATACTGGCTCATACAAACTGTCGACTTTAATGCCCTTTGCAAATTTCACATGCACTATCTGGTTGGATGGTGGTGGTGGAACATGAATACAGGCACCAAAATACGGCACCAATAAAAATTCAGTCAGACTATTCTGGTCTCCCTCCAATGGCACGATAAAACCCGGTACTTTTACCGTTTCGCCATTGTATTCAGTTACCACAGGCGAGTTTTCCCCCACCTGGCCACTGGTGCCCCCACCCGAGTGATTTACTTGTTGCTCAGGTGCTACATAATTTTTAGGTACTAAATCTTCCCAGAACACTTCTTTGGTATCCGCCCAGCTGAGCAACGGAATGAATGCAAACAATAAGATAATTAACTTTTTCATTTATTTACCTGTACATCAGTATGAGGTGCGGGAATAGCAGCCTGATTAGCCCAGTCTAAAATATTCACTCTCACTTCGGCACCGGGCTGCGGGATAGCAGGAATATTAAGCGCCAGCAACAAAGAACACAAGGTGAAGCCCGTACCAATAAAAAAGACCAAAGCCGGGGACGTTAGCCACACTATGCCAAGCAAGGCAGGAATAATCACTGCGGCAATGTGGTTTATGGTAAAACTGACACCGGATGTGGCGGCGATATCTTTAGGATCGGCGATTTTTTGCAAGTAAGTTTTCATCGCTATCGCCATCGCAAAAAACAGGTGGTCAATCACATACAAAGCACCGGCGATATGCGCGTTTTCCACTAATGCATAACCACTGAATAACAGCGCCAGACCAATATACTCAAATACCAGCGCGTTGCGCTCTCCTATGCGCGCAATCCATTTACCAATGCTTGGCGCAAACAGTAAATTAAACACATAGTTAATCATAAACAGCAGGCTGATATCCCCCACCGAATAATGGAATTTTTCCACCATCATAAAGGCAGCAAACACCACAAAGATCTGGCGACGCGCACCGCTGAAAAAGGTTAACCCGTAATACAACCAGTAGCGCTTGCGCAGAATGAGTTTTTTGTTCTGCGTTGAAGGTTGCTTAAATTGTGGAAACGCCAGCCATAAAAACACACAGATCAATAAACCTGCGCCACCGGCCAACATATAAACTGTGTTATAGCTAACCGCAAACCACTCCATCAATACCCAAATCAGGCCATAAGCCAGTAGTGAGGCAAAGCCTTTTACTGCCAGCTGCTTCCCCATAAAGTGTGCGCTTTGCTCTTTACTCAGCCACTGCAGGGTCAGCGATTGATTAATGGTTTCGAAATAATGGAAGCCCACCGACATCAATACCGTCGTGCAATACAGACCCAGTTCAAACGGAAACCAGCCTGTTATTGCAACCCCAACCGATAAAATCGCTAATGACACTAACGCCAGTGTTTGCTCTTTCATAACCAGCAAGACAAACACAGCAGTAAACGCTAAAAAGCCGGGAATTTCACGCAAGCTTTGCAACATGCCAATTTCCGCACCGCTAAACTGGGCTTTTTCAATGACAAAATTATTCAGCAGTGCATTCCACACCGAGAACGTCAGTGGCATCACAAATGCCATGGCGAGTAATAAAAACTGAGGTTGTTGGCACAAAGCGCGAAGACGGGACATAAGCTCTTAACAATAAAATAGCGTAAAGAGATTATCCCACAATGCTATGCGGATAGCATGGATGCCCATCCTTTTTTACGTGTATTTTATGGCACAGGTGCGGCTGGAATGATTCCGCACCAATAAAAAACGCCGGTCATAACCGGCGCTTTTTAAAAAGATAATCAGCTTAGAATGCTGGCTTGTCTTCTTCTTTATTGTAACGCTCAACACTGGCAACGATTTCTGCTTTAGCAGCAGCAGCGTTATCCCAACCGTCGATTTTAACCCATTTATTAGGCTCTAAATCTTTATAGTGAGCGAAGAAATGTTCAATCTGGTTACGCAGTAACTCAGGCACCTGATCGAATTCCTGGATACCACGGTAAATGGTAGATAACTTGTCTGCAGGCACCGCCAGAATTTTAGCATCAGTACCTGATTCATCAGTCATGTTTAATACGCCAACCGGACGACAACGAATAACAGAACCCGCTAACAGAGGAAAAGGCGTTACCACTAATACGTCAACCGGATCACCGTCTTCAGATAAGGTATGAGGAACGTAACCGTAGTTGCAAGGATAATGCATGCAAGTTGCCATAAAACGGTCAACAAATAATGCACCAGATTCTTTATCTACTTCGTATTTTACCGGATCAGCATGCGCTGGGATTTCAATGATAACATTAACTTCATCTGGCAGGTTTTTACCTGCTGGAACTGTATTAAGACTCATGGGTTTCTCTACCTGAATTGCATAAATTTTAGTGCGCGAATTATATAGAGTTAGTGTAGGTGATTCAAAGCACTTGATGCATTTATGCGCAGTATTTGCGGTTTTTATGATTGTCACTGCCAAAAGCTGTGGTTATAGTAGCTCAGAAAGCAAAAATCATTAACAAAACAATAACAAAGCGTGTTCTTGCAGAGATAACATTACCCTCGTGTTATCAGATTGTACTTCAGGAAGCTGTCGCTCTTTGTGTCACTTTTTAGGGGACGCTATGAACGAGATGTTGCTTTATCCACCTGCCTTAGGTGTTGCAGGCTTAGTCTGCGCCTTTATTATCTATTCATTAATCAGCAAACATAAAGTTACCAACGACGCGATTGCCAAAATTGCCGATGCCATTCACCTTGGCGCCATGGTGTTCATGCATCGTGAATACAAAATGCTGTTTATTTTTGCCGCCATTTTATGCGCGCTTTTGTATTTCGCGTTAGGTGGCAATACCGCACTGGCCTTTGCTGTTGGTGCAATCTGTTCGGCACTGGCCGGTTACATCGGCATGTTTACCGCCACCAAAGCCAACGTGCGTACTACACAAGCGGCACACGATTCCGGTTCTGCCAAAGCCTTATCCATCGCTTTTATGGGCGGATCAGTAATGGGCCTATGTGTCGCGGCCATGGGTTTATTAGGTTTAGGCCTGCTTTACTGGTTTTTTGGTGGTGATCCGCATACCGCACATGTGATCCATGGTTTTGGTATGGGCGCATCCTCGGTGGCACTGTTTTCCCGTGTAGGTGGTGGTATCTATACCAAAAGTGCGGATGTAGGTGCGGATTTAGTCGGTAAAGTAGAAGCCGGGATTCCGGAAGATGATCCACGTAATCCGGGTGTTATCGCCGATAATGTGGGTGATAACGTCGGGGATGTGGCCGGTATGGGTTCGGATATTTTTGAATCCTATTGTGGTTCGATGATTGCGACTATCGCTATTGCCTCCACCATGGCACTGGATATGATGGGCACCCGCGAAGGCCTGATGTTTCTGCCATTAGCACTGGCTTCAACCGGACTTATTTGTTCGATTTTGGGGATTATTCTGGTCAATTTAATGTCAGCCAGTAAGCCCGAAGTCGCCCTGCGTGCGGGCACTATTTCTGCGGCGATTTTATTTATAATCGCCGCACATTTTGTGATTGACTGGCTGGATATTTCACAACATGTGTGGTGGGCAGTTATTAGTGGTGCCATAGGCGGCATTATTATTGGATTGGTCACTGAATATTACACTGCGTCTTCCCCTATTCGCCACATTGCTAAATCAGGCGAAACCGGCCCGGCAACAGTTATGATCACCGGTTTATCGGTGGGAATGCAATCGGTGGTTCTGCCTATTTTAACAATCTGCGCCATTATATATGCGTCAACTGAATTAGCCGGTTTATACGGTGTGGGCATTGCTGCGGTGGGCATGTTAGCCACAGTCGGTATCACTATGGCAATTGATGCGTATGGTCCGGTTGCCGATAACGCAGGCGGTATTGCCGAAATGGGCGGTTTGGGTGAAGAAACCCGTAATATCACCGATTCGCTGGATGAGCTGGGCAATACCACCGCAGCGATAGGTAAAGGTTTTGCCATTGGTGCTGCAGCGCTGGCAGCGCTGGCAATTATTGCCGCCTTTATTAAAACCATGACCTTCCACTATCCTGAGTTCACCTTAAATTTAGGCAACCCCAAAGTACTGGTTGGCTTGTTTATTGGCGGTTGTATTCCTTTCCTGATTGCCTCCATTACCATGACAGCAGTAGGTGATGCCGCTTTTGAAATGATTCAGGAAATTCGCCGACAGTTTCGCGAAATTAAAGGTTTGATGGAAGGAGAAGCCGATCCCGATACCGGACGCTGTGTGGATATTGCCACCAGCGCAGCCCTTAAGAAAATGATCCTGCCGGGTGTTATTGCGGTTGCCGCACCACCGATTGTTGGTTTTGGATTAGGCGCCTATGCACTGGGCGGCATGCTTGGCGGCGCATTATTAGGCTGTGTGCTGATGGCACTAATGATGGCTAACGCCGGGGGCGCCTGGGATAACGCCAAAAAGTATGTGGAAAAAGGTAACTTTGGTGGCAAGGGTTCCGATGTACACGCTGCGACGGTTGTGGGTGATACCGTCGGAGACCCGTTTAAAGATACCTCAGGCCCGGCCATGAACATTCTCATTAATGTAATGGCAATTGTGAGCCTGGTTATCGCACCATTACTTTAACCTGCCGAATGCAATAAAAAGCCCGCAGTCTGCGGGCTTTTTGGTATTTAACGGTAGTAGGTTAAACAGGTTTCCACTTCGTCTTTGGAACCTAATAACACCGGCACTCGCTGGTGAATTTCGGTTGGCATCACTTCCATAATGCGACCATGACCGGTATCGGCTAAGCCACCGGCCTGTTCCATTAAAAAGGCCATGGGGTTGGCTTCATACTGTAAACGTAACTTACCCGGGATCGCCGGGTTACGTTTATCAAACGGGTAAGCAAAAATACCGCCACGGCATAATACGCGGTGAATATCGCCCACCATTGCCGCCACCCAGCGCATATTAAAGTCTTTTTTGCGTGGACCTTCACTCCCGGCAATTAAATCAGTCACATAACTTTGCATTGGTTCTTCCCAATGGCGCTGGTTAGAAGAGTTAATCGCAAACTCGTTAGTCTGCTCTGGCACCTGCACATTAGCTTTGGTCACCAGGAAACCACCGTGGGTTTTATCCAGCGTGTATAAGTGAGTACCACGACCGGTAGTCATCGCCAGCATAGTAGACGGGCCATATAACACATAACCAGCGGCAACTTGCTGTGTACCTGGTTGCAGGAACGCAGACGGATCGTCCGGCTCCATCCACTGCGGCGCATGCATAATGGAAAAAATAGTACCGATAAGGCTGTTTACGTCGGTATTCGAAGAACCGTCCAGCGGATCAAAACTCACCAGATATTTACCATCCGGGTGACAACCAATTACGTTGTCTTCTTCTTCCGAAGATACCGCTTTAACGTAACCTGACTCGCTTAAAATATCGCGAAGAATATGGTTGGCGATCACATCCAGTTTTTTCTGGCGTTCGCCTTGCACATTGTCACTCAAAGTTGAGCCTAATACACCGGCCAATGCGCCCTGACTAACGCGGAATGATATTTCTTTACAAGCTGCCAGCAAGGTGCGGATCAACAGGATCAGCTCAAGAGGACAGCCGTCTTCCTGCAATTGGGTGTTCAGTCGTTTCATTTTCGTCGTGTGCCTTTATGTGTGTGTTTAGTTGTAGGGTGTTGTTGGTTTTGCTCTTGTTGCCAGAGCTTTAACCTGTTGTGCCACTTGCTTTTATTATTAGAGCACCGGGGCGATTGTACTTAATTTTGTGCAAATTCGCATCAGAACACTTATCCGTATATGAAACATTTCGGTAAATAATCGCATTTCTGTTAGGCTAGACACGTCGTTAACGCAATAAATTAAGAAAAGGCACTATGACAAAATCGGCATCAAAACAAATCACTCTGGCAATAACCGGCGCTTCGGGTGCGCCCTACAGCTTACGTTTATTACAATGTTTGCTGGCTGCGGACTATCAGGTATTTGTATTGATTTCATCGGCAGCACGTGTGGTATTTGCCACTGAGCAGGATTTAAAAATACCGGTCAACCCCGACGCCGCCAGCGCTTTTTTTGCCAGCCATTTTGCAGTGCACGAAGATAAAATCCGCGTCTGCGGCAAGGATGAATGGTTTTCGCCGGTAGCATCCGGTTCAGCTGCCCCCAGACAAATGGTGATTTGCCCCTGCTCTACCGGAACTTTATCAGCAGTTGCCACGGGCGCCAGTGACAACCTGATTGAACGTGCAGCCGATGTAGTGATTAAGGAAAAAGGCCAGTTAATTATGGTACCGCGTGAGATGCCCTTATCCAGTATTCATCTGGAAAACATGCTCAAGCTATCCAATTTAGGTGTAACCATGATGCCTGCTGCGCCCGGTTTTTATCACAACCCGCAATCAATCGAAGACTTAGTCGATTTTGTGGTAGCGCGTATCCTTGACCACCTTGGAATAGATCAAAGCCTGATGGCACGATGGGGTTACTCGCCCAACTAGCCGCTGGATTTACAACTGGTTTATTTCGCTATCCAGCCAGACCAAACGGTTCTCAAGCCACTGAGTTAAATAATTCAGTTCATCATTGTAGGTTTGGCCTACGTAATAATTTGGCCAAACATATTCACCCAGTACATCCCAACGCTCAAAGTTTTTACTGACCGCACCCGTTCGCGCTAGCTGATCACTTAGCTCTTGAATACGACTGTCGATCATCTCATCAGATAGTGACGATTCACGTAATTGATTCCAGCGGGTTTTGACTAACCCAACAAAATAAGGGTCTTGCAATAATTTCCCCCACCAAAATGGCACTGGAAACGCACCACCATCACAACGCTCTTCAGAGCGGTAAATCCAGATATCAGTTGCAGCGCCGTTGCAATAATCGGCGTTGCCAAACGCTAAGTTGTAATCCCAAAGTGGACCCATAGATAATTTTGCATTTTTATCTTTGTATAAATAGGTACTTAAACGATATCCATCGATATTGCCGGAAAGCTCAGTCGCCAGAAAATAATCCACAAAGCTGTCTACCTGAATAAAGTGACGATAGCCACTGGCTTCATCTTTAAATTGCTCACCATCAAGTGCGGTTTCAAACTGATTGATATAGTCCTGAATATAGGCTTTTTGTTCAGAGGTAATGTCTTCAGGCTTAGGGTAGTGATACAAAAAATGCGGCACACTATTGTTTACCTCGTTACCATAATTCGAGATAAAACTAATATCGTCGGTAAATAACGCCTCCGCACCAGGATTGTCTTCATGTTCACCCGTGGTTTTATCTATTTTTAGAATATAACCACCCGTTACATCCTCACCTTCGTTTTCATCCTCCTTAAGCTTGTTAATATCAATTCTGTCACTGTCGCGTTTTACCCGCTCAAGCAATACATACAGGCCCTGATATTGCTCCTCAACGTACACTTCAACAAATTGATAACGCGAAACATATCGCTCAAAAGCCGTAGCCAGATCGTACATTAATGCGTTGCGTATCAGGCTTTTATCACCATAAGGGCCATGCAACACCCAATCTTCTTCCTCAGGAAAACCTAACAAAGCAACCGACAAATCCTCACCCGCTTCATCACGGGTCTCAATGCCATAGCCTTTTTTCTGATAAATCCCCTGAGAACTGGAACCGCGATACTCCACACCAATGTGAGTATCCAGCTCAACCGACGCCTGTTCGCCAATTGTATAGGTCGTAACTTTCATTTTGGCGGTGATTTTAGGTTCATTTTGGATTTCACCTTCCAGCGCGTAAATATCAATTCTGGGCAGGGTTTCATCGCTGATTACCGACGGGGGCGGCGGTTCAGTTGGGGGTGGGGTATTGACTACAGGCGGTGTTGACTCCTTTTGATCACTACCACCACACGCAGTTAATGTGCAACACAGTAATACACTTAATAAAAATGACAGCCAAGTCCTTTGCATTGCTTAAATCCTTTGTCTCAATTCATTTTTTATCTCGTTTTGCGCTCATAAAAACACACAACGAAAAACAAAAAGCTGCAACACTATTGAAAATGCCGCAAGGTAAAAGAGTCAGGCTAAAACAACTAAAGACAGAGAGTCTATTAATTAATCACTTAAATTTATAACAGCCTGAGTAAGATTGGCTGAGATAAATGAGAACAGGCGCACGAACGTACGCCTGTAAATTGAACTTAGTGTTCTACCACTTGATATACGGTAACCGTACCACTCACTTCATTACCTACAATAATCAATGGTGTAGACGTTGGACTATCTGCCGCAGGGATGAATTTAATACTCTCCGGACCTAAGTCACCCGATTCCGCCACCTCAGAACAATCCATGCCTTCTTCAACACTACACGGATTATCTAAATCGTCATCCAGTTCAAAATCAGTGCTGAAATCACGGTTATTGTAGTGATTCACAAATGCAGCCTGGAATGGATTAGTCACATCATACATAAACAAATCACCGGAACGCTCCAGACCAATAAAAGCATAGTTACGACCATCGATTTCACCTACGGCAATCGCTTCTGGCTCTCCACCTTTATCGTCAGAACGGTTATCACCTTTGTTTTCAGTGTGTGCACTGTTGAAATCGTTGCCCAGAATCGCCGCAGAGATTTTTCCAAAATCATCACCGGAGTCGAATACCTGATTAACATTTTGATCCCAGATTGAGAAAGAACGTGCACCGTAAGCATAAAGTGCTTCATAAATGCCATCGTTATCAGCATCACCTAACGCCGTGGTAACTTTTAAACGACCTAAGCCACCTTTACCGCCACTGGCATCGTATTGCGCCATTAGTTCGTCGGATAACAGCATGTTAAGCTCGTCAGGATCAATAATGTCAGCGACACGCACCTCTTCAGAATAGGCGTCGTAGTCGCGGGAGTCACCTTCGTTGGCGGACACAATAAACGTTGCACCATTCCACTCATATGTTGCGATAGTGTCTGGCTGGTACATGCCGTACAACCCCTGAATACTGCTAAACGCAGGCACTTCATCCTTGTTGGTGAAATCCAGTTCAAACTTGCTCCAGTCTTTAAAGCCAAGAGCTTTTACTTCAACTGTCATATCTTCAAGATCAACAATGCCAATCGCATTACTTTCCTGCAGAGACACGTAAGCCTTTTTGCTGTCTTTAGATACTGCGATGTACTCTGGTTCCAGCTCTTCAGCAACTGTCATACCAGCAGGGCCTGCAAACTTAACTCCCATTTTGGTCAGTAATTCTTTGCGCTCTTCGTCGGTATCGTAATCTTCGGCACCTAATAAATCGCTGCTGAATGTCATATCGCTGGTAAAATTAATTTCCTCAGCAACATCTGCTGGCATTCCATCTGCAATTCTAATAACCGAAATACTGCCTTCGGGATCTATCGAATAATCCGAGGCAGGTTCCCCTTCATTCGCCACCAGTACTTTGCTGCCATCTGGCGTAAAGGTCACCATATCAGGCAATGCACCTGCGGCTACTGCCTTAACAAACGTGCCCTGACCTAATGCATCCAGGGTGTAAAATAAAATCGCCCCGGTATCGGTTTTAGTTGTTCCTTCAACGGCAATCGCCAGCATATCACCATGAATAGCAATGGAATTTGCACCACCCAGCGCCATCTCAGTTTGTGAACTATCACTATTGTTAACGGTTACGCTGGTGGGATAAGTAAAAGCCGTTGAACTTAAGCTTTGGTCACTTACAGGGCTACCCACTTCAGTGGTTGGCAGGTTAACCAAAGAAATCACTTCAATATGGTTGGATGCAGAGTTAATCGCAAAAGCCGACGCTGAGGTTTTGTGAAACTGTACAATTTCGGCGGCACTTTTACCGTAAATTTCGATGCCACCAGCAGCAAAACGGCCCACCACTTCCAGCGCCATATTACGTGGTAAATCCTTACCATCAGCACCCGGTGTGCCTGGCTGCCCTTGTTCCCCCTGAGGCCCTTGCTGACCAGCGCTACCCGCTTTTCCGTCGTCACCTTCCAGTGCACAACCGCTTAAGCCAGCAATAATCGCCAGAGAGAGCAGGCTGGCACGCATTGCCAATTTGAAACTTTGCATCAAAATCATCCTTTAGTGTCTGTTTTAAATATAATTTTTCAGGCTAAAGGTTTTTTATGACTTTTTTACGACGTTTCGATGACCACACAGTGACAGATTGATGACATACATTAATCGTAAAAGTATGCCATTTGTCACACTCACTTGGTGTTCCTTACCTCAACTGAGTTACCATAAGGTGGTACAGAATAATAACTAAAACCTCGAAGAAGGATATTTTCATGTTTAAACAATGCTCCGCATTACTGCTAGGTACCTTAGCCCTGTTAAGTGGCTGTACCGACCAGCAAAGCACGCAACAACAAGCTGCTGCCTCAAAACCTGATGCCAAACAGGAAATGGTGGTGGGCAAAGATTACCACTCACAATCTAACCCGGAACAAGTCAAAGTCACCAATATCGCACTTGATCTGGATGTGAATTTCGATAAAAAAGTGATTAGCGGTGACGCTGAATTAACCTTTGAAAAGGTAAAACAAGACGCCAGCAGTTTGATTGTTGATACCCGCGAATTAACCATCAACAAAGTCACTGCCAATGGCGAGGAAATCCCGTTCACCTTGCACCCTGCCGATTCGTTCTTAGGTGCAGCGCTGGAAATTCCGTTACCCGCCACAGGCGACAAAGTGAAAATCAGCTATGCCACATCACCCGATGCCAGTGGTGTACAATGGTTAACACCAGAACAAACCGCCGGTAAAAAACACCCGTTTTTGTTTACCCAGTCACAAGCGATTCATGCACGCAGCTTTATCCCGTTGCAGGATTCACCGCAGGTACGTGTAACCTATCAGGCCAATATTCATACACCGCAAGATTTGCTGGCGGTAATGAGTGCGGCTAATGATCCCAACACAGAGCGTGACGGCGATTATCAGTTTAATATGCCACAACCTATCCCATCTTATTTGATTGCCTTGGCAGTCGGTGATTTAGAATTTAAAGCCATGGGACGCCGTACCGGTGTGTATGCTGAACCTTCCGTGGTCGATGCTGCTGCCAAAGAATTCGAAGACACCGAATCTATGCTGATCACCACCGAAAAGCTTTACGGCCCTTATCGTTGGGACAGATACGACTTACTAATTCTGCCGCCATCCTTCCCGTTTGGTGGTATGGAAAACCCGCGTTTAAGCTTTATCACCCCAACCGTTATCGCCGGTGATAAAAGCCTGGTGTCTTTGATTGCGCACGAGCTGGCACATTCCTGGTCGGGCAATACAGTGACCAACGCCACCTGGCGTGACCTGTGGTTAAACGAAGGTTTCACCACTTATTTAACCTACCGCATTATGGAAAATGTGTACGGTGAAGCACGTTTTAATCAGGAAGCCGTATTGGGTTATCAGGATTTAGAAGCCGATGTAGCATCTTTACCACCTAAAGATCAGATTCTGGCGATTGATTTACGTGGCCGTGATCCGGACGATGTGTTTTCCAATATTCCTTACGAAAAAGGCGCGTTATTTTTACGTGAAGTGGAACATACAATTGGCCGTGAAAATATGGACAAATTCCTGATGGAATACTTTGAGCATTTTGCTTTCCAGAGTATTACCACCGACCAGTTCCTGACTTATTTCAAAAAACATGTGGTTGAGCAATATCCAGACAAACTGGATATGGCACGTATCAATGAATGGATATTTGAACCGGGCGTTCCTCAAGATGCTCCTATGCCTGAATCCGATGCATTTAGCATTGTAGATAACGCACGTAACAACTGGTTGAATGGCGAAATGAATGCCAACCAGATTGATACCAAAAACTGGACAGTGCATCAGTGGTTATATTTCCTGAATAATATGCCGGAAGAACTGACACTGGAGCAATTACATGAGCTGGATCGCGCGTTCAGTTTAACCAAATCGCATAATAATGAAATTGCCCACAGCTGGTTAATGATTGCAGTGAAAAACTGGTATCAGCCAGCCTTTGGTCGCTTAAACGACTACCTGGTGCACATTGGTCGTAATAAGCTGGTTAAGCCGCTATACCGCGAATTGTCTAAAACCGTGGAAGGCAAAAAAATCGCTAAAGAAGCCTTTGATAAAGCCAAAGCCGGTTACCACCCATTAACGGTTAAAGCTAACCAGGGATTTGTCGAATAAAACCTGCTGATTAACATACAAACGGGATTCGCTGATTAGCCAATCCCGTTTTTTTATGTCTAAATAGGCGCTTGTTTTTACCAACGTTTGCAGACTGAGTAAATGGCGCACGATCATCACCACCACCATCATCACGACATGGCATCCAGTCGGATTGGCTGGGTTTTTTTACTCAATTTAGTTTTTACCATTATCGAATTCATCGGTGGCTGGCTGACTAACAGTACCGCGATTATGGCCGACGCCGTACACGATTTGGGTGACAGTTTATCCATAGGCAGCGCGTGGATTTTAAATAAAGTCAGTGGCAAACAGGCCACAGAACAGTTCAGTTACGGCTATCAGCGTTTTTCACTGCTGGGCGCATTAATCAACGGTCTGGTGCTGTTAACCGGCTCTATCTGGGTATTGATTGAAGCCATACCGCGTTTAATCGACCCACCAATGCCACATACCGAAGGCATGATGTTACTGGCCTTTTTTGGCATCGCAGTCAACGGTTATGCGGCGTTTAAACTCAGCCATGGACACTCACTTAACGAAAAAGTACTTAACTGGCATTTGATGGAAGATGTACTCGGCTGGGTAGCGGTATTAGTTGTATCTGTCGTATTAATGTTTGCGGATTTACCCATACTTGATCCACTGCTGTCCGTCGCCTTTACCCTGTTTATTTTGTTTAATGTATTTCGTAACTTAAAAAGCACCTTGCAGGTGTTTTTACAGGCCAGCCCCAGCGAATCGAAACGCAGCGAAATTCGAAAGAAACTACTTTCTCATCCACTGGTAAACGATATTCATCATCTGCATTTCTGGTCACTGGATGGTGAACAACATGTATTAACCGCACATTTGGTATTAACCGCCAATGTAGACTTAAGTCAAATCACTGAACTAAAAGTCGATATTGCTACACGTTTAGCAGATTTTGATTTGCAGCACACCACCATTGAACTGGAGTTTGATGATGAAGATTGTCGGGATGCTGGCAAGGATGATGATGGGCATCATCATGGGTGTGGTGGTCATGGGCATGACCACGGTCATTGAGTTTAGTTAGGTAAACCTAAGTAAATCCAAGCATTTTCAAAATGCTGAAAGAGTGCTGATTTCACGTCCCTTCGGGGACACGCGGGCTCGATTTATTGCTGCGCAACCAACCGCTTGTCATAGAAGGTTGGTTTTGGCGTCGCACCGGCGACGACGGCTTAGGGAATTGTGCTGCCGCAATTCCCTAAGAACCCAACGGCACCCCGCACTGTGTCGGTTCAATTTTCAATTCAGGCAAACTACCACCGTTGCAAATCCACATCCCTTCTGTTGCAACTGACTCGGCATCCATGCCTCGTCTGGCAGTTCGCTAATCTGAATTGAAAATCGGCCACAGTGAATGGGGAAATAAGTCAGCCTTTGGCTGACTAGGAAAACCAAAGCATCAAGTTATCACCGCGACAGCAGCCAAACGGAGTTTGGCTAACTGCGACTCTGACTTTTAGCTAAAACCAAGCTGGCTTTCGAATGGCCGAACAGGACGTTCGGCCAAGGCCAACGCTTTGCATGGACTGCTACCTTTGGCCGATTCGAAATAAAGACAGTTTGGTTTTGGCGTTAAAAAAGTCGGTGGAGTGAAAGACCTTTCGCCTATTTGGGTCTCTCCAGCAATTCATCGGGAATGAATTGCAACAGCTTTAGCTGGTCCGTTGGACGGAGCACAAGGATGTGCGCAGTAAATAGGCTCGCGCCCCGGGAAGGGCGTGAAAAATTCATGGACGAATAAACCAGCTATATCCCTTAATTGGCAAAGCATTTATTAATCTGATACTAATGGTTCAAAGGATAATAACGAGACAGATTGCGACAAATTAAACGACCCAATCGCTCACTATTCATTTGTTATAACTCAAGGGGAAATTTGATGGAATTTTACTTCTATCCGACCGATGAATCCGATTTTAAATCTAAGGCTGTAGGTAACTTTGTTCATACTTTAGTATTCGATACGATAAAACAAAAAGTCATTATTAGCTTTGTTCGTCAAGTACTTACAGTTTGGAGGCAAACTTGTAAAAATAATATTGAGACAGATCACCGCATAAAAAATTTGTCTGGTAAGAATTATCAAATATATAGCTGGGTAACCAAATCAAAATCTGATTTCAGTTTACCTCATTTTAAATTAGCTAAATGAATTATAATAAGGGGCTCAATCATCGCTGGCAGCTCCATCCAAATCGCAAGTATTTTCTGCTTAGCATGGTGCTAGAGCTGTTCGAAAGGAATTGAAGTTATGAGTAATAGCAGAGAGCCTAATAAGCAAGAGCTTTCATTTATCGTAAAACAGACGAGTAAGTTTCACCCTTTAGGAATTCTTACCAACCTGTTGTTTTATGGTGTCGTATTATCCGGTCTACTTGGATTGTTCTTTGGAGGTAAAGATTTATATGGCGTATGTATATTTATTTCTATTGGTTTCGCTATTCGTCAAATCGTTTTTTTCTTTCTAAATACCTATCTGCAAAAGAAATTCCAAGGATAGCTTAAAAGTGGCGCTAACAAACCAAATATATAGGGCTCACCGCGCTAAAAACATCCTCTATTTTGAATGCTCAACTCCTTGAAATACTTCTCATTGAACATCGGCATATATATCTACGACAACGCTGAGGTGTTAGATTTTTCGGGACCGTTTGAGGTATTTTCTACGGCGAACCGACTAGCTGATGTCGATAAAGCCTTTAATGTGTTTCTGGTGGCAGAAAAGGCTGGGGCGGTAAGTGCCAGAGGTGGGTTTAGTGTTAATCCGCATTATGGGTTTAACAGTCATCCACCCATCGATGTGCTGATTGTGGTCGGCGGTGTTCATACCGATGAGTTAAAAAAGCCGAATGTGATTAACTGGGTGTTTGAAGTTTCCCAAAGCGCAACCATGGTCGCCTCGGTTTGTACTGGTGCTTTTATACTGGCACAGGCTGGATTGCTTTCACATTTAACGGTTACAACCCACTGGGAAGATATTGAGGATTTGCGCGCGTCTTTTGCTGATATAACCGTTATCGAAAATCAGCGCTGGGTGGATGAGGGCAAGTTTATCACCTCAGGTGGTATTTCAGCGGGCATTGATATGAGCCTGCACCTTGTTTCAAAACTGGTGAGTTTGGATTTGGCAGTAAAAACCGCGCGACAAATGGAATTTGACTGGCGCCAAAACACATAACCACTTATTAAGTGTTCAGTTTTTCCACATAGGCACACAACATATCTGCCATCGCATTTGAAAATGCTAAGATTTTTGCGGCACCATGGGATTCATCAGAGAAGCTTTTGCCCACGGTTTTAATGGTATTCATCATTAATTCGCTGGCAATCTCACGTTGTTTTGCTTCAACGTCTGGCATTAATTCCAGCATAAATTGCTGATACAGGGCTTTGGTTTGCGCTCTGGCGTCTGCTACTTCGGGTGCATCGCGATATAAAGGTGCGGCGTCATCAAGAGCCTGGCGCATACTGGCTTCTTCACATTCCGATTGAATAAAGGCCACTATCATCTGGCGAAGTCTCACCATTGGCTGATGTTGGGTATTTTGCAAAATAGCGCTTAGCATATCGCTGGTTTGTTGCCATTCATCTGTTTGCAACCGAAATAAAATTGCCGCCTTGTTGGGAAAGTATTGATACAAGGACCCCACACTCACACCGGCACGTTCTGCTACCCGGGTTGTGGTAAAACGTTGCGCACCTTCAGTTTGTAAAACCTGAATAGCCGCCTGCAATATAGCGTTAACCAGGTCGTTTGAGCGGGCCTGTTGTGGTTGCTTACGCGTTGTAATTTGTGGATTTGCCGGAAATGACATTTGGCTGAACCTGAATGCGAATTTTAAATACGAATAATTATTCGTATTCTATTTTGCAGTTTCAATAAACACAACAGGTCTAATATGAGCACGTTAAATAACCCACAATTCCAGACAGTTACCCACCGTATGATGCAGCAGGATAACCAACATTCACCGCAAAATGATGCGGTTATCGGCAGCATGAGCAAAGAGGAACAGCTTAAACTGATGCAAAGCAAAACCGATTACCTTGCTTTGTATTCCCGCCTGAAATCACTGCCGCTTTCGGTATCCGCCGAAACCGCTGAACTGCTCTATATGCTAACCCGCTCAACGGGGGCGACTAATATTGTGGAATATGGCACCTCTATCGGCTTATCAACCTTGCATTTCGCTGCTGCATTAAAGGATAACGGACAAGGCAGTATCATTAGCTGTGAATTTGAGCCGGGTAAAATTGCCCAGGCAAAAGCCAATTTAGCAGAAACAGGACTGCAACAATGGGTGGAAATCCGTGAAGGAGATGCACTTAAAACATTAAGCACAAACCTGCCAGACAACATCAATTTGGTCCTGCTTGACGGTGCCAAAGCCTTGTATCTGGATATATTAAAAATACTAGAGCCACAACTTGCACCCAGTGCCATTATTGTTGCCGACAATGCCAATTTCTGCCCGGAGTATTTAAGTTACATAAGGATAAGATCGAATGGTTATTTATCACTGCCCTTTGACGATGATGTCGAAATGAGTATGCGGCTGAGCAAGTGACATACGCTAAATCAATGATTATCCGGTTCACCAAAATCAAAACGAGTCAGGATCCCCTGTAATTTATGTGGCAATGGCGCATATTGCCACTGAGCAAGTGCGTCAATTGCCGCACTGTCGAAGGTACCTGATGGCGTCGAATTCAATATCTTAATATCACTGACAGTGCCATCAATATTGATATTAAATGACATGGTTACACTGCCTTTTACGCCGTTTTGCTGCAATTGCTCACTATAAAGTGGCTCAACGTGTTTTAGCAAAGTACGTCCGCGACTCGCTATTTTTTGTTTAAGCTTATCTGCGTCCGATTGAGACTCTTGTGCCAGCAGAGGTGCAGAAAATAATAAAGGTAATAAAACCACACCAATTAAAGTGTTGTGCAATCCTGCCATTTAAAAATCCTTGTATGTCATCAGGACATTCAAAATAGCATTGACTACAAATGTAATCAACCAAATATTACAACTGTAATCTATTCCCCGTATCTGGCGTTTACAACAAGTTTTGCAGGGCTGAGGCAAGTTGTGGATGCTGAAAACTAAAACCAGCATTTAGCAGTCTGGCTGGCACAATATTCTGACTGCCCAGCAAAAGTGACGAGCTTTCTCCCATCAGTAATTTAAGCATGACAGCAGGAACCGAAAATATGGTCGGGCGATGCAGTACTTTGCCCATGGCTTTAGTGAAAGTGTCATTGTTCACCGGATTGGGTGCCGTTAGATTGACGGCTCCAGTAATGTCCTGTTCCAGTAAAAACTGCATGGCCCGCACCATGTCGTCAATATGGATCCAGCTCATCATCTGTTGTCCGCTACCCATTTTTCCACCTAATCCGAGCTTAAACGGCAACAGCATTTTTTTCAGCGCCCCACCTTCGGCGCTTAAAACCACACCGGTGCGTAATATCACCACACGGGTTTTCATACTGGCGCCCTCGGCAATGGTTTCCCATTTATGGCATAAGGACGAAGCAAAGTCGTCGGGCACAAAGCCAGCTAATTCATCCGTTTTTTTTGTCCCGGTATCTCCATAAAAACCAATTGCCGAACCACTTAAAAACACCTTGGGTGGTTTGCTACTTTTATCAAATAATTCAACCAGTTGTTGGGTAATGTGCCAGCGGCTATCACAAATACGCAACTTCTGCGCATCACTCCAGCGTTTGTCTGCTATGGGTTCTCCCGCCAGATTAATCACATAGTCAAATGTATTAAGATTGCGCAAATGGGAAAGATCACTGATATAAGTACAGCGCTGCGAAGGATCCATCGGCATGGAAGCAGCCTGACGGCTTAACACCGTATAACGATATTGCTGAAATGTGCGAATAAAATGCTGGCCAATCAGGCCTGTACCACCCGTCATTAATATCTGCATTGCCATATCCTTGTCACTAACATTATGCAAAGTTAACCAGAGCGATACCGCAAAATTCAGCAGGCTCTAATCCAACTTAAAGTTTAGCAAGACTTCCACCCCCGAGTGGTCAGCCAGATTACTTAACTGAATTTGCCCTTTATGGTACTCCGCCACCATTTTGGCGATAAATAATCCTAACCCCAAATGCACCTGATTAGGATCGCTTTGACTGCGCACTGATACCATCGAATCGAGCAATTGCCCCTGCATTTTATCCGGTAGCAAGTCCCCGTTGTTTTTAATGCTTAACCAGAGTCGGCCATTTTTGACATAACTGTTAAGCACAATCTCACTGTGCGGCTGACTAAACTCCACTGCATTGGAAATAATTTTATCCAGCATCTGTGCAAATAAATCCGGGGAGCCGCTTAAATGCGCCTTGTCATCACCACAGGTTAAACTGAACTGACGCTCGTCATAGGCCATGCGATAACCTTCCACACAGCCATTTAATAATTCAGCTACCACAAACACTTCCGGCTCACTGGCCTGAATAGTTTGTTCAAGGCGCGTTGCCTCACTCATGTTTTGCAAAATTTTCGACAGGCGTTGAATCCCCTGCTGCGCCCGGTCGATATAGGCGCGGTTATCCTCACTCTGTGGTTCCAGCGCCATATTTTCCAGCGACGAATTCACCACCGCTACCGGGGTACGCAGTTCATGGGATAAACGCGCGGCCATATTTTCCAGATAGGAGTTGTACTGAGTGAGTTTGCCCAGCACGCTATAAAAGGTTCGCGACAAATCGCCGATTTCATCACCCACATCAGATGGCTGAATATCCGCCACAATTTTGCCCTGATGATCAATCGCCGCTTCAGTTTGATTACGTAATTTGCGAATACGCATTGAAATTCGTGAGGCAAATAAAAACAGCCCGAGTGTGCCTAAACCAATCACTGCCAGTATCAGGTGGAACAGACCTTCCAGCGCCTGATTACGCAGAGTTCTAATACCATGGGTGGTTTGCTCCACAACCACCGCCCCCATAACTTCATCATTGATATAAATGGGATGTGCAGCTGAGAGGATCATGGCTTTTTGATCGGTACTTAAGCGCCATAAACTGTCGGGTTCACCATTTAGTGCATGTTGAATATCCTGGCCCTGCAATTCATAGGCATCCTGCAATTCATCGACAAAGTCTGTGGGAGGTTTAGTCAGAATCTGGTAATACAAAGGCAACAACCATTTTTGCTCAAAGTGTTGCCACCAAAGCGGTGCTGAAGATTTAAAGCGGCTACTGTCAAAGCCGGTTGAATCGTGAATACTGCCCGAACGTGCCAGCACCCGCATATGTTTGTCCACCACCCAGACCCGTGCATTGGAATACTGTAAGCCTTTTAGAATATTTTCGATTTCCGGGGACGGTACCAAAACCGTACCTAATTTATCCGAACCGGATGGATTGGCAGTACCCAGTGTATATTTTAATGCGCGGCCAAGTTCGTCATCCACATCGCCGACCACAAACGCAATTTTGCTCGACATCATGCTCAGCGGAAAACGTAACTCTACATTGTATCCATGTGCGGTTTCTTTCCAGTAACCCTGGATTTTGGTTTGCAGCGCAATAGGTTTATTGCCTTTTTCGGTTTCACTTAACAAATAAGCATTGACCCAACCAGCTTCAAAGGGCGCGACGATATAACGTTTAAACTGGCCATAAGGATCAATCAACGCGATTTGCACAAAGTCATTATGATCAACAAATAAGCTGGTTTTAGGTCGGTACACCAGTTTATCGTCGGTAACATCAAACATGGCGTACAAGTAGTCCTGATGCTGACCGACCATATGGCGGAAATGCAGACTGTTTTTATGATACGGCGTGTTAACCTCAATCAGGTTATTCTGGTTATATTCCAGCGTCAGATGCCAGTACTCACGCCAGTCATCCAACTCACCATCCAGCTCTACCGGATGGCTGATTTTATGTGCATATAAATCGGTGCCCGGTTTCACATCTTTCAGGTAAGCAGCCTGGTTATTAAATAACTTAGGCCGCTCATGCAAGGCGGTTGCTACCGCCCGCGCAGTGCCCACCAGAGTTTGCTCCTGTCCCAGACGCAAGTAAGCTTCCAGTTCCCATACATATTTGTATCCCAGCCAGGGAATGGCGAACAAAAATAACGACAGAAAAAATAACTTGGCACGAATGCCAATACGCCATTTTTTCATTCAGTACTTTTCCAGCGATAACCCATGCCGTAGACTGTTTCAATGCGGTCAAAATCGCTGTCCAGTTGTACAAACTTTTTACGTATACGTTTGATATGCGAGGTAATGGTTGTGTCGTCCACCACCATACGGGATTCGTCCATCAGCTGCTGACGTGATTTAACATGACCGGCATGTTTGGCGATGGCGTGTAACATCCAGAACTCAGTCACAGTTAACTCAATCGCACTGCCTTTCCAGCTCACCGTCATGCGGTTTGCATCCATTTCCAGTGCACCATTTTTAATTAAATCACCCTGTTCAGACGGTTGATTAAGTAGCTCAGTACGACGAAAGAGCGCCGCAATGCGAGCCAGTAAGTGTGGCAAACTGATGTCTTTAGTTAAATAATCGTCTGCCCCCATTCGCAAACCACAAATTGTGTCGTAGTCGTTATCACGTGCGGTAAAAAAAATAATTGGCAGCGTTTTGGACAAAGAACGCAATTGCTGACAAAGCGCAAAACCGCCATCAATTTCATCTTCCAGACCGATGTCAACAATGGCTAAATCAGGCAAACGCTGATCAAAGGCTTTTTCTGCCTGCCCACGATTAGAATAAGTACTGACCTCATAACCTTGTTTTTTAAGGGCGGCGGCATAGTTTTCGCGAATGGCGGCATCATCTTCAACCAGAGCGATACGTTTACTCATTAATTATTCTCTCGGAGTTATCCAGTGCCCGCACTATATCGCACTTTATCGGGCAAATTCATGATTGCAGACGGCAATTACATCAATTTCCATAATTTCGCCACAATTGCTCACTACATTGCCATTTTCTGCCAGCAATCCTGCCACTAAGTGCTTGTTTAATATAACTGAACTCGAAAACACCTTGTGGAGAAACAAAATGAAAAAATCAGTATCAGTTATCGCATTAAGTCTGGCCTTAACCTCAACCGCTTTTGCTGCTACCGATAAAAAGGAGCAGGAAACCCGTAACGAAATTATCGGTGCCAGTTCAGGTGCAGTATTAGGCGCCATTTTAGCCGGTCCGGTGGGTGGTGTTGCATTGGGTGTCATTGGTTTATTAACCGCTGACGAAGTCAATGACGATAACCGCATGGCGGAAGCTAATCAACAACTGGCATCGGTTAAAGGTCAGTTGTCAGAAAAAGATCAACAGTTAGCAGCCATTCGTGACAGCTATAAACGCGAACAGGAACAAACCCGAATCGAGCTGGTATCACTGAACAAAGAAATGGAAGTAGCAAATCAGGAAGTGGAATCGAATATTCAGTTCCGTACTGCATCATACGACATTGAAGATCATTACAAACCACAGTTAAACCTGCTAGCCAAAAACCTGCGCACTAACCCCAAAATGCAGGTAAGCCTGTCGGGTTACGCAGATCGCCGTGGTAACAATGATTACAACCTGAATTTATCTCAGGAGCGTGTTAATCAGGTCAAAGGTTACCTGGTTGATAATGGCGTGAAAGAAACGCAAATCATTACTCACGCCTTTGGTGAAGCTTCTCCGGTATCTGACACTAATAATCTGGAAGGTAACTTCTTTGACCGTCGTGTACGTATCAAACTGGCCGATGCCAATAAATTAATGACCGCACAGTCAGGCGACGAATAAAGTTTGCCCGTACTAAAAATACGGCAGGTGCTGTCCCCATGCAGCACCTTTTTTATGTTAAAAAGACGAACCGGGTTGTTGTAAAAACTCTAGTTCGTCTTTATTCGATTGCCGCCCTAAAATGTCATTGCGATGCGGATAACGCCCAAAACGGTCAATAATTGCTTTGTGTTTTAATTCAAAATTAAGGTTATCCTCGTTGCCCAAATCCTCAAACAATTCCACCGCTAAACGATGAATCGCCACCGATTCACTGTGCATAAAGGGCATATATAAAAAACTGCGCTGAGTTTGATTTAACTGCTGATCCTGACCTTTGGCGATCGCTTCCTGCGCCAGCACCAGCGCCATACCATCCTGAGCAAAGGCTTGTGGTGTATCCCGGTACATATTGCGTGAAAACTGATCCAGTACAATCACCTCAGCCAGAGCACCCAATGCGGTGCGTCGCCAATCTGCCAGTTCCGCGGCACAGGCCTGCTGGTGCACCTGTGCAAAACGCTGCGTTAAAGCGGTGTCAAACTGCAGATCTTTTTGCCACCAGTTTTTGGGTGAAATCTCGTCAAACCAGAAGCTAATAATCTCTTGATACATAGTGTTTCCTTGTTATTCAGACGATAGACTTTTTGTTACATCAGTAAAAATGTAGCGGTTCGGTTATTGCAGTGGAATGTTGGATATAGGGTGTGGAACCTAATTTGCAGCATTGCCATATATGCCGTTGCATCAATGACAATTCCACCTCTGCGGGATTATCAAAAGGTGCAGGAATGGCGTCAGACACATAACCCCACATATGCAAAAAACCATTACGCAGGCCGCCTAAGCTGGGAACCAGATACAGCGATTCGGTTAGCTCCTTAATTAATAACGCAAATGCACCTTCACTCAGCTTACTGGCAGTGCGCTGGCCAAATTGTTTGTACAGGTTGAGATCTCGCATCATCAGCGAATATTTATGTTGTGCCCAGCATTGCTGTGCATTTTGGGGCAGTGGAATACGTGCTGTGGCATTATCCTGTTCAGCTAACCACTGCAACTGTGCCATCGGCTCGGGTGTTGCGGCAGGGGAAGATAGAAACGGATTAAGCGTATTATCGGGTGCTGTTAACTGCCGCAACTCAGCTTCGGTGTGCAACATCGCCTCCCGCATTGCTAGATAGTGAGTCACCGCAGGGGCATGTGATAACGCCAACAACTGCCGAGTTTGCTGCCAGTCATTTAACAGCAAACTATTATTTAAGTACCCGGGATGCAGCGAAAACAGGAAGGCCGCCAAAAATCACTCCAAACTGGCCAGAATGGGCTAACCATAACCAACAAAAGCGGGCTTGAATAGCCCGCGCAGAGGTTGTTTAGCTTTGTAAGCTGAAATTATTGTTTGGGAATAATCACTTTTTTGCCACTATCCCGCTCGCGGATACGCGCGACATAAGTATGAACAGGACTTTTTTCACTCAGTAAAGCGAATTGTTCAGGTAATTGCTGCGCATAGTATAAAGCTGGCGCAATAACGCAATCGGCCAGAGTAAAGCGATTACCGAGCATAAAATCTTGATCGGCTAATTGTTTTTCAATCATTTTTATCGCATTCACAGCCGACGCTTTGTTCATCTCGATAACATCAAAACGCGGTTTGCCACCCTGCCCCTGAGGAAAAGCCAGTTCCAGAATGTAATCACGCATAAACGCATGTATTAAATAGGTGGTGCAAAGTTGGCACCATTCATCCACTTTACTGCGCTCAATCAGATCGTTAGGTTGCAACGTTTTACCTTCATACTGACTGTCCAGAAAACGACAAATTGTCGCGGTTTCAGTTAAGGCTATATCGCCACAAAACAACACCGGCATCTTGCCCAATGGATGATAAGCCAGATGCGCTTCGCTTTTAAATTCAGCCGTTTGCCCGTTTATTTGTTTACCAATTTGATAATCAATACCTTTTTCTTCACAGACCATTTGTACTGCACGCACAAAGGGGCTGAACTGAACGCCATAAATATAAACTGATTGCATAACCACTCCTGTTAATGTCATCTGTTTTAAGTTGTGTTCAGCCTAAACCGCCTTAAAATATGTTCAAGAACATATTTTAAGGATCACACATTATGGCGTGGAAACCACAACACAAATTACAAACACGTGAACGCATTCTCACTAGTGCAGCAGAGCTTTTTACCCATCAGGGCTTTGACCATGTAGCAATAGATCAGGTTATGCACCATGCAGGGCTTACCCGCGGTGCCTTTTATGCTCATTTTAAAAATAAATCGGAACTGTACGCCGAAGCGATCGTTTTTGGTGCACGTGCCAAAGCAGCTCAAATTCGCCCCGATACCGCCTTAAACGACATTGCCTGTCAGTATCTGTCTGCTGAGCATTTACACGGACAACAAAAGCGCTGCCCGCTGGCATTTCTGACGACCGATATTAGTCAGCGAGATTCTCAGGTTCGCGATGCCTATACACGTGTTTTTGATGGTTTAGTTAAGCGCATCGAACTGGGTGGTTTGTCACGTGAACGGGCGCTGCAACAAGCCGTATTAATGGTAGGAGGTGCAGCAATTGCTAACGCTTTGAATAATGAAACATTAATCGATGACTTACTTACCGCCTGCCGCAAGATGACACCTTTATCACAAACGTAAACGGCACTTGCCGCTAAAATGTCGGAGTTTATCTCAATCGCGTAGGTATTTTGTGCAACAGCTTGTATGGTGTTTGGCTGGCTATGCCAGATGACAACGTTGATATTTCCACTCACAAGGGAAACCATAATGAAAAATAAGACGCTTCGTCTGTTTTTGGGCTGTATTTCCATACTGCTGGTCAGCAGTTTTGCCCAGGCAGAACAAGACAAAGAAAAAAATGAAAGAGCGGAATACATTCGCTCACACTATGCCAAATACGAATACCAAATCCCGATGCGCGACGGTAAAAAACTTTTTACCTCTGTGTATATTCCTTACGATAAATCCAAAAAATACCCGATGATGATGCAGCGCACGCCGTATCGTGTTGCACCCTACGGCGCAGATAAATACAAAACCCGTTTAGGGCCAAGTGAAATCTTTGAGAAAGAAGGTTTCATCTTTGTATTCCAGGACGTGCGCGGCAAATTTATGTCGGAAGGTGAATACGTCAACATGCGCCCGCAAGACGCTTACAAAAAAGGCGGCAAAGCTGCGGATGATGCAACTGATACTTACGACACCATCGACTGGCTGGTAAAACACGTTCCAAACAACAATGGTAAAGTGGGCATGTGGGGTACCTCGTACCCGGGTTATTACACCTCGGTGGGTGCCATTAACAGCCACCCTGCTTTAAAAGCCATTTCGCCACAAGCGCCAATTGCCGACTGGTTTTTTGACGACTTCCATCGTAACGGTGCGTTCTCGATCCCGATGGCATTTATCTTCTTCGATACCTTCGATAAACAACGTGACGGTCAATTTGAATACTGGCCAGAGCGCATGAAGCTGGATACACCGGACGGTTATGAGTTCTACCGTGATCTGGGTCCGCTTTCTAATGTAAACGATAAATATTTCCACGGTGAGCGTCCGTTCTGGAACGAGCTGACCGAGCATCCAAATTACGACGACTACTGGAAAGCACGTAACGTTTTACAGCACTTTAAAGACGTTAAACCTGCTACCTTAGTTGTAGGCGGCTGGTACGACACCGAAGACTTGTATGGTCCGTTAGCAACCTACAACACCATGTCTAAAAACAACAAAAAAGACAATGTGCACATCATTATGGGTCCCTGGTACCACGGACAGTGGAATGCCAAAGACGGCTCACATATGGGTGAAGCACAGTTTGGTTTTAACACCAGTGCATGGTTCCAGGAACACATCCTGCTGCCATTCTTCAAACATAACTTAAAAGGCGACAAAGCTGAGCCTTTAGCTAAAGCCACCATGTTTGAAACCGGTAGCAACCGCTGGAAAGAATTTGCGCAGTGGCCACCCAAAGACGGTAAAAAAGTGACGCTGTATATGGGCGCCGATGAAAAACTGCTTGATCACAAAGAAACTAAAGGCGGTTACGCTGAGTACGTGAGTGATCCTAACAAGCCGGTTCCACATTCAGCAGCCATTGGCCGTGGCTGGGACAGACCTTATATGGCAGAAGACCAGCGCTTTACTGCGCGTCGTCCGGACGTACTGGTATTTGAAACCGACGTAGCTAAACAGGATATGACCATTGCGGGCGCTATCGATTTAGACTTGTGGTTCTCTACCAGCCAAAGCGCAGCGGATATCGTGGTCAAATTAGTCGATGTGTTCCCGGGTAAAGACGTGAACAACAACGAAATCGACAAAGAAACCGGCAACCGTCATGAGCTGGTGCGTTGGGGTGTATTACGTGGTCGTTTCCGCGATAGCATGAGCGAACCCAAAGCGTTTGAGCCAAACACGCCAACCAAGGTAAACTTCGAGTTACTGGATGTACTGCACACCATTAAACGCGGCCATAAACTGCAAATTCAGGTACAAAGCAGCATGTTCCCGTTCCTGGACAGAAATCCGCAGAAATATGTGGACAACATCTTCAAAGCTAAAGAAGAAGATTTTGTAAAAGCGGATCACCGCATTTACCACAGCGCGGAATACCCAAGCTCCATCAGCTTTAAAACCATTAACGATTAATTGTTAAAGCAAACAAAAAAGCGGCTTAATCAGCCGCTTTTTTTATGTTTGTTCAAAAACCTTATCCGGCAATTACCGGGCGGTATTTAAGTTTATGTCTGAGCCCGGTTTTTACGCCCGGCCATTCCGATTCAATAATCGAAAACACCACGGTATCACGCAAGCTGCCATCGGCCATACGCTGATGATTGCGCATAACACCATCCTGCTTAGCACCTAAACGTGCAATGGCAGCACGCGAGGCCTGATTATGCCAGTGCGTTCTAAACTCCACCGCAATCGCACCACATTGTTCAAAAGCATGGGTTAACAACAGTAATTTTGCTTCAGTATTCACCGGCGTGCGCTGGCAGCGCCTTGCATACCAGGTGTAACCAATTTCCAGTCGCTGGTTTTTATTATCCACATTGCAATAACGGCTTGAGCCAATAATCTGTCCCGATGTTTTTTCCACCACCACAAAAGGTAGCGCCAGGCCCTGTTGTTGCTGTTGCAGTGCGGTATCAATATACGCTTTCACCGAATCGGCATTCGGCACACTGGTAAACCACAAATTCCATAATTCACCGTCAGTTGCCGCTTCCACCAACGCATCGGCATGTTCTGCCGCCAAAGGAATTAATTCAACATGATTACCGCTCAGAGTGACCGGTGTTAACCAGGGGGACGCAGACACAATTTTCTCCAGCCAGATATTAAACGCTTACTCTACCGACAGATTGCTACCGTTACTAGATAAACAATGAAATCAAAAAGTTAGTAATACACATCAAAACAGGTGAAACAAAAGTGAAAGTATTGGAGCAGTAAAAAAGGCTGCATCAGGCAAAAGGGCCGGTGACACTTGAAAAAATTATCTATTACAAAGAACAGCAATAACCGTTAATCTTTGGAAAATTAAATAAAAAGGAAAATTTGAATGGAACTATTAGTTATTGTGATTATTGGTTTCGCAGCTTGGATTGGCTGGCAACTGAGACCGGGGAGACCTATCGATAGTTTAGAGAAACTGCAATTCCAGCAATGTAAAATACATGCCATCGCTGCTTGTCAAGTTACCGATGATCAAGGGATTAAAAATATCGCCAAGAGAATTGAAAGTCTATTCGAAAAAGTACAAAAGGAACATGAATATACAGCAGAAACCATAAAGCCACTCCAAAAAGAGGTTGAGAGTTTGGTTCATACCATGCACGCGGAGTTAACAAAGCTAGGTGTAAAAGACAATTTTGATACTCACCTTCGGAACCTATTGGACAAAATATATCCAGACTCTAGCCCTGCTACAAGTTCAGAAAATAGCAAAAACGTATTGAAAAATGAGGCTGGAACGGAAGCTTTAGTGAATGCTATGCAGAACGCATCATCAGCAATGGACTTTGTTACTGAAAATTTTGAAGAGTTTGCTGAATTACGAAAAACGCATGAAGCAGAATTCGCAATTAATTTTGTTTGGCTAGAAGTAGCAGTGATTATAGCTGGCGAGCGGATCAACAAGGGAATTGATGAGTCTGAATTTGCAAATCATATATTTCAAGCTGGACTCAGTTTTGGTGAGGAAGGCAAACCCAAAACCGCCGTATTCACTGATGACCGAAGAGAAGTATTTTTTGGAAGTGTTAATGCCTACTTAGGTGCTATTGCGAAGTTCATAGACTCAGCAAAAGCGTCTCAAATCGATCCCGGACCCGGAGCATTATTACTTCGACATTTGATGAATTCAGTCAAAGGAAAGGACAATCTATCCGATGAAGAAATTGGTAAATGCCACATCATTGGTTCTGAACTGAGCACATCAATACTAAGATATATTTTTGACGGGCAAGAAAGGACTAAGACCGACGAGCCACAACAATCCAATGAATTTCTGTCTCAACGACTAGATGATGCTGCTGAAAGGTGTGGAGTCCCTTTACAGGAATTCCTTGGTGCTTATCAAGCTTACCTTACAACTCTGCGGGGCGATGGTAATTGGAATGATGATATTGATTCTAATGCTTTGAGGTTGGATATCTTGACGGAAAACGAGATTGAGAATGCCAAGTCAAATATAAAACAGGCCGCACTGAATAGAACCATCTACAGGTTTGAATACCCAAAGTCATTGTCTATATAGCAAAAGCGGAGGTTGAAACCTCCGCTCAATAATTGCCCTTGATCAGTGGTAAAATACAAACTAACACTTTAAGTAAACGGCTTTCCATCAAGCAGCCTTTTTTTCGAAGGTTTTGCTTAAAGCTGATCTTTTAAGAAATCATCAGACAGGGTGATATCTTCGTTTTTATTGATGGTAATGCCCTGATCAATAATTTTCTGTGCCGCGTCCTTGGCTTCTGCCAACGAGTGCATTTCAGCCGTACCACACTGATAAATATTCAGCTCAGGGATCTGAGATTGGTCTTGTACGTCAACCACGTCTTTCATTGCCGCTAACCAGGCATCAGACACTTGCTGCTCAGTTGGTTCACCAATCAGGCTCATGTAAAAACCAGTGCGGCAACCCATAGGTGATAAATCGATAATCTCAACGTTGTCATTGTTTAGGTGAGCACGCATAAAACCGGCAAATAAATGCTCCAGAGTATGGATACCACGCTCAGAAATTAAATCCTGATTCGGGATAGTAAAACGCAAATCAAACACGGTGATGTTATCACCTTTAGGGGTTTGCATGGTTTTGGCAACGCGCACTGCTGGCGCTTTCATAATGGTGTGATCAACACGGAAACTGTCTAGCAATGGCATAATTATTCGCTCTGTAGAAGATTAATTGAAAACTGCGTTTAGATAATGCTGGCTATTATAGGGAGGTGACAGTGGAAAGCCAAATGAGCTTATGCAAATTCCAGTAACAACCGTCTTATTTCTAATCTAATTCACAACAAAGCAGCCCTGCTATCAATAAATTGGCTTCACCACATAAAAACGATAAGGTGAACCAATAGAATGAGGAATTTAGCTTTTACAAAAGCCGGGCCAACTCTTTCTCACTAAATGGATTTAATATGAAGGAAAACCAGTACCTATGCGCAATCTCGTCATCTCTCTAACCATCATTTTTGGCTGGCTACCTGGCCTGGCATTGGCACTGTTTGCGCTATTCTGGCTAAAAGAAATTTGGCTCAATTCCACTGACTTTAGCTTTATAACAGTACTTGTCCTGCTTTGGGGACTGGGTGGATTACTCGGTTTTTGGGCATTGTCGTCCGTAGCGATTGGTATAAAACTCAATTTTTTCCTGCGATTTGTTTTTCTGATAGTAGGTGTGTTGGCAGCAATATTGGCGGAAGTGGTATTTTTCGCAGAAGGGCTGATGTTTGCATCGGAAAACACTGGCGCTTCAATGTTGTTATTGTTGATTCTAAATGGACCTATTTTATGTGGCTTAACACATATTTATTATCACTACTGTTATATGAAGCAAACCGCATAAACTGACGTATCGCTTATTTCACGCCCTTTCGGGGCGCGAGAGCTTAAGTTATTGCAGCGCAACTAATCATTTGTCATAGAATTCAAGTTTGGGCGGCGCGTTGGCGCCAGCAACTTAGGGGATTGTGCTGCCGCAATCCCCTAAGAACCCCACGGCACCCCGCACTGTGCCTGTTCAATTTTCAATTCAGGCAAACTGCCATCGTTGCAAATCCACATCCCTTCTGTTGTAACTGACTCGGCATCCCTGCTTCGTCTGGCAGTTCGCTTATCTGAATTAAAAATTGGCCACAGTGAATGGGGAAATAAGTCAGCCTCTGGCTGACTAGGAAAACCAACACTGTCAGCCATCACCGCGACAGCAGCCAAACGAAGTTTAGCTAACTGCGACTCTGACTTTTAGCCAAAACCAAGCTGGCTTTCGAATGGCCGAACAGGACGTTCGGCCAAGGCCAATGCTTTGCATGGACTGCTGCCTTTGGCCGCTTCGAATTAAAGGCAGTTTGGTTCTGGCGTTAAGAAAGTAAGTGGAGTGAAAGACCTTTCGCCTATTTGGGTCTCTCCAAATAGGCTCGCGCACCGGAGGTGTGTGAAATAAAAAGGCATCGATATTTCAAAACGCTGAGCCATTGTTACTGAAAAGAACAGATTTGCAATGGCAACAAGACATCGACTAAATAAATATTGGCAGTTTATGGTCTCACATAGAACATATGGGCCAAACACTGCTTGCTTAAAACTTAGAATTAAGAATGGCTCGCCCCGCATGGATGCGGGGAGAATAAAGCTAGGGATGGCTAATTAATGCAGCAAATTACGCTGCCATTTCATCTTCATGTTTAACAATCGCTATGCGATAACCATTAAACGATTTGCCCAGTACCCATTTTAAGATCCAAACAGACAATACAATTGAAATACTTGCACCTAACAGTTGCAGGTAAATTTTGTTTGGCTCAATCGGGATAGAAAACAGCGCCATGCCAAAGCCTAAAATGGCGCCCACTAAAAAAGTTGTGGGTAAAATAATTACGGCTGTACGCCAGCTAATACTCCACCAAATGCGTAATGCGATTTTCCAGCTAACTTCGATTTCCTGCATGATTTTCTCCTTATTGGTTATTTTTATAATCCACCGCTAACATCCACAAAACTGCCTGTAACAAAGCTGGCTTCATCACAGGCTAAAAAGTAAATCGCGTTAGCGACTTCTTCGGCTTTGCCTCCGCGTTGCATGGGGATACGTGATGACAAGCGATCTACCCGGCCATCTTCGCCACCGCTGGCGTGAATATCGGTATAAATTAAACCGGGTCGTACGGCATTAACTCTAATACCTTCATTCGCCACTTCCAGCGCCAACCCCCGGGTAAGGCTATCCATCGCGCCTTTCGAGGCAGCATAGTCCACGTATTCATTGGGCGAGCCGGTACATGCAGCCATGGAAGATACATTAACTATCACACCACCTTGTCCGCCCTGCTGGCTGGACATGCGTTTGACTGCCGCGACGCTGCACAAAAAGCAGCTGTTAACGTTGGTATGCATCACCTGATTAAAACGCGCTAAGTCCATATCTACCAAACGGCTTTGCTGTTTCAAAATGCCGACATTGTTCACCAGTACACGCAAATCACCGTTTAACTCATCAATCGCAGCAAATAATTGCGCCACTTGCTGCGGCTGGCTGACATCGGCCTGGTAGGTAATAGCATGATCGCCTTCGGCTTCGATTTGTTGTTTAACCTGTTCGGCGGCTTGTTGATTGCGATGGTAATTAATCACCACTAAATAACCATGACGAGCGAATTTAATCGCGGTTTGCGCGCCGATTCCGCGGCTGGCACCGGTAATTAACGCGATAGGGCGGGATATGGATGACATAATTATCCTTTTACCGGAGAAGTGAACCGACTGCGTGCATCGGCCACAATACTGCGGCTAACACAACCTTCGGCATGGTCATTAATGAGTCCCATGGCCTGCATAAAAGCAAACACTGTTGTAGGGCCAACAAACTTCCAGCCACGTTTTTTAAGCTCTTTAGACAGCGCCACCGACTCGGCACAAGTTGAACGGGTTTGCGGTGCGCCTGACTCGCTTGTATCCACTTCAAACCGCCAGAAATAAGCCGCCAGTGAACCAAATTCCTCAACCAGCTTTTGCGCCATTTTGGCATTGTTGAGTACCGCTTCGATTTTGCCTTTATGTCTTACTATGCCAGCATCCTGCAACAGCCGTTGTTTATCACTTTCATCAAACTGCGCCACCTGATTAAAATCAAATCCGGCAAAGGCAGCCCGGAAGTTTTCGCGTTTGGCTAAAATAGTTCGCCAGCTTAACCCCGACTGAAAACTCTCTAAGCACAGCTTTTCGAATAAGCGAATATCATCCACTACCGGGAATCCCCATTCAGCGTCATGATATGCGATAAACTCTTCGGTTACGCCCACCCACTTGCAGCGTGGCTGGTTATCGGGAGCGATATATAAATCACTCATACCGGATCAGACCATACCGCCAGCTCACTGCCGCCAGGTTCTGCAAAATGAAAACGGCGACCACCGGGGAAGGAGAAAATGGGTTGCAGAATTTCACCACCAGCCTGCTCGACCGCTGTCAGTGTTTTTTCCAGCTCAGCACTGTACAACACGGCTAGCGTTGCACCATTGGCAGTGCGCGACTGATAACTTGATTGGTAAAAACCACCGTCCATTCCGGCGCCAGAAAATGCTGCGTATTCAGGGCCATAATCAGTAAATGTCCAGCCAAATACCTGAGCAAAGAAGGCTTTTGTTTTAACTAAATCCTGTGAAGGAAATTCCACATAATTAATTTTGTGATGATGTGCAGGATGAGACATATCAGAATCCATTGAGTTAGCGGAGTTATAAATTAATCCGAATCCAACCCAATGAAAACCGTTTTATGCACGAGGAAACGCTATTCCTTACAATATTGTTCGATCTGTTTTTGTGCAACGCCCATAGCGGCGGCATTCTGTCCGGATTGTGCTTCAGCCCAGTCCAGTTTGGCTTTTTCACAACTATCTTTTTGTGCTTTATCGATTAAATAGGACTGATCTTTTTGTTGCTGAACCAGACCTTTTGCGCCGTTGTAATTTTCCCTGTCTTCAGGCGCTTTATCGGCTTCATAGGGCGGTGGTGTGGTCGCTTTACATGCGACAACCGCCAGACTTAATAAACTCGCAATACCAATTTGCTTTAACATAATTTTCCTACATGAATAATGTAATTATTCAGACCACTAAATTAATTTTTAGTTTAACTTTCAATAACCTGGGTTGCCTGTTGAGCTGATTCGGACGCACAACTCACAATCGCTGGTGCAACCTGAATTAAGCTAGCGTCCTCGATTGCCTCAACCATAAACAAGGCAAAATCAATACGGCGTGTGATATTGCTGGCCAGAGCTTCATCACCTACATGCTCGCGCCAAAGAGGTAACCCCTGACTTTCGCCCTCTTCCAAATCGCTGGCGCGCACCACTGTCCATTTGCGGTCACTGGCAAAAATACGCTTACAGGCTTCTACCTGATCATCCAGTTCGACCAAACGCAACCAGCGGGCAATGCTGCCAAATAAGGCCACAATCATTTTTAATTTAAATGAATAAACGTCTTTGCCATCGCGGGTAATGTGCCAACCACAGGAAAATATCAGCCGGGCATGTTCAGGCGCAAAGTCCATTACCGCTTGTGCTGTACCAGATGAATATTGCTGCACGCCCCATGGCACCAACACTGTCAACACAGCATCACAATCAGCAACAGCGTGTTTGACAACATCACGGTCATTGGTCGCGCCAGCAAAGATGGTGACTTTGTCTTTTACATCATCAAGCTTATGCACACTTTGTTCGCGGCACACTGCATTGATCTGATACCCTTTTTCCAGCGCATGTTGTAGCATATAACGCCCTAATTTACCTGAAGCACCGATAATACAGACCTTTTTTGTCATCACTTGGTTTCCGAAATAATTTTGTTAAACAACCTAACTGAATACAGAGCAAATAAATGTAAATTCGGTAATAAGCTGTAACACAACAAGACACCAGACATCTTTACAGCGCCAGCTAAACCGTTATTTTGGTTAACAGGGCCAATATCAAATAACAGACGCCAATAACATGCAAACGATAAAACGTAATATTTTGTTTTTACTGGGTTTAGTGTTCGTTAGCCAATTAAGCTTTGCCGATGAGCTTAAACAACAGGTTTGGGATACTGAACTGGCCTTCGCAAAGAGTATGCAACAGCGGGATTTAGCCGCATTTAGCCAGTTTATTGATGAAGAAGCGATATTTTTTAACGGTGAAGATACGCTAACCGGCAAAACACAAATTGTGGCCTACTGGCAGCGTTTTTTTAAAGGTGAGGTTGCCCCATTTTCATGGCAACCTCAATTAGTCGTGGTGCTGGATTCCGGTAACCTTGCTCATAGTTCTGGTCCTGTTATGGCACCAAATGGAAAAGCTTTTATGCAATTTAACTCTGTTTGGCGACGCAACCCGGATGGGCACTGGCGCATCGTGTTTGATAAAGGCGCGCCATTACCGCCGGCAACAGACAGTTAATCGCGATGTTTTACCCCACGTCCCAGTTCGACCTTGCCAACACCATCAAAATAGCGGTCACCGGAACCATCACGTTTAACATACACTGACGTCGCAGTTTTAACATTGATATCGCCACTGCCGTCTTCAATCGTTACAGCACCCACGACGGTATTCAGGTTTATGTCGCCTGACGAATCTGTCACATTCACTTCACCAGTCACGGTAATAACGTCTATATCGCCCGAACTATCTGTCAGGTCCACATTGCCAGTCACAGTGTTTACAGTTAAATCACCGCTACCATCAACAATTTTCACATCGCCGGTTACGGTATAAAGTTGCGTGTCGCCAGAGCCGTCTTCAATATCAACGTCATCAGAAATGGTACGTACACACAAATCCCCGCTTCCATCCGCTATTTTTAACTTAATGCTTTTGGGCACAATGACTTCAACTTCCACCTTGCCATGACGACGATGCTGTTGACCAAAGTCAGTTTTTAGATAAGCCACATCACCTTGTTTTTCCAGTTTAAAAACAATTTCACTGGCATCAAAGCTATCCGGATAAATAGCCTTGGCACGGATTTCGGTAACATCTTCTCCGTGGATATGTAAATCACCCATGCCGTTTTCGGCCTTTAATATTTGAATTCCATCAGCATCCAGTTGCAGCTTTTGCTCAGCAGCCAATACTGACGTAGACAACCCCATTGCGATGATAAGCGCAGTTATTTTTTTCATAATATCGTCCTGAAATACAATTTAGTTACGCTTTATGTGTCGCCATTCCATCGCAAAAGGTTTAAATCCATTAAAAAAATTTTAGGCATCTAATTCCTCATTAGTTTGCTTATTTTCTACTTCAAACTCAAAACCACCGGTAACACGCTGCATTAAGTTATAGGTAAAACACATAATCAGGGTCGAAATGTAGCCCATAACAAAATAAAAAACAGGGGCTAAAACCATAAAAATACCCGATGCCATAAAAGGCATATGTCTGTCACTACCGGGGGGCATGGAGCTTTGGAAAATGAAAAACATCAGAATGATCATCGGTAAGGTCGCAACAGCCATTAACACACCAAAAACTTTGGCATTCTGATGCAATGACAAGCGGGTAATTTGTTTACGCATTTTAAATTCCTTTTAAAGTTTCCATAAATAAAACAATATCTTACCCCACAGTTGGGTAACATTTAAAATAAAATAAGGGAAAGTTTACGGAAGTGCGAAAGATTATTAGCCTTAAGCACTTCTTCTGTCTGTCAGGTTAACGATACCCGAGAGCTATAACTGCAAATGCAGAATTGGAAAAGGTTTACCCATGCCATCTAAAGCAGAACGTGCGACTTGCTTAAACCCCATATGCAGATAAAAACCTACTGCCTGCGGGTTTTGCTCGTTTACATCAACTTTTGTGGCTTGCATGTGTTCAAGTGCGTATCGCAGCAATGCTGAACCAACACCTTGTGCACGCATTTCATCTAATACAAATAACATTTCGATTTTGTTATCTGCGACACCCAGAAATCCGACAATTTCACCCTGATGATTTTTAAAACACCGGAGATCCACAGCAGGAAATGCCTGTTCGATGATAATGGGTTTAAAAAACGCAATATCCTCTTCTGTAATGAAGTCATGGGTTGCCCGGACTGAATTTTCCCATACGTCCAAAAGCCTTGGATAATCACTGGGAAGCACATTTTCTATCGTCATATTCGCCTCTTAAGCAAAGTTACAGATGTCACCTGTGCAGCCGCGGACGCGCATCTTACAACAATGGTTAACTTTTGTGCACAGAATAAATGTTACTGCTTATTATTTTGAGGTCCAAAGGCACGAGGCACATCAATCAGCCAGATATCCACACTTCGATCACGATTTGAACTAAAGGCAATGCGATGTCCATCCGGTGACCAACTGCCACGAAAATCATCCGCTGGCGAATACGTAAGTTGCTGCAGATTTTTGCTGGCGACATCCATCAACCACAACTGTTGATGACCGTTGCGATCTGAGTCGAATACCAGAGACTTACCATCTGGCGACCAGTCCGGGTAATAGTCATTTCCAGCATCATCAGATAATTGCGTTAATGCGCCGTTATCAATATTTAACAACCAAATGGCAAACCTGCCGCTGCGATTGGAGTGAAACGCGATAAATTTACCATCGGGAGACCATTCTGGTGCATGGTCAGTGCCTTCCCAGTCGGTTAATTGGAAGGCACCTTTACTGTCTAAGCGCTGAAACCATAAATTGAAATGTCCACTGCGCTTTGATGGGAAAACTAAAGAAAAGCCATCCGGAGACCAACTTGGGCTGGCATCCAAAGAGGGAGCAAAGGTAAATTGTGAAAACAGACCACCGGGCACACTGGCAATATAAAGGTGAGACTGCAACCCCTGGTCCGTTTTCTGCGACGTAACAAAAGCCAGTTTTTTACCATCAGGTGACCAGCTGGTAGCGTGCACAAAAGTTAACGAATGAGTAAGTTGTTTTTGCTGCTGTGTTTCGAGTGACAACAACACAACATTTTGATTGCCATTGTCACCACTGCCAAAAGATAACCACTTGCCATCCGGTGACCACTGCGGCTCCATTTCTTCGCCATCATTATCAGTTAGTTGCAGCGCGTTATCACTTGCGGATGTATCTTCAACCGGTGCCGGGCTACTACACCCTTGCAAAGTAATAATACTAAAGATTAAAAACAGCCAAGGAACATAAAATCTGTCTGCCATAAACCACTCCAATAACCGGTCACTTTTTAAGCTACACCAGTTTAGAGATGAACGAAACAGAATTGAGTATTTGCTGGTCGCGATTTACACATATCGGTGCAAAGAAAAGGGCAATAATCTCCATTGCACCTGTCCAGTAATGCAATTTTATTATTGCCCAAAGGTCTGCCATTTGGTGCGGCAGTTACACTAGGGTTGGGTAATTCAGTTTTAGTTATCTGTGCTCTGCAACATTATGCAGGAACAGGTACACATAATAGCCACACAGGCCGACAACAATAGCCAGGCCTAATAAAGAGCCCCATACAATTGGATCTTTCAAAATCATCTCTAACATTTTGCTACCCTCGGTAATCTCGTTTGCCTTTGATTAAAGTGTATGCAGAATGCACAAATTAAAAACTGATCCTGATCAAACTTGCGTTCAGATTTATTAATTTGTTTGAGGAAAATAAAAAGCCCTCGACCGGGCACGCTCACACCACGGCCGAGGGGAAAGATGCGGTCTGTGAGAACCGCCACGCTAGTCACAGGAGAAGTGTACTATGTCCAATGTTTGTGACTGTACACACCTCCAATAGTTTCTTTTAAAAACAAGCTTTTACGTAGATTTTATACCTGGCTGGCTATGAACTAATGGCCAGCCCCTCCTGTAGCCTGAGCCGGTTTGTGAATAAAAAACATCAACAACACCGAACACATGTACATCACACCCAATAACAGGAACAAATCATTAAAAGACAAAACCTGAGCCTGAGTCATAACCCGATTCGATAACTGTTTAATCGCTGCGGCTGCTGGATCAGTGACTGCACTTAACTGCATTTGCGACTGATACAAGGTTTGCACCACAACTTCACGTCCTTCATTCACTGACTGAATCAGTTGATTCCAGTGGTAATCCAGACGTGAATCGCGAATGGTGTCCATTGCCGCCAAACCTACTGCTCCACCCAGGTTACGCATCACATTAAATAAACCTGCAGCATTAGCTATTTCGCTGCCGGGCAGGGTGCCCATAGCAATTCGGGTCACGGTTAAAATGCACACCAGTAATCCGGCACCTCTTACTATTTGCGGCCAGAAAAACTGATCAAAGCCGGCATCAGCGGTCAGACTCGCATTCATAAAGGCGCCGAGTCCTACCATAAACAATCCGTAAGTCAGTAGCACCCGAGGGTCAATTTTGTCCGACAAGCGACCAAATATAGGTGCACTACAGAACATAGTCGCACCAGTCACAAACATAATTTCGCCAATTTGCAGGCTGTTAAAGTGGCGCACAGTGCCAAAAAACATTGGCATGAGATACACCAGTCCATACAGCGCGATACCAATCAAAAAGCCGAGCATGGTGCCCAGGAAGAAATTGCGATCACGGAACACTTTGAGATCGACAATGGGAAATTCCACAGTGAGTGCCCGCCAGAAAAACGCCACTGCTGCAGTTGCACTTAACAAGGTAATCCACACAATCTCTGAACTGGCAAACCAGTCTTCACCCGGACCTTCTTCAAGAATGTATTCCAGTGGTCCCAAAAACAGAGCCATAAATAACAAACCAACAAAGTCGATTTTCTTAAATAATTTAAAATCCGGTTCATCAATATGCAGGTTCAACCACACCACTACACAAGCAATAATGCCGGGCACCACATTCATTAAAAATAGCCAGTGCCAGCTACTGGTCTGAGTAATATAGCCCCCCAGAGTGGGGCCGATTGATGGTGCAGTCGTGGCGATCATGCCAATAATTGCCTGGATCACGCCCATCATACGAGGCGGGAACAGGCGGAAACTTAACGCATAGGCAATAGGGATCATGGCTCCGCCAACAAATCCCTGAATAGCACGCAATACGATCAATTGATCGATGGTTTGCGCCATGGCACAACCAATACTGGCCAATGTAAACGCGGCACAGCTAATCACAAAAGTGACGCGGGTTGATAACCAGCGGGTTAACATGCCCGATAGTGGGATCATGATCACTTCCGCAATTAAATACGCGGTTTGTACCCAGGAAATTTCATCGGGAGTGGCAGAAACGCCGGCCTGAATTTCGTTCAGTGAGCTGGCGACAATCTGGATATCCAGAATGGCCATAAACATGCCAACCATCGCAGCGATAAAACCTATCCGCTGCTGAACGGAAGGCATATCAGATGCAGTACTCATAACGTGTCAGCCCGGATTAATTTGATGCAACATCAGTCATAGACTGAGCGCCATTTAAATAAGAGACCTGTTGATTAAAATCACGCGTATCCACTGAAGGCACAACGGACAACCCCGGACGTAACAATGGCAGAGCTTTTTTAGGTCCTGTCACACGAATACGCACCGGCACACGTTGAACAATTTTATTAAAATTACCGGTTGCATTATCCACAGGTAACAAACTGAATTCGGTTCCTGACGCCGGAGACAATGACTCAATCACCCCGGTAAAAGCAATGTCAGGTGCAGCATCCACTTCAATTTTCACTGGCTGACCTATAGTCATATGCGCAAACTGAGTTTCTTTATAATTGGCAACAATATAAACATCCGGCAACGGCACGAGTTGCAGCATGGTCAGATTAGGTTGAGCCGCACTGCCAACACGTGCCGTTACACTGCCTACAACGCCGTCAACCGGGGCGATAATTCGTGTTTTATCCAGCTGATTTTGCGCAAACGCCAGTTGAGTTTGCATGACTTCAAGTTGAGCTTTAGCTTTTTGTTGTTGCACCTTCAATACATTAATCATTTCACGCGCGGCAGCGCTGGTTGCTTTAGCCTGTGCCACACGGGCTTTGGCAACATCGACTGCGGCTTCGGCATTTTGCAGTTGCTGTTTTGAATCAAATGATTGCTTTTCCAATACTTTGAAGCGTTGCAGTTCCAGTTTGGAACGGCGTAACTCTGCTTCGGTTGCATCTATATTGGCGTCAGCTTCTTCAAGCTTTTTATTTTGCAAAGCCAGTTGCGCAGCGGCATCAGCTAACGCAGCTTCCCCTACGGTAATTTGTGCTTTGGCTTCTGCTACTTTGGCAATGTAATCTGCCGGAGCAATTTCAGCCAGCAACTGGCCTTTAGTGACACGCTGGTTTTCCACCACAGCAATTTGTGACAAACGACCAGATAATTCAGGACGAATTGCAATAGTATCGGCTTTAACATAAGCATTATCAGTTTCTTCAAAGAAACGTCCGTCCTGGTACCAGTGCATACCCTTTTTGGCAGCCAGTCCGATCAGAGCAACCGCAACAGTAGCTAAAACAATTTTTTTCACAGGTAATTTCATACAACTTTATTTCCAGGTCGAAGGAGAAAATTAGCAATCCAAGAAAGTGTAATGTATATTACACTACATAATTATGCAAGCAAGATTACGATTTGTAGGTGACAAACCTTTTTTTTGGTAAGATGCGTGCGAAGTTTCAAGGTGTATAAAATATGAGTAGCCAAATATCGTCTAACTGTCCGGCAGATGAAAACTATATCCCCAGGGAAAAAGGGCTTATCCGACGTGATCGTATACTGGATGCGGCAACTGAAATTTTTTGTCAGAACGGCTTTGAAGCAGCCAGTTTACAAGAAATCATGTCTATTGCAGGCGGGTCACTGGCGACCTTGTATCGATTATTTGGTAATAAAGAAGGATTGTTTCAGGCGGTAATTGAACGCACTTCAGGCCAAATGATCGAAAAACTAAGCGTGCCTTGTGTGGAAGCCAAAAATCCTGAACAAGTGCTAATCAGCATGGGCATGAGTTTCCTCGATTTACTCACTTCACCTAAAGTGGGTGCTATTCACCGGTTATTGATTTCCGAATCTGCGCGCTACCCACAATTACGCGAAATCTTTTTAAAAACGGCCCCCGAGCGCAATATGCGATTTGTTGCTGATTACCTGCAAAGTCTGGTGGATAAAGGCTATCTACAATTAGACGATTGTTATATTGGTGCTCAACAACTGATGAGCATGTTTAAAGGTAACTATCATTTGCGTTGTGTATTTGGTGATGAAGTCAAATTAACCGAGGCAGAAAAACAAAACTTTGTCAGTCGTGCGGTAAAATTATTTTTAAATGGTTGCGCAGTTGATCGAAAACTCTGATTAGTCTGGATTACAAGCGCTGACCACTAACAAACTGACATCCTTTAAACCAGTAATCTTCAACCGGTTTAATCGCAGTAACGGCTATTTTGCCTAGCTGATCTTCACGAAGTTGCTGTGCAACCTCAAAATACAAAAACCACTCGCGGTTATCGGAACGCAGCTCCACATAAGGAAAATCGGTAATCCGCCATGTACCTGATAAAGACTGGCGCTGCTCTTTGCTCATATCTCCGCTTAACGTTAGTTTGTATTGTTTGTTCTGTTTTAATGTGAGCTTGCCACTTTTTTCACAGTGTTCAGTTTTATACTCACCCGGTAAATCCACGCCCTGCTCTTTTTTAAGTACATCAACATTATCTGGCAACAGATAAACACCCAAGCTATTAACCGAATACCATTGGTTGCCCGCATTCAGCGGTTGTAACTGATCTACCGGCCACCCCAATTCACTGAGCAAAGCCTGCACATTAAATACAGCCTGTTGGTCTTGCATACTCAGTGAATAGAGCAAAGTAGATTGGGTAATGGTTTGCGGGAAAGCATAATCATTAGTGACCACTTCGTAGCCCGCTGACTCAAGCTTTTGCACAATGGCGGCACTTTGCTGTTGGCTAATATAACGCTGATTAAGCACCACTTTGGTAGTCGAGCAGGCGCTAATTAATAACAAGCAAATGAGGCAAAGGAGTTTATTCATACTAAACCTTAACATGGCATTCCCGCACCAACTAACTTGAATGCCAGTTAGGTGCGGAAAACAAGGGAGAAATTAATGAGAGGCGGTTTGACTGACTTTAATGGTTTCAATCATTGCAGGGCGTGCAGGCTGGTCAGGTCCCAAAAGATAATCCAATTGTACCAACAGACCGCTTTGCTTTTGTGCAACACCACCTACAATCCGCGGTTTATAAATCCACTGTTTTAGTGCAGCAACAGAGTTCTTATCAAAGGTGTTTTCTGGTTGTGATTTAACAATCTCAATATTGCTGGTGCTGCCATCGGCTTCGATATCAAAGCGTAAAACCACAGAGCCATTTAACTTTTGCTCAATGGCTTCAGGCGGATATAAAGGTTCGATGCGTTTTACTGGCATTGCGGCTTTTAGACCCAACACTTTTTGCCCGCCAAAATCACTTCCTGCCAGAGCCACGCTGGCAAAAATGGCAGCGAAAAGACCCAATACACCGGCGGTGAACAGGGGGCGTTTCTCAGTGTTTTGTTGAATTAAATGTATACGTTTGAACATGGTGGTTTTCTCTCCATAGGATGAATACACAGGCAATGCGTGTAGCGAATGTTCCGCGCACTGCACTAGCGTTTTGCTATATAAAACTTTTTCCTGCTGCGACGCATTTTCCAATACCACGGCATCACACGCGGTTTCCTGATTTCGTTTAAAAGAACGGTATGCAAGCCAGGTTAAAGGGTTAAACCAAAATAGGGCCAAAAGAGCTAAGGCGAGCAAATTGAACCAGTTATCTTTGCGCTTAAAATGCACCAGCTCATGCTGAATCATCATGATTTGTTGCTGGGTGTTGTATTGGTTAAAAAAGTCCTGCGGTAAATACAGCACGGGTTTAAATATTCCACTTAACAATGGACCACCCACCGAATTGCACATGCGCACAGCAATGCATTTTGGTAATGCAATAGGTAAATGTTTTATTGAGCGGTATTCAGATGTCGCTTTATTCAAACCACGCTGAGCAAACACACCGACAATAACAATTAAACTCGCTCCCACCAGCCAGACCGAATGCCAGCCGATGCTTAAAGAATTAAATTCTTTGTTTGCGGCCATGCTGACAACATATTGTGGAATGTAGCTTTGGTTCACCTGCACTATGTCTGCCGGCAAATTATTTACCAGCAAAATGAGCGGCACCATTAACCACAAGCGATAAAGCTGCTGTGGCGCCAGTGTGTCGCGAGTAAAGCGCTCAATAATCACCAACACCAGCAAAACCAGGGTTAATGCCAGCTGCTGTGACATAACCCAGTTAGCCATTGTCTTTCTCCCACTTCTCAATTAATGCTTTTAATTCATTAATATCCTGACGAGAAAGGGAATCATCCCTGGCAAAGCCTGCCACCAGTGGTGCAACCCGCCCTTCAAATAATCGTGAAATCAGGCTTTTACTTTCATGAACCACATAAGATTCACGTTCAATCAGTGGAGAATACCAGTATCGTCTGTCCTGGCTTTCGAATTTGATTGCCTGTTTTTTTACCAAACGACTCAACAAGGTTTTAACTGTTTTGTCGTGCCAGTCTTTTTGTTTATTAAGACGTTCAATAATGTCGTTTGCCGATGCTGGGTAGCCTTCCCATAACGCATTTAAAACATCAAATTCAGCTTTGCTAATTTCAGTCATGTTTGGATCTCTTAATGATTACAAATGTAGTCCATCCGAACTAGATTACACTTGTAATCATATAATGCAAGATTATTTTTTAAGCTTTTTACCCGATGTATAGATCTGTCATTGGACAGCACGTAAACAGAAGCGGTATAACAACGGTCACAAAAATAACAAAAGGGAACATGATGAAACTTGTACTTTCCTGTTTATTACTGTTAACCAGCTTGTACTGCAGTGCGGCTGATTTATCTCAACTAACCATAAAAAAAGCACACCAGTTGATGGAATCCGGTGAGCTCACCAGTGAGCAACTGGTAAATTATTATCTCAACCGCATTGAGGCCCACGATAAAAATGGTGTGAAACTAAATTCAGTTGTGACTATCAATCCCGACGCCTTGCGTGAAGCCAGACAACAGGATAAAGAGCGCAGTAATAAAATTGTGCGTGGACCTTTGTACGGTATTCCGGTGTTACTCAAAGACAATATCGACACTGGTGAAGGCATGGCCAACACCGCAGGTTCAGCCGCATTAAAAGATAACTTTCCTGAAGACGACGCATTTTTAGTTAAAAAATTGCGCAGTGCTGGCGCAGTGATTCTGGGTAAAACCAATTTAAGTGAGTGGGCTAATTTTCGGTCAAGCCATTCATCCAGTGGCTGGAGTGGTTTGTTTGGCCAAACCAAAAATCCATACGATCCAACCCGCAGCCCCTGCGGTTCCAGTTCAGGCTCCGGTGTCGCCATTGCTGCTGATTTTGCACTGCTGGCAGTTGGCACAGAAACCGATGGTTCAGTCACTTGTCCCTCATCATTAAACGGTATTGTGGGTATCAAACCGACGCTGGGCACAGTGAGTCGCGACGGTATTATTCCAATTGCACATAGTCAGGATACAGCTGGTCCCATGGCGCGTACGGTTACCGATGCCGTTACCATGCTGGCAGTGATGAGCAAGTTTGATAAAGCTGATCCGGCTCCGGTTAAAAGTAATATCAATTATGTCAGTCACCTGAAAAAAGACGGTTTAAAAGGCAAGCGTATTGGCATAGTACGTCAGCTGATGGGTTATAACCCGCAAGTAGATGAACTTTTTGAAAAAGCAGTTGCGGACTTAAAAGCCCAGGGCGCGGAGGTTGTCGATGAAGTAAAACTGGGTGACAGCAGTGCCTGGGGCGAAGCCGAATATCAGGTTCTGCTCTATGAATTCAAAACTGACCTGAATTTATATTTGTCAGGCACCAAACAAGGGCTACCTAAGTCACTGGCTGATTTAATTGCCTTTAATAAAGCCAATGCCGCTCAGGAAATGCCGTATTTTGGTCAGGAAATTTTCCTGCAAGCTCAGGATAAAGGTCCTTTAAGCGACAAGTTATATAAAGATGCGCTGGCTAAAGCAAAAAAATTAACCGGTGTACAAGGCATAGATGCAGCCTTACAACGTCATGATTTGGATTTACTGATCGCACCATCTAATCAGCCAGCCTGGAAAACCGATTGGGTAAATGGTGATCACTATACGGGTGCAGCCTCGTCACCGGCAGCCATTTCAGGTTACCCACACATTACTGTGCCAATGGGACAGGTGCAGGGTTTGCCAGTCGGATTATCCTTTTTTGCAGGAAAACTATCCGAGGGCACTTTAATTGAGGCCGCTTATGGTTATGAGCAGGCTACCCAGCATCAACAAGCGCCTGCGCTTTAAATCAGAAAGTCAGGAGTGAGCTGGTGCTCACTCCTCATCCTGCAATAAATCTTCCTCATCAAAATCAATGCCCATTTCCTGCATTATGCGTCTGGCTTCTGCTGGCACACGATGGGGATTGTCTTTGCGCAAATCATCATCATTAGGTAATGGCTGATCGGTAAAGGCATGTAAAAACGCCTCACACAATAATTCAGAATTGGTGGCATGACGCAGGTTATTAATTTGTCGGCGGGTACGTTCGTCAGTGAGTACTTTTAACACTTTCAACGGGATAGACACCGTGACTTTTTTAACTTGCTCGCTCTTTTTACCGTGTTCTGCGTACGGGTGAATATAATTGCCATTCCATTTAGACATATAGGGCTACTCTTGTGTAAAGATAAACGATCGATTGCAATAGCTGAGCAAGCAGACCGTTACTATTATTCTGAGGAAATTTTAACGGCTGGCGATCTTTAGTCAACTTTAGATGGCTAAACATCTTGACGGCTTAATCAAGTTTAATTACATTTAGACGTCTAAACGTCCAAAAGAGTTCATTATGGCCAAACTACATAGTCAAACCCTCGCGGTAAGAAGTGGAATTGAAACTGATCCCGTTTATGGAGCAGTGGTTCCGCCGATTTACACCTCCAGCAATTTTGCTTTCAGTGACTTCCGCGAACCAGGTCAGTTTGACTATGCGCGCTCGGGTAATCCAGGCACTAAGTTACTGGAAAATACACTGGCAGAACTTGAACAGGGTGCGGGCGCGATTGTCACCAACTGTGGTCTTGCGGGTATTACCTTGTTAATGCAGTTGCTGGAGCAAGGCGATACGCTGGTGGTACCGCATGATGCCTATGGTGGCAGTTTACGTTTGTTCAAGGCACTGGCACAAAAGGGGCATTTTAACCTTGAAGTCGTCGATCAAACTGATGAGCAACAGTTAAAACAGGCTCTGGCCAGCAAACCTAAAATGATTTGGCTTGAAACGCCCAGTAATCCGCTATTACGCATTGTCGATATTCAACTGGTGTGTGACATAGCCAAACAGCAAGGCACACTGGTGGCAGTGGATAACACCTTCCTATCACCTATTCTGCAAAAACCTCTGAACCTTGGCGCCGATTTTGTGCTGCATTCCTGTACCAAATACATTAATGGTCACAGTGATGCATTAGGCGGAGTGGTGGTGTGCGCCGACGCGCAACAGGCAGAAGATTTAGGCTGGTGGGCAAATTGTCTGGGCTTAACCGACTGCTCGGCACTTAATAATTACATGGTATTGCGTGGTGTTCGCACACTATCTGCCCGCATGGCGGTACATCAGCAAAATGCCCGGCAGTTAGTGGATGCGCTTAGAGCACATCCTCAGGTGACAAAACTATATTATCCGGGTTTGGAAGAGCACCCTGGTCATGAGATTGCTAAAAAACAACAAGCTGGTTTTGGTGGTATGTTCAGCTTTGAACTGAAAGGTGATTTGAATCAGGTTCAAGCCCTTTTATCCAGACTTGAGTTGTTCTCAATCGCTGAATCTTTAGGTGGTACTGAAAGTTTAATATGTTGTCCTTCGACCATGACACATCGTTCAATGGATGCAGAATCTCAACAAAAAGCCGGTATTGCTCCGACATTATTGCGGGTATCAGCCGGTATCGAACATGGTGACGATTTGGTTGCCGATTTAATCAATGCACTCAATTCGTTAGAGGCTTAAGTTATGTTGTCATATGCACAAGGAATCGATGCGTTAAATAACTCGTTATCGCAATTAAAAGGTATCAATGTTTCATTTGAATTCTTCCCACCAAATTCGGAGCAAATGGAACAAACACTGTGGAAATCAGTAGAGCGTTTAGCGCCTCTAAAACCGTCTTATATGTCGGTAACTTATGGTGCGAATAGTGGTGAACGTGATCGCACTCACGAAGTGGTAAAACGCATTCAAACCCAAACCGGTATTAGTGCTGCACCACATTTAACCTGTATTGATGCCTCACGCGATGAATTAAAAGCCATTGCACAAGATTACTGGGCTAACGGCATCCGTAAAATTGTTGCCTTACGTGGTGATTTACCTAAAGGTATGGATAAACCTGACATGTACGCCAGCGACTTGGTTGGCTTATTAAAAGACGTAGCCGATTTTGATATTGCGGTTGCTGCCTACCCCGAAGTACACCCGGATGCACCAAATAGCCAGTTTGATTTATTAAACCTTAAGCGCAAGGCCGAAGCCGGAGCAACTCAGGCAATTACTCAGTTTTTCTTCGATGCCGAAGTATTTTTACGTTTTAGGGACCGCGCAGCAGCTGCTGGTATTGATATTGATTTGGTACCGGGCATATTGCCGGTCACCAATTATAAAACGCTGGTGCGATTTGCCGGCATGACAAATGTTAATGTGCCCGACTGGTTACATAAAATGTACGATGGTTTGGAAGATGACGACCAAACTACCCGTAATCTGTTGGGTGCCAGCATTGCGATGGATACTGTAAAAATACTGGCAAAAGAAGGGGTTAGGGACTTCCATTTTTACACATTAAATCGCTGTGAATTAAGTTATGCGATTTGTCATATGTTAGGATTAAGGACACAAGCTTAATTGTGGGATGCGACACCGGCTCCCGCATTTTTGATTTCAGGAGCGTCTGGTGAGCAACAAGGATCCACTGTTAATCGTTAAAACTAAAGCACTGATTGTGCTGGAGTTTATTAAAAGCTTTGCCCTGCGCTGCAAGGATGACCGCATTACGGTTTCTGCCGGTCATCTGGCCTATGTTTCCTTATTATCACTGGTCCCCTTTATTATGGTGTTTTTCACCATACTGCAGGCATTCCCGGCTTTTGGTGATATGCGCGAGAACTTACAACAATTTATATTCAGCTCGCTGGTACCTCACGCGGGCAACGTGGTGCAAGAAAATCTGACCAATTTTGTCAACAATGCCTCACAAATGGGAGCGGTGGGCATTTTATCTCTGGTCGTCGTGGCACTTCTGCTGATATCCAACGTCGACAAAACCCTGAATCGAATCTGGCGCGCCAGAAGTGAACGCCGTGCGGTATTCACCTTTGCTATTTACTGGATGGTGCTGACATTGGGCCCCTTATTAATTGGCACCGGACTCGCAATTAGTTCCTATCTGGTTGGATTGGCATCGTTTGCCGAAAACTATACGCCTGGCATTACCACCGTTTTGTTAAAAGTGGTGCCGTACCTCACCTCCATCGGTGCCTTTTTTATTCTGTATTTATTTGTACCCAATAAAACCATTGAAGTGAAACACGCCGCTGGCGGTGCTGTTGTGGCTGCTATACTATTTGAACTATGTAAAAAAGGCTTTGCGATTTATATTTCCAGTTTTCCGTCCTATCAGGTTATATACGGCGCCCTGGCAACCATTCCCATTATGTTTGTGTGGATCTATTTAAGCTGGATGGTTGTGCTGTTAGGTGCAGAATTTACGGTATCACTGGAAGAGTTTGATCAACCAGATCAAACTAACATATAACCAATAACGCCCAGCACAAATCCGCCTACAGCACCCATAGCCGGCGCTCTGTGACTTTCCAGCTTAGCCTGTGGTGCGATATCCTCAAACACCGAATAAAGGATGCCCCCGGCTGCGACCAGCATAATAATGCCAGTTATTACGGGTAAATCTGATAACCACATATAACCTGCTGCACCGGCAAGTGGCCCAAATAAGGACATGCCTATAAAAATACCGATGATTTTGGCCCCAGAAATATGATTACGCTGTTTCACCTCACGGTAAGCATTAAAGCCCTCAGGTAAATTTTGTAATCCAATTAATGCGGCTAACAAATAGGCACTGTCATTACCCATCGCTATTGCCGCTCCCAGCGCCATCGATTCAGGTATAAAATCACTTAACATGGCTGCAAGCTGACTGGCGGAGGTATGCATTTTATCCAACAAAATATCCAGCCCCATGAACAATATACCACCGGCCATTAAACACACTGCGGCCACGCCCGCATTGAGATGTTCGGTCCCTTCCGGTACCAAAACTAAAGCAACTGCTGACAATAAGGCACCACCGCCGAAAGCAATGACGCTATGACGAAACTCCTGTTCCAGCCATTGTGAGCGTATATGTTCAAAACTGGCTACCCAGGCGCCCAGCGGCATGGCTAAGCCAGCCGCGAGCGTGAGTAATACAACCAGAATAAGTGGATGCATAATAGCGGTTAGTTATTGGTTTTTAAGTTATCGATAAAGGCATCAGATTGAGCAATAGCCTGATTCATTTCCTGAATCAGTTGTTGTACGTTATTTTGCAGAGAACTCAGTTCTCCCTGCAATGCCCCAATCGCAGCAGCATTTAAATTATGCTTCAGATACAGGGTATTGTCCTTCAACGCTGCCAAAACTGGCTCCATTTTTTGTTCTGCTCTGCGCATCGCACGAATCAATGACTGGTAACGGCGTTCTGTTTCCTTGAGTTTACGTTCACTTGCGCGACGTAATGATTCATTGGAATACTGAGTTAACTCTTGCTGCCATTCATCAAACAGGGCCTCAGCCACATCCTCAACTTTGTCGATCCGTGCAGAAACCCGGTCAGCAGCCTCACGACTGGCCTCATATTCATCATTTAGCGATTCATAAACCGATTGCAGCTCTCCCCCATCAAATTTAATCAGAGTACTGAGCTGTTCCAGTGCCGACTTAAACTGAGTTTGGGCATTTTTTTGCGCATCCTTGGTTTCCTCTACCCGATCAACCAGGATCTCACGCTTTTCAATGCCCACTTTTTCCATAGCGGCATAATAAGCACTCTGGCAACCGGTCAGTAACAGCAATAACCCGGCAATAAAGGCTTTCATGATAATCTTCTGAATTTAGCCGCATCCAGTATCGACCAGACGTGGGCAATAAAACCAATAATGGCCGGTACAATGAAAAACCACAGTGCATAACCACCAAAAGCAACAATTGCAAATACCAGCGCAGCCAGAATACGCCCCTGTACCAGTTGCCCTAACCCGGGGAAAAATACACAACATAAAGCGGCAATTACATTACCACCAGATCCTTGCTCAGCCATAAATTGCTCCTATCCTATACATTGAACACATCTTGTATATTCATCATCAATAACAAGACTTTACATTAATGTATATCTCGCGCTAACTCAATTAAGCAAATGCATTGATTAGTAAGCAGAGGTTACAATTTTATTCTGAAAAAAGACGTATTATCATCACCTTGGTCTTTAAGTTAATTTACAGGACAGACATGATTGGTCTGATACAAAGAGTAAAAAGCGCCAGTGTCACCGTTGATGGAAAACAAACCGGCGCGATTGATCAAGGATTGCTGGTATTACTTGGCGTGGAGCAGGATGACGACGAGGCCAAAGCCAGACGCCTGTGTGAACGCATTCTCAATTACCGTATTTTTAGTGATACTAAAGGCAAGATGAATTTAAACCTGCAACAGATTGGTGGTCAGCTGCTGGTGGTGTCGCAGTTTACTTTGGTGGCAGATACCCGCAAAGGTAATCGCCCAGGCTTCTCCAATGCCGGCTCTCCACACATGAGCAAAGAGCTGTATTTATATTTTATTAAGCAGGCAGAAGCGGCGGGCATTGAAGTGCAATCAGGCGTTTTTGGGGCTGATATGCAGGTATCCCTGATTAATGATGGTCCGGTTACCTTTAATTTAACGGTTTAAAATACAGAAATTAAGGTCCAGTTTTAGCCGGGTAATTTCCTTATAGAATGCCTGATCAAAAGGAATATCAGCCAGTGGCTGACGGCTGCATATAAGTATGCGATTAATGTAGCCCGGCACGCTAAAACAAAGTACTTGCGAATCAAACAGCTCTTCAAGCATGTCTTCGATATCATATAACTGCAAATCAAACACAGGTAACAGATTCACCACCAGCAAGCCATTAGGCGTTAATGCTTGCATACACTGCTGATAAAACTCTGGTTCAGATAAAAAGGCAGGATTTGACTGGTGATCAAATAAATCCACCAGCAATAAATCAATGTCTGTAGCGTTTGTTACATAACCCTGTGCATCGGCCTGCACAATATTGTGCGGCTTATCATCAATGGCAAAATAGTTGCGATAACAATCAATAATGGTGGGATTCAACTCTACTGAGGTTAACGATATTTCCGATCTATCCAGCAGGTAGCGTTCCAATGCCCCGCCACCTAATCCCAGACCAAGGACATTAGAAACAGTGGGGCGATAATATAAAGCCAGCATCATGGGGTTGAGATGTGGAAGCACCAGTCTTTGTGGCTGTGATTTATCCATTACACTGTGGATCACATCTCCAATTTTTAACCAGCGATAGTGCTCATTTTCCAGTACGCTAACAGACTGAACATTAGGATCTCTTTGGAAATACAGCAGATGGTGCTCAGCTAAATCACGCTCTAAATCAAATTGCACAAATTAAATTCATCTTTCTTATCAATGAGAAACACTATAAGGTTATCGCTCTTAAATCGGAACAGTCAGTTTCCATTTACAGGAAAAACTTAATTTATGTACAGAGTGATTACGCCGGAATCTGAAGAGGATTTTGAAAAGTATTTCGCCTTCCGCTGGGAAATGCTGCGCAAGCCCTGGAATTATCCACTCGGCTCAGAAAAAGACGAATATGAGCAGGTTAGTCATCATCGTATGATTGTTGATGCCGACAAAAACGTATTAGCGATTGGACGATTACACTTTAATACCTCAGAAGAAGCGCAAATTCGTCATATTGCAGTGGCTGCCGATCAGCAAGGTCGTGGTCTGGGCAAAATGATCGTCTCCGCATTAGAAGGTGTTGCCCGCCATGAAGGTGTCGAGCGCATCGTGACTAACAGTCGCGAATTATCCATGCCGTTTTTTAAAAGTTGTGGTTATGAAGTGGCAGGGGAGAGCTCTAACGAACTGGGTACCTTGTCTCGCTCACTAATGATTAAAAAGCTCACAGAATTAAATGCCATTATGATCCATCCAAAATGGTGCCAGGCATTACAAAAAATCTGGCACGATGGCATTCCCATTAGTGAACAAATGGGCATTAAGTTGTTCCAGTACAGCGGACGTACATTAGAAACACGTGCGCCCATCATGAAAAATATCAATCCGCATAACACCATGTTCGCAGGCAGTATATATTCACATGCAGTGCTGACTGGATGGGGCATGATCCACCTTCACCTTAAAGAAAAGGGATTAGAAGGTGACATTGTTTTGGCGAAAGGCAATATCGATTACACCATGCCAATCAAAACGCGTCCTCGTGCAGTATGTAATATTGAATCAATGACAGAGCGGTTTGAACTACTCAAAAAAGGCAAACGTTGTCCGGTTAAACTAAGTGTCGATATTTTTGATGATGAAATACCTGCGGGTTTATTTAGCGGGGAATACTGGGTTATTCCTGTGACATCAGAAACTATGCCCGAATAATCACCTTCATATGGCAAATATAAAAAAACCTTCCGAAGAAGGTTTTTTTATATCTGATTTACTGACTTATGCCATTGCTGATTGCAGCTTTTTCATGGCATTTTTTTCAATCTGACGCACACGTTCTGCAGATACCTGATATTTGTCAGCTAATTCCTGCAAGGTGCTTTTATCATCCGATAACCAGCGAGTCTGGATAATGTGTTGACTGCGCTCATCCAGCGTTTTAATCGCTGAATATAAACGGTTGCTGGCATTTGTATCCCAATCGTCAGATACAACCTGAGCTTCAACATCTTCAGTTTTATCTTCCAGATACTGAACCGGTGCAAAGTTACCGTTTTCATCATCGTCAGCGGACAGGTCAAAGGTCTGATCCTGACTGCTCATACGCGCTTCCATCTGCAGAACTTCTTTGGTGCTTACACCTAATTCTTCTGCAACAGTTTCAACTTCAGCGTGAGTGAACCACCCCAAACGTTTTTTAGCCTTACGTAAATTAAAGAACAATTTACGCTGCGCTTTAGTGGTCGCAACTTTAACAATACGCCAGTTACGTAATACATATTCGTGGATTTCAGCTTTAATCCAGTGCACGGCGAATGAAACCAGCCTTACACCAACGGTAGGATCAAAACGCTTTACTGCTTTCATCAAACCGATATTACCTTCCTGAATCAGGTCGGCTTGTGGTAATCCATAACCAGAATAAGATTTGGCAATATGGATAACAAAGCGCAGATGGGACATAACCAGTTTACGAGCTGATTCCAAATCGCCATCGCTTTGCAATCTCTCGGCCAGATTACGTTCTTCATCTGCGGTAAGCATAGGAATATTGCTCGCAGCCTGAACGTAGGCTTCGATGCTACCTGAACCGTGAGGAACGCTTAATGCCATTGATTGTAGGCTTGTGCTCATTGAGTACCCCTTAACTTTTGTTACTGCCTTCAAGTGTAACAATTCGACTTTCACTGCGCCATTATTTTAACGCTTAAAAAACGTATTTGGGCGCATTATTTATGACCAAAATCTTATAAAAAAGTTCCAGTCCGGAATATATGGTGCCAGGTTGTGCATTTTTCAACCTTTAAGCTGAAAATTAGCTTACATGACACACATGAATCGATGCTGAATCCAGCCTTATAAGACGCTCTTATACAGATGAGATAAACAAGAATTTAATATATTTATATACTTTATATTCAAGTACTTATGCAAACATTGCTAGTTTAAAAAACTTACTAACAAATTCAGCAAAGGAACAGACCTCTAACTATACTCAACAATACCAGAAGTTGAACAAACCAAATTCAGCTCATCACAATAACATCTGATTACCATCAACCTTTTAAGTCAGGAGTTGAGCATGTACACCTATATTGCCCGCCAGGCTATTTTTGACCGTAATAAACATGTACATGCCTACGAATTGTTGTTTAGAGATGGTGAAAGCAATTGTTATCCTGCCCATATCACACCAGATGAAGCAACATCGCGTTTGCTGACTAACAGTCATTTGAGTCAGGGTCTGGAAGATATCACTCAGGGAAAGCCAGCTTTTATCAACTTTTTTCAGGATACCCTATTACACCGCTTTCCCACATTTCTGGCCCCGGAAAAAATAGTTGTGGAATTACTCGAAGACCTGGATGTCAATGAACAACTATTGGATGCCTGTAAACAAATTAAACAAAATGGCTACCGGTTAGCATTGGACGATTATGACTTCGACCTCAAATGGCAGGTAATACTGCCCTATGTTGATATCATAAAAATAAACGTCTCTATGTTTAGTCAACAGGAGATCACTGAACGCACACCCGCGTTAAAAAATATGCCAATAAAACTGGTGGCTGAGAAAGTCGAAACATACGAACAATTTCAATTTTGTCTGGAGTTAGGATATGACTATTTTCAGGGTTACTTTTTTACTTATCCTGAAGTCATACGCAATAAAAGTTTACCCAGTTCAAAGTTAAATTTACTCGAACTGATCAATGTCTCATCAGCTAAAGAACTGGACTTTAATTATCTAAACTCTATTTTTGAACGGGACGTCACACTTACCTACAGACTATTAAGATTTATTAATGATCCACTGCTGAATAAAAGTAATCAGATAACCTCACTCAAGCATGCACTAACGTTTATGGGTGAACTGGAGATAAAAAAATTCATTGCGTTACTGGCGCTGGCTAACTTGTCGGATAATAAACCCGGCGAACTATTAAAGTTGTGTCTGATCCGTGCCAAGTTTTGTGAACTCGTATCAGCCGCCAAACGTGAATACAATAATCCCCCCATGGGATTTCTGGCAGGCCTATTGTCCATGTTGGATAGTTTGCTTGATCAACCCATGTCTGTATTGGTTAATAAATTACCGATAAGCGATGAGCTCAAGATGGCGCTAAGCGGAGAACCAGGAAACCTGTTTAATTATTTACAATTAGTACGTGCACTTGAACGGGCACAATGGCAACTGGTGACAGACTATGCAAAACTGCTTCAACTCGACGAGTTATTAGTATTCCAGCTACATCATCAGGCACTGTTATGGGGTAATCATATCCATCTGGCGTCACAATCCAAATGACAACCGTAAACAGGTTTTAGGTGGGTTCAATTTCACGAATATGTCTGGCCACACTAATAATCGAACCAGCCAACCCCAGCGTAACCGATAAGCCCAACACCACCAGAAGCTCGCTGCCGGATAAGCCTGTCAGGGTAAAATCTTTTTGGTAAAGCTGCGTTAGTGCAGCAATACTGGATTCCATCCACCAACAAATAATGATTACCGCAAACCACGCCAGAATCCCGCCAGCCAAGCCAAACCAAAAACCGGTATACAAAAAAGGACGCTGAATAAAGGCATCGGTTGCTCCAACCAGTTTCATCACCTGAATTTCACTGCGTTTATTTAGAATGTTCAGCCTGATGGTATTGCCAATAATAAGTACCACAGCCAAAAACAACAATAAGGCGATAAGCGATACCAGTTCGCGCGCCAGTGTTAACACGCCATGTAAACGCGTGAGCCATTCTATATCCAGTTTGCCGGTTTCCACCTCCCGTTCATTCCGTAACTTATCCAATAAACGCGCAGCAGATTGCGGTCCGGCAAATTTTTCGGTGGGTGTTACCAGTAACACATCTGGCAAGGGGTTTTTATCCAGATATTGCAATGCATCGCCAAACCCTGAAAGTTGCTTAAATTCTTTCAACGCCTGTTCGGAAGGAACATGCACAAGTTTTTCCACCTCTGGCCACAGGTTCACTCGTTTAATCAGTTGCTGAATATCTCCCTGACTAACGTCCTTGCGCAAAAACAATGAAATTTCAGCAGCCTGTTCCCAGCCTGCACTCACCTGCTCCGTATTCTTGACCAATACATATAAGGTTGTAGGTAAGGTAATACTTAAACCTAATACGCCAATGGTTAATAAGGATGCCGTGGGAGTGCGCCATAAATCGCCTAAACTGGCCAATGCCTGACGCAGATGATCCACAAAAAACATCATCACTTTTTGGACTGTCGATATTTGGCTTATCTCAGCCCCGTGCTGGCGGTCTTTAAACAGTAAACTCATCACTATCCTCCTGCCAGTCTTCGGTTAATCCATCAGTAATCATCTGACCATTTTTTAAAGTGAGGGTGCGGTAGCGCATGCGCGCAATCAAACCCAAATCGTGCGTAGCAATAAATACAGAAACACCGGCCTGATTGAAGTTTTCAAACAGCTCGATAATTTCCATGGACAGCTTGGGATCAAGGTTACCGGTTGGCTCATCTGCCAGTAGTAATGGTGGACGATTAACCACAGCACGCGCGATGCCAACACGTTGCTGTTCACCACCTGAAAGAGTAACCGGAGAATTTTTAGCCTTATTTAACAAGCCAACCATATCTAGCGCCGCATGAACCTTTTTAGTGGTTTCACGGCGCGAATAACCTTCAATAATCAAAGGGAGAGCTACATTGTCGAAAACGGTTTTATCCATCAACAATTGATGGCTTTGGAAAATCATGCCGATATCGCGGCGAATGTAAGGGATTTGGCGAGAGGTGATCTGTTTAAGGTCATGACCATTGATCAGTACACGTCCAACAGTAGGACGCTCCATGATACTGATCAGTTTGAGCAGAGTACTTTTACCTGCACCTGAGTGCCCGGTTAAAAACGCCATTTCTCCGGGTTTAATATGAAAGCTCACCTGACGCAGCGCCTGTTGGCCACCCGGATAAGTTTTACTGACCTGCTCAAATTTAATCATGCTAAATAAAAGTCCCTGTTTTTATTGTTATTAAGACTCCGGTTGAGAGAATAATGCCTCAACAAACTGTTCACCTTCGAAGGGGCGCAAGTCATCAATACCTTCACCTACACCTATGTAGCGGATGGGAATATTTAACTTATCGGCAATGGCAAAAATCACCCCGCCTTTTGCGGTACCATCCAGTTTAGTCAGGCTAATGCCGGTTAATCCCACTGCTTCGCCAAATAACCTGGCCTGACTCAAGGCATTTTGGCCGGTACCGGCATCCAGCGTTAACATGACTTCATGCGGTGCATCCGGATTGAGCTTTTTCATGACGCGCACGACTTTTTTCAGCTCTTCCATTAGATTGTCTTTGTTTTGCAGACGACCTGCCGTATCAGCTATTAATACATCAACATTTCGTGCTTTTGCCGCTTCCAACGCATCATATAAAACCGAAGCACTATCAGCGCCAGTGTGCTGTGCAATCACAGGTATATTGTTGCGATCACCCCAAACCTGCAGCTGTTCCACCGCTGCCGCCCGGAACGTATCCCCTGCGGCCAGCATCACTTTTTTACCCTGATTTTGGAACTGCTTGGCCATTTTTCCAATGGTGGTGGTTTTACCGACGCCATTTACTCCCACCATCAAAATAACAAACGGACCTTCCGATTTATCCAGCTCAAGTAGCTGAGTAACCGGCTTAAGAATATCCGTCATATGTTGTTTTAATAATTGGTACAGCGCTTCGCCATCTTTTAACTGCGAACGATCTGCTGATTCCGTAAGATGGTCGATAATCTTCTGTGTGGTTTCAATGCCTAAATCAGCCATTAATAACTGGGTTTCCAGCTCTTCAAACAACTCTTCATCAATTTTTTTACCGCTAAATAACCCGATAAAACCACTACCAATATTAACCCGGGTTTTACTCAGGCTTTTTTTCAGACGGCTAAAGAAACCTTCATTTTTGGTAATAGGCACGTCTTCGACTGTTGTTTCAGCCTGTCGTTCTGGCTCAACAACCTCAGAAGCAGCGTCAGCTTGAATCTCAACAGCGTCACTTTCAGCAGTTGGAATTTCGGCGCTTGCAAGCTCGGTTTCAGGTAATTCAGACAGGTCTTCAGCAAGTTGTGCGGCGGATTGTTCAGCTTCGACTGAAACTTGCTCCGATTCTTGTTTGGCAGGGGCGGGATCCTGGCTGGCTTTATCTTTATTGAACCAGGAAAAAAACTTAGACATAAAAACACTGTTCCTTTCAAACATTTGCTTGTGTATCACAAGCGGATGACACGGTACACTATGTACTTATCGATGCACTAATTGCCATAATCATACCATTTCAATGAAGCGACAGGCTAAAAAAAAATCCACTGTAACAGGCAGTATCAGAGTCATTGCCGGACAATGGCGAGGTAGAAAACTACCCGTTCTTGATGCACAAGGGTTGCGTCCAACAACTGACCGCACTAAAGAAACCCTGTTTAACTGGCTGGCGCCTTATATAGCAGGTACTCGCTGTCTTGATGCATTTGCGGGCAGTGGCGGCTTAGGTTTTGAGTCCTTATCTCGTCATGCCAATCATGTAACTTTTGTTGAATACAACAAAAGTGCTGCTCTGCAAATTGAAGCAAACTGCCAGCTACTGAAACTTAATGCATCTCAAGCTCAGGTAATAAACAATGATGTGTTACAACATCTTAATCAGCCGACAGAAGCCTATGATTTAATCTTTGCCGACCCCCCTTTTAACAAGCAATTACTCCCGGAATTGATTGCCAAAATAGAGCAACAACAATTATTAGCTCCCAACGGTCTGATTTATATAGAATCTGAAATATCTTGTGCCTACAGCATTCCAGCACAGTGGCAATTACTTAAACAGAAACAAACCAAACAAGTTAATTACCGGCTATACCAACAAGGCGAATAATAATAATGACAATGATTAAACCAAATGGTCGCGGATTTACGCGGGTTATAAACGCTGCGAAATGTTCAATTGAAGGGTTAGGGTATGCCTATCGTCACGAAGAGGCATTTCGAATGGAACTGGGTATTTGTGCTGTGCTTATACCACTTTCATTCTGGTTGGCTGAGTCCCCTAGTGAATTTCTGACTTTAGTTCTTCCTCTGATGGCGATTTTGGTAGTTGAGTGTATTAATAGTGCAATTGAAGCGGGCATAGATCGCATCAGCACAGATATTCATCCACTTTCCAAACAAGCCAAAGATCTTGGCTCCGCGGCCGTATTTCTAACAATGTTAATCACTGGTATTTGCTGGTTATCTGTGCTCTTTTTCTAATTGAAATATTTATTCTTGTATTTCGATACCGATATTTGAGACCCCTTCTTCAACCGCCATTGCTCTAAGCTCTTTACACAGGTTTGGTGAGGTCTTTTTTGATTCAAGAATATCTAGTAATGATTGTTGAAAACTTACTTCCCACTGCATTAATGGATGTGCTTTTATTGCCTGGTTGTCTAATTGCTCTTCATGAGTAGCCTCAATAAAAGCTTCAACAGAACCTTGTGACAGTTTGCTGATCACGACGGCGCCCTGAGGATCATCTCCCATAATCAACAACAGCAATGCGGCCATCGACATGCCTGCATCAATGGCTGGATATACACCATAAAAGTCATGTTCAGCAGCATCAGGCGTAGCTTCTTCGATTTTTTCGAGGTGCACCGCCAGATTCATCTTTTGTTTAGGATCAGCCAGCTTGTCCCATATGGCATTGAGTGTTTTACGAAACTGTTCCGCATCACCTTGTTCACTTACGTCACAAAATAGCATGTAATTTGGCAGCATACGTTCAAGTAAGGTTGCACCAAACAGGGCTGCTTGCGCAGGTGGCAACTCACGCACACGGGCGAAAGTAGTTAATTTATTATTCATGTTGCGTGTCCCCAGTATGCTACAACGCCATCTAAAAACATTTGTATTGAAATCATGACCAGTATCATGCCCATTAGGCGTTCAACGGCGGTTAATCCACGTTCACCCAGTAAACGATGGAAGCTATTTGAGAACATTAAAATTGAAGCGGATACAAACCATGCGCAAAACAACGCTATGCTCCAATCAGCCATACGATCCGGATCCTGATTAGCTAACAAGATCAGAGCAGCCAGAATCGACGGTCCGGCAACCATTGGGATTGCCAACGGGACTAAAAACGGCTCTTCTCCTACGGGCTGACCAGCAACACCACCAGGTTGCGGAAATATCATACGCAGGGCAATTAAAAACAAGATAATTCCTCCGGCAATACTAACGGTTTCCTGTTTCACATTAAGAAAATCCAGCATTGCTTGTCCGCTGTACAGGAATAATCCCATAATCAGCAGCGAGAATAACAGCTCACGAGCCAACACCTTTTTGCGTCGTTTAGGCTCTATCACTTTTAGTACTGACATAAAAACAGGCAAATTGCCCAATGGATCCATAATTAAAAACAACATGATTGCTGCGGACCACGTATCCATCAGTACTCTCCAAACAAAATAAGTCTGGCTATTTTAATAAAAAATCAGATAAGTTTCAGTTGTTTAATTAATCTGTTTATACTGCCGGCTGGGTAAAATACCGTTTTTAGGCTTTAATAATAATCAATACTAAAAAGGAAGAAACTGCAATGAACTTGATGACAGTCAGCGAGGTCGCGGAATTTCTTGGTGTGCAAGATATTCGCGTTGAACGCCTTGAGCGTGAAAGCCTTCTGCTCGCTAAACAAAAAGATGATGAAGGGCGCCCTTTATTTGATGCCGAGGATGTAAAACGCTACAAAACCTTTGCCGAACGTATCGGCGGCATCTAATCAACTTTTATCCGAATTAAACAACAAGGCGATGCTGACACACATCGCCTTGTTGTATCAGCTCTATCCTCTAATTAACTGCGCAATTGTACGTATACCAGCGGCTGTTGCCCCTGCAGGCAGCATATTGGTCGCAGAATTGTTAAACGCAGACGCTAAATCAAAATGCAGCCAGCCCTGACCTTCATTTGGAACAAAACGAGATAAAAAACCAGCAGCATTCGAAGCGCCACCCGCTCCACCGCCTTTGACCGGACGACTATTAGCCGTATCGGCATAAGCAGACGGACAATTATCCTGATGCCACTTTTCCAAAGGCAATGGCCATGCTGGCTCATTTACCGACTCAGCCACTTGCACTGCTTTGGCAACCAAAGGTTTATCCAAACCAAATAATGCATTGTATTCACTACCAACCGCTACCATAGCGGCGCCAGTGAGTGTAGCGGCATCAATAATCAGCGGGGCACCAGTTTCACCGGCAGCCATTAAACCATCAGCCAGTACCAGACGACCTTCGGCATCGGTATTAACCACTTCAACCGTTGTACCATTTTTATAAGTCAGGATATCTCCCAGTTTATAAGCGTTACCGCTAATCAGATTTTCTGCACAGCAAAGAAACATTTTTACGCGCTTTTCCAAGCCTTGCATAATGGCTAAACCTAAGGCGCCCGCCACCGTAGCCGCACCGCCCATATCGCATTTCATGGTTAACATGCCTTCACTGGATTTGATACTGTAACCGCCACTGTCAAAGGTAATACCTTTACCAACCAGCGCCGCAGAAACTTTTGCATCAGGGTTGCCTGTTGGATTAAAGTCCACTTCCAGTAATAAAGGAGGGCGCTGACTACCACGACCTACACCATGAATGCCAATCCATCCCTGTTCAAGTAATGCATCACCTTCAATGGTTTTGACGGTTATATCGTTACTTAAAGACGATAACCATTGGCTAACTTCTTTTGCTAACGACTGAGGGTGAATATCTTCTGGTGCACGATTAATGAGATCACGGGTAAACAACATTGCTTTGGCACGTTGTTGCAATTCTGCTTTATCAGCATTATCGACAAAATGCACACCACCTGGTTTTTTCGGAGAGACATAACTGCAGACAAAAGCCCACTGCTGTTCGGCATTCCAATCGCCAATTAACTGAATTTCTTTATTACCTAAGCCATCCAGATGTCGCGCTGCCTTTTTTATGATGCGCAATGCATCCACCGAACCTCTGCCAATATGCACTGTCGCGCCCGACTCAGAAAATGACAAAATCGCACTGGTTCCCCATTGTGCAGGTGCCGGATTGGAAGAGAGTGAAAGGGTAAGAAGAGACATAACAACCTCGTATCAATACAATTGCTCACCAACGAACAACCGTAATTTGTTAGAATGGACAGCTAGTCTAAATTATCCGCTATGGTGGACTCAAGAAATGAAGTTTGTCAGCCCACTGATACCCGGCACATTAATTAAACGCTACAAACGTTTTTTTGCTGATGTGAAACTGGATACAGGTGACATTGTCACCGCACATTGTCCCAACACCGGCTCAATGAAATCCTGCGCAGAACCGGGTTGGAAGGCCTGGTTATCCAAACATAACAACCCCAAACGCAAACTGGCTTACACCTGGGAGTTGGTAGAAAACCATCTTGGTCATCTGATTGGCATTAACACACACAATGCCAACAAGCTGGTTGCAGAAGCAATACAGCAAAATCGAATACCAGAACTTACCGGTTACGATAAAATCAAACCCGAAGTCAAATACGGTAATGAAAATAGCCGGATTGATTTTTTACTGACGCAAAGCAACCAACCCGATTGTTATGTTGAAGTAAAATCGGTCACCTTGCTTGAGCAGGATTGGGGATGTTTTCCCGATGCTGTGACCACGCGGGGACAAAAACACCTGCGTGAACTCGCTATTTTAGCTGAAAAAGGACAGCGTGCAGTACTGCTATTTTTAGTACAGCATAGCGGTATACATCAAATGACTGTCGCGCGTCATATCGACCCGGCCTATGCTGCAGAACTGCAAAATGCTATTGATGCAGGAGTAGAAATACTGGCTTATGGTTGTGAATTACTCGGTGATGAATACAAAGTCAGCTATCAATGTCCATTTAATTTGCATAAAAAAGTTGATTTTTAATTTTTGATCTCCATATTTGGCTGTCTGATCGAATAGGGAGTACTTCAGTCCCCCGAATTCGTTGTCAAGCAAGAGGCTTTCTGCTATAGATAGCCGCTTATTAAAAATCCCTGCGATTTTGTTTAGGAGAATTGGCTGATGCCAACAAATAAAACAATAGGCCTGCTCGCGCTGGCAGGTGTGTCGCCTTATCAGGAGAAGGAAGGCGAAGAGTACATGAACGATGCTCAGTTAGAGCATTTCAGAAAACTACTTCAAGCCTGGCGTAACCAATTGCGTGAAGAAGTCGACCGTACTGTACATCACATGCAGGACGAAGCGGCAAACTTCCCTGATCCGGTAGATCGTGCAGCACAGGAAGAAGAATTCAGCATCGAATTACGTACCCGTGATCGTGAACGAAAGCTGATCAAAAAGATTGAAAAAACCCTTAAGCGTATCGAAGAAGACGATTTTGGTTTTTGTGACAGTTGTGGCATCGAAATAGGTATTCGCCGACTGGAAGCACGCCCAACAGCCGACCTTTGTATCGACTGTAAAACCATGGCTGAAATCAAAGAAAAACAAATGCAGGGTTAATTTATATAACCTGTATGATGCTGTACAAAGAAAAAGGCTTTGTGCAGCATTCTATTTGTCTTTTTAATGAAGAACAGTCCTTCTACTTATCGAGGGCGATTTGCTCCCTCTCCTTCAGGTCCATTACATCTGGGCTCTTTGGTCGCTGCTGTAGGCAGTTACCTCCATGCAAAATCTCACCAGGGTAAATGGTTAGTTCGCATAGAAGATATCGATCCACCTCGTGAAATGCCGGGAGCCACTGACATTATCCTGCATACCCTTGAGCAGCATGGCCTGTATTGGGATGAAGCGATACGTTACCAAAGCAAACAATCAGATTTGTATGAATATCACCTTGAACTTCTTCAAAAACAATCCGTTACCTACTATTGCAACTGTACTCGTAAACTAATTCAACAGCGAGGTGGCCATTATCATGGATATTGCCGTGACAGACACTTAACGGCAGAGGGCTGCTCATTACGATTTAAAAACCTTGCCCCAATTAACTATTTTACCGACATGTTACAAGGCAATATTGCAGCTGATCAGGCTTTTTCGCATGAGGATTTTATTTTAAAACGTAAGGACGGTTTATACGCATACCATCTGGCTGTGGTGAGTGACGATACGGACCAGCAAATAAACCACATAGTACGAGGCAGCGATTTACTGCAGCCCACTGCCTGTCAACTCGCGTTGTATCAACAGCTAAAACTACCCCAACCTCAGTATTTACACTTGCCAGTTGTAGTGACAAAACCCGGCCTGAAACTCAGTAAACAGAACCATGCCCCCGCACTGGATAACAATCGGGCTACTGATAACCTGTGCACTGTCTTAAGTTGGTTAAATCATGCCCCACCAGCAGACATTGCAAATACTGATTGTGAGCACATACTCAAATGGGCCAGTGCCAATTGGCTAACATCAAAATTGCCACAACAGATTGAGATATTAAAAGCACAAGGGTAAAGGCCGCATAGCAAGGCTTGGCATTAATTTGCTCTGGTGAATTCAATTCTATTTTTTGCCGAGCTGCGCTAGAATTAGCCGCCCATTTTCTGGGGGCATCAATATTGCAGGAGTTAAGTTATTATTTCCCGGGTTATAAAAAAGGTTAAGCAGGTATTTTCAGGGGCTGAAACCGCAACTAACGGCGTCTTAAGTGAACGTGTTTTACCCCGTGCCGAACATGGCATTTCGCGTCGCGATATCAATGACAACGCGCTAAAAGTTCTATATCGCCTGCATAATGCTGGATTTGAAGCTTATCTGGTTGGCGGTTGTGTACGCGATCTCTTATTAGGTCAAACCCCAAAAGATTTTGATGTGGTCACTAATGCCGAGCCAGAACAGGTTAAAGCCCTTTTCCGTAATTGTCGTTTGATTGGCCGTCGATTTCGTCTGGCGCATGTCATGTTTGGCCGCGAAATTATTGAAGTCGCCACTTTCCGCGGACACCACCAGGAAGACGAATCGCTGGGTAAACAAAGCAGCCATGGTCAAATATTGCGTGATAACGTTTTTGGCACCATACAGGAAGATGCTGAACGCCGTGATTTCACGATTAACGCGATGTATTACAATATTGCTGACTTTTCTATTCGCGATTTTGCCAATGGTATTAAAGCGATTGAACAACGAAAAATTGCTCTGATCGGCGATCCCGAAACCCGTTACCGTGAAGATCCGGTGCGCATGTTAAGGGCAATACGATTTGCCGCTAAACTGGATATGCAAATCGATGACGCCACGGCTAAACCAATAAAAACGCTCGCTTCATTGTTAGCCAATATTCCACCTGCACGATTATTTGAGGAAATCATCAAACTGTTTATTTCTGGCAGTGGGCTCAAAACCTTACGTTTGCTGCAGGAATATCATTTGCTTGACCCGTTATTCCCCATTCTTACGCCCTTATTAAACGATCCGAACAGTAAAGAAAACGCATTTTTAGAACAGGTAATGCGCAATACTGATCAAAGGGTTAACAGTGATCAAAGAGTAACACCCGCGTTTGTTTATGCGGCGTTGTTATGGTTTCCAGTGGAGGAACGTTGCCAGACTTTGATGATGGAGGGAGGTTTTAACAGTTATGATGCCTTTAATCTTGCGATGGGTGATGTTTTAGATCGTCAGATTCAGCGCATCATGATCCCTAAACGTTTCACCAGTGTGATCCGTGAAATCTGGCAATTACAGCAACGATTCCCCAAACGTTTTGGACGCCGGACTTATCAAATACTGGAGCATCCTCGTTTTCGCGCAGCCTATGATTTTTTGCTGATACGCGCTGAAATTGAAGGGGGCGAATTGGAAATACTGGCGCAATGGTGGACTGACTTTCAACAAGCCAAACCCGAAGAACGCAAACAGATGCTAACAGCTCTGCGTAATAATGAATCTGCACCTCCCAAACGTAAACGCCGCTTCCGCAATAAAAAGCCACCCAGGCAATGATTACCGTTTACATCGGACTTGGCAGCAATTTAGCCAATCCTGCACAGCAACTGGTTGAGGCACGAAACGCCATTATTCATCTTGAACATTGTCAGTTAACTGCACAGTCCAGCCTGTATTGCAGCGTACCAATGGGGCCTCAGGATCAACCCAATTACATCAATGCAGTTGTGGTCATTAACACACAACTCGACGCTTTGGATTTGCTCGATGCATTGCAATCCATCGAAAATCAACATGGTCGTGAACGGATAGTGCGATGGGGCTCACGTACACTTGATTTGGATATTTTACTTTATGGTAATCAGCAAATTGATTTACCTCGTTTAACCGTGCCACATTATGGCTTAACTGAGCGGGAATTCGTCTTACATCCTATGCTCGAGATCAGTCCGGAACTCACGCTTCCGGGAGGTGAGTCTCTGGCAGAGCTATGTCAGCAAGTGCCTCTGAATGGCATGAAAAAAATCCAGTTCACCAACTGGTAACTAAAGCTTCTATTTGGAAATTCACAAAAAATATACGTATAGTGCCGCCTACTTACTGATGTATAAGTCGCGTTATAAGTGTTGGGCAATTAAAAGAGAATAGTGTTATGACAGCCAAAAAAGTCACATCTTCTACCCTGCTGAACATGAAACAACAGGGTGAAAAAATCACAGTATTGACCGCGTATGATGCCAGTTTTGCCAAACTGTTCGACGAACAGGGTGTGGAAGTCATGTTAATTGGCGACTCACTTGGCATGGTGCTTCAGGGTGAATCAGATACATTACCGGTGTCGGTAGATAATATTGCCTATCACACCTCAAGCGTCAGGCAGGGAACCGAACGAGCACTGGTTATCGCCGATATGCCATTTATGAGTTATTCAACCCCGGAACAAACTTACCTAAGTGCCGGTAAATTAATGGCGGCAGGGGCCACAATGATAAAAATGGAAGGCGGCAGCTGGTTATGTGAATCCGTTACCGGCCTTATCCAGCGCGGAGTGCCTGTATGTGGCCATTTGGGCTTAACGCCGCAATCGGTGCACGTTTTTGGCGGCTTTAAGGTTCAGGGTCGCTCAGAATTGCAGGCCGAACAAATTCTGGAGGATGCTATCGCGCTTGAACGTGCCGGTATTCAATTACTGGTGCTGGAATGTGTTCCCAGCTCTCTGGGGAAAAAAATCAGTGAAAGCCTGAGTATTCCGGTTATTGGTATCGGTGCAGGCCCGGACACTGATGGTCAGGTACTGGTAATGCATGACATGTTGGGGATCAGTGCCAACTACATGCCTAAATTTTCTAAAAACTTTTTAGCCGAAACGGGTGATATCCGTACCGCTGTAACGCGTTTTATTGACGATGTTAAGCAAGGTGTTTTCCCCGGTGAAGAACACAGTTTTAACTAAGTAATCTGTATGCAAATAATCAGTGATATTCAACCTTTGCGTGAAATACGTCGCCAGTGGCAACTGGAAGGCAAGATCATTGCGTTTGTCCCGACCATGGGTAATCTGCATGAAGGCCATTTAAAGCTGGTAAAAGAGGCGCGTAAACAAGCCGATATAGTGGTGGTATCAATTTTTGTTAACCCCATGCAATTTGGAGCTAACGAAGATCTGGCCGCTTACCCCCGTACTCTGAAGCAGGATTGTCAGGCCTTGCAGGAACTCAACGTTGATCTGGTTTTCACTCCAAAAGCGCAGGATATTTATCCCCGTGGACTGGAACAACAGACGTTTGTTGAAGTACCGGGATTATCCTACATGATTTGTGGTGCCAGTCGTCCCGGTCATTTCCGTGGGGTGGCCACTATCGTATGTAAGTTGTTTAATATGGTACAACCGAATCATGCCTTTTTTGGTGAAAAGGATTTTCAGCAGGTCCAGGTAATAAAAGCCATGGTGACCGATTTGTCGATGAATCTGCAAGTTCACAGTGTGCCCACTGCAAGAGCTGAGGATGGCCTTGCGCTCAGTTCGCGTAATGGTTATTTATCTGATGAACAGCGCCAGCTAGCACCCAATATTTATCGCATCATGAACCTGATAGCCGATCATATTGAGCTGGGGCGCAGGGATTATTCAGCATTAATTGAGCAATATTCAGCGGAACTGGAGCAACTGGGGTTTCAGACCGATTATATAGACATTCGCTCAGCCAGCAGTTTGTTACCTCCAGGAGTAGAAGATTCACAACTGGTAATTCTGGTCGCCGCCTTTTTAGGAACAACCAGACTGATCGATAACATGACGGTATCGCTATCCAATTAAGGTAAACAATGGAGGCAGGTTTAAACCACAACCTGCCTTATTATGCCTGCGTTTTTTAACGAAAACGCTTAACGACCTCATGTAACCCAAGCGCCACTTCCTGCATCTCGGTAGCTTGTCCGGCAAATTCTTCTCCAGCAGCCAGACTGATATTTGCGAGGTCGGAAATATCAACGATCTGTTTATTCACGTCTTCTGCCACAGTGGCCTGTTCTTCCACAGATGCTGCCATTTGTTGTGACATATCACTGACTTTGTTCAACGCCGTATTGATACCATTCAGCAATTCTGCCGTCTCCAGCACCTGTTTGACACCAGACTCAGCGTCCTGACGTCCATTGGCCGCAGATTGCACAGCTTCATCAGCAACGGTTGCCAGTGACGCAATCACCCGATGGATTTCTTTTGTTGAATCGGTTGTGCGCTGGGCCAGTTGCCTGACCTCATCAGCCACCACGGCAAATCCTCTGCCTTGCTCCCCGGCCCGTGCTGCTTCAATTGCGGCATTTAACGCTAACAAGTTAGTTTGTTCTGCAATCTGTTCAATAACCACAGCGGCATTAGAGATATTTTTAGACTCTTGTGCCAGTGCATCCACCGAGTTAGCAATATTATCCACTGAACGCTGAAGACCACGAATGACATCTGCGGTTTTGCTTGCAACCTGCTTGCCATTCTGAGCTAACGAATCTGCTTCCTGGGTTTCATCTGCCGTGCTTTGTACACTGCGTGATACTTCAGCAATGGTGGTAGTCATTTGATGCATGGCGGTAGCAACCTGCGTTGTTTCATGTTGCTGTCGGTTTAATTGCGCAACGACATTGTGAGATAAATCTGCAGAACTCTTAGCCCCTATGAAGACCTGGGACGCAGCATCATCAATGCGAGTCAGTACCGTATTCAAATGAGCGCGTTGTGCCAGTACGGCCACTGTGAGTTCACCTAACACACCTGAAGACTGAGTATAGGTCTCTACAGCTAAAGGATGTTTAAACGCATTAGGGATTAACTCAAGAATCGTTTTACAGGAAGATGCCATATGCAACTTATGCCAGATGGATACCCCAATTAAAGCCGCAATCAACAATATGACAGCTACTTCCGGCCAGCCGGCGACCCACAGACCAATTCCCAATATTGCTGCAATCAGCCCAAACATAGATGAGAAATGGTTTTTAATTTTATTTATTAAGGCATTAGGGCGGGCTGCATTGTTGCGAATACTTCTATATAAATGTTCCGCGCGGGCGACATCTTCACGTTTGGGACAGGTTCTTACTGATTCATAACCAATCACCTGACCTCTTTCAGTCACTGGGGTGACATAGGCATTAACCCAGTAATAATCGCCGTTTTTACAACGATTTTTAACCAGTCCCATCCAGGGTTTTCCCGCTTTTAGATGTTCCCACATGACCTTAAATGCCTGTGTGGGCATATCCGGATGGCGCACCAGATTATGTGGCTGACCAATTAATTCCTGTCTCGAGTAACCACTGATTTTGACAAAAGCATCGTTACAATGACGAATATTACCCTGTAAATCAGTCGAAGAAATAAGCTGCTCTGAAGAGCCAAATTTACGCTCATCATTGGTGACAGGTTGATTATTACGCATCAAAAATCCTTCAAATTTAATAGGTTACCCAAATTAGCACAGGCTTAAATAATAGCAGTAATAGCAGTCCGGAATAAAGCAGCCAGTCAAAGAACTATAAAAACCGGATTCGGCATTTAGCTGATAAAATAAAACAGGCATTACACCGATGTGGTTAGCTGATTGGCTAAATTCTGCAATCTGGTCCAGCTTTGGGTTTGGCGAGCAATATGAAGTTGCTCGTGCAATATATCGTTTAAATGTTCAGCAGTCGTCAATGGGTTAGCTAACACAACCCGAAATACAGTGACGACCTGTTGATGATATTTTCCGGTGGCTAAACGGGTTCTGGAAACAAACGATTTGCCTGCTTCACGTTGACGCTTCTGCACCGCCACGGTGAGGTTATCCAGTAACTGGTTAATCTCATCACGTTTATCTGGAAAACGGCTTAATACTTCTTTAATAAAATCGGGACGCACACGGTAAGTAAGTAAACACAAAGTAGGTTTTGTAATTAACTCGAAATCAGGCTGCTGACTAATTAAATCAGCAAAATAGTGTGCCTTTTCTATACTCTGGTCGATCAGTAACTGATAGCCCTGACGACCAAAAATATGCATGGAAGCATATAACATCATGGCCATACCATTACGCGAGCCTTCCAATGTACTGGCGCCTAAATCTTTTGATCCTTCGCGTAATATATATTCAGCGTGATGGCGCACAGCATTGCTGGCATTGGCATCTTTAAACAGCACCATGCCTGCTCCCATTGGCACATACATTTGTTTGTGTGCATCCAGTGTCACTGAATCTGCGCGCTCAATACCTTTCAGTAAACTACGGTATTTCTGCGAGAACAAAGTTGCGCCGCCCCATGCTGCATCTACATGAAAATGACAGCCCAGTTGCTGAGCAACATCTGCCAGCTCATCCAACGGGTCTATATGCCCGGTTTCTGTGGTTCCGGCAATGCCCACAATCGCTAATACTTTGATGCCTTGTTGTTGAAGTTCAAGACCTTTTTGCAGGGCGAGCTGTGGATCGAGTGTTTGGTCCGGACAAGGTAATGTAATCAGATTATGCCGTCCCAACCCCAGTACATCTGCCGCTTTACTTAAGGAATAATGACCACGTTTCGAGGTCAGGATCACCATATCCTCATAACCATAATGTTTTAACGCTGCATGTAAGCCACTTTGACTCACTCCTCTGAAACTGCCTTTTGGAGGCAACGCCTGATTACGTGCAACCCATAACGCTGAAATATTGGCAATGGTGCCGCCCGAACAAAATGCCCCCAGTGAATAATTAGCCGAATGTAAGTGAGCACGGTAAAAATGTTCATTATGGCCATATACCAACTGATGGATCATGCCCAATACCTGACGTTCCAAAGGTGTGAAGGCTTTAGATGTTTCAATTTTCACCAAATTCTGGTTCAGACCGACCAGTAATTTAGCCAGCGGCAGGTGAAAATAAGGTAAAGCGGAAGTCATGTGACCGATAAACTGCGGTGAATAAGTATTAACCGAGTTAGCAACCAGTTTTTCCAGCAGAATTTCAGCGTGGTCGCTGACAAACTGCGGCTCTTCCGGCACGGTAAAATCAGCAAAGTGATGTTCAATATCTTCAAGAGACGTGTTGGATGCCACCACGTGACGTGACAAAAAGTCAGCCAAATTAGCCGATAAGTGCTGTTCTATCTGAGCAAGCTTTGATTCCCGACCTTCCGGCGCGGTAAATACGCGATAAAGGTGCTCCATACTGGCGCGGGCTTTATTCAATCAGACTTCCTCAAGTGTACAGGGGCGAAAAACACCGGACTTTACCCCAAATTGCAACATCTCACCAACAAAATTCGACAAAATTGTCGATAGTTCAAATCGTTGAATTGAGAACTCGCTGGTAATTGTCATATGATAGTCACAGACCAGCTAATATGAAATTAACTATGCAAATACAGGATGTCGGCAGTGATTTTAACCTTGAGCACATTGTGCCTTACTTCCAACCCGTACATGATTTGGAGGATGGTTCAGTTACTCATTATGAATGCCTTGCAAGACTTATAACGCCTCAGGAGCAATTATTTGTTCCCAGTCAGTTTTTGCACATCGTTGAACAGCAACAGTGTTTTGGAGAACTGGCACGACAAATTTTTCATCAAAGCGCCTGTTACTTTGAAGATAAAGCCGTAGGCTGGAGTATGAATATCATGGCCAGTGATATTACCGACAAAGCCTTCCTTGATTTTCTGCTGGAACATATTCATCAATATCCAAGTCCTCAACGGGTATGGCTGGAACTATCTGCGCAGGATGCACTGAATCATCGTAATGTTCTTCAGCAGTTTATTGCTTTTTGTCAGGGCTTAAAAATAGGCGTAATGATCGACAATATGACGTGTGACTGCGATTGGCAAAGCCTGCTGAAAATCCGGGGTATTAGCGGAATCAAAGTAAGTGGCCAGTGGATAAATCAGCCAGAAAATACTGAGCAGGTTAATGCACTTTCGCAATTGATTGAGCAGGCACGAGATCTTAAATTGCAGCTTATCGCAGAGCATGTTGAGCAAGCCCATTCAGCCACATACCTCAAGAAATTAGGTATAAAGCTGGCACAGGGTTATTTGTTCAGTCACCCGACAGCCGATGCCGGACACTAATGCACCTTGCTGGCTGTTTGCTGTTTTTCCGTATCCTGTTCATCTTCTCCAACGCTGAAACTGTAATAAAGATCCAAAGCATTATTTAATCCACTAACGGCTTCCAGATACAGGCTGGAAGTCAGCTCATATCGTAATGCAACTTCAGATGCGGAATTGAACACACCCAAACCATAACGCAACTGCACACCGGGTGCGATATAACCGGTAAGCGCCAATTGAGTGTTATCCCCTTGCCCGGAGGTGTCGAGTGTCAAATCCTTCACACCCAGTTTATGCCCAACTCGTCCCACCAAGTTTTCGCTGCGACTGAGTCCCAGTCCAAGTAGCATAGTGGTAAGCATCGCATCCTGCCCCTGATCGTTTGCGCTATTTAAACCACGACCACGCAATAAATAAGATAAGGCCTGGGGCTGTTCCATTACTGGATCTGAAAATACTGATACTTTCGGCGCTTTTGCACTGCCGTTTACTCTTATACCTGCGGTAACATCATCCGCAGTTAACGAAGGATCACGAATGGCCTCCAGTGCCACATGAGGCTGGCTCACTGGTCCATGGAAAATTAATTCACCTTCTTTGATCAATAAATTTTGACCGTAGGCGCGATAACGTCCGTTAAGCAAGGTTACTTCACCATCGGCAAGCAGGTTATCACTGGCCTGTGCCAGCCTTAATTCTCCCTGCAAGTCAGTGGTTAAACCAAATGCATCCAGCTTCACGTCTTTATTGCGTCCGGGGTCAATTTGCACCAGCAGATCTAAATTAAGTTTCTGTGCACTGTCAGATGCCGCCTGGGGTTCATCGATCATTACCACATCATCAGAAGGAGAAACCGCACTTTCGGGTAGTTCTTTTAATTTAACTCTGGCATAAGGAATTTGTATGCGCCCACTTACATCAATTTTTTGTTGAGTAAATGCCACCTGAACATTTGGCGTTAACGTACCACGTAAAATGTTCTGATAAGTCAGCTCCAAATCGGTACCGGTTATATTAAGACTGGCACTTACATCAGGTAACCAGTGCAATTCCCCATTTATTTCTCCTTTGCCGCTACCCAACTGATAGGTGCCGTCGATATCCGCATACTGTCCTTTCAGTTGTAGCGTTTGTTCAATGGCCGTAGCAACTACCGGTATTGCACTGCCCGAAATTGCTCCTTGATGCAGATTCATTTGCCCATTTAATAAGGGTTGTTGTAATGACCCATCTAATTCTATCCGTCCCTGCATAATGCCGGCTAATGTATCAAGTTGAGGAAGCAAATTAATAAAGGGATGCAGGTCAAACCGTTCAAACTCGACATGACCACTTAGTAACTTGTCATCGCCCTTAGGACTAATGGTCACCTTACTGACAAACTGACCAATTTGTTTACCAGATAACCTGGATTCGATATGCATATTTTTGTTATCCATATCAATATTAATACTGGCGGGATCCAACGACAGTGCAACTGCGTTCTTATTGGTAAATCGCCATTCATCTCCACTTAATTGCATTTGCATAGCAATCTTAGGTAAGGCATTGCTATCCCAGTGCCCTTGCATATTCAGGCTTAATTCACTGGATGTATCCACCTGTGGAATAGCCGCCACAAAGCGATTTAAAATGGGGGCGATGGGAAGTTGACTGATTTGCAAAGACCAATTTGCCTGTTGCTTGTTATAACTGGCATCTGAGATACAAAGAGAACTGGTCTGGTGTTGCCAGCAATTGTCGCCAATTTTAAATTGCTGCTGTTGCCAGTCCGCTTCTATCGCAAAAGGTTTAATTAACGACAGTTCAGCGTATTTGGAAACTATTTCTCCGGTTTGCCACTGCCCTTTCCATTGATGCCCCTGATACTGACCCTGCAATTGCGCATTAAACCCCGCTCCGTCACCCTGCAGGTTAATGTCAAACCTATGCTGATCGGCATTACCCGTTAACCTGATTTCACCCTGCTCAAGCTGATGATTAAGCGATGTTAAATCCTGAACTGTCAACCTGATATCAACCGGTTTTGTCTCGTTCCAGCGCACATCGCCCTGTCCCTGCATTTTACTTAATGTCCATTCATCAAATTGCAACTTACTGGCATCAACTGAAAAGATCGCGTGAGGTTGACTAAGAACACCATCTACACTGGCATCCATCTGCATAACACCAGCCAGCCCCGGCCATAATTGTGATAAATTACTGGCACTGATTTGTAACTGACTTTGCATCTCCTGATGATTATCAAGCGTACCATTCAGTGTCAGACGATTATCACCGCTGTTTAGCATCAATTGCTTAAACTCAAGTCCAAGATTACGTGCCCCCTTAACCTGACCTGATAAATTAAGAGCGTGTTCACGCCATTTTCCGTGAATATCAATCGGAGAGAGCTGGAAATGCCAGTCATCCTTACTGGCGTTAGCGGTTAGTTTTAAGTTGCCATTGATTTGGCTTTTGAGCTCTGGCCAATACTGACTTGCATCGATATGTTGAATGACAACATCGGCATTCAGTTCACTGTTGTTACCTAACAACAATGTCCCACTCAAATCAATTTGTCCTTCAAGCAATCGGGCAATCAGAGTATCAATACTAAGACGTTGTCGATTGCCTTGTGCTTGCAATGCTATTTCTGTGATGGGGATCGATTTCCCCGTCAGCTGATTGCTTAACTCAACAGAAAACTGTTGCAGATTGCCGTTTATTTTCACAATCCCGTTTTTGGAATGCCACTGCGGATTATTAAGCGGCCAGCCTAATTCCTGCCACGCAGCGTTTAGTGAGACCGGCAAACTGGCTTTTAACAAATTCAGCTGCGCGCTGGCTTGCGCCGCATAAGGGCCACTCACAGATAGCTGATGTTTCCAGGCAGATAAATCACCCTGCGCCTGCCATTGCAACTCAGCAACCTGTTTGTTTTTCGAGTGCTCAGTGACATTCAGTTCCAGTTGGTTGGGGTATTGTCCCCTGGTGGTTATTTTGCCATTCAGGTTAAGTTGCCATTGCTGATAACTGGCAGCAAAACGTTGCAAGGTAATTTTTGCTCCTTCCCCCTTCGCTTGCAGCTGAAAGTCATTGATTTGCTGCATTTCACCTGCTGCTGCCTGATACCGAATCTGTTCAATCCGCATTTGATGTAAGACAAAATTTAGTGGCAGTCGCCAGTCTTTCAATGTCGGAGGCTGATATTGCAACTGCTGAAAATAGGCCGCATTCAACTGTTGAGTTGTCTGTTTATCTGAATCCGCCAGTTGCTGTAACGACAGCAACCCCATATGCAACTGTGCAACATCGAGGTTTTTGTTTAGTGATAAGCGGCTGTTGAATTGGGTGACGGAAACCAGCCAGCTATCGTCATAATTAAGCTGAGCTTTACCCAGGGTGAATTGTTGCAAGTCGACATCAATCGGGCTGCTAAAGGTACCAGTGCTTTTTTGCGATGTTTGCTGTTGTTGTGTCGCGAGTAATTTACCCTCAATCTGTTCAATCGATATTGATTCAATACATAATTTAACACTCAGCAGGCAGGGCAAGCGCAAACGGGTTTGCACATTTTTTAGCGCAACAAGACTATCACCATCTTTCCAGATAACCTTAGACAGCGCCAGTTCAGCGCCTATTGCACCAGACTGATAGTCTATTTCAACGCTATCGATTTGATGATCAATCCAGCCAATCAGCACCCGGCTTCCCCAGGGAGAATACAGCATCCCCAGAGTAAACAAGGTAATTCCAACAATAAATACCAGCACCGCAATGAAAAACTTCTTCATCATAAAGACGGCCCCATCAGCAAATGCAAACGCCAGGTATTTTCTTCATCATTATGGCCACGTGCCACATAAATTCTTACCGGACCGACAGGTGACTGCCAAATCGCCCCTACACCAGCACCGGTTGCAATATTGTTGTTGAACTTGTTGGCTGCATTACCTGCATCGATAAACACAGCAGCCCGCCATTCATCCGCAACCGGATAAGAATATTCGGCACTGACTACCGCCAGATAGCGTCCACCTGTCAGTTCACCTTCCTCATCTTTTGGGGCCAGATTGCGGTAACCAAAACCACGAATACTTTGGTCACCACCGGCAAAGAAACGCAAACTGGAAGGAATAGCGTCGAAGTCATCAGTAGCAATAGCACCAGCTTCCGCGCGCAGTAAAAAACGATGTTCCCCCAAACTCCGTAACCAACGGGTAACCGCAGAAATACGTACAAAATTAACGTCTGAGCCAACATCATCACCCGCGGCCTCAAGCGTTACCATTTGCTTGTCCCCCCAATCCACATCCAGTCCCCCGCGACTTCTAAGACGACTAAATGTCACCCCGGGAATAAACAAATTGGCTGTTTGTGGTTCGTCACTCCCCTGTTGATATTCTTCGTGTTCATAACGAATAAAATCGATACGTTGCCAATCAAGAGTATCTAAATCAATATGACGCTGTGCAGAAAGTGTGTATTTACTACTATCGGTATCATTATCCTGCAGGGCCTGATAACCAAGCTGCAAACTCAGAAAATGCTTAACTGGATCAGATAATGGGATTTTGTAATCAAAACTCGCATGCTGCTCCACCTGAGACGCAAACAACTCTGCCGACATTGAATGGCCGCGACTATTCACCCAGGGTCGTTCCCATTTAGCACGGAAACGGGGGCCAATATCATCCGATGAAAAACCACCGCCCAGATCAAAGTTATCCCGCGGCATATGCACCAGAGTAAGGGCAATTGGCACTTGATTATTACTTGCTTCTGACAACAGAGGACGGACTAATACATGCCTGAAATAACGGGTTTTCTTTAATGCCTGGCTTAATTCAGCCAGCCCGTCTGCCAGATAGGGCTCCCCCTGCTGAAAGGGCACCAGCTGAGCAATCAGTGCTTCAGTGCGTTCATCCCGGGAGTACTGCAATTTACCAAAAGAATAACGTGCCCCCGAATCTGCAATTAATATTACATCTGCAGTTAGTGATGAATTACTTACTTTTAAAGTGTGCGTACTGAAGGAAAAATCAAAATAACCACGGGCTAATGCCATCGCCTGTAATCGTGATTTTAGATCTTCGTATTTGGATTGATTTAGTGGTGTACCTTGTTTCAGTCCACTCTCATTAATAATGGCATTAAGTTGAGCATCCTGACTGCCATCACCATTGATTTGCAGTTTTAATGACCGTATTAACACCGGTTTGCCGGCTTCAATAACCAGTTTCCACTGCAAGCCTTTGTTGTCAGTGGGCATGACATTTATGTTGCTCTGATAATAGCCATAGGCTTTAAGGGCTGTCCGGGCTTTTTTCTGTGCTTGTAAGGCAAAGTCTTCAAATTGGAAACGACTTGAAGGAGCGTCCAGTGTTTGCAAATGTAACTGCACGTTTTGTTTTAAGTGCTTTTGCTCGAGCCCTTCAATATCAAAGTTAACTGTTTCAGCCTGAATGACTGCGCTGAATAACAGATTCATCAGCCAGCAACATAAAACAGATAAACGCGCGCTCAATCCCTGGATTCCTTAAAAAATATCGAACAATTAGCTTAACAAAACTCAGCTAAATATGCGCTACCGCTGAAAATTATTCATCTCATATTTATATTTGGCGATATTTTCATCACCCCAATTACATGTTGAGTGTATTACTCGCAGCAAAGTTAGCAACGTCACAAAGCTGTCTTAATGCTGACACATCACGGTCATATTGGTTTTATTAAATAATGCTGTCACCCTGCTAACGGAGCCAGCTATGTCGTTAAGACAATCAGCAGTTCATTCAAAGACCAGTAACATTAAATCCATAGAATACAGTCAGACTTTGATTCGTCAGCCTTCCATTACCCCTGACGACATGGGATGTCAGGACTGGCTAAGTCAAAAACTGACCAATCTTGGATTTACATGTCATCGCTTTAACGCCAATGGTGTAAGCAATTTAATTGCGCAAATGGGTGAGGGGGATACTACGCTGGCATTCGCCGGGCACACCGATGTAGTACCACCGGGACCTATGAACAAATGGCGGGTTAATCCATTTTCCGCCAGCATTATCGACGGTGAATTAATTGGCCGTGGTGCCGCCGATATGAAAACCGGCTTAGCCGCCATGTTAGCCGCGACTGAGCGCCATATTCAGTCAGGTAACCCGATTAACCAACGTTTTATGTGGTTGGTCACCAGTGATGAAGAAGGCGAAGCAGAAGACGGCAGCAAACTCATCGCCAGCTGGTTGGCTGATAACAACATTAATCTTGATTATTGCATTGTGGGTGAACCCACTGCCCAAAGCCAGACAGGCGATGTAATCAAAGTGGGGCGTCGTGGTGCAATCTCAGCCAAATTATCGGTACAGGGCATTCAAGGTCATGTGGCCTACCCGCAATATGCCGATAATGCGATTCACAAAATGGGGCACATTATAAGCCGCCTTAATCAAATTGAATGGGATCCCGGCAGTGAAGATTTCCCCGGTACAGGTTTACAGATCACACATATCAATTCGGGGCAATTTACCGACAATATTGTACCAGCGCACTGCGAAGCGCATTTTAATATTCGCTACAGCCACAATTATTCACAACAAAGCTTAAGCAAATTAATTGAGCGTACCATAAGCAGCGTAACACGTGATTTTAAGCTGGAATGGGATCGTCCATGTGAACCTTATTTCACCGCCAATCGCGAACAAAATTGTTTAATTCATGCAGCAGAAAAAGCCATTTTCAAGAATCTGGGCAAGTTTCCCCGCCTTTCAACATCCGGCGGTACCTCAGATGGACGTTTTTTCAGTAGCCCAACCACGCAAGTTGTTGAGCTCGGCGTACCTAATTACTCTATTCATCAGGTCAATGAACGCAGTCATATCGCCGATATTGTTACTCTGGAAGACATCTATACCGATTTGCTGACAAACCTGCTCAGCATCTGATCCCTCTTAATAAAAAAACCGGGTTAAATACCCGGTTTTAATCATCTTAAAAAAGCTTAATCACGCTGCATCTGATGACTGACGATGTGGCATATAACGTTCACGACGTTTGGGTTTAAGTTTATCCAAATCAACCAATACCAGACCATCCACACAGTCGTTGAAATCAGGGTCAACACCAAAACTTAAGAACTGCACACCGCCCGGTTCACATAATTCGGTGTACTGTTTATACAGTGTGGGAACTGCAACCCCCATGTTCGCTAACAAGTGCTTTAACTGAGTGAAGTCTTGTTTGTAATCATCACCACTAAAGCAACCTTCCAGTTCCGCCGGCAACTGATATGGGGATTTGGAACGGGCTATAAAATCCTTACTGCCAAAATAGGTGGAATAAAACTGGATCAACAGATCCTTGGCGGCGGCGGGATAGGCGTTACTTAAGCTGACCGCTCCAAACAAATAACGGTAGTGGGGATGACGCTCTAAAAAGGCGCCAATACCAATCCACAAATAATCCAGGCTGCGTTTTCCCCAGTATCTGGGCTGAACAAAACTACGGCCAAGCTCTAAGCCTTGTTCAAAATAGGCATCCATGGCATCGCCATAGTCAAACAGACTGGCAGAATAGAGGCCACTTTTTCCCTGTTCATTAATCAGCTTGCTGGCACCACCAAATCGATAGGCACCGACAATTTCCAGCTCATCGTTATCCCATAAAATCAGGTGGTAATAATGATGGTCGAACTTGTCCATATCACGGCGCTGATTTGATCCTTCACCCACAGCACGAAACGCCACTTCCCGTAAACGGCCAATTTCCCGCATAATTGGTGAACTGCCCTGATACTGATACAGATAAATTTGTTTATTATCCGGAGTAACATCCAGCAGCTCACATTGCTGAGCAATGGCTTTGCGTAACTCCTTGCGATTTTCTGAAGGCGCGATGGATTTCTGGGTCTGGAAAATACCTTTTTTATCCGCACCAATGCGGTACAAATGTTTTTTAAACAGTTTGGCCTGCTGATTTAAATTAATACCGCTGTTGCTGTATGACTCAAATGGCACCAGTTCACCAATGCGAATTGGTAAGTGTTTGCTACGCTGCTTGAACATTTCTTTAACTAACAACGCAGTTCCAAGCGGCTTATAGACCATGGACAGACCATAAAACAACGGGGAGTTTTTACCCTCCATAAACACCGGCAGAATCGGTGATTTAGTTGCTTTGGCAATACGTAAAAATCCGCTGCGCCATTCACCATCTCGTACGCCCCCCGGGCTTAAACGCGACACTTCACCGGCAGGGAAAATAATCACAGCACCTTCATTATTCAAATGGGACTGAATGTTCAGAATGCAGTCTTTGGCGGTACCGCCCTGCATATTATTTACCGGCAGTAACATGGAATGCAGCGGCTCAATTGCCATTAGCATCTGGTTTGCGACGACTTTGATGTCCTGACGAATATCGGCCAGCAGTTTTAATAACACCAAACCATCCAGTGAACCTATCGGATGATTGGCGATAATGACGACGCGTCCCTGTGCCGGAATCCGCTCTTTTTCCGTCTCTCGCGCAGAGTAACTAAAGTTGAAATACTCGAGCACCTGCTCGATAAACTCAACGCCTTCAAGATGCGGATAAATTTCGCCAAATTCGATGCATTCTTTTTCATGCAATAGGTGGCGAAGGGCCAAATTAAGCGGTTTTGCCAGCCAGGGTTTGTCTTCTAACTGAGGGTAATTTTTGTGTAGTACATCAGCAACGGTAAACATAAACACTCACCTGTTGAAATCTTAAGCAATGTTCAGTGTAGTGACTGAATATGAACAAAAGATTCCAAATTAATGGCGTTTTTATGACAGCCTGAATCAGCGCCTTAAACTCACCATTCAGGCTGCTTTTTGTTTGCTCTGTACGACTTCCCGGCGAGGCAAAGTGTGTAGATTTTCTGCTGAAATATGTGCCCAGTAAACCAGATTCAAATTACCCTGTGCATCTTCGGTCAAAGCCGAGCAGTTTTCGATCCAGTCACCGTCATTGCAATAAGTGACACCATCACGCTCATCAATCTCCGGATGATGAATATGACCACATACCACACCATCAAGACCCATTTCACGGGCGCGGTTTAGGCAAGCCTGTTTATAACGTTCAATGGCAGTATTCGCTCCTTTTACACGTGATTTAATATAGCCTGCCAGTGACCAGTATTTGAATCCCATCATAGCGCGAAAACGGTTGTACCAACGGTTGATAAACAACAACAAGTCATAGGTTTTATCACCAATCCACGCGTGCAATTTACCAAAGCACACTTCCTGATCGAACTGATCTCCATGCAACATCAACAGCTTGCGCCCATCAGCTGTGGTATGAATCAATTCACGGTGAATTTCCACTTCACCAAACATCATGCCATCGTACTTTTGTGCTGGCTCGTCATGATTACCCGGCAAATAAATCACCTTGGTGCCTTCCGACGCCATTGAAATCAATTTATGAAATAACTGATTGTGGCTGGCCGGCCATAAAAACTGGCGGCTCATCGCCCACATATCAACTATGTCACCCACTAAATAAAGGGTGTCAATTTTGTGATGTGCTAAAAAATCCAGCAAGTAGTCTGCTTTACAGTCCTTGCAGCCCAAATGAATGTCTGACAACCAGACAGTGCGATAGTGTGTTGACTTGCTCATGCCAATACCTCGTATTTGGTTTGGCTTATCTTGGCCAGCAAGCTTTACAGTTAGATGAACATCTTTTGACCACATGGTGAAAATATCACCTTAAAACCGTGTTGTTTGGTCAATAAACTGCAATAAAAGCCACGGTTTTTATTTTAAATGAGAATAACTTTTAATAGTTTATACAGTTAAGTACAATCCAATATGTTGTTTTATAAGGATATTTAGTTATGAATTGTAAAGGATTACAGGCCGTTTTCGCTTGTTTATTATTGTTTTCTTTTTTCCCGGCTGCCGCTGAAATACCGGTGGAAAGTTTTAGCCAGTTACCCAGTTTTCAACGTCCGAGATTATCACCTGATGGTACTCAGGTTGCTTACATTAATAATGTGGAAGCCAAGGGAGGTATGTCGGTTTTAATGGCATATGACCTCAAAAAGCGAAAGCAATATATTTTGCAGGCAACCGACAATCTTGACGTCAAAATTCGCTGGTTTGAATGGGCCAACAACAAAACGTTACTGGTTGGCCTGGCCTATGCGGCAAAACGTCAACGTGTGGATACCAAAGAAACACGTATGGTCGCCATAGAAGCTGACGGCAGTGACAAAACCCCACGCTTGCTGATTAAACCGCGCCGTATATTTTCAGACCATGTTTCCCAGTTTCAGGACAATGTACTCGATTATTTACCCGATGATCCTGAGCATATTCTGGTATCGATGGATTTGGATGTCGCTTCAATGCCATCAGTTTATAAGGTCAACATTTACACCCGTAAAAAATCCAGAATTGAGCACGGTAAACTGAATATTCGTGCCTGGATGACTGACCAGCAACACAAACTCAGACTCGGTGTTTCAGTAGACTACAAAACGGGTGAAGCCAAAGTCAGAATTCGCAACAATGAAAATGATGACTGGCAGGATTTGTTCGAATACAACGCCATGAACGACCCAGCCATTTCACCCCTGGGTTTTGCGCTGGATCCCAATATTTTGTATTACACCGCCTACAAAGGCGATAAAAAATCGCTGTATAAAATCAATCTCACCACCCGTGAAAGCGAGCTGGTATTTAGCGACCCTAATTACGATATGGACGGTAGCTTAATCTATTCGGGTAAAACCCGTGACGTAATTGGGTTTACACATGCCAATACCGACACTGGTCGCGTGTATTGGGACAAAGACAAAATTAACTTTATCAAAGCCATTAACAACGCACTGCCAGATATGGACAACTATGTGGTGGATTACTCGCGCGACGAAAATAACTACCTGCTTTACACCGAGAATGACCATAGTCCGGGAATATACTTACTGGGTGACCGCAAACAAAAAACAATGGATGTGCTGTTTAATCAGTATCCCAACATAACCGAAGATACATTAGGCTCACATAAGCTGATGACTTATACCGCAAGAGACGGCACTAAAATTGAGGGCTATTTGAGCTTACCTAAAAATATTAAAGGCCCTTACCCTATGGTTATGCACCCTCATGGTGGCCCTGGCGCGCGCGAATTAGGCGGCTTTGACTATTGGACATCCTTTTTTACCAGCCGGGGCTATGCGGTATTTCGTCCCAACTTCCGCGGTTCTACTGGTTATGGCTATGAGTTTTCCCAAAGCCAAATGAAAGGCTGGGGATTAACCATGCAAGACGATATTACCGATGCCACCCACTGGTTAATCGAGCAAAAAATTGCCGATCCGGAACATATTTGTATTGTGGGTGCGAGTTATGGTGGATATGCAGCAGCCATGGCCGCAGTAAAAACCCCCGATTTATTTAAGTGTGCGGTCAGTCTGGCAGGGGTATTTAATTTAAAACGACTGGTGATTAAAAGCCGCCGTTATAACAACTCCGAATTTGTTAAAAATCAAATCGGTGATGATTTTGACGACTTAGAACAACGCTCACCTTACTATCAGGTAGATAAAATCAAAATTCCTATGCTTATTATGCATGGTGAAGATGACAGGGTAGTCGATGTCGATCAAAGCAGGGACATGGCCGACGAATTAGACGATGAAGATAAAAAAGTTGAATTTATTGAATTGCCGAAAGGCGACCACTATCTATCGGTTCAAGCTAATCGACATCAGGCGTTCCGCGCAATGGATAAGTTCTTAAAAACCTATTTAAAGAAATAACCTGAGATTTCTTATATCAACCTCAGGTTAGATAACAATATAAAAGCGACAAGTGTTAACTTGTCGCTTTTTTTAACGCTAGTGGCGGATACCTACACCCTTATCCAGTAAGCGATAAGCAATGGCGAACAAAATCACATTAAACGCAATCAATACACCAATTGATGTGCTAAAACTCACATCACTGACACCTAAAAAGCCATAACGGAAACCGTTAACCATATATACGATCGGGTTCGCTTTGCTCACCACTTGCCAAAAGTCAGGTAATAACGACAAGCTATAGAATACGCCGCCCAAATAGGTCAGTGGCGTTAATACAAAGGTTGGCACCATGCTGATATCGTCAAAGGTTTTTGCAAATACAGCATTGACTAAACCCGCAGCAGCAAACAAGGTCGCGGTTAAAATCAGCGTAATCACAATCGCAGCAAAGTGGTGAATTTGCAGGTCGACAAACAGCAAAGAAACACAAGTCACGATAATGCCAATCAGCAATGCACGTGCGACACCACCACCGACAAATCCACCAATAATCACCCAGGTAGGGACAGGTGCAACCAACATCTCTTCAATGTTATTTTGAAATTTAGCGCTAAAAAACGACGAGCTAACATTCGAATAAGCATTGGTAATGACTGACATCATGATCAGGCCCGGCACAATAAATTCCATGTAGCTAAACCCGCCCATTTGACCAATTCTATTACCGATCAGACTGCCAAAAATAACAAAATACAAGGTCATGGTAATCGCAGGTGGTACCAGAGTTTGCACCCAAATGCGCATAAAGCGGGTAATTTCTTTAATCCAGATAGTGCGTAGTGCAACCAGTTTATGATTAGCCATTAGCGTTCCCCCCGTCACGACCTGACTCCAGTAAACGCACAAACAACTCTTCCAGACGGTTGGTCTTGTTGCGCATACTAAGTACCTGAATACCTTGCTCGGTTAACTGATTAAATACTGGATTTAAACCCGCTTCTTTGGCCACATCCACTTCCAGAGTATGGTTATCCAGCAGACGGTGTTCAAAACCTTCAAGCCTGGCAGTCCTGCCATTGCTCACATCCAAATCCAGTACAAAGGTTTCCATATTAAGCTTGGACAATAGCGCCTTCATGCTGGTGTTTTCGACAATGGTGCCTTTATCGATAATGGCGATATTGCGGCATAACATCTCTGCTTCTTCCAGATAATGGGTTGTCAGGATAATGGTAATGCCTTGCTCATTAATTTTTTTCAGGAAAGTCCACATAGAACGGCGGATTTCAATATCCACACCGGCTGTTGGCTCATCCAAAATTAAGATTTTAGGTTCGTGCATCAAGGCTCGGGCGATCATCAATCGGCGTTTCATACCACCAGATAATGAACGAGCAGGGGAATTACGCTTGTCCCACAGCTCCAGTTGTTTGAGGTATTTTTCCGCACGCTCTTTGGCAATATGGCGCGGAACACCGTAATAACCGGCCTGATTGACCACAATCTGCTGCAGGGTTTCAAACTGATTAAAGTTAAATTCCTGTGGTACCAAACCAATACATGACTTAGCTGCAATAAGGTCATCATCAATAGAGTGACCACTAACTAACACTTTTCCTTCTGATTTATTAACCAAAGACGATATCACGCCGATAGTGGTCGATTTACCTGCGCCGTTGGGGCCTAATAAAGCGAAAAAATCCCCTTGTTCGACGGTCAGATTGATCCCTTTCAGGGCTTGCACCCCGCTTTTATAGGTCTTTTTTAACCCATCAATCTCTAATGCGTACATACGATACTCTGCTACTAATTAATCTGTCTGAATGTGGTGACGGTTGCACCAAAATTCAAGCACTTAGGCTGGTTTACATTGACTGACTGATGCACTCATATGCTGGGTGGTAACAAAAGTTTGCTGAATAATACTGGCATCAGTGCTGGCACGATGTCGTTTTAAACGCGATTCCTGGTGCAACCGATCTTTAACGCTGTGCCAGATTGCCATTTGTTTCTCATTTAAGATCATCTCAAGCGCGCTTAATCGAAATTGCATACTCATTCCAGCTGCATTAAACAGTTTGATCATCCAGGGGTGATCCACCACCCAGCCATCGGAATACACGGTTTGCCCGTACAGCAAATTATTCAGCTCTATGGCAATTTCGGTAGGCGCCAAACCTCGCTGCTTAAGCAAGTCACGGGATATGCCATGCAACGCTTCTGCATCTTTATCCCAATAAGTCCATTTCGGTTGTGGTTTTATCAGGCTGCAATAACGCTTTTGTTCACCTGTCACCACCCCAACTTCGATGGGATAACTGTTATGCCCAAAACCGCTGGCTTCTACGTCCAGTATGGTAGGCGTGATAATAGAGTAATTCACACGTCGCTCTTTATATTTTATGTAGGGTACAGAGTTCTGAACCTAAGCTAGCAATAATTGTTCCCCGCGGGTGAAACATTGAGTAAATGTCTGCAATCCGTGGCTACCGCCATTTACTTTTTTACGTGCTTTGGCCAGATTTCCTGTGGTTAACGCCTGACGAATACCCGTTTCACCGCGTTTTAAAAACATCGACAGAATATCTGCAGCAATGATGGGATCATTGGCCAACTCAGGTTGTTGCACTAATTTGGTGCCCATGCCCAGCCGCTCACCAATATCGCGATAATTGTCCCGCCCCGTTAACTGGATATATCCCCGACCCTTAAACAGAGCACCATCGGGCGCCCCCTGATTGCCTAAATCGTGGCGATCATCATACAAATCAAAGTCATGACCCCCCTCGCTGGTGTTGTAATGGGATTTATATTCATCAATAGGGCAAAAACGGCCGGTTTCGGTATACACAGTGGCCATTGCCATCAGTAACATTAAAGGATCGGCAAGATCTAAACGACGCATAGACTGACAAATAATAGGCCAGTGATGGGCCACATTACTGGCATCACTGCCAATGCAAATTTGCTGCGCCAGCGTAATGTCTTCAATATTAACGGGAGTGGCAGCGGCAGCTTTAACGATCATTTCGATCTGGCCGAGAGTAATGTGTCCGGCCTTACCATCCACCTGCAGTTGTTTTTGTTGCTGAAACGCTTCAACGGCGGCCTGTGTTTTCTCGCCAAAGTCACCATCGATTGTGTAAGGATAAAAACCTAACTTCTTAAGCTGAGTTTGCAATGCAGCTACCGCTTCTCCTGCATCGCCCAGTTGCAACAGTGGCATGTGTTATCTCCTTATTTTCACACTCTGTTTAAGCGTAGCAGCAATAAAAAAGATAACTGTTTCAATCAGGTTAATTTTGTATAAGCACGAAAACTCAGCAGTGTGCACAAGACAGTATAAATAGCCAAAATTGCAAACAAATTGCTCACACTGGTGTGATGATCCAGAAGATATCCAAACAATACGGGTGACAAAGCAGTGCTCAATATACTGAGCGAGCTAACCAAAGAACGAATGCTACCTAAGTTTTGCGTGCCATAGACTTCAGCCCACATGGCCGTAATCAGTATCCCGGCGATACTCATTCCCAGCCCAAGCAAAAACAGCATCACCCACACCATAAAATCCGCCTGCACCAAAGCGCAACCGGCAAATGCCAACATGAAAGGCCCAACCAGTGCAATACACCATAAATGACAAACCCACTGGCAAAGAGTGAAGGTGACCACTGCATCCCCTCAAGAATGGATGATTGATGGATAAATATGCCGGTAATCGCAAAAGGTGGCATTAATACCAATGGCAATACACGCCAAAAACGCAGGTCTTTTAATAATGTGCGGCGCGATGCCGGTTTAGTGTCACGGTTAACAATGGGATCCACTGCACTCACATCCTCCGCAGGTGATAAGTGGCCAAGCAACCAGTAACCCAGAGGTAAAATCAAAGTGAGATTGATTAGGGCAATCCACAACCAATTTTGCTGCCAGTGACTAAGCGTTAACATATAAACCGCAAGTACTGGCAGTATGACTTCGCCCAATGGAACACCTAAGCCACTAACACTCAACGCTTTCCCGCGATTAATACTAAAATGCCGGCCCATATGCACAGCTGCGGTATGTGGTAATAAACCCTGACCGAAAAAACGTAACAATAGAAAACCAGTAAATAATGTTGCCACACCAGACACTTGCCACAAACTCAGACAGGCGACAACTAAACCTAACATTGCCAACGTAAAAAATCGCTTTACCGGCATTTTATCTACCCAACCGCCCAACGCCATAATCGCCAGGCCGCTGCACAGAGTAGCCGCAGAATAGATACTGCCATAGGAGGTGGCACTTAAATTTAAATCTGCCTGAATGGGTGCTCCATACCAGCTAATAAAAAATGACTGGCCAACATTACCAGCGAACACCGCCAGCATGCCAAACAACAAAGTTGCACTATGCTGCATAAATACATTTTTATAGGCCTTAAACAAATCTGGCTCCTGTGGCGAGAGTGAAAATGATCAACTATAACTGGTACTTAGTTAGGGCTTGTTGTTCTTTTTTAAACTTACAAGGAGTGAAAATGAAAACTGAGCGACATGGACTTTCAATCGGTATCGAACGCTCTGGTGACCAGTTTTTCTTATTTTTTAAAGCAACCGGCAAGTTAACACATCAGGATTACAAAGTAATTTCACCTATGTTGGAGTCGGCTGTAAGCAGTGTTAAACAACCCAATATCAGCGCATTAATTGATACCACTGAATTTGAAGGATGGGAATTGCGTGCAGCCTGGGATGATTTAACCATCACTCTTAAACATGGCAACCAGTTTAACAAAATTGCCATTTTGGGAAATAAGGGATGGCAGGAATGGTTTGCCAAAATCAGCAGTTGGTTTGTATCCGGAGAAGTACGCTTTTTTGACAAAGCCACCGATGCATTAAGCTGGCTGGATGATAACCCATCCAGCCAGTAACAGTTACTGGTAGTGAGGTGGCAGTTGCTCAAACTGAGATGCACCAGAATCCAAAGCCGCCTGTGCTACGGCCTTTGCCACCCGCTGGCATAAACGCGGATCCATGGGTTTGGGAATAATATACTGCTTACCAAAAGTCAGTGAACCGATATCACTGGCACGTAACACCTCGTCCGGCACCGGTTCCTTACTAATTTGACGAATAGCATCAACTGCTGCGATTTTCATTTCATCGTTAATCACGCGCGCTCTGACATCCAGTGCACCACGGAAAATAAACGGGAAACACAATACATTGTTCACCTGATTAGGATAGTCGGAACGTCCGGTGGCCATAATCAGATCATCACGAACCTGATGCGCCAGCTCGGGTTTAATTTCCGGATCTGGATTGGAACAGGCAAATACCACCGGGTTAGGTGCCATCAGTGCCAGAGTCTCAGCCGGAAGAACATCAGGGCCCGACACACCAACAAAAACATCTGCCCCTGACATAACATCGTCCAACGTACGTTTATCGGTGTTATTGGCAAACAACTCTTTATGTGCAGGCAATTCGTCACGCCGGGTATGGATAACACCTTGCCGGTCGAGCATATAGATACGCTCTCTCTGAGCACCACACTTTACCAACAGTTCCATACAGGCGACAGCTGCAGCACCGGCTCCCATACACACAATCGTTACCTGACCAAGTTGTTTTCCCTGAATTTCCAGCGCATTCAGCATACCTGCCGCCGTAACAATCGCCGTGCCGTGCTGGTCATCATGAAAAACAGGTACGTTGCAACGTTTAATCAATTGTTGCTCTATTTCGAAACATTCCGGGGCCTTAATATCTTCCAGATTGATGCCGCCAAAGGTATCTGCAATATTAGCCACTGTGTCGATAAATTCATTCGTAGTGCGATGACGCACCTGAATGTCGACTGCATCCAGTCCGGCAAAACGTTTGAATAACAAGGCCTTACCTTCCATCACTGGTTTAGAAGCTAATGGACCTAAATCCCCCAAACCAAGAATCGCGGTTCCATTGCTAATAACCGCCACCGAATTGCCTTTACCGGTATACAAATAAGCGGCATCGGGATCGGCGGCAATCTCTCTAACCGGCTCAGCGACACCCGGGCTGTATGCCAGTGCTAAATCTTTAGCACTGTCGGCTGGTTTGGTTAATTCAATACAAATTTTACCCGGCACCGGTTTGGCGTGATAATCCAGCGCCTGTTGACGAAAGTCTGTCATGTTGACCTCTGTGTGTTGTAGGGATGTTACGGATCAATTTTTTTGTCCGTTTTTTATTATTAGATCCTCAGCATAACACAGGCGTCTCAGAACAATAGGCCATCAAATTTACTGTGTCCTGGACACTATGATTTACTCAATAATAGTGAGCCTTTGTTGCACCACGTTAGAGCGGGTGGCCCGCAGAACATCAGGCTGACCACCACCTACGCTAATCAGATAATCCCCCGACACCAGTTGCGCTTCTCCCTGCGGGTTGTATTGCACAAAATCACGCTCAGATAAGGTAAAAGTCAGGGTTTGCTGTTCGCCGGGTTGCAATCTAATCCTTTGAAAACCTTTTAGGCTGCGTAATGGTTGCCCCGTCTGGTGCAACACTGGACTGATATAAAGCTGCGCTACCTCATCACCAGCAATCGCACTGGTATTTTTAAGTTTTACTTTAACCTCAAACGACTGCCCGGCTTTTAATTGCCGGGGCAAATTCAACTCACTGTAAGCAAACTGGCTGTAACTCAAACCATATCCAAATGGGTACAAAGGTTGTTGGGTAAAATAACGATAGGTCTGGGTGGAAAAATGATAATCATCAAACCCGGGTAAATCTTTTACCGAGTGATAAAAAGTGACCGGCAAACGCCCTGCGGGGTTATAGTCACCAAACAAAACATCCGCTATCGCCTGCCCGGCAGCCTGTCCCGGATACCAGGCTTCGACTATGGCATTCACATGTTTATCTGCCCAGTTTACCGCCAGTGCGCTGCCGTTAAGCAAAACCAACACGACAGGTTTACCGGTAGCGCTCACTGCTTTAATTAACTCCTGTTGAGGGTATGGCAATGCCAGCGAGGTGCGATCTCCGCCGTTAAATCCCGGCGTTTTCACCTCCATTTCCTCGCCTTCCATGCGCGCAGTTAATCCCATGACCAGCACTACCGCATCGGCCTGGGAAGCGATATCAACCGCCTGTTGTTGCATGGATTGTTGGGGAGGGGCCCAGACCAGTTCAACCTGTGCATCAGCATATGTCTCAATCGCAGTCACTTTTATTTTGTAATGCAGCCCTGCCTTAAGTGCTAAGCGCGTACTTTTACGCAATCTGGGATCACCATATTCATTACGGAAATGATAAGGCGTGTCGGCAATTAATTTTCCATCCAGCCATAACTGAGTATTACAAGTGGTAATTACACCAAGTTGGTACTCACCATCTTTTTGTGGCACCAGTTCGGTTTCCCAGCTAACCGAAAAATGATCATCATCCATGTCACTGCGTGGCGCCCGATCACGCCAGTTAACCGCCAGTTGCGGCATGTCCTGTTCAAACAATGGCTGGCCGCTTAAATCAATGTTATTAAAAAAACGTGCATGCAGACCCGCTTTTGTCGACGTCTGTTGTAATACCCCGGCAGGCACAGTGCTAAATACAGGGATACCTTCAGCTAAATCACTACCCTGTGCCGTCAGTATTTGTGTATTTTGACCGAGTTTTTGTTTTATTCCGGCCACAGGGGTAACCGGTGCCGCGGGGACACCATTGTAATTACCCAGTAACATCAGCCACTCATCAGCATTGGGACCTATTACTGCAATTTTTTTAAGCTCTTTGCTAAGCGGCAGAGTTTGCTTGTCATTTTTGAGTAAGACAATAGATTTTTGTGCCGCCTGCAAAGCCAACTGACGGTGTTTTTCGCTATCGACCACTGAATAGGGAATATGCTGATAAGGCACCATATCTGCTGGATCAAACATGCCCAGTTTAAATCTGGCACGCAGTAATCTGGCCAGCGATATATCCAGTTGTTCTTCGGTCAGCATACCGGCCTTAACGGCCTCGGTTAATGACTGATATACCTTGCCGCAGTTAAGATCTGTGCCACTTTTTACTGCCAGTGCCGCACTTTGTGCGCCGTTTTCGGTCAGTTTATGATGGGCATGAATATCTTCAATCGCACCACAATCGGATACCACAAAACCGCTAAAATCCCAGTCACGGCGTAAAACATCCCTGAGTAATAAATCACTGCCACAAGCCGCTTTGCCATTGTAACGATTGTATGCACACATTAAGGAATAAGCACCGCCCTGTTTAATGCCTTTTTCAAACATTGGCAGATAAGACTCATACAAGTCTTTGTTGCCGGTAACCGCATTAAAATGATGACGTTGCGGCTCGGGGCCGCTATGTACCGCAAAGTGTTTAACTGTAGCCACCGTTTTCAGATAACGTGGGTCATCTCCCTGTAAACCACGGATAAATTGCACCGCCAGCTCACCGGTTAAATAGGGATCTTCGCCATAGGTTTCCTGCCCCCGCCCCCAACGCGGATCGCGAAACAAGTTAATATTGGGTGACCATAAGGTCAGTCCCTGATACAAATTGCGTTTACCTTTGGCGGCAAAAGCGTGATGTTTGGCTCGCGCTTCATCGGAAATGGCAGTCGCAACATCATAAAGAGCTTGTCTGTCCCACATAGCAGCCAGACCAATAGCTTGTGGAAAAACTGTGGCAATACCCGCTCTGGCAACGCCATGCAATCCTTCCGACCACCAATTGTATTCTTCAATGCCTAACCGCGGAATGGCAGGAGACTGATTCATCATCTGGCTGACTTTTTCCTCGAGCGTCATTCTGGCCAGTAAATCGTCAACCCGATGCTCAAGTGGCAGATTAGGATTAAGATAATCAGCCGTTTTCGCCTTATCAGGCTCATGACTAGTACAGCTGACAATAACGGGCAAAATGGTACAAACAAAAAAAATCACACGGTTCATTTTGTGTTTCCGGTAGCACTGGGTTTCTACCAGTATGAGAAGTGTGACAGCCCGCCTCAATAGATCAGCGCTTACGTTTATTAACATTACAGCAACAAAAATTAGCAGGCTAAAATTGTGATTTATCTTCACTTTTCAATAAATTAGTACTTATATTGAAACAATAAAAACAACAAATGACGTCGCAGCCCAATATTTACGAGCTTTTTACGTCAATATGGCGGTGGTTATGGTAATTTTAGCCCCAGATAATCCGGCTAATATTACAACACCCATTTAGCGGAACCATTCCATTAATACACCAGTATTTGTGAGTCAGTATTGAACAATTATGTTGCGGAGGGCGAAAGTGCCTCACTTAGCCTTAGCTAAACAACAAGCTCCTTATGCCTATCTCAAAGCCATTTTGATTATGGTGGCAGTTGGCGCATTTTCGCTGATTCTGGATCACTGGTTTTTACCTAAACTTGGCACCCTGATGATTCTGCAACTGGGTGTGGTAATGGTGGCATTACAAGGTAAAAAAATACCCGCCGTGATGGCTGCTTTTATTGGTGCGTTAATTTTTAATTTGTTTTTTATTGAGCCGCGCTATCACATCCATATGATAGATGCTGAAGATATCACCAACATGCTGGTATTTTTGATTGTGGCTCTGCTCACCAGTCATCTGGCTAATTTTTATCGAAATCAAGGTGAAGCGTTGCGTCAGGCACAACTGCGTTCCAGCATACTTTTATCGGTCTCACACGATTTGCGCACCCCTCTTTCCAGTATTATCGGTACATTAAGCACCATTCAGGCCTATAAAGAAAAACTATCGCAAGATGAACAGAGCGAGCTATTGCAGGCGGCTTTAGATGAAAGTCATCGTTTACATACTTATATAGAAAATCTGTTACAGGCCACTAAAATTCAACATGGTGAACTTAAATTACTCACCAGCTATCAATCCATACTGCCGGTGATTCAGGCGGTGGAAAAGCGCTTCGAAGACCCCAGAGTCAGCGTTGAGATCAAACAGCCAGTTCCTCACGTGCATATTCGTTCTTCGTTGTTAGAGCAGGCGATATATAACGTAGTGGATAACGCCCTGAAGTATTCCGGCAAAGCATCACCTGTTGTGATCAAAGTGTCAGGACAGGATGACTATGTAGAAATCAATATTGTTGATTCAGGACCGGGCATTCCCAAAGCCCAGCATCAAAAAGTATTTCAGTTATTTTATTCCACCCGTCAGGGTGATACCGGCGAAGGCGGCACGGGGTTAGGTCTGGCCGTCACCGCTGGTATAGTAAAAGCGCATAACGGCTTACTGGATATTGTATCCACCACATCCGGCTGTACTATGCGTATCAGACTCCCTGCTGCAGAAGAGGAACAAGCATAATGCAACGTATCTTAGTAATAGATGATGAACCGCAAATCAGACGTTTTATTCGTATTTCGCTGACTGCAGAAAATTTTGAGTTTCTCGAAGCGACCACGGCAGCCGAGGGTCTGGAAATAGCCAGTACGGAGAAACCTGATTTGATCGTGCTTGATTTAGGCCTGCCTGATCAGGATGGTTTCAAGGTATTAAAGCGCTTACGAGAGTGGACCAATGTGCCGGTATTAATTTTAACCGCGCGTGATGCTGAGGAAGAAAAGGTAAAACTGCTGGTAGGTGGTGCCAATGATTACCTAAGCAAACCCTTTGGCATTAAAGAGCTGATTGCTCGCATCAAAGTACTGCTGCGTGATTTAACCGACAATCAGCAGGAAAAAACCATTCTGGAATTCCGTGATTTGCGCATTGATATACCCAATCATCAGGCCTGGATCCACGATGAGAAACTGTCTTTGTCGCGCAAAGAATTCGCCATGCTGTCATTTTTAGCCAGCCACCCGGATCAGCTAGTCACACAACAGCAATTACTGGAAAAGATCTGGGGCGCCAGTCATTCAGGTGATACCCATTACCTGCGCATTTTTGTTAGCCTGTTACGTAAAAAGTTAAATGACGATCCGGATAACCCGAGCTTTATTAAAACTGAACCTGGTGTAGGATATCGTTTTGTTCAGCCGGCTATAGAAACAGAGGCCTAACCTATCAAACTATGGTAAATGCCAGCAATACCATCAGGCTGTTGTCCATGCCCATGTTATGGATGGGCGTGGTACAAATCAGTTTTGGGGTATTGTCACTTTTTGTATTCAGAGACAACAATGCCGCGGCTTTTTTTGAGCCGGGTTTTGTACTGGTTTTTATCGCAGCAATACTGATATTCACTTTTAGTAAAACCGATATCAGTCAAATATCCAATCGCGATGCATTATTGTTCGCCACCTTAACCTGGGTGTTATGCGGCATTCTTGGTGCTCTGCCTATCGAAATTGTTACCCGGGTCAGCTATGTGGATGCGGTATTCGAATCCATTAGTGCCCTTACCACTACCGGTGCCACCATTTTAAGTGGCTTAGATGAGATGCCACGCTCATTTCTGATGTATCGCCAGTTCCTGCAGTGGATGGGCGGTTTGGGCATTGTGATTTTTGTGGTGGCGGTATTACCCATGTTGAACGTAGGTGGCATGCGCCTGATCAAGGCCGAAACGCCCGGTCCGGTCAAAGACGAAAAGTTATCCCCCCGTATCGCCAACACGGCTCACTATTTCTGGTTTGTCTATTTGCTGATTACTGTACTGTGTGCACTGGCTTATTATTTTGCCGGCATGAGCATGTACGATGCCATTGCGCACAGTTTTACCACAGTATCTACCGGTGGTTTTTCCACCCACGATGCCAGCCTGGGTTATTTTAACAGTCATGGCATTTTTGTGATTGCCAATGTATTTATGTTGCTGGGTGCCATCAGTTTTGGTTTGCATTTCCGTGTACTGCACTCAGGCAAACCCGGTTTGTACTGGCAGGACGAAGAAACCCGCATTTTTATTTATATTGTGGTTTTTATGGCGCTGATGCTGGCTTTGTATCTGTTTAATAAACAAAGTTACAGCACAGCCGGGGAATGCATCAGCTACGCGTTTTTCTATGTTATTTCCTTTATAACAAGTACCGGATTTGGTGGTGACGATATCAGTGGCTGGCCGGAAGCAACTGGCATGTTTTTAGTTTTTTGTGGTTATCTGGGTGGCTGCGCTGGCTCCACAGCCGGCGGCAATAAAATTATCCGTGACATCGTGACGTTTAAGGTTATTCGCCGGGAGCTGAAAAAACTGCTGCATCCACATTCACAAGTGGTGCTGAGATATCAAAAAAAACAGGTAGCAGATGATACCCGTAATGCCGTTATGGCCTTTATGTCGCTGGCAGCCGGCAGCAGCATGGTTATTACATTACTCCTGGTGTGCACCGGCATGGATTTTTGGTCTGCCTTCACCGCGGTTGCTGCTTGCGTGAACGTGCTGGGCCCCGGATTTGGCGAAGTGGGTAGTAATTTTCAACCTGTCAGTGACTTTGGCACCGTTTTATTATCCGCCGCAATGATTTTAGGCCGGCTGGAATATTTCACCGTACTGGCTTTATTCATTCCCGCTTTTTGGCGGTATTAGTCCAATAATGCTTTGGTAATACCTGCATCCGCTAACTCTTGTTTTAACCAGCGACTGAATATTTGAATACGTGCCAGTCTGGGTGAGTCCTGATCGTATAACAAAGTAAAATTCTGACCCGGTTCAATATTAATATTGAAGGGTTTGACCAGTAAGCCATTGGTTATTAAATCAGAGACTAGACACTTGGGAGCAAGACATATACCTTGCCCTGCCATTACAGCATTAATCCCCATTTCCAGCGTAGAAACCTCCAGCCAGCTCATTTGACTGCTTTGCATAGCAACACCTGCCGTATCAAACCAGTTTTGCCAGCTAAAACGCCCTGGTCCCGACGCTTCAATTAACTGACAGCAGCCAATTTGTTGTGGTGAGGATAAATTGTTGTTCTTAATCAAGTTTGGCGAACAAACCGGAAACACCGGATCGGTAAACAACAATTCGTTGTAAACCGTGTGGTCAATTTTGTCGCCCTGACGTATCGCTACATCCAGTTCGGAGTGTTTTACATTTTCCAATTCCGCCGACACAAACACTTTTACGGTAACAGAAGGGTGAAGTGCAGAAAATCGCCATAATCTGGGCACCAGCCAGATAGAGGCAAAGGATAAGCCAGTGGTGACATTTAACACTCCGGCTTCCGGCTCTACCTGCACCCGGTCAAACCCTTCAGATAATAACGAAAATGCTTTGTTCACATAGTCCTGTAGTGTTTTTCCCTGACTGGTCAACAGCATTGCCCGGCCATTACGCTTAAACAACTTAACCATCAGTTGCTGCTCAAGACTGCGAATTTGCTGGCTGACTGCGGCCTGACTAATCGCCAGTTCCTCGGCGGCATCACTGTAACTTTGGTGTTTGGCCGCTGCAGCAAAACAGCGTAACAAACCTATATGCCTTAACCTTTTATCCATAAGTTTAACTTATATTAAAAACAATAATTAATCGTTCGTTTTTTATGCGAACAATAAGCAGAATTACAACCTGATTCAGCACAGGAGTACAATAAATGAAGGCTAATATACATAAAAAACAGCAGGATAATAAGAAATCAGAGTTAAAATGTTGCAAAACGCCAGTAGCAGGATGGTTGTTCAGAATGGGACAAAAACTCAATATGGAACACATGGCAAGATATAAGTAATGCTTAATATGGATGGTACATTCCAAAGCATTACGATTTATAACAACCTCCCAACGAAAAATAACCAGTTGGTACCGACGCACAACACTCGGATGTTAAGCTTTTGTTATCGAGTAACAACTGGTTATTTTAATGAAGAAGTACCTGATCACCTTATGTTTATTGTTTAGTCATCTGGCATTTGCCACCCCGGATTTCAGTGGAGAAGACGGTTACAACCTTTGGCTAAACTACCGTCCTCTCAACGCCCGGCAACAGCAGCATTACTTATCGCAACTGGGCACGGTTTACATTGCAGATAAAAGTGCAACAACAAGCGTGATAAAAGATGAGTTAAAACGCGCTACCAAGGGGCTACTTGGTCAGAAACTCAGTGCGGTAAGCTCAGCCCAAAGTGCCAAATTGGTACTGGCTCTTAACAATAATCAGCTCACAACCCCCCTGGGTATAGAGCAAAAATCGCTGGGTGATGAAGGTTATGCGATTAAACAGCACAAAGGCCAAATCTGGCTGGTAGCCAATAGTGATGTGGGTTTGCTATACGCTACTTTCGATTTAATCCGTCAGATACAAACACTGGCCGATTTAAGCAAAATCAACAAAGTATCGGTGCCCAAAGTAAAACTACGCATGCTTAATCACTGGGATGATCTGGATCGCCACACCGAACGTGGTTATGCCGGACAATCGATTTTTGACTGGCACAAGTTGCCGGATTACCAGGAGCAACGTTATTACGACTATGCGCGTGCTAATGCGTCAATTGGTGTTAATGGCATTGTGCCGAATAATGTTAACGCCAATGCATTAATTCTGACCCCCGCTTATCTGCAAAAAGTCAAAGCACTGGCCGATATTTTCAGACCCTACGGCATTAAGGTGTATTTATCGGTTAAATTCAGTTCGCCCCATCTAATTGGGGGATTAGAAAATTCTGACCCGGTCAAACCTGAAGTACAGCAATGGTGGCACGATAAAGCCGCCGAGATTTATCAACTGATCCCGGACTTTGGTGGCTTTCTGGTCAAGGCCAACTCCGAAGGCCAGCCGGGCCCGGGAGATTTTGGCCGTACTCACGCGCAAGGCGCAAATATGCTGGCGCGTGCGTTAAAACCGTTTGGCGGCAATGTTTTGTGGCGTGCCTTTGTTTATGCCCATGACGCCAAAGCAGAGCGCAGCTTGCAAGCTTACAATGAATTTGTGCCGCTGGACGGCAAATTTGATGACAATGTTAGTGTGCAGGTAAAAAACGGCCCGATTGATTTTCAGCCACGTGAACCCTTCAGTCCGTTATTTGGTGCTATGCCACACAGCTCACTGGCAATGGAATTCCAGATTACCCAGGAATATTTAGGTTTCAGTACTCATCTGGCTTACCTCGGCACCTTGTATAAAGAGGCGCTGGATGCTGATACTCATACACAAGGTGCTGGTTCAACTGTCGCCAAAGTGGTGGATGGCAGTTTGTCTGATTCGCCGCTTACCGCCATGGCAGGTGTAGCCAATATTGGCATGGACAGAAACTGGACCGGCCATATCTTTGGTCAGGCTAACTGGTACGTATTTGGTCGGCTGGCGTGGGATCACGATTTATCTGCTGCGGATATTGCCGATGAATGGATCAACATGACCCTCACTCACGATAAAAACGCCATTGATCAAATCAAGGATATGATGATGAATTCGCGTGAAGACGTGGTGAACTACATGACACCGCTGGGTTTACACCACCTGATGGATACAGGTCACCATTATGGTCCTGGCCCCTGGGTGGATAATTTAGGCCGCGCCGACTGGAACCCAACCTATTATCATCGCGCGGATAAACAAGGTCTGGGTATTGATCGCACCGCCAGTGGCACCAACGCGATTTCACAATATGCGCCCTACTGGCAACAAAAACTGGCAAACCCGGCAACCACCCCCACTGAATTACTACTGTGGTTCCATCATCTGAGCTGGGATTACACCATGCCATCCGGCAAAAGTTTATGGTACGAGCTGGTACACCATTACAACATGGGCGTGGCTGGTGTGGAAAAAATGCAGCAGCAATGGCAGAGGGTTAAAAACCAAATCGATCCTAACCAGTTTCATCAGGTCGAAATGGCACTGGGTATTCAGTTAAAAGAAGCAAAATGGTGGCGCGATGCCTGTCTGGCATATTTCCAGACCTTTTCTCAGCGCCCTATCCCCGAGGGTTTTCCTAAACCCGTTCATGATGTGGATTATTACAAATCCCTGCAATTTCCTTATGCACCAGGACAAGGTTAATTATGCGTAGATTTTCTATCCCACTGCTTGCCGCTGCGGCGCTAAGTCAGTCAGCACTGGCCGATGTAACTCTGCCTAAACTGATTTCCGATGGCATGATACTGCAACGCGACCAGCCGGTTAAGATTTGGGGCTGGGCCGATGCCAACGAGTCGGTTACCGTTCGTTTAGATGGCAAACTAATAGGCCGGGTAACCAGCCCAACAGGAGAGTGGTCACTCACTCTTCCTGCACAAGATTCTGGTAAAGCTCATACTATAAGTATCAAAGGTAACAATAGTCTCGAAGTTAAAGATGTTTTGTTTGGTGAAGTGTGGCTGGCATCCGGTCAATCCAACATGGAATTACCCATGGAAAGGGTTAAAGAACGCTTTCCGGACGTAATTGCTGCGGCCAATTACCCAACCATTCGCCAGTTTAATGTCTCGTTAGATTACGATTTTATCGAGCAGCATCAGGATTATCCTAAAGGGCAATGGGTGGCAGCAACGCCGCAATCGGTACTGAAATTCTCGGCGGTAGCCTTTTTCTTTGCCCGTGACCTGCAACAAAAATATCAGGTGCCGGTGGGTATTATTAAAACCCCAATTGGTGGTACACCGGTACAAGCCTGGATGAGCGAAGGCGCACTAAAAGCCTTCCCAACTTATATGGACGAGCTAAAACCTTATCAACAACCTGGCCACGTAGCCGAGGTTAAGGCTGCAGATAAAGCTAAAAATGATAAGTGGTACGGTGAGTTAACTAAAAACGACCTGGGTTTACAGCAAAACTGGCAACAGCCCGATGTGGATGACAGTGACTGGCAAACCTACCAGCTACCGGGTTTATGGCCCGATGGTCTGCTGGAGCCCAAAGAAGGGGTGGTTTGGTTCCGTAAAACCATTGATATACCGGCAAATATGGCAGGCAAACAACAAAAACTGATGATGGGTCGCATCATCGATGCAGACCAGGTCTTTGTGAATGGCCAGCAAGTGGGCAACATTACCTATCAGTATCCACCGCGTCGTTATACGGTGCCTGCAGGTTTACTTAAAGCCGGTAAAAACTCGATTGTGGTAAGGGTAGTTAACAGCCAGAACCGTGGTGGTTTTGTGACCGATAAACCTTACTGGTTGGGCAGCCCGGAACGTCATATTGATTTAACCGGTAGCTGGAAATGCAAGGTAGGTGCGACCGCCGAACGTTTGCCCAGCGATACTTTTGTGCATTACAAACCAACCGGTCTGTTTAATGCGATGATTTATCCGGCACTTAATTACACTATTAAAGGTGTGATCTGGTATCAGGGAGAATCCAATACCGGCCATCCATCGGATTATCACGCATTATTCTCCAGCATGATTCAGGACTGGCGTAAACACTGGCACCTGGGTGATTTCCCGTTCCTGTTTGTACAATTAGCTAACTTCCAGCAATTCCACCAGCAACCAGTGGAAAGTGGCTGGGCGGAACTGCGCCAGCAGCAACTGGATACCTTATCCGAACCCAACACCGGCATGGCAGTGATTACTGATGTGGGCGAATGGAACGACATTCATCCATTAGATAAACAAACGGTTGGTCATCGTTTATCACTGGCCGCGCAACATATCGCTTATGGCGAAGATGTAGTTTATTCCGGTCCTATTGCCCAGAGTGCAGCCGCTATGGGTAACTCCTTGGTTGTGAGCTTTAATCACACCGGCAGCGGTTTAAAAATTAAGGGCGATAAACTAACCGGATTTGCGATTGCGGGCCGTGATGGCGTCTATCACTGGGCAAAAGCCACTATTAGCGGCAATAAAGTGGAACTGAGCAGCGATGCCGTCAGCCATCCTGTCAAAGTGCGCTACGGCTGGCAGGATAATCCCGAAAACGCCAACCTGTATAATGAAGAAGGGCTACCGGCCTCTCCATTTGAGTTAGCCGCTAAATAACGGCTAACAGGCATGATGGCAACAGTAAAATTAAGCATAATTAATTTTACTGTTGCTAAACATCTTTTATCGATTGCAAATGGCCATCCATCCCATAATCACGCACCACATGTGCAACGCGTAAACGGTAATGTTCAAACAAACTATTTTTCCCTTCGTGCTGCGCCTCACAATGCGCAAAATGACTTTTCCACAGTTTGACTGACGCTTCATCCCGCCAAAACGAAAGTGAAAGATAACGCCCGGGATTCGAGAGGCTCTCGAACCTTTCCATGCCAATAAAACCATCCATGTCACACAAGTAAGGCTTCAAATCTGCTGCAATCTCAAAGTACCTGTCCTTACCCGTTTCATTGGGTGTGACCTCAAAAATCACCGCTATCATATTGCAGCCCTTGGTAACTGTTTGTAGGTAGATGCGACCACTTTTAAGAACGAACGATTTTCCTGAACAATAAACCTCTCCTGTTGTGCATACATAAAGTTTTCCCGACCGGCATCATCTGTTTTAAGCCGTGCTCTGTACGTTTCGTAATCAGCTAAACTGTTAAAACTGATTAAACCAAAAGCAACATCATTTGTGCCTTCATGAGGTAAGAAGTAACCTAATAAGTCACCACCACACTCCGGTATAATCTTGCCCCAGCTTTCTGCGTACGTTTCGAATTGAGCCAGTTTTGACGGGTCAATTTTATATTCAATAAAGCAGGTTATTTTCATTAGCATTGCCTCCTGTGTTGTTTTGATGCAGTCTAGCGACTCACAAAATCAATGCTTCGATGCATATCGAACTATAGAGATACAAACTGCTTGGAACCTAATATTGCTTTTATTTCCGCTTTGCTCGGAGACCCAGCCCGCTCTCGTATGTTAATCGCATTGATGGGTGGAAAAGCACTTACCGCGACCGAACTGGCACTGGAAGCCGACGTCACAGCACAAACAGCCAGTAGCCATTTAGCAAAACTGGTTAATGGAGAGTTGCTTATCGTCAGAAAACAGGGGCGTCACAAATATTTCCAACTGCATCGTGCGGATATCGCACAACTTATTGAACAATTATTAAATGTAACCTCCAATATAAATCATCCAGCAACAATCACCGGCCCCACTGATCCTAACCTCAGAAAAGCCCGGGTCTGTTATGACCATCTGGCAGGCGAATTGAGTATCGGGCTGTACGATGCGCTGGTATCAAAGGGTTTTATTATTGATCAGGGCTTTGAAACAAAACTCACCAATACGGGGCGCTCTTTTTTTCACGCTCAGGGAGTTAATTTCGACAAGTTGGCAAAAGCCAGACGACCCGTTTGCAAGTCCTGTCTGGACTGGAGTGAAAGGCGCAGTCACCTGGCGGGTAGTTTAGGCCATTGGATACTGGAGGATATATTTGCAAAAAAATGGGCAGTCAGAGATCTAACCTCCAGAGCCGTCAGCTTTAACTCCAAAGGCTTAAACGCCTTTGCCCGTATGTACAATATTAAAAACATCATTTAGCTTTGATGACTCACCTAGGTTTCAAACATATGCAGACAATGTTCAATCTCTGTAAGCCTTTACCCGCTTTAATATTCTTATTATTAATCTCTGCCAACAGCCATGCACATCCGCCAGCAGGATTGCAGTTTATTCAGGTTTTAAAAGACCAAATAAACGGGGTAGATGGGCTGGATAATCCGCGTAATGTGGTGGCTTCCCATGATAATCGCAAAGTATTTATCACCAGTGCTGATGACAACGCTTTTGCTGTATTTAACATCGGCAATGATTTTAAGCTGCATTTTTCTCAGGTGTTTAAAAATACTGATAGCAACATCAATGGGCTGGAAGGTGCAACCGGACTGGTGTCAGTCAATCACGATAATCTGATCATCACCAGCGGATTTTACGATGGTGCATTAGCGCTGTTTACTCCCCATAAAGATCAATACCAACTCACTCAAACCCTCAGCGATAATCTGGGTTATGACAGAGTCTTTGATAGCGACAAACCCACAAAAGAGCGGGATAAACTGGGCATACTCGGCCCGTGGGAAGTTGTAGCCACTCGCGACAATAAACAGCTATTTGTAGCTGGTTATATGAGTAATGCGCTGTCGGTATGGGAAATAACAGCGGATAAGCAACTGCACTTTAAGCAGTTTTTACGAAACAGCGGGTCGTTAATTACGGATTTAGGCAAACCCATTGGTCTGGCATTGTCGCCTGCCAATGATGAATTATATGTACTTGGATTTGACGCAGGGCAAATTGCTATTTTCAACCGAGACCAACAAGGTGAACTGTCTGCCAAACAACTGATTCAGAATGAGGTCAATGGTATTAGCAATCTGATTAACCCACAAAAAATTGTGGTATCGCCTGATGGACGTTTGTTATTCGTGGCCTGCGCCGGTAGCAGTGCCATTCTGGTCTTTGAGAAAACAGCAAATGAACAATTCCAATTGATCCAGACTGTCACCACTGATGATGTGCAAGGCGGATTGGAAGGTGCCAGTAGTCTGGCGTTAAATGCAAAGGGTGACACCCTGTACGCAGCAGGTGAAGCTGGCAATGGTTTACTGACTTTTGAGATCACTCCAGCAGGTAAGCTCACATTAAAAACTAAATTACCAACAGCTGGTGAAGATGAACTGAAAAATATCGCGTCAATTTATATCAGCCCGGATAACTAGCATCTGTTTGTAACCAGTGGTAAAGGCGATGCGCTGTATGTGTTTAAAATAAAGGGTTAATTTAACAAACTTTAAATTAAGTGTGAGCGCCCGCTTACACTCAGACTATTTAACTAACATTATCTCCCTGCACTGTAACTTAATCAGCAATATTTAACTCTCATCTTTGATATTAAACTGCTCTTTGGCCTGCTCAATCAGGCTGTCGGATTCCCCACGTGAATTCAATTGCAACCCTTTAGAAGACAGGCTGAAACCAGCGGCTTCCTGAATCAGACTGCGACTGGCAGTCAGGTAACTTACCACTCCGTCTTCAGCCACATCATTTGCCTGCAAGGTTTTGGCGTATTCCTGTGTCTGGCCAAACTCATAAAATTCCGACATACGATCCAGCTGAGTTAATTTGTCCTGCAAGGCCGTATTTTTATCTAGGTAGGTTTGCAGGTTCTGTAACTGTTCCTGAGTAGCTTTTTCTTCCGGTGTGGCCGCGGCCAACTGTTCCTCGTCCATTAATCCGTCAACCTGCCATTTACCATCGACATTTTGCAGGTTAACCGGATCCTTTATGCCGAACCGATCGGCCATTTGTTGCAGGTCTTCGGCAACCGGGCGCATATTATAGGCAATCATATTGTTAACTGTTTTAAGACTCACATTGGAAAAACCATTATCCAGAAACTTAAGCGGGTTATCGGTTTGGCCTAAATTAAGCGAGTCGGTCAGTGTGTTTAGTTCCTTACGCAGGTCCTGATACTGGTACTGATTCTGTGCCAGATTTTGCAGGGTTTGGTTACTTTTATCCGCATCTTCTAAATAGTCGAAAAGCGTTAACCCGCTGGATTGAATTTGCATAACAAACTGACCTTTTATGTGAAAAAACCAATGATTGTGCAAATAAATAGCAAGCTTTACGCCAACTGATTTTCAAACGGATAAAGGCAGTGTTTTTAAGTGCAAATACAGGCTAAAATCGGCCAGATAACAGGGAAGATGTTTTAATTCTCCTCGAACAGGGACACGCATTATCAGCAGGAATTCTATGCCCGGATTACAACGAATTATTCTTATCGACACCCACCTGCCCGACGTGGTGGAACTTAAACTCAACGGCCATACCAATATTTGTGGTACCAATGCCTCAGGAAAAACCACCTTACAGCGCTTAATTCCGGTTTTCTACGGCGAATATCCCAGCCGCGTGGTACCCGCAACCCGCGATAGTTTTGAACGCTGGTATCTGCCGCGCCAAAGCAGCTTCATTATTTATGAGTTTACCCGCGCAGAAGGTGACTTATGTCAGGCGGTGTTAAGTTCCAACGGCAGCGGGGTGCAATACCGTTTTATCGCCAAACCTTTCGATTTAAATGATTACACCTATAAAAATAATGCCGGCGAGCACAATATTGTCAGCATGACCGAGCTGGCGCGTGCGATGAAACGCAATGATGTGCTGGTGTCTAACCTGCTGAATACCAAAGAATTCCGCGCCATTATTCAAAACGACCGCAGCACGCTCAATACCAGCGCCAACAGTCGTGAATTACTTGGTTATGCCAAAGTATTTAGCTTGTGTGCCCAGCACGCCAACCTGCGCCATATTGAAAAGCTGACCAAAGCCGTGCACTCCAAAGAAGGCAAGATGGAAACCATCAAGGCCATGATTGCCGCGATTTTGGAAGAGGACGGTGTGCAACCGCCACGTTCCAGCTTAAGTCGTCAGCGGGTGGAAGACTGGATTAAGGAATCACAGCTGATTACCGAGTTTGATGCTATTCGCCCTGAATTCAGCAAGCTGGAAAAATCCGATTTACAGCTTAATGATGCCGAGCAACGTCTGGCCGATTTAAACCAGCAATTTAGTCAGGATATCAGTTTATTGTCGGCCAGCAGCATTGAGCTGGATGGCCAGTTAAATGATCTGATCCACCAGATTAAAGTGAATGATAAAAACTGGACGCAAAACCGTGATGAGCTCAATCAGACGGTGTCTTCTGCTAAAGCCGAAATCACGACACTTTCGGCTAATCTCGATCAGGTGGAAGCCGAGTTTGACCAGTGGCAGCAGCAGGATATCGAAAAACTGCAACAAAATGTGCAGCAGCTACCGGGCTGGGTCAACGATTTAGATTCACTTAACAGCCGTTATTTACTGCTAACTGAAAAGCATCAGGATGTGGAATCTGCCTTTAATAAACGTGTCGCCGATTTAAACGAAAAGCTGCAAGGTGAACTGGATAATTACAATAACCAGTTACAACAGTTACAGGCACAGCAAAGCGAGCAAAAACAAGCTGAGCAGGATGATTTACGTGAAATCCACCAGCAATACCAAAACCAGCGCGAAGCTTTAAGCAGCGATTATGCAGAACAAATTCAGCAACTAAAAATCGAACAGGCAGAGCTTAGCACTCAGCTTAAAAACATCGGTTTTAATGAATTTGAACAAAGCCAGCTGGATATTCTGGAGCAAAGCATCAGTGAAGCCAGCGCCGCTGAAGACAGTGCGCGTGGTAAGTTGCAACAGATGCAGCAACAAACCCAGTCTGCGCAGCAGCTGCGTCAACAGGCACGCCAGCAACTAGACGATGCCGCCCGCGCCGAGCAGCAACAGCAGCAGTTAGTGGATAAAACCGAAGCGTTGTTATATCCGGGCGACGCCACGCTACTGGAGTTTTTACGTAAACAGCAACCGGGCTGGGAACAAAAACTGGGTAAAGTGATCCACCCGGATTTACTCAAACGCCAGGATTTAAAACCTGCTATGGGCGAGGAAAGTGACAGCCTGTTCGGATTAACCCTAGATGTGTCCACACTGGATACACCGGAGTACGCCGAAAGTGAACAGTTACTTCAGGCAAAATTAGCCGAACAACGAGCCAAACTGGATGTGTTAGCAGAACAACATTCACAAGCCGAACAGCAACTGGCCAAAGCCAATGAAGCGGTACGTGTGGCCGAACTGGCACAAACCCGCGCAGAATCCGACTGCAAAACCGCCGAAGCCTCGCGTAAACGTGCACAGCACGATAAAGAGCAATCGCGTCAGGAATATTTATCTGCGGTGGCCGAGCGCAAGCAAAACAGCAATAAACGTTTGCAGGCCAATGAAAAACAACAACAAAAAGTCGCCGCTCAGCAGCAGCAAGCGTTGGATGAATTAAACGAACGTCAGCTGGAAGCCGAAACCGAACGCCAGTTCCACTGGCAGCAAATTCTGGGCGATATCAGCGACAAGATTGCACAGGTTAAAGACTTACTGCAAAGCACCCGTCAGCATGCCGAACTGGAGCGTAAAAAATGTCAGGACTGGTTGCAGGATGAGCTGAATAAACGCGGTCTGGATGTGGATGAAATCGGCGATATCAAAAAACAAATTAAACAGCTTAAAGACGATATCCAGCATACCGAAACCCACAGACACAAAGTGCAGGATTACCAGCACTGGTATAAAACCGTGTTCACCGGGCATAAAGTTAAATGGCAAAACCAACTGGAAAAAGCGCGCAAGGAATTCAGCGATGCCGAGCGCAGTCTGCAAAAACAGCAAAGCGAATATCAGCATCAGCGTGAAGCCGATAAAGCGCGTCAGACTCAGTTAGAGCACAGCTTAAAAACCAGCCGCGAGCAACATCAGGCTGTGGAATCGCTGCACAATTCACTTAATCGCATCAAACTGCCGCTGGCAGATAAACAAAGTGACTTATCGCAGCAACAAGTAGCGCAGCGTATTTCTGAAGGCCAGGAATTGCTGCAACAACGCGAAAGCCTGCTGCTGGATGTACGTAATTATGTGGATCACTTCGACAAGCTCATCGCCAAACAGGCCGGTACCGGCTTGTCGGATACCTGGGACAGATCACGTGAAGAATGCACCCAGATGAATGCACAAGGTCTGCGTTTGCTCGATCACCGCAAACTGGTGAGCCACTTAAATCGATTACTTAACGACATAGTGCCGCAAAAGCTGGCCGGTTTACGTGAGCAAGGGCGTATTTTTGGTGCCGACCTTAGCCAGTATTATCACGTGCTGGCGGATATCGATAAACGCATTGCCAGCCAGAGTCAGCGCATCAGTAAAGAAGTGGACGAAGAACTGTTCCTTGAAGGGGTGTCTGATTCCGCCGTCAAAATCCGATCTCGTATCAGCGAACTGGAATTCTGGCCGGAATTACGCCAGTTCCAGCAGTTATACGAAGAATGGCTGCAAACCGGCACACAGGATTTACCCAAAGAAGACTATTCGCTTAGCATGCGCCGTGTAATGGAAATTCTTGGTCGCGCCGCCTTAAGTGGCGGCATTATCAACCTACTGGATATCGAGCTGCACATTAAGGAAGGTAATTCTAATCTGGTGATCCGCACCGACCGTCAGTTAAACGAATCCTCCAGCCACGGTATGGCCTACCTGATCTTATGTAAGTTCCTGCTGGCCTTTACCCGTTTATTGCGTGGCAATGCCGAAGTAACGATGCACTGGCCAATTGACGAACTGGGCACGCTGCACCAAAGCAATGTGAAGAAGATTTTTGATGCCTGTCATAACAACAATATTCACGTACTGGGCGCCTTCCCTAACCCGGAATCCGATGTGCTGAATTTGTTTGCGAACCGCTATTTAATCGATAAAACCACCCGCCGTTTACAAACCGTGCAGCCCAAAGTCAGCGCGGTCAGTGAACGTCTTAAACAACGTCAACAGGAGGTCAGCGCATGATGAATGAACAAGGCCGCGCGCTGGAGCAATTGTTAAGTGGCGCCTTTATCTGCCAGACCAGCGACGAAACCCTGTGGCGGGTGCTAAAAAACAACGATTACGCGGAAAAAATCGAACAGCAATTAAATGTGCTCAACCGCACATTAACCAGCTGCGCCGATGGCGAAGTATTTTATGCCGCTTATCAGCATTTGGGCGACGATGAACGCAAAGTGTTGGGCACCCAGTTTCAGGAAACCGCGGCGGGTTTGTTGCCGATGGTGGAATGGTTATTACTGGTGCAACAGGCGGTGGGTAACGATATGCCGCTCACTCAGGGGCAGGCCATTCGCTTACCTGAATTGCAAACTCAGATAGAAGACACCCCGGCCTTTAAAGAACAATTACAAAAAATCGCCCGTTACCGTTTATTTAATTCACTGAGTACCGAGGTGGATGGTCAGTTAAAACAGTTATTTAAGAAGCTGACCGATATGGGTTATTTAATTCGCCCTAACCCGGAAAAACAGATTTATCTGGCCACCGGCAAGGTGGATTATCTGTTTGATGTACTTAAGTTTATTGATGAAACCGAGGCCTTATCGCTGTCACAACAGGCTGAACAGGCAGCGATGCAGGAGTCACTGCTGTGAACCCCAACCTGTATAACAGCGGCCTGAAATTACTGCATGCCATGAGCCGGCATGCGGATGTGATTATGCAGGTGTATTTATCCGGCAGTCTGGATGAAAGCAGCACCACACCGCAGGTGATCGACAACCTTAAAAAGCTCGGCATTTTATGGCGTCCGGAGCCGGAGGCCGAATTGCGCCTGAAAAGCGCGGTGCGTAACCTGCTGGAAAACAGTCTGCAGGACGAACGCTCACGTCAGATTGATGCCAATATCGGCTCGGCCTTAAACGGCCTTAAAACGCTGGCCGATCATTACAAAGAAGCGCTGCATCATGGCCGTTTTGCCGAATCCCAAGGGCATTTAAACGATTTACGTGAACATGTGTACAGCCTGACCGAATCCATGAGCAACAGCGTGCGCATTCTGTTTAGCCGCATTCATAACGAGTTCGGTTATGTAGCCTCAATTGATGCCAAAATCCGTGAAAACGAACTGGCACAATCACAGGTTTCCACCATGCTGCAACAAATTGAATTGTTCCAGTTTGATGTACTGGCCGAAACCGCAGGCAGCAACCGTGAGTTACGTTTATTACTGGTGGTTACGCTGCAACAGTCGTTCTCACGCGCCACCCAGGAACTGTCACTGGTACAGGCGCGTTTGCTTGAATTATTAGGCCGATTCCGCGAATACCGTGGCCGTACCCGTTTATTAAAAGGCTTTTTGCTGCATCAGGAACAACATCCCGATTTTCAGCCCGCCGATTACAGTGCATTAAGCGCGGTACCCATGCTGTTTAATCAGGCCAGCGGCATTATCAAACCTGCCGCTGCCGATGTGTATAACGTGGCACATGAAACCGATTTACAGCAGCTGGTGGCCAGAATCAAAGCCCTGCACCGCAACGATAAACCACAAACCCAGCGCAGCAGCGGTAAAGTATCGCTGGATAACCCCGCCGGTGAAGCGGTGGTGGAGAATAAACTCAAACAAGCGGTGGAAAGTTACTTCTGCGATATTATCGATTCCGGGCAAACGGTTACGGCGTTGCAGTACTGGCAACAACAGCAATTGGAGTGTGATGCCGAGGTTTGGATTTATCGGGTACTGGATGGGTATCAGTCATTACCTGATGAAGAAAAGCAGTATTTTGAGTTAGCCACCCATGGGCATGCCGATCCTGTGTATTCAGGGAATTATGTGGTAGAGGATGTAGAACTTGGGTTGAAGTAACCTGCGGTTACTTAGCTATTTTTGGGTAGTGCGATTGTGATGGTCATTATTGCTAGGCAACCACTTGTCATAAAAGTTAAGTTTGGGCGTCGCGCCGGCGACAACGGCAAAACTTTTAGCGACACGGGGCGCCAGACATATCTTTTTTCTCACCCCTGCGGGGCGCGAGCCTATTTGGATGGAGCCAAATAGGCGAAAGCTCCTGCACTCCGCCGACTTTCTTAACGCCAAAACCAAACTGCCTTTATTTCGAAGCGGCCAAAGGCAGCAGTCCATGCAAAGCGTTGGCCTTGGCCGAACGTCCTGTTCGGCCATTCGAAAGCCAGCTTGGTTTTGTCTAAAAGTCAGAGTCGCACTAAGTCAGCCTCTGGCTGACTAGGAAAACCAACACTGTCAGCCATCACCGCGACAGCAGCCAAACGAAGTTTGGCTAACTGCGACTCCAACTTGCCTTGTGTAGGTGAAACTTGTTCGAACGGGAAAACAGGAGGTTTTCCCGAGGTGCGTGTTTTGCACGGATAGCTGCCTCGCGCCGGTTCGATTAAACAAGTGATACCGAAACAAGAAAAGCAAGTTGGCGGAGTTGAGCACTTTTCCCCTGTTTTGGTGCTTCAAAACAGGGTCGCGCCCCGGGAAGGGCGTGAAAACATCATGGACGATTTTATCAACCACTTAAGCAATCTAGCTCGCTATAACCCTTTGTTGGTAAAGATATAATTAATTTGATATTAATAGCTTGCAATATGAGAAAAGTTAATGGAAACATTCAATTTAAGGAACGTTAACTTCAACTTCTAATGCGCAGAATTTAAAAGGAATTACAACTATGTTAGGAAACAAAAAAATATTCGGACTTTTATTAACAACTATTTTTTTATCAATTCCGACTTACGCAGAAAAGTTATCTGAAAAGGCAGAAGTTCAAGGAAGTGAACTAAGTAAAATTCTTAAAAGTTCTGGATCTTTAGTTGCTCGAGAAAGTTACGAACTGCCTTCCATTGCAACTGTATCAGGAAATGACATTGAAGCCGAAGTAATGGTTGTTAAAAGCCTCCTAAACGTTTCAAATGACAATATTTTTGTTGGTCTAATTTTGAAAGCCAAAGAAAAATATAGCTCTAATAGTGCCAATATAGATCCCGATGAAATTGATGGGTTACTTTCATCGATAAACCTAATTGAAACTAAAGGACTATCAATCATAGACAATCCGTCATCTAAGACAAATAAGTCAAAAGGTGTAAGTACAGAGATTCACTATAGAACTAAAGATGGTTTAATTTTCGCGGCTTTTAAATCAAATGAGATTTTAAAATTTGGAATTAAAGTTAGTTCAACAGCCGATTGGGCATTGCTAAGTAAAGATGCAATAGCAACATTAAAAAATAACTTGTTAGTTGCTAAATCTATAGCCGCCGAAGTCAAGTAAACTTAAAAATTGATTATTGAAAAGTTAAAATCGGTACAAAAAAAAGACGCTACAGGCGTCTTTTCTCACAAACTAGGTTTGCGTCAAAAGATCCTTCTATGACTAAACCTCTATTAAGTGCCATTTTATTCCAACTCTTTTGGTTTGCTTGTGTTTTGGGTGGCAACCAAGTGGCGCTTGTCGCTTTTGTCATTTACCTAACACTGCACTGGCGTTTGTTAATGCAAAGCTCAAATGAGTTTTTACTGATTAGCTTGTTTATTGCCACCGGCGCTTTAGTGGATGGTGTTCTTATCGCGCGCGATGTTATTGGCTTTGGTGCTACAGAGTCACAATTTTGGGTATTACCACCACTGTGGTTATTGTGTTTGTGGGGTGGTGCGGGGTCGTTGTTTAGTCATGCACTTGTATGGGGGCAAAAATGGCCGTGGGTTTTATATTTAGCCGGTGCTGCAACAACACCATTAAGTTATCTGGCGGGTGCGAAATTAACCGATGTAGTGATTGCTGAGCCGCTATGGCAAAGCTACTTAATTTTGGCGACGGTTTGGTTGTTTATGATGATTTTTGGCAGAGGTTTTGCTGCACGCAGGATTGGCCAAAATCGGCTGACTAGAGATGCGGTAGCAAGTTTTGAAAACCCACAAAAAAAGGCGCTGATAGCGCCTTTTTCACAAGCCTGGTTTGCTTACTTCTTAGAAGAAAGACCACCGAAACGCTTGTTGAATTTCTCGATACGACCGCCGCTGTCAACGTTACGCTGTTTACCAGTGTAGAACGGGTGACATGCAGAACATACGTCCAGGTTCAGATCTTCTGAACAAGTAGAACGGATAGTCATTTTGTTACCACAAGAACAAGTTGCAGTAATCTCGTTGTATTGAGGGTGGATACCTTCTTTCATGGGATAGCCTCTTCATTTTGGCCCGTATCGCAATCCAGCCCGAAGCTGAACACCACACGTGTTATAAGTAAAAATGCAGCAGTGCTGCGGTTTTTTGAGGCGCGGATTTTAAAGGATCACCAGCATGCAGGCAAGTGATTTTTATTTGAACAGGTTAGTGAAATCAGTGCATGACCACAGGTAGCTGCATCATTTATAGTAGTAGGCTACACGCAATTAACCCGCTGGATAATAAGCTGTTTTATGACCACCCGCATTGCTGAAGTCGCGCTGGCTGTACCTAAACGCACTACTTTTGAATATTTGCTTGGCGATAGCACGCCAGCGATTGGTGCGCGGGTACAGGTGCCTTTTGGTAATCGCAAACTGGTGGGCGTAGTATTGGCAATAAAGTCCGATTCCAACTGGCCGGTGGAAAAACTCAAACCCATTCAGCAAATATTAGATGATGATGCCGTACTGGATACGGGTTTAATCAAACTATTAAAATGGGCTGCGCAGTATTACCAACATCCCATTGGCGATGTGATGCAATCGGCTTTGCCGGTAAAACTGCGCCAGCCAAACAGCAGTGAAATGCCACAAATTACTCAGTGGCAATGCAGCGAACTGGGCAGGGAAACCGATGCTGCGACCTTATCGCGCGCGCCCAAACAACAAGCATTATTGCTGGCGCTGCAGCAATCAGAGCTCACCGATAGCGACATCAAACAAAATTACACTACGGCCATTATTAAAGCGCTTGAACAAAAAGAGTTGATTGAAGCGCAGTTAATCACGCCGCAAAGTAATCTCGACTGGCATACGCAGTTGCAGGTAAATATCGCTCCCAAACCGTCGCTTGAACAATCACTGGCAATTACCTGCATTAGCGGTACCCAGCATCAGTTTCATCCTGTACTACTCGAAGGTGTCACCGGCAGTGGTAAAACCGAGGTCTATTTACAGGCGATTGAACCGGTTTTAAAACAACAAAAACAGGTACTGATACTGGTGCCGGAAATTGGCTTGACCCCGCAAACGGTGAGTCGTTTCCGCAAACGCTTTAATGCCCCTGTGGGGTTGTTGCATTCCAATCTGACCGATAACGAACGACTGGCGGTTTGGCAGCAGGCGCGGGAAGGTGAACTTGCCATAGTGATAGGTACACGTTCGGCGATTTTCACCCCATTTTTAAGCCTGGGCATGATTATCGTTGATGAAGAGCACGATAATTCCTATAAACAACAGGATGGTTTTCGTTATCACGCACGCGATTTAGCCGTGATGCGTGCGCGCTTTGAGCAGTTACCTTTGGTGTTAGGCAGCGCCACGCCTTCTCTTGAAAGTTTACACAATGCTTTGTCGGCTAAATATCAGCATATTGAACTACACAATCGCGCCGGCAATGCGCAGCATGCGCATCAGCAGTTGTTTGACGTAAAACATCAGCCTATGCAATTTGGGATAGCGGTGGGAATGCAACAACGCATGCGTGCGCATTTAGAGCAGGGTAATCAGGTGATGGTGTTTATTAATCGCCGAGGTTATGCACCTTCGCTGTTGTGTCACGATTGTGGTGAAGTGGAAATGTGTCAGCGCTGCGATAAAGCTTACACCTACCACAAAGGGCTAAATAAACTGCAATGTCACCACTGTGGTGATGCTAAACCGGCTCCCCAGCAATGCAGTGCTTGCGGCTCCAAGCAGCTGGTGACTCAGGGTGTGGGTACCGAGCAACTGGAACAAGGTTTAAGCCAGTTATTTCCGCAATACAAAAGTGTGCGCATTGATAGCGACAATATTCGCAGTAAAAGCCGTTTTAATCAGATTCTGGATGATATTAATCAGAGGCAGTACCAGATTTTAATAGGCACCCAAATTCTGGCCAAAGGACACCATTTTCCTCATGTAACTATGGTGTTGATTGTGGATGTAGACGGCGCTTTATTTAGCATGGACTTTCGTGCGGCAGAAAACTTAGCACAGCTCATAACGCAGGTATCCGGACGTGCCGGACGCGCTGAATTAGCCGGTGAAATGTGGATGCAAAGCCACCAGCCACAACATCCACTGTTACAGGATTTAGTACAAAACGGATATCAGCATTTTGCCCGTTATGCCTTAGATGAAAGACGCGCCGCAGGTTTACCGCCTTTTAGCTTTCAGGCGCTATTCCGTGCCGAGGCGCATAACCAGGCTACAGCACATCAGTTTTTACATTCAGTAGCTGAGCTAATTGCTGCGCAGGCACATGTTTTGCCTTTAGGCCCGTTTCCCGCATTAATGGAAAAACGTCAGGGGCGCTTTCGTATGCAGCTGCTGGTGCAAAGTCAGGAGCGTGGTGCACTGCAAAAAGCGCTGTTTGTTAGCATGCCACAAATCGAACAACTGCCACTGGCGGCTAAAGTACGCTGGTCGCTGGATGTGGATCCACAGGATTTTTATTAAATTTAAATCATCCATTACGCATAATTATTTCTAACCATGCATTCTTGTATTTTTTGCCTATAATTCAGTTAGTTGTGGCGTTTTATTCGCACCAAAATGATGCAAATAGCCATCTCCCATCTAACAATAATTAACTGAAAGAAAGGATTTGTTATGGACTTGCGTCAGTTTTACCAAAGTCTGAGCATCAGTACCAAACTGCTGGCATTAATTGTTAGTCTGGTGCTGATTTGTGTAGTGATGTTGTCGTTTTTTTCTTCTTCCAGCTTAAGCAAAATTTCTCAGCAGCAGCTGGATGCGACCGAAGCCCAATTAAAACAATCGGTGCTGGATAGCATGAAACTCACCGGACAGAATGCGGCAGCCAAAGTAGAAGGTTTGTTAAATCAGTCATTTACTGTTCCCTATTCGCTGGCATCAGTGTTAGGTAATACTGCCCACCCGCAGCAGCCCCTGAGTCGGGAGCATGTGCGCCTGATTGATCGTTCTTTTCTGGAAGCCAATCAGCAAATCAGTGCCATTTATTCGCAGTTTGAAGAACAAGCTTACGACAAGCTGGATAAACAAAATGTTGGTAACCTGAAACACAGCAGCAATAGCGGAACATTGGAAATTTACTGGGTTCGCGAGAATGGCGAGCTGGTTTATTATCCGGTTGATGACCCCGAAGAAAAACACGACACCGAACTCAACGAATACGGTATCCGGGCCGCAGAGTGGTATTTATGTGGCAAAGATACCCTTAAACCCTGCGCCCTTGATCCTTATTTGTATGAAATTGAACCGGGCAAAGAAGTATTAATGACCACGTTAACTGCGCCTGTGGTAGTTAAGGGTCAATTCCGTGGCACGGTGGGCATTGATATTAATTTGCCAGTGATTCAACAGTGGCTGGAAGAACAATCAAAAGAGTTTTACAGCGGTCAGTCACGTTTAACTCTGGTGAGTCAAAATGGGTTATTAGTTGCGTCCAGTGAATACCCCGACAAACTGGGACATCTGGCTCAGGAAGCCTCTTCCGGATTAAATAAGCTGATTGAACAGCAAAAGTCCGCATTTCTGGAAAAAGATTTCTGGCATATAAAAGTGCCGGTGCATATTGCGCTTTCCGGCACCGACTGGCAGCTGCTGGTGTCTGTTCCAACCAATATTGCCTTAAAACCCTTACTGGATATGCAGGAGGTCGCTTCAGACACTCTGGCCAGCGAACGCACCAGCTTTATTATAGTTGCTGTTGTTTTACTGGTGATTGCCACGATACTCGGCGTTTGGTTGTCGCGCTCGGTCTCCAGGCCCATTGAAGTTATTTCTGGTTCTGTGGCCAAACTCGCATCGAATGAAGGGGATTTAACCCAGGCGATTAATGTACATGATCATAAAGAGCTCAATCAGGTTTCAGAGGGGCTGAATCGTTTTATGGAAAAACTGCGCGATATGATTATTTCTCTCAAATCAGACGCAGATGAACTTAACAGGCAGGTGGATGTGCTGGATACCCGCGCTCATTCCATGCAACACGAAACCGATGAACAGGAATCCAATCTGGATAATGTAGTCACCGCGATTAATGAAATGGCGGCCACCGCCACAGAAGTGGCCAGTCTGGCCAGCGGTACCGCAGATAACGCCAGTAACAGTGCCGAGCTTTTAAATAAAACCCGCAGTAACTTCCAGCATAATGTAGAGGAGGTCAATCAGTTGGCCAGTCAGATTCAGGCTTCTTCAGCCCGAGTCACTGAAGTGTCCAATCGAACTGAAAGCATCACCAGCATAATCGCCACCATCCAGTCGATTGCCGAACAAACTAACCTTCTCGCGTTAAATGCCGCAATTGAGGCAGCCCGCGCAGGTGATCAGGGTCGGGGATTTGCGGTGGTAGCTGACGAAGTACGTGGTTTAGCAGCCAGAACCCAAACCTCAACCAAGGAAATAAGCGACTTAATCCAGAATTTGCAAAAAAAGAGGTAAGCTTTGCCGTCACCTCACTGGATGAAATCCAGTCATCGGTTACCTCCACTGTGGAAAAAACCCAGATCAATTTTGACCAGCTTTCTGAAGTACTTGGCAGTATTAACGCGATTAATAACAACACGATACAGGTAGCAACGGCGGCTGAACAACAAAGTCAGGTAAGTGAAGATATTAACAAACGCATTGTGGCAATTGGTGATGGCAGTAAAACTCTGGCTATGCTCGGTGGGCAGCTAAACGAGCTCAGTACTCAGGTGCATCAGGTTGTAGCTAAAATGAACGAGCAGTTAAATCGCCTCAAGTCGTAAATTAGGCACGCGGTGCTCCAGCACACTGGTTAAAAATATGACATAATGCCGGCCATTAAATATTTTTAGTGGTTGGCTAGGGTCTGTTGATCTTTGCTGTATACTTTTGCAACGAATTGCGCAGTATTTAAACAATGAGGCACGATTGTGGTGTAGTCGTTCTACATGAATGAGTGCTGAAGCAGTAAAAATGCCGCGCAAACGTTGCCCGAAGGGTTCGTCCTAAACGCTCTTTACTCTTTGTTGCTTATTTTTGACTTAATCCATTAGGCCTGCAAATAAGCGCCGCGATTAAAAAGCGTTTGGTTAGAACAAAATTTATACAGCAAAGATCAACAGACCCTAACCACTGTCCTCAACTTTTGGAATTCTCACCTTGTTAGTAACTTCAAATATCACCATGCAATTTGGCGCTAAGCCGTTGTTTGAAAACGTATCTGTAAAATTCGGCGAAGGAAACCGCTATGGTTTAATTGGTGCCAACGGCTGCGGTAAATCCACCTTTATGAAAATTTTGGGCAAAGAGCTGGAGCCCTCTTCCGGCAACATTTCCAAAGATCCTAATGAACGTATTGGTAAGTTAAAGCAGGATCAGTTCGCTTACGAAGAATTTTCGGTGATCGATACGGTGATCATGGGTCATGAAGAATTATGGGCCGTAAAGTCAGAACGTGATGCGATTTATGCCAAGCCAGAAATGACCGAAGAAGACGGCATGCGTGCGGGTGATCTTGAATCCGAATTTATGGAAATGGATGGTTATACCGCCGAAGCCCGCGCCGGAGAATTATTAATTGGTGTTGGTATTCCGGTTGAACAACACTTTGGTCCCATGAGTGAAATCGCTCCGGGCTGGAAATTGCGCGTATTACTGGCGCAGGTACTGTTTTCCAATCCGGACATTATGTTACTCGACGAACCGACCAACAACCTCGACATCAACAGTATCCGCTGGTTAGAAGGCATCTTAAATCAGCGCAATTGCACCATGATCATCATTTCGCACGATCGCCACTTCTTAAACAGTGTTTGTACTCATATGGCCGATTTGGATTACGGTGAATTACGTCTGTTCCCGGGCAACTACGACGAATATATGACGGCAGCAACCCAGGCACGTGAGCGCTTACTGGCAGATAACGCTAAGAAAAAAGCACAAATAGCCGAGCTTAAAACCTTTGTTAGCCGTTTTTCGGCCAACGCATCTAAGTCCAAGCAAGCAACATCTCGTGCCAAACAAATTGATAAAATTCAGCTGGAAGAAGTTAAACCTTCCAGTCGTCAGAATCCCTTTATCCGTTTTGAACAATCTAAGAAATTACACCGGCTGGCACTGGAAATTGAAGGTCTGGCCAAATCTTATGAAGAGCAACTGTTCAGCGGCTTTAACCTGATGGTAGAAGTGGGTGAACGTGTAGCGATTATCGGTCCAAACGGTATCGGTAAAACCACCTTACTTAAATGTTTGGTGGGTGATGAAGACATCAACGCAGGCTCCATTAAGTGGTCAGAAAATTCGAATATTGGTTATTACGCACAGGATCATGCACACGAATTTGCCGAAGACAAAACCTTACTCGACTGGATGTATCAGTGGGCCAAAGAGGGCGACGACGAACAGGTGATTCGCGGCACATTAGGCCGTTTATTGTTTTCGCAAAAAGAAATTGATAAATCAGTTAAAGTCCTGTCGGGTGGTGAGCAAGGACGTATGTTATTCGGTAAGCTTATGCTGCAAAATCCGAATATTCTGGTGGTGGATGAACCGACTAACCACATGGATATGGAATCCATTGAATCACTCAACCTGGCGCTGGAAAACTACCCGGGCACCTTGTTATTTGTTAGTCATGACCGTGAGTTTGTATCCTCGCTGGCTACACGCATTATCGAGCTAACCCCCACCGGTATTGTAGATTTCCACGGTACTTATGAGGATTACCTGAAAAGTCAGGGTGTGGAATAATCCTCTGAAATTCAGATACAAAAAAGCCGACATAATGTCGGCTTTTTTATTGTTTGTTCTTTCTTATCGATGGCGACGGAAAACCATCAAAGCACCAAAAGCAAATAAAACAAACAAACCTGGCTCTGGTACTGCACCGAAAGTTAAGTTATCAAATTTAACATCATATGATGTGCCGTAATTTCTTGCGTTCAGAATAACACCAGACAAATAGTCAACATCACCTGATGTATCAGTATAAATCAACGTATCGTTAAGGAAATACTGTACTCCGCTACCCGAAGTAACCCACAATTTTAAATTGTTATACGCATTTGCGTTAAACAATGTGCTTACATCAGCGCCCCAACCCAGATTGTCCCAAGTGGCAACACCTGCTGGATTAGCAGGGACAACGGCACCCGCACCCTGATACTCTAAAATTGGCCACCCAGCAACATTAGAAGGATTTGCACTATTACGACCAATTCCCCATATGCCAGCATAACGGAAGCCATCAAGCCAGTTATCTGAGTCAATAAACATATCGATTGAAAGATAATTTACATACTCACCAAACTGCAGTTGCATACCTTGCGTGTCATAAAATACACCTTGTGGATTTGGTGAATCGGCGCCATCAATACTCAAAACCAGTTCATCATTGATAATTTCGAATCCAGATGGTGTTGAGCGGTCAGTATTCCAACCAGCCAAAGAATCACCGTCGTTGAATTCAATAGTGGTTAAACCTGCGGTCGCATTAGTTGCGATTGCCAACATACCTATTGCTAATAATTTTTTTAACATGAGAGCCATTCCCCTTTAAGTTCCTTCAATATTATTTTTGGCGCATTACTATCAAAATAGTTTTGGCATTTATGCATTTATAATGCCACCATAAATTTTATATTAAATTTCAAATAGTTAATTAATTTTACAGTATATTTAATACGTATTTTGTAAAAAAAGCTGACAGCGCTATCATTTGTCAGATTTCAAATTAGAACTTGTATAAAGATGTATTCATTTGGCTAAATCTTTTTGCTGCTGCCTGTGATTTTTTGTACACAAATATTCAGAGTAAAATACGCAAGTGAGATACAAATTACAGGGATTGCGACAAAACATCAGACTTAACTAATCTTTGTTTTATTTTTACGTTGTATCAACAGGTATTGCAGGTACAATCACTAGCCCAATAAAGAAAACACCGCTCATTAAACCAGTTGTAGTTAATTTTTATGGCGCCAAAAGATTATGTTTCCCGGGGAAAATCACAAACTCCCCCACCCAAAGAAACGCCCCCATTACCCTGGGTACGTATTCTGGTTACCACAGCGTTAATATCGGGCTTTGGTTACTTTTTATGGAGCATTAAAGGCTCTGCACCGGAAACTGATAGCAAACAAATTATCGAGCCCAAAGAAAAAACCGACCCTTTGCCTAAGGTGCCTAAAGAAAAGTGGGATTTTATTGATGCACTTGATCATCAGGATATTGAGGTAGATGTACCCGAGCCCGCAGAACCCAAAGACACACGTCCTTACAAAATGCAGTGTGGTTCTTTCCGCTTAAAATCGCAGGCTGAAGAAATGAAGGCCAAACTGGCGCTGGTCGGTTTGGAAGCCAATGTGAAAGGCACTGAAGGTAAAAACGGCCTGTGGTATCGGGTGGCGGTTGGCCCGATTGAAACCAAACGCGAAGCAGAAGCACAAAAGCATCGTGCGCGTAAACTGGGGATCCCTACCTGCCAAATCTGGCGCTGGAATTAATCTGTCCGGCGCCCTTGAAAACCCGCACAACTATCCCTAAATAAGCACTATCTACCAACACCGCCGCTGGCGGTGTTTTTTTCACAAATAGGAATGACGATGACCACAATAGTTTCTGTCAGACGTGGCAATCAGGTGGTAGTTGCCGGGGATGGTCAGGTATCCCTTGGAAACACCGTTATGAAAGGCAATGCACGAAAAGTGCGTCGCTTATATCACGATAAAGTATTAGCTGGTTTTGCTGGCGGCACCGCCGATGCTTTCACACTATTTGAACGCTTTGAAGCGAAACTCGAAGCCCATCAGGGGCATTTAACCCGCGCCGCCGTTGAGCTGGCAAAAGACTGGCGCACCGACAGAATGTTGCGCAAACTGGAAGCGTTATTAGCGGTCGCTGACCATACGGCGTCATTTATTATTACCGGTAACGGTGACGTGGTACAGCCGGAAAATGACTTAATTGCCATTGGCTCGGGCGGTGCCTACGCGCAGGCCGCAGCAACTGCCATGCTGGAAAATACTGAATTAACGGCCGAGCAAATCGCTACCAAAGCTTTAACCATTGCTGGTGATATTTGTGTTTATACCAATCATCACCAAACTGTAGAACTACTGGATTATTAAGAGACTGATTCATGTCTGAAATGACCCCAAGAGAAATTGTTCACGAATTAAATCGCCATATCATTGGCCAGAATGATGCTAAGCGCGCGGTTGCCATTGCACTGCGTAATCGCTGGCGTCGTATGCAACTTAATGAAGACTTACGTCAGGAAGTCACACCTAAAAACATTTTAATGATTGGCCCGACCGGTGTGGGTAAAACCGAAATTGCCCGTCGTCTGGCTAAATTAGCCAACGCACCTTTTATTAAAGTGGAAGCCACTAAATTTACCGAAGTGGGTTATGTGGGTAAGGAAGTGGATTCGATTATCCGCGATTTGGTGGATATGTCGGTCACTATGACCAAAGAGCAGGAAATGGCCAAGGTTCGCTTCCGTGCAGAAGAAGCCGCCGAAGATCGCATTCTGGATAAATTATTACCTCCACCCGAAAACAGCTGGGGTGAAAAGGAAGACGTTCAGGATAAAGGAACCCGTCAGGCTTTTCGTAAAAAATTACGTGAAGGCCAGCTAGACGACAAAGAAATTGATATCGAAGTTGCCTTGCCGCAGGTCGGTGTGGAAATTATGGCACCACCCGGCATGGAAGAAATGACCAATCAATTACAAGGCATGTTCCAGAACTTATCCGGCAATCAGTCCAAGAGCAAAAAGCTTAAAATCAAAGATGCGTTTAAATTACTGGTTGAAGAAGAAGCTGCCAAGCTGGTTAATCAGGAAGACTTAAAGCAAAAGGCCATTCACATGGCCGAACAAAACGGCATCGTGTTTATCGATGAGATCGACAAAATCTGTAAACGTGAAAACGCCGGCGGCGGTGATGTATCGCGTGAAGGTGTGCAACGTGATTTATTGCCATTGGTAGAAGGCTCAACCGTTAGCACTAAACACGGTATGGTTAAAACCGACCATATGTTGTTTATTGCCTCTGGCGCATTCCAGATGTCGAAACCATCTGATTTAATTGCAGAACTTCAGGGCCGTTTACCTATTCGTGTTGAATTAAGTGCACTGTCTGCAGAAGATTTTGTACGTATTCTGACAGAACCAAATGCCTCTTTAACCGAGCAATATAAAGCCCTGATGAAAACCGAAGGTGTGGATATCAACTTCACCGAAGACGGCATCGAGCGTATTGCGAAAGCGGCATGGCAAGTAAACGAAAAAACCGAAAACATCGGTGCCCGTCGTTTGCATACTGTGATGGAAAAACTCATGGAAGAAATTTCATTCGATGCGTCGGAAAAACAAGGCTCAGCGGTGGATATCAACGCCGAGTATGTAAATGATAAGCTGGAAATTCTGGTTGAAAACGAAGATTTAAGCCGTTTTATTCTGTAATCAAACCTAATCCGCATAAAAAGCCATCTACTTATAGTAGTTGGCTTTTTTTTTGACCTACACTTTTGTTTTTTAAGTTAATTGTGCGAATTTATTTAGGCGGATTTATTTTTTCATGATATATCGCACCCTTTAAACTTTTTGCCTGACGGGATGCAAAAAATGAAGACAACATTAGGCTGGCGAGAATGGGTAGCTTTGCCCGACCTGGAACTTGCTTCCATCAAAGCTAAGGTCGATACCGGTGCCAAAACCTCATGCTTACATGCTTTTAATCTGGAGCCTTTTGAAAAGGACGGTGAAAACTGGATCAAGATCTGGCTGCATCCCAATCAGGATGACAATGAAACCGAACACCAGTGCGAAGCCAGAATTATTGACCAGCGCTCAGTGCGTGACTCTGGTGGCCATGAAGAAATACGCTATGTCGTGGAAACAACGCTGGAACTTGCCGGGCAGTGCTTCCCGATAGAATTAACCCTAACCAACAGAGACAGTATGAAATTCAGAATGTTACTGGGTAGACAAGCGATGCTTGAGCGGTTTATCGTAAATCCGACTGCCTCTTATTTAATCAAACAACCGTCATAGGCTCAGACATGAGAATTGCTGTTTTATCCAGAAACGCCAACCTTTATTCTACCCGCCGCCTCAAAGAAGCCGCCATTGAACGTGGTCATGAAGTGCAGGTAGTTGATGCACTTAAATGTTACATGAACATCAATATGCAGAATTCATCCGTGCATGTGAAAGGCCATGAGCTGCCACAATTTGATGCGATTATTCCACGTATTGGTGCGTCCATTACTTTCTACGGCACAGCAGTGCTTCGTCAGTTTGAAATGATGGGGGTTTATCCGGTTAATGAATCGGTGGCCATTACCCGCAGCCGCGACAAACTGCGCTCTTTGCAATTATTGTCACGTAAAGGTATTGGTTTACCTGTTACCGGATTCGCTAACCAGGCCAGTAATATCCCCGATTTAATTGAAATGGTCGGTGGCGCCCCTCTGGTTATTAAATTACTTGAGGGTACACAAGGCATTGGTGTGGTGCTGGCGGAAACCCGCAAAGCGGCGGAGTCGGTAATCGAAGCCTTTATGGGTTTAAAAGCCGACATTATGGTACAGGAATACATTAAAGAAGCCGGTGGTGCCGATATTCGCTGTTTTGTGATTGGTGACAAAGTGATTGCCGCCATGAAGCGTCAGGCCAAGGCCGGTGAATTCCGTTCAAATCTGCACCGTGGCGGTACTGCTACTGTGGTGCGTTTAACCCCCGAAGAACGCAGTACTGCGGTTCGTGCTGCACGCACGATGGGTTTAAACGTGGCAGGTGTGGACATTCTGCGTTCCAATCATGGTCCGGTAGTGATGGAAGTAAATTCCTCTCCCGGACTGGAAGGGATTGAAGCCGCAACCGGTAAAGATGTCGCGGGTAAAATCATCGAATTTATCGAGAAAAACGCCCAATCAAGAAAAACCCGTACCCGTGGTAAAGGTTAAAAAAATTAATGGCCAGAAAACGCGCGCCCTTTGAGCTTGCAGAAACGGTAATTCCCGCGGGTCGTCAGGTATCAGTAAAGATTCCTGCGGTTCGCCTGTATACAGATACCCCGATGGATTTGCATGTTGAAGTTTTTCACGGTGTAAAAGACGGGCCAACTCTGCTGGTTTGTGCCGCAGTGCATGGAGACGAGCTTAATGGCATCGATATTTGCCGCCGCCTGATCAAAAAGCTCAATCCCAAACGTTTACATGGCACTGTGATGATAGTGCCGATTGTTAATGTATTTGGCTTTATTCAGCAAACCCGCTATTTGCCCGACAGGCGCGACCTAAATCGCTGTTTTCCAGGTTCTGATCAGGGCACGGTAGGTTCACGTCTGGCTTATCTGTTTTCCAGCATGTTAATGTGCCGCGCCTCACATATTATTGATTTGCATACAGGTGCCATTCACCGCAGTAACATGCCGCAAATTCGCGCCAACATTAAAGATCCGGCAGCACTGGCGATGGCAGAGGCTTTCCATGTGCCGATAATTTTGCACGCCAAAGAACTGGATGGTTCAGTACGTGCCACCGCCAGCAAACTGGGAGCCTCTGCAATTATTTATGAGGCAGGGGAAGCGCTGAGATTCGATCAGGCTGCAATTAAAGCCGGATTAAACGGTGTTTTGAACGTAATGAAAGAACTGGGCATGGTGCAACGCCGTGGCAGCCGGGTTAAATTTGAACCGCTGATTGCCAACCATAGCCAATGGGTACGCAATGAATACGACGGTGTCATCATTAACCGTATTCAACTTGGCTCACGTGTAAACAAAGGCCAGATTATTGGTTACAGCGCCAGTCCACATGGAGATACCGAGCATCCAATCCGCTCACCGATAGATGGTGTGGTAATTGGTATCAGTAACATCCCGGTGGCCAATGAAGGCGAAGCCCTGTTTCACATCGCTAAAATCAGTACTGAACAGATCACTGAAGCCGGTGAAATCGTTGACTCCTTTATTGAAGATTTTGATACCCGCGTTTTATAAATATCACCCTAATTTTTAATCATTGCTTGACCCTGGAGTATACTTCAGGGTTTATGCTATTCCACATGGCAGATTAAGTGAGCAATAATCCAATGCAAAGTTTGCAGATCGGAGAGCTGGCCAAACAAGCCGGCATCAGTGTTGATACATTGCGTTTTTATGAATCGAAAGGACTAGTGAAAGCCAGCGAGCGCAGCGAAGGCGGTTATCGCTTGTATAGTCAGGCAGATTCCGAACGCCTTAATTTTATTCTGCAGGCCAAAAAAGTGGGATTTTCATTAAAAGAAATCCAGCAACTATTAACGCTGGATGCCCATAAAGACCAGCATACCTGTAATGAAGTGAAGCAGGTCACCGGGCAAAAAATCGAAGAAATTGAGCAGAAAATTCATGATCTGGTGGTGATCAAACAGGCATTGCAACATTTACATCAGGCCTGTTGTGGTGGCCCGGAAAGCGCAGAAAACTGCACGATTTTACAATCGCTGCAGCAAACTAAGGAGGCATCTACATGCAATGGTTAATCGAGTTATTAAATAACTTTGTTTTGTTATTTATTGAATCGGCCCCCTGGTTATTACTCGGTTTGTTAATGGCAGGCATGATGAAATGGTTACTGCCGGTTAATTTACTGGAAAAACACATGGGCACCAGCAGTGCCGGTTCAGTCATTAAAGCAGCGATTATTGGCGCCCCTTTGCCTTTATGCTCCTGTGGTGTGATTCCCGCCGCCATTGGTCTGCGTCGCGCAGGTGCCAGTAAACCAGCTACCGTTTCCTTTTTAGTTGCAACACCGGAAACCGGCGTGGATTCCATCTCGGTATCTTATGCCTTGCTCGGCCCGGTTATGGCGATAGTGCGCCCAATTGCCGCCATTAGCAGCGCAATTTATGCGGGTTTAGTGGTTCGAATTAGCACAACACAGGCACAGACAGAACCGGTTAAAAGCACACCATCTGAAGCAGTGTCCTGTTGTAGTTCGGCGAAAACAGAAGCCAAACCAGTCAGTAGTTGTTGTAGCTCCTCAAACGAACAAACAAGCAGCCAAAACAAAAGTAGCTGTTGTGCCAGCGAAAAGCCTCAGGTACCAGCACCGGCAAAGTCATGCTGTGGCAGTGCATCGAAAAAGCCAGCTGAACCAAACTGGCAGCAAAAAGTGATTAATACCTTGCAGTTTTCCAGCGGTAAATTGCTTAACGATATAAGCAAATGGCTGCTGATTGGCCTGACACTGGCAGCTATGGTTAAAACCTTTGTCCCGGTGGATTTTCTTACTCAGTGGGGTGACGGTTTTATTGCCATGTTAGTGATGGCGTTAATTGGTATTCCCATGTACATCTGCGCTACGGCTTCAACCCCTATTGCCCTTGGTTTTCTGGCTGCGGGAGTTTCCCCCGGTGCCGTGCTGGTGTTTTTACTGGCGGGACCGGCAACCAATATTTCCACCATGGGCATGATTTATCAGGAAATGGGTAAACGCACGTTAATGGCGTATTTGTTCAGTATTATGACAGCCAGTATTGGATTCGGTTACGCGTTAAATGCACTGATTGATGTCTATGGCTGGCCGATAGGCAATGCTGCGCTGATGTCACATGAACACAGCCCGTCATTGCTTTATATTGGCTCTGCTGTGCTGCTGGCAGGATTGATGCTGCGTAACCTGCTCCAGCACCTAAAAAGCCATCAACACAACCCCGCTGCCGCCAGTTAAGCAGCGTTGCCCGAGCCGGTCAGCTTTGGATAACGATTTAACAAACGCTGCACCGGCTCAGGATAAATAACCTGATCCCACAACGCTTTACACAAATCACCGGTATCCTGCCATTTCTGCGCTTTGATCCAATCCACTAACGGGCTGACATCCTGAGGAAACACGATTTTGTTATTGGATGGCGCATGCAGCCATTTATCCAGAATATCGGTGTCCAGATTATGCATTTTGCTACATAACTGCAGCTCATTCAGGGTTAATACATTAGACAACTGCTCGAACTGGCCATGCAGCGGTTTTAGCAATAGCTTTTTACCCAGCATTAAACATTCGCTCGATAACTCAAAACCGGCATTGGCGATCACACCGGCACTGACCACCAGCTCTTCCCGAAAACCCGTCTTACTGGTTTTACGCCAACTAATGTTTTCATCATCATAATCGCTGTCCAGATTAGGATGGAAACAAACAAACCGTTTTTCACTAATGGGTTTTAAAAACTCTTCAATATCTGTCAGGTTTTCAAACGGCAGGTACACTAAATACTGATCGGTTTTTACATCTTTGACTGGCTCAATATCAATAAGCGGTGGTAGTAAATGATGACCAAAGTGATGCCAGTGCACCCCCAGGTTAATATCACAGGGCGCGAAATATTTAAGTAACAGGCGATTCATCAGATTATCACCTTCCTTTGGCACATTATGGGTAAATGCCGCCTGATGGCTGATGGATATCGACGGAATTTTCTGTCGCTTCGCCGCCCAGGCAGAAATGGGTTCAAAATCATTCAGCAGTAAATCATAACCAGATAAATCCAGCGATTTAATATCTTTCCAAAGCTGAGTGGTGCTGGCTTGTTTAAAGGTTTGCCAGTGGTCGATAGAGCCTTTTTTGGTGACAAATGACAGACCGCGGCGGGTTTGAAAATCACCAAATACTTCCATATCAAAATACTTATCTGCAGCACGACCACTAAACAGATAATCCACCTGAATGTCGTCCCGTTTGGCAAATGCCGCGGCCATGACTCGCGCACGCGTGATATGCCCATTCCCTGTGCCCTGCACACCATAAAAAATTTTCATACAACGTTTTCTATAAAAGGATTGAAAGACTCACCAGTGAGATGGTTTCACCTAACAATGCACCAACAACAATATCACTGGGATAATGCACTCCCAGCAATACGCGTGAAATTCCGATAACTGATGCCCAGCAATACACCAACGGGGTTAATCCGGGATAAAAGTGCGCCAGTAATGACGCCATAAGAAAGGCTGCTGCGGTATGACCAGAAGGCAGACTAAATTTATCTGAAGGCGAAATATGCGCCTGAAAATTACTAAATAAATCACAGGGGCGCTGGCGTTTAAATGACTTTTTCAGCACCACATACAGAGGCAGTTCCATTGCATAGGCCAGTAAGGCACTGTAAAGCCAGATACTACCCTTTTCCTGCTCAAAGGAATAAATTAACAGCGCAACCAGCAGGTAAAGATAACCATCGCCTGTTTTCGAAATCATTCGAATCAGGGTACAGTTGCGTCCTTCGGTTTTATTAAACAGCCAATAAAACAATTGTGTATCTGTACGTGAGAGTAAATTCATAGCCAGAATGCCTCTTTCTCATTATGGCTGATGCTAGTTTTGCTTTTTGAAGGAAACATGACAAAGATAAGAAGCTTTGATGACAAAAGCAGCAATTGGCGATAGTTTTTAAATGCTGCTTTAATATGCGAGGTGTCTGGCAGTATACTTGTGTAGCCAAGTGCGAGTTTAAGGATCAACATGGAATACAATACCTCTGAACTATGTGATTTGTTTGCCGATAGTGTCGATGTGGTCGAACCTATGTTCGTTAGCTATGGTGGCCGCCGGTCATATGGTGGAGAAATTACCACGATAAAATGTTTTGAATCCCGTGGACTGATTGAAAAAGTATTGCAGCAACCCGGACAAGGGAAAGTGCTACTGATTGATGGCGGAGGTTCAACCCGCCGTGCATTAATTGATACCAATCTGGCCCAGCTGGCACTGGAAAACGACTGGGAAGGCATTGTTTGTTATGGCAGTGTGCGCGAAGTCGATATGCTCGAAGAACTCGATATTGGCATCCATGCCGTGGCTGCTATTCCTGTTGGCGCTGATTTTGAACCCAATGGTGAAGTAGATATCGCGGTTAATTTTGGTGGTGTAACCTTTTTACCGGAAGACCATCTGTATGCCGATAGCACCGGCATTATTCTGTCACCCGATCCACTAGACGTAGAATAAATCTCACCCGATATGACATTTGAGTTAGACCTGGCCACCGACACGTGGCTTAAGTCCGTGGTTAGTTGCCGAGCGGGCGAATTTAAAACTGGCCAGAAAATCCGGCTGTTATCCGATGGTCTATCACTGCAAAACGCAGCTCAACACGGCATTAAATACGTTGTATTCGGTGTGCCGGAGGATATTGGCCCACGAGCAAACCTGGGTCGCGGTGGCGCTAATAAAGCCTGGTCGGCATTTTGTCGTTATTTTTTAAACTTACAAGCCAACCGGTTTTTAGCCGCAGATAACATTTTGCTGCTCGGCGAGCTCAAAGTACCGCTTTGCGAAAGCAACAAACCTGACAATTTACGTGCCGCCTGTAACGAGCTCGACCAGAGTGTCTTTGAACTGGCTAAAACCTGTTTCGACTCTGGCCTTATTCCGATCATTATTGGCGGTGGGCATAACAACGCTTACCCTATCATCAAAGCCTGCAGCCAAAGCAGTGAACAAAAACTGGCAGTGGTGAATTTAGATCCGCACTCAGATTTTCGACCAATGGAAGGCCGTCACAGCGGTAATCCTTTCCGGTATGCCCACCATCAGGGCTATCTGGAACATTATGCTGTAGTTGGTTTGCATGAACAGAAAAACTCCGACGATGCTTTAAATGCGATGCAACAAGCGGGCTTCCGTTATTTTTCTATCCAGCAATGGTTATGGCAGCAACAAATAAGCTGGTCGCAAATCGTTGAACAAACCACAACTTATTTAACTAAAAACAAACAACCGATTGGTATTGAACTGGATGTGGATGCGATTTCGACAATGCCATCCAGCGCCCTGACCCATTGCGGTGTTAGCGTGACCGACGCCATGCGTTATGTTTCGCAGTTTTCAACACTGCCAAATGTGCGATATTTGCATTTAGCCGAAGGCGCGCCGGAGCATCATCCCGCCGGGGTTGACGCTGGTATGGTGCAAGTTGGGCAAACACTGGCTGAGTTAGTGAGTGCTTTTGTTAAAGCAAGGTAGTTGCGCAATTCATTATTCCTCCTCTGGCTTTTTTCGTGCGACATCCAGTCGCCCAAGCACCTTTTGGAAACACCCAAAAAGGGGCGAAAATTGTGATCAGTATAGAAGTGTCGAACTTTCACACATTGTTTTGTTATTATGATTTGACAACATGCTCCAACTTTTCAAGCACCTCATTACAGTTTGTAAAAACTGATTCTACAGTATTCCAAAAAGAATCATGGAGGGGTTCTATTTTCGGTGAGCCTGAATAATAGTTTAACAATACACCGTTGGTAGCATGAAGCGTTAAACTTCCGTGTGCAAAAGCATTTCTCCATTTAATAATACTTTTTAGATATCCCTGTAGACGATCTCTGTCCTTACCCTTAAATGCATAAAATTGATTTGAAACTTTTGATATTAGATGTTTTTTAGCACTTAGTTGTATAAAAGACGCCTGTAACAATTCATTTTTGAACAATGCCCGCTTGTTACAAGAGCCTTCAAAAGATCCCATAAAATATTCTATTAAAATATCTTCCATCTTTTTTTCTAGACATACCGTAGACCACAAAATTTTACTCCCATTTTCTCTAGCTATATTTAAAATTCTCCAATCATCTTCTCCGATGTCGCCTATTGAAAAACTCTGAAATCCATCTTGGTTAGGTATATCTTCAACTTCCAATTGCTTTGGGGTTAAAGTAAATGCAACCGTATTAGTCGCAGGTAATTTAATTTTTTTCATTGATTTTATTTAAATTTTTATTATTAGTAATAAGATAACTGAGTCTTTTTAACCATTTTCTAAACCTAGTATTTTAGAAATGGAGTTTCCAGACGCATTGTCAATATTTCTGACTGTTGCAACCGTTTTGTTTATTCCATCTAAAAATGGTATGTATTTGGAAAAGAATCCCTTTTGTGCACTACTATTCTCTACAGCATTTTTAACCATATTTCGTTTAAGTGCGAGAGAACCAAAACTTGTCTCTAACTCGGCTTCTATTCCCTCTATGCCTCTAATACGATAAGCAATTATTGCTTGCCTTAGGCCCTCAAGATTTCTTATAAGAAGAGATTTTAGATTTTCTTCGAAATCCAACTCTAAAACAGTTTCAGTTAACTCAGATAAAACTTTTCCTGATTACCCACTTTGATCAGCCACTGCTACACTGTATATAATTACAGTTAAAGGTGGGTGCATATCATGGCAAAG
>NZ_JACNEP010000005.1 GCF_014270035.1 Neptunicella marina | reverse complement strand
TACAATGAAATGAGGCCGCACCTGAGTTTAGATATGCAAACACCTAATCAGGTGCATAATAGAAAAGGCCAGCTACTTGAGCTGGCCTAAAAACTGTCAACCTATCTTAGGACGGGTCAACATATTTAGTTTCTTTTCAAGATAGTGGATATTAGTTCCACCGTTTCTGAAGTTCTCATCTGCCATTATTTTACGCTGCAAAGGTACATTGGTTTTAATGCCTTCGATGACGAGTTCTTCCAATGCTAAACGCATACGTGCTATTGCTACGTCGCGGCTTTCACCATAAGTAATAAGTTTACCAATCATCGAATCATAGTTGGGTGGTACCGTATAACCAGCATAAATATGAGAATCCCAACGCACACCCAAACCGCCAGGTGGGTGGAACATATTAATTTTGCCTGGTGATGGGATGAAAGTATCTGGATCTTCAGCATTGATACGACATTCAATTGCATGACCACGGATTTGAATTTGTGATTGCTCTACAGAAAGCGGTAATCCGGCAGCTACACGCAATTGCTCCTTGATTAAATCCACACTTGTAATTAACTCTGATACCGGATGCTCTACCTGAATACGGGTATTCATTTCGATAAAGTAGAACTCACCATTTTCGTACAAGAACTCAAATGTGCCTGCGCCGCGATAGCCGATTTCAATACATGCCTGACAGCAACGAGCACCAATTTTTTCGCGCATCTCTGCGGTAATACCTGGGGCCGGGGCTTCTTCTACTACTTTTTGGTGGCGGCGTTGCATCGAGCAGTCACGTTCACCTAAATGGATCGCTTTGCCCTGACCATCTGCCAGTACCTGAATTTCAACGTGGCGAGGATTTTCAAGGAACTTTTCCATGTAAACCATGCTGTTACCGAAAGCTGCTCCTGCTTCGGCCTGAGTCATTTCAATTGAAGAAATAAGCTCAGCTTCGCTGCGCACTACACGCATACCACGACCACCACCGCCGCCTGACGCTTTAACGATAATTGGATATCCAATACGTTTTGCTATGGCTTTATTGGTATCAGCGTCACCACCTAAAGGACCATCAGATCCTGGTACACAAGGTACACCTGCTTTTTTCATTGCTTTTATGGCTGAAACCTTGTCACCCATCAGGCGAATTGTATCGGCTTTAGGACCAACAAATACAAAACCACTTTTTTCAACCATATCGGCAAAGTCAGCATTTTCAGCTAAAAAACCATAACCCGGGTGAATTGCAATAGAGTTAGTGACTTCGGCTGCAGCAATAATCGCAGGTATATTAAGATAACTCTCCGTTGCTGAAGCCGGACCAATACAAATAGATTCGTCAGCTAGCAACACGTGTTTAAGATGTCTATCCGCTGTAGAGTGTACTGCCACGGTTTTAATGCCCAATTCTTTACAGGCACGTAAAACACGCAGAGCAATCTCACCGCGGTTTGCTATTAATACTTTATCCAGCATCTTGTTTACCTTTTATTCGATGACGAACAGAGGTTGGTCAAACTCGACGGGATCCTGATTGTTACACAGAATTTTGGTCACTGTTCCGGCTTTGTCTGCTTCGATTTGGTTCATCATTTTCATCGCCTCAACGATGCAAAGAGGATCACCTACTTTTACCTGCTGACCTACTTCCACAAAAGCTTTTGCACCCGGGGACGAAGACGTATAAAAGGTTCCTACCATTGGTGAGCGCACAACGTGACCTGAAAGCTCATTAGATGCTTCTTCCGCCACAGGAGCTGGTGCTGCCGGGGCCGCTGCCACAGGTGCTGGTGCTGGCGGAGCCGCATATTGAACTGGAGCGGCTGCAACAGAACCACCGCGATGGATGCGTACAGACTCTTCACCTTCAGTGATTTCCAATTCTGAAATGCCTGATTCTTCAACCAATTCAATTAATTTTTTAATTTTACGAATATCCATGAAACTCTCTCTTTACTTGGCTTTTTCTAAATATTGTTTGGCGGACATTAATGCATAGTCATAGCCACTTGAACCTAAACCACAAATCACACCTATAGCCTTATCAGACAAATAGGAATGTTGGCGGAAAGGTTCGCGGCTATGAACATTAGATAAATGCACTTCTATAAAAGGAATATTTACACTTAACAGCGCATCACGCAGGGCGACACTGGTATGGGTAAATGCACCGGGATTGATAATAATAAAGTCCACTGAATCCAGTGATGCATGAATGGTATCGATCAGCACATGCTCAGCATTTGATTGCACGTGTTGCAGTTGAATATGCATAGACTGCGCTCTGGTTTGCAATTGATTAACAATCTGCTCCAGCGTTTGGCTACCATATATGTGTGGTTCGCGTTTGCCCAACATATTTAAGTTGGGACCATTCACTAATAAAACTTTCACAATATTGTATCGATCTTGTCAGTAAAATTGCATTTTTGCGCATTTTTATCGTAATTACGAGTTTTAGGTATTTTGTTGGGCAAAAAATGTACAGTTGATCGTAATCTTAAGCCCATTATAGACACAAGTTTATAAATCGCAGCAATTTACTGGTCTAATCAGCGAAGTTTACCGATATTTTACGTTTTTTCTCTGGTTGCTGTTTATTCACTGGGTAGAGGAAATTGGTCGGCTGGCACAATATCTACGGATTCATGCAATTCTGAATATACAATTACCGCTTGTTTGTTAATTAGCTGTTGTTTTACTTGTGCGACTTTTTCCTGCATTGAATATTCAGTTTCTCCGTAATCTGTTCCTTCTCTGAGAACAAAGGCCTGTATTAAATTATCTAAGGTGTCAGCTTCAATCTGTTCCATTGGAATTATCATTTACACTCTCTATGTTTTTTACGCTTTAACGTAGGATCTTCGGCTAATAGTGGTATTATGCGCGCCCTTTAATTTTACAGGAATGAGTATGCAAATTTATTGGCATGATGTCGTGGGCAATATTGGCGTCAGCTTAATTGTTTTAAGTTATTTTTTGTTGCAGCTAGGTAAGATGGATAGCAAAAAACTGCCCTATTCTTTAACTAATTTAACAGGTGCCATACTGCTGCTGATTTCGTTGTACTTCAATTTTAATCTGGCATCCGTCGTTATTGAATTATTCTGGATTGCGATCAGTTTGTATGGCATTAGCAGTTATTTTATTCGCAAGTATCGGGCGAAATCCAGGAACTAAGCATATTCTTTCAGGCGAACTGGTTTAAGAAAGCGGGTACTCTCTGGTGTAACCAAATTTGGGGTTTCCAGGGGAGCCCCTGCATAAATCCCACATGCCCGCCCTGTTCACTTAGCTCGATAGTAACTGTTGGTGACAAATCGCCCGCTTGCGGCACTATGTCACGGCTCATAAAGGGATCATCCAGCGAATGAATTACCAGAGTTGGAGTGGTGATATGTCGGGTATACGCAATGGCGCTGCACTTGAGATAATAATCGTCTGCATCGCTAAAACCATGCAGTCTGGACGTAATTGCATCATCAAACTCACGGAAACTGTTTAGTTTCATAACATCATCGACGTTTACTGCAAGTGAATGACTAAAATCCATTTTGCTCATTTTTTGCACCAGTTTCTTTTGCATGCTGGCCAGCAGGTAGTGCTGATAAAGTCTGGAAAACCCTTGGTTTACTGCATCTGAGCATTTACCTAATTGAAACGGTGGTGAGATACACACAGCAGCATCAATGATATTTTGCTGTGGTTTCTCACCAAGTAACTTAAGCAACATATTGGCGCCAAGTGAAAAACCTATTGCGACAATAGGTAAATCATGTGAATTGCGTTTTAGCTGAGTGACAACCTGCCAGGCATCTGCAGTATCACCAGAATGGTAGGCTCGGGCTAAGCGATTTTCTTCATTGCTGCAACCACGAAAGTGCATCATAACAGCGTGCCAGCCATTATCAGCCATCACAGCCAGCATATCATTGGCATAATGAGAGCGGGCTGAACCTTCAAGTCCATGAAACAGAACCGCAATACCCCTGCAGTTATGCGGTTTTGGTGCCCAGCTTAAATCAACAAAATCACCATCTTCGAGTTCGATACGTTGGTTGGTTAACTGTACTAATCTGCGTTTTTGTAAATATCGGGGCCATATTGTTTGAATATGCCGGTTGCGTGCCCACCAAGCGGGTTTGAAAGCACTTTTAACAATTTTTCCCTGTTGAGGCTCAGTCATTATTTATAGATCTTTTTTGATGGGCTCTTTTTATCTATCATTTAGTTTACGTTGAAATAACTTTAACAGATATACGACCTTTTTCAGTTGTTTAACTGATGGAAACGTTCAACTAATGGCGGTGTTACGTCAATACCAGCCGCAATACAGTATGGACCTGCATTGTTTGGTTTGATTTCTGTCATTATTTGTAGGTTATTAACTGTGTTAATTATCTGCTGTTGCTGATTCTGCTCCAGCTGTAATTCCTGCTCCAGTAATTTTTTATAAAGCGACGAATTGTTGTTTCTGGCTAAACGCCGGGTTTTACGATGTTGCTGAATTATCTGATTTGATTGCTCAATGCTAACAATAATTTGTTGCCATTGAGTAACAGTGAGCAATCTATTCTGTTTATCTGCAAATTTAGCAAACAGTAACAAATTTACGTTTAAGTTAAAGTTATCCTGAAGCTGTAAAAATTGATGTTGCTTCTGTTGGTAACAATCCAGACTAAATTGCCAGAACTCACTGGCTTGCCAGTTCATGTTCAAATTCCTGCTGCTTTTGTTCCAGAGTTTCCTGCAAATCCAGCCAGTGCAACTCGCTTTGTTCCATACCTTGTTTCGCTTTGGTTTGCTGTTGCAGTAATTCAGTGAGTTTTTGCTTTTGTTCCGGTTCGTACAAACTGGTATCTGCTAACAGCGTTTCGATTTGATTCAGTTCATCCTGAAACTGGCTCATCAGTTTTTCATGTTTATCGATATCACTGCGCAGTGTCCTGGTAGCTTGCCTGAATTCGGCTTCAAGCCTTTTTACCAGTTTACGATCGAGTGCAGGTTTAACTGGTGAGTCGCTTTTGGCCGATGTTTTGTCGCTTTGTTGAAACAAAAACTGACGGTAATCATCCAGATCGCCTTTAAAGGGCTGCACCTGCCCATCGCTGACCAGATAAAAGTCATCACACACAGAGGAGAGTAAAAATCGGTCGTGCGAGACCAGTACCATCGCGCCTTCAAAGCCTTGCAGGGCAAGATTTAATGCGTGGCGCATATCTAAATCTAAGTGGTTGGTTGGTTCATCGAGTAACAATAAGTTTGGTTTCTGATAGACCAGCAACGCTAATACCAGGCGGGCTTTTTCACCGCCAGACATTGGCGCAACTGGATCAAGTGCTGCATCACCAATAAAACCAAATCCGCCCAGAAAATTTCTCAGGCTTTGTTCGGTGGCTTTTTTATCCAGACGGACTAAATGATCAAGTGCAGACTGCTCGCCCTGTAAGTATTCCAGCTGATGCTGGGCAAAGTAACCAATTTGTAACCCTGACGATGTGGTATAGGTACCTTGCATCGGTGATTTTTCACCCGCTAGTAATTTTATTAGAGTCGATTTACCCGCACCATTTCTACCCAGTAAGCCAATGCGGCTGCCAGGTACCAGATTGAGCTGCAACTTTTGCAATATGACTTTATCATCATAACCCACTTGCACCTGCTCCATACTCACTAGCGGATTAGGCATTTTGGGTGGAGGCGGAAACTCAAAAGAAAACTGGCTATCCTGATGGGCAGGCATCAGTAGCTGCATTTTTTCAATTTGTTTTACCCGGCTTTGTGCTTGTTTGGCCTTGCTGGCTTTGGCACCAAAGCGATCGACAAAAGATTGCAGGTGAGCAATTTTATCTTGCTGTTTTTCATAGTTAATTTGTTGCAGTCGTAATCTTTCCGCACGCTGAGTTTCATAGGCACTGTAACCGCCGGTGTAAGCGATAAGCTGATTTTGCTCAATGCTTAGGATCTGCCCAACGCAGTTATCGAGAAATTCCTTATCGTGCGAAATTAAAATTAAGGTGCCGTCGTAGCGCTGTAACCATTTTTCCAGCCAAATCACTGCATCTAAATCGAGGTGGTTGGTCGGCTCGTCGAGTAATAACAAATCTGAACGGCAAATTAGTGCTTGCGCCAGGTTTAGGCGCATACGCCAGCCTCCAGAAAATGAGCTGACCGGTTGATGAACTTGTTCTGGAGCAAAGCTCAAACCATGTAATATTGAAGCAGCACGCGCTTCGATATCGTAAGCACCCGCATCCTGCAGTTGACCATGCAATACCGCTATTTTTTCACCATCTGCTTGTTGCTCAGCCTGTTGTAATTGATTTTGTAATGCGCGGAAATGGGTATCGCCATCCAGTACATATTCTATCGCACTGCGGTTAACTGTCGGGGTTTCCTGCGCTACGCTGGCTAATTGCCAGTCTGTTGGATAGCTCATATCCCCCTGGTCTGTTTGAAGTTTCCCCTGCAATAATGCAAATAAACTCGATTTACCCGCACCATTTGCACCAATTAATCCCACTTTGTGCTGCGGATAGATTCTGGCATTGGCATCGTTAAATAAAATTTTGGGGCCACGCATCAGAGTAACGTTGGAAAACTGGATCATGTTTCGCTCAATATACAAATTTAAGGTATTATCCCTGTCCCTTATGGACCAAACAACCATGTTTGGATGTTTTAAATGGGATTAGTGCAATAGAATGTCAAACCGAATTAAAAAACGCTTTATCGCTGGTGCGGTATGCCCGAAATGCAAGGCTCAGGACAGCATTATGTTATTTTTTCAGGATAACATTGAACAGCTGGAATGTGTTCAGTGTGGTTATCATGAAAGTCAGCCTCAGGAGCAGGTCAAAAAAGCCAGTCGTGAGCAAGAGCAGGTTATCGGTGTATTTAAACCTTAATACCTGCTCATGGTTGGGTTTAAGGTTTGGATTTACGCTGACTATGGCGAATATGGCCATAGTTTAAAACCGCAACAAACACACTTCCGCCTACCAGATTACCCGCCAGTACTGTTATGATTACCGGAATGAGCTGCATAAAATGAATGCTATCGCTAATAAAATAAGCGGCAAACAATTCAATTGAACCTGCGATGGAATGATGCAGGCCACCCAGACCAATAATAAATGTTACAATGTAAATGCTTACTATCTGGCTAAGTGTTGAGTAGGTTGATAAAACAATCCATGCACCCAGTGCCATAAGCCAACCGGCCAGTACCGCGCTGACAAAGAGCGTGGTAGGTGGAAAGTGCATTAAATGATCCGCCAGAATTGCATAACCCCGGCTGGCATTGATTACATCCTCTGCCACATTTAGTAAGCCGGCACTGGCGAGCCCACCCAACATATTACCTGCGACCACTATGCCCCATAATCGCAGAAGTCGTTTGGCATCTGATTTACCATCAAGCACCGGATATACGGCTGTAGCTGTATGCTCGGTAAAAAGCTGTGTTCGACTTAAAATACAAAGAACAAATCCTAACGGATAAACCAGTGCTATCAGTACTTTGTTTAATCCCTGGCTGATGTCAGGAATCAGGCTGGCCATCACTGCAACCGCCAGAACACTAAAACATAAAATCATGCCAGCAGCCACGGCAGATAACAGCAAAGATACACTCGGGCGTTCTAGTTGTTCTTTACCCTCGTGAATGGCTTTCTCAAGAATGTCGTCGGGATGACGGAAGGTTTCATCGGTACGTTTAACAATAACCGAAACAAACTCGTTGTTTTCCTGTTTGCGTTCAATCGAGCGGCCTGTTTCTTTATCACTGGTTAAAGGGTCACCAGAACTGGAGATAAGTTGAGATTTTGATTCCTGCATGGCATTTCCTTTTCCAACAATAAAAAATTAATAGTGAGGAGGTGGTGTTTCCTGTGTATCACTGGCTAAATTCGAGCCTTGCATACTTTTTACTTTATCCAGTAAATATGCGATTTGGTATTGAGCTTTTTCTAATTGTTGTTGTTGACTGGTAAGCGCTTCATTTAGCAATTCAATAGTATGCTCCTGAAAAGCGATTTTGGTTTCGAGTTGCTCAAATTGTTCATCATAATTATTCATTTAAGTGATTCTCCAGTGGCCACACTTCAGCCAGCCCACTACTGCTTTCTGATATCACGTTATTATCCGCTAAAAAACCTACCGCATAAACCACTGCACTTTGCGGTGCAGGGCCTTCCTTCGGTGCAACGCGCCACTCCTGCAGGTTCTTACCTGAAGAAACTTGCCAAAGATCAATACGACGTGCTGGAGAGCCGGTTAATAAGTATCGCCCATCTTTGGAAAAGCGTGCACTGCTAAATATTTTTTGTCTTTCAAAATAGTGTAGGTTGCTAATTTCTTTGCCTGTTTTAATGTCCCATATTCTCGCTAACTTTTGGCTATCTGCGGTAAAGGCATAGCGGCCTTCCGGATCCAGCGCGACTTTTGTTACTCTGCTTGGGTGGGTAAAACTATAGATAACCTGACCTGTCCGAGTATCCCACAGATATGCGACATAGTCGTTACTTCCTGTCAGAGCGTAATGACCATTTGGAGACAGTGCCACACTATTGATTTTTTCGCTGTGCCCTAAAAACTCCAGCCTACGTCCGGTTTGAGGTTCAAAAAACATTACTTTACCATTACCTCGCCCTACCAGAATTCCCCGTCCATTATCTGCGACAGCAATATCGCGAATCGAGGATTCATCTATGCGCCACAACCCCTCAGGCTCGCCAGTTTGTAAATTCCATAATCCAAAGGCTTCACGATCTGAGGTGACGACATAACTGTTGTCATAGGAAATATCCAGACTTACTACCAGGTTGGTCGCGCCGCCTTGATGTCGCCAGTGAAAGCGTTTCTTGCCGGTAGATAAATCCCATACACTGACATCCTGAGATGCGCCTGATACTACACTAACAGAGCCATCACTGGATATGGCTGCAGCCAACGAACCACCCGGACTGTGTAAGTCGCGGCTTAACGGTTTTGACTCAAGGAATGAGCATCCTGTCAGTAGTAAAATCAAGCCTAAGCGCAAAAACTGCAACATAATTGGTTTCTCTTTTGACTGGGGCAGTTTAGTATTAGCCCCTCATATTTATCATTCAGTTATTATAACAACCCGTAAAGCATTGCTGAGTATGTGCCTAAGGTATTGAAACTGTGATAGATAATATGGTCACAGATATAGATAAACGGTAACCCTTTTTATTATATGGGTGCAATCAAAAGGACGTACTCATTTATTGTGATGAGTGAAACCAACTGAGAGATTGACATCAATTTGGAGAAATTCATGAAGTATAAATCCGTTGCATTACTGCTAATTTCATCATTGGGCTTATTCGCCTGTCAGCAGGAAAGTACTGATACAGAGAAAAAAGAACTGGTACCTGCAGAGCAGAAAGCAGCAGAGTTTAAAAATGATAGCGACAAGCAAGCTTATGCATTAGGCGCGTCTTTAGGGCAATATTTAAATCAACAACTTAGCTTACAGGAAGAAACCGGTATAAATCTGGACCGTGAGTTGGTCATTCAGGGAGTTGTGGCTGCAGCCAAGGATAAATCGGTATTAACACCTGAACAAATTCAGGAACAAATTACCGCCTTGCGTGAATTAGTCAGCAAGAAACAAGCAGAAAAAACCGAAGCACAAAGTGCTGAAAACCAAAAAGCAGGTGAAGCCTTCTTAGCAGAAAATGCTAAAAAAGACGGTGTAAAAGTGACAGATTCAGGTCTGCAATATGAAGTGGTTAAACAAGGTGATGGTCCTAAGCCTAAAGCCGAAGACACTGTTAAAGTTCACTACCGTGGTACCTTAATTGATGGCACTGAGTTTGATTCGTCTTATTCACGTAACCAACCTGCCGTTTTCCCTTTAAATCGGGTTATCTCAGGTTGGACTGAAGGTTTGCAATTGATGAATGTCGGGTCGACGTACCGTTTCTACATTCCTGCAAACTTAGCTTACGGCAGCCGCAGTACGGGTAAAATCACGCCAAACTCTACATTAATTTTTGATGTGGAATTACTGAGCATTGAAACGCCAGAAGAGGCACCTTCTGCCGACTAATGCATTGTTTCGTTTAGCTAAAAATAAAGCCGGGGATTAACCCGGCTTTTTTGTGTTCGGCTATCTCCATGCCGACCCTATTCCTCGATATATGTATTCCGTTATACGGAATGAAAATGCCGGTTTCCCGGTGAAGGTAAGTACATTGAGTAATTGCAAAGCTCTCCTCTCATGCCTTTTTCATTGCTTCTTTGAACAATGTTATCCACATAACTAAGTATAGTTAATAAGGGATGCATGCACTGTTAGCTTTTATAATTTATTGCGCTAACCAAATAATAAATCATGCCAGATGGAGTATTAACGGCGACTTCATCATCCACACTTTTACCGATTAATGCCCGGGCTGTGGGAGAATCGATACTAATCTTATTGTTTTTGGTATCTAATTCATCAGGGCCAACAATCTGGTATTCAACAGCCACATCCTGTTCATCTAATAAGGTTACATAAGCCCCAAAAAATACCCTGCCTTGTTGTTGAGGTGACGGATAAATAACAGTCAGCTCATCCAGTCTTTTGGTAAGAAAACGTACGCGTCTGTCTATTTCACGCAGTTGTTTTTTGCCATAGATATATTCTGCATTTTCCGAGCGGTCGCCTTGTGCTGCCGCTTCCTGTACCGATTTGGTCACTTGTGGGCGTTTTTCTTTCCACAGGTAACGTAATTCCAGCTCGAGTTTTTCCCAACCTGCGCGGGTGATGTAATTGGTTCTTTTCATACAATCTCGTAAAAAATACTTTTTGACCTGTGTTTTACTGGTAATATGCGGCGCAAGCCCATATATATGCCTTCAATTCTGACAATTCAATCCGCCAGTAAGAGCTTTTCATGATTACCAATATTATCGCAAACGAACTTCAGGTTACTTCCAAACAAGTACAGGCGGCAATCGACCTGCTTGATGAAGGGGCAACGGTTCCCTTTATTGCACGTTATCGTAAAGAAGTGACACAAGGTTTAGACGATACACAGTTAAGAACGTTGGAGCAGCGCTTGCAATATTTGCGTGATCTTGAAGATCGTCGCAATGTTATCCTTAAATCTATAAAAGAACAGGAAAAACTTACCCCTGAACTGGCAGATAAAATTGCGAAAGTTGAGAGTAAAACTGAGCTGGAAGATTTGTATTTACCCTACAAACCGAAACGTCGTACTAAAGGCCAGATAGCAATAGAGGCTGGTTTAGAACCCTTAGCTGATGCATTGTTTAATAATCCGGATTTGGATCCGGAACAACAAGCCAATGATTTCATTAACGCTGAGGCTGGTTTTGCAGATACTAAAGCGGTGTTAGATGGGGCTAAATTTATTTTAATGGAACGTTTTGCTGAAAATGCAGAGCTGTTGCAAAAAATTCGCCGTTATCTGGCAGAAAATGCGCATATCAGCAGTAAAGTTGCACCGGGACAAGAGCAAGCTGGTGCTAAGTTCGCTGATTATTTTGAGCACAGCGAAAAGCTGTTGAAAACGCCGTCACACCGCGCGTTAGCTATGTTCAGAGGTCGTAACGAAGGCATGTTGCAGGTAAGCCTTGTTGCTGGCCCTGCGGCAGGTGAAGAGGTTAAATCGTCTTACTGTGAACAAATTATCGCTCAGCACTTTAATCTGAATTTTTCTAATCGTGCTGCAGACAAATGGCTGCAATCAGTCGTGCAGTGGACATGGAAAGTCAAAATCCTGCTGCATATGGAAAACGAGTTGTTTGGCACACTGCGTGAAAATGCGGAAGCTGAAGCCATTCAGGTCTTCGCGAAAAACTTAAATGATTTGCTGATGGCAGCCCCTGCCGGTGCCAAAGTCACTATGGGACTTGATCCTGGTTTACGTACCGGGGTAAAAGTTGCCGTGGTTGATGAAACGGGCAAAGTGTTAACAACCAGCACTATTTACCCTCATGCACCGCAAAACCACTGGGATAAATCGGTTCGTTCACTGGCTCACATCTGTCAGCAATACAAAGTAAAACTTGTGAGTATTGGCAATGGCACCGGTAGTCGTGAAACCGACAAACTGGTTGCTGAATTAATGAAAGCGAATCCGGAACTGGGTTTGAGCAAAATTATGGTCAGTGAAGCCGGCGCCTCTGTGTATTCTGCATCGGAACTGGCAGCAAAAGAATTTCCGGATATGGATGTATCCCTGCGTGGTGCCGTCTCTATTGCACGTCGTTTGCAGGATCCATTAGCAGAATTGGTAAAAATTGAACCTAAAGCCATCGGTGTTGGCCAGTATCAGCATGATGTTAGTCAGAGTTTGTTGGGCAAAAGTCTGGATGCAGTGATTGAAGATTGCGTAAACGCAGTCGGCGTTGATTTAAATACCGCGTCCGCAGCGTTATTAACCCATGTATCAGGTCTTAACAAAACACTGGCAAATAATATTGTTCAGTTCCGTGATAGCAATGGTGCGTTTGCCAGCCGTGATCAATTGCTTAAGGTTGACCGTTTAGGGCCAAAGGCCTATGAACAATGTGCCGGTTTCCTGCGAGTGATGAATGGCAGTAATCCACTGGATAGTTCAGCGGTACACCCAGAAGCCTATCCTGTTGTCACCCGTATTGTGCAAGCTACGTCGAGTGCGGTAAACGATCTGATTGGTAATACCCAGTTGTTAAAACAGCTAAGCCCTGAACAGTTTGTTGACGATCATTTTGGTGTACCAACCATCACAGATATTATCAAAGAGCTGGACAAGCCGGGCCGTGATCCTCGTCCCGAATTTAAAACGGCAACCTTTAAAGAAGGCGTTGAAACCCTGGCAGATTTAAAAGTGGGTATGACGCTGGAAGGTGTGGTAACAAACGTTGCAAACTTTGGCGCCTTTGTTGATGTGGGTGTGCATCAGGATGGCTTAGTGCATATTTCTGCACTGACCAACAAGTTTATTTCTGATCCACGTGAGGTGGTTAAAGCGGGTGATATTGTTAAAGTGAAAGTGCTGGAGGTCGATGCTCCACGTAAACGTATTTCGTTAACCATGCGTTTGAATGATGATGTGCCTGCGGCTCCTGCAAAATCAGCCAAACCTGCTGCCAAGTCGTCACGTAATGCGCCGCGCAATACCTCTAATAATTCGCGTTCTGATAAAGCGCCAGCAAATGCAGCTATGGGTAACGCATTTGCAGATGCATTCGCTAATGCCAAAACACGTAAATAAAAAGGCCGCTATTGCGGCCTTTTTATGCACTTAATTCAATTTGGTGTTCAGCAACCTGCGACGTTTGTAGATAGTGATCGGTAATTCTCAACGCCCGCTGATTGATACCGGCATCGCGTTGATTGATCAAATTTTTATAGCGCTCTGTGTGACTATTGTTAGCACTTTCCAGAGAGACTTCGTTACCACTGGCTTGTGCAACAGGGTCATCTTCTTGTAAAGAACGTCTGACTGAATCAACACCCGCACCTTGTACAATATCTTCCAGTTCCGGGCCTTGCTGAGTTTTGTTATCGCCTTCACCAAAAACCTGATCAAAACTGCTGCTGGTTTCTTTACTGCGTTGCTGCGCAATTTCCGCGCGTGCTTCACTGGCTTTTTGATTGGCTTCTGCAGCCACTTGCAGGTCTTTGGGCGAAGGTTCTACCGGCGCCAGAGCAGCGGATTGTACTTGCTGCATTTTGCGTAAAGTTTCTTCCGGAGAAGATTCTTCGGAAATATCAATCGATACCTCCCCTTCTACCGCATAACGTTTACCATCAGGGCCAGATTCAAACTCGTAATTGGGGGCACTGGCGTGCTGTCCGCCTGCTCTGGCATGTGCTTGTTCGTGATTGCGAACTTCTACATCCCGTTGCTTGAGCTCTTCAATTTTGCCTTCTTCTGCCTGCTGTTTTTGTTTGTCTTCAGCATTTTGTTTGCCAGCACTTGGATCATCTGCATTATCCTGATCGATGGATTGTTCGGCAGAAGATGGTTGCTGATTGGCTGACGGTTTGTCATAAGTCGGGTTTTGCGTTGTTTGTGTTGCAGGCTGACGTAGTCTGTCATTGTCAGTAAATACACCTTTTTCCGCAGCCGAGTCATCAGGTTGTGTTAATGCCGGTATGGTCTCACGCAACTGGTTTTCACGGCGAGCCGACTCCGTATTGAAGTTGGTTGTCGTGAAAGACAAGTTGGTTGGGAAAGCCGGCAAAATATTCATAATGAATAAGTCGTACTTAAGCGATATCGTCGATAAGGCGGCCAATCATATTGTCAGCAACACCGATTACTTTCGCGGATGCTTGCGCATAGCGTAAATTAGTTTGTAATGATACAAGATCAGATGTCACGCTATCTTGTCCCTGCAAACTATTAATTAGATTACCGGGTAATTTTAATTGCTGACGGGCAGCATCTGCCAGTACGTCCTGCGTATCCCGCTGTTGTGCTGTTTTGATTGCGATATCGGTTGATGTCTGAGTTATTCCATTGGATGCCTGTTGCAAGCCAAACACCCCAGACAGCAAAGCCGAGTTGACGTTGTTATCAACATTCATAGCCATACTACCACCTCTCACTTACCTCATGGTTAATTATTAACCAAAAGCAAGTTTGTTTGAAGTGTTTGTTAGCTTTTATTTTACTAATCGAACTCCGCTATATATCGCTGTGTTCTAGTGTATTTGGTCTACAAAGCCTTTTATGGCCTTAATAAAGTCTTCAGGATGAGAAATAAAGGGCGCATGTGAGGCTTTTTCGAAAGTGACAACCTGACTATTTGTATAACATTCAGTAATCGCTGGTTGTGTTTTTGCTGGCACCAATGAATCCAAACGTCCAAAACAATTTAATACGGGAATTTCAATCGTGTTTAACTGCTGGCGTAAATCCGTGTACTCCAGAATTTGCAAACCTCCTATCAATGCATTCACATTTGGTGATGGGTATTGCGCTACTGCAGCGTTAAGTGCCTTTATATCTTGCCGGGCAGACTGACTACCCATAGCCTGAATTGCCAGAAAACGCTCCAGCGTTTTAGCAAAATCTTCCTGTAATTGTTCAGAGAACATTTGCAGGACTTTAAAGTTAATCCCTTGCCAGTTTTTATCGCTAACAAACTTTGGAGAAGAGGCAATATTAATCAGTCCTGCAAGCTGCACCTGATTGTTTAACGCAATTTGATTGGCTACCAGGCCTCCTAAGGACCAACCAATTAATATTGCTCCTGCTGGAATATGAGGCTCCACTAACGTACTGATTTTTTGTAAATTGTATTCATCGGGAAGACATTGATGGCTTAATCCAAAGCCGGGTAAGTCAATAGTGTGTATCCGGTAATCCTGTTGCAACACCTGATTGATTCCCTGCCAAACTCCTGAATTTACTCCCCAACCATGTAGAAATACCAAATCTTTTCCCTGACCGGTTTGATGGCGATAAATACAATTTGTCATAAAGTTACGTTACTACCTGTTTGAAAAGGATGATTCAGATTGGCTGGATTGATTCAATGGCGAAGCGTTGTTATCTATGCTCAACAACTACGTCTGTTACTCAAGAAATTGGCTCAGCATATACCGCAATTATGTCTGGTCTGCCATCAGCCTTCAATGACCTTGCTGTGTAAATGTTGTCAGGACGACATAGTTTTAATGGACTTAAATGCCTGTGATTACCATTTACTGAACGTGCCCCGTATTGCATCTGCATTGCCGGGAATGTCTTGTGAACGACTTATCGCCATAGCCAATTATCAGCAACCGCTTAAATCTATGTTATTGGCGCTTAAATTTAATCGACAACTGGTTAACGCCAAAGCCTTGGCTGATTTGTTCTGTAAGGCGATAGACAGCGCAGATGATATCTTGCCGGAGGCTATCGTACCGGTGCCTTTACATCACAAACGCTATAAACAGCGCCACTACAATCAAGCGCGGGAAGTGGCGCGCTATGTCGCTGAATATTTTGAACTGGCCTTAGACGACACCTTTTGCAAACGGGTTAAATATACTCAGGCACAGACTGAACTTAGTGGCGGTCAACGACGTAAAAATCTGAAAAATGCATTTGAAGTGGTTGCTAATAAGACCTACCAACATATTGCTATATTTGACGATATCATCACGACAGGCTCTACAGTCAATGAACTTAAACGTACAATTCAGCGACAATATCCTCAAATGCGCATTGATATCTGGTGTGTTTGCATTAGTTTGTAAAGAACCAAAATGTTATAGCTGCTTGAGATTATCTTACCTGTCCCCATTTATGGTTTATCAAGATTACCTGAGTGATTTAGTCAGGTAATCTTGATAAACTAGCGTAAATTTTCATCCTACGGGAAAAGATATGATCACTATTTCACAATCGGCACAGCAACATTTTGTCAAATTGCTGGGATCTCAAGCTGAAGACACTAATATTCGGGTATTTGTCGTCAATCCTGGCACGCCAAGTGCGGAGTGTGGTGTGTCTTACTGTCCGGCCGAGGCGGTTGAAGACACCGATTTGCGTTTTAATTTTGATGGATTTGATGCAGTCGTTGACGCGGAAAGTGCGCCCTATCTGGAAGAAGCAGAAATTGACTTTGTTACCGACCAGATGGGTTCTCAGTTAACCTTAAAAGCGCCTAATGCTAAGGTGCGTCAGGTCGACGAAGATGCACCCTTAATTGAGCGCATTAATTATGTGTTGGATGCGGAGATTAATCCTCAACTGGCCAGCCATGGCGGTAAGGTTATGTTAGTCGAAGTAACCAAAGATGGCATTGCTCGTTTGCAGTTTGGCGGTGGTTGTAATGGCTGCTCAATGGTAGATGTTACTTTAAAGGAAGGCATCGAAAAGCAATTGTTAGCACAGTTTCCTAATGAATTAACTGCGGTAAAAGATGCCACTGAGCATGAAGCCGGTGAGCATTCTTACTACTAAGTTCTGTAACGCCACTTAGCATGACGTTTAAACATCTTATATATAAATTAGGCGCGGCTCCTCAAAGGAGTTCGCGTCTTTTTTTTACCGGGCTTATTGCTTTTGTGGTGGGGTTGGTTGGTGTTTATGTGTCGGTTAATTTTATGCAAACTTATGCTGTGATACTCAAATGGCTGAGTCTGGCAATAATGTTAATCAGTTTTGTTGTGGCGATGACAGGTTACGTCGGCATTTTAGCCAATCGTTTTGCTCAGGTGATTAATTTATCAGAGCCTCGCGGCGGCAGAGATAAGTGAAGTGAGCAAGCAAACAAGCCCCTCTGGCGCTGACAAAGGCTAAAAAGGCAATCCATAACCCATGGTTTTGCTGATGTTCCAGCAAATAATAAACAGGCAGGAAAACACCCACTGCGCTGAAAATCATACTGTTACGCATTTGTATTGCGCGGCTAAGACCCACGTAGACACCATCCATTAAAAAACACCAGTGTGCTAGTAATGGCAATATACAAACATAAAGCAGGTAGTCGCTGGCTAGTGTTTGCAGTGAAGGTAAATCGGTTAATAAGCTGACGATATTATTACCAAATACCGTAAAAATAATGCAATAAAAGAGTGCCAGTGCAGAGGATATGAGCAGTCCGGTACGGGTAATTTCGATGATGCCCTGAGATTTTTTAGCCCCTTTATTTTCGCCGATTAATGCTTCTGCCGCATAGGCAATGGCGTCCAGCCCGAGCGCACAGAAAACGAAAAACTGATGCAATAAATTGTTAACCGCGACTATATCTTCGCCCCATTGTGCTGCTTTCACGACCATAAACGCCAGACAAAACTGCAAAGCCAGATTGCGCAAAAACATATTGCTATTCAGACGTAGCATGGTGGTTAGCGAGCTCAGGCGAAACCAGAGCGCTTCAATCTGTGCTTTTTTTACCTGAGGAAAAATGAAATACAACATCGCGATGCAGGTTGTGTATTCAGTAATGACTGTGGCAAAAGCGACGCCTTTTACGCCCATATTAAAGCCATATACAAATAAAAGATTTAATACGACATTGAGCAGGTTAGACAAAATCTGAATCCACATCACCACTTTGACTTGTTGCTGCCCTATTAACCAACCTACTAACACCATATTGGTTAATGCGGCCGGTGCTCCTGCTAGTCGTGTAGTGAAATAATCATTGATAACCTGTGCAAGGTCATGACTGGCATCGGTAATATTGATTGCGACTGAGATAAACAGCTTTTGAGCAGCAATGATGAGTATCGCAGCTGATAGAGCCACAAAGACGCCCTGCCACAAAGCACGACTGGCATCTCTAATTGACCCGGCACCTTTTGCCTGTGCACTTAAGCCTGTGGTGCTCATACGAAGTGCACCACACAACCAGTAAATCTGGGTAATTAACATTGAGCCGATAGCCACACCCGCCAAAAAATGCACAGCATTCATATGACCCACCACCGCAGTATCAACAAAGCCCAGTAAGGGTTGCGATAAGTTACTCAAAAACATTGGCCACGAGATAGCCATGATTTTTGTTACATCACTTTTGTTGTTGCGCCAGTAGCTGTTCATCATAAAAAAATGATTTAATGCAGTTATTCGGGTTGAAGGCTGATTATAAAGGAAAACGTTATTAAGAACTTCTATTCTAAAATCAAAAATTGCTTACTTGCCGGGTTGTGTATGTGTTCGATTAACGCCATGGCACAAAGTGGGGTGATTCTGGTTTACCATCATGTCAGCAGTGAAACCCCCGCCAGTACCTCAGTAACTGTAGAGCAGTTTCGTCAGCATCTTAATTTGATTAAACAACATTACACAGTATGGCCGCTGGATAAGATGGTTAAGGCGTTAAAACAAAACAATTTACCAGCCAATACACTGGCCATTACCTTTGATGATGGGTATATCGATATTTTGCAAAATGCCCATCCTATGCTGCAAGAGTACCAATTTCCTTACACCGTATTTGTAAATCCGGATCAGATCGGAGTCAGGGCGAATCAACTCACCTGGCAGCAAATAAAACAAATGTCACAGCAGAATGTATTGTTTGCCAATCACACCAACGAACATGTTCACTTGTTGCAAAAGCAGCAGGATGAAACTGATGAGCAGTGGTTTTCACGTATTACCCGCAACATACAAAGGGCAGAGAGTAGCTTGCAGCAGCAACTTGGATACAGCCTTAAATATGTGGCCTATCCCTATGGAGAATATAATCAACAAATCCAGCAGTGGATGACAGACAATGGTTATGTTGGTTTTGGCCAGCAATCCGGTGCGGTTGCGGCTTACTCTGATTTTAGCGCGTTACCGAGATTTCCATCGGCAGGTATATATGCCAACTTAAAAACTCTGCAAGTTAAAATGGCCTCGCTGGCAATGCCGGTTACTTCGATAAATTTAGCCGATACTGAATTTAAAGCGGGAGAAAAGTATCCACTTATTAAAGTGCAGGTTGATTTGTCTGATATGCGTAATAGCGGTTTAAGTTGCTTTCAGGATTCAGAGGCTCTGGATGTAAGCTGGAACAAACAACAATTTACTATTCAGCCAAAAGGTAATATACCAGCCGGGCGCAGCCGTATTAATTGCACCGTGCCGAGCAATAGCTTAAGTGGTCGATATTATTGGTATTCTATTCCGTTTTTCGCTGCAGACAACAATGGAAACTGGCTGGACTAAGGCCGCATGATTAACGGCATATCGGCGAGGATTTTCTGATTGTCGCTAATTGACGGCTGACCAAGTTGATGTGTGGGTTTAAAGCGTCCAATCACCTGTGCTTGTGGATTAATAATGACAACTGAAGCGCTGTGATCGACTAAATAGTTACCATCCTCGGTGCTATCGTTGATGCCATACATCATGCCTAGCTTGCGGATTAGCGGAAATAACACTGCGTGTTCTGCGCTGGCGGCAATAAACTCCGGGTTAAAAAACGCAATATAATCTTTTAGGCGTTCGGTTGTATCGCGCGCCGGGTCTACTGATATAAATAGCACTTGAACCGGATATTCAGATTTTATTTTTTGCAGCTCAGGATAAATTTCATTAAGGCTGGCCAGTGTTGTCGGGCAGATATCCGGGCAATAGGTATAGCCGACAAAGGCCAGCGTCCAGTGTTGTTTGAGCTGTTCAGCTGTAAAGGCCTGCCCTTGTTGATCTGTTAATTGTACATCTCCTAAATCCCGGGGGGCAGGGTACATATTGGCATACTGAATTGACGCTTCCGGGGGAGATACTTTTGTTGAAAAGTACACCCCGGCAAGAAGAGATAACAGCAGAATCAGTGAAATTAAAACAGAGCGTAAATTCATAGCGTGATTTTTAGGTAGTGATCGATGAGCAGCAGTAAAAATAATAACATTAAATGCACAATGGAAAATTTAAATGTTTTCATGGCTGTGTCTGCGTCAGCATCAAATTTAAGTTTCCAGGCATAATACAAAAAGCCGATATTTAATAAGGTCGCCCCAAGCAAATAAATGATACCTGTCATACCCACCAGATAAGGCAATAAACATACAATACACAGCAAAATGGTATACAAAAATACGGAGGTTTTGGTGAAATCGATGCCATGGGTTACGGGCAGCATTGGCACGCCAGCTTTGCTGTAATCTTTTTCGCGATGAATGGCCAGAGCCCAGAAATGCGGGGGCGTCCAGGTATAAATAATTAAGACCAGCAAAAGTGCATGTGGGTGAATGCTATCGGAAATGGCACTCCAGCCTAGCAATGGCGGCGCCGCACCTGCTAAGCCGCCTATTACAATGTTTTGTGGTGTCGCACGCTTAAGATACATAGTGTAGATCACCGCGTAACCTACCATGCTGGCGAGCGTGAGTAAGGCAGTGAGTCGGTTTACCCATATTTCGAGGGCTGCGTAACCGATTATCGCCAGTACAAAGGCAAATGCTAACGCATGTTGCGGTGATATTTTCCCTCTGGGAACCGGGCGGTTATGAGTGCGTGCCATTTTCGCATCAATCTGACGATCGACCACATGATTAATGACTGCTGCTGATGACGAGAGCAAACCTATACCAAACAGCCCTGCGATCACATTCACCCAGGGCAATGCACCGGGACTTGATAAACACATCCCAACTACAGCTGTGAGCAATAATAATAGAATGACTTTGGGTTTGGTCATTTCATAATAATCACGCCAGCTCACCCGGGCTTTATACATGGGTTTGTTTGTTAGAGTTTTTGAGCTCATATCACCTCACGCTTTGCGGAACAGGGTGTAGTTAATCAAAACCATCACCATTAACAAACAGGCACCAACGGCGTTGTGCATAACGGCAATAGCAACAGGTAAACTGAATACTACATTACTGATACCTAAAGCTACTTGCAAACCCAGTACCAGTACTAAAACGATAGCCTGATTTTTAAAGGTATCAGTATGAGCCACACGATACAGTTTACTTGCCAGCCAGCATAAATAGATGAATGTAACTAACGCGCCGGCACGATGCATAATGTGCATTGTCATGCGTTCACCATAGTCGTGTACACCAAATTCATAGTTTTCGGCAGAGGGAATACTGAAAGCACCGATAAAGTCGAGTTTTTGCCACCAACCGGGCTCGCAAACCGGCAATTCAGTGCAGGCCAGAGCTGCATAATTGGCGCTGGTCCAGCCGCCTAAGGCAATTTGTCCAATGACGATAAACAATCCGATCAAGGTGAATTTCGCCAGTTTCCTGACGTGAGGATCGCCCCCCGGAATACGAAAACCCGAAAGTCGCAGATGCAGTAAATAGAGACATGCCAGAATACTGAATCCACCGAGTAAATGTCCCATCACCACTAATGGCATAAGATTTAATGTCACGGTCCACATACCAAGAGCGGCCTGAAAACATACCAGTATTACCAGCAGTAGCGGCAGCTTTAATGGGCGCATAGGTTTACGGTTAAGCAAACTCACCACAAAAATACCCAGTATGAGCAATCCTAATGCACCAGCAAAATAGCGATGTACCATTTCATTGCGAGCTTTGTGGGGTTCGATTGGACGATGCGGGAAGGCCTGTTCTGCTGCAGCAACATGTGCAGCTTGTTTAGGCACGCTGTAATGACCATAACAGCCTGGCCAGTCGGGGCAGCCGAGCCCTGCATCGGTCAGGCGGGTATAGGCGCCTAAAATAATCACGGCAAATACAAGGAAAAGACTAGCCAACACCATTTTCTTCACGATATTTGCTCCTTTAACCAATGCGTGAAAGCTTAAGCAGTTTTTTTACATCGGCTAGTATGTCGCGGCTGTGCATAACCGCTTTTTGTTTTTGTTGCTGCAATCCATAGCGCAATATTATGTTTTGCAAAGTATCAACGACGAAAATACCATCAGCTGATGATTGTTTAAACACATTTTGGATGTTTTGTGTGCTGGTTTGCAGCTGGTGGATGTTATCTAACTGTTTGATATCATTATTGATTGTAGGGTCGCTTTGTTCGGTGGTGATAAGGAGAGCCTGAACTCTGTCGCTTTCGCGCCCCAGCGCCAGCCAAACCTGATGGATACTGTAGATGGCATTTTTACAGGATTGGTCACACTGCTCTGGTATCACGTACACCAGTCTCCAGATCGTCGGTGGTTTTGTTTTCGAATACAGCGGCGTGGCATCCAGCACGGGCTCGAGTAATTCACCTTTATTGGTTGCGGCACGGTTAAACCAGTCTAATTCGAGGGCTAGTTTGGCTAATGCGACCGGTAAAATGAAAACAATAGCCAGTACAATCATGATCTTTTTATTATTCATTGTGGATTTCCCGGTTATATCTGAAAAGGGCAATGATGGTGATAATTAAGGCTGCCGAAGCCAGTCCAAACCACTGAATGGCATAAGCGATGTGTTTCTCCGGCGGCATTACCACAGCTTGCCATTGGCGAATGAGCGGTTGCGATGGATCAGGAGCAAGCTGTAACACTATTGGTAAAAGGTTTAACTGCGATACAGTTTGCATTTGTTGTAAATCTATTTGCTGAATTCTGACAGGCCATGTATTTGTTGTTTTTAATGAATCATTAATCATCGGATTTAAATCGGGAATGGCTAGTGTGCCTTGAAGCGTTTGCTGACTGGCTGGTACAGATACTAAAGGCAGCAGCTCTCTGGTGGCCGGTGCTTTTATCCAGCCGAGATTTACGGCTAGCACTCCCCAATTTGTCTGAAATAAAGCCACTACATGGTAACCAATTTGACCATGCACAATTCGGTTATCAATGAAGAACAGTTTTTCCTGTATAAAATGCCCTTTTACTTCAATCGGGTAGTCTCTGATATCGCCTTTTTGACTGAGCAGTTCATTTAGCGCATAGGATTGTGATTGCTGGCGTTGTTGTATTTGTTTGAGACGCTGGTTTTTCTGTTCGGCACGGTCCAGTTGCCAAAAACCAAGCTGGAGCATGGTGACAAATGCCAGCATACTGATTAAGGTTGCAACAATTGGAATTCGATACCGGCCTAGTTTCAAGGTCATAGGAGGCGAATTATGTTAATTAAAATCATTGTGGGTGGCTTATTACTGCTTATGGTTTACAACCTGTTTCGTGCCATGTTGGTGATGCTCAAAGATGAGCCTAATCAACCGCCCATGAGTAAATTTATTGGTCGGCGGGTACTACTTTCCGCCATTATTGTTATTTTATTATTAGTGGCGATGGCAACTGGCCTTATTACGCCTAATCCGAGAATGTTTTAATGTTGCCGCCGAAGCGGCAACCATCTCTCGTCACAATACGTAAACAAAGAAAAACAGCATCACCCACACCACATCTACAAAGTGCCAGTACCAGCTTGCTGCCATAAAGGCGAATTGGTTTTCGGCATTGAAGTGGCCTTTAAGTACCCGGAAAAACATCACAATCAGTAAAATGGTACCCAGAGTGACATGTAATCCATGAAAGCCTGTGAGCATAAAAAAGGTATTACCGTACACCCCAGACTGCAAAGTTAACCCCATTTCACGATAGGCATGGATATATTCTTCGGCTTGTAAGATTAGAAAGAAAATACCCAGTAAAATAGTCACGCCTAACAGTGAGGTCAGTTTTTTGCGATTGCCAGTTTCCAGTCCTACATGAGCAAAATGGCAAGTTACAGAGGACAAAAGCAGGACCACTGTGTTTATCAGTGGCAACCCATACCAGCCCATGGCTTCAGTTGTTGTTCCATCAGGTGTTGTCACCAGAGGCCATATCGCTTCAAAGCCCGGCCATAAAACTTCGTTAGTCATAGCATTATTGGATGCTCCACCCAACCACTGGGTGGAAATGACTCTGGCATAAAACAATGCCCCAAAGAATGCGGCGAAAAACATGACTTCTGAAAAAATAAACCAGCTCATACCTTGTCGGTAGGAGCGTCCTAACTGTTTGCTGTGTATGCCATTCATCGACTCATGAATTTGGTCTCTGAACCAGCCAATTAACATGGTAAATAAGGTGATCAGCCCCGCCAGCAGAATTAATCCGCCATACCCGTCTTCACCTTTACTTGATTCAATAACAAAGTTTCCGGCTCCCACCGCTATTAAAAACAGCGCCACGGCACCTACAATTGGCCAGGGACTTTGCGCAGGAACATAATATTTTTCATATTGTTGTTGTGACATGATCTTCTCCCTATTTCCTTATCTCATCGCGACTTTGTTGCTGGTTACATCGTAAAGGGTGTAAGACAAGGTAAAATAATTAATGTCTTCTGGTATTTGCGGATCGATATAAAAACGCATTGGCATCCGTGCTTCTTCTCCGGCTTTTAATGGTTGTTGTTCAAAGCAGAAGCATTCTGTTTTATTCAAATACAGGGACGCCAGTCCGGGGGAAACTGAAGGTACAGCCTGCCCAACAATGTCGTAACTGGCTGGATTGTGAGCGTAAAAATCCACTTCTTTCAGTTCTCCGGGATGCACCTGGATTTTTTTTGTCTCAGAGCGAAACACCCAAGGCATACCTGTATTAGTACGAGTGATAAATTCCACAGTAATCAAACGCGAAGTATCAATTTCCACGTGTTGATAAGCCGCTGCAGTATCATTGGTTTTACCGTTAATACCTGTGATATCACAAAATACGTCATAGAGCGGAACCAGCAAAAAGCCAAAACCAAACATCCCCACCACCACTAACAGCAGTTTGAACACTGTTTTGTTGTGCTGTGGTGAGGTGTGATTGCTCATGCTTATTTCACTACCGGTGGTGTTTCAAACGTATGGTAAGGAGCGGGAGAAGGTACTTCCCATTCTAAACCTTCTGCACCTTCCCATACTCTGGCTGATACTGGTTCACCTTGTTTTTTGCAGGCCTTAATTAACAACGCGAGGAAAATCAGTTGTGAGAGGCCGAAGGCGAAACCACCAATGCTGATCCATTTATTAAAATCGGCAAATTGCAATGAATAATCCGGAATACGTCTGGGCATACCAGCCAGCCCTACAAAATGCATGGGGAAAAACAGCAAATTAACTGAGATGAGTGAACACCAGAAATGCCATTTGGCCAGTGTGACGTCATACATCTTACCGGTCCATTTGGGTAACCAGTAATAAGCCGCCGCCATTATCGAAAAGATGGCACCTGTCACCAGAACATAATGGAAGTGTGCGACAACAAAGTAGGTGTCATGGTACTGGAAATCTACTGGTGTAATTGCCAGCATCAGGCCTGAGAATCCGCCAATGGTAAACAATACAATAAATGCCAGAGCAAACATCATGGGGACTTCAAAGGTCAGGGAGCCTCGCCACATGGTTGCTACCCAGTTAAATACTTTCACCCCGGTAGGCACTGAAATTAGCATGGTTGCTATCATAAAAAACATTTCAGCAAACAGGGGCATGCCTGTGGTGAACATATGGTGCGCCCATACGATAAAAGACAGTAACGCGATTGAAGCGGTTGCATACACCATCGATGCATAGCCAAACAAAGGTTTGCGCGCAAAAGTCGGTACAATCTGAGAAATAATGCCAAATGCAGGCAGTATCATAATGTAAACCTCAGGGTGACCAAAGAACCAGAAAATATGCTGGAACATCACCGGATCACCACCTCCTGCAGCATTAAAGAAGCTGGTACCAAAAAACTTATCGGTTAACACCATGGTCACAGCTCCTGCCAGTACTGGCATTACTGCGATCAGCAAAAACGCGGTGATTAACCAGGTCCACACAAACAGCGGCATTTTCATAAAAGTCATGCCCGGGGCGCGCATATTGAAAATAGTAACGATGACGTTAATTGCCCCCATTATCGAGGATGCCCCCATGATGTGTACTGAGAATACAAATAACGCAGTGCTGTCGTTGCTGTAAGTGGTTGAAAGCGGTGCATAGAATGTCCAGCCAAAATTAGGACCACCGCCTTCTAAAAATAATGAAGATAACAGGATTAGAAAAGCAAAAGGCAGGATCCAGAAACTCCAGTTATTCATGCGCGGCAGCGCCATATCCGGCGCACCTATCATCATTGGGACCATCCAGTTAGCCAGGCCGGTAAACGCGGGCATTACTGCTCCAAATACCATTATCAGTCCGTGAACGGTTGTCATCTGGTTAAAAAAGTTGGGTTCAACAATTTGTAGACCTGGCTCAAATAATTCGGCGCGAATTACCATGGCCATCGCCCCACCCGTTAAAAACATGATAAAGGCAAACCATAGGTACAATGTGCCTATGTCTTTGTGGTTTGTGGTATACAACCAGCGTTTAATCCCGCTGGGAGCATGATGATCGTGATGTTCGTCGTGGTGCACTTGTTCTGCTGCGCTACTCATCATCTTTCTCCTATTGACCTTTTATCACTGCATTGACGTCTTTAGCCTGAACCGTTTCGCCGGTACTGTTTCCCCATGCGTTACGTTCATAGGTGATCACTGAAGCTAAATCTTTCAAGCTCAGCTGCTTACCAAACGCCTGCATTGCAGTGCCACTGACTCCATGTACCACTACATCGATGTGATGTTTTACATCACCGGTAGCGACTGGACTGTTTTTAAGTGCGGGGAAAATACCTGGTAAACCTTCACCATTGCCCTGGTGACAAGCCGCACAGGTTGATTGATAAACTTTTTGGCCGTTTTCCATTAGCTCTTCCATGCTCATGTTCATGGCCAATAGTTTTTGTTCTTCTTCTTTAGCTTTACGCTGAATTTCAGCTTGCTCATCAACCCAGTTTTGATAGTCGGCAGGCTCTTTGGCGATAACCACAATAGGCATAAAACCGTGATCCTTGCCACACAGCTCGGCACATTGGCCACGATAGATGCCAGGCTCGTTTACCCGGGTCCAGGCTTCGTTAATAAAACCGGGATTGGCATCTTTTTTAACTGCAAAGGCAGGCATCCACCAGGAATGGATAACGTCGTCAGAGGTGATCAGAAATCGGACTTTTTGTCCTGTGGGGATCACCAGGGGACGATCAACTTCAAGCAAGTAATTTTGTTGTTTCTCAAATTTGTTATGGATCTGTTCGGGCTGTGTGGCGAGCACCGAGTAATACTCAACATCGTTGTCCATATACTTGTAGTGCCACTTCCACTGTGAACCGGTTACCAGAACGGTAACGTCGGGATTACTGGGATCTTCCATGGCAATTAAGGTTTTCGCTGCTGGAATGGCAATTCCGATCAGAATTAGAAACGGAATAACGGTCCAGACTATTTCCACTTTGGTACTTTCATGGAAATTGGCGGGTTTTGCACCACGAGACTTGCGGTGCAGATACATAGATATAAACATGGCACCAAATACCACCACCCCAATAACCACACAGATCATAAAGATGGTCATATGCAGGTCGTAAACCTGCTGGCTTATATCGGTTACGCCTTTGGTCAGGTTCAACCGCATACTTTCACCATTGCTTTCAGCCAAAGCAGATGCAGACAATAACGCAAGGACGGCCATGGCCCTTTTGAGCACACCTTTTTTCACGTGACTTCTCCTTGTTTGGCAATCTACATAGCAATAGCAACCCACACTTTGCTCTTGCTAAGACGGCAAGATATTCCAAATTTTGTTGTTTAAAATTACGCGCTTATGTAAAAAAAAACGTTAATAAGAGTACAAGAATTACTCACTTTAAAGGTGGACGTCTAGCTTTTTGTCTAAAAAATGATTTGTTTGGTTAAAAAGTGAGCGTTTGGGTATTGATAACATAAAAAAGTTAACTTGTTTAGATTTTATACAAGTTAACTTTTTGGTTAGTTAGGAAAATTAAAAATAGGAGGGGGGAATTACATCCAGTCGCTATTGCGAATAACACCAACAGCGATACCTTCAATATCAAAAGGTTGTACAGACAAATCAACTTTAATGGGTGAAAACTCTTCATTCTCGGCATGCAGTAACACCTGACTGCCTTTACGTTCGAAACGTTTAACAGTGACGTCTTCATCCACCCGAGCAACGACAACCTGACCGTTACGTATATCTTTAGTGCGGTGAACTGCCAGTAAATCGCCATCCAAAATACCAATGTCTTTCATACTCATGCCGCTAACACGTAATAGGAAATCGGCACTGGGATGAAACATGGATGGATCCACTTTATAGTGGGTTTCCACGTGTTCCTGAGCCAAAATAGGTTCTCCTGCAGCAACGCGTCCAACCAGAGGGAGGCCTTGTTCCAGTTCCATCTCATCATCATTAGTTGCAACCCGGATACCACGAGAAGTTCCAGGTAATATTTCAATCACCCCTTTTTTGGCCAGTGCTTTTAAGTGTTCTTCCGCGGCATTGGCTGATTTAAAACCTAATTGTTTGGCAATTTCAGCCCTTGTGGGGGGCATACCGGTATCTGCTACTGTGTCTTTAATCAGTTGCAGTATCTGTTGTTGTCTTGGAGTTAGTGGACGCATAAACAGCCTGTTTTTCTATACAGTTTAAACTAGTGTATAACCATTTTGTTTGTTAGTACAAGAGGAATGCGTATTTTAGACCCATTTAACGTGGTTAATTGAAAGTTTCAGGTGCTATCACTAAAGCTAAACTTGTATAATCCGCCTTTTGTGTCTGCTAGGTGCTATGCTTTGGCGCATTCTTATTCAGGAGCATTAATGATTATGACGTGGTTGCAAAAAGGGCTGTCCGCAATCATCTCGATACCGGCAAAATGGTTTATTAAAACTAAAGTGGTACCCACTGATATTCAATCAGAATTGGGGCTGGACCCCGCCCGTCCGATCATCTATTTGTTAAAAAACCAGTCTTTGAGCGATAGATTGGCGTTGAGTAAAGCTGCGAAAAAATTGGGCTTACCTGCTCCTTCTGGTTCAATAACTATTGCTAATGAAAATATTGATAGCTGTTTATTTTTGGAAGGTCCAATGCCCTTGTTTGGCAGTAAACCTGGTCGCAGTGACATAGATAAACAAGTTACCCGGATTTTTCAGGCGCATCATCAGGATCCCAATCTGGATATTCAAATAGTACCTGTTGCCTGTTTCTGGGGCAGAGCGCCAGGTAAAACAGAGGCCAGCTGGCGTGACATATTGATTAGCAAGTCGTCTCCAAACTGGTTAAGAAAAGCCTTTATGGTGATGTTTTTAGGACGCGATAATCTGGTTTATTTTAGTAAGGCGGTGTCGTCTGCCTATATGTCGAGCGAGCATGGTACTGATTGCGAAATTGCGCACAAGCTTATTCGTGTTGCAAGAGCCCACTTTCAGCGCCGCAAACAAGCGGTTGTTGGGCCCAGACAAATGGCGCGTGAACAAATTATTCAAAGTGTGCTTGCATCGGCAGCGGTTCAGGAAGCTATTGCAGAAGAGAAACAGTCAAAAAAGTTGAGCCATGATAAAGCGATGGTTCGTGCAAAAAGTTATGCCGATGAAATTGCCGGTGATTATAAAGAAGGCTTGATTCGTATTGCCGAAAAGCTGCTTACTCGTTTGTGGAATAAGGTATATAACGGCCTGGAAATTCATCACTCAGATAAAATAAGGCAGCTGGCGCAAAGTGGTCATGAAATTATCTATGTACCCTGTCACCGTAGTCATATGGATTATCTGTTACTCACCTATGTGATTTACCATCAGGGACTGATGATTCCGCACATCGCGGCAGGAATCAATCTCAATTTCTGGCCAGCTGGACCCATTTTCAGACGAGCCGGTGCTTTCTTTATCCGCCGCAGTTTTGCCGGTAACAAGTTGTATACCGCAATTTTCCGCGAGTATTTGGAACAATTGTTTAATCGTGGATATTCGGTTAAATATTATCCTGAAGGTGGACGCAGCCGCACCGGGCGTTTATTACCGCCTAAAACCGGTATGCTGGCGATGACGGTACAAAGTCTGTTTAAAAATAGTAAGCGTCCTATCAGTCTGGTGCCCGTGTATATTGGTTACGAACACGTAATGGAAGTGGCCAGTTACCTTAACGAATTGCGTGGTAGCCAAAAGAAAAAAGAATCTTTCTGGCAGGTTTTTTCTGCATTACGTAAATTAAAAAATTACGGTATTGGCTGCCTGAACTTTGGTGATCCCATCAATCTGACACAGTTTATCGACCAGCATCAAACCGGTTGGCGTAACGATATAGAAGAAAATCCAGATAAGAAACCCACCTGGTTAACTCCTGTGGTCAATCAGTTAGCGACGCAGGTTATGCAGCGGGTCAATCAGGCCGCGGCCATTAACGGTATGAATTTGGCCTCTACTTGTTTACTTGCGTCTGAACAGCATGCGTTAACCCGCAATGAATTGCAGTTTTGCATGGATGGTTTTCTGCAGTTATTTAAGCAGGCTCCGTATAGCAGGCTGATGACCTTACCAGCTATACAGGGTAAAAAGCTGGTTGATCATATATTGTCTTTGAATAAGTTTGACGTTCGTAATGATAATTTCGGGCAGGTTATATCGTTAAATGAGCCCAGTGCTATTGCGATGACGTATTATCGTAATAACACTATTCATCTCTTTATGTTGCCGGGGTTAATTGCCGCTATGGTGTTAGGTGAAAAAAGTCTGGCAAAAGCTGATATTGAACGGCGTATGGCCTTAATTTTTCCTCTGCTCAAAAGAGAATTGTTTTTGCATATGGATTGGCAGCAGATGCTTGGTCTGATGCAAGACATGTTGCAGGCTATGCTGGAAAATAATCTTTTGCAGAACAATGAAGGGCAATTTGAAGCGGCTGAACGAGGCAGCGACGCCTACTTTTTACTGAGTATCCTGAATAATGTCGCACAGCCGACCATCCAACGATATGCGATTATATTAACGTTGTTAGACGATGAATCCGGACTAAGTCGTCAATCGCTGGAAAAACAAAGTATTAAATTGGCCGAGCATTTAAGTCGTTTGCATAAGGTCACCGCTCCTGAGTTTTATGACAAGAATATTATTGCTTCTTTGGTGCAATCTTTGCGTGAATCGAAACTTGCAACAATTGATAGCAGTGGTGTACTGCATCGCAGTGAGCAAAGCAATTGGTTATTAGGCTGTTTTAATCATTGGCTGGCTGCTGATATCGCCAAAAGTATTCGCCAGCCTTAGCTGGCGAATACATATTTAATTTTAAGGGGTGTCCTGATAGTGCAATTGGCGGATACGCTTAAAGTCTCCGTTGGCTACGCCCTGTTGAATTATTTTTTCCACTTCGTCTTTACGTTCAAATAAGCGACTTTTAGTCGTAATTGTCGCGAAATATGGGTGTGATTCAGTTGGCTGATAGTTTGCTATAACAATTTTGTCAGACAACCCCATTTTTTCTAATGTTGGTAATGTGCTTTCTTTGTAGTGAATAAACGTATCTATACGACCTTTTTGCAATAACTCAATTTTTTGTTTGAGGGAAGAAACTGCCACAAGAGCCAAATCAGTCTGGCTGTTAAACTGATGGTAGTATTTGGCGTGAATGGTCACTCCAATGGTTTTATCCTGCAGATCTTCAAAGCTGTTAATACTGCTCTGCTGAGTTTTTAATACAAAAAAAGTATGTTGTAGCTCTTCATAATGTGGCTGCAGGTAGATAACGTCATCCTGAAGACTATTCTCGCGTTGCATGCCTACCATGAGATCGATTTGTCCCTGTCTTAGGGCAGAAATGCGACGTGCGAAAGGCATAGGGTAAATATCCAGTTTCATACTTAGTTTGTCGGCCATATATTGCAGGTATTTTACATGCAGGCCGTGGGTAAATTCGGGAGAAACAGATGAACGAAGCACGTTTTCCGCCAGAGCAATGGGGGACATAAAAAACACAATCAACAAAAAAACTCGCATGTAGATTTACTCTGGTTCCTGCATAAACAAATTGAACAGTGGATGAGGTGCGAATGATACCGTATAAAAATTGTTATACCAGATGGAATTATCATCCATATGACACAAGTTTTCAGATTTCGCTGTGTTGAATAACCTTCCGCTTTGTATGCTAATGCTGTCGACGCAAAACAAACACTCACGCAAGTGAGTTTGAAGTATCTTTCAATATAAAACTGGCTATAGTTAGCTTTATGTTAATAAAACGTTATTTGATGAGTACGTTTTTCAATCAAGTGGTTAAAGGTCGTCTTTATGTACAAATCAATTATCTGGTTAGTGTTGGGCTGGTTTGGGTATTTACCCTGCGGTTCGGCGCAAGTAACACCGGATGTGATTCGGTATCCTTTTAACCATCAGAGTTCTTTTTATCAGCATCAGGATCGTTATTATTCTGCTTTGTTGCAGCTGGCACTGGAAAATGCTGATTCAAAGCTAAGTTTACAACCTGTCTCTATTCCAACCATGCCGCAGGGGCGTAGCGTAACATTACTCAAGTCCGGGGTGTATGATGTGCACTGGATGGTAAGCAATATTCAGCGCGAATCTGCGTTGCTACCGATACGTATTCCTTTGTATAAAGGATTGATTGGCTGGCGAATGTTACTGATTAATCAATCCAAACAGCGGGCATTTACAGCGGACATGCCGCTAAAAAAACTTCAGACACTGATTGCAGGTCAAGGTGTTGACTGGCCCGATACCGATATTCTAAAACACAATGGGTTCCGTGTGGAAACCAGTGCAACCACGCAAAGTTTGCAAAATATGCTCAGTCTTAATCGCGTTGACTATTTCCCGCGCTCGGTTATCGAGATATGGCAGGAACGTGATGAACTGGCGACTTCAAATGTCGATATTCAGGCGGATTTAGTGTTGCAGTACCCAATGGCTGTCTATTTTTTTGTGAATAAGGATAACCGAGACTTGCATGACATTTTGTATCAGGGCTTAAAGATAGCAGTTGAAAACGGGGAGTTTGAACAGCTTTTTCAACAATTCTTTGCTGACGTATTACAACAAGCCGACTTGCCAAATAAGCGGATTATTAAACTTGAAAACCCACAACTATCCGCTGCTACACCTTTGCATAACAAAAGTCTTTGGTATCATCCAAATTAAAAGTAATAATTCAGTAGCAGTCCGGCCCAAATCATTAATCCGGCATAGTGATTGTTTAAAAATGCGTGAAAACAGGCCATACGGTCGCGGTTTTTGGTTATTTGATACTGGTAAACAAAGAAACCCGCTGCAATAGCTAAACCGGCATAATAATAAAGATCAAAGCCCAGTCCCAATCCAACTCTTGCAAGTAACAATAATGTTGTTATTTGCAGTAAGGCAATGATTAATAAATCATACCGGCCGAATAAGATGGCCGTCGATTTAATGCCGACTTTAAGGTCGTCATCCCTGTCGGTCATCGCATATTGTGTGTCATAGGCAACAGTCCAGCATAAATTGGCTGCAAACAGCCACCATGCAACCTCAGAAATACTATTGTTTGTTGCCATAAACGCCATTGGAATGCCCCAACCAAAAGCGGCGCCTAATATCACCTGTGGCAGATGAGTGAAACGTTTGAAAAAAGGATAAGAGGACGCGAGCACTACAGCGATAACTGAAAGTTTTATGGTGTTTGTATTTAACTGAAGCACCAGAATAAAAGCCATAATTAGTAACGCAAAGAAAATTATTAGTGCTTGTTTGGAGCTTAGTTCTCCGGTTGCCAGTGGCCGCATCGCTGTGCGTTTTACTGCTCCATCAACTTTACGATCCGCGAAATCATTGATAACGCAGCCCGCTGAACGCATCACTATTACACCCAGAGTAAAAATGACCAGCATTTTGATCGAGGGATTGCCGTTGGCTGCAATCCACACCGCCCAGTATGTTGGCCACAATAATAGAAAAATGCCGATGGGTTTATTTAATCGCGTTAAACGCATAAAAGCTGAAAAAAAATTAGCCACGAGTATATTCCATCTGATTTTTATAGGCCGGAGCGCTGGGTAAAAATATTTCTGCAACCAGAATACCATAGTGCTCAAAGCTAAAGAGTGAACGCCGTCCCCAAAGCTCAAGTGATTCATTTATTCCAAGCAAATAATGTAGACGACTACCGCCATTCAGCCTGCACAATTCAAAAGGGCTGCGGGTAAAGCAGTTATCATTAAAAATCACTTTACCTAAAGGTTGGTTACCCAGTTCAGTGAGCGAACGACAATTATCATCATTGATATTCGGCGTCATTAAGGAATGAGCGAACACCCAGTTTTGCTGTTCACCCTGTAACAGCACTTCGCGCACTACTGCTTTTTTGTGTTTACTTTGTAACGCAGTTTGCTCATCTTGTTTAATGTCGAGTGTTTGTTGACCCAGCAGCTCCACTCTAAAATGCCGTGTATGTGCTTGCAGTCGTTCAGTTAATGAACCGGTGTCCAGCAACCAGTTTTTTAATAATGGATCTGGAATTTTCAGACTTTCTGCCGACAACCATTGTGGAGAGCAATCGAGCGGAAAAGAGACGAGCTTGGTCAAATCGAATACAACCAGTACGAAGTAAAAACAAGATGATAACAAGTCAGATTAAAGCAAAAAAGTAATCTGTTAATCATTATGCTTATTGATGGTAACATTTGATTGTCAAGACAGGATCTCCTAAGGAATTTGGGACATGAATAAACTGGGTGTATTAATCATATTGCTAGCCGCGTTGTGGCTGCCGGGACAAGCCAAAGCAGAATATGCTTATTACGGACTTGAACCGGATATTGTCACTAATTTCATTGGTGGCAGCAGCCGCAATTTGGGTTACATCCGTGTTTCAGTTGAACTCATGCTTGAAGATGTCAGCTATATGGAAATTGTGACTCATCACGCGCCTTTGCTGCGCGATATCACCATTGATATTTTTGGTCGCCAGCCTGCTGATAAAGTGAAATCACTGACCGGACGTGAGGAAATTCGCCAGATTGTGTTAAATACATTGCGTGAGCGATTAAAAAAAGAAACAGGTAGAGAAATGATTAAAGACGTTATCTTTACTAAATACCTTTATCAGGGCTAGATAGCGCTAATATTCAGTTTTGTCTTTGTTACCTATTAAGCTGATTACCCAGGCAAAAGCACATCCGCAAATTAGCCCAAGTGTGTGTGCTGTATTGGCCATTTGCACCCACAATACGTCCAGATAACCGAATATCAGCCATACCAACATAAAGCCAATAATCGATTTCGGTAATTGCATTCCCCATTGTGGTTTAAGCCAACCGATCCACCAAACAAATCCAAGCACCGCATACACCACGCCAGATAAGCCACCAAAATGCACACCCGATGCTAAATACTGGCCGTAGTTAGATACAATACCGCTAAATAAATACAAAATCACTAAGGTCAGGCTGCCAAACTTCCATTCAATTTGTTTGCCCAGTGATGCCCACCACAGCAAATTAAATGCGATATGCAAAATAGAAAAATGTAATAAAGTTGGGCTTATTAACCGCCACCATTGTCCGGTCAGTTGTAACGTTTCAAGCGGCTGGAACGTTAATAAATTCTTGACCTGAACAAATAACCCGGCCTGTGCAGTGAGATAGAAAAACAGACAAAGTATCAGTATCAGACTGGAAAAGGGCGCCATACGGCAATATTGTGTTAGCTGACTAAAGGAAAATATCGCAGGCAGTTGCATATCTATCTGATTACCGGATTGCCAGGCTGATTGCTGAAATCGTTTATCCTGCGGATTGTCCAGAAAAGCCTGTGTGTGTTGTTTGGCAGTCTCCAGCTGAGCCGGGTTTGTTAACACTATCGTGTGAGGATAGTCGCCACTGACAAGCTGATACTCTACCTGCAGCCCCTGAGACTGCAGGTAATGACATAATAATCGGGCCGGGGATTCGTCTGCGAAACTAACCAGCATGGTCACCCGATACAAAAGGGTAATTTAAACGCCAGGCTTCAAATCCGCCATCCATGCTGTATACCTCTTCAAAACCCTGATGAATCAGATATTGAGCGGCCTGCTGGCTACTGTTTCCGTGATAGCAGCAAACTATTACCGGGGTTTCAAAATCAGTGTCCTGCATAAACTGATTAAGCGAGCCATTGGTCAAATGCCACGCTCCTTCAATATGAGCCGCTTCGAATGAACGTTCATCACGAATGTCTACTAACTTAGCTTGCCCGTCGGCAAGCTTTTGCTGTGTGTCTTGTACAGAAATATGGGCAAAATGCTCCATTACCACTCCAAAATAACTTTACCTGATTGTCCCGATGCCATGGTTTCAAAACCATTGATGTAATCATCAACCGGCATTTTATGAGTGATCATCGGGGTAAGATCTAATCCGGACTGAATCAGACTGGCCATTTTGTACCAGGTTTCAAACATTTCGCGGCCATAAATACCTTTGATCACTAATCCTTTGAAAATAACCTGGTTCCAGTCAACTGCCATATCACCCGGGGGAATACCTAACAGGGCAATCTTGCCACCGTTGTTCATTTTGGCCAACATATCATTGAATGCTGCCGGTACGCCTGACATCTCCAGACCGATATCGAAGCCTTCGGTCATGCCTAATTCATTCATGGTGTCTTTAAGATTTTCTTTACTGACGTCTACGGCACGTGTTGCGCCCATTTTACGCGCGAGTTCCAGACGATAAGGATTTATATCTGTAATGACGACGTGACGCGCTCCAACGTGTCGGGCAACCGCAGCTGCCATGATGCCAATAGGACCTGCACCTGTTATTAATACGTCCTCGCCGACCAAATCAAACGATAATGCGGTGTGCACAGCGTTACCAAAGGGGTCAAAAATAGCAGCAAGATCATCACTGATGTTATGTGGAATTTTAAACGCATTAAATGCAGGAATAACCAGATATTCAGCAAAAGCACCCGGACGATTTACACCTACACCTACGGTATTGCGGCATAAATGACGACGACCTGCGCGACAGTTACGGCAATGACCACAAGTAATATGACCTTCGCCGGATACACGATCACCAACACTAAATCCGCGTACTTCCTGCCCCATATCAACCACTTCGCCTACATATTCGTGGCCAACAACCATCGGCACCGGAATGGTGTTTTGTGACCATTCATCCCAGTGATAAATATGCATATCGGTGCCGCAAATTGCGGTTTTACGAATTTTAATCAGCAGGTCGTTGTGACCCATTTCTGGCATGTCTACATCCGTCAGCCAGATGCCTTTTTCGGCTTTTAATTTGCTGAGGGCTCTCATGCGATTACTCCCAGCTCTTTACCTACTTCAATAAAAGCTTCAATGGCACGATCTAACTGTTGTTTAGTATGAGAAGCTGACATTTGAGTACGAATACGTGCTTTGTTTTGTGGAACAACCGGGAACGAGAATCCAACCACATATATGTCACGTTCCAGCATTTTTTCTGCCATTTGTGCTGCCAGTTTGGCGTCACCCAGCATAACGGGAATTATGGCGTGATCAGCGCCAGCCAACTCAAAACCTGCCTCTGTCATACGTTGGCGGAAATATTGGCTGTTTTGAATGAGTTGCTCACGCAGTGCTGAACTTTTTGCCAGTAAATCAATAACGGCAATTGAAGCACTAACAATCGCCGGTGCTAATGAGTTAGAAAATAAATAAGGGCGTGAGCGTTGACGTAACCAGTCAATAACTTCTTTCTTTGCAGAAGTGTAACCACCTGAAGCCCCGCCCATGGCTTTGCCTAATGTACCGGTTATAATATCGACGCGACCCATCACATCACAATATTCGTGGCTGCCTCGGCCATTTTCACCGATAAAACCCACCGCATGGGAGTCATCAACCATCACCAGTGCGTCATATTTATCCGCTAGATCACAAATCGCTTTTAAGTTAGCAATGACACCATCCATGGAAAAAACACCGTCGGTGGCAATAAGGATATGGCGCGCGTTGTCGCTACGGGCTTGTTGAAGTTGCTGCTCCAATTCCTGCATGTTGTTGTTTGCATAACGGTAGCGTTTGGCCTTACATAATCGCACACCATCGATGATGCTGGCATGATTAAGTGCATCAGACACAATGGCGTCTTCCGGACCTAGTAATGTTTCAAATAAACCGGCATTGGCGTCAAAACAGGAAGAGTAGAGGATGGTGTCTTCCATGCCCAAAAAATCACTAAGCTTATTTTCCAGTGTTTTGTGAATATCCTGCGTACCACAAATAAAACGTACTGATGCCATACCAAAGCCGTGAGAGTCTAAGCCAGCTTTTGCAGCTTCAATAAGCGTCGGATGATTCGCTAATCCAAGATAGTTATTTGCGCAGAAATTTAAAACATGCTGGCCAGTACTAATGCCAATATCAGCTTGTTGAGATGAGGTGATAATACGCTCATTTTTATAAAGCCCTTGCTGTCGGGTTTCATCCAGCTGTTGCTGAATTTGGGTAAAAAAATCGGATTTCATTGCTTAACTCTCAAGGCGTTGTGAATGCGGGGTATTTTAAAGGAAACAAAGACTAAAGGTAATGATAGGTTAATTATTATGCGTCAGATTTTTTGTACAGGAGCTAATTGATACTTTCTTCCCGGATAAGTCTGGCTTCTTCCCATAAGCCATTTTGCAGTTTGTGGTCTATTTGCTGGTACAAGTCCTGCTCCAGAAGGGGTTTGGAAATCAGGTAGCCCTGTGCTATTTCACAGTTCATGTCAGCCAGCATTCGCATTTGTGCCGTGGTTTCCACGCCTTCGGCGACAACTTTCATACCTAATTGCTGGACCATGGCGATGGTAGAGGAAACGATCTGCATATCGGCGCGGTTTGTGGTCATACCCGCAATAAAGCTGCGATCAATCTTAATGATGTCCACCGGCATTTGTTTTAAATAGGCCAGAGATGAATAGCCAGTTCCGAAATCATCAATGGAAAAACTAAAGCCCATACTTCTCAGGGTTTTCATAATATCCAGCGTATGATCTATATCCGCCACCAGAGTGCGCTCAGTGATTTCGAGTTCAATTTGAGAACCGTCCTTACCTGAATCACGTATCTGTTCCCGCAGGAAGGGGACCAAGCCAGGATCAAGCAACTGAATTGCCGATAAATTAACCGCTATGCGTTGGTTAGGGTAGCCTAATTTTTCAAGTTGATTGAGTATTGAAAATGCGCGTTTTAAACCCCAATAGCCAAGTTGTACCATGTTTTCTGAGTTTTCCAGTACCGGGATAAATTTATCCGGTGGAATAAATCCTTTGACGGGATGTATCCAGCGTACCAGCGCTTCAAAACCCACAAGTTTTCCTGTGCTAATTTCAATCTGTGGCTGCAGTGCAAAAAACAGTTCATCGTTGTTAAAGGCTTCACGCATTTCATTTTCAATCTCAACACGACCCACCACATTCTGATACATTTGTGGTTCAAACAGACAAAAACGGTCTCCTCCCTGATCTTTGGCGGCATACATTGCCATATCGGCCTGGCGGATAATCGTATCCACCTGCTCCTGGGCATTGTTGGTGATCACGACGCCGATACTGGCCGTAATGTAAAAACGTTGCCCACTGACTACCAGCGGCTCCCTGAAGCAGGACAATAATTTATTGGAAACAAATTCCAGTGCTTTTTGTACATTGGCATGTTGCAAAACCACCACAAACTCATCACCGCCAAACCGCCCGACAAAATCCGTTTCACGCACACACTGCTTAATTTTATTTGCGGCTTCAATCAGAAAGGTGTCACCAATATTGTGCCCGTGACTATCATTTACGTGGCGGAAGTTGTCAAAATCAAGAAACATTACAGCCAGTTGCATATCGTTGCGTTTTAGTTCGGCCAGTGATTGTTTGAGAAACTGATTGAGCATATTGCGGTTAGGCAGCCCGCATAATTTATCGAACATGGCGATATTTTCCAGTTCGCGGGTATTGAGTGCTATTTGGTTGTCCAGTGATTCCAGTTCCTGCGCCAGTTGATTGGCTGAATTTTGCAACTGGTCAATTTCATCAATAAACAAACTGCTTTGAATATACTGATGTTGACGAAAATCGTTGTATTGGCGCGCAGCCAGCAGTGGCAGACTATTGCTAACGGATTGCAATCGCCGACGCAGTCTTTGAGTCAGAATAAAAAAAGTAATCAGTGATAAAACCACAGTCGCAATGGCGATTTGTTGCACCAATTGCTGAAATTGTCGGTGTTGTGCGTTGGTTTGCGTCATATTGTGCACCAGCATGGCGTAAAATACCTGATCTGATGCAGTATTCAGTGGAATGAGATTAATCAGTAATGAATGTTGTTTAAAGTTAAGTGCAATCCCCTGTTGTTCAGCCACCGAATCGGAGCTGTTGTCAGGCAGCATGCTGAGCACTTTTTCGATGTAGTTACGCTGAGTACTTGATATTGGCGGTTGGATCTCAAGCCTGATTCGATGGGATGGGTCTGAGGTTTGTTTAACCAAGGCAAGCTCTGCATTGGTGGCCTGATGTAATGACGCCAGTGCTTCCTGTAACATAGTTGTTACTACTATTACGGCGATTTTATTTTCCTCAACCAGTATCGGCATGGCGTAATAATGTTCACAATATTTGCCACAAGCCACTTCATCAGTGGCCATTTGTCGATGAAACGTTTTGGTAACCAAATCATTCAATAACGGTGGTGATGTATCTGAAGAGCTATAGGCCATATCCTGTGGCTCACGAAATAGCCATATATTATTGATTTGCCAGTGTAATTGAATAAAGTCGATTTGCCTGGTCAGCATGATTGATGTTTGTTCTACAGTGGGTAACTGATTTTGCGCGAGAGGGATATAGGATTCAAACCAGGTTTCGATGCGGTTACGTAACAGATTTTGAATAATTTCAAACTGACGCAAGTCCTGCTGCCAGCGTTGCTGTTGCAATGCTTTAAAATCCTGATTGTTTTTACTGATCCAGCTATTAGCAATTACCAGACTGGCGATCAGGAAAAAAATACTGAGAAGACCCAGAATTTTCCACGATAAACTCAGATTAAACTTTTTCATTAGAACCAATACATAATCTGGGCAGCCCACATATCCCAGTATTTACCGGTATCATTAGCAAAGTCAGGAATAATAACGGGAGCTAACCTGCCTCTGCCTTTTATTTTGTGGTACTCCATGGTGAGTTTCCAGTCTGTGGCAAATTGCCAGTGCAGGCCCGCTACTGCATCATCCATAAAACCATAATATGATGGAATGAGCCCTCCGCTTAGTTGTTCGCGCTGACTTCCGCTACGATTATCCTTGTCCAGATCGACCATATCCAGCCTGACAAATGATTGCACAGCATCATTGTGGTGGTAATTGAATTGCACATAACCACCTTGTGAAAAGGTATCACTATGGAAAGTAGGATAAAGCAACTGGTCATACACTACTCTTTCCTGCATTAGTTCCGACATTATTGACCAGTTAAGACTATCGTAGCGCAAATGCAACATCACTCTTTGTACACTGGCTTTACCGTCCATAAAGGCATCGTTTGCACCCTGTTGGTAACTAAAACGCGAATCAATGACATTTATACCGGCTAAAAATGTGGTGTCTAATGGTCTGAAATAAAGACTCGCTTTATGGTCATACTCATTGCTGATTTGGCCGGTTGCAAATTCACCAAAAAGATACTGAGTTTGCTGGTGGGGCATATCAGTGCTGCCGTAGCTCCAGTTAAAGTCGAACTCACCTGCCTGAGAGTTATAACTTCCTTTTAGTGCGATACCGTCGGTTCCCAATGCGATATCTCTAAACGCATCAAAATAAATCGATTGCGGCAGGATAATGGATGGACGAGTGTGAGGGACATCACGTGTCGCAGAAAATAACCAGTGATAGTTTTTATAGCGGCCTATATGTACATTCAACTGCCAATCTAACTCAGTAATAGCCGACCAGTCGAAAAACAAGTAATCAAGACGAGCACCATCGGGGTAGCGGTTTCCGCCATTGAGATACACCGCCTGACCGGAAAGTCGCAACTCCGGACTTAATTGATATGAGGCGTTGATTCCCACTTCAGTCAATTCCGTCGATATATCGCCATCTTTGTTGATAAAACTGCTGTCTTTAGCCTGAATCAAGCCTTGAGCAATAAACCCGTGCCAGTTGATTTCTTCAGCCTGAGTCATGTTAATAACCATGAACAGACTTAACGCTAATCTTAATTTGCTCATTTGTCCTCCCTGACATGAATGAGATGTGCGTCATTGATCGTATCGGTGACTGGCATATAGCCAATTGCCCCTGGGTGGGTACTGATAAAACGTTGCATTTGCACAGAAGAGTCAACTTCGACTGGACGTTCGCCCTGACCAGAGTAAATTAGGCGATTCCAGATCCGTTCCAGCTGATAGGGAAATAATTGCAGTACATTTTTGGCAAATTGTTGGTGTAAGGGATCCTGACTTTTGAACACTACGACTTTTATTGGTTCGCCATTTGGCCATTGTGTCTGGCGCATGGTAAAAATGCGTCTTAATTGAGCAGGGGTCAGATCGGTTACCGGTACTGTCTGATTGACGTAAACCTGAATTGAAATTTGCTGCGCCAGACTAACATTAGATGCCAGCATGACAACACAGAGCAAAACTGTAACCCATATCCTTTGCATCTTTTGCCGCAAGATAATACCTCGTCCAAGACGTAACTACTTAAGTTAATTACGGTTTTGGTATTTTGCACAGTACCTTCATACTATAATGAGTTATATCAAAAAGGAAACTATGTATTTGAAGTCCATGAAAATTATTTTAAGAATAGTCGTAGCATACGGGCTTCGCAATTCGGTTGACTTATGTTTCTGAAACGATTGATTTATTCCTCATTTTTGCTGGTGTTAAGTCCGTTATTGATACTTCTGCTTTGGCGTCAGAAAAAACGCGCAGGTGTGGGGGCGGACAGCGAAAAATGGCAACGTCTGGGTTTACAATTAAACCCGGTTTTAGCCAATGGTTGGCTCATTCATTGTGCATCTGTCGGTGAAGTGGTTGCTGTGAGTGGTTTGGTCAATCATATTTTGCAACAGCAACCTGCATTACCTCTCACCATAACCACAGCCTCTGCCACCGGGGCCGCGCGCGTCAGACAGTTATTTGGTGAGCGGGTCGTGCATCAATATTTACCTTTTGATTTTGCTGTATGTATACGCAGACTATTACTGTATGTAGGGCCGTCGAAAGTGATTATTGTCGAAGCTGAATTATGGCCAAATATGTTGTTTAGTTGTCAGGAATTGAGTATTCCTGTTTATGTAGTTAATGGCAGAATGACTCATAAAACCCTGGAAAAAATGCAGCGTTTTAGCTGGTTATATCAACCACTTTGCCAAATTTTTACCTCTGTAAGTGCCCAGTCAGAACAAGACGCAATTAATTATCAAAAATGGGGTGTTGCAGCTGAAAAAGTCAGTTGGCGAGGTAATCTTAAATTAGATATCCAGTTAACGTCTGAACTTGAACAAAAACAACAGCAACTAGCGTCTGAATTTAATTTGCATGGAAGGACGATATTACTGGCGGGCAGCACCCATAACCCCGAAGAACAGCTAATACTGGATTGCTTTCAAAAATTAAAACAGCACATACCAGATTTACTGTTGATTTTGGTGCCAAGGCATCCACAGCGTTTTAAAGCGGTTGAAGAGTTATGCCAATCGAGGTTTGAGCACGTAAGGTGTTACTCTCAAGGGCAAGCCACGCAGCCAAATACGGATATATTTATTGCCGATGGAATGGGGCTGCTCAGCGCTTTATACGGTTGTGCTGATGTTGTGTTTGTTGGTGGTTCGTTGGCGCCAAAGGGAGGTCACAACCCCCTGGAGGCCGCAATATGGGCCAAGCCGGTGGTAATGGGCTCTAGCCAGTATAACAACGCTGACATCTGTCATTTACTCACTGAACACCAGGCATTGAGTACCGTAAAGAGTCCGGAAAACTTATACGAGAGTTGTTTAACACTATTGTTGAACCCTGAAGAAAGTAAAAAAAGGGGTGAACGGGCAGCGCTTGTCGTTCAACAAAATCAAGGTGCGGTGCAAAACAACTATGAGATGTTAACTGCACCACATAGTTGGGATTAGCTATTTTGTACCTGACGGAAAAAGTCGACCAAACGTCTGGCTTCCACTTCCACCGTATAATGCTCAAGAACACGCTGACGTCCATCTTTACCCATTTGAGCTAATTTTTGTGGATCTGAAAGTAACAGGTCCATTTTTTCGGTGATGGCAGTAATGTCATTAACCGGCACCACATAACCGTCGGTTCCCTGACGTATAATTTCTTCCCAGGCGCCAGCTTCGGTGGCAAGTACAGCCGCTTCACTGCTCATGGCTTCTAATACGGTAAGGCCAAAACCCTCGTTATCACTTAATGCAGCCACCATAGATAAAGAACTGAATATGGGAGGAATACGCTCGAAGGGTAATTCGCCGGTAAAAATAATGCGTTCGCTTAATCCCGCCGCTGCAATTTTTTGCTTTAACTCGTCAACAAACTCTTTATTGCCCGATGAAATTGCTCCAACAACCACAGCGTTAAAATCAGGATGCCTGGGCAATACCTCGATCGCGGCATTCACAAAATGGTGCACGCCTTTTTGTTTACGGACGCGCCCTAAAATACCAATGCCGTATTTGCCGCCGTACCCCAATTGTTGCCAGCTGGTTTGTTTATCCCCGGCCGGTGCATAATTTTTAGTTTCTATACCATGCAAACTGATTAGTTTTGGTGGCACTGACAGGTAATTAGCTGAGCGTTGGCTTATGGCAATAACCGCATCCATTTGACGGGTTAACCACAGGGTGAATCCGGAGCGAAAACGTTGCGCGGCGGAACTAAAGACTATTTTAATTTTTGCACCAAACAAATATTTAAGTGTCACCGCCTGAATCATTTCATCTACGCGACGAGCATGAAAAACACGGTACTTGCCATTGCTGAGTGGTTTACGACACAGTTTTACGGTTTGCCAAAAACTAATCGCGATAGAAGGATCGGGCAAGTGGTGTTTGCCCATAACTCGTAAGTTGATCAACTTTTGTTGATGGGGCAGCACTTGCAGCATGGTTGAAGTTATGCCGGAAAAGCTGGGCTTGGAGTTACCCAAAATGAGTTCAATTTCGTTATCGTGGCTTTGATTTGTATTTGGCATCGGGCTTCACTGGTGTCAGTTAAACAGTTTTGGTGGTTCTGATATATAAATCGCTGATAATTTTGCTGTTTTGATTACAATAGGCGCAAGTTCAGACGCAGCCGGATTGTAGCATGCCGACCATCAAGCAAAAAACTTTCGCACAACAAAGCATTATTTATGATCAAGAATTGATGCCGGATGTCAGTGCCAATTTATTTGATGGACAATGGCTGGAACAGCAACAAAAGATCACAGGCAAGTCAGTAGGTCGTGGTACCACGTATTTTTTTCAGCATCAGGATGTGCATTGTGTTTTACGCCACTATTTACGTGGTGGCCTGATAGGTAAGTTAATAAAAGATAACTATGTTTTTACGGGGGTGGAAAATACCCGTGCCTGGCGGGAATTTAATTTACTGGTGCAAATGCATCAGTGGAATTTGCCTGTGCCCAAACCCGTTGCCGCAAGAATAATTCACAAAGGTTTATATTATCGTGCCGATATCATTACTCGGTATGTGGCGAAAAGTTGTGATCTTTATCATATTCTTAAAACCGAAGCGCTATCTGAAAAACAATGGTTTGAGGTGGGAAAAGCGATTGCTAAATTACATCAACATCAGGTTTATCATCATGATTTGAATATTCATAACCTGATGAAAGATGATCAGGATGTTATTTGGATAATTGACTTCGATAAATGCGCAATTAAAGCCGGTCAGCAATGGAAACAACAAAATTTGCAACGTTTATTGCGTTCTTTACACAAAGAAAAACAACGACTGGCACAATTTCACTGGCAGGAGTCTGATTGGCAGCATCTGATTGCTGGTTATCAATCTGCTGACTTGAACTAATAAGGATAATAAGGAAAATCCAATGAAACGAGTGATCACTTTTGGTACTTTTGATGTGTTTCATATTGGCCATATCCGAATTTTACAGCGTGCCAGGCAGATGGGCGATTTGCTGACGGTAGGCGTTTCATCCGATGAACTTAATTTGTCTAAAAAAGGCCGTGCACCGGTTTATCCTTTATCCAGCCGTCTTGAAATTATTCGTTCATTGCGTTTTGTGGATAATGTGTTTGTAGAAGAGTCGCTGGAAAAAAAGCGTGAATATATTTTACAGCAGAAAGCCGACATTCTGGTGATGGGGAATGATTGGCAGGGCAGGTTCGACTTCCTCAGTGATTGTTGTGAGGTTGTTTATTTGCCACGTACGCCTTCTATTTCAACCACTGAAATTATCGAAGTCATTAAGGAAATTCCGCCTGTTGCTTAGCTCTGTAACACTCGCTAAAAGTGATAACGCATTTCAGTATAAATAAGACTGTCGCGCTTATTTTCGGCATCTTGTAGCCTACTTTGTGAGTATTTCGCCCCAAGTTTGATTAACCAGTCCAGATATGGAAACTGATAGTAGCCGCTTAACTCTGTTAGTTTTTCATGATTTGCCAATAGCAATGGTGATGGTTTTGTCTGGTCTTTATTCAAATCAGCGATGTTGAGTGTGACTGCGTAGGCGGCGCCATCGGCAAAGTGTTTATTGATGCCCAAAGAAGTGACTGTTGCATCTGAATCGAATGTACTACCGATAGCCCGCTGATAGTGACGGTAACCTGACTGATATAAAGAATGTTCGTAATAGCAATTCTTTTCCGTCGAACCTGTGTTGCCACAAGCTACATTCGTATCGCTATGTTCCAGATAAATTTTATGTCCCCACAAATAGGTAGAGATACCTGCTAATGTTGCTTTATCGGTTACCCGATAATAATCCACTGCGTCTTCACCAATTTGTTGTGCATAAATGCTTAGTGGTTGCCCTGCCACCGAGAAGCTATAACGAATGTCGTAGCCTGCCAGTTGGTTGCCTTTTTTGGTATCCAGACTGTCGTCGCATTGCTGTGCATTATTGGCGCACTCTGGACGGAATGTAATGATATCGATAAAGTCTTTGAACCCATTACCCTGACCTTCACCACCCCACATTGCTGCCCAGGATAAACCTATTTCCAAACCTTTCACTGGTTGAAAATTAAAACGGGTACGCCAAAGCTTCACGCCGTCTATTTCGCGTTTGTCGCCGGTTTCACCTAATTGCGCTGTGAAATACCAGGGACCCAGCCAGCTTAACCAGGCGCTCTCAGATGCGACTGCCGTGGAGCGGGATAAGGAGACTGACGGCACAGGGCGCGCATTGTCACTTAAAATCAGGCTGCTACCATTGGCTGGTCCCCACCATTGATTAATTGCCCCCGCGCGTAAGTTCCAGTCACCTAACTGATAGGCAATATAGCTCTGATCGAAGTTATTACTGTCAGAGCCAATATTGGCTGAAATTTTGGCAGCCCATCTGCCACTGGTGAATTCAGTATTGAATTGCAGCTGATTTTTATCAGATTGAGGTTCAGCAAAGTTATGGAATCGATTTGCCTGATTAGCCAGTTGAATTTTAGCCATACGCTGGAAAGATTGATTCTGCTGCGCGGATAAATAAAAACGCAGACGCTGTGCTGCCAGTTGCGCTTCAGGCGTGAGAATTTCGGTTTGTAAGCTATCCAGTTGCCCGTCTATGCCTTTCCAGGGCACGGGATAGGAGGTTGCCGCCACATTCAAATAACCTTGTTCAACCAGCAATAATAAGTCCTGATGTAATAATGGATCTGTGGTACCTATCCATGGGGAAGCCAAAGTTACGCGGCTTACAAACGCAGTGGAAATGATAACAAGTGATAGTTTGCTTACAGCTTTTACATCCATGTGAGGAATAACTTAACCGGGAAATTCGAATGATGGGCTAATCATACCATTGCAAGTTGATAAATCCCTGTTAAAAAATGTGACTTCGGCGTCAATCCTTGGCAAAATTTCAATTGAAATTCATCAAGTTGATTCAAATTATGCACACAAAAGCGGTTTATCCCGGTACATTCGATCCTATCACCAATGGTCATGTTGATTTAATCGAGCGCGCGGCCAATATGTTTTCCCATGTTACGGTAGGCGTTGCGTACAATCCGAGTAAAAAGCCGTTATTCAGTTTGGAAGAACGTGTAAAACTGGCACAGCAAGTGACTTCACACCTCTCTAACGTCGATGTGATTGGGTTTACCGGTTTACTGGTTAATTTTGCCAAACAGCAAGGCGCGACTGTGCTTATTCGTGGTCTGCGGGCAGTGTCTGACTTTGAATATGAGTTTCAGCTGGCAAATATGAATCGCCGTTTGAGCCCGGGACTGGAGAGTGTGTTCTTAACTCCGGCGGAAGAAAATTCCTTTATTTCCTCCACGCTGGTCAAAGAGGTTGCTTTACATCATGGTGATGTCAGTGAATTTTGTGATGCTGTGGTAAAAACGGCCTTACTGGAAAAATTTAACCAGTCGTCATCTGATTAAGACTGACAGGTCGGGCAGTAAAAGCTATTACGCTGCCCAATCACTACAGATTCTATTGTTGAATCACAGCTAAAGCATTGTTGCCCTTTACGGCCATAGACCATTAGTTTTTGAGCGAAATAGCCGGGTTTGCCATCGGCCTGCGCAAAATCTTTCAAGGTGGTACCACCTTGTTCAATGGCGCTCGCAAGCACGGTTTTTATATGTTGGGTTAGTTGTTGGTATTGATTATTACTGATGTCACAAGCGTGCCTGAGAGGGGTAATGCCACTTTTGAATAGTGCTTCGTTAGCGTAGATATTACCTACACCCACCACCACTTTGTTATCCATTATAAAGTTTTTCACTGCCATCTTTCGTTGCTTTGCCATTTTAATTAAACGTTCAGCATTGAAATCATCGGTCAGCGGTTCAGGACCTAAGCTGGAAAATACCTGATGTTGCTCGTTTACAGGTTGCCATAACCAGGCGCCAAAACGGCGAGGATCGTTGTAACGCAGTGCCAAACCGTCTGTCGTGACTAAGTCGACATGATCGTGTTTCTGCACAGGCGTATTTTTATCTATCACCCTTAATTTTCCCGACATGCCAAGATGCACAATAATGCTGCCGGCAGTGGTCTCCATTAGCAAATATTTCGCCCGCCGGTGAATGGCATCGATAGGTAAACCCTGGGTCAGCTGAATCTCGTCTGGTACGCGCCAACGTAACTGGGGTTGACGTACAATAATTTTCTCAATGGTTTTGCCTAATAAATATGGGCTAATGCCCATGCGTGATACTTCGACTTCGGGTAACTCAGGCACTACATTAACTCCAGTGGGATATAGTCGCTTATGCCATGCTGACTGGCGATATACAGGTTGTTGTTCATTTCAATCAATACATCATTACCCTGAGGCAATAGTTTAAAAACACGTCCCTGAGCTTCGCCTGCTAACCATAAAGTAACAATCCATGGATTATTGAGTTTACCTGCTATTGGTGCGGCGTTTGTTGATAACCAATGCTGGGTAATTTGCGAAAGTTGTGATTCACTCGTACCGGTTGCAGGTGTAATTCGCCAGCCGCGTCCTATGCGTTCAATTTGATGAGTCCCGTAGTCAATTCTGAGTATTTCACTGCCCTCGGGTAGCAATGGTTGAGGGCCTGTTGAGTTGGCAGAATTAAATAACTTGCCCATATTACTGAACAGGATAATCAGTAACAGCGAAACAATGATTAATACATTGTTCCAGCCTCGTTTGGATAATCGAATCATGAATACACCCGGGAATGAAAATTCAGCTTAGTGTAAACGCAAAAAACCCGGCATTAAACCGGGTTTTTCGGGAGACAAAAAGCAAGTCAATTACTTGATTTTCGCTTCCTTGAACAAAACGTGCTGGCGTACTTTAGGATCAAACTTTTTGATCTCCATTTTGCCAGGCATATTACGTTTGTTTTTGTCAGTGGTATAGAAATAACCAGTACCAGCAGTCGACACTAATTTAATTTTATCGCGCATGATCGGATCCTATTAGATTTTTTCGCCGCGGGCACGCATTTCAGCTAATACTGAATCAATGCCTTTTTTATCGATAATACGCATACCTTTAGGGGTAAGACGCAGTTTTACAAAGCGGTTTTCGCTTTCCACCCAAAAACGGTGGTTTTGCAGGTTAGGTAAAAAACGACGACGAGTCGAGTTTTTCGCGTGAGAGCGGTTGTTACCTACCGCAGGACGCTTACCTGTTACTTGACATACTCTGGACATGGTTGTCTCCAATTACTTTAAATACTGCTCGGTTCACTTAATTGGTGAGCCGATAAAAATTCACGCTAGTGCAAGAGGGCGCATTTTATACAGGAATCACCTTTTGAGATCAAGTTTTTTAACTGTTGTCTGTCTTTATTTTGATCTTAGCTGCGCAAGGCGTGAGCGATTATAACGTCGATTTTTGAACCAGAAAGAAATCTGCGCCTGAATTTTTTTCCAACGACGGTTAGGTGTGGTTGTGCGTTTATTTATCTGTTCAATTTCACTTTGGGTGTTATCACGTGGTTTGGCCACATAAGGTAATAATCCATAGGCATTCAAATGTCTTTCCCAACAGTGCTGAATGTCCACATCCACAGGACGGGATATTAAGTCGGAGTGAGTGAGTAGTTTACATGCCCCTTCTTTACTGACAATTTGCGCTAATGTATGTGAAGGCAATTTATTGTATATAACCAATTGCATGTCATCCTGCTGAATTTGGTAAATTGGATGGCGAGTTCGGGTATGTCCGGCTAGTTTGATGTAGTCCCAATTTACCTGGATAGAGCTTGTCGTAGAGATGGCCTGACTTAAGTCACCAATTAATTCAAAGTCATCTTCAAGGATAACTGCAAAATCCAGATTATTGTCTACAATATGCTGCCATGCTTTACGATGGCTGAGATAGCAGGCAATTTCACCTTTGTTTAAATCTTTATGATAACGGGTTTGATTTAGTTGCAAATCATAATGCGCACTTAGTTCAGCTTCACTTAATTTATTACCATCGACTGCATCTATACGTGTATAGGCTAAGTTCTGTGCGTTTAAGGCTTTTTCACTTTCAGTGAGCCGGGAAGTAGAACGCGCTAAATTGATTAGTAATATATCCGACCTTGGGTTCACTTTAGACCTTTTCTATACCGAAAGGAGTTCTGGTAACTTTGTTGACTTTGGTTTCTGCTCGAATAGCTTTGTTCTGAGCGATCATTTCTGGCTTAACATAACCACGTGCATGATCGAGATGCACACAAATTGCGGAATAACGAATTTGGATTGGTTTAATGCCACTATTAACCAGTCTTTCACCAAATTCTCTGTCTTCTCCCCCATATTGCATACGTTCATCAAAGCCATTAGCTGCCACAATCAACTCACGCCAACAGGATGCATTATGCCCATTCCAACTTGGTGTGGTGGGCGTGAATTTATTCAACAGTGCTTTGCGCCATCCTTTGGCATTTAGTTTCATAAGCTTATGTGTCTTTTTTAATCCATTTGCAATTAGCCAATCGGCATCAAAAATGACACCCTTTTGGATATCTTCTTTGGTAATTTTATGACTGATATCCATCGGTAGCTTAAAATAACCACCGGATAAAAAATGCCCGGGTTTGGCATTATCAACGTGAGCTTGAATGAAGTCGCTACGTGGAATGCAATCACCATCCGTGAAAATAAGATATTCACCTTCAGTGGTGACAATGGCTTTATTTAGTATCTGGCATTTTTGAAAGCCATTGTCTTCCTGCCAAACGTGTTTTATTTTTCGTCCGGATTGCTGCTCAAACTGAGCTATGCGTTCGCGTGTTTCTTCAAGTGAACCATCATCAGCGATGATAATTTCAAAGTTTTGATAAGTTTGAAAATGGAAGCCCCAGAGCACCTTTTCCATCCAGTCAGGCGAGTTATAGGTTGAAAAAATAACGGATACTTTCATTTATAATTTTTATTGGACGCGAATGGTTAATAGGATAACAAAAATGGGCCCCAAAGTCATTGAGATAAGGCTATAGCCAAATTACAGTAATCCTCGTTCAGCAAAGGATACCGCCTGATTATCACCCACCACAAAATGATCCAGGACACGGATATCAACCAGATTCATTGCATCGATAACTCGGCGGGTAATGCGTTTATCGGCCTCGCTGGGCTCGGCAATGCCAGAAGGATGGTTGTGCGCCAAAATTACCGCCGCTGCGTTGGTTTCCAGAGCCAGTTTTACCAGCACTCTGGGGTAAACCGCTGCCGCATCTATGGTGCCAAAAAATACCGGTTGAAAACGAATAACCCGGTGTTGGTTATCCAGCAATATCATGGCGAAAACTTCGTTGGGTTCGTCTCTTAATTCGCCAATTAAATAGTTGCGCGTGTCGGAGGCGCTTTGCAGTGGTTTGCGTTCGGGCAGCGATTCGGCCAGGAAGCGGCGGGTCATTTCAATACAAGCCTGCAATTGAACATATTTAGCTTGCCCCAGGCCTTTCACACTGCAAAATTGTTGTTGAGAGGCATTTAACATCTGGCGCAAACTGCCAAACTGATTTAAGAGTTGTCTGGCTAAATCGACTGCACTTAATCCCGTAATGCCGGTTCGTAAGAATATAGCCACCAGTTCGGCATCGGATAAGCGCTCCGCTCCTTGTTGCAGTAACTTTTCTCGTGGGCGTTCTGCCGCTGGCCAGTCGGTAATTTTCACAAAAACATCCTGTTCTGATGAGTAAATTGTTTTTAGAATGAAGCAAATAACTACATCAAGCGTAGAATAAAAATCATAAACAAACCTGTTGTGATCTGGCAGGATAGGCAGATTACTCTCGTTCAAAGCGCGATTTGTAGACCAACTTAAAGAGAATAACCAAGTAATCAATGACGACCTTAACCAATAAAAATGTACTGTTGGGTATCAGTGGTGGTATTGCCGCTTATAAATGTCCTGATTTAGTGCGTAAATTAAAAGCGGCTGGTGCCAATGTGCGTGTAGTGGCAACCAAATCTGCATTGGAATTTGTCAGTCCCTTATCCTTGCAAGCGGTATCCGGTTTTGAAGTGGCATGTGACTTACTTGATCCCGCCGCAGAAGCCGCAATGGGACATATCGAATTGGCGCGCTGGGCTGATATGTTGTTAATCGCGCCAGCTACAGCAAATACCCTTGCTAAAATCACCCATGGTCTGGCGGATGATTTGTTATCAACTATTTGTTTAGCTACCGATGCCCCGGTGTTTATTGCACCTGCCATGAATCAACAAATGTGGAAAGCCGCCATAACTCAGCAAAACATTGCTGAATTAGCAAAACGGGGGTATCAGATTTTAGGCCCGGCAGAAGGCGAGCAGGCATGTGGAGATGTTGGCGCGGGCAGAATGTTAGAGCCTGTCGAGTTAGTTGAAGCGTTGGCTGAGCAAAACCAGCCGCAAATTTTGGCGGGTAAATCGATTTTGATTACCGCGGGACCCACTCAGGAAGCAATTGATCCGGTACGTTATTTATCAAATCACAGCTCGGGGAAAATGGGATACGCGTTAGCCATTGCCGCACAAAAACTGGGCGCCACAGTCACGTTAGTCTCTGGACCTACTCGTTTAAATCCGCCTGCAGGTTGTGAATTTATCGGGGTGAAATCAGCGCAGCAAATGTATGATGCTGTAATGCAACAGGTTGATAAACATAATGTTTTTATTGGTTGTGCGGCCGTGGCGGATTATCGTGTGGATGAGGTCATGTCACAAAAAATTAAGAAAGACAATGATAAGTTGTCACTTACTTTTGTAAAAAACCCTGATATTCTAGCTAGCGTTGCAGCGTTACCTAAACCTCCTTTTACGGTAGGATTTGCTGCTGAAACCCATGATCTGAGTCACTATGCTCAAGACAAACTTAAACGTAAAAAGTTGAATATGATTGCCGCTAACGATGTATCAGATACATCGATTGGTTTTAACAGTGATCATAACGCTCTGAGTATATTCTGGCCCGGTGGGCAACAACGTCTGGCAAAAAATAATAAAGATATGCTGGCGTATCAGTTATTAACACTAATGAATCAACACTACGATAATGCATAAAATTGATTTAAAAATCCTTGATCCCAGAATTGGTGATACCTTTCCGTTACCCGAATACGCAACACCTGGCTCAGCAGGCTTAGATTTACGTGCTTGTTTAGACCAGGCGCTAACGTTGCAACCGGGTGAAACCCATTTAATTCCCACCGGCATCTCTATTTATATTGGTGATGCAAACTTGTGTGCGACTATTTTACCGCGCTCAGGTTTGGGGCATAAACACGGCATAGTCTTAGGCAATTTGGTGGGATTAATCGACTCTGATTATCAGGGGCCGTTGATGGTTTCGATGTGGAACCGTGGCAATACTGAGTTTACGGTAGAGCCGGGTGACCGTATTGCGCAATTAGTATTTATGCCTGTAGTGCAAGCCAGTTTTAATCTGGTAAACGACTTTACACAAAGTGAACGTGGACAGGGTGGCTTTGGCTCCTCTGGTCGTCAATAACAATAGGGAATACACATGGCTGTTAAAAAACGCTCAAATCGCCGGGCTCAAATTTTACAATCATTGGCCAGCATGCTGGAAACTAACCCAGGTCAGCGTATTACTACGGCCAAACTGGCGGCTGAAGTAGGTGTGTCTGAAGCGGCGTTGTATCGTCATTTCCCCAGTAAAGCACGTATGTTTGAAGGCTTGATCGAGTTTATTGAAGAAACGCTTTTTTCGCGTATCAATAAAATTCTCGATGAAGAAAAAGAAGCCACAGTACGTTGTCAGATGATCCTGCAATTGCTTTTGGGTTTTGCGGAAAAAAATCCGGGCATTACCCGCATTCTTAATGGTGACGCACTAATGGGTGAACAAGAGCGTTTACGCGACCGTATCGCACAGTTGTTTGAACGTTTAGAAACCCAGTTGCGTCAGGTTTTGCGTGAGCGTAAATTGCGTGAAGGCAAATCGCTGGCGACTGATGAAGCGCATGTGGCCAATATTCTGGTGTGTTATGCCGATGGTCGCATTAATAAATTTGTGCGCAGTGAATTCACTAAACGCCCGACCGAAGGTTTCGCCGAGCAGTGGAAATTTATCCGTAATCAATTTTTTGCTTAAGTTATCTTTTGCATAAAAAACGCGGCTATTGCCGCGTTTTTTGTATCTGTAAAACCAATCAATTATTTCTTAGTAAAAGTATCACCAAAGAAGTCACCCTGGTTCCATGCCGGACGTTTAGTCTGGTTCGCTATGGTAGTACCAATTTCTAAGTTTACTTCAGCAAACTTTTTGGCAGCGTTCCAGTTAAAGTCCTGACTCATATCATCTGAAGGTTTGTGATAGTTGGTATGCAGGAACTCATTAAACATTTTGCCACCATCAACGTTGGGATCGGTGGATGTCCAACCGGGAATAACAAATACCGATGGTACACCTTGTTTTACAAACGCATAGTGATCTGAACGGGTGAAAATAGCCTGTTCTGGCATAGGATCCGGGCTTAAGGTTAAACCTGCATTTTTCGCTGCCTGGCTCACTGTGTCATTCAGGTCGCTATGATTAGCGCCAAAAGCAATGATATCGCTGAATTCGTAAGTTAGAACTGGCATATCCAGATTCACATCCGCCACAATATTTTTAATTGGCACCGTTGGGTTATGCGCATAATAATCGGCACCTAACAGGCCTTTTTCTTCACCGGTTACCGCTAAAAACAGTACTGAACGTTTTGGTGCCGGACCCTGACTCATGAGGCGAGCGGTTTCGATTAACATGGCGGTACCGGTTGCGTTATCCATTGCACCATTATTAATTTTGTCTTTTTTAACGGTTTTGGCGATGCCAATGTGGTCAGAGTGGGCGCTGTATACCACAAACTCTTTGCGCAATTCAGGATCACTACCCGTTAAAACGGCTGCCACATTCGGGCTGCTAATCGCTTTATGTGTGCTGGTTTTGCTCATGTTAATGCTGGCATCCAGTGCAAAACCTTTTGGCGATTTGTCGTCTTCAAGTTCTGCATAAATGTCATCCAGCGACTTTTGTGCGCCAGCAAATAACTTAGCGGCGGCTTCTTTGCTGAAATAGGCAGAATCTTTAATTTGTGGGAATGCACCGTGCGGATTGCCTTCTTTATCCAGCCAGCTCACACGAGGGGTGTGGATATAATTCAGTAGGTTTTGGTAAGGACGTACCTTTTCACCCAGTGGGGTAGAAATGGTGATCATACCAATCGCGCCATGTTCGGCAGCGTAACGTGCTTTTTCATAACGCGATGCGAAGTGCGCGCCTTCTTCGCTGGGGAAGGATTTTGGCTTACCGGTTAACATCACCACAATTTTGCCATCCACGTCTAAATCAGCATAATCGTCATGATTTAGTTCCGGGGCAATAATGCCGTAGCCGACAAACACTAATTTGCCTTCAACCGCCGAATTCTCACTGACGGTGCTGGCACCGGTAATATATTCTTTAGGGTATTCCAGTTGTTGCGTGCCTTCAGCGGTGGTCAGACTCAATTTAGGAGAATCTTGTTCCAAAAATGCCTGACGGAACGGAATGCGTTGCAAATAACTACCATCATCACCTGCAGGTTTTAGGTTTAGTTGGGTAAATTGCGAGGCTATATAACGTGCCGCAATTTCGTGACCGCGACTGCCGGTATCACGGCCTTCTAATAAATCATCCGCTAAAAACTCAATGTGGGCTTTAATTTTATTTACATCAGCCTGTGGCGCTACCGGTTTTGGTGCGGCAGCAGTTGTTGTGTTTTTAACATCATCCTGACAGCCCATCAGGCCGACCAGTATTAATGAGGTAAGCAATACTCTTTTCATGAACTAACCTATGTAAGTGATTTTTATAATATGCCCGAAAGCAGGTGGCTAACCTTAAGCTAATTGACACATCGATTCCAGCTTGACTTAATTTGTAAACTACCTAATCTTTAAGAATAACAATTCTTAAAGATTTTTATTATGCCTCGTAAAGCGTTATATAATTTGCAGTATGTTTTAGAGCAGGCCACCAGTGTGTTTCTGGAACATGGCTATCACGGGGCGGTAATGGATGAGCTTATTGCCCGTACTGACTTTAATCGTCGCGGTTTTTATATCGAATTTGGCAGTAAGTTGGCCTTCTTTTACAAAGTTATCGAACATTATCAGCAAAACTCTCTCAACCCCGTTATTGCTCATTTGCAGGCCAATCAGGGTTTACCTTCAATTGAAGCGTTTTTTAATGCCTATACCCGTTTGATTAATGGACGGGGCTGTTTGCTTATATCGGCAATTACTGAACTGGGGTTTGATGATCAGCACATTCGCGATGTCGGCCGGCATTATCTCGATCAACTGCAAATCAGCTTTATTGGTTGTCTGGAAAAAGCGATTGAGCATCAGCAAGTTGTGGCTGGAATTAATGTTGAATCAACCGCGTTGCAATTAACATCCTATGTACAAGGGTTTGCGGTTAATGCAATTTTGGCCGGTGGTACCGACGAACTGGAACTGGCATGCCGTGCATTGCTGGGGCCACTACATAAATAAATCTTCAATTTCACCGGCAGATCATTTGGACTGAGTCAACCGACAGGGTAAAATCACCTTTTTATATTTGTAATCAGTGTTTTATGTCTGCGAAAAAACCACTCTTTCGGATCCAGTTTGTAAGTAACGGTGAGCGTTACGAGCTTTTTGTGCGTGAATGTTGTCAGGGCAGTATGTTTGGTTTTGTCGAAATTGGTGATTTTGTGTGGGATACCCATACCAGTGTGGTATTGGATCCATCCCATGAGAAATTAAAAGATGAATTTGCCGATGTCACCCGAACCTACATCCCGATGCACAACGTACTGCGTATTGATGAAGTAAACAAACAGGGTCTGGCAAAAATATCACAGCTGAGTGATAAAGTGACGGCATTTCCCACGCCCGTCTATACCCCCAAAAAATAACCATTAGGAATCGACACATGTTTAAACCCAGTTTGCTGGCGATGATGGCTTTTGTATCCTTGTCTTCTCATGCCGTTTCTCCCGAGGCGCAAAAAACCGCGGATTATGCTCTGGCCACCTATAAAGAGGCTATGATCAGTTCTTTAGCTGATTTAGTACAATTTAACACTGTGGCAGTAGAAGGTGTATCTGCCACAGATAATCCGCAGCATATCGCGTTTAAAGCGGAACTGGCGAAACAAGCCAAAGCTCTGGGCTTCGATTTTGAGGACTTTGGTTATGTCGTACGAATTGGTTTAGGTAAGGGTGAGCAGCGTGTTGGTGTAATCACCCATGGTGACGTACAGCCAGTTAACCCTAAAAAGTGGGCGCAATCACCGTTTAAACTGGACAGAACCTCTGAACCCGGTAAATTGTTAGGTCGCGGCACCGAAGATGATAAAGGGCCTATCTCTACCGCTTTATATGCAATGAAAGCGATCAAAGATCAGAAAATCGCACTGAATAAACGTATCGAACTGTATGTTTATATGGCGGAAGAATCAGACTGGGGTCCTTTGATTGAATTTGTTAAGCAACATGATTTGCCTCAAACCAACATTACCATTGATGCTGAATACCCGGCGGTAACTGCGGAAAAAGGTTATGGTACCTTAAGCTTTAACTTCAGCGATCAGTTGGCACAAACCCCGGAACAAGCTTATATCAAACGTTTTGAAGGTGGTTTTTTTGGTAGCCAAATTCCTGAAGATGCCAGGGTATTATTAGGCCATGCTGATCAGGCGTTACTGGATAAAATAAAACAACGTGCCGCTTTGCAACAGGGCATGAAGTACCGCTTTGATTTAACCAACGATGAGTTAACCATCACCGCATTAGGTGTATCCGCGCATAGTTCTAAACCGGAAGATGGCATAAATGCGATTACTTATCTGGCGGATATTCTGGCGGTGAAACACTGGCCGTTCAATGCAGCCGGTGCCATGGTTAATTTCATCAACGACAATCTTGGTACAGGTTTGTACGGTAAAAAATTTGGTGATATAGCTTACGCCGATGACTTTATGGGACCAATGACAGTGCAGCCAACGGTGATCAAACAACAAGATGACGGGGTACAGCTAAATATTAATATTCGTCGTCCACGTGGCAAAACTGCACAGCAGTTAGAACAGCAGATCAGCGCTGCATTAAATAACTGGGCGCACAAAAACAGTATTACCGTTCCTGAAAATAAAAATCAGATTGGTGACCCGTTTGTGCAAACCAGTGCACCACAAATTCCAACCTTGATAGATGTATTTTCCCATTACACCGGGATTAAAGATGCTAAACCGATTTCGATTGGTGGTGGTACTAACTCACGCTTATTCCCTAATGCGGTGAGCTTTGGTCCATCGATGCCGGGTGCAGTGTATACCGGGCACTCAGAACATGAGTTTATTACTGAACAGCAGTTATCGCTGAACTTAAAGATGTACACCGCGGTGTTAATCGAACTGGCAAAATAAACAAAAAGGGGAGCATAAGCTCCCCTTCATTATTGCCCTTGTTCGAATGTCCAACTGTGCTGCTGGTTATCTACTGTTCCGTTTAAAGATTGTTGCACGACCTTGTCTATTACCTTAAGCGTCCGATCTGCCATCAGCGAAAAGTTATCTTCTCCTGCGTGATTGGGAGTATGGTCGGCAAAGTTACGTCGGGTACGCAGAATATGGTAATCATGTGAGAACGAATGCGGAGCGAACTGCGCTTCCAGTTGTTCTATTCCTAAAATAAAGCCAAGTAAACCACCCCATGTTGCCGTTGGGTTGTCTGAATCCCAACCGGCCAATGTCCCTATCTGAATCGTCTTTTTATAATCGCCTTCGCCATAAAACAAACTGACCAGACTGGCTGCGAAATTAATGCCTGCATCAAATGAGGTTTCGTAGGTATAGCCGTCATGGGAACTGGCCTGATAACGCTGATAAATCGCATCGCGGGTTAATTCCCAGTGCTGTTTGTCGGGATTGCTGAGGTAAGACCGCCAGACAAAGTCATACATTTTCGCTGCGTAAGAACCGGCAGGTAAAACCTTTCGTGCCTGCTGTGCTACTGAAATTAACTGAGGTTGAATCGGTTGCTGATTATCGATACCCACCGCTAACGAATGCATCACAACATAAAACTGCGCTATCCAGGCGGCATCATTTTTAGCTGTGGTACGAATAGGTACTTCCGCCAGTTTTAATGCGGTTTGTGGTGCCATCGGCGCCAATAAACCAAATAGCTCGGTAGTGAGTTGTGCATCAATACGGGCAAAGTGCGGATTATTTTCAGGCTCGCTGGTGGCTGGTGGTACTATGCCCTGATGCATTAATTCCAGCGCTCTTTCATTGGATACCCACAAAAAGTTTTCCTTTTCGCCGGTGTCGTTGGAAACCGGTGCGTCTTCATTGGTGTAAATATGTTTAATCCAACTTTGCGCAATTTGTTGCCCGCTGACCATGGGATTGTCACTCTGGCTAAGTAAATCCAGATAGAGATATTCCATATCGCTGTCATCGTCCGCACCCCAGGGTTCCGATGCTTTACCCAGATAAAAATCTATTGTGCGGCTATGGGGTACATAGTTACCCCAGATGTTTTTTTGATCGGCGGTTCCCCAGTCTTTGTTTGTATAAAACGGAGGTTCCACTTTATCCATTTCAGTTACCAGCCCGGTCCAGTTCGCAATATTTAAACCTAACCAGAAGCCCTCGAGTTTCTTTTGATATTCTGCCTTGTTGATCGATATTGGTTTATCGGGGTCGTTGGTCGCGTAAGACGAAAATGGCAGGCTACACAGGATAAGTAGCGTTCCAAATAAATGTTGGGCACGAAACATAACACATATCCTTTATTTGGCGAGTTTGCCTAACTCTACGAACTACAGGTGGCATGTACAAGAACTAAAGTTCTAAAATAAGATGTTATGATGGCCTTAACAGTAAATGTAAAATCAAGTTTTAAAATATGATGAAACGAGTAATTGGTTTTGTATTGATGTGGTGTTGTGTGTCAGTGCAAGCAAACCCGTCACAAAATCTAAGTGAGCTTCTGCAACAAATCTGGCAATTTGAATTGGTGGCTAATCCGATTAATGCCACCAGTTACGGTCAACATCAGTATGATGCGCTATTGCCGGATATCTCAGCCAGCGGATTAGCGAAAAACAATCAGCAACGTCAGGCATTTGTGGCTGAGTTAAATAAATTTTCTGATGCTGATTTATCGCAACAGCAACAAATCAATAAAGCTTTTCAATTGCGCGAACTGCAAAATGCCATCGATGAATATCGTTACCACGCGCATTATATGCCGCTGACATCAGAGTCAGGATTTCACAGCTCACTGGCATTTTTACCGCAAAGTACGCGCTTTAAAAACGTCGCAGATTATCAAAATTACCTAAGCAGACTTAGCCAGTTTCCTGACTGGTTTAGTCAGCAAATTCACTGGATGCAACAAGGCATGCAAGTGGGGTTAACCCAACCTAAAGCGGTATTAAAAGATTATGAAAAGGGCGTAAAAGCCTTTATTACGGCCACGCCTGAGCAAAGTGTGTATTACCGCCCTTTTGCGCAATTCGATGCAAAAAGCTTTGATAAAACCACAGTGCAAAAATTGCAAAAACAGGCACGGGACGTCATCCAAAATAAGGTATTTGTCGCTTATCAAAACTATTACGATTTTTTACGTCGGGACTATATTCCTGCGGCACGTGATTCGATTGCCGCCAAAGACTGGCCTGACGGCGAAGCCTTCTATCAAAATCGCACGGCGTTTTATACCACTACTGCGATGACACCAGCACAAATTCATCAGCTCGGTTTAAGTGAAGTGAAACGCATTCGAGGAGAGATGCAGGCGATTATCGATAAATTACAATTTGACGGTGACTTAGCTGATTTTATCCACTACTTACGCACCGATCCGCGCTTTTACGCCAAAACCGCGGATGAGTTAATGGCCAAAGCGGCGGTCATTGCCAAAACTTTGGATGCCAAACTGCCATCACTATTTGGTAAATTACCGCGTCGTCCTTATGGTGTGGTGCCGGTGCCAGACAGCATTGCGCCTAAATACACCACAGGGCGTTACATTCCTGCTGCTAAAGACGACGAACCCGGATATTACTGGGTTAATACCTATGCACTGGATAAACGCCCTTTATATGCCTTAACTGCATTAACCATGCACGAAGCGGTGCCAGGTCACCATTTACAAATTTCTTTATCACAGGAAATGACTGACCTGCCCGAAGTGCGCCGTAACGGTTATATCTCAGCGTTTGGTGAGGGTTGGGGGTTATATGCAGAATATTTGGGTAAAGAAGCGGGCATGTATCAAAACCCCTACGATGATTTTGGTCGTTTAAGCTATGAAATGTGGCGGGCGTGTCGTTTGGTGGTGGATACCGGTATGCATTTAATGGGCTGGAGTCGGCAACAGGCGGTGGATTATATGTTAGCCAATACCGCCTTATCTGAACACAATATCAATACTGAGGTGGATCGTTACATTTCGTGGCCAGCACAGGCACTGTCATACAAAATTGGTGAGCTGACCATTAAACGGTTACGCAAACAGGCTGAACAGCAATTAGGTAACAAGTTTGATTTACGTGCGTTTCACGATGCGGTGTTAGCCAATGGCTCGGTGCCGTTAAATGTGCTGGAACAGCAAATTGAGCGTTTTATTGCGCAGACTAAATCCAATTAACCCGCATTAGCGGCCTGATACAGGCTGTCCCACTCTGATTCGGTCACCGGCATAATCGAAAGTCGGTGACCTTTTTTAACTAATCCCAACTCAGTAATTTGTGGCATGGCTTTGATTTTTGCCAGAGGCAAAATACGTTTGAATTTTTGTTTAAACTGCACATCCACCATTACCCAGCGCGGGTTATCCTGACTGGATTTGGGGTCGTAGTATTTTGATTCAGGATTAAACTGCGAATCATCCGCATAGGCGGCTTTTACGACTTCTGCGACCCCGACAATACCCACATCTTTACAGCTTGAATGGTAGAAGAATAACTGGTCTCCGACTTTAACATCGTCACGTAAAAAGTTACGTGCCTGATAGTTGCGAATGCCATCCCACGGCTCAGTTTGGTTCGGGCGATTTGCTAAATCATCAATACTAAACGCATCCGGTTCCGATTTAAAAAGCCAGTAAGCCATAATGTGTTCCTTAATAAGCAAGCGTATTTCAGAATAAGTGCCCACAGATGTACAGGCAATATTGTTAGATCAATATTGCCCGGTTTTCTACAGCTGCGTTTATATGTAAAAAGCCCGCGTTACGCTGGCTTCTTGATAGATACACTATTGTTGATCAGCTTTTTTATCTGCTTGTTCCCTTTTAAACGCCTTATAATCATCAATTGCCTGATCGTAACGCAAGACTTTGCTTTGCGGATCGATTATCACCACGTCCTTAGGTTTGACTGGCAGTGTTTGTATTTTGTGCATATCCAGTTTGTGCACTGTCTGGTTGATTTGTACCTCCAGCGGCATAGGGAAGTCCAGACCATTTGGTACTTGCCAGCTCAGTGTTACCTGACCATCAGTGCGTTCAACATTTAATTTAGGTAATTTGGCTGAATATAGATACACATTGAAGAACCAGCGTAAATCCTGACCGGTCACCTGATTGGCAATTCTGATAAAGGCTTCTGAATTGCTTAACACAGGTTTGAATTTACCCGGTTGCGGATCCGCACTGCCATACGTGGCGATGCGGATAGTTTTGAAAAACGCTTCATCGCCAATTAGCTGACGTAAGCTATGCAGTATTAATGAACCTTTAGTGTAAACGTCGCCACCTGGGCCTTGATCTTTTTCAAATACTTCCTCAACTGCCAGCAGCTTATTGCGTACCAGCGGAAAGTCATTATCCAGTGCTTTGCGCTGTTCAAATAATCGCGCTTTGTAGGCCATGTCGCCTTGCAGATACTGGGTAAACAGTGGCTGCATATAAGAGCCCAGACCTTCCTGCAGCCACAGATGATCAGAGTTATCAGCGGTTAATTGGTTGGCAAACCATTCATGGGCAAATTCGTGTTGCATTAACCAGTCAAAACCATACACGTCCTTACGATAATGATTGCCATATGCATTGATAGTTTGGTGTTCCATGCCTAAATGCGGGGTTTCTACAAATCCGGCTTTTTCGTTAGTGAAAGGATAGGGACCAATCACGCGTTCAAAAAAGTTAAGCATTACCGGCACTTCATCAAACAGCTTTTTGGCTTTTTGTGGATGTCCGGGTAAGTGGTAATAAACAATTGGATATTCGTTTCCGTAAACACTGTGGAAAGTATCTTCCAGTGTTTCGAAAGGACCAATGTTGAGCGCCACACTGTAAGTATTTACGTTGTGGGTTTGCCAGTGGTAAGTATTTTTTGTGTCGCTGATCTGTTGATCCAATAACACACCATTAGACACCGCCATCAGTGGCGCTGGTACTGTGATATAAATATCTGCAACCTCTGGCTCGCCAAATGGATGATCGATACAAGGCCAGAATAAATCACAGCCTTCGCCCTGGTCGGCAGTGGCTATCCAGTCCGCCCCTTCTGGTGTTTTGCTCCACACAAAACCGCCATCCCAGGGGGCTTTAACCGCTTCGCGTGGTATGCCCTGATATTCAACGGTGACTGTAAAGTCATCGGATACCGGCTGGTTTACCAATACCATGCCTTCGGGATTGGAATAATTTGCTTTATCGACAGGCTTGCCGTTTACCGCAACAGATTTGATTGTGAAAACACGGTCTAAATCAAATGAGAAGTTTTTGCGCTGAGTGTCACTGTGCAGTGTTAATGTACTTTTGCCGATCAGCGTTTTACTGGCAGGCACAACTTCAAAGTGCAAATCGGCATGCTTCACGCTAAGCCCTTGCTGAGAAGGAGGCACGATGCCACCACTTTTCATGGTATAAGCACTGGATTTTATGTCGGAAGAAAAGGGCATGGAAAGCGTGGTCTCAGTGGAAGCGCAACTGACAAGTGCCAGTGATATAAGACTAAGACAAACTGATTTTAGCAAGGTGGACTCCTGATACTTACGAAAACAGCGTTAAGCAACAAGCTGATTATTTTGATTTTTTAGATGAGATTATCTTAAAACAAGGATTTATCTTATCACATGCAAAACAAGTCCAGCGGTCTGAATTTACCGCTGGACGACAATTGAGCGTTAATGAACCTAATTGGGACTATTTTAACCAGTGCAGAATTTGTTGCTTAAGCTGAGTGGCGTTAATCAGCTTAAAGTTTTGTGGCTGGGTTGGCATTACATTGCGCCCATCCTGTACCACTAATAAACCATCAGGATAATGACTACCGATAGCGATGGAGGTAATATCCAGCCCATCGGTTTCTGATGTGCCATCGATACCGGCTGCAATATTGGCCTCAATGGTAAAACTGCCTATATGTTGGTTGTTTTTATCCAGTGCAAACACAGCGTAGCTGTCATTACCCTGGCTGGAGGCGATTAAATAGCGTTGGCCGTCCAGCAGATAGATCCCCAGTCCCTCTACATCCGCCACAAAGGTGTCATTGGTTTTAATGATGAGCTGTGGATCTGTTTGTACAGGTTCTGCATTGATTTGCCAGATACCCATGGCTTCCTCACCCATGTATAACAGTTGATGTTGATCATCTGCCACACAACCTTCCGGCTGACTCGGCAACGAGAACTCTCGCACCTTTTTAGCTGTGATTTTCTTATTTAAATCAAGTTGATATTGCTGATAACGGCCATTGGTATCATTAACAAAAACATATGTTTGCTGCTGACTTTGGTACATGCACAAACCATAAATATCGCTTAAATCCGTGGCAATTTCGCTAAGTAAAGCCACCTGTGCGGTTTGCGGGTTAATGCTAAAAATACTGATATGTTGATTACTACGATTGCTGGCCGTGGCGATATCCATTAGCTGGCCATTGACGCTTACGCCATAACGCACATCCACATTATTAACCCGGCCAATATCCAGCGATTGCTTAAGCTCGCCGGCAAGGTTGTAAACCATTAAACCTTGTTTTTTGTTGGTGCCTAAAATCAGACTTTGCTGGGTGTTGTGTTTGTTGATCCAGATTGCCGGATCATCTGCCGCATCGCCGAAGCGTGAAACTGGGGTTGTTTGTTTATCAGCTAAAAACACAGCATTTTTTGTTTTAGAACTATTGTTCTTAATTGGATTTAACGGGATATTTGCCTGATAACTATTGCCCGTTTCATCGTCATATACACCTGCGAGTAACTTGCCATTTAATGCAGTGGTGACTGCATTTTCGATTTTAGGCGTTGAGCCATCAGGTAAAACAAAAGAATAGGCTTTGGCAGCGTCTGGATTTGTGGGATTGATAAGCCAAAGCTGGTTATGTTCAGGCGCACTAATCAATAAGTTGCCATTAGCTAACAAATTGGCATGTTTTACTTCACCTTTTATGTTGCCAAAAGGCGAAACTGCGCTGATTAAAGTACGACTGGCATCACGTTCCGGGTTGGCTGAGTATTGCCATACTCCGATATTTTCTTCCACCAGATACAGTGTTTGTTGGTTATCGTCTGCCACGCAGCTTTGTATATTGGGGGCTCCAATAAAATGGCGTACTGCCACATCAGTAAATTGCTGCTGTTGCTGGTTAAACACCACGCGTTGTTGTACATCACCCAGCGTATCGACACTGAACAGTTGAATATTGTGTTGTTGATCCTGATACAAACATAAGGCTTCAACTTCAGCGAGTGGATTACGGATGCGTTTTACCAGGGTTAATTCGCCTTGTGGCAAGGCAAGCTCTAACAACAGGGTGTCGCCGGATTCGCGCTCAACTGTGCTAATGACATAATGTTGATTAGCCAGTACACGTATGTCGCTGTTTTCGGTGTTACCTGCAAACTGCCCGAGTAATGTGCCTGTTTGATCCCACACTTGCAGGCCACTTTGCTCGCTGGCAGTTAACCAGTACAGCTGATGATTATGTTCGATGGGGGGGGCTTGTCGCCATGTGCCCATTAGCATGGGTAACGTGTTAAGCTGAATTGTTTGCGGTGCCTGATTGGTCTGAGTGGTGTTTGCACAGCCACTTACAGATAAAACCAGCAACGCTAAAATTGATGTGATGTGTTTCATAAAAAGTCTTGCTCCCAACGGGCTAACCTTGAAACAGGGTTCACCCGTTGTCATAAAAATTACAGGCCAGCGAGGCTGGCCTTAAAGCCGTTTACTTATAATTGCCAGTTAATGCCCAGCTCAATGGTGCGACCATATTCTTCGTATTGAGCGTTAATGCTGGGGTTATCGAAATAGTGATAATAGGGTTCGTTATTCAGATTAACCGCGTTCAGGTACAGATAAACGTTGTTATTGACGAAGTATTTGCCCATAAAGTCGAGTTGCTGATGCGATTGTTCCATGCGAATTAAATCGCCGTCGATTTCCTCTAAGTTTTCACTTTTATACGACATGCTTAAACGCAGGCTTAGCAGGTTGCTCTCGTAACCTATGGTTAAATTGCCGACTTTGTCTGACTGGTTGGGTAATGACGTTTTGTATTCTTCGCCATCCAGTAACGTAGTGGCATCTGAACTGGATAGGGTGGTGTTGGCGCTCAGCAATAACCCATTTTCGAAGGTTTTTACCCATGACAATTCCACACCGATGACTTTGGCATCTTCACCATTTTGCGCCTGAATCACTTCGTCGTAGCCCTGCCAGTCGCTGCTGCCTGCAACATCTGCAAAAATGACGAAGTTCTTAATGTCTTTGTAGAAATAACCCGCCGACAATACGCCGATATCGCCAGGATAATATTCCAGTGAGATATCAATGTTGTTTGACTCGTAGGGTTTTAGCTGTGGGTTACCCACTTCGGCTTCACGTTCGGTTACAAACTCGCCATCATCTTCTTCGGTTTTTGATTCAATAATCTGGAAGGCTGCTACATCCTCGAATTTAGGACGTGAAATGGTTTCGCTGTAGGCAAAACGACCTATCAGTTTATCGCTGAATTCATAACGTGCAGAAAAACTTGGTAGCAAATAATCGTAACTGCGCTTTGCAGACCAGTCGGTATTAACGACGTCTTCGGTATCGGTTTGTTCGTTTTCAATCAACTCTACACGCATACCCTGGGTGCTGAAGTCAGTATCTTCATAACGTAAACCAGCAACGATATGCAGTTTGTCGAATTCAAATTTACCCATCAGATACAAGGCTGTAATGTCTTCCTTGTTCACATAAGACGCGCCGTTAGATTCTAACTCTGAGTCGAGTTCGGCCAGCTCTAATGCGCTGCGATGCTGATTAAAATAGTCGCGCATAACGCCTCGGTTTAAACCCTGACCAAAATCACCCAGTCCCCAGTCAGGCGTGTCTGCAGCGAAATCTCCGGCGGCAATATCGTCAAAATCACCATCGTAAATAAAGATATTGGCATCGGTTTGTTTTTCTCTTGAGCGGTATTTGCCACCAAATTTCAGTTCAACTGGAGTGCCTGCCCAGTCAAACTGACGACTAATATCGGTTTTAAAACTGGTTTCTGTATCTTTTGAATAGTTATCCTCGAAACTGATTTCATCCAGTTCGTAGTTTTGTAATTGAGTGGCAGCGGTATCCTGAGTAATTTGTGGGATCTGGCCCTGCATAGAGGAATCAATCGCCATGCCTTCACCTACAAAGGTGTAATACAAAGAATCGGGCTCATCTTCATCGGCTTTTGAGTAAGCCAGCTGGTAATCAATAGTCCAGTTACCACGCTGGTGTTCGGCACCGGCGGTTACCGATAAAATCTGCTGGCTTTCATATCTGTCTTTGCTGCCACGTTCGATTTCAGAGTCATCACCGTCAAAGGTAAAGGTATTGGCCTGACGGTATTCATCATCCGCGAATTTGCTGTACAAAGTGCGTAAATAATACTGGTTGTTAAAGTCAGGGCGATAATCGAAGTTAACCGCTGCACCAATGCGCTCACGGTTGATCGTGTAATAACGCTGTTCGATTTCGTCATCACCATTGGATTCAATATTGTCCGAGCCAAAATCGCGATCAAAGTACGAAATGGCCGCTGCCACACCAAAATCATCATTAAATACTTTGGTCATACTGGCCGACATTTTAGGGCTGATTTCACCACGCAAATCGTTATAGCTGCTTTGCAGTGTTACGCTGGCAGTGGTGTCGCTTTTATCAAACGCGCTGACACTTTTTACTTCGATGGAGCCACCAATGGCATCGGCGTCCATATCAGCACTAACCGACTTTGATACTTCCAGAGCCTGAATCAGTTCTGAGGGAATAACATCCAGCGCAACAGAACGCACGCCGGCTTCCGGCGATGGTACGTTCACACCATTAATGGTGACGTTGTTGAGGTTAGGGTCGATACCACGAATACCCACAAAACGGCCTTCGCCCTGATCACGCTCAATCGATAAACCAGGTAAACGCTGCAAGGCCTCTGCAGCATTTTGATCGGGGAACTGACCAATGGCGTCAGCCGACACAATTGATTTAATTTGTTCTGACACGCGTTGCTGGTTGATAGCGCTTGCTTGCCCGGCGCGTTGCCCAAAAACCACAATATTTTCCAGCTCGGTACTGGCAACGTCTAACAATACGTCTTTACTGATAATTTTACCGGCGCTAATGGTTACCGGGATACTCATTTCCGGCGCACCCAGATACTGTACTAACAGGGTGTAGTCGCCCTCTGGTAACTGTGAGAAGCGGAATGAACCATCGCGACGTGACACGGTGCTTTGATTCAGCTCTTTGATTTTAATCTGTGCGCCTTCGAAATAAGTTTGATGTGAAGGATCGCTTAATACACCTTGTAAACCGCCGGTTTGCTGTTGGGCTAAAGCGGGGGCGCCGTACAAGGCTGCGATACATGCCAGCGCGATAGAAGTTTTAAACGTTTTCATGTGCGTCTCTCGTTTGTGTTGTGCCAAATGAATGCTGCACGCACGCTAAAAATTTCTGATGACGCTTTTATGACGAATTAAATTTAGTTTTACTCACTTACCTTATATTTCACTGATTTTAAGCACTTTTACGCACATGATGAGCCGATTTGACCCCCGGTATAAGACCCGGTTTTCAAGCCTGTTGCGTTAACACAGGTTAATTCAATGTGGTGTTTGGTCACTTCGTTGTCATATTGCTGAGCCAAAATGACCCTGTCGCGTGGAACAGGCTGTGCGAGCATTAGCGTTAGTTAAATAATCAGAGTGTGAGTAATGAACTATTCACTTTTGTTGAGGCATCAAACCTTAATTTCAATTTTTGGCGGATTTTTGTGTCTGGCCATTAGTCTTAGTTTTGGCCTTGGTCAGTTAAAAACATGGGCGGAAATTGCCTGGCTGGACGTACTGGGTGAGGGCAGTGTGGCGCTGTTGTCCTTTGTGTGGATTTTCTTTTTGCTGGTCAGTCGTCCGCCAGGAAAAGTCACCAGTGCTTTGGTGCTGGGTTTGTGCTTTTTTATGTTTTCAGCACTACTGGATTTTTTTGATAAATTTGAGCATTACAACAATGCAGCGGCGTTTCTAAGCCTGATAGAGTCAATTCCCGCTGGTATTGGTATGTTTATCATGACTTATGCCTTGTATCAGTGGCATCAGGAACAATTAACCTTAAACCGCCAGTTACAAAGACGCGAAGCGCACCAGCGAGAACATCAGCAGGTGGATTTTATTACCTCTTTGTACCGCGCGGATTATATGCGTGATCAAATCGATTTGCAGTTGCGGACCAAACAAGACAGCGCCTTCTCGGTGGTGATCATGGATATTGATAATTTCGACCAGTTTAACCGCACCTATGGTCATCACGATGGTGACAGAGTACTACGTGAAGTAGCAGAGCTGATTTTAATTAATCTGCGTAAAACCGATTTATTGTGCCGTTATGCAGGAGATCGTTTTATTTTGTTATTGCCTGATACCGGGCTGGACAAGGCGCGAGAGCTGGCTGATGAAATCTGTCAGGCGGTGCGTCACTGGTCATTTAAAACCAGTGACAATGGTGATGCGGTTTTTCATAAGCTCACTTTTGCTGCAGATGAATCACGTAATAACGATGACGTAGAGCCGCTGATCAACCGGGTTAATCGTCAGTTGGATTTGGTCAAGCAGGCCTGATATGCAACGGGCTGCGCTAAAACAAAGTTTGTTTAGTGACGATAAGTTTTTACCGGCACATCAGTTGGTTGCCAGCTTGCTGGATATTGCAATAAGTCGCGGCGCTAACAAACAACGCTTAATGCGCGGAACCGGTATTTTTTATGAGGATATTGTTACCGGGCAGGGCAAAATCAGCCCGCTGCAGTTTTTTAAATTTGTGGCTAATGTGCAGGCACAAACCAACGGCAAGGATAATGCTTTTTTACTGGGGAGACGGTTATTTCCCGGCAACTACGGACATGTATCCAACGCTTTGATGCACAGTCGCAATTTATCCGACGCGTTGCGTTTAGCGCAGCGTTTTCAGATGATTTTGTGTCCCTTTGTGGATATTCGCCGTTATCAGGATCAACACTTTTGCCATTTTATTGTGCGGGACGCTCTGGGCTGCGGGGAACACTGGCCCTTTATTATTGAAACCTACAGTACCGCGTTAATTGCAGCCAGTAAGTTGTTAGCTGGAAAGCGTATTCCGTTTTATGTGGATTTCCCTTTTGCGCGTCCGCGCCATATTCAGGAGTATGAGGAAAATATTGGTTTGCGACTGCGCTTTTCGCAGCCATTTTGGCGAATTCGTGTGGAAAAACAGTGGTTAAACCAACCTTTCCTACAACCCAGCCACAGCTTAAAACAGCATGCCATGCAGCAAGCTTTGCAGGATTTACCGGATGGTGTGAGCTTTTTGAAACAGATACGTCAGTTAATTCAGTGCCTGCCAGCAAGTAAGCTGGATACTATTGCACACCGACTTAATATGAGTCCGGCAACGTTTAAACGCAAATTAAAAAGCCATGGTATGCGTTTTCAGCAGTTGCAGGATGAACTGGGTACAGAGCAAGCGCTTTATTTGCTGCAAGTGCAGGGGCTAAATAATGAAGATAGTGCGTTGGCGATGCAGTTTAGCGATGTAACTAACTTTCGCCGTGCAGTGAAGCGATGGACCGGCCTGACTCCCAGTGAACTGAGGCTGGGAGCCGAATAAACCAGCAAATGCAGGTTAAGCTGGTTTGTTGAGCAGGTAATTTACCAGTTCAATATATTCACCCACCGATTTTACCTTTTTGGTTTCAACCTTGTATTTACCGTTAATGACAACCGTCGGTACTGAACTATAGCCCTGTTTGCGCAGTATCTGGGTATTATCGTTGAGGTGCTGCATTTGTTTTTCTACGGCATCGCTGTTAAAGGTTTTATCAAATTTATCGGTATCTACACCTGCTAACACCAACAGATTATGGATATCTTTGGCTTCGCTGAAATCAGCATGGCTGCGATGAATGTAGTTGAAGATAACCGGGATAACCTCATCTACCATATCCAGTTTTTCCGCAGTAATGGCTGCTTTGGTTAGTAAATTTTCTATTTCGATATTGCGACGTGGCATACCGGTAACATGATTTTTGGTAAAGGTAACATCAGCAGCGAGCTTTTGTTTAAGGGCGTTCATTAAAGGTTCTTTGGCATAACAATGTGGGCAGTAGAATGAAAAATACTCGCGCACTTCTTTGTTGTTGGTCGCCGGGCCCGTAAGCACCTGGTAATAATCACCCTCAGTAAAGTCTGTGGCGAAAGCAAAAACGCTGAAAAGCAACGTTGCGAATAAAACCAGACTTCTTTTAATCATTGTTACGTCCTTTTTTACCAGTTTATTGAATAGTACCCATCTGAATTAGCGCGGCCAAACAGCGCGGCAGCCTGATGTACTTCAGCAGGTAAACTGGCATCAGGCTTAAATTTGCCGTTTATTGAGAACTGGCCGTTGGGGGTGATAAATGCGTTAGCGTCAAATGCCAGGCGGTTATTCGGATCAACGGTGATCCTTATATTTTTTTGCTGGCATGCAAGTCTGGCGCTAAAGGTTCCCATATCAATGGGGCCTTGTGTTCCGGCCACTTTGGCATTTAACCACTGACCACTACCACTTAACGTCTGGCAACCTTGTTGATAATCCAGTTCAGCAATTTGCACTTTAAAGCGCCCATCGGCATTGACCGGTAATGGAATGGGTAGCTGACCAAGCACCATATTGACTGGTACATATAGCTGCAGATTTTCAGCCTGAATGCGATCACTGGATAAGCTAAGTGCGGATTTTAGTGAGATAATGTCAGCATCTCTTATATTACCGGCCGTTAGATTTAAACTGGCTGTACCCCATAAAAGTGGCAGGGTATCTAATGTCCAGTTTATGTCATCTAATGGAATGCCCTGATAGGCGACCTGTTGAATATTCCCCTGCCATAAGGTGCCACTTACTCCATTAATCTGTAAGTTGGCTGGTAAATCAACCAGACCCAATGCCTGACGTGCAGGAAAATGGGCAACTAAAAATACACAATACACCAGCAAACAAAGCAAGCTGGTAAGCACCACACGCTTCATGATTTTCCTAATAATAATCGACGGATTTTAATCTGACCGGATTGTGTCGTTTCAGCAATATCAACATCAAGAATATCAATTCCTTTATCTTCAATCGCTTTTAACCAATCCACTGTCTGGGCGAAATCGGCCTGATCCACCCACAATTGTAAGGTACTGCCGTTAGGCTGCATGCGTGCTATTGGAATTTGATAGCGTTGAGCAAGCTGATTGACCGCTTGAGGTAATGAGCCACTAAACCGGTTGTTTTGGTTGCTACCGCGTCTTAGTTGTTGGGCTTTATTTGCATTGGCTGATACCCAGGATAAAAGCTTTTGCTGGGCGGCAACGTTTTTACGTCCTTGTTCGACACTTTGTGAAAGTGGCGACCAGATCAGGCTGTAAAACAAAAATAAAATTAAAACGATAGAACCGACCAGTACAATACGCTGTTCCCGCTCGGTCAGCTGCTGATAACGGGCTAATAGTGCTTTCATGGTTAACTCCTTATCACCAGTGAACTGACCACACTGCTACCGTTATTGTTAATTGCGCCTTGCTGCACTTCAAAACCAGCTGCTTCGGCTTTGGATTTGAATTGTTCAATGGCATTAAAATTCCTGGCTTCGGCCTGAATTCGCAGTTCGGAACGATTCTGGTTAAAGCGCATTGCCTGTGGGTGTAATTCGCTGACAGCGAAGGCATCAGATAACTGAGATAACATCGCCAGCATGGATACACCACCACCACCTTGTTGCAGGTTTTGCATTAATTCGGTGATTTTGGATTTAATGTTGCGGTAACGCCCTCCATTAGGGAAACCACGCTGATATTCTTTGGTAATTTGCGCTTGTAGTTCTGTTTGTTGTTGATTGAGCAGATGTGCCTCTACACCTTTATCCACCAAACTGGTGGTTAATGCGATAGCGCCAAGTACGGCCGCGACCCGCCATTTTTTCCATTGCTGGTTAGATTGTTTGCGTAACTTGTAGTCGCCTTGTAATAAATTAAATTTATGCTGCAGTGCGCCTTTGGCCAGAATTTGCATCGCCATATCGGCAGGTGCCTGTTCCAGTTCAATATTGGCTAAATTGCCTGGTAAGTTCAGTTCACTGTAAAGGGTTAAATGTACGGGTTGGGGTTGCTGTTTTGCCATATGTTCTATGGCCGGAAGTACCCATAAGGATTCCCCTTGCAACCCTTGCCAGTTGTCTTGTTTTACTAATAAATCATCACCTAAAGACAATAAAGACCAGCTATTCTCGTTATCAGGAAGTGCCAATACGTCGGGTAGCATTTTTTCGCATTGCATTCCCGCATCAGCGACCACTTGTTGCCATTGTTGAATTTTATCGTGGCTAACAATGGCAACGGCTTGCAGCTCACCTTGTTTGGGGCCTGCGGCAAAGAACAGGTTGTCGATATCACTGGATAATTCATCCTCCAGCATAAAAGGAATCGCCGCTAATGCTTTACGGCTGGCTTTAGACGGTAGTGTGACGTTTTTCAGTAACACATCGCTCGATGGTACCAATAACGTAATTGGACGGTTAGCCGCGCGTTGTTGCAACGTGCTGAGCGAGCCGGCGTTATCCAGGGTGCCCGAAGCGATTATTTCCTGATCGCTGTCAGACCACACCAGCCAGTGCAGTTTATCCTCTAATGTCGAACCTAAACGAACGACTAATTGTTCACTCAAAGTAAACCTCCAAATTCGCGTCGTATGACACTGACCTGCCCATTGTTCTCAATTTTGAATACTGACGTCAGGTAAAAGCTGGCGTCATTGTAACGGGTCTTAGTGTGTAAAATAAAATAACTGGTGGTGATATCGAACCATTTTTTGCGTTCGCTATTTAACTTGAGTGCAGAAATTTCTGGTTGACTAAAAAAGTCTTCAATTTTGCTCCAGCCTTTATCAGGGCGACTGGCAATCAGGTTTTGCAGGGTTTGTGGATCAATTTGTCCTAACAGCCCTCGCAGAATTGCACTGTGTTCGGTATCTACCGTATTGACATTAATTTTTAACTGGTTGTCGCCCGGTACGGCACAAACATAATCCATCAGGTTGCTGAGCCATGGCAATTCCGCACCATTTACCAATCTCAGTTCGGATTTGTTTAACATCAGGCTATTGGCCGCCAGATAAGGATGCTCACGCGATTCATATTCGGAGTCTTCTGCGCCGTAATAACCTGTTAACTGTTCATCGGCATCCAGCCAGTCAACCAGACTATCTGCCAATGTTTCGGCATTTAATTGCGGGATTAGCGGCTCTGTTTCAATCGCTTTCATCATGTTGAGAAAGGCGTCTTTTTCACTGTAAGGGACATTACCGGGTGTGGTTGAAACCTGTGCTAACGAATTAAGATTAAAGCAGCTTTGCATATCAGTTAGTTGCGCTTCTATGCCCCCGTTTTGCAGAGGATATTGTAACTTGGTGGTGGCCCAGGGCTGATTTAAATGAATAACACCATCGCTGCTTTTAAATAATTCTTCCAAGGCAATCATTGCATATTGTTCAGCGCCCATGGCATACCAATAAGCCTGATTATTATCTTTAATATTAGCTGAGCGTCTAACCTGAAGTTGTAGCCGTTGACCCATTTCCATGGCCAAAACTGTGACGATGGCAACCACTAAAAGTACAATAATTAAGGCGACGCCTTGTTGCTTGATGCGCATGTTACTGCGCTCCTGCTGTTAATAGCAGTAATCTTGTTAATTCGCCAAAGTCCTGACTTTGGATGGTGATTTCAACTGCTTTGGGCAGCTTGGTGCCGGTGTAGGTTTCCTGTGGTTGTTCTTCGGAGGTATAAAAACGTACTTGAAAGTCATCAATATTGTCCAGTAAATCGCGGACTTTAGGTTCATATCCGATCACGTTGTCTACATAGTTACTGTAAACCCGCTGTAATTTACCTTCTCTTAAACGGTAAGCCACAGGTTGCAGTGTGCTTCTGGGTAACATCAGTTGAGGGTTATGCCAGCCACTGTGCACCAGGCCTAAACCATCAGCGTCACTTTCAAACTCACCATTTCCTCCTTTAATACACCAGCCGGAGCTTTCACCCTGAATGCGGATGGATCTGGGCACAGCCTGTTCAATATCGCGCTCTAGTGTCAGCATGGCACGTTGCAGTTTTTCCAGTTTGTCGAAACGTTCACCAGAAAGCTGATTGCTGTCGAGTACCGAAGTTAATATGGCGTTGGATGCTAACCCGATAACTGCAAAAATCGCCATGGCAATTAGCACTTCCAGCAAGGTAAATCCGCGGGTTCGCATTATTTTTTCACCCGGGTAACAAAGGTTTGAACACTGGTAATGATTTGTTCGGGTTGCGCTGAATCAGAGACTTCAACTTCTACCATGCGCATATTGTCGTCGCTAGTCTTACTGACAAGTTGTTTCCATTGCCATTTGCGCGAGGCCATTTCCACTTCGCCTTTATCGTTGTTTTTGGGTGGCCATTGTTTGCTAAGTTGTACTTCGGCCAGTTTATTATTGGCAACCCAGGTTGCATAAGTGGTTTCTTCTAATACGCCGATACTGTGCAAATGTTCACTGGCTGCTTTCATTATGGCTGTGCCTGCCAGTGCAAAAATGGCCAGCGCCACCATAACTTCAAGTAAGGTCATGCCTTTGATCTTCATGGACGCTCCAGTGCCTCTGTCATAGTCAGTGGCAGGGCATCCGGCGCTTCAACCTTAAAGTAGGCAGGTATCTCGGTATTATTTAATGGATCGAAGGTAAAGGTGAGACTAAAGGGGGTAATGTCACCGCTGGAAAATAGCCATACCTGAGGCGGAGGTAATGGTTTTTCTTCTTCGTCGCCTATGCTGGTTTCATCATCACTAACAGACAATGTTTCATCAAACACACCCTGATCAAACAGGTTATCATCCTGTTGCCAGGGTAAGTCATCCAGATTCAGTTCCAGCGTGAAATCGTCAGCTAATTTGTGTTCGGCAAACAGTTTGTTGTTTTCAATCAGCTGCCATTTTTGTTCGTCATCTAACACTACAAAATAGTAGCTGTTCGGCTCCACGCGCAATCCTAACTGACGCTGATTGAGAATAGCGTATTCCGATGCCATGGTGCACAGGGCTTTAAAACGCTCGGCCTGTTGTTTTAGCTGGTCTTTGCGCTCGGGACCATTGACATTAAGCAGTACCACTGTCACCGAAATACCAATGATGAGAAGTACCACCATAATTTCCAGCAGGGTAAAACCTGCGGTGCGCCGACGCAGCATAACCGGATCAGCGTTTAGTTAAGGAACTCATCCAGATTCCAGTTACCGATATCGTCATCGGTACCTGGCTGACCATCAGGACCGTTACTGTATAAATCTATGGTGCCCATTTCGCCTGGGCTTAACAGTTGGTAATCATTGCCCCACGGATCTTTGGGCAGACTTTTAATAAAACCGTCCTGCGGATAGTTGCGTGGGATCGGTTCAATGGTTGGAAGGCTGACTAATGCTTCCAGACCCTGTTCGCTGGTTGGAAAGGTACTGTTACGTAATTTATACATTTCCAGTGCGTTTTCCAGCTGGCGGATATCTACTGCGGCTTTTTTCAGTTGCGCGGTTTCCTGATTGCCCAAAATGTTGGGTGCGACAATAGCGGTTAACAGGCCGATGATTAAAATCACCACCATAATTTCCAGTAAGCTGAATCCTGATTGTTTCATAGGGTATTGCCTCGTTAAATTAATGAATTCATTGAAATAATGGGTAACAAAATGGCAATAACGATAAAAAAGACGATCGCTGCCATCGACAGGATAAGCACCGGGCCCATAATGCTTAGCGCGATGCCCACCTGTGCTTCAAATTCTCTGTCCTGATTCTGTGCCGCTCTGGCTAACATGGATTGCAATTCACCACTGCGCTCCCCTGATGCAATCATATGCATCATCATGGGTGGGAAAATACGGGTTTGCTCCAGTGAGCCACGTAAACTGGCGCCTTCTTTTACTTTGACCGATGCATCATCCAGTAAATCCCGGATATAGACATTTTGCAGGACGCCACTGGCGATACGCATACCTTCGAGTAAAGGAACCGCGCTGGAAGTTAAAATACTTAAGGTACTGGCGTAACGCGCGGTATTTAAGCCTTTGGTTACCTTACCCAGTACGGGAACTTTTAATAATGAACGATGGAATCGTTTTTTAAATAAAGGCTGCTGCAGCAGGCGATTTAAAGTGAATAGCCCAATAACAATTAGTATTACTGCGTAGATTAAATAATCCTGCACCCATTCGCTGATGGCGATCAGGATTTTGGTAATATTGGGAAGCTCTTGTCCCAGATTATCAAACTGTCCGACAATTTGTGGCACAACGTAGGTCAATAACAAGGTTACTATGCCAATTGCTACCGTCATCATTAATGCCGGGTAAATCAAAGCTTGTGTGACTTTGCTGCGGATTTGCTGACGATTTTCGGTGTAGTCGGCCAGCTTTAATAACACAGTGTCCAGGTGACCGGATTTTTCGCCCGCAGCGACCATCGCCCGATAAAGCTGGTCAAAAACATGCGGAAATTCGGCCATGGCATCGGCTAATGAATGGCCTTCTATGACTTTGGCTCGCACCGCCATCATCATATTTTTATGTCGAGGTTTTTCACTTTGTTCTGCCACTGCCTGCAAGGCTTCTTCAATAGGTAATGACGCTTCTATCAAAGTCGACATTTGACGCGTGAGCAAGGCTAAATCGGTGGCTGAGATACCTTGCTTGAACAAAGTAATGCCACCGGTACTTTTGCTGGCCTTTTCCACAACCGCTTCGACCTCTAACGGAATAAGCTGTTTTTCACGTAGTTGCTGACGCACCTGTCGTGCGTTATCCGCTTCCACAACACCATTTTTATTACGGCCTGTTTTGTCCATGGCCTTATAGGAAAATGCAGGCATTATTCTTCCCGGGTAACGCGCAATACTTCTTCGAGAGAGGTTTTGCCTTCCAGCACTTTACGACAACCATCTTCACGAATACTTGGGGTATCCTGGCGGATATAACGCTCAATCGCTTGTTCACCATGGCCGTTGTGCACCAGATCACGAATGGTTTCATCCACGAGCAATAATTCGTGAATGCCTGTTCTTCCACGATAACCTGTTTGATTACAAGCGGCACAACCTTTGGGATGATAAATTTCAAGATTAGTTTCTGTGGCAGATACACCCAATAACTGACGCTCCTGTTCTGATGCCGGTCGCGCTTCCTTACAATCCGGACACAGGGTTCTCACCAGTCGTTGTGACAAAACCGCTAATAAACTTGAGGATAATAAAAAAGGTTCGATGCCCATATCTTCAAGTCGGGTAATGGCACCTGCTGCTGTATTGGTGTGCAGCGTGGATAAAACCAGGTGACCGGTTAAACTGGCTTGCACGCCAATTTGTGCGGTTTCGAGGTCGCGTATCTCTCCAATCATCACCACATCCGGATCCTGACGCAAAATGGCGCGTAATCCACGGGCGAATGTCATATCCACTCTTGGGTTAACCTGAGTCTGGCCTATACCTTCAAGATCAAATTCAATCGGATCTTCAACGGTCAGGATATTGCGATCTTTGGAATTGATCTCGCTTAATCCGGCATACAAGGTGGTACTTTTACCTGAGCCGGTAGGGCCGGTAACCAGAATGATACCGTGTGGTTTGCGGATTAATGATGAAAAATGCTGACGATTTTCCGCTGTCATGCCCAAATCACTTAAATTCAGGCGCGCATTGTTCTTATCCAGCAAACGTAAAACCACGCGCTCACCATGGCTGGACGGCATAGTACTTACCCGTACATCCACCGCTCGGCCCGCGATACGTAAAGTGATACGTCCATCCTGTGGCACACGCTTTTCAGCGATGTCCAGTTTGGCCATTACTTTGATACGCGATACCAGCATCGAGGCCATTTTGCGGTTGGGACGCAGTATTTCGCGTAAAACGCCGTCCACCCTGAAACGCACGGTAAGTTGCTTCTCAAAGGTTTCAACGTGAATATCAGAGGCGCCTTCCTTGATCGCTTCACCTAACATGGCGTTGATCAACTTGATAATAGGTGCATCATCTTCACTGTCCAGCAGATCTTCTGCTTCGGGCAGTTCTTCGGCCAGCGTGAATAAATCACTTTCATTACCGATATCTTCCATCAACTGCTTGGCTTGAGAAGAATCACGCTGGAATGCTTTGGTTAACAGGCTTTCAAATTCATCTGAGGGAATTTCTTTAAGCTGAAATGCGGCACCATAAAAGCGACGCACTTCGGCAAATACGTCAAATTCTGTTTCGCCGGTGTGATACAGTAAGGCTGGTTCACTACCAGTATCCAACAGTACTTTATGACGCTTGGCAAAGCTGAAACTCACTTGTTTGTGTTCAGCTTCCTGCTCCTGAGGCAGCGCTTCAGCATCAATGTGTTGCTCAAGCTCCTGCATTAGTTATCCTTTTGCTGCGTTTTTTTATCGTCGGCTTTTTGTTTAATATATTCGTTATAGCTCGGAGGAAGCGCCATTCTGTCATCCCATTCCGGCAGTACCGGCGTCTCGGTACGAGGCATCAGATTCACACCATCTGCACGCTGAATTAATTGCTCTGCACGAATATAGTTGTATTTTTTATTACTGATTTTGTCCATGGTTACACCATCACGTACGATGGTGGGTCGGATAAATACCATTAAATTACGTTTACGTTTGCTGGACGCTGACGATTTAAACAAATTACCAATTATCGGAATATCACCTAATAATGGCACTTTGGATACACTTTCCTGCACGTCTTCATCAATTAAACCACCCAAAACCACAGTGCCGCCATCATCCACAATGACTGAGGTTTTAATTTCACGTTTATTAATGGAAATATCCACAGCAGTGGCACCGCTTACGCTGGATACTTCCTGCTCAATTAATAACTGAACCGCGTTACCTTCGTTAATTTGCGGGGTGACCTTTAATTTAATACCGACTTCTTTACGGTCCACCGTCTGGAATGGGTTGGTATTATTTGAACCCGTGGTCTGGCCGGTAATTACTGGCACCTCTTCCCCCACAATAAAGAAGGCTTCTTCATTATCCATGGTGGTTATATGCGGTGTAGCCAGAATATTCGAATTAGTATCGGTACTTACTGCCTGAACCACTGCACCCCAGTCATTTTTGATAATGCCAAACAGGGTTCCATTTACACTACCTAATGCTTGCGCTAACAAAGACTTATCACCGGGTGTAGTTTTGGTGATGGGGGTCGCGTTGCCTGATTCTGACCCGACAATATAATCAGTGGTGGTTACATCGCGTGCCTGATAAGCCGCAGCAGCCATGGCGCTGATTGGTACGCCGCTATTGGTAAACTGCTGCATTGCGCCGTCTTTATGCGCCCACTGAACACCTAAACTGGTGCCGTCACCGTCAAATACTTCAACAATAATTGCTTCAACCTGAACTTGTGCCCGGCGTACGTCTAACTGGCGGATAACCTCTTCAAGGTTACGTAACATATCCGGTTGGGCAGTAATCACCAGACTATTGGAATCTTCATGCGCTTCAATGCTCACGGCATTTTGACCGGTGCGGCGCTGGGTTGTTGTTTTCTGACCGCCTTTTTCTTCAGCCTGAATACCTGCGCTTACGCCGTTTAAAACCTCTACCAGATCTTCGGCTTTGGCATATTTAAGGAAAATAACCCGGGTATTACCGCTGGTTTCCAGTTCTAAATCCAGACGTTTTACCAGATTTTCCAGACGTTGACGGGCTTTAATATCACCACTAATAATGACACTGTTTGTGCGTTCATCGGCGACTAATTTAGGGGTCAGGGGAGAGTTAGTATTTTTGCCACCCTGTTCTTTATTGATATCTTCAACAATACGCACTAATTCAGTTGCGGAAGCGTATTTTAACTTAACAATATCAACTTCCTGATCGCCAGCCTTGTCTACACGTTCGATAATTTTAACCAGTTGGTTAATCACTGAAGCACGGCCTGTCATGATCATCACATTAGATGGATCGTAGTTAACCACGTTACCGCCACCGGCCTGATCATTTAGCTGACGTAACAAAGGCGATAGTTCACGTACGTTGACGTTATAAACCGGCACGACTCGGGTGATCATTTCGTCGCCGTTGTACTGATCATCTTCAACCACAGGCAAAGCTGCGGTTTTGGCACTTTTATCACGCACAATTTTGATAATACCGTTTGGCATTTCAACCGCGGCGAATCCATATACCTGAAGCACATTCATAAAGAACTGGTAGTACTGTTCTTCATTCATTAAGTCGTAACTACGTACAGTTATTTTTCCGCGCACGTTAGGGTCGACAATAATGGTGCGTTTTAGGTTTTTGCCCACTATGTTGATAAATTCACTGATATCTGTGCCTTTAAAATTAGGCGAATATTCCGCCGCCGATACCAGGGTACTGGCCGTCAGGGTGGCTGAAAAAACAAGTGATACAAGTCCCTTCATCAGGGATTGGCTGGTTAGCCTCATAATTTGTCCTTTAATCTCTTTGACATCGCGTTATGAACTGGGCAAATCCAGATACAAAGTCAGAAGTTCACCGTCACGGTTAACGGTAATTTGCAGGGAATCTGCTTCGTTTAAACTCGATAAGGCTTCCATCGCCTGTTGTGGATCGGTCAGATCCAGTCCATTAAGTTCGGTAATAATATCGTTACTTTTTAATCCGGCTTCATTGAACAGCTCAGGAGATTTCCCCGGGTTAACACGGTAACCAATAGGACCGCCGTTATTGATCGCTGGTGTAATACTGATGTATTCACTAAACGTGGCTGGTCTCTCGGCGATTTCTTGTCTTAAATCACGCACACGTGGCGTTAATGTCCGGTGCTGAATGGAATCCTGATCCTGTTCGTTTTCGAGCATCTCAGGTTGGTCATTAGCACCAACTAATAAGGTTGGCTGTTTATTGTAATCAATGCCATCAAGCATCAGGGTCTCCATTCGACCGCCATTTTGGATAGTAATTCGATCTGCATATACTTCACTGACTGTGGCACTGGTACCATCAATCTTATCGCCAATGCCGTAGGTATTTTGCTGGCCGCGACTTTCAACAATGGCGGCGCCCGCTGTTTCTGCAGTACTGGCTACTACACCGGTTAAAGTTAATTTTAATTTCGTTTCAGGCGCATCAGTGGTTGTAACGATTGGTTTGCTTGTCGTTTGTGTTGAGGTTTTACCAAATAAATCCAGTGCTTTGATTTTGCTGATATTGACAGCCACACCTTTGCTGGATGAGTTGCTAACAGGTGTATTGAGCGCAATCGCATCATTTTGTTGCGGTGCTGGTATCAGCTTCCAGGTCATCATGGCTGCGTAATTGAGCAAATAAATAGCTAACAGCACCACCAGCACTCTGGGAGCATAGGGCTCCAGGCGTGTTAGTTGGTCGCTCAGTTGCTTAAGGTTATAATTCGTTTTTATCATGATGGATTAATGTTGTTAGTTGGCTCCATGATATAATTTCTCGACAGCTTGTCACAACCGCCAGCAAAATAATATGTGCAAATTGTTACCGTTTGAGGAGGTTTGACCGTTGAATCGGCCAAAAGTCACTGAAAATAAGTCAAAAAGTGAGCAGTCAGTACCAGTTAGACTGGATAAATGGCTTTGGGCTGCACGTTTTTATAAAAATCGTTCACTAGCGCGTGAAATGATAGAAGGCGGAAAAGTGCAGTACAACGGTCAGCGTAGTAAACCGGGAAAAACCGTCGAAATAGGTGCTTTACTGACAATTCGTCAGGGAACAGATGATAAGCAGGTGATTGTCACTAAACTGGCAGATAAACGTGGTAACGCGACTATGGCAGCCGAGTTATACACTGAAACCGAGCAAAGCATTAAAAAACGGCAATTCAACGCTGAGGCACGCAAAGTGAATGCGTTATACAGCCCGCGGCCGGATAGTAAACCCGATAAAAAACAACGGCGAGAACTTATTCGCGCCAAACACCAGTAATTTTTAATTAAGAGATTTCATATAGCGATGGATCAGTTACACCGATATTTGTTCCGTGATGCCGATGTACGCGGCGAACTTGTGCAGTTACAGCAAAGCTTTGACGAGATGATCAAAGATCATGATTATCCGCAGATAATTAAACAACTGTTAGGAGAGCTTGTTGCTGCTACCACATTAATGACGGCCACATTAAAATTTGAAGGCGATATTGCTGTGCAGTTGCAAAGTGAAGGTCAGATTAAATATGTGGTGGTAAATGGCACTGAAAAACAAAAAGTAAGGGGTATTGCGCGCTGGGATGGTGAGATTACCGAAACTGCTTTTGATAAGCTGTTTGCCAACGGTATTTTAGTGATCACCATTACTCCTAAGCAGGGAGAGCGTTATCAGGGCATAGTGGCACTGGATAAATCTACGCTGGCTGAATGTCTGGAAGCCTATTTCCAGCAATCAGAGCAGTTACCTACCAAAGTGGTACTACATACCCAAATTACCCAAAACTCTGTATTTGCCGGTGGTATGTTGTTACAGGCTTTGCCTGCCAGTGATAAAGACCAGCAGTTGCTTCAGTTTGAACATTTATCACAGTTGACTGACACCATCAGTGCGCAGGAACTGGCGGAGTTGTCTGCAGAAGATGTGCTTTATCGTTTGTACCATCAGGAAGATGTTGAACTGTATCCAGCACAGGATGTTGAATATAACTGCGGTTGTAGCAAACAGCGAAGCGCCAATGCTTTAACCAGTGTTGATAAAAGTGAACTGCTGGATATTGTTGCAACCCAGGGGGCAGTTGTGATGAATTGTCAGTATTGTAATGCACGTTATGAATTTGATGCAGTTGATATTGAAGCGATTCATAGTGGTCAGTATCAGGAGCCAGGTCAGCCTCAGTAATTTCTCTTTTTAAGAGCAGGCAGTTTTGCCTGTTCTTAACTTCCTACATTCCTCACTAATTCTGCTCTGAATTGTTGTTTATGTAATTTTTGGATCAATAAAAATGAAAGTTTTATTCATTTAGTACTTTTTTGATTTGTGTGCTTTTTATTCAGTGCTTGTCTGCTATATGATGGATGGGTAAACGATATTTGGTAAGTCGTTTTGTAAGTTTTCATAAATAAAGAGTGCGCCCTATGAACTGTGACCCGCAAATACTGTACACTGATTTAAATTCAGCTGAATTAATTGAACACGCAATACGTCGAAACGAGGGGAAGTTAGCAGCTAACGGGGCTTTGGTAACCCAAACAGGAGCCCGTACCGGCCGTTCTCCTAAAGATAGATTTATTGTTAAAGAAGCACAAACCGAAAATGATATCGACTGGGGGGAGGTAAATCGTGCTTTCAGCCCGGTCAAATTCGACGCATTATGGGAAAAAGTGGAAAGTTACTTAAACAGTAAAAGTCACTTTATGTCGCACTGCCATGTGGGACAAGATCCAAATCACTATCTGCCTATTCAGGTTTCAACTGAGCGAGCCTGGCATCAGTTGTTTGCTCAAAACTTGTTTATACAACCTGAACAGTGGAATCCTGCAGACAAACCTGTATGGCAAGTCATGAACGTGCCCAGTTTTATGTGTGTACCTGAACGTGATGGCACAAACAGTGATGGTGCGGTCATTATTAACTTTGCCCAACGCAAAGTCTTGCTAGCTGGTATGAATTACGCAGGCGAAATGAAAAAGGCAATGTTTTCGGTACAGAACTTCCTGTTACCACAATTTGATGTATTGCCTATGCACTGTTCCGCCAATGTGGGTGAAGAAGGGGACGTTACTCTGTTCTTTGGGCTATCTGGTACAGGTAAAACAACGTTATCTGCCGATCCAAGTCGTTACCTGATTGGTGACGATGAGCATGGCTGGGGCACGGGTGCCGTATTTAATATTGAAGGGGGGTGTTATGCCAAGTGCATCGACCTGTCGCAGAAAAATGAGCCGGTAATCTGGGATGCAATTAAATTTGGTACGGTACTGGAAAATGTGGTTTTAGATGCCAATGCACAACCAGATTATTTTGATGATAGCCTGACTCAAAACAGTCGTGCAGCTTATCCGCTTGATCATATCGCTAAACGCGAGGTAGCCAATCGTGCGGGCGAGCCAAGAGCGATCGTGTTTTTAACCTGTGATGTGAGTGGGGTGTTACCACCTGTTTCTGTGTTATCAGAACAAGCGGCGGCTTATCACTTTCTGTCAGGTTACACCGCCAAAGTCGGCTCTACTGAAATGGGTTCCAGTGCAGCTATTGAATCGACTTTCTCCACCTGCTTTGGGGCACCTTTTTTCCCAAGACCCGCGGCAGTGTATGCCGAATTACTGAAAAAACGCATACGTGAGTTTGGTGCAAAGGTTTATCTGGTTAATACCGGTTGGACCGGCGGCCCTTATGGTGAAGGTCGCCGTTTTGAGATCCCGGTTACCCGTGCCGTGATCGACGCCATTGTTCAGGATAAGTTAGCCGATGTGCCAACCATGCATATTGAAAAACTAAATCTGGAGGTGCCATTAAGTGTGCCGGGGATGGACAGTCAGTTACTCAATCCACGTAATACCTGGGCCGATCCGGCGCGTTATGATGAATATGCAGAGCATCTGGCGACAGAGTTTCAGCAGAACTTTGCAAAATATGATGTAAGTGAGGCGATACGCGCAGCCGGACCACGCGCAAACACTTTAAAAGAAGCGGTTTAACGCGAAGGTTTAAAAAAGGACTGGCTTACGGGTAATGAGACTTGTGCCTGTAAGCCACCTTCTTCGTGATTGCTTAACGTTATCTCACCACTGTGCATATCAACAATACGCTTAATTATTGCCAGACCTAATCCAGAACCCAGGCTACCACGGGCTTTATCACCCTGAGTAAAAGGCTGGAATAAATTGTCTATCAGGTTTTCTTCAATGCCTGGTCCAAAATCCCGCAATATAAAAAATACTTCACGTCGCTTTTTATTAAAACCGGAGTGGATTTGTACCTTGTTGCTACCGTAACGGAAGGCGTTTTCCAGTAAATTGTCGATAACCCGTTTTATCGCAACCTTGCGTACCTGCACATCGGGCACTTCTTCCAGATTCAGTTCAATATGGTGATCATCCTCACGATCGCGCGATTTGACCACATCTTCCAGTAACTTATTAATATTGGCTGTCTCAACTTTTTCCTGTTGATCCTGACGCACGTAATTAATGAACTGATCGATAATTTCGTTCATGTCTTCAATATCGCTATTAATACCGTCACGGATCCACTGCTGGTCATCGGGCAGCATTTCGGTGGATAACCTGATCCTGGTTAGTGGAGTGCGTAAATCATGGGAGATGCCGGCGGTTAATAATGCTCTGTCGTCTTCAAGCTGTTTTATCCCCTTGGACATTTGATTAAAAGCACGGGTAACAGAGCGAATTTCACTGGAGCCTTCTTCTTTTAAAGGCTGGGGGAAAGTGCCACGTCCCACATCTAATGCAGCCTGTTGCAAAGCTCTTAATGGGCGATTTAACCGCCGCACAAATATCCAGCCACCCGCTACACTGAGTATGCCGATCACCATCAAATAAATGGTTAAAGGCGAGATATCAAAATTACGTACCCCAATCATGGGCACCATAATCCAGATATAGGGATTTTGTGGGCCACGGATCCAGAACACATAAGGGTCACCAGAAGCCACCCTGACTTCAGCTTCACCGCCAAGCAGCCGACTCATTTCATTGGACAAAACCCTGTAATAAATTGAGTCTCCAATACCGTTTAATTCAGCCTGGCGTTGATCAAATACTTTGATACCGGTGGCACGAAATAGCCGGTTACGGCCATCGATACTGCGTAATTGTTGAGGGTTGAGGTAAACCAGATTCACCTGTTTAGCCAGCAAACTGTTAATTTGCTGGTAGCTGGGATGAATAAAATAATAAGTGACCGAAATATAGGAAACGACCTGATTAATTAGCAACAGCATGCCAATCAGCAAGACTGTCTGGCCAAAGGCACTTCTTGGCAGAATATGCATCAGGCGGCTGATTCACCATCTGGGACAAAAACGTAACCCAATCCCCAAACGGTTTGAATATAACGGGGATTGGCTGGATCCACTTCCAGCATGCGACGTAAACGTGATACCTGCACATCGATACTGCGTTCCAGCGCACTGTAATCGCGCCCACGCGCTAAATTCATCAATTTGTCGCGCGACAAGGGTTCACGAGGATGGGTGACCAGTGATTTAAGCACCGCAAATTCACCGCTGGTTAAAACCATGGGTTCACCATTTTTACTCATCTCGCGGGTGGCCAGATTCAGTTTGTAATGTCCAAACTCAATAATCTGCTCTTCCATCGAAGGGGCGCCGGGCGCCTCATTCACTTTACGGCGTAATACCGCTTTAATGCGTGCCAGTAATTCCCGCGGATTAAAGGGTTTGGGTAAATAATCATCTGCACCCATTTCCAGACCGATAATACGATCCACTTCGTCACCTTTGGCGGTTAGCATTACAATTGGAATGGCATGTTCTTTTTGGCGCAGACGACGGCAGATAGATAGCCCATCCTCTCCGGGTAACATTAAGTCCAGCACCATCAGGTGAAAGTTTTCACGCTCCAGCATGCGGTCCATTTGCTCTGAATTAGCGGCGGCACGCACTTGAAAGCCTTGTTCTACCAGATAACGTTCCAACAGGCTGCGCAGGCGCATATCGTCATCAACAACCAGAATTTTTGTTGTTTCCTGCCCCATAATTATTTCCTATGCCATTGTTTTATTTACGCTTAGCCAATGTTCTCACTATAAAACAAGCGATTGCAATTCAAAAGCAGCAACATTTTTTAAAGCGCTGTTGATTGTTACAAAGTTTGTCTGATGCAGAGATTTAGCACACCACGGGTGGATATATGGCAAAATATCCGGGTATTGAATAACAGCTTTATTTGAGGGAAAAACATGAAAGTAAATGTGCAGTGGCAGGGTGATCTGCTGTTTAAAGGCGTCACCGAACAAGGGCATGAGCTTAAGCTTGATGGCAACAAACAAACTGCAGCAACACCGATGGAGGCTATTTTGGTTGCGGCAGCCAGTTGTTCTTCGGTTGATGTTGTGAGCATTTTACAAAAGTCACGTCAGCAATTTAGCGATGTTCAGGTGGAGGTGACGGGAGAGCGTGCAGATGCCGTACCAGCGGTATTTACCGATATTCATTTGCATTTTAAAGTGACTGGCAGTGATGTAAGCGAAAAACAGGTTGAGCGGGCCGTGAATCTGTCAGCCGACAAATATTGCTCTGTTGCGATTATGTTGAGTAGCAGCGTCAATATTACTCATAGCTTTGAAGTGATCGCTGAATAATCTTTAATAACCAGTGCAGAGGTTGTTATGCAGGACTGCATTGACCCGACTAAAAGGAATCAATGATGAAATTAGGTGCATTTTCAGTCAGCCTTGCGGTAAAAGATATAACAATCTCTAAATTGTTTTATGAAAAGCTTGGCTTTAGTGTTTTTGGTTGATCAAAGCCAAAATTGGTTAATTATGAAAAATGGTGACACCGTGCTGGGTTTATTTCAGGGAATGTTTGAGCAAAATATCCTGACCTTTAATCCGGGCTGGGACCAAAATGCTGCTGGTTTAAGTGAATTTGATGATGTGCGCGAGATCCAGCAACAACTTAAACAAGCGGGTGTCGTACTGGATAACGAAACCGATCCTTGCGGTTCAGGACCTGCCAATATTGTACTGACTGACCCGGATGGTAATCATATTTTGATTGATCAACATTGTTAAACCTATCGCCACTTGCTAACAGTGGCGACTATTTTTCTACTACCCAATCCATTTGCATTGAAGACTTACGTTTCTTTTCCAGTAGCTCTTCTATTAACGGGGTAAGTACTAACTCCATTGCTAAACCAATTTTACCGCCGGGTACAACAATGGTGTTGATGCGCGACATAAAGGCGCCATCAATCATTTGTAATAAATAAGGGTAATTTACATTGGTCATTTCGCGGCGAAAACGTACTACAACAAAACTTTCATCATGGGATGGAATATCACGTGCACTAAATGGGTTTGATGTATCTACTGTGGGGACACGCTGAAAGTTAACATGGGTTTTGGAAAATTGCGGGGTGATATACTGAAAATAATCATCCATACCACGCACTATGCTGCTCATTACGGCTTCACGTGAGTGACCTCGTTCGGAGGTATCGCGCACGATTTTCTGGATCCATTCCAGATTCACTATTGGTACCATGCCAACCAGCAAATCCACATGTTTGGCGACGTTAGCCTCATCGGTAACCACCCCGCCGTGTAATCCTTCATAAAACAGCAAATCGGTATTTTCCGGCAGTTGCTGCCAGGGGGTAAAGGTACCGGGCATCTGGTTAAAAGGCACGGCGTCATCAAAGGTGTGCAGATAACGGCGATACTGACCATTGCCGGTTTCACCGTATTGCGCAAACAGTTTTTCCAGCAATACAAAGTCATTCGCGCGAGGACCAAAATAACTGATATGTTTACCCTGCTCCTGAGCCTTGCGGATTTCCACGTCCATTTCGGGGCGGGTAAAACGATGAAAACTGTCACCTTCAATTTCAGCTGAATTCACCCCAAGGTTACGAAAAATATGACGAATAGCGCTGGTGGTCGTGGTCGTTCCAGCGCCGGATGAACCGGTTATAGCGACAATTGGGTGTTTGATCGACATAAATTTTTCGTATAAAAGTGATGAGCGCGAACAGCCAGCATACCACTATTTTTTTTAAGATGCCTGTTGGGGTCACTAATTTAAACCAAAGCAATGTTCTTTCTTTGATTGTTTAAGCGTTTGAATATGCTGACTAAAAAACATACTGTTAGTAAAGCAATATAAAAACAAGGAGTAGTTATGATTCAGCTTGCAGCCCACAGCGGTATGAATAATGGCGGATTTTATCGGCTTGATAGTGTGTGGCTTTGTTTAAAACAACACATTGAAGCATGTTTTATTTTAGCTGTGATTACTGTTTCAGGTATCGTTTCAGCGCAACATGATTTTTTAACTGAGCGCATTGTTGCTCATCCGCGTAAAAGCGATTTTTTCTATGTAGATTACCGTGCGATTAACCCCGATTCTGATTTTTATTTTCGTTATATACCAATGAAGGTGTTACGGGTGAAACAGGATAGTGTGATTTTCAAAGTGGGAAATATCGCTCATTCGACACCGGTTACTCCACGTAAACATGCGATGTACGACTCGGCGATGCAGCGTAATTACTACCGCGATAAAACATTGGAATTAAGCCGGGCACAAATAGATGATTTGTTTAAATCCGGAGCGATATATCAGGCCCGACGTCCGGATAATATTTATATTGATGGTTGGGTGGTGATACCACGCCATGAAGCTTATATTGAATAATTTCAGATGGTTGTTACGGTAGGTTTAAAAAAACGGGGTGTTTACCCCGTTTTTATTGCAGTTAATGCAGATTATTGCTCGCGGGCAATCGCACGCCAGGCAATGTCATCACGATGGAACATGCCTTCCCAGCTAATTTTCTTACATAATTCGTAGGCTTTTTGTTGGGCTTCTGTAACCGTATTACCTAATGCCGTTGCACATAAAACACGTCCGCCATTGGTAGTGACCAAGCCATTTTGCAATTTGGTACCTGCGTGAAAGACTTTTTGCTGATTGGATTCTTCGATATCCAGACCGCTGATAACATCACCTTTGTTGTAACTGTCAGGATAACCACCCGCAGCTAAAACCACACCTACAGCAGCTTGGGGCGTGAAATCAATTTTCGTTGAGTCTAACTTGCCTTGTACCGCCAGCTGACACAATTCAACCAAGTCTGATTGCAGGCGTAACATAATGGGTTGCGTTTCCGGATCACCAAAACGGCAATTGTATTCAATTACTTTAGGTGTGCCATCGGCCATAATCATTAAACCAGCATATAAAAAGCCGGTGTATGGGTGGCCTTCAGCTGCCATACCTTCAACAGTTGGTTCAATCACTTCCTGCATAATGCGCTGATGAATGTCCGGGGTAACCACAGGCGCAGGTGAATATGCACCCATTCCACCTGTGTTTGGACCGCTATCACCATTACCTACACGTTTGTGATCCTGACTAGTGGCGAAGGGCAGAATGTTTTTACCATCAACCATCACAATAAAGCTGGCTTCTTCACCATCAAGGAATTCTTCGATTACCACGCGGCTACCAGCTTCACCAAAGGCATTGCCAGCTAACATATCGCGAATGGCATCTTCGGCTTCCTGTAACGTCATGGCAACGATTACACCTTTACCTGCCGCTAAACCGTCAGCCTTAACCACAATGGGCGCACCTTTTTCGCGCACATAATCGATAGCAGGTTCAATTTGAGTAAAGTTTTGGTATTCCGCAGTAGGAATATTGTGGCGTGCCAAAAAGTCTTTAGTGAATGCTTTAGAGCCTTCTAATTGCGCAGCACCTTTACTCGGACCAAAAATGGCTAAACCCTGTTGCTGGAACGCATCAACCACACCTAAAACCAGGGGGACTTCCGGACCCACTATGGTGAGATCAATTTGATTATTCTTGGCAAAACTCACCAATGCATGCAAATCTTCCACTGCGATAGGCACGTTTTCTAACTTGGGCTCCAGTTCGGTGCCAGCATTGCCTGGTGCTACATAAACTTTTTCAACACCCGCAGATTGCGCGGCTTTCCAGCCAAGAGCGTGCTCACGACCACCACTACCAATGATTAGAATTTTCATAACATTAATCCTTGTTGAATATTAGTGGCGGAAATGCCGCATACCGGTAAATACCATCGCCATGCCATGTTCATCTGCTGCATCAATCACTTCCTGATCGCGCATTGAACCACCTGGCTGAATTACCGCAGTAATGCCAGCGGCGGCAGCAGCATCGATACCATCACGGAACGGGAAGAAAGCATCAGATGCCATAACAGAACCCGCAACCTGCAGATTTTCGTCCGCAGCTTTGATGCCTGCGATTTTCGCTGAATACACACGGCTCATCTGGCCTGCACCCACACCAATAGTCATGCTGTCTTTGCAATAAACAATCGCATTAGATTTCACGTATTTGGCGACTTTCCAGCAGAACAATAAGTCCTGCATTTGTTCGGCGGTTGGTTTAACCTTGGTCACAACTTCCAGGTCTTCCATTTCAACCATGCCAAAGTCGCGCTCCTGAACTAACAGACCACCGTTAACCCGTTTGATGTCGTATTCGTCGGTTAACTGACCTTGCCAGTCACCGCACACTAATACACGTACGTTTTGTTTGGCCGCCAATACCTCTTGCGCATCTTTAGCAACACCAGGTGCAATAATGACTTCAACAAACTGACGGTCGATAATGGCTTGTGCAGTAGCGGCATCCAGTTCACGGTTAAAGGCGATGATGCCACCAAATGCAGATGTTGGATCGGTCTGATATGCACGGTTGTAAGCTTCCAGAATATCGGCACCTAAGGCAACACCACAAGGATTAGCATGTTTAACGATAACACAGGCAGGTTGTTCGAATTCTTTTACGCATTCTAAAGCTGCATCAGTATCGGCAATATTGTTATAGGACAGCTCTTTACCTTGCAGTTGCTCTGCCGTTGAAACAGACGCTTCCTGAATACGGTTTTCTACATAAAAGGCAGCAGATTGATGGCTGTTTTCGCCGTATCGCAAATCCTGTTTTTTGCTGAATTGCATATTGTAAGTGCGTGGGAACTGGCTATGATCATGCTCACAGTCATCTTCGCAATCGACAGAATCGATCATGGCACCAAAGTAGTTGGCGATCATGCCATCATATTCTGCGGTATGTTCGAAAGCGGCAATCGCTAAATCAAAACGGGTTTGATCGCTAACGCTGCCATTGTTTTGATTCATTTCTTCCAGCACGCGTGAGTAATCGCTGGCATTGACAATAATTGTCACATCTTTATGGTTTTTGGCCGCAGCACGTACCATAGTTGGACCACCAATATCGATATTCTCAACTGCATCTTCAAAACTGCAGTCGTCTTTGGCGACCGTTTCCGCAAAAGGATAAAGATTCACCACCACCATATCGATAGGGGCAATTTTATGTTCGTCCATTACTGCTTCATCCTGACCACGTCGACCTAAAATGCCACCATGTACTTTAGGATGCAGAGTTTTAACCCGACCCGCCATGATTTCGGGATGACCTGTGTAGTCCGATACTTCGGTAACTTTAATGCCATTTTCTGCCAGCAATTTAGCAGTACCACCAGTAGAAAGAATATCGACATCCATTGCGCTCAGAGCCTGAGCAAATTCTACAATGCCGGTTTTATCAGAAACGCTTAACAAGGCGCGACGAACAGGGTTTGCGGTTGCCATTTTATTTGCAATTCCTTATCGAGGGAGTGAATCGTTTTACCAAAGTGAAATATTATACTGTGCCAGATACGTAAAGAGCACCGTCAGGTGCTCTTTATTTGGAGTGTTGATGTTAGCTCATGCCGTACTGCTTTAATTTTTTGCGCAGCGTTCCACGGTTGATGCCCATCATGATCGAGGCACGAGTTTGGTTGCCGCGAGTGTGAGTCATTACTTCTTCTAACAACGGAGCTTCAATTTCAGCCAATACCATTTCGTACAGATTGTCGATATTGTTGTTGTCTAATTGCTTAAGATACTTGTTTACAGCTTGTTTTACTGAATCGCGCAATGGCTTCTGTGCCTGAGTTTGTGAAGGCGTAGTAACAATAGTAGTAAAAGGTGAACTAGTGTTTTGTTCAAACATATCGATATTGCTCTTTAGTTAATAAAAGTACATCAAAAGTCGCTAGCCATAATTGACTAGGCGGCTATCTCTTCAAAATATTGCTGTAACGCATCAATTTGCGCTTCAGCTTGCTCGAGCCCGTTAAAGTGACGACAAAAACTGCGATCACTGTCCTGTTCCGCTAAATACCAGCTAACGTGCTTGCGAGCGATTCGTGGCCCCAGATGACAGCCGTAAAACTGATGCACATTTTGAATGTGTTCCAGCATTACCTGCTTCACTTCTTCCATCGCCGGAGCGGCTAAAAACGTTCCTGTTTGCAAATAATGGTGAATTTCACGAAAAATCCAGGGATTACCCTGTGCACCTCGTCCCACCATTACTGCATCGGCACCGGTGTAATCCAGCACCGCCTTGGCTTTAGCAGCCGAATCGATATCTCCGTTCGCTACTACGGGAATATCCACTGCCTGCTTTATTGCTTTGATGGTGTCGTATTCGGCTTGTCCCTTATACATACAAGCGCGGGTGCGCCCGTGTACTGCAAGAGACTGAATGCCGTTTCGCTGAGCGATTTCGGCAATATCAACACCATTTTTGTTGTCGGGATCCCAACCGGTACGAATTTTTAACGTAACCGGCACATCAACTGCATTTACCACCGCCTGGATAATTTCTTCCACCAGTTTGGGGTATTGCAGCAACGCGGAACCCGCCAGCTTTTTATTCACTTTTTTTGCCGGGCAACCCATATTGATATCCACAATCTGGGCGCCATTTTTAACATTAAACTGCGCAGCTTCTGCCATTAAATCCGGATCAGCACCGGCAATTTGCACCGAACGAATGCCTGATTCACCATCGTGATTCATACGCTGCTGTGATTTTGCTGATTTCCAAACCTGAGGATTGGATGACAACATTTCTGATACCACCAGACCGGCACCCAATCTGGAACACATCTGTCTAAAAGGACGATCTGTGACTCCAGCCATCGGCGCTAACATAATGTTATTCGGCAACCGATACGGACCAATTGTTACTGGTGAGTAGTTCAAAAAACGCACAGCCTGTCAAAAAGGGGGGGCAAGTTTACGGTTTTTTGGGAAGCTTGAAAAGGCTATAAATTAAACAATTTTTAAGTTTTTTTGCAGTTTGGCTATTGACAAAATAAAACCCAATTAAAATTGCCCAACTCATGACCGTTGGCCGAATAAAATTCCGACCGCCCTGATTTAAAAAGGTTCAGCGCTGCTGGCATGTTATGCAAATTACCGGTTTTATAAACAATAAAAGTTGTTTATTTAAGCTGGCCTGAAACGCGCGCCCATTCACCCTGAATCGCAATAGGCTGCATGTTGAAATCGTTACTATATAGCTGGTCTATTTCTGCGGCCTGATGATCCAGAATACCAGACATAACCAGATATCCACCGGGCGCACAGTTGGAAGTGATCACAGCTTTGAGCTCTTTAAGTGTCGCAGCAAGAATGTTAGCCAATACTATGTCACCTTTTACATCGGGTGCTTCATGCGGCAAATACAGTTCAATTTTATCCGCCACACCATTGCGTTCTGCGTTGTCACGGCTGGCAATGATCGCCTGCTGATCGATATCCAAACCAATAACCCGTTCCGCGCCAAGCTTAAGTGCGGCAATGCCCAGAATGCCGGAACCACACCCAAAGTCGATAACGGTTTTACCGCTTAGATCCATAGCGTCCAGCCATTGTAAACATAAGGCGGTAGTCTCGTGGGTGCCGGTACCAAAGGCAAGTCCTGGATCGAGCATGACGTTTACTGCATTTGGATCAGGTACCGGACGCCAGCTTGGACATATCCATAAACGCTCACCAAATTGCATCGGATGGAAGTTTTCCATCCATTCACGTTCCCAATCCTTGTCTTCTAACGGATTTAAGGTGTAGTCAAAGTCTTCACCTAAACGTCTGCTTCGGGATAAATTTTTAACGACTCTGTCCATGTCCTGTTTAGCCTCAAATAATCCAACGACCCAGGTTTCGGGCCACAACATTATTTCGCCCGGCTTGGGTTCATATTGGGGACTGTCTTTGGCGTCAAGAAAGGTGACTGCCATGGCACCGTTGCCGGTTAACATGTCACCGATTTCTTCCGCATATTTTTCAGTTGAGAGTATTTTGAGTTGTAGCCAGGGCATGTGTAATCCAAACAGTCGAAACAATTAATTAAAAACGGCGCAATTATATATTAAGCCAGTGCCCAATTGGGCATTAAACGCAATGTATTAACTGGCAAACAGCTGTGACATATCTTTAAAGGCTTTAAACTCCAGTGCGTTGCCGCTGGGATCATAAAAAAACATGGTCGCTTGCTCACCTACTTGTCCGGCAAATCTAATGTAGGGTTCTATCACAAACCGAATGTCGGCCTGTTTCAGTTTATCTGCCAGCTGTTGCCAGTCATGCCAATCAAGTACCACACCAAAGTGCGGCACTGGTACTGCGTGCGAATCCACATCGTTATGTGCTGGCCTGGCTGGCATATCGTCGACTAAATGAGTCACCAACTGGTGACCAAAAAAATTCCAGTCGATCCAGCGGGTATCGCTACGGCCTTGTTCACATCCAATCAACTCACCGTAAAATTGCCGGGCTAGCTCTATATTGGTGACCGGAATGGCTAAATGAAATGGATTAATTTTCATATTAATTTCTAAGTTGGGGATAAGTAGAAGCCCAGTATAACGGGTTATGGCTATCGGAAATAGCTGGCTGCTTTCACCAATTGTTAATCCTGAATGATCAACTTTTTCCTTATTTTAATCAGTAGTTAACAATTCAAAAATGAATAAATTGTAACGGCTGTAAACAGGCTTTAAATCTGTCCATTTTTTGCTGGTTCAACATCTGCCTTTTAATATTATTTTGAATCTAAAAAGATAAAGTCTAGATAACAGATTTATATAAGTTGCAAATAAACTTAATAATTACAATGTCTTATGTGAGTTTTTCAAGCTGGATATATCCTGTTTACCGCCTGATAACGCCTGTGGATCAATAAAACAACAGAATAATTATGCAATTGCTTTCATAAATAAAGAGCAGGACATGATTGTTTTTTCGCCCTGCAATTACTTTATCAGGAGACATAACATGAAATATTTATTAATTGGTTTATTGGCGTTAAGTAGCGGTGCAGCAATGGCGAAAGTAAAAATGCCTGAAGCAACCAGCAATGTAAAAGCAGTTAAATTTGTGGGAGATCTTAAGTTTTCGGCTTTTTGTAAAGCTGTTATTACTGACGATTTGGCATTGTTCCGCACCAGTATTGCTCGTCAGGTTGGCACGGTGGCTTCAAACCGCAAAGATGTATTGCGAAAACTGACCTCCGAAGAACAGGGAATGACGTGTGCGGGGTCATCACTGGTTGAATTTGCCAAACAACGTGATGCCGACGAAGTACACGCCTTTATAGTGCAGCAAGTTTAGAAGGGGGGGTTATGCCTGCAACTCATCAAAAAGTGGTCTGTGGTTCAGACCACTTTTTACATTAATTTTTTCACCAGCCATAACTTGAGTTTGCTGTAGGGGGCATAACGCAACGCTACATCAAATTTAAATGAGCGATGCATTACACTCTTTAAATGACTAAAGGTATCAAAGCCATACTGGCCATGATAATTGCCCATACCACTGGTTCCCACTCCGCCAAAGGGTAAATGGTGATTTGCCATAAATACCATGCCATCGTTGATACATACACTGCCACTTGATGTGTGAGTGATTACTTTCTTTACGTCGCCTTTATTATTGGAATACATATACAAAGCTAAGGGTTTAGGTCGACGATTAATAAAGTCGATCGCCTGCTGAGTATTGCTGACAATTATGATAGGCAGGATAGGGCCAAAGATTTCCTCCTGCATAAGAGGGCTTTCTTCAGGTGGATTTAATACCAGAGTCGGACTCATATAACCTGCTTCATTAACGTCACCCCCATAAATAACGGTTTGGCCGGTCAGGTATTGCGTCAGTCTGTTGAGATGGGTCTGATTGATGATGCGGCAATAGTCTTTATTATCTATGGCGGCATCGCCATAAAACGCTTTCAGCTGGGTTTTTATGGCATCTATTAGTGGCTCTGTTGCGGCTTCTTCTACCAGTAAATAGTCTGGTGCAACACAGGTTTGTCCTGCGTTAACCCATTTATTCCATACGATGCGCTTGGCTGTGGTTGTCATGTCACAGTCGCTGGAAATAATACAAGGGCTTTTGCCTCCCAGTTCCAGTGTGACCGGGGTTAAATGTTCCGCTGCGGCTTTCATCACGATTTTACCAACGCGCTCACCACCGGTATAAAAAATATGATCAAAGGGGAGCTCAAGCAATTCGCTGGTTTGTTCTGCCGCCCCTTCTACCACTTTAATAGCGTGATTATCGAGATATTTGGGCAGTAATTCTGCTAATAATGCAGACGTATGACTTGCGAGCTCTGAAGGCTTAAGCACCACCATATTACCAGCAGCCAGCGCTGCAATAACCGGTGATAAACATAGCTGAAGCGGATAATTCCATGCGCCAATTACCAGGACGACACCTTTCGGTTCTGGCAGGATATAACTCGAACCCGGTTGTAACACCAGAGGTGTGCTCACAGCACGGGGTTTACTCCATTTTTTAAGGCTTCGCAGCGTATGTTTTATATCTGTTAACACAAAACCCGATTCGGTCAGCCAGTTTTCATGTACCGGTTTGCCAAGATCGTTAAATAGCGCCTGATTGATGGCTTTCTGGTTATCGGTTACCAGTTTTTGCAGTTGCTTTAACTGCGTTTTACGCCAGTTTAAATCGCGTGATAAACCAGATTGAAAAGCCTGCTGTAATGGCAGATAAATATCATCATTAAATGAGGATTGCATGGTATGCCTGTAGTAACTAACCCGTAGCTACTTTAAGTGAGAATGGCAGGGGATTCAATTTCGCATGTGGTAAATAATTGAGTAATATCAAAAAAGCCGCTCAGTGAGCGGCTTTGGGCAATTATGCTTCGTATGGATGTCTGACGATGATGGTTTCGTTTCGATCAGGACCTGTTGAAATGATATCAACCGGTACACCGGTTAATTCTTCAATTCGTGCAATGTAATTACGCGCAGCCTGCGGTAATTGATCAACTGCTGTTACGCCAAAGGTATTGTCAGTCCAGCCTGGCATTTCTTCATACTGAGGTTCAGCGATTTCGTAACCTTCTGCTGCCATTGGAGGCACATCTTTGATGGTGCCATCCGGGTATTTATAACCAGTACAGATCTTCAGGGTTTGCAAACCATCCATTACATCCAGCTTGGTTAAACAGAAACCCGTAATAGAGTTAATTTGCACCGCACGTTTCATCGCGACAGCATCAAACCAGCCAGTGCGGCGCTTGCGGCCTGTGGTTGCACCAAACTCGTGACCTTTCACACCTAAGTGCTGACCAACTTCACATTCAAGTTCCGTCGGGAAGGGACCAGAACCAACACGCGTGGTATAGGCTTTAACAATGCCCAGAACATAATCCAAATGCAGGGGGCCAAAACCAGCACCTGTCGCAACACCACCTACTGTAGTATTAGAAGAGGTTACATATGGATAAGTGCCATGATCGATATCCAGCAGCGTGCCTTGCGCGCCTTCGAACATGATGGCTTCGCCATTTTTACGTGCTTTATCCAGCAAATCGGTTACATCAACTACCATGGCTTTAAGGATATCCGCAATCGCAGAAACTTCTGCCAAAACCTGTTCATAGTTTACCGGCTCAACTTTGTAGTATTCAGTTAAGGCGAAATTGTGGAATTCGACGATTTCTTTTAGCTTGGCAGCAAAAGATTCCATGCAGAATAAATCGCCTACACGTAAACCGCGGCGCGCGACTTTATCTTCATAGGCAGGGCCAATACCACGACCAGTGGTACCAATTGCTTTATTACCACGTGCTTTTTCGCGCGCCACATCCAAAGCAATGTGGTAAGGCAAAATAAGTGGGCAAGCTTCGCTGATAAATAAACGTTCTTTGGCCGGTACGCCACGCTCTTCAAGCATGGATATTTCTGTCATCAGAGCTTCCGGGCTTAATACAACACCGTTACCGATCACGCACTTCACGTTATCGCGCAAAATGCCGGAAGGGATTAAATGTAAAACGGTTTTTTCACCGTTAATTACCAGAGTATGGCCGGCATTGTGACCACCTTGATAACGTACGACATAACTCGCTTTATCAGTGAGTAAATCGACAACCTTACCTTTACCTTCGTCACCCCATTGGGTACCCAGAACTACAACGTTATTAGCCATGATTAAAATATCAGCAGAAAATCAGGCCGGCGATTCTACAAAAATTAGCGTGAAAAAGCACCCGTTTTTCCGATTAATTGCTGGAATTGAGCCTATTTCATGACGTGCCATAAAATTACGCCAATAGCGACCATTACTGCACCCATGGTTCGTAAATTTTGAGGTGGTTGTTCCGCAATCTGCAAAATATAACGGCGCCATTTTTTAGGGAATAAAAGCGGGCCTATGCCTTCTAATATTAAAAACAGCGCAAAGGCTAACCAGAATATGTTGTCCATTGTGGTGTTAATCCTTTATTTGCTTAAGACAGCCTAGATCAAACTCATCTGCATTTTGATATAAAGCAAAACCAAATCGCAGTCTGTCGCCTCGATAGTCGGTGTGAATACCATGTGCTTTTAGTTTTCCGGCGATAGAGGCGACTAATTCGGCACTGGGTAATTTAAACGTCAGAAAGTGGCCATGCCAGTTTTTATCCAACAGAAGTAAATTATCCAGATTCAAATGTGGGTGATTTAGCGCTTGCAGTTGTTCTAAAAAGGCTTGTTGTAAGTCCATCACATACTGATGAATGGCAGGTACACCAAGTTGAAGTCCTGCGAATAAGTCAAATACCGCTAACATGCGATATTGCGCACTGTAGTCCATAGTTGAACCGGCAAAAGCCATACCGTTATCGGCATAGTCTACTTGTAAACCTTTGCTATTGGCTAAGGCTCCGAATTCGGCATACCAACCTGTATACAAAGGACGTAGAGCTGCTGTTCTTGGGATATGAGCAAAGCAGGCACCTTCTCCACCTTGTGCATATTTATAACCACCTGCCAGATAAAATATCTTGTCCTTAATATTTTTTAGACTGGTAGGTAGTGCCATAAATGCATGATAACCGTCTATGACTAACAGGTCGGTATGATCGGCTATGCTGGTAACCAGAGCGTCTAAGTCGCTGATGGCGTAACCGGAATTAAAAAAGACCTGACTGACAAAAATAAGATCATACTGATCAGATTGCGCTTGTTGAATAAAGCGGGATTCGAAACTTTCAAACGGCAGGCAGGGCACTTTATTAACATGCACATTACTCAGCTCGTCAAGCCGGTTTACCTGGCGATTAAAACTATGAAATTCACTGTCGGTGGTTAATATTTTAAGTGGTTTGCATAGATCCAAACAGCTGATAATACGAAACAACAACTCATGGGTATTGCTGGCAAATACCAGTTGTTCTGGTTCGCCAGTATTTAAGATAGTCGCAATATGTTGCTGTAATGCCGGGACTTTATGTTCAAAAAAGTAGCCCCATTTATCGTCGACCAGTCGTGCGGTGTCATCCCAGTAATCGAGCATGGCCTGTCGGGTTACGTCCGGCCAGTAATGATGGCTGTGACAAGCAAAGTGTTGAATGTTTTTATTGGCGTTTAAAAAGCCTTGATATAGATGTTGGTACATAAGCGGGTAGAGTACAGATTAAAAAAGGGCCCATCCGGACCCTTTAAATTATTATTTTTTACCGTCGGTGTGCTTCATGTATTTAAAGAAGTCACTTTCAGGACCTAACACTAATACGTCCTGTTTGTCGGCAAAGCTCTTTTCATACGCGTCCATACTTCTAAGGAATTCGTAGAACTCGGCGTTTTTGTTGTAGGCTTTTGCATAGATGCTGGCAGCTTCCGCATCACCTTCACCTTTTAATTTACGTGCATTACGTTCTGCATCAGCCAGCATGACAGTGACTTTTGCATCTATGTTGGCACGTAAAATTTCAGCCTGTTCCTGACCCTGTGATCTGTGCTCACGGGCAACCGCACTACGTTCAGCACGCATACGCTGGAAAATGGAATTACTAACTTCAGGTGGCAGATTAATTTGCTTTACCCGAACATCCACAATTTCAATGCCCAGCTCGTTAGCACTTTGTGATGACTGGATCATCGCACGTTTCATCAGTTCAGAGCGTTCACCAGAAACAATTTCAGTAATGGTACGCGTACCAAACTCGGTACGTAATCCGTTGTTCACTTTTTGTTTTAACAACGCTTCGGCCTGATCTTTGAAACCACCAGTAGAAAGGTAATAGGTTGAGAATTCATTGATACGCCACTTAACGTATGAATCCACAATCAGGTCTTTTTTCTCTGAGGTCACAAAACGGCCTGGGGCATCGTCCAGAGTCTGGATACGGGCATCCAGCACTTTCACTTTGTCGAACAAAGGTAATTTAAAGTGAATGCCCGGACCAAATACCTTAGTTTGGTTGGTTTCGCTGTCACGCTGTACTTTACCAAACTGGATAACAATGGCTTTATGACCTTCATCCACCACAAAAACAGAACCAAAACCTAGGGCAACAAAAGCTAAAACAATGATAATCAGTAAGTTCTTCATAGTTTAGTTTCTCCCTGTTCTTCGATCATCACGGATCGATGATGATGGGCTTTGGGTGTTGTCCTGACTAGTCTGACGCAGGTTTTCCAGCGTTATTGGTTTTTGTGATGAAGGTTTTTCATACGCATTCTGACGCTCGAGAATTTTATCCAGTGGCAGGTACATCATGTTGCTACCACCTTTTTCATCGATCAGGATCTTACTGGTGTTGCTATATACTTTTTCCATTGTTTCCAGATACAGACGCTGACGAGTTACTTCTGGCGCAGCTTCGTATTGAGGTAACAACTGATTAAAGCGGGCAACTTCACCTTCGGCACGCAAAATTGAACGTTCCTTATATGCCTGTGCTTCCTGCGTCATTCGATTTACGCTACCGCGAGCCTGAGGTTCTATAGCTCGTACATAGGCTTCTGCTTCACGGATGAACTTAACTTCATCTTCCTGTGCGGCGATAGCATCATCAAAAGCGGCTTTCACTTCTTCTGGTGGACGTGCATCTTTAAAGTTGACATCAACAATCTCAACACCCATTCCATATGGTTCAACGATTTTTTGCAATTCTTCCCATACTGCCTGACGGGTGACTTCACGTCCGCTGGTGAGTACATCGTTCATTGCTGAATGGCCCACAACATAACGGATGGCACTATCCAGTGCCTGACGCAGACTTTCGTCTGGATCTGTTACAGCAAAAGTATATTTATAGGGTTCAATGATGCGGTACTGGATTTCCATTTCGACACGTACCACGTTTTCATCCTGAGTTAACATAAAACCTGAGGAAGGCATATGTCGGATGGTTTTCACGTCGACGGTGAATACTTTGTCGATAAAAGTGGCTTTCCAGCGTAAACCCGGATCTTTAAATTCATGGAATTTACCAAAACGCAGTACCACACCGCGCTCGGCTTCCTGAATTGTATAAAATCCACTGATTACCCAGATAGCAATTGCAATACCTGCAACCAGCAGCAGACTGATGCCACCTATACCTTTACCGGAACCGCCACCAGACTTACCGCCGAACTTAGAGAAGAAATTTTTAAAAATTTCATCCAAATCAGGCGGCCCCTGATCGCGGCTACCGCGATTTTTCCACGGGTCATTATTATTTCCACCCGGCTCATTCCAAGCCATGTTATTTCTCCAACTTTGTTTATAACTGTGTTTGCTTGAGCCAAGCGGACGGACCGGCCCGCTCGGCGAATTCGGAATCAGTGTTTATTAACCACGTAATCATTTAAGTGGCCATCGTATTTTTTGACCAGTCTCTGCCAGTCATTACTCGGCATTCTGATACTAACCAGCCAGTCGCCGTCATCCGCGTAGGATTCATCCGAGATACAATCCAGATGAAACAGATCTCCGCGCAGTTTTCCTGCTTTGGGCGGAATTCGCAACTGAAATTGCACCATTGTTTGCGCCAGGCACTCGGTTAGAGCGTCAAAAAGTAAATCCAGTCCGATACCTTGTTGCGCTGAAATCCATACACGGCATGGTCTGCCTTCATCATCGCGATCAATCTTAGGCTCGATACCCTCCATACGATCTATTTTGTTACAGATCATTAGCTGGGGGATCTCGTCGGCGTCTATTTCGGCCAGTACTTCATCAACCTGACGAATGTTGTCTTCATGCTGTTCATCTGAATAATCGACCACATGTAGCAAAATATCTGCTTCCTGAGTTTCCTGCAGGGTGGCTTTAAAAGCTGCGACCAGATCATGGGGCAGATGACGAATAAATCCAACCGTATCGGCTAAAATCGCGGTGCCGACATCTTTAAGACTAATTTTGCGCAATGTAGGATCAAGTGTGGCGAACAACTGGTCTGCTGCATACACATGCGCCTGGGTTATGGTATTAAACAGGGTTGATTTACCCGCGTTGGTATAACCCACTAAAGCCAAAGTAGGAATTTCTGCCCGGTTACGTGCACGCCGACCTTGTTCACGTTGCTTCTGCACTTTACCCAAACGACGTAAAATACTCTTGATACGTTCGCGTAATAAACGACGGTCGGTTTCGAGCTGAGTTTCCCCCGGACCACGTAAACCAATACCACCTTTTTGTCGTTCCAGGTGAGTCCAGCCGCGAATAAGTCGGGTGGATATATGACGCAACTGTGCAAGCTCTACTTGCAATTTACCTTCATGGGTGCGCGCGCGCTGGGCAAAAATATCCAGGATCAGTCCGGTGCGATCTATTACTTTACATTTGCAAAGCTGTTCTAAGTTACGTTCCTGCGAGGGGGATAGTGCGTGATTAAATATCACGACTTGCGCTTCAGATGTTCTGACTGCGTTAGCTATCTCTTCTGCTTTGCCGCTACCCACAAAATATTTGGGATGCGGGGTCTGGCGTGAGCCGGTAACAACATCAACGGTAGTAACACCAGCAGAAGAGACAAGCATTTGTAACTCATGCAAATCTTCTCTGCTGTTTTCGTCAGAAAAATTGATATGAACCAATACCGCCTGTTCACCTGCTTCATAACGGTCAAACAAGCATTATCTCCTAATAAACAAGTTTAAAATTAAAATTTTAATCCTGTTCATTATCGGAGTTTGTCATGGTATTCGCAACCATGGGGATTGGTCTGGACGGTACCACTGTTGAGATCGCATGTTTGTACACCATTTGGCTTACGGTGTTTTTAAGCAAAATAACAAACTGATCAAATGACTCAACCTGACCCTGAAGTTTAATACCATTTACCAGGTAAATTGAAACTGGAATTCGTTCCTTGCGAAGCGCGTTCAAAAATGGGTCTTGTAAAGATTGCCCCTTAGCCATCGTTGTGTCCTTCATTCTATTATTATGTGTAATGTCAGCAAGTTAGAAGTATACAACATTTATGCTTGCTGTATAGCCAGAAGTCGTTGCAGATTGTCGTCTGCAAAGGTATCTAACCAGAATAACTTATGCCAACTTCGTAACCATGTTAGTTGGCGCTTCGCCAGCTGACGAGTCGCTATTATAGCACGTTCACGCATTTCGTCATGATCATACCTGCCCTCTAAGTGTTCCCACATCTGCCGATATCCCACTGCACGTATTGCTGGTAGGTCCAGATGCAAATCGGAACGCTCAAATAAGCTTTTTACTTCATTTTCAAATCCTTGTTCCAACATCAGGTCAAAACGCTGGGCGATACGCTGATGTAGCACCGCTCTGTCCTTTGGAGCAATGGCAAACTGGTGCAAATCATAAGGCAATGGCTCGGATTTTTTTTCGGTTAAGTCCGTTAAGGATTTACCGGTTAATCTGAACACTTCAATTGCCCGGGTTAAGCGTTGTGGATCATTCGGATGTATGCGTTGTGCCGATACAGGATCCACATTGGCCAGTTCATCGTGTAATGTCTGCCATCCCTGTTCCTCTGCCTGAGCTTCAATTTGCTGCCGTAATTCTGCATCAGCTTGCGGCAAAGGAGATATGCCTTCTATTAGTACTTTGAAATACATCATAGTTCCACCAACTAATAGTGGAATCCGGCCTTTTGCTGATATATCGGCCATTTCGCGCAAAGCATCATGGCGAAAATCAGCCGCTGAATAAATTTCTGCTGGGTCCTTAATATCAATCAGGCGATGTGGCGCTAACTTTAACTCGTCAGCACTGGGTTTGGCGGTGCCTATATCCATACCCTTGTATATCAGCGCTGAATCCACGCTAATTATATCGCAAGGTAGTGTCTGGCAAAGCTTGATGGCCAAATCGGTTTTGCCCGAAGCAGTGGGTCCCATCAGGGCTATGGCTTTAGGCAGAGAGTTAGTCATGGCGTACCTTTCCGCTTGGTAAATCAATTAAGAATTGTAGTTTTGAAAGTGTAGTACTGGCCTGGTCGCCAAAGTGTTCAAATAACCAATGCCATAGCTGGTTAGCCTGTTGCTGAGAAAACGTCACATCATTTTGTCTTAACCACAGCCAAAGATACTGGTTGTCATCAAACCTGGTATCAGGGGTGTTACATAGCTGTTGTAAAAACGCTGTCCAGTTGGCCTGACGCAGCAATGCAGGCACTTGTTTTAACATCAGTTTATGATTAAAAAACTGCAGAACAATGCCAAAATCCGCTAGTGAATCAACTTTAAGCGCTGCCTGTTGTGGCGTATCGCTGCATTGCAGCGAAATGGGCATTAAAAGCGGCTGACTAACAAGGGATTGCTGTTTTCTGTCCTGTTCCAGTTTTAATTTGGCAAGATCGAATAAATCAACAGCAGATAAGCCCGGATTGTTAAAGACAATAAAGCGCTGCCCGGCAAACAACCATTGGCTGGCCTGATTTTCAGCTTTAGCCGGCATTAATTGCTGAAAACCCGCCATCGCTTTGGAGGATGGTGCAGGTGACGAGTAACCAGATGTTCGACCTGGACTACCTGATGAATATCTATTATTTGTAAGGCTTGCTGAACCTGAATGTGTTTGTAACGGACGAATATAGTCATGTGATGGTTCTGCCAACGGTTTGGCCGTGCTGTAATCCGCAGCAGAAACATCACCCACGTAGTGTTGCTCAGATTTGGTGGTTTCAGGTGTCTGAGTAAAGGCATCACACATGGCGCGATAGACAAAATCGTGCACTATTCGGGACTGGTGAAAACGCACTTCATGTTTAGCCGGATGCACATTCACATCGATTTGTTCGGGGTCAATGTGCAAATACAGCACAAAATCGGGTAATTGCTCCAGGCCAGTGTGCTCGAAACAGGCTTGTTTCAGTGCGTGGAATATTAATTTGTCGCGCATTACCCGGCCATTGATATAAAAAAAGTTAACCGCTTGCGCGTTATTTTCCTGAGCACTAAGTGTTACCCAGCCATCCAGTTTTATATCCTGATAGGCACTGTTAAGCGCGATTAGATTGTCGCTAAACTGATTACCACAAATCTGTGCCAGACGTTTTTGTTGTTGGTTATCGGTACTGGCTTTGGCAAAGCGTTTAATGGTTTTGCCATTATGCTTTAAAACAAATTGCACGCCAAAATGGCTTAATGCGATGCGCTTAACCACTTCTTCAATGTGCATAAACTCGGTTTTTTCAGCGCGCAGGAATTTACGGCGCGCAGGTGTATTAAAAAACAAATCTTCCACATCGATGCTGGTGCCATCCGGATGTGCAGCGGGTTGAATTTGTACTAACTGATCACGGCCTTCGGTGTGAGCCTGCCAGGCATTGTCCTGATCTGCAGGTTTCGAGGTCAGGGTCAAACGTGATACCGAACTTATACTGGCAAGTGCTTCGCCCCGAAAACCGAGACTGGCAATATGTTCCAAATCATCCAGTGTGCTGATTTTGCTGGTGGCATGGCGGCTAAGCGCCAGCTCCAGTTCATCTTTGGCAATGCCACTGCCATTATCACGAATTAGAATGCGTTTATGGCCGCCTTTTTCTATGGCGATTTCAATCTCTGTGGCACCTGCATCCAGACTATTTTCCACCAGCTCTTTCACCACGGAAGCCGGGCGTTCTACTACCTCTCCGGCAGCAATTTGGTTTGCCAGCATCGCCGGCAACAGTTTTATGGGCATAGTTCAGGTAGCTCGTGATCAGCTGCTGGGAATGGTCAGCACCTGGCCAATTCTGACCATGTCAGAATTGAGGTTATTCGCGACTTTCAGGTTTTGTACCGACACGTTGTAGCGCTGCGCCAGAATAGATAAAGACTCACCACGGCTTACTCTGTGAGTACGGTTTTGTTGTTTCAAGCGTGCCCATAATGTGCCATCTGGCGGGGTACGCTTAAAATGACGTTTCACCGCGTTAAACATGGCCTTGGCTAATTTTTCGCGATGGGCAGACCAGTTAAGATTTTTTTCTTCAGTAGGATTGGAGATAAAGCCGGTTTCCACCAAAATTGAGGGAATATCTGGTGAGGTTAGCACAGCCAGACTAGCGGCCTGAGGTGCCTTTTTGTGCATACGGGTGACTTTTTTCATTTCACCAATAATCAAATCACTTAAGCCATAGCTGGTAGTCATGGAATGATCCATAGACATATCCAATAATGCCTGTGAAAGGTAGCGCTCACTATCGGTATTTTGTATTACCTCTGCGGCACCACCTAATAGTTCTGAATATTTCTCACGTTTTTCCAGCCAGTGACCTAACTCAGAGTTAGCGCGTTTCATGGATAATACCCATACTGAACCGCCACGTGGTTGCGGGGTGGTATAAGCATCGGCGTGAATCGATACAAATAAATCGGCTCCGGCTTTTCTGGCCAGTTCGGTACGGCGGTTTAGATCCACATAATAATCACCGCGACGCACCATAAAGGCTTCCATCCCTTGTTCGGCATCGATCATTTTTGCAAGTTGTTTGGCAATCGCGAGAGTAATGTTTTTCTCGTATGTGCCCGCACTGCCTATCGAACCGGGATCTTCACCACCGTGACCTGCATCAATCGCCACGATAATGTTTCTGTCATCACCTTCGTCAGCATGATGGCTTACCACTTGTTGAGATGATTGCCTTGAAGGTTGTGAGTCATCGTCACGCAGATCAATCACCAAACGGTCGCTATAGGGTGCAGTTGGTGGCAATGAGAAAATTTGTGGTTTTATTTTTTTTGTGAGTTCTACCACCAAACGTACTGATCGTTTGTTTTTGGGGGTGCTGTAGCGGATCTTTTTCACCAGATCGCTTTCATTAGCCAGCCCGGCGAAATTAAATTTCCCGCCGGTATCGGCTAAATCGATCACTAAACGTTCCGGTTTCGATAAGGTGAAGTAGGTGTATTGAGGGGCGCTGTCTAAATCAAATACCACCCGGGTATTATCCGGAGAAGGCCAGATACGCACGCTGTTGATTTTGTTATCGGCTGCCATTGCTGACCAGGTGCATAAACACCACATCAACAACAAGCTTTTTAATACTGGATAACGGCTCATAATCTTTATTTTAGTGTGTTGGTAATCAGCGCTTGTCCTGTATCGGATACAGCAGTTAAGGTGGCAGATCTGGCGTTATCCACATAGGCTAACTCAATGATTAAATCGGCCGGTGCCAGTAATCCTTGCCCTTTATCAGGCCACTCTATCAAATTTATACAGTCCTGTTCAAAATAATCCCGTATGCCCATAAATTCGAGCTCTTCCGGATCCGATAAGCGGTACAAATCAAAATGGAATATTCGCCATGGGCCAACTTCATAAGGTTCAACCAAGGTATAGGTAGGGCTTTTTACCCGGCCTTCAAAGCCCAGTCCATGAATAAAGCCACGACTAAAACAGGTTTTACCTGCGCCTAAATCACCGTGCAGGTAAATCGTGGTGGAGGTGTGACAGGCTTTGGCCATTTTCCCGGCGAGTGCGAGAGTGGCGGATTCATCGGCTAAAAAAACTTGCTGCTTCATCGGTTAACCAGTTGACGTATAAAGGGAATTAAATCACTGGCTAGCATACCATGTTCTCCCTCTTTGTGCGCTGCCATATCGCCTGCTTGCGCATGCAATAAACAGCCTTCGAGTGCTGCTTCGCCGGCATTTTTGCCCTGTGCCAGCATGGCGCCAACAATGCCAGTCAGGGTATCGCCCATTCCAGCGGTTGCCATGCCCGGATTGCCATCGGCGCAAATATAAAGCTGCTGATCAGCAATAATCACGCTACCGGCACCTTTTAAAATAACCTGACAATTGAATTTATTCGCCAGTTCCCGCGCGGCTTGTATGCGATTATTTTCGATATCGGCAGTGGTACAATTTAATAATCTGGCGGCTTCGCCCGGGTGGGGTGTTATTACACAATTAGCGTGAAGCGGGTGAGAATTTTTAGCCAACAGATTAAGTGCATCGGCATCAATCACTGCTGCGATTTGTTGATTAATAATGGCATGCATAGCCAACGAGTATTGCTGTTGTGCCCAGTCATTCTGCGCCAAACCCGGTCCCAGCGCGATGGCGCTACACCACTCAAATTGCTCTGGCTTAATCGGTGTTGCAGCCAGCATGGCTTCGGCTAAATTGCTGTTAATTGCTAAAAAGGAATCGCTATGTGTGGCGACTTTTAGCATGGCACAACCACTGCGCATAGCCGCTCGCGCACATAACAGCATTGCGCCCGGCATGCCGCTGTTGCCACCAATACATAACAAATGGCCAAACTGGCCTTTATGTGAGTTAGGCAAACGTTTAGCAGGTTTTGCGCAATCCTGTAACCGGCATAAACGTCCGTGAGATTTGGTGAGTTCATTTATACTGTGTTCAATGCCAAGCGTAGCCAGATGTAATTTGCCAACCTGATTTTTGCCATTACCAGTAAGCAATCCCGCTTTTAAACCGATAAAGGTGACTGTGCTATCGGCTTTTATGGCACAGCCAAGAATTTTTCCGCTATCGCAATCAAGCCCAGACGGCACATCCACACTAATAACCGCTTTATTGCTGTGATTAACTAAATTGATGGCGGATAGATAAGGTTCACGTACATCACCTTTTAAGCCGTTGCCCAGTAAAGCATCAACGATTAGATCAAAGTTATGCAATGATGTTGGCAATGCATGATCAATAAAGCCGCCAGCATCCAGCCATTTTTGCATAGCTTGTTGGCTGTCATCACTTAGTGCATGTTTATCGCCCAACAAACATAAATTAACCTCAAAACCAGCCTGCTTAGCCAGTCGCGCAATTACAAAACCATCGCCACCATTATTACCTTTGCCGCAAAGCACCAGAATCTGCTGGGCTGATTTATATTGCTGTTGCATAAGCTCAAAAACCGCAGCGCCTGCAGCTTCCATGAGTTCATATAAACTCAGGTCAATTGCTCTGGCGGCAGCCTCTTCGTGCTCGCGGATCTGCTGCGCACCATAAAGGTTCTGTGCTACTCTTGGCAGCGTTTGTGATATGGCATAGGTACTCAATGACGCAACTCCCTGAACAAGAACTCCGGCTTCTTGCTGAAAATATCAAGTCATGGGGAAAAGCGCTAGGTTTCCAGCAGGTTGGCATTGCTGATATTGATTTATCCCGTCACGAATCTCATCTGCAAAACTGGCTAGATAACGGCTATCACGGTGACATGGCGTTTATGGCCGAACATGGTATGAAACGCGCGCGCCCAGACGAATTAGTGCCCGGCACCTTGCGAGTGATAAGTGTGCGACTCGATTACCTGCCGACCGAAGCCAGCTTTGCCAAAAACCTCTCGAATAAAAATAAAGGTTATATCAGCCGCTATGCGGTGGGGCGCGATTATCACAAATTAATGCGCAACCGCTTAAAAAAACTCGGTGATAAAATTGCCAGTGAACTGCCAGTCGAATTTCGCCCATTTGTGGATTCGGCGCCGGTGCTGGAACATGCGATTGCCGAAAAAGCCGGAATTGGTTGGACAGGTAAACACTCACTTACGCTTAATAAACAAGCGGGCTCTTTCTTTTTTCTTGGTGAACTGTTTATTAATTTACCGTTGCCGGTGGACTCTCCAGTGGAAGAAGGCTGCGGTAATTGCACAGCCTGCATCACTATTTGCCCGACACAGGCGATTGTTGAGCCATATGTGGTAGATGGCAGGCGTTGCATTTCCTATCTCACTATTGAAAACAAAGGCGCCATCCCCGAAGAATTTCGTGCGCTAATGGGCAACCGCATTTATGGGTGTGACGATTGTCAGTTAATTTGCCCGTGGAATCGCTTTGCGCAGCTTAGTGCTGAAATAGATTTTCAGGCCCGCAATGCCTTGTTTAACAAAGACCTACTCGAATTATTTGGCTGGGACGAAAGTTACTTTTTAAAAGTCACCGAAGGTTCGGCCATTCGTCGCATCGGTTTTGAGCGCTGGCAACGCAATATCGCGGTGGCGTTGGGCAATGCACCATATTCTGCTCAGATAGTCGATGCACTGCAGCAAGCCAAATCAAATACCACTGAATTAGTCGCGGAGCATATTGACTGGGCACTTGAACAACAGCGTATTAAAGCTGAAACAGAAATTCCCATCTCACGACTGGATACCCGTTTAATCCGTAGTATCGAGAAGGGTTTGCCAAGAGACGCATAGTTATTGGTTAAAATTTTGTGAGAATTACTGAGGCCGTATACTTATAAATCAACTATTACAAGGAATGTAAACTTGATTCCAGGAAATGCAAAAAAGACACAGCGCGGTGCGAAACATCATTGGTGGCCAAAAAGTTTGTCTCAGTTCTGGCTCAATAAATCAGGAAAAGTGAATCGTATTAGTTCAAATGGAGAGATTATTTCCTCCAATCCAAAGGAGTTTGCGCACATATCTAATGGTCACAATTTTATTTATGATTCTCCAAATTCTTGGGAAGGAACAATTGAGCCTTTTTTCGATAACTCTGATCGAAATATGCGATCAATTGTGAAGGATCTAGAAGAGTTCAGGTCTTGGAATAGTTTCGAAAAGCGTTATATGTATGCAACCCAAAGTGAGGAACATCAAAATATTGATTTGCTTAGGGAATGCATTCTATCTTTGGTTGTTCGTTCACCATTTTACAGGAATCGGTTAAATAATTTGGTAATTGGATTTCGAGGAGAAATTCCAAAAAAAGAAAGTAAAATGCTGATTACTTCAAATATGGGAAGTGCATTCAGAGAGCTAACAAGAAATTCCGTTAGGTGTGGTCGGTTAGCTATTTTATTTTCTGACGAAGCCGAATTTATATATGGTGATGGTGTGTATAATAACATTTCATCAAGTGTATATTATTTATCTAATTTGCAAATTGTAATCCCAATAACTCCTAACATAGCTGTAGTGTGGGCTAACCCAAGGAGTTATATGTCTCAACCTTTAGTTCAATCATTACCCATCGACCGACGAACAGTATTGATGATAAATAATGCGATACAAATATACTCAAAAGATTATATTTTTTATCGGAATGAAATGCCTGAACTTATTGAGCCCTTCACAAGAAATGAACACCTTACATATTCAAACAATCAAAATCCTCTATATAAATTCGTAGATCACTTAATTAGATATGTTCCCTAGTATGTCAGTAAGATTTTCAGCGTGCATGCTCAATATCAAGTTAGGTAAGTAAAATAACCATTTCCAACTTAGTCTTTTTCACAAAAAGTTAATGGATTTCACCAAGTTTCGTATTTCAAAACTCCCCAATTAAATAAATTAACCAATAAAAACAACAGGTTAAATCTTGGTCTGGTTGTTGCTCTATAGTTTGGCAAAGGTGAAAAGTTCACTAATGGAAACCTGAGTTTGGCAATGGCGATATTTTTTGAGCCGAACAATAAAGGACGATTGATATGCAAACTAACCAAGAAGAGTATGAAATGCGCAGTACAGTGTTGAAGTCACTATTTTTAATTGTTGTGTTCCTAAGCCCATTATTTAATTTGGCTTTCGCTGATGAGCTGGACGATTTTATCGCAGCACAAATGCAGCAACGTCAGATCCCCGGCCTGCAACTGGCCGTGGTGCAGCACAATAAAATTATCAGAACTGGCAGCTATGGTTTGGCGAATATTGAAGATTCAGTGGCAGTTGATAACAACACTGTGTTCTCCATCAATTCAATGACCAAAGCCTTTGCCGGTGTGGCAATTATGCAATTGGTAGAGCAGGGTAAACTGGATTTATCTGCACCAATTGGCAGTTACTTACCAGAATTACCTAAAGCATGGCAGCAGCTTAATACCAAACAAATTATGGGGCATACCTCAGGTTTGCCTGCCATTTTGGCCAATGATTTTGGCAAGTTGATTGTGGAAGACGATCCACAAGCATCGTGGGAAAAAGTACAAACCTTGCCAATGGCATTCGACACAGGCAGCAACTTTAAATACAACCAAACCAATTACATCATTGTTGGTAAGTTGATTGAAAAATTAACTGGTCAGCCTTTTGCCGAGGTCATTACCAATCAGCAGTTAAAACAGGTTGGTATGCCGCGTACTGTCGAAGCGGGTTTTGATAACCTGAATAACGTAGTGAGCCATTCAGCAAAACGGTACACCACCTATTACACCGGTGAGCTAACCAACATTCGCAGTGAGATTTTCTCAAACATGTTGTATCCGGCTGCGGGCATGAGTTCGACCGCCACCGAACTTGCAAATTGGGTTATCGCCTTGCAAACCAATGAGTTGTTAAAACAACAGGGTAGTCTTGCCACTTTATGGACACCTGCGCGTTTAGATAATGGTCATCCGAAAGGTTTCAACCGTTTATTAAGTGGCTATGCACTGGGCTGGCCAATTGTAGCGCGTAATGAACATCCGGCAGCAGCGCCGGTTGGTGGCAATCGCAGCGGTTTGTTTGTTTACCCAGAGGACGATTTAGCCATAGTGGTGTTAACCAATTTAATGGGTGGCTCGCCAGATCGTTTCATTGACGATATCGCCGGTTTTTATGTAGAAGATATGCAAAAGCAAAATGGTTTTGGTTTACCTCAAAACATCAAAACCTTTTATTTAGTGCTGGAAAAACAAGGCTATAACAAAGCTTCTGAGATTGCGAAAACGCTAAACAATCAGTTTGCCGAGAGTGATATCAATAACTTTGGTTATTGGTTGGTTAATCAAAATAAGTTGCAACAAGCCTTAGCAGTATTTGAATTAAACACTCAGCTTTATCCCAATAGCGCGAATACATATGACAGCGTGGCGGAAACACAATGGCGATTAGGCCACATTCAGATTGCCATTGCCGGTTACCAAAAGGTACTTGAGCTGCAACCTGATAATCGTAATGCCAAAAAGCAACTGGCAAAACTGAAACAAATCCAGTCGGATAATATTTAAATTCGAGCAATAAAAAACGGTCTGAAAAGACCGTTTTTTATATTACTCATCCAACTAGAAGTTTATTGATGATAAGGCTTGCTGAACTTGTGTACCGCATCAATAAATACTTTGGCGTTTTCAGGTGGCACATCCAGATGAATGCCGTGGCCTAAATTAAATACATGGCCACTGCCGTTACCAAAGCCCTTAAGAATAGTTTGCACTTCCTGCTCAATACGTTCCGCCGGTGCGTAAAGCATTGAAGGATCCATATTGCCTTGCAGCGCCACTTTGTCACCCACGCGTGCTTTGGCATCTTCAATGTTAATGGTCCAATCCAGACCAACCGCATCACAACCGGTCGCGGCGATAGCTTCTAACCACATGCCCCCGTTTTTGGTGAACAGCGTAACAGGCACTTTGCGACCATCTGCCTCGCGGGTTAAACCATCAACAATTTTGTGCATATATTGCAGTGAAAATTCTTTGTAGGCCGCGGGAGACAACACGCCACCCCAGGTATCGAATACCATCACCGATTGTGCGCCTGCTGCAATTTGTGCATTCAGATATGTGGTAACCGAGTCGGCCAGTTTATCCAGCAACAAGTGCAAAGTTTGTGGCTCGCTAAAGGCCATTTTTTTGATTTTGGTGAAGGCTTTACTGCTGCCGCCTTCAATCATATAAGTGGCTAATGTCCACGGGCTGCCAGAAAAACCAATTAACGGCACGTCACCCTGCAAATTTTTACGAATGGTCGAAACCGCATTCATTACATATTGCAGTTCAACATTCGGATCAAAATTTGGAATTTTTTTGATATCGGCTTTCGAGCTGATAGGACGTTCAAATTTAGGACCTTCACCGGCTTCAAAATACAAACCTAAACCCATGGCATCCGGGATAGTCAGGATATCTGAGAACAAAATCGCTGCGTCCAGTTCATAACGACGTAAGGGCTGCAAGGTGACTTCACAAGCCAGTTCAGCATTTTTACACAGCGACATAAAATCACCCGCCTGACTACGAACCTCGCGATATTCAGGTAAATAACGCCCTGCCTGACGCATCATCCATACGGGAGTCATATCAACAGGTTGTTTTAAAAGGGCTTTTAAATAGCGATCATTCTTAAGGTCAGACAAAGTCACTGCTCCGGGAGGCTGAAAACGGGCGCTATTGTACACATTTTTAACCAATTCGTGCGAATACAAATCTGTGATGTGAATCAAATTATGACGAAAAGCTTGCGTTTTTTTTACAAACTCTGTTATAAAGTCCCTGCGCTAGTGAAATACTAACAAAAAGAAGCTCGTATACGAGACCTCCACGCTAAAATATTCAAGCCTTATCTTCGGATAAGGCTTTTTTATTTCCCGCTTAAAATCGTTTCTGTTGCGTCGCAACATTTGTTATCAAAACTGACTAAAACTTCTTTTGTACAATAAATAGCTTTCCTTATTTCATAAATTTCCGTATTCTTTCGAAAAGTAACTTAAGTTTCGAATGGAAAGTAATGAAGCGTAATACCAGCGAACGTCGTCAGCAAATTGTTGAATTGGTCAATCAGCAGGGCAAAGCCTCGGTTGAAAGCCTTGCCGCGCAGTTTGAAACTTCGGTTGTGACCATTCGTAAAGATATTACCCATTTAGAACAGGCGGGTTTGTTGCTGCGTAAATTTGGCGGAGCAGTACCCGTACAAAACCAAAGCAATAATGCGCCTGTAAATAATATTTCGAAACGAAAGTTATCCATTGCCAAAGCCGCGCTTGCTTTAATTAATGATCGTCAGCGCATGGTGATTGATAGTGGCAGCACTACCCTCGCCTTATTACCGTTATTAAGTGAAAAGCGGGGTTTAGTGGTTATGACCAATGCCTTGCATGTGGCTGATCAGTTAGTCAGTCAGGAAAACGAACCCACGTTATTGATGACAGGCGGCACCTGGGATGCGCAATCGCAATCCTTTCAGGGACAAATGGCTGAAAAAATGCTGCGCGAATACAACTTTGATCTGGCCTTTGTGGGTGCATCCGGCATCGATCTAAACAAGGGCACCACCACCTTTAATGAACTGACCAATTTAACCCGCGTAATGGCCGAAGTGGCCGACAAGGTGGTGGTAATGGCCGAGTCCGACAAACTCAGCCACAAAATGCCGAACGTGGAATTAACCTGGCAACAAATTTCTGTGCTTGTCACCGACAACCAACTGGATGCGGCGGCCAAAGCTTTAATCGAACAACAAGGCGTACAGGTTATTTGCGCCGAACCGCTATAAACGGAGTTATTTATGTGTGGAATAGTCGGCGCTGTCGCTGAACGTAATGTAGTTGAAATTTTATTGGAAGGTCTGCGTCGTCTGGAATACCGCGGTTACGACTCGGCCGGTGTGGCGGTTATAAATGGCGAAGGCGATATCGAACGTGTACGCCGTACCGGTAAAGTGCAGGAATTATCCTCTGCTGTCGCAGAAAATCCGGTACGTGGTTTTGTCGGTATTGCACACACTCGCTGGGCTACGCATGGTGGTGTAACCGAAGCGAACGCTCACCCACACTTTTCATCGGAGCGTGTGGCGGTAGTGCACAATGGCATTATTGAAAACTATTTAAAACTCAAAACCGAGCTGCAAGCTAAGGGTTATCAGTTCACATCGGATACCGACACTGAAACTATCGCGCACTTGGTAGATCACAAACTGCAAAGTGGCGACAGCCTGTTATCGGCGGTGCAATCGGCAGTAAAAAAATTCGATGGTGCTTACGGCACAGTGGTAATGGATAAACAGCAGCCAGAAAAAGTCGTGGTTGCGCGTTCCGGCAGTCCGCTGGTGATTGGTTTAGGGTTTGGCGAAAACTTTATTGCCTCGGATCAGCTGGCGTTATTGCCGGTGACGCGTCGTTTTATCTTTTTAGAAGAAGGTGATGTCGCCGAAATCAGCCGTACCGACATCCATATTTTTGATAAAAATGGTGAGCCGGTCGAGCGCGAAGTGATTGAATCGAATATCCAACACGATGCGGGTGATAAAGCCGGTTACCGTCACTATATGTTGAAAGAAATCCACGAGCAGCCAGTGGTTGTGCGTAATACACTGCATGGCCGTTTGCAGGATAACGGCGTAAGCAGCGAGATTTTTGGTGAAAACGCACAGGATATTTTGGCCAAAGTGCAGCACGTGCAAATTATCGCCTGTGGTACCAGCTATCACTCGGGCATGACCGCGCGTTACTGGCTGGAGCAACACGCTAACGTGAGCTGTAACGTGGAAATCGCCTCTGAATTCCGTTATCGCCACTCGTATGTGCACCCAAATAGCTTGTTGGTAACCATTTCTCAGTCGGGTGAAACCGCCGATACATTAGCAGCGCTGCGCTTGGCTAAAGAATCAGGTTATATGGCCAGCTTAACCATTTGTAACGTGCCGGGTTCGTCTTTGGTGCGTGAATCCGACTTGGCTTTTATGACCAAAGCCGGTGCTGAAATCGGTGTGGCATCTACCAAAGCCTTTACCACTCAGTTAACTGCGTTATTGATGTTAACTGCGGCCATTGGCCAGCATAAAGGCATGGCGCAGGACAAAATGCAGGCGATTTTAAAAGCGCTGCACAGCCTGCCTGCCAAACTGGAAGAAGCGCTGAATTTAAGTGATGCAATTGAAACACTGGCGGAAGAATTCTCTGATAAACACCACAGCCTGTTTTTAGGCCGTGGCGATCAGTACCCCATTGCGATGGAAGGTGCGCTAAAGCTTAAGGAAATTTCTTATATCCACGCTGAAGCTTATGCATCAGGCGAATTAAAACACGGTCCACTGGCGTTAATTGATGAAAATATGCCGGTCATCGTGGTTGCGCCAAATAACGAGCTGCTGGAAAAACTTAAATCTAACGTGGAAGAAGTGCGCGCTCGTGGCGGCATTATGTACGTATTTGCCGATAAAGATGCCCACTTTAAAAGTGATGACACCATGCGTGTCATCGATGTACCGCATGTGGACGCTATTATTGCGCCGATTATTTACACTGTACCGCTGCAACTGCTGTCTTATTACGTGGCACTGATAAAAGGTACTGATGTGGATCAGCCTCGAAATCTGGCGAAATCAGTTACAGTTGAATAAGTGTTTAAGCTGAATAAACAAATGTGCACGTTAAATAATGTTCGAAACGGTGTTTAATGTGCGCAACTAATTTAAAAGTACGCAACTTATAAATTCGCTACAGTTTTAGAGTGCGAAACAAAACGGTCACATTTAGTGACCGTTTTAAATTAAGTTTTTAGAATATTATCTTTTGCTTAGTCTAACCCATTCAGGCTCATCTAAACCTACACGAGATAAGCCAGAGCTGTAATCATCTACTATTCTTTGAGCATAGAGCTCTTTTAGCTCAAATAAATATTCAAAACTCTCTATTCCATCCTCCATTTGATGAAACTGTTTGAATATAAGAGTGTCTTGATCTCTTTCAGCTCTTACCGAGCCATCATCAGAAGCTAAAAACTTAATTGTTTTTAAGTCATAGGTTTTGCGATTTAAGTACAGCTTTTCACCGCTTGGTGTAATGAAATCAAATGGTTTGTCATTATCAACTAAATCCAAAGAGATGAATAGGAACCTTCGTATATCACCATTCGCGATTCTTACAGAATCACAACGCTGTTGGATACAAACGAAATACTTCCCATCATGGCTGCTTTTTACGACTGTACCTAGACTAAGAAAAGGAATATATCCTTCGCTGTGAATTAAGTTCTTATGTTGACACAGTTTTGCATACTCTTGGTGAGAGCCATTTCCTTGAGAGTCAGAGAAAATATCGAAAGCATAAGCTTTGTAGTTTTTCTCAACATTCCTTCTAGACAAGTTTTCTAAATCAGCTAGAGCATCAACAAACTTTTCTTGAACATCATTACATGAACTTAATAAATCGAGAGCTTTAGCTACAGGTACTGCGAAAGTTGAATCTTCAAATTGACCCGCATTAGACCTTTTACGTTGTTCTTGAGCTTGTAAGTTGTCGTCTAACCATGTGTTAATAAGCTCTGTATCAAGTAAGCTATTGGCGTCATTAGCACGTAATATTGATACAAATGTATCGCCTATGAGATCAACTAATAATTCATTTGCGTCATGGTTGTTAATTAATAGAGACTGATTTGCTAGATATGCGTAATCAAGACTTTTTGAGAAGACATTTATAATTTGAAAACTATTCTCTCTTATAGCTGTCAAAGCCTTTAAAGCAAAGTTTGATAACAAGCCGTTGGTCATTTCTGCGAATTCAGAGTTAATGAATTCAGGAAGTTCTTCGTAAGTAACTGACTTTTCTCTTAGCTCTGGGGCATGCTGTCCACGATTATGACCTCCATTTGACTTAGCTCGAACTAATATTTTACAACTATGAGAGTTAACGCAGCATTCGTCATCTTGATTAATCGAAAACCCACTAATGCCAGCGTGCATCAGGCTATCTGATATACTAGCTGCTATTTCCAGTAGTTCAGTATTTCCAGTGTAAACAACTATTAACTTTAAACTATTTTGGCTGCTCTTAGATTCTAATAATTTGTTTATTATTTGCTTGGTGTAATGACCATTCGGGTCATCAACTTCTGCGTCATCTTCATCATCGAGTTCATTAATATTGTCCAGATTAATAATAATGCGCCAATCAAGAACAACTACATCCGCTTTCTGAGCTATTTCTGTAAAGAGGCCTATATCACTTTCAACTTCTGGTTGAAAAACTGAACAAACTTTCTTGTTTCGAGCGAATGATTTAACTACTGACTTTACATCAAAGTCATGATTTATATCAGCTTGATCCGTTGTGCCATACGCTTTGTCGTCAAGAAATACTACAGTCTGTAGGAATTCATTTGCAATTTCGTTAGATTTATCCCTAAAACTCATTATTTTTAGTCCATTTTAGCTATTTTAAACGTTACTGTGGCATTCTTTCTTGGCTCAACTAATAACAACTTGTAACCCGCAGTTTCTAGAACTTCATTACTTATATGCAGGCCCATACCTCTTCCATTTTCCTTTCGACTGAATCCTAATTGAAAAATTTTGTTTTTGTCTTGTTGAGGGATTTCTAATCCATTGTTTGAAACATACACTGACCCATCATCTTCAGCATGAAGTCTAATGGTTTTATTAGAAATACCACTTTCATTTAACCAATGGATAGCATTGTCAATCAAGTTAACAAACACAGGATAAAAAGAAGAGCGGTAGCCATTTATGCTGCCTTTTGCAAAGCCATTTGTATGATTAAAAGCGATTTCATGTCGCGCAAATCTACTGCCAAATAAGTCTTTTAAGAAAGCTTTTATTTCGAGCAGTTTTATGTTCTCGGATTTGCGTGAAAGTCTTCTGTTTAGTGGCGTGAATAAATTCAGGTATCCATCAAGATGTTCAAAGTTGATTTTTATATTCTTGTAAACACCTTCTAAGTCTTGATTTACATCAGACCAGGCCTTTAAATCTTTCAGGCTAGAGCGGACAGATCTAACTGTGCTGTTAAACTCATGATGAATAATACTTACAGCCAAGCCTAATTGACTCAATTCTACATCCGCATGGATTTTTTCTTTAAGCTCTTCTAATTCTTCGCCCAAAGCACTCGTTATTTGCTCGTTTGTTATATAATTATTATCGTCATCTTTTTCCCAATAAATACCTTCTAATTGCCTAATTATGGTATCTAATATATTTGTATTTCTTTCACTTACAGAGGTTATTTCATCCGATAACTCTTTTCGTTTTGTGACTAAATCAATATCAGCTTCGTTATCAATTGATATGGTTTTAAATCTATCTTTTACTTGTCTAATTTGGTCGTCTAGATCTACCATTAGCTCAGTAGTTAGCTCTTTTACCCTTTTTGTTATCTCATTGGCTGACTCTGTGGCTGTATTCTTCTTAAGAGCATTGATTGCTTTTGCTTCCTGCGAAATAAAATCAACAGCCTTTTCTAAACGCTTTCTTTTACTGATAGATATTTGTAACTTTTTAACCGTTTCATCAACTAGTTCATCAATCTTTTTAATTGTTTTAGAGAATAAATTTTCTTCTAATAAATCAAATTCACTGAGATAAGCTTCATAGTCTGATTTTAGTTCACCCCTCACAAGGAATCCTCTTGGTGTTGGAACAATAATAGACTTTCTGTAATCATTAAGCTTTTGTCTGGTTTCTGATTCAGTATCTATTACCTTTTGACTAGCTAGATCATGGTCTTTAATAGAATATATAGTGTTAAACCCTTGAGCTGCTTCAGTAAAAATAGCTCCAACTTCTTGTTCAATAAGACCTGCTTGGTTATCAGAGAAAAATTTATTTAAGGCTTTTTCAAATCGCTCTTTTTTCGCTCTAGCCCTCTTATTCTGCTTTTCTAGGGCCTTATGAGACGCCTCTATTTCTGCTCTTTTATTGGCCCAAACTTCTGCTTTAGGGCTTGCATTTGTATCTTCTCTGAAAAAATCTGTTGCCAGCTGAGTGAGGAAATTTATAAGTATATTTCTGAATTGACGGTACGCTTTATCTTCAATGAAACCTTCTCGCCCAGCTTTTTCTTTAAGTTTAAAGTTATCTTCCTGCTTAAGATTAATGACACCGAACATTCTGCGATAAGAAAAAAATGCGGAGCCAGCATGCTTTGATCTTCTTTTTTCAACGTCTAAATAATCAACATCGGAATTACCGTACGGAAGGATACGTATATTATCCTTGTATACATATAGGCCTCCAAATTTATCCGCTTTTGCACTGATCCTCGCGAAATCCTCATTATTTAATATAGTCTGAGTCTTTTTGCCTTGAACATAAGCTAAATTAATTTCAAATGGTCCACAGCTAGTTTTGTTAAAGTTGTTACCGGTCCAATTTACTATATGTTCATATGTTTTTTCTTGGTAAACCTTAATTGTACCCTTGAACTGTCCAAACTCATCGAAATGGCCTTTAAAGTGGTGGTCTGCAACTTCGAAGTCATCTACAGTGAAGAATTGTTCTTTGTCTATAACATCGACGTAAGTGCCATCATTTACCCTGTAATCTCTAAATACGATATCTAGAATTGGCTTAGGGTGATCAGGGGTCATTGTGTTGTGGAAACCCATGAGCATTTTTTCTATTTTGGTGGCTTCTTTACCAACGGATGAACCATCCAAATCAAATTTCAGTGTTTCATCGACAGGAGACACTAAAAAATAGGTTCCACTAGACTGGTGATCAGTAAGATCATTGCTGCGGTTTAGTTTATGATGTAGGTCAGATGGAACAGCGTTAAACGCTTTTATTGTTGATTCTATATTTGTATATTCAGTATCAGTGATATCGTCTTGTGCTAGAAGCTTGTCGATGGACTCTATCAATTCCTCTTTCATTGAATCTATTGTTAATTTATTAGGCAACTCTGTAAGCGTTCTTATTGGAATAACAATATCTTCTAAATTTAGACCTGGCAGCTCAAAAATTTGCCAATTTATTAGGGCGGCTGTGATTTCTTCCTGGTCCTTAGCCTTGGTAACTATTAATACTTGTTTACCGATTGAAGCAATAGCTAATCGTCCTATGCCTTTTTCTCCCATTGCAACCCGCTTGGGTTTAGAGGGATCAATTGGTGGTGGACTTGATTTTCTGTGTATCACTTTGGATTCAGTGCCAAGTGTAAGCCAGCGAGTTTCAAAGTCCTCTTTTGACATACCTACGCCATCATCTCTCAACACAAAAAGATCATTTATTCTGAAATAATCAATATCAACATTATCTGCATATGCATCGTGAGCGTTTTTAAGTAACTCATTTATTGCTGTTGGTATACCCGCAATTTGCTGCCTGCCTAATAAATCTAGTGCTCTTGCTCGTGTTTTAAAGTTTGCCATTGCTGTTCTCTATAATCGCTAGCGCGATTCTCCTTGAATATTCTGGTGGGACCGCATTCCCTATTTGTCTGGCTATTGCTTCCATACTGGTGCCGTGAAATTCAAATGATTTAGGAAATGACTGCAATGTTGCCCCTTCCCTTAACGATAAAGCTCGATTTTCTTCTGGGTGAACAAATCTACCATTTGAAACACTGAAAAATTTGGTTGTTATAGTTGGAGATGGTTTATCCCACCACAGACGACCAAATGTATCTTTAAAAGAATTATCTTTTCCTACAAAGCAAGGTAGCTGTAGTTCTGGGTCATCAGCAAAACCCAGTCTGTCCCCACCATTCTTTTTGACCATTTTAAGTCTTTTAAGAGTTTTCGGTGTGATCTTAGCAACACTGTGCTTGAAGCTAGAGTCATCTACATGCCCAGCTTCCACTTTAGGAAATCCATTAGCTTCGCCAATAACATCTGAAACATTGAGCTTATTTGAGCATACTTTAGGTGCCACCTCTTGATTGCCAACTCTACTCGCTATAAGTGTAAATCTTCTTCTATTTTGCGGTACTCCAAAATCATTTGTGTTGTGAATCTCAAAATGAACAACATAGCCGTCTTCCTCTAGCCATTGAATGAAATTCTCTAAACCGCTTTCTTTTTTTCTTCGGAGTACACCAGGAACATTTTCTACAACCACATAACCTGGACGTAAGAACTTAACAAAACGTTCGAATTCAACTAAAAGACTTTTAGATTGTTCAGACTTGTTCTTGTCCGTATTTATTATGCTCCAGTACTGACAAGGGCTACATCCGATCAAAATTAAGTCTTTGTCATTACGTTTTAATTTTAAATCTTTAGCTAACTTTTTCTCATTTAATTCGAAAACATCACAATTAATGAATTTGGCATCTTTAATATTTGCTAAATAGGTTTTTTCACAAGCAGGTTCATAATCGATACCTGCGATTACTTTTACTCCTGCCGTCTGCATTCCATAACTCATTCCTCCACCACCACAGAAGAAATCGACAGCCTTTAAGGTTCTAGTGGCTTTACTACGTTTTTCATCCATTAAATTTTATCTACCTTTAAGCCTGCTTTTTTCAGACGAGGAATTAAATTCCTCATTTTGCTAAACTCCGTACCATAACTAGGCTTTAGTTCAACGCTCTCACAGAACTCTTTAGCTGTAATGTCCTCTAATTGATCTGCATACTTTAGAACTTGAAGATGAAGTTCGGCCATATATTGATTACGAGGAGCGTCATTTAGAGCTTTTTTGATTGATGCGAAAATTATTGATTTCATTATTGTTAAGTAACAATCTGCTAATTTAGCTAATCTAGCAAAATTAGCTAAATTAGTAAATGAAACATAACGCAAGCTGTTGGAGGAATACCTTTGAAAAATAATGAGCGATTAGACATTGATGCTTTAGTTGAGGTATGCAGGATCATACATTTAGAGCACAATCCCAGTTTCGATCATTATTTAACGTGCACAACAAAAGGGCCGCAAGGCCCTTTTGTAGAAAGTTTAAGTAAGATTGCTGTTATAGCGTCATCCCTCAATATATGCGGCAAGCTCTTGAGGTGTACCTAACGGAAAAGCCTGTTTCAAATGTTCTAAAAAAGCAGACACTCGCGCATTAAGTAAACGTCGAGATGGGTACAGTGTCCATAATCCAATTTTGTTGGTGTCTGATTCTCCCCAAAGGTTAAGCTTTCCAGATTTAATATCTTTATCGACCAGAGAAAGCGGTAACAAAGCTGCACCCGCACCAGCACAAACTGCGTCATGAATCATAATCATGGAAGAAAGACGCAGGACAGGGGTGACGGATATACGCTTAGACACACCATCAGTAATGAAATCCCAGCTATCAGTTTTTTTTGTGGAACTACGCACGATAACTGGCACCGTTTTTTGATTGGAAGGAAGTTTTATTGCTGGACTTGCTACAACAACTAATCGATCGTTTAAAAATAGGCGCCCGTACAGATTTTCATCTTCCGCAGGGTTTACCCTAATTACCAGATCATACCCTTCTTCAATCATATCTGTGATGTGATCGTTTGATGTCACTTCCAGTTGTACCTGTGGATATTTAGCCGCGAACTCTGCGGCAAGTTTTCCCATTGCGAGCTGGCAGAATAGTAACGGGGCACTTATGCGCAAACGCCCGCGTGGTTGGGATGTGCCGGACGTAAGCGTTAAAACCGTTTCATCCAGCTCTGTTAGTAGAGTTGATGTGCGTTCGTAAAGAGCCATTCCTTCTTCGGTCAGTTTAATATTGCGTGAACCACGTTCGAACAGCCTTAGTTGAAGTTGGTTTTCCAGCTCTGCAACGCGTCTGGATAAGGTTGCTTTAGGCCGCCCGCTAGCCCTTGCAGCACGTGCAAAACCGCCATGTCTGGCAACTAAATTAAAGTCGGTTATCGCGATTAAATCCATACTTCGTTCCATATTTGAGACGGTTCGTCTAAATTTACCATCTATTCGGGGGCAAATGAAACGCCTACTATCTATCCCGTCAACAGACAAAATTCTAACCCTAATTAAAAGGAAAAAATTATGACGATTCTCGTAACTGGAGCAACTGGCCGCGTTGGTCAGCAGGTGGTAAATCAGCTTGTAAAAAGGAATGCTAACGTACGTGTTCTTACTCGTGACCCAGCAAAAGTGACATTCGATAATTCAGTGGAAGTTGCTAAGGGCGATCTACTTGATATTAACTCTCTGCGTCAGGCGTTCAGTGGTATCAGAACTTTATTTTTACTTAATGCGGTAACAGGAGATGAATTCACCCAAGCGCTTATTACCTTGAACATAGCGAGAGAAGAAGGTATCGAACGTGTGGTTTATCTTTCTGTATTTGATGCAGATCAGGCAGTTAACGTTCCACATTTTGCAGTTAAGTATGGTGCAGAGCGTATGCTTGAGGCCTTGGGCTTCAGTGCAATCATATTACGCCCTGCGTACTTTATTGATAATGAAGTGATGGTAAAGGATGTGATTGTTAATTATCACGTTTATCCAATGCCCATCGGCAGTAAAGGTATTGCGATGGTGGATGTTGGTGATATTGCTGAAGTTGCAGCGATTGAATTAATTCGTCGCGACCAGGCATCTGAAAAATTACCGACAGAAACCTTAAACCTGGTTGGGCCAGACACACTGACTGGAGAAAAAATCGCATCAATTTGGTCAGATGTGTTAGGGCAACCGGTCAACTATGGGGGTGATGACCCAACTGAATTTGAGAATAACATGGCATCCTTTATGCCCAAGTGGACTGTTTATGAAATGCGTTTAATGGCCGAGCGTTATGTGAGTGACGGCATGGTGCCTAAACAAGGAGATGTTGAGCGCTTAACTACTATTCTGGGACGTCCATTAAAAAGTTATCGCGATTTTGCAGCCAATCTTGCGTCAAACTAATAAGCTTCAGATTCGATTAGTTTGGAAAGGCAGAATTTAATCCATGTTTTTATTCTTGTTGCACCGAGATGTACGCACATCTCTGTGCATTTATTACAAGGCATCATCACATGTATATTCCATCATCAGCCCCGGCCAGTTATCTGTTGCATGATAGACGGTGTTTTTTTACGCATCTCATCTACAAATAATCGCAGTTTTGCCGGATAAAAGCGGGCGTAGGGATACAAAATATACATAGGCAATGCATCCACACACCAGCTATTTAATACACGTTGTAAGCGTCCGGCTTTAATGTCTTGTTCCAGTAACCATTGTGAACCCGCGCAAAAGCCTAAACCTTTCACTGCCGCAGAGCGCAAAGCATACAGGCTGTCTGTATAAAAACGTGGGGTAATATTCAGATTAACCTGGCTTTGGTTTTTGTTGTTACGCAATTCCAATTGCTGGCGGTAATAAGTTTGAAGCGACAGCCAGGGCTGATTTTCCAGTTGACTTGGGTGGTTAAGTTTACCTGCCTTTTTAATTACCTGTGGAGCGGCGGCAATAATACGTGGCACCTCAGCAATTTTAATCGCTACCATGTTGGTATTGGTGATTTCGCCTATCTGAATCGCGCAATCAATACCGTCAGCGATAAAATCACTCATGGCGCGGTCATCATGCAGCAGCCATTCCACATTCAGGTGTGGGTAACGACACATAAATTCAGTAAGTGGCTCTACCAATACATCCTGCCCAAAAGCATGGGGTACAATCACTCTTAAGGTGCCTTCAGGTTCGCGAACCGTGCCTGTTACCTCGCTATCAAATTTATCCCAGTGTTCAAGTAGTTCGCGTGCGCCACGGTAATAACGTTCGCCAACTTCGGTTAATCGCAGCTGATGAGTGGAACGGTTAAGCAGTTTTATACCCAGGTTTTGCTCTAAGGTTTTTAAACGGCGGCTAATCGTTGGCTGGGTGGTATTGAGTTGTCTGGCAGCCGCAGATAACGAGCCCGCATCCACAATGCGCACCAAAGTACGCATTAGCTCCAGTCTGTCAGGAATGGTTATCTGAGGCATGTGCCGTCCTTTTCCAAGCTAAAAATCTGAAGTTATCTTATCTTGATATACGTATTACGTATATATGTAGTGTTTATTCGCTTACTACCAGCCTTGTTATGAGTAATTAACAATAACCGCTATCTGATGATTTATAAGGTTTTGATATGCAGTCTTCTTACTCGAAACAGGGTATACAGCTGACCACCTCTTTAATTGTGATGCTGTCCATCGCTTGCGGTATTGCAGTGGCATCGCTGTATTACAGCCATCCATTATTGCCGTTATTCGCGGATTCTTTTGCGGTGAACAGTAACCAGATTGGCGCTTTACCTACGCTCACTCAGGCGGGGTATGCACTGGGGTTATTATTGCTGGTGCCTCTGGGAGATAAATTCGACCGGCGTAATTTGATTGTTGTTAAAGGTATGGCTCTCAGCGCTGCACTGGTTTTAACGGCCTGCTCTGGCGGATTAACGCCTTTGCTAATTGCCAGTCTGGTGGTCGGAATAACCGCTTCGATGGCACAGGATATTATTCCTACAGCGGCTTATCTGGCCGATCCAAAACAACGCGGCCATACCGTAGGTTTAGTGATGACGGGTTTATTAAGCGGCATTCTGCTTTCACGTGTGATTAGTGGTTTACTGGGAGAATGGATCGGCTGGCGTGGTGTTTACTGGGTGGCCGCGGTGGCGATATTTATTGCAAGTGTGCTGATCTGGCGTTTGCTGCCGTCCATCAAACCACAAAGCCGTTTGTCGGCAATGCAGATATATCGCTCCATGTGGCAGTTATTTAAAACTCAGCCAGCGATTCAAAAAGCGGCCGTGGCACAGGGGCTTTTAAATGCCGGGTTTAGCGCCTTCTGGACCACAATGGCACTGATGTTAAGTCAGCAATTTGATTTTGGCAGCAGTATAGCCGGTTTGTTTGGATTGGCCGGTGCCGCCGGTGCGATTGCCGCGCCGTCTATCGGTAAAATGGCGGATAAACTGGGTGCTAAAAAACTGGTGTGGGCGGGTGCACTGCTTGCGACGTTGAGTTTTGGTTTAATGTTAGTGCCTGCCAGCAGTATGTCGGCTCCGCTTTATCTGACATTATTAGTGGTATTAACCATTCTGTTTGATTTGGGCGTGCAGTTAGCATTGGTATCACATCAGACCATTATTTATAACACTGTGCCGGATGCGATGGCGCGGGGTAATGCGTTATTACTGGTGGGGTTGTTTATTGGTATGACCTTAGGCAGTTCAATCGCCAGCCAGTTATTTGCTAGTTTTGGTTGGCAAGGTGTGGTGAGCTTTGCGCTACTGGTGTCGTTTGCGGCGCTGCTTATTCGTATGCTGCCAGATAAACTGACATCGACTGAGTTACAACGCGACGTGTGACTATCATAGCGATGCTGCAAGGGCGGGATAAATCCCGCCTTTTTTATTACAGCTAAAATGATTTGCTTTATTCGATTGAACAGGTTTTTAATGTGCGGCTGGCAACTTCGTCCTGCGCCAGTACCTGTTTCAAATCATCCATCCTCTGGCGGATCGCAATGCCATAACTTTGGTCATCGCCCCATAAATTCCCCAAATACTCGATAGACTGTATATCGTGTTGGCGAAACAACTGGCCGGCACGTTCTGCGGCCACAGCGTCGTTACCCAGCAATTTAAGTGTATCCACCGCCAGATGAATCGCAGAATCGAAGGTTTCGCGGTTAAAGGCGTGCACTTTGTGCTGAATAAGTTGATAAGCGTGGCGCCTGTCTTTAGCACGTACTGCCAGTTTCAGATTGGGATAATGGCGCTGCGCCAGTTCAACAATATCCAGTGTTTTGTCGGCATCATCAATCGCAATTACCAAAAGCTGTGCGTCTGCCGCGCCTGCAGCATCGAGTAAATCTTTACGCGCAGCGTCGCCGTAAAATACCTTGTTGCCAAAGCGGCGCAGCAAATCGATCTGACTCGGACTGTGATCCAGTACCGTCACCTGATAACCCTGGGTAGTGAGTAAGCGCCCCACCATTTGTCCAAAACGGCCATAACCGGCAATGATAACGTTACGACTTGGTTCAATATCCTCGGCCTTGTCAAATTCAGGCTGCACATTGCCAGGCCTTTGCATTTTTTCATACAGGGTTAGCAGGATGGGGGCGCATAACATGGAAACCGTGACCACCAGCGTGGCCAGTTTGCTTTGTTGCAGGGATAAAATTTGTAAAGAAGACGTCAGGTTGAGCAATACAAAGGCAAATTCACCTCCCTGAGCCAGCGCCAAGGCAAACAACATCTGATTGCTTTGAGTTATTTTGAACAGGCGCGCCAGACAATAAAGCACCAGCATTTTAATAACGATAAGCGCCGCAACTAAACCCAATACAGTGCCAAACTCCTGCCACAATAAAGCAAAGTCGACCGATGCTCCCACAGTGACAAAAAACAGTCCTAACAACAGCCCTTTAAAAGGCTCGATGTCGGCCTCGAGTTCATGGCGGAATTCACTTTCGGCCAGTACAACACCCGCCAGAAAAGTACCGAGCGCCGGAGATAAACCAATGGTTTGCATCAGTAACGCAATCGCAACCACCAAAAATAACGCAAACAGGGTAAATATTTCGCGTAAACGGGTGTCGGCAATGTATCTGAAAATCGGCGCCGATATATAACGTCCCGCTAATATAATGGCTGCGATAACCACACAGGAGATGCCAACCTGAGCCAGCGCAGGTAAATGGCTGATAATTGATTGGCTGTGATCCTGTGTTTCGAGCGGCGGTAAAAATGCCAGCAACGGCAACAAGGCCAGTATCGGGATAACCGCAATGTCCTGAAATAACAAAACCGCAAAGGCATTTTGGCCGGCTTCCTGTTTTAACCAGCCTTTTTCATCCAGTGTTTGAATTACAATGGCGGTGGAGGAGAGCGACAATAATAACGCCAGTGACAGTGCGGTTTGCCAATGCATATCAATCGTGCTGTAAGCGATAGCAAATATCACTGTGCTGGTAAGCACAACCTGCAAACCGCCCAGCCCAAGAATGGATTTTCTTAAGCGCCACAGGCGGCTTGGATGTAATTCCAGACCCACCAAAAACAACATCATCACCACACCAAATTCGGCAAAATGCATTACATCGGTTTGGTCACCCACCAGGCTTAGCGCAAAAGGGCCAATCAACATGCCTGCCAATAAATACCCCAACACTGAACCGAGCCCCAGCCGTTTAGCAATAGGCACTGCCGCAGTGGCTGCTCCGAGGTAGATAAGTGCGAGTTCCAACATAGTGTCGTCCTTAGTGGTAAGTGAAATCGGGTTTGTATAGATATGACAGCCATAATACAGACAAATGGGCTGTCAGTGGATGGTGCTTTTATTGCGAGAGATTTTAAACACCCTGATTCAATCAGACAGTTTGATTGATAGCACCCTGTGTAGATAAAACACAAACGTCGCTGAGTCCAATACCAAAATTCGTAAAAAAGCAGTTAAATCTTACTATCAGTGTTCACAACATTAGGCGTTATGCTTGCTGTTAGTTTTTTGAATAGGGAATGTAAAAATAATGTTTAAACTAAAGCCTGTGTTGTTTTGCTGCTTGTCGCTGTTCGCCTCATCGGTGCTGGCTAAATCGGCCAGTGTGGATATCAATATCGATGCACAGCATCCCGGTGCGGTACTCAACAAAAATATCTATGGCCAGTTTATGGAGCACCTTGGCCGCGGTATTTATGAAGGCATCTGGGTGGGTAAAAATTCCAGCATTCCCAATAAAGACGGTTTCCGTTTAGATGTTTTACAAGCTTTAAAAGAGCTAAAAGTGCCTTTATTGCGCTGGCCGGGTGGTTGTTTTGCCGATGAATACCACTGGCGCGATGGCATTGGTCCACGCGATCAACGCCCCAGAACCGTAAATAGTAACTGGGGTGGGGTGATTGAAGATAACGCCTTTGGTACTCACGAGTTTTTTGAATTTGCCGAACTACTGGGAGCCGAAACCTATGTCAACGGTAACCTGGGCACCGGTAGCCCCAAAGAGATGGTCGACTGGTTAAATTACATGACCTCTGATGCCGACACCACCCTGGTGCGCGAGCGCAAAAAGAACGGTCGCGATAAACCTTTCAAAGTCGATTATTTTGCCATTGGTAATGAAAGCTGGGGCTGCGGCGGCAATATGACACCGGATTATTATGCCGACCTCTACAAACAATATTCAGCATTCCTAAAAGCGCCTGCCGACAATATGCCTAAGTTTATCGCCAGCGGCGGTACCAACGAGCAAACTGACTGGACGCAAACCCTGTCGGATAAAATCAAACCGTCGTGGAGTTTGCGCATGGACGCCATCAGCCACCACTACTACACCATTCCCACCAATAACTGGGAAACAAAGGGCAGTGCAACCGGATTCCCGAAAGAACAATGGTTTTCAGCCTTGCAGCAAACCCTGCGTATAGAAGACTTTATTAAACAGAACGTTGCCATTCTGGATAAAAATGATCCCGATAAAAAAGTCGGTTTTTATGTGGATGAATGGGGCACATGGTACGACGTGGATAAAGGCACCAATCCGGGCTTTTTATACCAGCAAAATACTCTTCGTGACGCGATTATTGCCGGTTTGAATATTCATATTTTCAACCGTTACGCTGAGCGTGTGCAAATGACCAATATTGCGCAAATGGTTAATGTATTACAGGCGATGATCTTAACCGACAAAGAAAAGATGATTTTAACGCCGACCTATTACGCCTTTAAAATGCATATTCCGTTTCAGGATGCCACCTACTTGCCGGTGAGTTTAAGCAACATCCCACAATATAAAAGTGGTGATGCCAGCATTCCAGCACTGAGTGCCTCGGCCGCTAAAGCGCAGGACGGCAATACCTATATTTCACTGGTTAATACCCAGTTAGAAGGCGCAATTGAGGTCACCTTAGATCAGGTTAAACAAGCCAAAGGCCAGCTGTTAACCAGCGATAAAATGGATCAGCACAATACCTTTGCCCAGCCACATAATATCCAGCCAAGCGATTATTCTGCCAAAGTAAAAAATGGCAAGGCCGTAATCTCAGTGCCAGCCAAATCACTGATGGTACTTAATTTGGGTAAGATCTGATTGGTTGCTTTGGAATGTGGGAAGTTAGTTAGTGAAGATTGAGAAAAGGGCCGAAAGGCCCTTATTATTTACTTATTAATTTTTTGGCTATGAAAGATTGCATATTGGAGTTCGGCTCTTCCACTTCAAACTTACCGTAAATATTAATTAACTCATTCCATATTTTGGATAATTTCCCTCTACGTCTGTAAAAAGGGTGAATCCATGCTGTTGATAAATAAGTATCAGCATTTTCGGGTGTAACCATAGTTACTTGCCCTATTAAACATTCCCTAATTTCTTGACTGTCAATCATTAGAATGTCTTCAAGTATTGGGTATACAACTACATTTTCCCAAGCATTATTTGATGTATCCCATTTAAATCCGTCCTGACACTCCTTGCCTTGATAACGGCGTATAGCAACACAAGCCTCTTTCTGCCAATTTGGAGAATCTATAGTGATAGGGTTGTTATATTTATATCCAGTCGGGGCTGGTATCGGACGGATTATTAAACCAAGTGCTTCTTCATAAAATAAATCAGATAAAGATCCATCGATACTATCTGATATTGATTTGTGTAAATTAATCAGCCCAAAGTGTTCTTCATTTAGAGGGTTTGTATTAAAAGATTTTTTCTTAATTGTGATGCTTTCTCGGTCTTGTTGATTTACACCTCTTATAACTTTAGAGCCGTTAAAATTTATAACATGCATGGTGTTTGACGGTAAGGTCTTAAACCAACTAATGGCATCTGCCCAATAGAATAAACTTGTACGACAACGGCATATTTCAACTAATTTCAACAAAGCATCTTCTGCTGACGAGTTAGGCAGATTTAACATTTCATAGTCAAATAATTCTGACGACGTGCTTGAATAATGCTCTACGCATAACTCTTTCAATAGCTTTGCTGCGTGCTTATTTTCATCCCCATAGCTTACAAAAATAATTGGTTTATCTTCTTGAGTTGCTTCATTTTCAATGAGGCAGTCGATTGCTAAGCTAATCCCTTGAATCACTTTGTCTTTATTATATGTGTCTTGATATTTATCTCTAATTTTTAAGATAAACGTTTCTTTCTTTTTTCTTAGTGTCATTTAATTTCTTGGCTCGAAGACTAAAAATTAATCACAAGTAATTTAGTTCACGTTATAAATGAAATTGCATTGGCTTACGGTTAGGGTAACTCACTCCCTCTCAAACCTATAATTCCCGCCGCCTTGTTTTAGCTGGAAGCTGCTGTAATCCACTTTATCTGTTTCGCCATCAAACACAATCACTATACCTGCGGGATCAAAGCGGAATTCGGTGCTGGAAAAGGGCGAGAGCGGTAGTGCATTCTGGCCGGTGGCCTGAGCCGTTAGCTGCTCGCCGTTTAGTTTTAAGGTGATTTTGAGTGGCAGTTGTTTAGAGGCAAATACGCCCTGATATTTAACAAGTTGCTCTTTGGGTAATTGAATTGCGGTGCGGGTTAAGTCCGGAATATCGAAGGGCAGACCATAATAGATGCTTAACACGCCAATAGTGATGTCGTTTAGTGGGTAGTTGCTGCCGTTGGCTGTCATGGCTAGCGCAACATCGTCTGCCTCAAAATAACCCGATTGTGATACAAAACCATCGATGCCGCCGTTATGCCCGTAAGCCATTTTATTGTAGAAGGGGAATGTCATCAGCCCACGACCAACGCCCTGGTTTATCTCTTTCATTTTGGTCAGCGATTCGGCCGATATTAGTTTGCCGGTTAACAGTCCATAGAGGAATGTTGCTACCTCGGTGGGGGTAGAGATAATTGCGCCAGCGCCAGCGGGAATGCTCATATCTGTGCTGGGGCGTTCCGACCAGCCAGATGCCTGGTATGTGTATGATTTAGCCTGATTATTTTGTACATCGATTTGTTCACCATACATGGTTCTGGTCAAGTCCAGCTTAGCGCAAATGCGTTTTAGTAACTGGCTGGCGTAACTGCTTTGGGTGATATCTTCGATGATATAGCCGAGCAACAAATAACCGCTGTTTGAATATTTATACTGGCTGTCTGGTGCAAAATCACTGCCCTGACGTTTGATAATATTCAGCATCTCGGCACGGGTCTTCGGTTGGGTCATATACAACTGATAATCCGGTGCATCGGTAAAGTTTTGTATACCACTTCTGTGACTGAGCAGCATTGAAATACTGATGTCATCGGCGTTTTTAATTTGCGGGAAAAAGGTTGAAAGTTTTGTGTCTAACGTGAGCTTACCTTCATCAATCAACTGAAAAATCATAGTCGCGGTAAACACTTTAGTGATGGAGCCAATACGATACTGGGTGTTTTTATCGGCTTGTTGCTGGCTGGCCACATCGGCAAAGCCAATGGCATGTTGGTATACCGTTTTGCCGTGTTCCACTATGGAGAGGCTCAACATGGCTTTGTTGTTGGCCTCGAGCGCATTTAAATATTTATCCAGCTTGGCGCTGTCAAAACCCTGCGCGGATAGATTAAAAACAAAAACCGAAAGAAACAGGCCTAAAAATTTTTTCATGATTTGCTCCCTGCTGATATGAACCGCAATACCTGTGCGGATTCAGCCAAATTTACTTTTTGTGAGTATTGTGTTTGAAGTGCATTACAAAACCGACTCTAATTACGCGCTCCCGACACTATGCTAACCAGCTTATCATTCCTGAATTCCAGAATTTGTAACATGTGACCATCACCGAGGTCGTAATATAACTTGATAACCTTTACGTAGGCGTCATGGATTTTGATGTAACCGGCGTCTTCCTCGTGCGCGGGTTTGCCACATTTGTTGATGACTTCGAATTTGGATTCCCCTTCCACTACCAGTTTTGTACCGCAGCGTAATGAGTCTGCAAGTGCAGTTTGGGGCAACGATATGACCAGTAAAAACAATAAATATGACCGAATCAACATAAGAGAATCCCTGCAATAAATAAAGGCCGTATATTAAGCACCATAACATCAAATAAAATCGTTAGTGCCAAATTTAATTGTGTACTAAAGGAGCAAAACATTAAGTGCATATTGGTCGGGTGCAGCAGTAGCCGGTTGTTATTCCGCGGCTTCGTCATCATCCTGCACTATATTCATTTTATCCAGATTGTTTTCAATCCAGTCCACTAAGGCTCGCACTTTATCGGCTGCTTCGGCACCTAAAGGCGTTAAGTTGTATTCCACATGTGGTGGTACAACAGGCAGTGAATGACGTTCAACAAACCCATCGGCTTCCAGTGTTTGTAAGGTTTGTGCCAGCATGCGTTCGCTTACGCCATTAATTTTGCGGCGCAATTCGCTAAAGCGGTGTGTGCCTGCCAGCAATGCAACTAATACCAACACACCCCAACGGCTGGTGATGTGATTAAGAATAATGCGCGACGGGCATTGGCTGGCAAATACATTACCTGCAGCCAGTGCTGCACTTAACGGGCTATGTTGCCTGGTTGATTTATCAGTCATTTTAAAAAATTCCATACTAACATTTTTGTGCGTACTTACTAAAAGTAAGTTATGGGTTTATTATGCAATCAGCCTACAAAACAGGCAACAGTCTTTGGTTAATTTATGAGGTTTTTTATGATTGCTATTACTGGCGCAACAGGCCAACTGGGCCGTTTGGTTATTGAACAACTATTACAAGCTACTGCGGCGAATCAATTAATTGCATTGGTTCGCGACCCTGCTAAAGCAGTAGATCTACAGGAAAAAGGCGTACAGGTACGTCAGGCTGATTACAGCCAGCCACACACTCTGGATGCCGCATTAAGTGGCGTGGATAAACTGCTGCTGATCAGCGGCAGTGAGGTAGGGCAGCGTGTAAGCCAGCACCGCAATATTATTAATGCGGCGAAAAATGCAGGTGTGCAATTTATTGCTTACACCAGCTTATTGCATGCACAACAATCGATCATGGGACTGGCGGATGAACATCGCCAAACCGAAGATATGCTGCAACAATCCGGCATAGCGCATGTATTGCTGCGTAACGGCTGGTACAGCGAAAATTACACTGCGGCTATTCCTAGTGCTTTGCAATTTAATGCATTACTCGGCAGTGCCGGTGCTGGCAAAATTGCTTCTGCAGCACGGGCAGATTACGCGGCAGCGGCTGCAGCTGTCATGCTAACAGAGGGTCATGCAGGCAAGGTGTATGAACTGGCTGGTGACACAGCTTATACATTGGCAGAATTTGCTACTGAATTATCTAAACAAACGGGCAAAACCATTGCTTACAATGACTTGCCAGAAGCTGAATATAAAAAGATTTTATTAGAAGCCGGTTTGCCAGAAGGTTTAGCCGATTTACTGGCATCGTCCGATGCATCGGCGGCAAAAGGTGCCTTGTTTGATGATTCGCACCAGCTAAGTCAGTTAATTGGTCGCGAGAGCGAATCGCTGGCAACGTCTATTCAACGAGCGTTAGGAGAGGTGAATGCTGCGCATTGATATAATTGGTGACATTAATTGCCCCTGGTGTGCGCTGGGGCTGACTTCGCTCAATAAAGCGATAGAGCAAATAGCGGATGACATTGAGCTGGATATTCACAGCCAGCCGTTTGAGCTAAACGCCGCATTGCCAGCCGAAGGTGTGGGGTTAAAACAGTATTTGCAACAGCAATACGGCATGAGTGATGCGCAGTTTGAAAGTAGCCACCAAATGCTGGCCGAACGCGGGCGTGCACTTGGGTTTAATTTCGCCAAACGTGAGCGATTATGGAATACCTTTAACTGCCATCGGTTAATTTTCTGGGCCGGTGAGCAATATGGTCAGGGCCAGCAATTAGCCTTATTGCGTGAATTAACCCAGGCCTACCAGGGGGAGGCGTTAGATATCAGCCAGCCTGAGGTGTTGTTAAACGCAGTGCAAAAAGCCGGATTAGACAGCGAGCGTGCAGCGCAAATTCTGGCAAGCGATGAATACAGCGTAGAGGTTCGCAAGGCACAAAAACAGTGGCGCGATGCCGGTGTGAGCTCGGTGCCCACTGTGGTGATAAATGGTCGTCACGCATTAAGTGGTGCGCAACCTACGGAAACTTACGTGGCGGCTTTGCGCGATCTCGCCAGCCAACAGTGATGTTTTTTAAATTAAACTGGCGAGGTTTTTCGCCAGTTCCTTTTTGTTGGTACAGGGTTTATACAAAAAACAGCCAAGTGTTATTACCAATTTCAATTCACATTAATTAAAAACTTACCCAGCTCATCAAATTATTTTATTACCTACGATCATCAAAAATATAACTAATCCAGCAGTTTGTGCATTTGAGATTATTTTCTTTTAAAACAATAGGTTGGTTTTCAATCTTCGTTTTTTCTACTACTGATTATTCGTTCGTGTGTTATTTATTTTCTCAATTTTCAACCTATCTGGTTAGCTAGATATTCATTTTGTTATTTCCAAATTCTATATATTGGTTGACAAATTGGCTATATGTTAATACCGTGTAACAAGCCGATTGGTTGGATGGCTTGTCAAAGTCCGTTGTTATATCGGTAAAAGATTATTTTTTCTATTGAGTGAGCACAACGCTGGAGCTTTTAGCACTCCTGTAACACGCGGTGTCACTATATTCAGGAGCATTTCATGTCAAAACCAGTTATTGGTTTTATCGGCCTCGGCTTAATGGGCGGCAATATGGTCGAAAACCTGCAAAACAGAGGTTACGAGTTGGTCGTGATGGACCTTAATCAGGAAGCCGTAGATAAATGTATTGCGCGCGGGGCCAAATCGGTAAGTTCTGGTAAAGAATTGGCCGAATCAGTTGATATTGTGATGCTTTGCTTAACAACATCAACCATTGTCGAAAAGGTTGTTTATGCTGACGATGGCATTTTAGCTGGCATTAAATCAGGCTCTGTATTGATTGATTTTGGTACTTCTATACCGTCTTCAACACGTAAAATTGGCGCGGATCTCGCTGCTAAAGGTGTTGGTATGATAGATGCGCCGTTGGGTCGTACGCCTGCACATGCCAAAGATGGTTTGTTAAACATCATGGCCTCTGGCGATATGGATACTTTTAACAAAGTAAAACCTGTTTTGGATGAGCAAGGTGAAAACGTGTTCCATTTAGGTGATTTAGGTGCCGGGCATACCACTAAGTTAATTAATAACTTTATGGGCATGACCACTGTATGCGCAATGTCGCAAGCTTTCGCTGTGGCAGAGCGTGCCGGTGTTAACACGCAGCAGCTGTTCGATATTATGTCTGCGGGTCCATCTAATTCACCTTTCATGCAATTTTGTAAAAACTATGCAGTGGATAATGTGAGTGACTTGGGCTTTTCGATTGCTAATGCCAATAAAGACTTAGGTTATTTCTTGCAGATGGTGAGTGATTTGGGCACCGAATCTAAAATCGCCGAAGGTTCATCCGCTAACTTGCAAGCTGCATTTGATGCTGGCATGGGCAACGGCAATGTACCGGAAATTGTCGATTACTACCGTAAGTTAGGTAGCTAATTCGATGATATAGATACAGGTGTTGTTTTGTGTGATGACGCCTGTATCTATGTCGGAATTCATTTGACTGGGTCGCCACCAACGTTGTTAATTTGAGTTTGTGTATTTGTCGGTGTCTGGTCACAACAAAAAGAGTGATATATGCGTTTTTTATCCTTCTCTTCTTTTAAAGCCGTTGTTCTGTTTAGCTTTTTTATTGCGCCTTCGATTAGTGCTAAACAATATTTTATTGAGAACAAACAAGCCTATCAGGATATTGCATCTCATCTGGTTGCCGGTGATTCGGTTACACTCAAAAATGGCGTGTGGACTGATTTTGAGATTTTGCTTAAAGGTAAAGGCACCAAACAGTCACCTATTAGCTTAACGGCTGAAACTAAAGGCAAAGTGATTTTATCTGGTCAGTCTAATTTGCGTTTGGCTGGTGAATACTTGCAAGCGTCGGGGTTGGTTTTTAAAAATGGTTATACGCCAACCAGCGCAGTAATTGAGTTTAGACAAAACAAAGAGAATTTAGCTTATCACTCGCGTGTCACTGAAATGGTGATTGATAATTTCAATAATCCGGATAAAGAAGAATCGGATTACTGGATTGCCCTTTACGGCCAGCATAATCGTTTTGACCACAACCATATTGTTGGCAAACGCAATAAAGGTGTTACCTTGGCAGTTCGCTTAGACAGCGAAAACAGCCAGCAGAACTATCATCAAATTGACCACAACTATTTTGGTTATCGCCCTGTTTTTGGCTCTAACGGTGGTGAGACTATCCGCATTGGTACCAGCCATTATTCTCTCACTAACTCGAATACGCGTGTGGAGAATAATTATTTTGAGCACACCAATGGTGAAGTGGAAATTATCTCGGTTAAGTCGGGCAAAAATATTATTCGCGGCAATGTGTTTTTTGAAGCACGCGGCACGCTTACCTTGCGCCATGGTCGTGGCAATCTGATTGAAAACAATATTTTCATTGGTAATGGCAAGGATCATACCGGTGGTATTCGTGTTATCAACGAAGATCAGATTATACGAAACAACTACCTTGAAGGTTTAACCGGCTATCGTTTTGGCAGTGGCTTTACCGTGATGAATGGTGTGCCCAATTCACCGATTAATCGCTACAACCAGGTTGATAATGCCACAATCGAAAACAATACCTTTATTAATGTTAGACATATTCAATTAGCCGCCGGTAGTGATAGAGAACGCAGCGCCACACCAATTAATAGCCGCTTTCGTAAGAATTTGGTCTTCAACGTAAATGCACAGCAACCCTTTACCGTATTTGATGATGTGAGCGGCATTTTATTTGCCGATAACATCGCCAATAGCAAGGTTTTGCCTGAACTGGCTGCCGGATTTAAGCAACAACAGATTGAGCTGAAATTAGCGCCAAACGGTTTGTTGTATCCAGACAGTTCAATAAATGCTGGTGCAAGTCGTGATTTAACTACTCTGAGTAGAAATGACACGGGTGTGAGCTGGTATGCCAAGGTTCCTGCTGTTGTTGCCTTTGATTCAGGTAAAACCCACACGGTGAATGCGGAGCCTGCGGCTTTACTTACCGCTATTCAAAATGCTGAATCGGGAGACGTACTGGAAATTAAAGCCGGTGCATTTACTGTTCCTAAGCTGATTGATATCGACAAAACCCTGACAATTCGGGCGCAAAAAGCGGGAAGTGTGACGTTAAGTTACGAACGTAGCACCCTGTTTGAGATTAAAAACGGCGGTAGTTTAAAGCTAGATGGCCTGATTATTTCTGGCGAGCGTTGCCCAGACGCTGCCGGTAACAGTGTAGTGCGCACACAAAAGTGGGGCATGATCGAGAACTATCGTTTAGAAGTGCTCAATGCCAAATTGGTAGATTTAGACATTAACCATTCCTTTAGCTTCTTTGTTACTGGTAAAGGTGCATTAGCGGATAACATTTTGCTTGAGAATAACCAATTTTCTAAAGTAACGGGTGATATCCTGCGTTTGAATACCGAAATTGAAAACCTGGGTGTTTACAATGCGGAATACGTTACTTTGCAGCATAACGTTTTTAACGACATCAAAGGCGCAGTAACCAAGCTTTATCGAGGTGGTACTGATGAAAGCACCTTTGGTCCGCATTTTGTTATGACTGACAATCAATTAACTCATGTTGGCTTTGGTAAACGTAACAAACGCAATGCCAGTGTGTACTTGCAAGGTGTGCAGGTAACAAATATTTCCAATAACCAATTTAAAAACAGTGCACCGGTACGTATCGATCATACGGTAGGTGAGCCTAAAACGCTGATAGCTCGCAATACATTTGATGGCACTTCCGCGCCAGTGGTTCAGGAAATTCACTTTGGTGGTCCATCTACCGCCATTGTTAAAAACAATACCCTGATTAATCAAACTCAGGATTAATAGGGAACAATAATGTTACGTCAGTTTATGCATACAACTCTTCGCAACCTGTTAACTATTTGGGCGCTGGCAACCAGTTTTAGTAGTTTGGCTGCGCATCCTAATTTGGTTATAACCGAGGCTGACGTGGCGCAAATGCGTGCTGCTATTCAACAGCCCGGTCGTTTTTCGGATGCGTTTCATAAAATGCAGACACGAGTAGACAAAGAAATTGCTCAACCTATTCGTGTGCCTGTGCCAAAAGATGGCGGTGGTGGTTACACCCATGAACGCCATAAAAAGAACTACCAGCAAATGTATAACGCAGGCGTTATGTATCAGCTGACACAACAAGCAAAATATGCCGATTTTGTGCGCGATATGTTACTTGCCTACGCCGATTTATATCCGACCATTGGCTTGCATCCTAAGCGTAAAGTGAAGGCGCAAAATCCCGGCAAATTATTTTGGCAAAGTTTGAATGAGTCAGTTTGGCTGGTTTACACCATTCAGGCGTATGACCTGATCTACAACTCGCTCTCACAGGCGCAAATCAGCAAAATTGAAAATCAGATCTTAAAACCGGTCGCACTATTTTTATCTGAAGGACAGCCTTCAACGTTCAACAAAGTACATAACCATGGTACCTGGGCAACGGCTGGTGTGGGCATGGCCGGTTATGTAATGAACCAACCCGAATGGGTAGAAAAAGCCTTATACGATTTAGACAAATCGGGCAAAGGTGGTTTTATAAAACAACTGGATGTGTTGTTTTCCCCTCAGGGCTATTACACCGAAGGGCCTTATTATCAGCGTTATGCATTAATGCCGTTTGTCACTTTTGCTAAAGCGATCGATAACAATCAACCGCAGCGCCATATTTTTGAATACCGTAATGGCGTATTACTCAAGGCAATTAATACCACCATTGAATTGAGTTATGCCGGATTATTTTTCCCCATTAATGATGCGATAAAAAGTAAAGGCATCGATACCTCAGAACTCGTTGCTGGTGTGACCGTGGCTTATGGTTTAACTCAAGCGCCCGGTTTATTGGATATCGCTGACAAACAAAAGCAGATTATTTTAACCGGTGATGGGTTAAAAGTGGCTAACGCCCTGGATAAGCATCTTGAAAAGCCCTATCCATTTTCATCGATTGCTTTTGGCGACGGTAGTGATGGAAAACAAGGGGCATTGGTGGTGATGCGCAGTCAATTAGGCGGTGATCAAGCGTTACTGTTTAAACCTTCATCGCAAGGTATGGGACACGGTCATTTTGATAAGTTGACCTGGCAATATTATGACCATGCTGAAGAGATCGTATCCGACTACGGTGCCGCGCGCTTTTTGAATGTTGAAGCCAAATATGGCGGCCGCTATCTGCCAGAAAATACCAGTTATGCTAAACAGACCATTGCGCACAATACTATTGTGGTGGATGAAACCAGCAACTTTGGTGGCGATGTGGATTTAGCGAATCAGCATGCGCCTACATTGAATTATTTTGAAGCGGGTAGTTTTGGCTCGGTATCTAACGCAGAAATTCGTTCAGCGTACAAAGGTGTGCTGCTCCAGCGTACGCTTGCATTAGTGAAATTGCCTGAACTTGGGCAATCTGTTGCGCTGGATATCTTTGACGTTAATTCTGACGATAAACATCAACTCGATTTGCCGGTGCATTATCAAGGGCAATTAATCGATAGTAGTTTTGTGATTGATGTGAATACCCAATCACTAAAACCTTTGGGTCAAAACGCGGGTTACCAGCACTTATGGTTAAAAGGGCAGGCTACGCCCGAATCTGGCTTAGCCCGCGTCACCTGGTTAAACAAGAATGGACGTTTCTATACTCAAACCAGCTTGGTTTCGGGGGATGAGACGTTTTTATTTACTCAGCTTGGTGCTAACGACCCACACTTTAATTTACGCAATGAACAGGCGTTTATTCGTCGGGTTAAACATACATCGAACCACCGTTTCATCTCTGTTTTGGAACCGCATGGTGATTACAACCCAGGCAAAGAATACACATTAGGTGCAACTTCAAATGTGCAAACTTTAGATGTGCATCAACAAGGTGATTTAACCCTGGTAAACCTGAAAATGGCTGGGTTCTCTTACCTGATTGTGATCAATCAGGATCAAAAGCCAGATGCCAATCTGGAACGCCAATTTACTTATAACAAACAACCCTACTCAATAAATGGTCGCCTGACTGTTTATTTGTTGAATCAAGGTCAGGACAAATAACAATGCAAAAACAAAGTGAACACTTTTTATTTGGTAACGAAACCGAAATTGAAGACTTAGGTGGTGGTTTAAAGCGTCAAATGCTGGGCTATAACCACGAGTTGATGGCGGTAAAAGTTTGGTTTGATAAAGGCGCGCAAGGCTATACCCACAGTCATCGTCATTCTCAGGTAACTTATGTCGAACAAGGTGAATTTCACTTTAGCATTGGTGGTGAAACCAAGATTTTAAAAGCAGGTGACAGCTGTTTAATACCTCCCCATGTTGAGCATGGTGCTATTTGCCCAACTGGCGGCATTTTGATTGATACCTTCAGTCCTGCTCGCGAAGATTTTATTAAGGAGTCGTGATGAAAATTAAAGGATTGCGCTGGTGGGTTGTCGCTTTAATCGCACTGGCTACCATCATTAACTATATCGACCGTCAGGCACTGAGCGTGTTATGGCCGGATATTGTTGAAGACCTTTTCCCGGACGAGTCTGCGTTAGAGCGTAAACAAATTTACGCCAACATCTCGATTGTATTCGTTTTTGCCTATGCATTTGGCCAGGCTATTTTTGGCAAAATTTTTGATTGGGTTGGTACCCGTATTGGATTTGTCTTATCAATTGGCGTTTGGTCGTTAGCGACGATTGCCCATGCATTTGCGCAAGGCATGCTGAGTTTTAGTATTTTCCGTACAATTTTAGGTGTTGCTGAAGCCGGTAATTGGCCCGGTGCAGCAAAAGGTAATGCGGAATGGTTTCCAACCAAAGAGCGCGCACTCGCGCAGGGGATTTTTAATTCAGGCGCAGCAATTGGTGGCATTGTCTCTATTCCACTGATTGCGTTGCTCACGGTTTATTTTAGCTGGCAGATGATCTTTGTGGTGGTGGGCGCTGTGGGCCTGTTGTGGTTAGTGCCTTGGTTGATTTTGGTAAAAGCTCCACCGGCTATGCATGCCTGGTTAACCGAAGAAGAGCGCGACTATATTCTAACCGGTCAAAAATGTGTGGAATCCGCACAGCAGACTAAGTTTGGTGAGCAGCAGGAATATAATCCAGGTGTGTCGGAATTATTATCACGTAAACAAAGTTGGGGCGTGATTATCGCTTCAGCAGCCATTGATCCGATTTGGTGGTTGTTTGTTTTTTGGATCCCGATTTATCTGAATGAAGTTTATGGCATGAATGTTAAGTCTATCGGAACCTATGGTTGGATCCCTTACGTGGGTGCAATGTTAGGTGCATGGTTTGGTGGGCTGTTAGCGCAAAACCGCATTAAAGCCGGATGGAGCACAGACAAAACACGTAAACTGATTATCAGTTTGGGCTGCTGCATTATGTTGCCAGCGTTATTGGCTATGGCAAATCCTGGGACCGCCGAAACGGCGGTATTGATTATGGCGGTGATTTTATTTGGTTTTCAAACCGCTATCGGTAATGTGCAAACCTTGCCAAGTGATCTACTTGGTAAAAAAGCGGTGGGTACTTTGGCCGGTGTCTCCGGCATGGCTGCCAAGCTAGGCGCGGTTGGTTTAACCTCTTTGGTGCCCATATTAACCGCCGATGGAAACTATACCCCTGCCTTTGTGATTGGCGCATCGTTAGCCATTACAGCAATGGCTGCAGTATGGCTACTCATTCCTAAAGTAGAACCATTAACCAAGCGTTAGTCACATTATTTATGAAACGTATTTATTTTATTGGCGAATGTATGCTGGAGCTTAAAGCAAAAGACGAGTCTACTATGGCTCAGTCTTTTGCTGGCGATGTATACAATTCTGCGGTTTATCTTAAAAGAGCATTCCCTCAGATACTCAGCGGTATGGTGACTGTGATTGGGCAAAATACGATTAGTCATCGCATGTCACAGCGCTTTTTGCAGGAGCAGTTAAATACTGATTTTGTATTTGAGCATGAGACTAAAAGCCCCGGCGTTTATTTGATTGAAACCGATGCACAGGGTGAACGTACCTTTACTTTTTGGCGTAATGATTCTGCTGCCAGACAGTTAATGCAGTTTTTTGATGATGGCATGGTTAACCAGCTAAGTACCGCCGATATGGTGTTTTTCTCTGGTGTAGCGTTGGCCGTCATTGTGCCTGAATCACGTGAACTATTCTGGCAACGGATAACACAACTAAAACAAGCTGGTGTGACGGTTGTTTTTGATCCCAACTTTCGAGCCAGTTTGTGGCCCGATAAAAAACTTGCCAAACAACAATTTGAGCAAGCGATTTTACTGGCGGATTGGGTCTTGCCAGGTGTTGAGGATTTTACCGCCTTGTACGGCATAGAAAGTGCGCAGCAGGTGATGGACTTCTGCACTACTCGTGGTGCGCAAGAAGTGGTGGTTAAAAATGGTCCGGCATCCGTTTTAACCTATTCAAACGGTACCAAAACAGAACACAGTATTACCCCTGTCACTAAGGTGGTAGATACCACTTCTGCTGGTGATGCGTTTAATGGTGGTTATCTGGGCGCCCGTCTTTCGGGATTAACCTTAGAACAAGCGGTTAAAATTGGTGCGGTTGCTGCTGGCACCGTTATTCAGTATCCCGGTGCGATTATTCCAAAAGCTATTTTTGATCAGGCTATGGCGAGCCTGACTGTTTAAATCGAATTTTTAACCTTTTCTGGGCATTGATTGCCCAGCAATTTATTTGAGAGTACTCAATCCATGAAGCGCTTTTCTGAACTGATGTCCGGACAAACTTTGCTACCTATTATCCAAGCAAACACACCTTTTGAAGGTGTGCAAATTGCGCAAGCGATGGCAAACGCAGGGTTAAAACTTGTGGAAGTAGTGTTGCGTACCGACGCATCACTTGATGCGCTAAAAGCAATTAAACAAGATGTGCCGCAATTAACGGTGGGCGCAGGTACAATTTTGAATCCACACACTTTAGATAAAGCCATCGCGTGTGGCGCAGATTTTATAGTGACCCCTGCTATTTCGGGTATGTTGTTGCAGGAATTGAGTAAGTGCCATGTGCCAGTATTGCCCGGTGTGTCAAATACGGCCGATGTATTAATGGCATTAGAGTTTGGATTTGTAGAACAGAAGTTGTTTCCTGCGTCTTTGTGCGGCGGTCCTGCTTTTCTGTCGGCTTTGTCATCTGTTTTTCAATCGGTGTCGTTCTGTCCAACCGGTGGCGTGAATAAAGACAATAAGCAGGATTATTTATCACTTAAAAATGTGTTTGCCGTAGGTGGAACCTGGGTCGCACAAAAACAGTGGGTTGAACAGGAAAATTGGCAAGCCATAACGGATGCGTGCAAAGAGGCACTTAGCTAATGGCTAAAGTGAAACACAAGATGACATGCCGCAGTTTGTTGCTGCTAACCATGTTTAACTTAAACGTTTTTGCTGATGAAACAAATGCGCAAATAAAAACCATGCCAGCCTCACATCAGGCATTGGCCGAAGGGGTTTTGCTAGGTGATTTAAATGCGCTGGATCCAGCTAAAAAGCCTGCGGACAATTTTGATTTGGCAAGTTGGAGCCTGACATTACCAACGGATCTGAACAAAGACGGCAAAGCCGATACGGTTTATGAAAAACCATTAAGTGAAGGCTTTGAATTAAAACCATTATTTTACACGGCGGTCAATGGAGGGATGGTGTTTGCCTGTCCCAACCATGGTGCCAGAACCTCCAGTCACACAAAATATACCAGGACCGAATTGCGCGAGATGTTAAGGCGTGGAAATCGTCATATTAAGACGCAAGGGATCACTCAAAATAACTGGGTGTTTCATTCAGCACACGGGACTGTGCGACGAGATGCCGGTGCGGTAGAGGGGAGTTTAGAAGCCACGTTGGCAGTTGATCGTGTGTCTACCACAGGTGAGCGTAAAAAAGTGGGGCGGGTAATCGTAGGACAAATTCATGCTACCGATGATGAACCATTAAGGTTGTATTACCGAAAGTTGCCTGAGAATGAAAATGGCTCCTTGTATTTTGCTCACGAAATCAATGGTGGTGAAGACAAGTGGGTATCCTTGGTGGGCTCACGTTCAGACAACCTAGTTGACCCGCCAGACGGTATTAAGTTGGGAGAAAAATTTAGCTATAAAATTACGGTTGAGCAGGATGTACTTTATGTCACTTTAATTCGGCCGGGGAAAAAGAACATCACCCAAATGGTCGATATGCGTGAAAGTGGTTACGATAAAAACGATCAATATATGTATTTCAAAGCCGGTGTTTATAACCAAAACAACAGCGGTGACCAGCGAGACTTCGTGCAGGCAACGTTTTATTACTTAAAAAACAGTCATTAACATTAGGGAGGTTCCCTCCCTAATTTTCTCTTATTGTGCTCTTTTATTTCGGTTTTCACCGCTTACTACTCTGTTGTATCCAATTTTTATTATGTTATTACCAATATTGACTTCATTGGTTGGTATTGTGATGGCGCTTGTTATTAATGATTTACGCAATCTTGTAAAAATATTGTTATTTATTTAGCGTTTTTTAGTGGAAATGGTCACATTATTGTGTTTATTTTCGACCAAATGCTGGTTGTTTTGTCATGTCTATTAGGTTTTATTGGTTAACCAATTTGATGGTGAGACGGTTGGTGATAATAAAAAACAACAAATCGGAGAGTAGAGCTACTATGAAGCTGAAATTATTCGTACTTTGTGCCGTTGCTGCAGCCATTACTGGGTGTAACACCGATGCAAGCTCTGACAAAAACAGCAATACATTAGGTTCCATTACCCTTACCGGCACCGCAACCTCGGGCCAAACGCTAACGGCATCAGCAAACGATGCAGATGGTATTTCTGGTCAAATTACATATCTTTGGTATGCAGATGGAGATCTGATTGAAGGTGCCAGCGGTGCATCGTTCACATTAACAGAAGACCAAGTGGGTAGTGTTATTACCGCACAGGCTATGTATACAGATGATGGTGGGGTAAACGAATCTCATATTTCTGATGCTACCTCTGAGGTAAAGGCGATTGCTTACCCTGCAACTGTTAGCTTAAACGGAGATGTCACAATTGGCAGTACTTTAAGTGCAACTGTGGCTGATCAAAATGGTCTTGACGGCGCGACTATCATTTACAGCTGGTTTGCTGACGAAACACCCATTGATGGTGAAGTAACCAGTGAACTCACGTTGACTGAAGCTCAGTTTGGGTCGGTTATTACCGTTAATGTCAGTTTTGATGACGATAAAGGTTTCGCGGAATCTGTTACCTCTGAAGGTGTTGGTCCTGTTACTCGAGCCAATACGGTTGGTGAAGTTGTTATTCAAGGTACACCTGCTGTTGGTAAAACATTGATTGCTGACATTACAGACCAAGATGGTGTCCATGGGGATGTAGCCTACCAATGGTTCGCTGATTCTCAAGAAATTGCAGGGGCAAATTCAAAATCACTGGTTGTAGACGCTTCACTTGTTGGTAGTAAGATTAGCGTGGAGGTGACTTATGTTGATGATAATGGCTTCTCTGAAAATAACTTATCTAATCCCACCGATGAAGTAACCTTAGTTGCCGCTGATCAAGCAGGCTCCATTACAATTTCAGGCACCGTTCCTTACATGGTTGATGCAGTATTAACAGCTGATATTGCTGATAATAATGGTGTTGAAGAAGCCAATGTTGTTTATTCCTGGTTTGCAGACGGGGTGGTTATTGCTGATGCCACTGAAAAAACTTTCACTCCTGCCAATTATGCCGGTGCGATTATCTCGGTATCTGCTACCTATACCGATAATGACAACTTTTCTGCCACGGTAACTGATTCTCTGAGCAGTGTGGTTTATTCACAGGTTGTGACTGATGCATCCGAGTTGTCAGCGGCTGTTAGTGGCGGCCTGACTGATGGCAGCGTTGTGGGGCTAAATACCAATGTTTACGCCGATATCGACGCGATTTTACTTGATAGCTCGGTGACCTTGCGTGCTGTTGAACAACAACAACCGGTGATCAGCGGTGAGACCTGTATTCACATCGCCGCTAATGTTGATGGCGCCAAAATTATTGGTCTGACGTTTAAAGATATCGATACAAAAGCTGGCTCTGATTGTGATACGTCAGAACAAGCTGTTATCTATTCAGAAGGTGACAATTTCGTTTTTGCACAGAACTTAATTGATGGTGAGCAAGAAGACTTAAATCAATCCACTTATCACTGGCTGGTCATCAAAGGTCATGGTGCAATGATTGAGCGAAATACCTTTACCCACCGAACACATTCGCAAAAAGGCTCTGTGATCAAACTCGCTTCGTCTGGTTCAGACCATGTGGTGCAATATAACTTGTTCAGTGATAGTGCCAATGAAAACTACGATGATTCGAGCCTGTTATTACTTAACGTAGGTAGCACAACGGGAAGCGATGCAGCGTTAAATTCAAATATCAAAATTTTAAATAATCGTGTGGAAAACGTGGTGACAGGTCGCCGTTTGATGCGAGTTCAAACCTCGGGTGCAACCATTGATGGTAATACGATTGTTGATGCCAATGGTGGTATTTCACTGGAAGACGGTGGATTTAACAAAGTCACCAATAACATCATTATTCGCAACACTGATGTTGCCAGCTCGGATGACAGACCAAGTGGTATTTTAGTCACCCCTCTGGGCCATACCATCAGTAATAACTATATCGCGGGTATTCGTTCTGAAAACAAAGAAGCCGGTGGCATTGTGTTTACCGCCAACCCCTTTTCGCAAAATACCGGTGGTGTTCCATACGATGGTAACCAGGCCATTCTTGATGGCACTGACGATCTCACGCTAACAGTGAATAACAATACCGTATTGAATTCGATTCAACCGATTGTATTTAGTACCGAAATTGGTTCAAAAGCACCTGTGGGTGATTGTGATGAACTGACATCGGATAATAGTCCTGTGCTGTATGGCTTAACCAAAAACTTCTTCGTTATTAATTTTGACGCAAACCTAATTGCCAATGGTTTAAATGAAGAGGGTGCCATTCAAGGGTTATTCTTGCCCTATGACGCCAGCAGCAGTGACCACTCATTTGAATATGATTGCGATTTGATTAATCACGATAATTCTTATTTTTCTAATAACTTTGGTTTTAGCGATAGCTATGCGTCGGGTGATGTAGAAGACGATTTTTGGGTAGACATCCGCAACGAAAATGGCAACGGAAAATTTGATTCTGATGGCGCGATTGACCAGAACCCTGCAGCCAATGGTAAGGAAGCACCTGAATTTGTCGTGGCAGACAATCATTTAACTGAAACCGACCCCAATGGTGCTCAAGCTGCAGCGGGCGCAAAAGGGCTGCACGTTATTCAGGCCTCTGAAGTCGGTGTTGGCTCAACCTGGGTTGCCAATTAATTAAAAAGACGCAAAAAAATAATTACGACAGGCTGCCTTAGGTGCCCTGATAGAAAAATCGGAGATCGAGTAATGTCGTTGCTAAAACAACAATTAAATAACGCTCAAACTGACACAAAAAGTCATGCCTTTACATTGAATCCTGTGGCGCGTTGGGTAAAACGTGCGGTATTTACCGGGATGGCATCTACTGTTGCATTGGGTGTAAATGCACAAGAGGCACCGCAAGCGACAGAGCAAGCGGTATCGGATGTAGAAGTGATTGATGTAGTGGGAACACGTAAAACGGTTCAGGATCAGATTGCCATTAAACGCGAAGCCACAATGGTTGTTGATGGTTTGTCTGCTGAAGATATCGGTGACTTACCAGCCTTGTCTATTGGTGAGGCACTTGAATCGATTACTGGTGCTGCCTCTCACCGTGAAAATGGTGGTGCAACTGAAATCACCATCCGTGGTTTGGGACCATTTTTGAGCGCCACCCACATTAACGGTCGCGAGGCGACCAATGGTAGTGGTGATCGCTCGGTTAATTTTTCTCAATTCCCATCAGAATTAGTCAAGAAAGTCGCCATCTATAAAACCCAAGATGCGTCAATGATTGAAGGTGGAGTAGCGGGTGTTATTGCATTAGAAACGGTTAAGCCTCTTGATTTTGGTAAGCGCCGTATTCAAGGCGAAGTGAAAACCAACTACAACCCGGATGAGAGCAATGTAAATAACTCATTGCAGGGTGATATTGGTTATCGCGGCACCTTTAGTTACGTTGACCAGTTTGAATTACAAGGTGGTAAATCTGTCGGCGTATCATTTGGGGTACAACGCCAGGATATTTCGCAACCAGAAGCAGAATATCGAAGCTCGAGTCCATCGGGTTCATCGTTGTGGGCGTGTTTAAATGATCCTGCTAACACAAATGAAGGCTTCTATCGCAGTAAAGCTGGTGATTGTGAAGATCAGGTGAGTGGCAGTAAAAATCAGGGGTACAACAATCAGATTGACCCTGATACAGGCAAAGCCGTCAGTGACGGTACACCATACGCCTGGACCGGCAGTAGCCGTAGCTATCGTCAAAACGAAACCACCGATGAACGCGATGCAGTGTTTGTTGCTTTGCAATTCCAGCCCTCAGATAAATGGGATATTAATCTGGATGCGCAAATTTCTAATCGTACACAGGCTGAAGCACGCCACGATTTGTTGTTCTTACAAAAACGCGCAACTCCCGGCGTAAGTGGCCCAACGCTGGTTACCAACAGTGTGGGTGGTATTTTACATTGGGAAGGTGAGGACAGACTTGAATCTGCCGGTGAACAATATTCGCGTGAAGAAAAATACAAAGGTTACGGCATCAATGTAGAACATGTTGCGACTGACAACCTTACGTTGAATTTGGATTTATCTTACTCGCAAACTACACGTGAAGAATTGCAAATATCCAACCGCGGTAGAACCGATACTTATCAAGCTTTTAGTTGGGATTTAGGTAGCCGCATTCCGCATTTTTCTTTAACTGATTTTGACGTAACGGATATAGATAATTTTACCGATAGCCTACGTTCGCGCATTGATCGTGAAAACGTGCGCGAAAATGAGGTTGTTGGCGCCCGTTTTGATATCGACTACAAGTTGGATAAAGGTGCCTTTACCAGCATTCAGGCCGGTACCCGAGTTTCAAAACTAACCTTTGTGCAATATGGTGGCAATCAGGGCAATGGGTCACGCAGTGAGTACACCCTGAATGATTCAACCACAGCCGACGTGATGCATAATTGCCAGATTGAATTCCCTGAAAGTCACTTTTTATCCAGTGTGTCCGATGGCGACATTCTGACTCAGGTAGATTCCGACGGTAACTATGTGAGCAGTGGCAACGCGTGGGCCACCTATGACAATGTGTGTTTTGCACAGGCTCTGGCTGGTAGCGAGTTTGCGTATCCGGACGTGGAATATGCAAACCCGGGCACCATTGATGTGACAGAGAAAACCAAATCTGCTTACGTTATGGCGAATTACGATACTGAAATGTTTGGTAAATTTATTCGCGGTAACTTAGGCGTGCGTGTTGTCAAAACCGATGTGAGCTCTGTAGGTTTCCGTTCTTCTTATTCTGTTGTAGACAATGAATTAGGGGAACTGAGCCTGGTTGAAGGTGATGAGTTAGAGCGAACCGAAGGTGGCGGTAGTTACACCGAAGTATTGCCTAGTTTTAACCTGGTGGTTGATTACAGCGAAGATGTTTTGCTGCGTGCTGGCATTTACCGCGGTATGTCACGCGTTGACCCGGCCGACTTAGGTTATAGCCGTGAGTTTGCAACTGACGAAGAATCTCCGATGACAATTGATGATTTGATTGTTGGCGCTAATGGCTCGGGTAATCCTAACACTCAGCCATTAATGTCGTGGAACTTTGATGTGGCAGCAGAATGGTATCCGAATGAAGATTCTATTTTTGCTTTAAGTCTTTATTACAAGCAGTTTCAGGGTGGTTTCCAGCAGCGTACCGAATTGGAAGATTTTGTGATTGCCGGTGAAACATTAACCCTTCCGATTACCAACTCAGTTACTACTGATGATAAGAGTGATCTTTATGGGGTTGAAGCCTCAATAGCTTACCGCTGGGACAATGGGCTAGGTGTAAAATTCGGTTATAACTATGCAGATAGTAACTATGAATTTGAAGATAGCCTGTATGGTAATACCTACACCACCGATCTGGATGGTAATTCCACGCAATTAACCACGGCGATTGTACCTGCTGGTTCAGTGCCCGGTTTTTCTAAAAATGTATTTAGTGGCCAGCTGTATTATCAGATTGGTGATTTAGATACTGCTATCATTTACAAATATCGTAGTAATTATTTCCAACCATACACCAGCAATGGAACACGCTTGCGTTATGTAGACGGGGTTGGGGTATGGGAAATGCGCGCTTCTTATAAATTCAATAGTAATGTCAGATTTAAGGTTGAAGCTATTAACCTGTTTAGTGCACCAAAATCTCAAGACTTCTTTGTGGAAGGTAACTTGGGTGAGGTCAATGACTACGGTCCTCGCATTTTTGCAGGTGCAAGCGTTAAATTCTAACTACCCTGTTTAACAGCCCACTGTCTGCATCAACATCCAGCCGTGCGTATTTGGTGTTGATGCAGCTTCGGGCGTGTTAATTCCTGTTTTATTTCTTAGGAATTCCGTTGTGAAAGTGAACGGTCTATCAAAAAGACGTCCCACTATGTATTTTCTTATGTGGATTTTATTGGCGTTATCTGGGTGCGGCGGCGGTGGTGCAACGTCTTCTACTAAACCTAATTCTCCATCTTTACCAACAGAGCCACAACCCAATGAACCTGCGCAATGTGTTAATCAGCTGTACTCGATTAGTGCTATCTCCGATAACGGCAATGCATCCGAGGGTTTTGATGCACAAAAGGCGATTGATGGTGATACGTCTTCAATTTCGCGCTGGTCATCCACCGGGCTGAATAGTCAGTTAATTATCGATGTAGGTAGTATCAAGACTATTGGTTCTTTAACTATAAAGTGGTTCCAAGGTGCTGAAAAAGTTGCCTACTTTTCTGTTGATGGTTCAAGTGATAGTGAGAGTTGGACATCATTGGTTGCAAACACGCAGTCCAGTGGACGGCATAGTGGATTTGAATTAATTGAAATGCCCGATGACACACGCGCTCGTTATATTCGTCTCAATGCAATGGGCAATAACAAAGATCAACAAAATGACATTGTTGAAGTGCAGGTGCATCAGTGTAAAGAGGCAACGGGGCAATTTAATGCGGTTTTTCCTAATGAGGTTGGTATTGAGCTAGACGATTGGTATTTGAGTGTGCCAACCGATGAAGATAACAGTGGTACTGCTGATTCTATTTTAGAAACGCAACTGGCGGACGGTTATACCAACTCTGAATATTTCTATGCGTCTAACGATAACGGTATTGTGATGCGTAGCTCAAGTTACGGGTTTAAAACGTCTGCGAATACCAGCTATGTCCGAGTGGAGCTGCGTGAAATGTTAAGGCGAGGAAATCGCGCTATAAAAACGCAGGGGGTAAATTTAAATAACTGGGTCTTTGGTAGTGCACCAGAAAGTAGCCGCAATAGTGCCGGTGGTGTAGATGGCGATTTAACCGTTAAGTTAGCAATCAACCATGTCACAACCTCAGGAGAGGATTATCAGGTAGGTCGTGTCGTCATTGGGCAGATCCATGCAAATGATGACGAGCCGGTGCGGCTTTACTACAGAAAGCTACCTGGCAATGACAAAGGCTCGGTTTATTTTGCCCATGAAAGTCGTGAAAAAGACGCAAATGGCAAAAATATTGAATCGTATATCGAGTTAATCGGGTCACGCAGCAATAGTGTAGCTAACCCACAAGATGGTATCGCACTCAATGAGGTCTTTAGTTATCACATTAATGTAACCATGAATTTGCTTAGTGTGACGGTCAGCCGTGAAGGCAAGCCCGATGTGGTAGCCCAATTTGATATGAGTGAAAGTCTTTATAATCAGGCAGACCAATATCACTATTTTAAAGTTGGTTTATATCACCTGAATAACTCCAGCGATCCCGATGATTATGTTCAAGGTACCTTTTATCAAATTAAAAATAGCCACAATGGTTACGTTGCCAGTGAATAAACAGTCAGTGTAATAGCTTCTTCAAGCAGCGCTTTATTGGTGATATAGGCGCTGTTTCGCTTTGTATAGCCTATTAACAAGTCTCAACCACATTACATATCTAGCTATCAGTATTGGTAAACCAATATTCACTTTTGAGTAAATTTGTCCCTCAGTTTTTTAATTCTATTTTGATGGTTTTGAAATTTAGCCTCTTTGGTTTTGCCTAAAAATAAAACATTTTATCTAACGGTAAAGATTTAGATATTCAAATAAAACACTTTTAAAACAATGCCTTAATTGCATGGTTTGTTCTGGTTTTTAAATTGGTAATAACAGGATTGCTATTTTATTTGGGTTTGGTATTACCAAAAGTGTTGACCTTTGATTTTTAATCTGTAAACATGATGTTAAGTTTTTGTAAGCTTTCATAGTGCTCTCCGTATGCACGAGAGGTCATTGATTTGGTAATCAAACACACACTCAGGGAACAACAATGGAATTTAAACTTTCACAAGTTAGCTTAGCGCTTATGACTTTAACCGCGCTCAATGTAGCAACGTCAGTTAGTGCGCAGCAGGTTGCAGATAACGAGAAAATGGCAAAAGATGTTGAAGTTATTGAGGTGTCTGGGATCAGACAATCATTAGCCAGCGCATTGGCAGAGAAACGTTCGTCAGATAATTTGGTCGAAGTCATTCAAGCGGTAGATATTGGTAAATTGCCTGACCAGAACCTTGCCGAAGTTTTAGAAAACGTGACAGGTGTGCAAATTACACGTGAGGCAGGAGTCGGTACCGGCGTACAAATTCGCGGTACTAATGCCAACCGTACTGAAATTAATGGTGTTTCGACGGTGGGGTCGGGCTCAGGCCGCAGTGGTATCAATTTTGAAGACGTGTCGGCAGCAATTATCGCAGCGGTTGAAGTTACCAAAGCCCCGGAAGCTAAAACCATTGAGGGGTCTGTTGGTGGTACCATTAACTTACGTACCATTCGTCCATTGCAATTGAGCGACCCTTTAATTTCACTGCGCGCCCAAGGAGAAGACAGCAGTTTAACGACCGATGGCATAATGCCGAGGTTATCTGGTGCGTTTGGTAATAATTGGCAAACCAATTCTGGTAAGTTTGGTGTAGTTGTAAGTGGTAGCTATAGCAAACAGGATGTAACGGCATTTCGCCCTCGCGTTGACCGAGACAACAGTGTGGCTGCTGATAGTGGTGTTGCAAGTGCGCAAACGTTTGACTATCTGCCAATCCAATTTCTAAATCAGGATTATGATAATTACGAATATGAGACAGTAAATATCGCTGGAACTCTTGAGTGGGCGCCTAACGAAAATACCAAGCTGTATTTTGATGCAGTGTTAAATGATCAAAAGCGTCGTCAGGAAAGTTCACGTGTGCAGGCTTCCGGGGTAAGTGATCTGCGTAATGTGGCTGCGCCAGACGATTTCGAAACGGTCAACTTTGGCACCTTGGATGGCCAGAATCTTGGTAGCATACAAGCTGCATTGCGTGGCGTTATTCCAGTAGAAGATGGTGGGGCCGATCCGAATTTACGCTTCTCTGGCGATACCAACTCCCGTATTACCAAAAGTGAAATTTTTCGTTTAGGTGGAGATTGGACAGGGGAGAAAGTTTCTATTTCCATTGAAGCGTCCTCATCCAGTTCGGACTCAACAACGCCAAGTTTTAATACAACGCTTAATTTTATTAATCCTAATGCAGAAATAAATTCATCCAATGAGAATGGAACGCCATTTGAATACGATTTAACCAATGGCGCACTGGCATTTGGCATTGCCACGGGTGAAGCAAATGCGCCTACAACCGCGCAGCTATTGGATCCTGCTAATGTTGTTTTACGTGATGTAAACATAGGTCAGGACACAACAAAAAATAGCGAAGATGCCTTTAGAACAGATGTAACTTATTATCTTGATGACATTATTACATCGGTAGATTTGGGTTATCGTTTTAATAAAACCTCAAGCGTATCTGATGAAATTCGTTCAAATGTTGGACTACGCAGTATGGCGGAAAGTCCTTCAGGTGATTTGTTTGCCAGTATCTTAACGCCAGGTCCGGACAACTTTAATGCTGCAGACGGCCGTGAGTTGTTTGTTGGTGACTTTTTACTGGTTAACCCTGAGATGGTGGCATCTGATCCTGATGGTGTACTTGCGGTAATTAACTCAGCGATTGAGGCTAATAATGCGCAAACGGGTTCTACAAGAGGACCAATCAGTTCTCCAACGTCTCAAGTCAGTGCGTTTTTTGATATTGCGGAAAAAACACATGCTTTATATGCACAAGCAAATTTTGAATACGACATGTTTCGCGGAAATGCAGGGGTTCGTTATTTAAAAACTAACGTAAGTTCGTTGGGCAATTCAGTGACTAAAGATGCAAATGGCAACGACATAGTCTCCAAAGTAACAACCAAGGGCGACTATGACTTTATTTTGCCTCGCCTTAATCTAGTGGCCAATGTAAGTGACGATGTGATTTTACGTGGTGGTTGGTCAAAAGATATTAGACGCCCTAATTTTGATGAACTTTCAACCTCGGTTACTTACAGCACCAGTCCAAATGCTTCGGTTTCTATTGGTAATCCTGGTTTAGTACCAGAGGAAGTGGATTCGTTTGATATCTCTGCAGAATGGTATTTTGCCCCATCTGCATTAGTTAGCGTGGGTTATTTCCACAAAAAACGCAGTGATTTGCATGTTACAAAACAGGTTGATCCCTATGAAGATCCACAAACTGGCTACCGTGATACGACTGGGCCAGTGTGTGAGCAGGGGGGCATTTTTAACCCTATTGCCGACATAAACGTATTCGGTCCTAATGTGGGGGTGGGGGTGTGTGTGCCAACACAAACCAGAATTAACGATAGTGGTACAACAACTCAACAAGGTATGGAAGTTGCCTTTCAGTATGAGTTATCTGCCTTTGAAGATGAGTTAGGTTGGGCGTCTGGGTTTGGCGTATTAGCCAACTATACCAACCAAAAATTCTCTGGTGGTGAATCAGTCGATAACGCCATAAGCCGTGCAAACGCAGTATTTGAATTAACGACAGGAATCGAGGATATTGAAGTTAGTGCCAGACAGTCATTAATAGATTTATCCGAAAACTCATACAATTTTACCTTGTATTACGAGAAGTATGGTTTATCTGCTCGTGCACGTTATACCTGGCGTGAAGCATATCGCTCAACGGATTTTGGTAGTACATCAAGTTTCCCATGGGGTTTTCCTGTTGTGCAAGAAGACCGTGGACAGCTTAATGCCAGTGTTAGTTATGATGTAAATGATCAGCTAAATGTTGGTGTTGAAGCCGTTAATTTAACTGAGTCAGACGTGACACAATCTTGTGTGAATGAAGGTGCCTTGCTTTGTTATCAAGGTTTAACTGACCGTAGAATTACTTTTGGTGTTAGTTATAAGTATTAAAGCGCTAAAAGTGGTTATGCAAAAGCAAGCGTTTAGCTTGCTTTTCTATTTTTTGCCCTAAGCCACCTACTTCAGTAGGTGGCTTATTTAAATAAAAAAGGGCTCCAAGTGTACCCTTTTTAGCTGTCACGAAAACGTTATGATTGGGTTAAATGTGAAATTGAATATAAGCCCCGAGTTTCGTCTGTCTTACGTTTAATTTCTTCGAGTGCTTTTGCTTCACTGGCTTCAAACAGTGCGTTAATAAGACGATTGAAATGATTATGCATGGCTTTTCTGGCAGCCGCTGAATCATGATTAGCTATCGCATCATAAATAGCAGTATGTTCTTTTAAACGTTGCTCAACACTTTGGGAGCATACGTCTTGGTAAGCTGCGACTATTTGAGGTTCTGAGCGGCGTAAATGCCATAAGTTCTGGATGGATAACACGATCGCATTGTTACGGGTCGCCTTGGAAATGATCTCATGAAAACGCTGGTCCGCTTCGTCAGCTGTATTAGATGATTGCATGCCGTTAAGTGCGAGTTTGAGCGATTCTAGTTCTTCATCTTTAATCGTTGCTGCAGCGAGTGCAGCTGCTTCCGCTTCAACTAACGCACGCGCTTGGGTCAATTCAAATGCACTAATAGGATCAAGTTTTTTACTGCTTACTTTGTTTTCTGTTATGTAAACACCTGAGCCGGTTTTGACTTCTACTCGTCCTCTTACCTCAAGAGCAATTATGGCTTCTCGAATTGTTGGACGACTGACCTCATAGGTTTCGGCCAATTCACGTTCAGCGGGCAAACGACTACCGGCTGAATATACACCTTGCTCAATCAGGGCTTCTAGTTTTTCAACGACTGTCCAAAAACGTCTGCGTTTTTTCATGTTGATTCCTTAGGTTTCGCTGGGTCTGCTGCGAGTATGCAACCCATCAGTTCCATTTATATATTGCATTTCGAATTACACTTTAGTGAAAATTGGTAATTGTTGACATGATAATTGGTAATATATCTTCAGTGCAATATTATAATTATGTTGTGGTAAGTATTTACTATAAACAATACTTACGATGACTAAACTATCACTTGTTTTAATTTAAACTTAGCTGTTCCAGAACTTGTGTATTTGAACCTATTAATGCATTGCGTTGTGCTACGCATTTGGCTGAGGTTAAAGGATCTTGCGGTGTGTGGGTAACATAATCAACAAGCTGCTCAACCGTGGTGGTTGCCACGTGCATACGCGTATCTGACGATGCGTAGTAGATATTTATCTGGCTATCGTTTTGCGTCCAGCCATTACAAAAAGTAACGTTAGATACATCGCCAACACGTTCGTTACCTTCAGGCGCAATGAAATGTCCGCCGGGTGCATGGGTAATCTGCCAGGGTTTATCCAGCGCAGTCATAAACATATACAACACATAACGCAAACCTGCGGCAGTATTTCTAACCCCATGGGCTAAATGCAACCAGCCTGCATCGGTTTTAATTGGCGCAGGACCCTGACCGTTTTTGATTTCTTTAATGGTGTGGTAGGCCTTGTTGTCGATAATCAGTTCCTGTTTGATTTCGGCTTGTTCCATTGAATCAGTTAAACCCCAGCCGATGCCTCCGCCAGATCCCACACTGATAAAGCCATCCTGAGGGCGTGTATATAATGCATATTTACCCTCGACAAATTCAGGATGTAACACCACGTTACGTTGTTGGCCGGAATAGGTGATGAGATCCGGCAGGCGTTGCCAGTTCACTAAATCTTTAGTGCGGGCTATACCACATTGTGCTTCGGCAGCAGATAAATCATCGGGCTGGTTTAGATCTTTACGCTCAGTGCAAAACAGACCATAGATATAACCATCCTGATGTTGTGTCAGGCGCATGTCATACACATTGGTATCGGGATTATCGGTTTCTGGCATGCTGATGGGATGTGACCAGAACCGGAAGTTATCCACGCCACTGTCACTTTCGGCAACCGCAAAAAAGGATTTACGATCATTGCCCTCTACCCGCACCACCAACAGGTGTTTGCCGTTTAAATAGATTGCACCTGAATTGAATGTGGCATTAATGCCAAGGCGTTCCATTAACAATGGGTTGCTGGCTTCGTTTAAATCATAGCGCCATGACACTGGTACATGAGCACGGGTAATAACCGGATTTTGCCAACGCTGAAATATGCCATTTGAGTGAGAAGTTGGTTTATTTGGCGTGTTAATCAATTGCTGCTGTTGTTCCAGCAGCATTTTGACTTTATCAAAGTATGTCAGCATAGGCGTTCAGAATTTTGGTTGGAGTTGAGGTTAATATAGCTGTCAACTTTCTACCGTTTTCAATTCCTGTAAATTGTATTTATCAATTAATGAATAAAGCGTTGGCCGCGTAACGCCCAGTAATTCAGCCGTTTTGGATAAGTTACGTTCACTTAGCTGGTATGCGCTACGTATTGCATTACTTTCCGCTTCTTCTCTTACTTCGCGCAAATTTAGCTTGGCCATTTTGGTGTTATTGCTATCGGCAATTAAACCTAAATCGTCGGCGGTAATAAAACTGCCTTCGGCCATAATAATGGAAGATTTGAGTTTGTTTTGTAGCTCGCGGATATTGCCCGGCCATTTGTGTTGTAACATTGCTGCGATTGCATCATCAGCAAAACCTTTGATGCTTTGATTGTATTCCTGGTTGTAATTGGTCAAAAACGATTTGGCCAGTAACATGATGTCATTACCACGGTCGCGTAATGGTGGGATATTGATGGTGATTTCACTGATACGGAAAAACAAATCTTCGCGGAAGGTTTCCTGTTCTGCCATGTCCGACAAGTTACGGTGTGTTGCACAAATAACACGAATATCTACCGGAATTTCCTGGCGCCCACCAATACGTTCTATGACTCGCTCCTGCAGAAACCGCAGCATTTTGGCCTGCAGGCCAATAGGCATGTCACCTATTTCATCCAGAAACAGGGTGCCTTTGTGAGCACATTCAATTTTACCTTTAGTGGTTTTGTTGGCTCCGGTAAAGGCGCCGCGTTCGTATCCAAATAATTCGCTTTCCAGCAAGTTTTCGGGAATAGAGGCACAGTTGATGGCAATAAAAGGGCCACCATTACGTTCACTGGTTTCGTGAATATGGCGGGCAAACACCTCTTTACCTGTGCCACTTTCACCAAGAATCAATGTGGATATATTGGTTTTGGCGACTTTTTCCGCCATTTTGGTGGCTTTGACTATGGCATCGCTGGCGCCAACAATGCTGCCCACGTTGCTTGCCTGCTGGCTCAGACGTCGATTTTCATCTTCAATTTGAAACAGGTTGAACGCACGATTGACGATGACTTTAATCGTATCTGAATCAATGGGCTTTTGATAAAAGTCATAAGCACCCAGATTTATAGCTTTTAGGGCATTTTCTTTATCGTTGTTACCGGTTACTACAATCACTTTGGTTTGTGGGGCTAACGACAGAATTTCTGCCAGTGTTTGAATACCTTCGGTGGCGTTGGCCGGATCGGGAGGGAGACCCAAGTCAAGGGTCACGACTTTAGGTTCGTGCCGGCGCAATTGTGCGATTGCACTGCTGCGGTCTTCGGCAAACACCACTTCATAGTCGCTGAAACTCCATTTTAATTGTTTCTGGATGCCTAAATCGTCATCTACTACCAGAATTTTTTCCATGTTATTGCCAGTCTCCATTTACCGGATTGGGAGCGAAATACTGAATTGTGTTCCTACTCCCGGCGTACTGCTAACCTCTAGCGTACCACCAATTTTTTCAATATGACTTTTTGCATCATATGCGCCGATGCCCATTCCGGCATTGCCTTTGGTTGTATCAAAGGGCTTGAATAAACGATTTTTAATAAAATCACTATCCATACCGCAACCGTTATCTTCAATTTCTATGATAGCGGTATCGGTAGTTGAATCAATACGCAGACGAACATCTATTTTACCATTATCTTCAGTGGCTTGTTGCGCATTATTTAATATATGAAACAAGACGTTGCCGAGTTTTTCTGCATCCAGTTCCAGTGTGCAATCCTGCCCCGAACTTAATATGGGTAACGGCGCTAGTGTTTGACATCGTTGATCAATAATCTGTTTGATGAGTTCGTTTAAATTGCAGCGGCTAACATGTTCATCACTGCTTTCATTTTTTTCTGTTAACTGTCGCAGCATTTTTTCCATGCGTACTTTGGTGTACTGCAAGGTTTCAAAGGTATCTTCGATAAATTCAGGATTGCCTTTATGTTGTTCGGCATTGCATAAAATCAGATCCACCTGTGCCATGACGTTTTTTAAATCGTGTAATACAAATGCAGACATGCGGTTAAATGCTGCAAATTGGGCGTTTTCGGCCAATTCCTTTGAAGCTTCATGTTGAAACAGGTAACTGGATACCTGTGCAGTGACCACTTTTAAATAATCACGGGTTTCCCAGTTGAGATTAGGACGATTGTTTTCATTATCCCTGACTAAAAAAGCGCCCCATAACTGGTCGTTTTTAATCACGGGAATAAGTAAATCAAAACTGCAGCTGTTCAATAACGCATGGTTTACTTTTAACCCTTCGTAATCAAAGGGTTTTGAGCGTAGCTGGGGGATATCTACTATCCATTGTGATTGCGCTAAAAAAGGCATTAGCTGCTGAATGAGTTCTGTTTCTATCTCAGAAACATCATTATGTTCAACTAAACACCGGGTTTCCAAATGCTGATTTTTAAACTGAATTAACACACCGGAATGGCAGTTTATGGCGTTGAGTAAAGCGTGTGTCGCATTGGTGTAAAAGTCGTTGTTTTTTGTCTCGTTGTCTTCTAACTGCTGCGTTAATTTCAACCACTGTTCACGATAGTCATACTGGTTGGCAAAAAAGTGCTTAGTTATAAAAACTTTTATTCTTGTACGAAACTGGTTGGATAAAAATAACGCTGCTAACAGGGTTAGCGATAAAAAGATAAAGATAATCTGGATGACATTACTCCAGCTGCCTCCAATAAACTTAATAGTGTATCCGACCAGCGCCATCAGAAAGAGATAGCCGCCCGCGACCAGTAAAAGAGAGCTGTGTAATACCACGTCTCGGGAGACAAAAATCTCCATATTCCATTGTTTAATGCGGCGTATGGCCACAATGAAAAACGGGGTTAATGCAAATAATATAAATCCACGCGCCGACCATAACATTGGATCAATGTTATTAATCATTGACGCTTCAGAAAACAACACAAAATCAAATAACGCCGCTCCCCCCAGTGCAATAATTAATGGTTTGTAAGCCCAGCGCTCCTGAGCTGCCTGGCGATAAAAAGTTTCGAGTAATACTAAAATTTCCAGACTGATTATAGTGTGAAGCAAAAATTGCCAGGTAGCGGGTATTGATACAGAGGGAAGCCAGGCCATGACCAGACTGGCAACTGGCGCAGCCAGCATTGCACTATTTAACGGTTGCTTCAGGGAGTGGGAGAGTGTTTTGTTGCCAGTGAGGCAGCACATGATAAACAAAAGCCAGCAGATTGATTTGAAGCTTTCCAGGCTCATCACCATGGCAAATGAAACTGGGTACCAAAGGTTGCTGAGATAAATGACGCTCGTAATCAGACTTGCGGAAATGCTCAATAGAATAAGTGTTCTCGGCAATCCGGATTTTTTTGTTGTTAAGAGCAAAAACAGAAAAAACAGATAACCCAGTGAACTCAGTAAATAACCTGCTTCGGCTAGCATAAATATCCCTGTCTTAATTATTCTTATCAGGAGGTTGGGGTTGTAAGTTGGACGATGTATCGGAATAACGCCCCAATATTCCTCGTTCAAATGCTTTTATCAGTTTATGCCCCGTATGATACAACAAAATGCGTATTGGCATTTTTTTTATGTGACCCCTTAACATTGCCAGCAAACGTGCTAGCCGATAAGAGGTGGACTCATAATTAGGGTGAGACGGTTGTAACACCCTTAGAAAAATCCAGTTGAGGCATTTGAGCTGCATAGGGGAAGGACTAAAAGCAACCAATTCATGTTTAAAGGTAAATGGAATTGCAGTCTGCAAAATAGCTTCACAGTAATGACATGCTAAAAATAACTCTAGAGTGAAGCCTGTCTCATAGGCAAGAAACCTGAGTTGCTGCCAGTATTTTTCATCCTGATAATGGGTGCTAAATAATATGTGTAAATCGCTTAAATCTCTGAAGCCTTTGCTGAAATCTTCTTCAAAAAACAGGTGAACAAGACTGTGTAAAGTGAGCGCCGCCGGACTTAAAACATAACATTGATATTCTGTTTTAATTTTATACTGAGTGAATAAATCTATGTTAGGGGCCCGCCCGCTTATGGGAGGCAATATATTGTGGTGCACATCAGCGATTGTTCGTCTGGATGCATGTTTTAATGGTGGAATTTCATGTACCCACTGCCGGTAATAATGTTGATCGTATTCATCAATGGGCTCGGGAAACCAGGTGTAAAGCAGCATTTGCTTTTCAGTTTTTTCTATCAGCGGTTTAGGTACAAGAACATCTATATCATTAAATATTCGACCATAAGCAACAGGATGATCCAGTAACGTATAGGCCGTGCCTTTGAGGAATACCGGCGAGATTTCGATGGCTGATAATGAATTATTTATTTCGTTTGCTTCGAAAATGGCTTGTTGGCGTTGGGCATCTGCAAACACTTTGGCGCTATGGAGGTGCTTGAAGGCATATTGCGGTAAATCCTCAAGCCTTTGATGACGCTCTAATTGGTAGTACAACCGTGCGAGAAAGCCATTTTGCCGACCTGTCAAAATTAGTGCTTCCCAGTCAATGTTTGAGAATTCTACTTCGTCAGGATGACGAAATAACTGTATTAACTGACGTTGTTGCTGGCTAATTTGCATCACCATTCCTCATTTTGTAAGAAAGTGGCAACTTCGTTCACATCGCTGTATTGCAATTCTACACAGGGAACATTTTCTACCAGTTTAACCAACGTTTTAAACCCTTCTTCACCCAGGACATTATGATTGAAGCTGTTTGAAGCAATAGCCTCGCTCGCTTCGATTATATCGAGTTTAAATACAGTAACAGGTACATTAGGCATATAACGCGGGAAAATAATCGCTTTTATTTGAGCAGGTGTGTTGATTTGTTTAACGCTGTTTGCCGGAGGTTTAAAATGAGCAACGTCCCCTTTGGTGGTATCCGTGGCGGTATCGGTAAATTTAACCTGTGGAAACCAGTCTTTTACCAGCTTGATTGAATTGTTTTTAAGGCAGACCGGCCTGACAAATGGCGATATTGTTAATGAGTCCGGGGTGACAATGGCTAGTTCATCACTTAACAAACGCCAGCCTGAATAGGCTAAAAATGCCGTAAGTGTGCTTTTCCCCGAGCCGGGAGGTGCCGGGAAAACAAACGCTTCATTTTGTTGATTGGCGATGACACCAGCATGCAGAATGAAATGATTAAAATCGTAAGCGCTCAGACACCAGTTCATGCCCCATTCCAATAATGGAAATGCCTGCGATTTTGGTAGTGGTAAAAAAGGTGTCACAACATCAGATTCAAAATGCACCTGTGGGTTAATATAGTGCCGTGGGCCTTTGGCTAATTTTACACATGCATGAAAGTCTGCAGGTTTATCTTCTGTAATATTATAATCCGCATACATCTCGTAAACATTCTGCTGTACTGAGGTTATGTGTGATTTAAAGCGAAATACGCCAACTCCAAGGTCAAGACACAAACCATCATTTGTCATCTTATGAATATAATCGTCAAATTTGAGCTGGTGTAACTGCATTGTGACTGCAACGTCCTTGAATTATAAGCAGCAAATTCAGTCAGATAAATTACTCTGCCGGGCTTTTAGTTAAGATATAGTGATTAATTAAACTATGCCAAACTTCCTCGCGTTGAGCATTATTTAATTCACTCGGTAAATTGCAGTATAGAGAATATGAGATCGACGGTAGGGCTTCCAGTGCTGTTATCAGACTGATAATCGCAGCAGAAAACTGACAAATTTGCCCTTTGAAACCGCTAAAAATTAAAACGCCAGACTTATCGCTGGCGTAATGAATTTTTACTTGGGGATGTAATTTATAGAGCACAGTAAGAGCTGACTACTGGTAAGTGTCCTGAATTGCCTGAGCAACAGTGTATGTGCCACTTCTCTTGGCTTCATCATAAAGCATTTGAACATATTGTTCAGGATAAGTACCTGGCTGCAACGGATAAAATCCATTCACGGCGTTGTAGTATGCTGCTACAAGATGGCGGTTTATATTGTCTGGTCCGCCATAATTATTGTAGCTACCTTCCTGAGGCAGAAATTCATGTAATCCTTTTCTGCTACTGGTTCCTCCAAAAGGAGAACGTCCCCACCCAAAGACATCTTTCCATGGGTAGTTTTCTGCGCTGTATCCCCAACTGCCTGAGGTGCCATAGCCCTGAACACTGTATGTACGGTTTCTTGAGTCACAATAATTGTGCCAGTATCCAGGAGAGCGCCCCTGAATGGTACAGGTTTGTTGCTGCGAGTGATTGCCAGACATAGCGCCTGAAATGGTACATGCATCGTAAGATGCCCACACGTTTCTGACCGGTAACGCAGCAATAATTGAAGCCGTCCCAGCTTTTTTCAGGAACGATCTTCTATTGTCGACTGATTTATCAGACTGATTTGATTTGTTTAAATCTGTCATGTTGCTGCAATTCCTCACCTCAAAAACACCTCAGCAATGTTACTAAGCAATTTTTGATCCAATTGGTAACTGTTTGATATTTAGCTGAAAAAGTATCAAATTCCTTGTGATGCTGTAAAAAAAACTGACAGCTACAGTTCTATATTAATGCTTTTGGCAAGTTCCCTCAAATATTTAACTGGAATGGCATAACTGATACCGCTTGGATCCGTTATCGCGGCCTCTTTTGTCCTTTGTACAAATACTTTGTTGATTATCGCTACAACCTGACCGTTATTTAGTTCATAAACCGGACTTCCACTGTTACCCGGAAAGGCAGTGGCGTCCATTTGATAGACAAAATAAGGTTCTCTCAAGCGCTTCATCATTTCTATACTTAATTGTTTGGCATTTGCACTTGGGATGACTACTGGTGTTAAGGCTGAAATTACGCCCCTGTGTGTGGCAGGATATAAACCTAAAATGGCTCCGATTGGAAAACCAGTAAACGCGACATCTGTTCCATCATCAATATAATTATCTGATGCAATTATAAAGGGTTTGGCTTTCTCACTCATTTTTAAAATCGCAATATCATGTGCTGCATCAAAAGCCACAATTTCCGCCTTGGCTAATTTGGGATGTTCACCCTGGCCAATAAAAACAACATGAGACTGATTTCGATTTGGGTCGAGTTGTTGATCAACAACATGATAATTAGTGGCGACATAATGTCCGTCAGCAATGACAAATCCTGAACCATTAAGCTGGCTTCTCGGTGAGCCTAACGGTTCATACATTCCAATCCCGACTACTGATGGTTTAATCTGTTTTACCAATTCTGGTAATGCCGTCTCAGCGTTTGCTGAAATGTATGTTAATAAACCTGTTATCAGCAGTAGTATTCTTGAAAACATTGTGTTTTTTTGTCTCAAATTCATGATAATAATAAGTATTAAATATAGAGTCTTTAGAATCTAATTTTTTATAACGACTAAGATATCGCAGATTAGAGCGTGTATACACATAATTGACAGGGAAATGGAATGGATAAATCAGTAAGATTGGCGATTGTGGGACTTGGGTACGTTGGATTACCATTGGCGGTTGCTTTTGGGAAAAAATATTCAACCACCGGATTTGATATAAGCCAGCAACGGATAGAAGAATTAAATACAGGTACTGACAGTACTCTGGAAGTCAGTGCTGAAGAACTTAAAGCTGCTTCACAACTTTCTTTTACGTCAGATTTAAATCAAATAGCGTCCGCGAATATCTATATTGTCACTGTTCCAACACCAATCGATAAAAACCGCCAACCAGATTTAACGCCATTACAAAAAGCCAGTGCGTCATTGGCGAAAGTAATTAAAAAAGGTGACATCGTCATTTATGAGTCCACTGTTTTTCCTGGGGCGACGGAAGAAGTTTGCATTCCTTTACTGGAACAAGGCTCAGGTCTTATTTTCAATCAGGATTTTTATGCGGGTTACAGTCCTGAGCGGATTAACCCTGGGGATAAGGAGCATCGGGTTGAAAATATTACCAAAGTAACATCTGGCTCAACCAAAGAAATTGCAGACAAGGTGGATCAGCTGTATGCAAGCATTATTACAGCTGGCACGCACAAAGCTTCTTCAATTAAAGTGGCTGAAGCTGCAAAAGTGATCGAAAACACACAGCGCGATTTGAATATTGCCTTAATTAATGAACTGGCGATTATTTTTAATCGAGCTGGAATTGACACTGAAGAGGTATTACTGGCAGCGGGCAGTAAATGGAACTTTTTACCGTTTCGTCCAGGGTTAGTCGGAGGGCATTGCATCGGTGTTGACCCTTATTATCTAACGCACAAAGCAGAGGAATTGGGATACCACCCTGAAGTGATACTCGCGGGACGGCGCCTTAATGACCATATGGGGGAATATGTTGTTAGTCAGCTCATTAAGGCAATGCTGAATAAACGAATTATGGTGAATAATGCCAACGTCTTGTTGATGGGGTTAACTTTCAAAGAAAATTGTCCAGATATTCGAAATACTAAAGTTGTTGATATTGTAAAAGAACTTAAACACTACCACATAAATGTAGACATTTATGACCCGTGGGCTGACCCAGACGAAGTGGAGCATGAGTACGGACTCTCTTTAATATCCATTCCTGATAAAAACAAATATGATGCGGTGATAGCAGCCGTTTCCCATCAGCAGTTTAAATCAATGTCGAATGATGATTTGTCTGCGTTATGCAAGGAAAACAGAGTTATCTACGACCTCAAATATATATTGGACAAGTCTCTTGTCGATATTCGTTTATAAGGTTTTAGAATGAAAATATTAATTACAGGGGTAGCGGGTTTTATTGGGTTTCACACTTGTCTTCAGTTGCTATCCCGTGGTGATCAAGTTGTTGGAATCGACAACATAAATGATTATTACGATGTTAATCTTAAGCAAGCCCGTTTAGATAAAATTACTCAAAGTGGCAATGCTAATAATTTCTCCTTTATAAAAATGGATGTAGCGGACCGCCAAAAGTTAGAGGCTCTGTTCTCAACGGAGAAATTCGATAAGGTCATTCACCTTGCTGCACAGGCTGGGGTTAGGTACTCAATTGAAAATCCCCACGCTTACATTGAAAGCAATATTGTAGGCTTTATGAATATTCTGGAGGGGTGTCGTCATAATGAAGTTAAACATTTGGTTTATGCCTCTTCCAGTTCAGTTTATGGCGCAAACGAATCAACACCGTTTTCTATCCACGACAATGTTGATCATCCTGTTTCATTGTATGCTGCGAGCAAAAAAAGCAATGAGTTGATGGCTCATACCTACAGTCATTTATATGGATTGCCTACCACTGGCCTGCGTTTTTTCACTGTTTACGGGCCGTGGGGCAGGCCTGATATGGCGTTATTTTCGTTTACCAAAGCAATATTAAATGATGAACCTATTAAGGTATTTAATTTTGGTGAGCATAAACGAGACTTCACATATATTGATGATATTGTGCAAGGTATTGTACGTACATTGGATCATACTGCTCAGCCCAATCCTGCCTGGTCAGGAAAATCTCCCGATCCGGCGAGTAGTAAGGCTCCTTACAGGGTCTATAATATAGGCGCGAGTCAACCGATTAAGTTGCTGGATTTTATTGCGGCTATTGAGACAAAGCTCGGAAAAACTGCAGAAAAAGAACTGCTTCCCCTACAACCGGGTGATGTTCCGGACACCTATGCAGATGTGACCGAACTAACTGAACAATTGAATTATTCACCTAAAACCAATATTGAGAACGGTGTTGGGCAATTTATTGATTGGTACACTGATTTTTACAATGTATAACCGCGATTTTTTTGTAGATGGTTGGTGTTAATCATTTCTGTCACTTTCAGTGAAAATATGAGCCATACTTAACGCTCAAAAAATAACAAAGGTTTGAGTTGTGTGAGTGACGTGGTCTATCGCGGGCAGTGTGGGAAGATTGTTCCTATATTTTCTGGTGGAGGAACAAGGCTACCCGCCCACATTGGCATTTTGGATGCTTTGTGTAACCTCAATATAGAGTTTGACCATATTGTGGGTGTATCAGGAGGATCAATCGTTGCTGCTTTGTATTCGTCCGGAATGACCACGAAAGAAATAAAAAAACTGGCTATGAATACTGATTTTCGTCAGTTTAATGGTTATTCCATATGGACTCTGATAAAAAGCGGTGGTTTGTGCAATGGTGAGAAATTTGAGGAATGGATAGACGAGCAATTGGAAGGAGTCACCTTCTCAGAGTTGCATATGCATCTTCATATACTTGCTACTGATGTTAATGGTGGAGGACCGGTTGTTTTTGACAAGAAAAATACACCTAATTTAAAAGTGTCGAAAGCCGTTCGGTTTTCTATGTCTATCCCGTTAGTATTTAGCTTTCAGCCATACAAAAATCATATTTTAGTTGATGGAGCCATCTTAGCTGAGGATGCTTTATTTGAAGATTGGGCGGGAGACGGTACTCCAGTAGTTTGTTTCAGACTGAGAAGTGAGTCAGAGGTAAAAAACTTACAACCTTTGCACTGGTTACCCATAGTTACTTATATCGAGTTGTTAATCAGAACATTTATGAGTGCCATTTCGCGCGAATATATTCAAAATGGTTATTGGCACAATACTATTGTTATTAATACAGGAGCACTTTCTTCAGTTAATTTTTCATTATCAGCAGAGCAAAAAGAAGCGTTATATTTGGTGGGCCTGAATACAGTGCAAGAATATTTACCGATCAAAATGGGGTTAAGTAGTAATAAAGATTAAACGGTGAAGAGTTATCTTTTAAGAAAATTGCTGTGGTAAAGTTGACTCGCAATTGAATGCAAATAAAAAAACTATAGAGACTTAAAATGGCAAGTTTATCGTTAGCGGAAAATTTCAACTCATATTTTGAAATAGTGTACGCAGATGATGTATCAAAAAGAACTGAAGGTTACAAAATCAGACATCAGGTATATGCGGAAGAGCTAGGTTGGGAGCCCACAACTCAGGCTGGCACTGAAACTGATTTATTCGATAAATACGCACATTCATTATTATTGCGGCACAAGCGAACGGGTTTGTATGCCGGTACCGTTAGGCTTGTGATCCCACCACCTGAAAAGTCTCATCTCGCATTGCCATTCGAAGGTCATTTTTCAGATTGTATGTATGAATCAGCAACTAGGCCTGAGTCTTTGCCTAGAGGGGCATTCGGTGAAGTGTCACGTCTGGCGGTGCCACAAACATTTAGACGCAGGGCTGGTGAGAAAAAACAACCCTTTATCTTAAATGAAGAAAGTTCAGAAGATGTATTTTCAGGGGAAGAAAGAAGCAATTTTCCCAATATCGCCATTGGATTGTATTTGAGCATCATTTCTTTTGCCAAGATTTGCAATCATGAAATGATGTACGTGGTTGTGGAACCTCGTCTTAAAAAAAGACTAGAACGAGTTGGATTGATGTTTGAGCAAATATCTGAAGCCAAAGATTATCGTGGAACAAGGGCTCTGTTTTGTTTAACCAGAAGTAATTTTGAATCTCAATTTAATGACGATATGTTGGAACTTTATTCATTGCTTGAACAGCAGTTAGTCAGGCAAATAAAACTGTACCCATACATTATTAAACAACCTCAATAGTAGGGAACACAATGTTTAAATACGAAGACGCCTTTTCCAGAAATATCGGCTGGTATACAGAAGAAGAACAGCAGCAATTGAGAGGTAAGAAGGTCGCAATAGCTGGTTGTGGTGGTGTTGGTGGAATTCACACACTAACTATGGCCAGAACGGGGATTGGAAAATTTAGTCTTGCCGATTTTGATGAATATGGAATAGAAAACTTCAATCGTCAGATCGGAGCGACTATGTCGAGTGTTGATCGCCCTAAGTTGAATGTTATTAATGACATGGTGCTTGATGTAAATCCTGAAGCTGAGATCCATCAGTTTGCGCAAGGCATTAATGATCGCAATCTCGATGAGTTTCTATATGGTGTTGATTTATATATCGATAGTTTGGATTTTTTTGCAATTGATGCCCGTAGATCTGTTTTCGCTGCATGTGCAGAAAGAGGGATACCGGCAATTACTGCGGCTCCGTTAGGCATGGGAACCGCTTTTTTATGTTTTATGCCAGGCCAAATGACGTTTGAGGAATATTTTGGTATGGGTGGCGTATCAGAAACCGAGCAGTATTTAAGGTTTTATCTAGGTTTAGCCCCTGCTAATTTGCAGTCCACATATCTAGTTGATCCTACCCGTCTTGATCTAAATGCTAAAAAAGGCCCTTCCACTATTATTGGCTGTACCATGTCCGCCGGTGTGGCGGCTGCTTATGCAGTCAAAATTTTATTAAATAGAGGTGAATTGGTGTGTGCTCCGGAAGGCATGCATTGGGATCCTTATTTGAATCAAATGGAAAAAACTTCTATCCCTAATGGCCATAAAAATGATGAGTTTCAAGCCAAATTGATTGCTGCAAAAAAAGCTTGGGGTATTTAAACTTTTAATTATTTTGAAGTGAGTTTAGCGCAATATGGATGATATTCATCAGAAACAAATATTAGATGCGGCGATACAGGCGCCTTCCGCTGATAACTCTCAACCCTTTTTATATAAATGGGATAATGATAACTGTTTATCATTGTTTTTGGATGAGAGGCTTTGTGGACATGCAACAGATAAAACGTTTGTATTGTCTGACCTGGCAATCGGCGCAGTGATAGAATCCGTTACTATTCAAGCACAAAGTTTAGGATATGAGACGACTGTCAATTATTTCCCTGAAGGTGCAAATTCTGTCTTCTATGTTGCCGCAGTTGTTTTTTCCAAACCTTCGAGTGAGCAGGCTCGAGCAAATGCTGAAAGGTTGGCGGAACAAATATCAGAGCGACGTACTGACCGAAGATTTCCATTTGGTGGTCATGTAAATGATGAAACAATTGCAAGAATCAGTAGTGCTATTTCTGATAAACGATGCCAACTTAAAGTGTTTAATGAACCAGATCAAATAAGCAGCATAGTCCCTGTTATTTATCGAGCAGAAAAAATTAGATTTGAATCTGAAGTATTACATCAGGAATTATTTAAGACAGTTGTATTCAACTACGATCCCACTCCAGTGGGGATGAACTTGGACGTACTAGGAATTGCAAAGTTCGAAAAAGCTGGTTTTAAGATAATGAGTAACTGGAAAATCATGCGATTACTTAATTTTATTGGCGCAAGTAAGGAAATTGCCAAAAAGTCAGTTGTAAAGCCAATTAACTCTTCACCAGGGCTGTTAATGCTATCGAGTTCTGATATTTCGCGGGATGGTATAATTAATGCCGGTAGACAGCTTATGCGTATATGGCTTGAGTGCACATCTCAAGGGTTATCTGTGCAATTATATGCTGCCCCTGGTGTTTTGACTCTGGCAAAGCCAGATATAGAGCCAAATTTGATGAAAGAGCTTGGACTGATTGAAAAACAACTCGATGATATTTCGGGAAATATATTTAAAACGATTATGTTTTTGCGTGTTGGATATATGAAGGATACGGTAGCTAAGACACAACGCAGACAAGCTTCATCTTTCTTAAAAGAATAGTGTCGAAATTTTTTACATACAGGTTATGACTGTTGAATTGATTTTTAATAAAATATAATAAAAACAATGTGTTATATATTATTGTTGAGTTGGCATCTATATTGCTTTTACCTTGTCGGGACAGTTAATTTAGCCAATCGCTGAGTTTAACTGGCGATTGTTGAAAAGTAATAGGAAGGAATTTGTTATGAACTTTAAAAAAGCTTGCGCTGCTGGTTTATCTGCACTGATTCTATCAGTTGGTGCGATGGCTAGCCCAATCAATGTTGGTGGTGTTATTTGGGATCCGGATGAAGAACTTAATAACCCGTTCCCTATGTTACAGGATTTCAACATGCGTGGCGCTATCCTGGAAGATGTTGCATCAGGTACTCCTGGTGAAATATTGACCGGTTATGGCCGGGTGCTGAACATTAACTCTCAGGATCCAAATTCAGCTCTGTTTTGTCCAGGTTGTGAGTTAACTTTCACCTTCTCTATGGAGTTGGTAAGTTTTGATATCACTTCAGGTACTTTAGGCGTTGTAGGTAACGAAGGTGATTTCGAATTCACTAATCTGGAAATCAATTTCTTTGTTGATTATGCACAAAATTACAATGGTACTTCGGGTACTGCTGGTGATGGTGACTTATGGTTGCAGTTAACTTCTGATTCACTTAGTGGTTCAGGTGCGGATAACTTGGGTACAGGTTCTGATACTGGTAACGGTTCTGCATTATTGAATGTTGAGCAAGTTGGGTTAGCATGGAACAATTTCGATACTAATGGTGAAGCTGGTGGCTATGATATGGTACTGGATTCTTCATTCCAAGGTATTGGTAGTGACACTCAGTTAGGCGGAAGTTTCCAGATTACTGGTAACTCAATTCCTGAACCTTCTTCATTGGCGTTATTAGGTTTAGGTATGCTTGGTTTTGCAGGTTTTGCGCGCCGTAAGAAAGCATAAATTCTTGAACTTTCTAGATGCAAAGAGCCAGCGTTAAGCTGGCTTTTTTTGTCTGGTTATTGTAATAAATTTACGATTTCATCTAAATTGCGAAGTTCATTCTTTAATTACAAATTAGTCAGAAAGGGGGAGATACAAACTGATTTTTCTGCTTCACTTAAGTTGATATGACGTAGCTTATGTTTGGATGCTGAATTGTTCATTACATAAAATATCCACATTACTAATTAAGTCTTTTGTAATTATTTTGATAACCATGCCTTGGAATATAATTCAATTTAAAGATACCAATGCATAAGGTCATAAGATACTACTGAAATACTTAATCTGTTGCTTGCAAAGAATATATTTCAGGTAAGGTTTTAAACCTAAGTTCTGGAATAACCAGAATGATCTCTACCTATACTGATGGCCTAGTTATAATTTTAAACAGTATTTACAGAAGCATCCTCAATTCTCATGAGGATGCTTATTGTGTTATCAACTCACTGTAATTTGTTTAGTAGCTCTTCTTTCCTGCTAATTATTTTTGCGCTTTCTGATGTTAAGTTTTCAAGTAGTTTTCGGGCTTGAGAATGTTTATCAGTTAATATCAGAAGTTCTGCATAATGTAACTTGGCGTCATTATCGTTTGGTAACAGTTTTGTTGCATTTGTAAGGTGTGTGTTGGCTTGCTCTAATTGCTCATTACGCAAATAAGCAAAACCTAGTGTGTCTTCAATTTGAGGAATTGATGGTGACAGGCTATAAGCTTGTTTAGCAAGCTCTAATCCTTTCAATGAGTTGCCTCTGCTAATTTCAACTATTGCCAGATTGTTTATTGCAGCGATGTCTTGAGGATTAAGTTTAAGCGCATTTTGATAATACAATGCCGCTTTTTCGTAAGCACCATTAAAACTAAAAAACTCGGCCATAGTATGATTATGCTTGTTAGGATCATCTAATTTTGCGTATTCATCTTCAAGTAGCTTGGATGCCTTTTCAAATTGGTTATTTGATTGCATTGCTCTTGCAAGAGGGACGGCAGAAATAAAAGACGGATAACGTTCATAAAATTTCTCGAGAAGATTTTGAGCTTGCTTAAAATTTTTATTTGCAAGAGCTAGTTCACCTTCATATTTTAGCAGGGTGTCGTTTTCTGCATTTTGAGTGTTTTTCAAAAGGGTCAGGGAATGGTTGGCTTTTTCCAGTTGACCTGTTTGTGTTTGATAGTTTATTTGCAATAGTTTTAGAGATTGTGAATTTGGAAATTTTTTTAGAGCCTTTTCTGTCAGCTCTAACGCTTGTTGTGTATTACCTTGTAGTTCTAGTACGCCAATTCCTCTCAACCATCCGCGTGAGTCATTTGGAAATTTATCCCGTAATCTATTATAAGCCGCTGATGCCTTAACTAGATCTTTCGCTTGTAAATTTGAGTCACCAAGGATAATGAGTCCTAGACTGTTTAGTTCCGTTATCGGTTCAAGGATAGATATGGCTTCTTGCGGTTTGCTTGAACTTCTGTAATAGAGGGCCAATGCAACCTTAGGGCTAAGTAGGTCTGGTTCTTCTGTTATTTTTTGTTCAAGTATCGGTTTAATTTCTTTTAGCTTATGAGACTGTTCAAATAATTGTAGTAGTAATACATAGGCACGCATCTCATCAGGTGAGATAGTTATAATATCCCTACCTACTTCGATCGCACGATCAAGTTCGTTTAGTTGCTGGTAGGCCCTCAAAAGTAAAAAGTAGGCCCCTACATGTGTAGGTTCAATTTCTAGAGCTTGTTTAAATGCCTCTGCTGCTTTTTGTGGTTGGTTTAACTCCTGATAAATAACCCCTTTTAGGGTTAAGCCATCTGCGGGGGATTTTTGCTGCCAATCGTTTGCAACTTTGAATGCCTCTGCATTTTTACCTTGCTTTAGATAAGCCCGAGCTAATACCATCCAGGCTTGCTTTAATTCATCATCCTGCTGAATAGCTTTCTCAACCGTTGTTATCGCTGATGCATCATCGGTTGCGAGTTTAAGCATTCCCTCTTTGAGTAGATTTGCTGCATTGGAAGAATCGGCCTGGTTTGCTTTTTCAAAAAACGTTTTTGCTTCGTCAACGTCACCTTTTAGGGCCAGCTTTATACCTGTTGAGGAAAAAAGGTCGGCGTCAATTTTACTCAGTCCTTCCAGTTGACTGAGTGTATTTTGTGCTTCTTCTGTGTAACCAAGCAAAAGCTGCGTTTGGGCCAATAGGCGATAGACTAGATTATCTTTACTCATGCCTTGAGCAGCCTGAGTTAGATATTTATATGCTAGCTCCAACTTTTTCTCTTTTAAGGCACTACTGCCTGCAATCAGTTGCGCCATTTTAGAGTTCAGACCATTTTGAACTGCTTTTTCTGCATGTGGTAATGCTTTTGCGTAATCCTGTTGTTCAAAATAAATCCGAGCCTTGAGTAAATTGGCATAAGGATTTTCTTTATTAAGTGTAAGCAGACGATCAATTACGCTGGATGCAGCGTTATAGTCTTTATCTCTGATTTGCGCATCCGCCAGCTGAAAAGATACTTGGTGCCAGCTGGGATAGATTTTTAAGGCTTTCTGATAATATTGACTGGCTTCACTAAACTTTTGTTGTTGTGAAGCAATTAAACCTTTTACATAATTTTTTTGAGCCAATTCATAGTTATTTTCTTCAAGTGAATGGCTCAGTTGCTCAGCTGATTCTAATTCGTTGTTAGTTAACGCCTGATATATCTTCCCTAATATTTGGTCATCACCAATTAGATCCTGAGGAAATGAATAGTCTGTGGAAGGTAAAGGCGAACGTAGATTAGAAATATAGCTATAGAAACTTACTCGACTTTGAGCCTGTTCATCGCTTAATTGAATACTTTGAGCAAGTGAAACTGCTCTTTCATAATCAGCTAAATAATATTGTGTTTTAACTAGGAAGGGCAGTACGTCGTCTGCGGTTGCGTTCAAATCTAATGCTTTATTGAGTTCTTTATCTGCTGCAGTGAAATTGCTTTGTTCTAAGTATATTTGCCCAAGTTTCAATCGCATCTCACTATTAGACGGATTGGCGCTAATCGCATTTTTTAGTTCGATTATTGCTGACTTAAAGTCTCCTTGTTGTTGAAACTGTTGCGCACTCTCTAAATATTGTTCTGCTGATTTCTGTCCACAGCCTGTTAGACTAATTATCGCTGCTGCAACTAAGGTGATGGTTAATTTTTTTGTAGTCATTATGTTCCCTTCTCTGACTGATATTTAATGATAGTGATTTAATCATTAAATCTGATTATGTCTTGGTCCCCAAAGAGCTGTCCAGATTGTACTTCAATTACCTCAAGTGGGAGCTGACCAGGGTTTTCCAGTGAATGTTTCACACCTATTGGTATATATGTAGATTGGTTTTCAGTAAGTAGTTCTTCTACGTCATTTTTGACTACTCGAGCGGTACCCGATACAACAATCCAGTGTTCAGCTCGGTGGTGATGCATTTGTGTTGTCATCTTTTTCCCGGGCTTTAAAGTAATACGTTTTACCTGAAAACGAGTTCCTTCATCGATGGAGTCATAACTACCCCATGGACGATAAATTTTCCTGTGATTAATACTTTCTGGTCGGTTAGCTTTGTTTAATTCAGCGACAATTTTTTTTATATCCTGGACTTTATCTTTATTGGCGATAAGTAGTGCATCATCTGTATCAACAATAATAAAGTTCTCCAAACCAAGAGTAGCAATTAATCTGTTTTTGCCATTTATGTAACAGTCATAAGTTTGTTCACTTATGATGTCACCACGCAGGTAATTGTTATTTTTATCTTTGGGGAGCAGTTCCCACAAGGCACTCCAGGAGCCAACATCACACCAGCCAGCATCTAAAGGTACGGTCACTCCCAAATTTGTTTTTTCCATAACCGCGTAATCAATCGATTCGCTGGGACAGGCACAAAATGCATCATGATCAAGTCGAGTAAAATCCAGATCATTTTGATTATTCTGGCTGGCTTCAAGGCAGGCTTGATAAATATCTGGTCTGTACTTCTCTAGTTCAGCCAAATAAAGTGAGGCTTTAAACATAAACATACCGCTATTCCACAAATAATCACCGCTGGATACGTATTGTTGTGCGGTGACTAAGTCCGGCTTTTCAACAAATTGTTCAATATTAAAGGCGTTGATACCTGTTGATATCCCTTTTTTAATGTATCCATAACCTGTTTCCGGTGAACTTGGGACTATGCCGAATGTAACCAGTTTATTTTGATTCGCGAGTTTGAAGCCATTTTCAATGCATTGATGAAAAGCGATGTTATTTTCAATAAAGTGATCTGAGGCCATTATCAGCAGCGTCGCATCCTGGCCTTTTTCCAGCGCCATAAATGCTGCGATGGCAACAGCTGGGGCTGTATTCCGCCCCTCTGGTTCGAGCACAATTGACTGAGGGTGATAATCTATTTCGCGGAGCTGTTCAGCCACTAAAAAACGGTGTTGCTCGTTAGTAATTGCTATTGCTGGTGAACAATTGCTTGGTAATCTCTGAACTGTCGATTGTAATAAACTTAAGTCCGCCTCAACTAAATTCAGAAATTGTTTGGGATAATGTTCACGAGACTGCGGCCACATTCTTGTACCGCTGCCACCACACATTATTACCGGCATGATCATTAGTTCTGTTTCCATCATCATTTAAAAACGGCTGAATACACCACGAGTGTCAACCACAACTTTGGTGTTGATGTCGTTGCTACTAAGCGCTTTAAATGGTTTATGATCAACCAGAATAACCAGAACATTGGCTTGTTCCAAGGCTTGCTGCAAATTTACCAGTTCAACATCTGCATCTGTTAACTTTTGTGGGAGAGTTTTGATATTAGGCTCCACGGCAAGAATTTTTCCAACATTGGAGCATGAGAGCTTCTGAGTGATGTCAAGCGCGGGGCTTTCCCGTAAATCGTCTATATCGGCTTTAAAGGCTAAGCCAAGGCAAGCAATCACTGGATGTTTAAACTGGTCTGCTGCTTGTTTTACCTGTTCAAGTACGTATTCGGGTTTCCCATCATTAATTTCGCGGGCAGAGCGGATCATACGTGCTTCTTCAGGTGCTGAATCCACAATAAACCAGGGATCTACCGCGATACAATGACCACCTACACCTGGCCCCGGACTTAGAATATTTACGCGGGGGTGACGATTAGCAAGTGCAATTAATTCCCATACATTTACTTTTAGCTTATCGCAGATAATAGACAGCTCGTTTGCAAAGGCGATATTAACATCTCTAAAAGAGTTTTCAGTTAGTTTGGCCATTTCAGCAGTGCGGCTATTTGTGGTGATACATTCTCCACGTACAAAGGTTTTATATAATTCAGTTGCTTTAGCGCTGCATTTGGCTGTCATACCACCAATAATTCGGTCATTAGACACTAACTCTTCAAGCACTCGTCCGGGTAACACCCGCTCAGGACAATGTGCTATTTGAATATCAGCATCTTCGCCTGCTGTTTGAGGGAAGGTTAAATCCGGACGAAGTTCCTCAAGCCAACTGGCGAGTTGCTCTGTCGCACCCACTGGTGACGTGGACTCAAGAATTACCAGATTGCCTTTTTCTAAAACGGGCGCAATTGCTTTAGCTGAACTGTGGATATAACTTAAATCGGGCTTCTTGCCTTCTTTAAATGGTGTCGGTACTGCGATTAAGAATGCCTGAGCAGCTTCGGGAGTGAGTGTAGCGCGTAATTTGCCGAGAGTGACCGCCGCCTGAACAACCATATCCAGATCCGGTTCAACTATATGTACTTTACCCTGATTGATAGTATTAACAGCATTTTCAGAGACATCAACGCCTACAACTTCAATACCACGAGATGCAATCACCGCTGCCGTAGGCAGGCCAATGTAACCTAAGCCAATAACTGAAACTTTTTCAAACACCTTCGAATCTCCATGTATCGTTTTTATATCTGGTTGGATAAAACTAATTGTCGGAAAAGACCGCGTTAGTTTTTACCACTTATTATTTCGCAAATTCTTTCACAGGCTTTGCCATCTCCATATGGATTATGAGCAAAACTCATGACTTCATATTGAGACTTATCATCCAGCAAATGACTTGCTTCCTGAAGAATTTTATTTGTGTCCGTGCCCACAAGTTTTACTGTTCCCGCTTTTACTGCCTCAGGTCTTTCAGTGGTATCCCGCATAACTAGTACTGGTTTACCTAATGATGGTGCCTCTTCCTGTACTCCGCCCGAATCAGTCAGAATTAAATAAGAGCGAGTCATAAGATACACAAATGGCAGGTAATCCTGAGGCGGAATCAGGTGAACATTGTTGGACTTTCCTAAAATCCGATCAACGGGTTCCTGAACATTGGGGTTTAAGTGAACTGGGTAAATAACCTGGACATCATCGCGATCAGCCAGTTCTTTTATCGCAGAGCAAATGCGCTCAAAGCCACCACCAAAACTTTCACGTCGGTGCCCGGTGACCAGTATCATTTTCTTATTAAGATCTAAAAAAGGAAATTTATCAGACAATGATTTTTCTAATTCGTTGTCCTGATTAATTTTCTCTTCAACTTTAAGCAGTGCGTCAATGACGGTATTACCGGTGACAAAAATTGTATCTTCAGCAATATTCTCAACCAGCAAATTTTGTTTAGCTTGCTCTGTAGGCGCAAAATGGAGCTGTGTAATACGGCCGGTAAGACTGCGATTGGCTTCTTCCGGCCAAGGGCTTAACAGATTTCCTGTTCTCAGACCTGCTTCAACATGACCAACTGCAATTTTTTGATAAAAGGCCGCTAATGAAGCAGCAAATGTGGTGGTAGTGTCTCCATGTACTAACACTAAATCGGGATTGGATTGAGTGAGCACATCCCGTAAACCTAGTAATACCTTAGTGGTAATGTCATATAAGTCCTGTCCGGGTTTCATTAAGTTCAAGTCATAATCTGGGGTGAGCTCGAACAAGGACAATACCTGATCCAACATTTCCCTATGTTGTGCCGTTACACATACTTCAACATTTAGCTCTTTTTGTTGTTTGAGAACTAACGCCAAAGGCGCCATTTTTATTGCTTCAGGGCGTGTTCCAAAAACTAATAAAACTTTTTTAAATGTCACATAATATCCTTATCGAGTTGTGCATTATTCGACGTGTTGTTTAACGAACTCAACCAATGAACCAAAATCTTCAAATACATCGGCACTGATTTCATCATCATCAATTTCAACGCCAAATGTTTCTTCTATGGTTGTAATAACATTTACGATAGCCATTGAGTCAAATTCGGCAATAGCACCCAGTAGCGGGGTATCATCATCAAATTCCGTTTCATCAGATATCTGTATAACATTTATTAAAATATCTTTTACGTGTGCTGCTACATTCATTTACCAACTACCTGTATTATTTGATTTTCATAACGTGAGCCATAGACAGCAGGTTTAATAGCCTGCAATATGTTTATTGTTCCATTAAATAGCGCCTTAGGGAACAGGAAGTAATAACTTAAAGAGGGAATGAGGGTTCGATGATCAGGTTTTTCCACCATCTGTTAACAAACAATAGCAATATCAAGCCACAAAAAAAGGCCATCTCTTTTAAAAAGCAGCAATTCAGTTATGAAGAGACGATTCAGCAGGTAGAGAATCTGGCTGGTAGTTTGAGCTCTTTAGGTGTGAATGCGGCTGAACGGGTCGCCGTGTTTTTGCCTAAAACACCACAAAACGTTGTAAGTTTGTTTGCTGTAAGTCGAAGTGGTGGTGCATTTGTACCTGTAAACTCGGTGCTTAAACCCATGCAGGTTCAGCATATTTTGACAGATTGCGATGTTAAAATACTGATTACCAGTTCAGATAGATTAACTGCACTATTACCCGTGCTGGCGAACTGCCCGGCCCTGAAGCATATTATTCTTACCGATAAACTCCCAAAAGCCGTTCCTGCAGACATTATCTGCCATGTCTGGAACGAACTCCCGACTGGTAAAGCCGCAACTGAGCCCTCTACGGACAAAGATATGGCAGCCATTCTTTATACTTCCGGCAGCACGGGCAAACCAAAGGGGGTGGTGTTGTCACATCGCAATTTAATCTGCGGTGCCGAGAGTGTTGCTGAATATTTAGAAAATGATGATCAAGATGTCATCTTAGCACTTCTTCCTCTTAGTTTTGATTATGGATTAAGCCAGATTACAACTGCATTTTTGGTCGGAGCGGAAGTGGTCCTGATGGATTATTTCCTGGCCGGTGATGTTGTCAAAGCTATTGATAATCATAAGGTGACTGGGTTAGCTGCTGTGCCGCCATTGTGGCAACAATTGATGAAAGCGACATGGCCTGATACTGCAACAGCTAGTTTGCGTTATTTCACTAATTCCGGTGGCGCCATGCCAATTCCAACGCTTGCACAAATTAGACAAACCTTTCCTAACGCTAAGCCATATTTGATGTATGGATTAACAGAAGCCTTCCGCAGTACCTATTTGCCACCAGAATTGGTTGATGAACGTATTGGTTCTATGGGTAAAGCCATTCCTAATGCGCAAATTATGGTGGTTCGAGAAGATGGCCGTGAATGTGATCCAGATGAACCCGGTGAGCTGGTTCACCGTGGTCCACATGTGAGCTTGGGTTATTGGAATGCGCCGGAAAAAACCGCTGAGCGCTTTAAGCCTGCCCCATCTCAGGATCAGGGGCTTGTACTCACTGAAATGGCAGTGTGGTCGGGTGATACCGTGAAAAAAGATAAAGACGGATTTTTGTATTTTGTTGGCCGTAAAGACGAAATGATCAAAACATCGGGGTATCGTGTGAGTCCGATGGAAATAGAAGAAGCCTGTTATCAATCAAGTGATTTTATTGCCGAAGCAATTGCCACTGGTGTTAAAGATGGTGAATTGGGTCAGGCAATTGTGGTGTTCCTTGTGATTAAAGAAGGCTGTGAAATAGAACAGCAAACACTTATCGCCAGCATAAAAAAAGCCTTACCCAATTTTATGCACCCCAAATACATCGAATTTCACACATCACTTCCACGTAATCCAAATGGCAAGGTTGATCGCGCAATGTTGTCGCAACAGGCTACTCTGCAGTATGCAAGTTAAGGGATAGGACATAGATAATCATGACAAAGCCACAAGTTGTTCACGAAAACATGGATCAGTTCGCCACGCAAAACGGTCAATTACTGATTGGGGGAAAAAACCTTGATTCAATTGCCGCTATGACGGGAAAAGACGTATTTTATGCCTATGATGCTGCCATTGTACAACAGCAAGTCGATTTATTTAGGCAACATATTCCTTCCGCTATCCAGTTACATTATGCGGTAAAAGCCAATCCTTACGTTCCGCTAGTGCATCGTATGGTCGATTGGGTTGATGGGTTTGATGTGGCATCACAAAAAGAAATGTTGGTTGCATTGCAAAGTGGTATGCATGCAAAAGACATTAGTTTTGCTGGTCCATCCAAGCAACTGGCTGAAATTCGGGCTGCAATTACTGCCGGTGTAACTTTACATATTGAGTCCGAATTAGAGCTAAGCAGAGCGATTGAGCAAGGTGTGCAACTGGGCATAAAACCTATTGTGGCTTTTCGTGTTAATCCCGCATTTGAACTCAAAGCCTCAGGCATGAAAATGGGTGGCGGCCCCAAGCAATTTGGTATTGATGAAGAGCGTTTATTTGAAATTTTGCCTGACCTTGATTACGGTCAGTTTCATTTCAGAGGCTTTCATATTTTCTGGGGATCACAAAACTTAAAACAGGACGCCATCATCGAAGCCCACGCTAATACCTTTGAATTGGCACAAAAACTTATCAATGTTACTCCCGTTCCTACATTAACAGTTAATTTGGGTGGCGGTTTTGGTATCCCCTATTTCCCGGGAGAAAGGCGGCTGGATATCTCGCCAATTGGACAACATTTATCGGAATTGTTAGGCCAATATCCGGCCCTGGCGGAAATCGAGTTAGTGATTGAATTGGGGCGGTTTTTGGTGGGCGAAGCCGGGATTTACGCCAGTAAAATAACCGACATCAAACAGTCACGAGGACATACCTATTTGATGACCAATGGTGGTTTGCACCACCACCTCTCTAATTCAGGCAACTTTGGTCAGGTGATTCGTAAAAACTACCCTGTTGCGATTGCCAATAAAATGGACCATGAGCCTTCTGAGCACAAGGTGACGGCAGTTGGGCCACTGTGCACGCCACTAGATACACTAGCCGACAAAATGGGCTTACCTGAAGCTGAAATTGGCGATTGGCTGGTGGTATTTCAATCAGGCGCTTACGGACCAACTGCAAGTCCGCAGGACTTTCTGGGTCATCCACATGTAAGTGAGATCTTACTTTAGTGATGGCAAGGCTGGATAGGGAGGCAGGTTGGCTGCTTCTCTGTCATTAAAATAAAAGTTTTCGCTGATTTGACTGGCATTTACTTTACCTACAAAAATATTCTGTTCGATGATGGTTGGTACATCATTGGCGGCTATGTGCAAAGGAACACTTCCATGTTCTCTGTCGAGTAAAAAGATATTTCCTATCAGACTAATTTTGTTTTTTGTCGCAGATAATCCTTCAAGACCAAATCCAATAACATCACTATTAGATGTGGCATTACTTTGTTGAAGAACTGAATCCTTTATCTCCAGCACGCCACCATTGGAAACATCTATTAGTCTGCTGTCTTTACCCGTCAGATTGGCAATTGTGCTGTTTAAAATGGTTGTAGTCTGTGCACGTGATTTAATTTCGTGCCCCTCATCTTTTGAGCTTAAAAACTGACTATTGTTAATTAATAATTCACCACCACCGACATATATTCCATGTGCTTGGCCAGCTTTACCCAGACGCTCAAATTTGCTGTTATTGATACTGACAAAACCAGGCGCCTGTCCGGTTAATAGTCCTTGTTCTGCATCGTGGAAATAAACATTGTTCAATTCCAGATTTTTGCCATCAAGTCTGACACAGGCGCCATTTTTGCTTGCTACGCTGATACCAAAACATTCAATATTATTGATACTGGTATTATTGCCAACTATGACTAACGCGCCTTTGCCCCACGATGTTTTGTTAGCTATTGCAGTTTTATTGGGTTCACCAGTAATTAAAACATTATTCGCTTTTAAAACACCTGTCTGCTCGAATAAACCTTCACTTAGCCTGATTACACTAAAGTCTTTTGCTGATTTCATGGCAGCAGCAAGGTCTTTTACTTTTTTACCATTCAGATAAACATCTTGAGCCATACACCAGGTTGGTATTACTAAAGTAATACCGATCATGTATAACAAGTGACGAAAACCTACCATTGAGTTAATTTTCCCGTGTTAAAGATTGAACAAATTTAACAGTATTAGACTCAATCATCTTTTTCCATTCCGAGGTCGAAAAGGTATGATCGGCCTCGTTAATACGGAAAACTTGAGCTTTTGTTTTTAGCCATTTTTTCCATTGTTTATTGGCTTGCGCGGCCTGTTCAAATTCTTTTGCAGTTAAATCATTACCACTTAACGTAATGGCTATTTTACCATCAAATGCTCGTGCGCCTTCCAACATAAGTTGCTGATAACCTGTTTTGTCTGAGTGTTGAGACGCTACCGAGCTTTTAGCGAACTGACCCGCCTCAGAAACACTGTTTTTTAAGTTAACATGTCCTCGTAGTAACTTTTTCCAGAATTCCGGATTAAAAAGGCGCTGTAAATAATAATATCTAAGCATTGCTTTGCCCTTTGCGGCAGAATTCTCTAACCAGGGATTTAATAAATATAAACCAACAACCCGTTTATCTTTGTGCGCATACATCAAAGCAGCGGAAGCTGCATCACATAGCCCCCAAATAATTACATTGGTGATGTTTGACGCGTTAAAAAAGGAGTTTATAGCGGCATGAATATCATCATCCAGATTATCAAAGGTTTGTTTATCGCCTTCACTATCCCCCATACCTCTTACATCAAAACGAATAGAGGGGATACCTTGATGTGCTAGAGCCCGGGACAATTGTACAAACTGCCGATGACTTCCTATTCGATATTGTGGGCCTCCAACCACTATTACAACACCCGTTTTACCATCAGCATCGTGTAATATGCCAAGGCTGTTTTTCCCTGCTATTTCAAATGTAAACGGTGTTTCATTAAATGACATGTTTCAGAATTTCCTGATGCACAGAATTGAGTCGGGGCTCATCAAATATCTCGGGGGTTTGCCAGAATGCTGAGCTTGCCAGAGGATAAACATGGCAATGAGACCAAGTCGATGCAAGTTTTGATAATACTGGCGTGAGTGATTTTGAGCCCAATTCCAGCCAATGTAATTCACTCAGGGGAGCGGAGGTTTGATCAAAATCCAGTGATTCAATACTTTCAAGCAATGGGGCAGTAATCGGATAACCTGCAATTTCAATAGTGTTGCCTGCTTTAATCAGTTGTCGCCAGTCTGTTTTTTCGCCCCCTGCCAGAGTATGGCTGGTGTGCTTTAACCTCATCATCTGATTTACAAAAGCTGAGCCTTTGATTATTGGTTTCCATACAAGTTGTAACTTTATCGGCAGGGCATCGTGTAAGGCTTTTTGCATACTCAATTGCAATAACGCACCAAAGCGCACACCAAGAAGGATGATATGCTGAACTCCTTGCTGTACAAGCCAATTACCAGTCGCAATAATATTTTCCACACATATATCACAGTCTGTTTGGTCAATGTTTCCTTCGCTGTCGCCAGTTCCTGCATAATCAAATACACAACTCGCAATATTTAATTGTGAATATATACGTTGTAACTGCTTGGAAATTACCGCACGGGAAAGATTCATCTCCTCCATTATAGGGGGGATACAAAGAATGACAGTGTCAGTCAGACTCCCATATTGAGTGACAAAAATATGATGTTTAGCTGACGTAATAAAACGTCCCGTTATCGGTACGGAGTTATTTGTTTCGGCCATTTGTACTGCAATAATCCTTTATTTTGAGTGCACAGGTGCAAGTGCTGCTATTTACCGGTGTTACTTGCTCAACTATGTTGGTAGCATAGAGTACAACATACTAATAAAAACCTATTGATACATGGAAGTATATTTTCCCCCGGTTATTGCTAACGCAACTGATTTTCCCGCAGTAACAATAAAAGCATCACCAAAAGTGGATTTTAGGATGCTACGTTTTTTTCGGAAAAATCACTACTCAGAATTTATCCGTCTTACCAAAAATGGTCGAGGTGCATTGGGTATAGTGGGTCAGCAACTAAAATATAATGATCGTAAAAATGTCATTTTGATCCCTGCGTACCACTGCCCAGCGCTAGTTGAACCGTTTATTTGGTTAAATTACGAAATAAGGTTTTATCCATTAAATCCTGATTTGAGTGTTGATATAGAGCAGTTTAATGCGCTGGCACAAGATGATGTTACACACTGTATCGTTGTTCGTTTTTTTGGCTTTTCACAGAATATAGAAGCGCTTAAAAGTAGCGCAAAAACACACAACCTCTTAGTCATCGAAGACTGTGCACATGCCTTATTCGACATTTTACTTCCACAATCTGAGACCCCTGCGGATTCTGATGCGCAGATAGCCAGTATCAACAAACTGTTGCCCAGTATTGATGGTGGAGTGATTCATTTTCCTAAGGTGAGGTTGCCTAAATTACCTTGTTATTCCCTGGGGGAAGAATGTAAAGGGTTAATGCATAGTATTGGTTTGATGCCCTTTATCAATAAAATCAGACAGCTTTTCAGAAGAAAAACATCAGAACCTGCAGAGCTATTCGCCACTCATGTAAAGGCAAATAAGTTAAAATATTTTTCTCCTGACGACATGACCTCCGGTGGATACCGTCATACTCAATGGTTATTAGATTATTGTGATATCAATAGGATTAAAGTTAAAAGAAGTGAAAACTTTAACTATCTGGTTGGACAATTGAAAAACTCAACCATTGGTCACCCATTGTTTGAGCAATTATCTGACAACACCCCTTATGTTGTTCCTTTTTTGCTAAATGACAAAAAATATTTTACAGCATTGAGAAAACAGGGAATTCAGGTGCTGCGTTGGGAGGAAGTCGCTAAATCTGATTGTCGTATTAGTCAGGACTACAGAGAGCGACTTGTACAACTACCTTGCCACCAAAGTTTACGTCAAAATGATCTCGATGAAATCGTTTTGCAAATTCGAGCGTTGGAGACACACTAACTATGAAATGGAACATTCTCCCCATTGATTCTTTCTCTGACTATCAACCCGCCTGGGATGAGCTTAATAAAGCTGCCCACGATGTTGCTGTTTTAAATAGTCACTTTATTAAAAGCCTGATTGAGCATTTTGCTTCAGAGCAAGTCGTATTGGCTGTTGGTTATCGTCAATCCCGCATTGAATATATGTTACTTATGCACAAGGTCAGCTGGGCGCGTTGGGCTACTTTTATGCCATCTCAAGCACCAATTTGTTTGATGGTTCATGGGAAAAATACGTTAAACGACGAGGTAATGAGTAGTTTATGTAAGGCATTACCAGGTCATGTCATGCAAGTGGATTTATTGCAAATTGACACTCGCCAGACTCATTTGCCAGAAAGCGGGCGATGTATCGTATCGGATTATATTGTTACGGGAACCAGACCCGTTCCTGACAACTTCGATGAATATTTTAAATCGTTAGGTAAAAATTTACGTCAAAACTATAACAAAGTGATAAATCGGGCTGAAAAGGCCGGCCAGAAGCTTGAATGCAAGCATGTTTCGGCATTAGATGATGTTATTGAAGGTGTAAAAAAATACGGTGAAATAGAAGCGAAAAGCTGGAAGGCTGATTTAGGAACGGCAATTGAACCTGATAATGATCAGGGACGTTTTTACACGAATATGATGGCCCGATTAGCCGAAAAAAATCAGGCGTGCGTTTGGTATTACACAATTGATGACAACATCGTTGCCTGTGATCTTTGTATTATTCAGCATCATGAATTAATCATCCTTAAAACCACGTTTGACAATGACTACGCCAAGTCATCTCCTGCATTACAAATGAAAGTCGATATGTTGCGCTACTATAGTGAAAATCCGGAATTCGGGATTAAAAATATCGAATTCTTTGGAAAGGCAATGGAATGGCACAAAAGACTGGATTCAATATTACGGCCCATTGTGCACGCAACCTGGTACAACAATATTCTTTATCAGAAGTTGGTTGCTGTGGTTAAGTCTATAAAAAAATAGCAAGGATCATTTTGCTAATTTTTTACTCAGTTTGCGTCCTATTCCAATACTGGGTACTTCAACAAATTTATATGAAAAAATGGCAACCCAGTAAGTGCCAATAATTCCGAGAAAGGCGGTCAGTAACGTTCTGAGTAGTGCATCATGTATCTGAAAGTGCACAGATAGTATTACGGCTAACCCAATCAGAAGATTGTGGTAAAGATAGGTGCTATAGGATATTTCTCCGTATTTGAGCAAAAAGCGTTTGATGGCACTGTGTAATTTGAAAGGAGAAAACAAACAAATAAAGACGCTGGCCATACCAATTAATCCATACCAGTTCCAATGATTTGAAATAAAAGGAATATCGGGTAGCTCAATGATGTGATTAGTAATTAAAGACGCAAGCGTGAACAGCGCAATCAGGCTTAACAAGCCTATAGTTGGAGAAATCCGTATTGATGTTCTTTCATACATATAGCCAATTAATACCCCGCCCCCAAAGGTAAAAGCCAGACTAAATACTGCATTTGTCGCTGTTGTTGTTATATTCAAATAAGGCACAAAGTAGAGCAGACCACAAAAAATGACCACTGCTAAGCTGCCTGATTTATTTAGAAAAACAATCATGAGAGGGAATAGCAGGTAGAACTGAAATTCCACCGGTAGACTCCAGTAGGCATTGTTAAACAAACCGGCAGGCCCGGTTAAATTAAAGCTGAGAAATACGTAATTAATTAAATCAATTAAACTGAAATCGGCCAGAAATTGCCGTTCTATCCAGAATCCATGAGGATCTGTATAGGCGTGTTGGAACCAGCTGCGAAATGCAATGTAGCAAATCAGCGAAACAACAAAGGCGGGCCAAATACGGAAGAAACGCTTAGTGTAAAAGCTAAAAACAGGACTGTTCTCTGTCTTTCGGGTATTACTGATGTACAAAGTACAACCGCTCAATACAAAAAATAATATAACGCCAAAACTGCCTAGATTAAGCGCTTTCAATATTATGTAGTGAGCCGTCTCATCCTGTTCAACATAAGAGACAGATATTGAATTAAGTATATGGGAAATTATCACAACAAAAGCTGCTATTCCTCGTAGCCAGGTGAGCTGTTCAATATGGCTTGAAGCTGGGATAGTATTTTTAACGTCCATTGTTAATATCACTGATTTGTTGTTGAAGTGTTGATATCCAGATTTGATTGCCTGCCTGATTCAAATGTGTGCCATCAGGCAAATAAAGATCATTAATCTTGTCTGCATTATTCTCGAGCGCTTTATTTAAATCAAAAAAATATACGTTTTGATAGATATTACAAAGCGATGATAACTCTTGATTAATATGCTCGATTCTTGACTGATAAGCCTTTTTATCTGACACCTTGTGCGGCATTAAAATGCTAGTTATAACAACTGGTACATGAGAAGGCAGTACGGAAACAAGTTGTGTATAGCCGTTTAACATTGATATATCCGTTTGTAACGGTAAATCATTGAGGCCAATGTGAATAACGATTGTGTCAGCCTTATCAAGATTCGAGTAAGTCGGTATTCGTCTGATTAAACCCGATAAGGTATCCAGACCGATGCCAAAATTGACACTGTTATTAACAACGGCACTAACACTCAGTCCTTCAATCAAGCTGTCACCAATAAAAACAGTGCTGTGTGAAGGTAAGTTTTTACTCACTCTTTGATGAAATACGATTCTGTTGTGGTACCAAGGTGTATCAGGATAAAGTGGGTTTTCCTTAAACCAACCGGAAATGGCAATCTGGACTGATTGAGACTGGCTCAGTAATAGTATCAGTAACAAATGCACGCCAAAAAAATACGAGTAAGTCAGGCGTTTTTTTAAGTTACTGTTCACGAATCATTTGCCCAGAATTTTCAGAATTAAACGCAAGTGAAATTTAAAAGGGGTTTTATCCCAAGGGGTAAAACGTCTGAGTTGATGCGGGTCGGTTGTTGGAGTTGAAACCCCCCATTCTGTAGACACAGCGTACTCAAATCCTGCGTTTTTTGCCAGGGCAACTGCTGCATCATCATAATCCGTTGAGCGTTTACCGTTTGGATAAGCAAATCCAATAATCTGCTTACCTAGCAAGCTCTCCAACGCCTTTTTACTTTGCGTAATTTGACTCTTTTGTGTGCCTTCATCTTCAACCGCCAGAATCGGATGATCAACTGTATGCGCACCTATATCCACCCCGAGTTTTGAGAGGTTGTAAATCTGCTCAGGAGACATCATTTTTCTGGGTAATTCTTCAGCATTGTTGTCTTTGTATAACTGGTCAATTGTTGTAATACGCTGTGAGTAAGGTAAATACTTTATATGAGGAATCAACTGATAGGCGAGTTGTGCCCGACTGACAGAATCGTCAACAGCTTGTGGGGGCAGGTCAATTGCTGATAAGTTGAATTCGGTAATATTCTGTTGACCAATCAAGTCAATTAATCTGTCATTCCACATATTTCGACCATCGCTAAAGCCTGTCGCTATGTAAACTGTTGCGGGGATTTTATAACGTTGCAGGATAGGTTGGGCGACTGTCAGGTTATTGATATATCCATCATCAAACGTTACACAGACCGAGTTCGCAGGCAGTCTTTTTTGTTTTAACAATTTAACTGCTTCGGGTAACGATATCGGATTGAAATTCCGGGCAATTAGCTTCATTTGCCAGTCAAATTCGCTGGTATCCGGCTCGGGCATTCGCATAGGATCTTTTTGATCAACAACCTGATGGTAAATTAAAATCGTCAATTTGTTGCGGCTGGTTAGTTTACCCAGCTGTTTTAGTAGCCAATGCAACATCGTTATTCATTACCCTGTAGCCAAAGTTCTAGAATAACCATTATCCAGATTAACTCTCCATAATAGCCGGAATGAATATTTTGATGCGCTTTTAATGCCTCATCTATAAAGGATGCTTTGACAATATTACGTGTTTTAAACTGATTTAAGGTTGTTAAGGTTAGTTCTTTCAGTGTTTTATCTTCCTTCATCCAAACACCAAAAGGCAGGCCAAAACCATGTTTACTTTTGCTTAGGGTTGCGTCAGCCAAAAACCCTTTGCAGGCTTTTTTGTAGAAATCGCGCAACTTGTTGCCGGGAAGCTTGATATCTGCGGGTATACGACAGCTAAAATCAATTAGTGATTTACTTAAAAAAGGAAAATCCACGTCAACATCAGCCAGCTCGCACATTTTAGTTACTTTAACTAAATCATTATCTGCTAAGGTAAACTTCCAATCCAGATACAGCATCTGATCAACCGGGTGATGACTCGTACATTGGCTGAATCTTTCGCGCTTTTGCTGTAGTGGCTGTTCTTGATCAACCTGGGCTAAAAACGCCGCTGGGAACATATTTTCTGCCCCCAGTTGCTGAATAAAATTATAGTTTTCCAATCTGTCTGGCAAAGATACATCAGCTTGTTTGATGTAGCTGGCTACTTTTTTCACTACAGGAATTTTTTCTGCCACTGAATTAACAAAAGCGGTGCGTGGCAATATTTTTTGCCAGTCTGGAGCTTGATGAAAATGTTCAAAAATTTTCTGTTTTGCATAACGTTCATTGCCTGCGAACAACTCATCACCGCCGTCACCTGCAAGCAAATGGTTAACGCCATGTTGTTTGGCAAACTTTGCACAAAAATATGCAGCCATGGCAGAAGAGTTACCAAATGGTTCATCAAAATACTGGGCAACGTCAATAAATTCGGCGGATGCCATCTCTGGCGTCAGATACAGCGTTTTATGGTCAGTCTGGAAATGCTCAGCGGTAATATTGGCATAAGCGGTTTCGTCATATTCAGCGACTTTAAAACCAATAGAAAAGGTTTTTGCATTATCCTGAATTTTGGATAGTAGTCCGGATACCGTTGAGCTATCAAGACCGCCGCTTAAAAAGGCGCCACTGTCAGGTTTGGTCTGTTGTTCTACAATATGCTGTAGATTTTCCAGACACTGTTTTTCAGCAGCCTGATTATTTTCCAGACTTGTTGCGAATTCAGGGCTATAAAAATTCTCTGTATCGATCACACCGTTACTATCAATCGATAACGCATTACCCGGCGACAGTTTGAAACATTCCTCGTAAATAGTGTTGGGGGCAGGAATACAATGGCAATAGAAATAATTAAAGATAGCCTGCTTAGATAGGGTGCATTGAACAGCATCTTGCTGCTTAATTAATTTTAACGAATCGCTAATATAAAAGGTGTTGTGTTGAACAGTGTAAAAACAGCTTTGAATACCCATAACGTCATTAACCAGCAACGCTGTTTGCTTTGCATGGTCAATAATGAGCAGCCAGAACTTACCATCCAGATTGTTATACAGATCGGCAACCCGTTGCTGAAATCGAGTCAGCAATTCTTCTGCAAAACAATCTTTTCCATTTAATTTGGGACTACCACCACAGACTATTGTTACTTGATCACCAGTACTGTAAGTAAAGGGCTGGTGAGTCACTATCCGGCACTTGAGAGTTGGAGATACAACTAATTCAATATTGTTTAATTTGGTTACAGAGGAAGTTGAATTCATTTTGCTCACTAAACACATCCATGATTAGCGCTATTGTTGCGAAATCAAACAGTACTAGCAATGATTAAATGAAAAGCCTGCATCGCTATTTTTATGCAGGTGTAATATATTGCTGGATTCAGGGATGTCGAAATAGAGTTAGCACTATGTATTTTAGATTGTTTTCTTTGTACCTCATATTTTGTGTTTTTTCTCCCGCTATCATGGCTCAGCAGGCAGGTGTGTGTCGCAAAATTAGCTACGGTGCAAACCAGTATGGTCCAATTGATTATTTTGATTCAGCCAATTACGCGTTAGGTGCAGGGGGAAGGGAAAAAGAAAATAATGTCACCATAGTGACTAATTATCACTTTACCCCGGACATTAAAAACCTCATCAAAGGAAGAACCAGTCACCATCTTTCTAAAGATTTAGATTATACCCTGCGTGCCATTCCCAATAATGTTGTTGCATTGGATACAGCCTCACGCTTCCAGAAAAAAAGACAAGATTCGGTAACATACGCAAAAGATCAAAAACCATTACCCTATTTTGTTGATTGCTATTTTAAACGGGCGATCGATATTTTTGGCCCCAAACAACCACAACTATGGATGGTCTGGGCAATTCATAAACATAGAAACGGACTGTACCAGGATGCATTAAAGTACTATCAGTTAGCTGTAACCAACGGTTTAAAAAGCGCCGAGCTGGATTACAACATGGGACTAACTTATTTTAAATTAGGAAGCTATGAAGAGGCGCGTGTCAAAGCAAAATCTGCTTACCAGCAAGGTTACCAGTTGCCAGGGTTGAAGATTTTGCTTGAAGATGCAGGGTACCCAATCGAATAAAAGACTTATTTGCCCGTTAAACTTTGGAACACGACTTTAAATGGGGTAAACAGCAGATAGAAAATACTGCTGGGAGTCATTTTCAGAATATCGATAAAATAACCGCGGTTGATGGGTTTTCTTCTCAGTATCCTGTGCAGAATATCCCGGGCGAAAGCTTCCTGCAGACTACCAATTTTCCTGCGATTCTTTTTATGTAACTCTTTGCTTATGGAATAAAACTTTTCCGTTGAAACCCAAACAAACAATTCATTACGAATACGTCTTAGGGAATGTTCGGTACCCCAGCCTGACCCCTGATAAATATTGATGCCTTCTCCATTTTCACATCCAACATCGGTTGAAAATGCGTACTGGGCACCCAACTCTCCCATGTCCATCCAAAAGAAAAAATCCTGACCATTAAAAAACTCTTCTCTAAAGCGAAGATTTGCATATTTTTTAAAGTCATATACCACAGTTGAGGTCTGTATAACGCCACCTCCATCACTCAAAATATGTTCAATTGGTGTCATTCCCAATTCGTAAACATTGTCGAGATTAGGGACTTTTACATGCTCAGAAGGTGTTAGTGTTTTAATTCTTTCAAAATTGGTCGAATCGGGGAAATTATATGACCACCAATCTGAAAAATAGGCATCGTAACCCTGCTGCAGCGTTCTAACCGCATTTTCTAAGTGGTGAGGTTTCCACGAGTCATCGGAATCGATAAAAGCGACAAAGTCGGTTCCTTCTGGCACTGAGTCTAGCGCTTTGTTTCTTGCCGCTCCGGCACCACCATTAGGCTGTTTGATCAGTGTTATTTTATCTGTCGGAAATTCATCTGTGCTTTCCAGTTCGCTGGCGGCAGATCGCGGTGAACTGTCATCCACAATTACTACATGAATATTGTCGGCGTATGTTTGGGCAAATACCGAACGCAGGCAAGTTACCAGCAGTCCTTCCTTCTTTTGAAAATAAGGGATAACGACGGCGATCAAAAGTTGGTCTGCTGAGCTGTTATTCATAATGTCCTTCAATTAGTTGATCCATGTCTGGATTTTTTCCATTTTGCTGATTGTATTACAGCTTTAATATCCTGTGACAGAGGATGTTTAGTTAAGTTAATCATAATAAGCCAGGCGATACTAAATACTATGCATTTTAAACCGAAAAATATAACAGGATTAAACTCGAGCCCACTACTAAAAAAATTAATAGCCGCTACTAAAGTAAAAGGGATAAGAGTTATATAAAAACTTGGCATAAATGACTTTACTAAATTATCAAAGCTTAGATTTATAATTTTACTCAAATGATAGTTATATAGTAATAAAGCTATGGACCATGTCACAGCCCAAGTAGCTGCAATCCAATAAATATTAAAAAATGATGCAATCACAATTCCAATAACATGTATTGGTGCAATAGTTAAAGTAATAATCAAACGTTGTTTTATATGGCCTGTTGCAACCAATATATTGGGTGCAAGAGTCGAAATGCTGCATATCAATTGACAAGCAGCTAAAATAGAAGCAATTGGTCCAGCCGCTATCCATTGCTCACCAAATAAAATAAAAATGATATTTTTTGCTTCCAAAGTAACAAAGGCGAAAAATGGCCATGCTAAAACTGTAAAATAGGATATTGCCTTACAGTAATCGTTTAGTAATTGATTGGGTGATTGATGAAACGATTTGGCGAAAGAGGGAGCTAAAACTCTGATTACAGCTGAAGTGATGTTTGTCCAAAACATATTCACTAATCCAAGTGCGCGGCTAAATAATCCTAATTGATGGAATCCAAATTGGTAACTAATAATTAATTCGTGAACATTGTTCATTGCCACTTCTATCGTTCTGGATAAGCTGAATGTGGCTCCAAACTTCCATACTAAATGAATGTTTTTAAAGTTTGGGAATAAAAAAAACTCCTTTGATCTAAAGACTGTAACCATAATTGTCTGCACAACTATGCTTGCCAAGGAGGCCCAGGCTAAACTTAAATAAGAGAAATCTAAAAGCGCCAATGTAACTGATGTAATTGCATAAATAAGGGTTGTAAGCAGTTGCACAATGAAAATGTTTTTGAATTGCATATTACGATTGAGCAAAGCATAACTTGGAGAAGCGAATGGAAGAACGATAAAAGTCAAAGCTTGAATTGATATGATTTCTGAAACTCCGGGTTGATTGTAAAATGAGGCTATATTTTCCTTTAGAGTGTAAATTAACAAGGCTATTGGCCAAGCCATTAAAAATGTTAGTGCATAAGCTCCAGTTACCTTATCTTTAGTTAATTCTTTTTCACGAATTAAGTACTCACTTACTCCAAAATCTCGAAATATCGTTAACATAGCCGTTAATGCAGCGCACAAGGAAAAAATTCCGATTTCTTCGGGCGATAACAATCTAGCTAATACCATTGAGCTTATTAAGGATATTATTTGATTAATGTAACGCTCTGAGAATGACCAAATTAGAGACTTTTTTATAGAATTCATACCATTACAGTCTCATCTTAATACTGAAACAATTTTCGTCTAATTTTTCGTATCAGTGCTTGTGACCGTGAGTACACTTTTTCTCTAGTTGAAAAGGTGTAACCCAGTGCTTTTGCTTGTATATCGTGTTTTACGTCGATTCGTTCAATTCTATTAATAATTGTCAGTAGCTTAGTTGCATTTGACTCCCAATTAAAATTTTGATGAGCGTTCTCAATCGAAAAGTCAGAAAATTCTTGTATTTTATGAAAGTTGGTAACCATAAATTGCATTGCATTTTTAAGGTCAGTAATACTGCAAATACTCTCAGGCCAATAATAGCCATCAGGTCTTGCAACATATTTTTCAACATCAACAAGTAGTCCATTTCTTTTATGAGAAACAAATTCATTCATAGGTGCGCAGTTAGTAGTTATAACCGGTAAGCCCATTGCTAAAGATTCACATATTGTTAGTCCAATTCCATCTAATTTGGATGGATAAACATATATGTTTCCTAAATAATATAATCCTGGTGGAGGTACTGATTTTTCGATAAAGGAAATATTAGGATTTGATTTGACTAAGTGTTCAATTTCTGAGTAATAACTTAACGGCACTTGAGAATGTATAATAAGTTCAGCTTTATCTTCTAGTTGATTAAAAGCTTTCACTAATAAATCTGTTCCTTTTCTATACCTTATTCCCCCCATACCTGCAGAATGGAAAAACTTAGGAGTCTTAAAGTTGTCTACTCTATGTGGATTCTGGAATTTCTCTATATCTGTTCCCCAAGGAATATATATAGCTCCAGGATGCCAATTGAAAACACTGAAGTGCCTTTTTGTGTTGCAGATTAGTCCATCATATAAACTAAAGAACGGCACTGTCTCTTGAGTGTAATAATCTATGTAGGCTACTGTTTTTATGTTGAGTTTTTTTGCGTCAACAATAATTTCCCAATCCTTTTGCTCATTAAATATAACCAAGTCTATGTTATTTTCAATTATCCACTTTTTGAATTCATTCCAGTTAACTCGAGTCTCGCTTTCTTTATAAATTTTCCCCCAAAGAACCGGATATGTTTGCCAGTGAGCCGATGTTTTATCGTATTTTTCTCCTCCTCTGGCGAAAATAAAAATACTATTTTCTTTTGATAAAATGTCAGCATATTGTTTAGATACAAATGCGGCACCGCGATCAAACCATGTAGTGACAATACCTATATTCAAGATCAACTCCCTTTAAATTTTTCATGCATGTATCGAAATCATTACCTTGACTAGTTAACAGTTTATATTCAGTCTTAGTTTTAAATTGAAATAACTTTATTGTATCTTTTGCTGTGTCTTTTGTAAGTAGAAATACTCATGTCTTATTGATCTCATTTCATTTTCCGCCTATATCCGCCAGTAGTGGCTACTTGCGGATTTTAAAGTTTGCTAAATATTTACCCGATTATCAGGTTCGTCCTGTGGTGCTGACAATTAACCCCGATGCGTATGAGCATGTTGATGCGGCAAATGAGGCATTGATTAAGCAGCTTCAGCAGGATATTCCCATCGTACGGACAAAAGGGTGGGATGCACGTAAGTTGTTGTCTTACAAAGGTAAGTATTTTTCTGCCTGCGCGATACCCGATCCCTGGGCGAGTTGGATACCGGGTACGATCATTAAGGCGGTACGGCTTGTTAAACGTTACTCGATACAATGTATTTGGGCAACTTACCCCATTGTGTCGTCGTTGGTGGTTGGTTATATGGCTTCCAGAATCACGCATAAACCATTGCTGGTTGATTTACGTGATCCCGTCTGGGAAGAGGAAACCTGGGATAATTCATTAAAACTTAAAATCGTGCGCTGGATTGAAAAGAAAGTGTTGTCGCATGCTGCGACCATCATCTTCACATCACCCGGCACCATTGAAAAATATCAGCGGCGGTATCCGGAAAATCTGCACCATAAGTTCCATTTAATTGAAAATGGTTTTGATGAAGATGATTTTAGTGATCTGCCTGTATTGGAGAAAGACAAGCGTAAGGTGTTCCTGCATAGCGGATTATTACCTGTATACGAGCGCAATCCGCAGTATTTTTTTGAGGCTTTATCACAACTTAAGCAACAGGGTTTGATTAGTGCTGATGATGTTTTGTTTCGATTCAGGGCAACGGGCAGTGACCAACAATATCAACAGCAAATTTTAAGGCTGAACCTTGAGGATCTGGTTGAAATTGTTGAACGCAAAGATTACCGCTACGCACTGGCGGAAATGCAAAGCGCAGATGTGCTGATGATTTTTCAGCACCGTACCTGTGACTGGCAGATCCCCGCCAAGTTATTTGAGTATTTTCGTGTGGCTAAACCGATTTTGTTACTGGCCGGAAAAAGCAGTGATACGGCCTCGATAACTCAGCAGTCGGGTCGTATCTTTGCGCGTGCAGAAATTGATGATGTCGAACAAATAAAACAAGCAATACTGGCTATGCTGAAAGAGCAGCCATTATCCATACAAAATGATTTATCTCGTTATTCACGTCGGGAAGGGGCCAAAAAACTCGCCAAATTGTTTAACTCAATCTGATGAGGGTTTGGTTATTTGTCGTCCGTCCGGAGTGGTTTCCTGAGTACTGGTTTGTGTGTTGGCAAATAAACTGGCGCGGTTAACCTGGACCACTACAATGATAGCCAGAATTGCCCACACCAGGTCAAAATAAGCCCGGCTAACATTGGCTCCATTGATACAAAAGCCAATAATCGACAAGCTTAACGCGCTGCTTAGATGTACACCCCACAGGTGCCCGTTCTGCTTGGCTAATTTTAGTGTGGCTTTGTTAATACTCAGTGCCCGGTAAAAAATTAACAAAAATATACCTAGTCCAATAAAACCGTGATCCCCTAAAACCTGCATGTAGATATTATGTGCCGCCAGGGAGTGCTGCGTATCTGGTATTGGAGGCGTATCAATTGGCGGAAAGTCGGGAGTGGCGGGAGCATAATAACTCCATATAGACGGGTCTATTACTGCTCTGAACCCACCACCGGTAAATGGGTGATCTAATGCGATCATGGTCGAAATTTTCCACGCCCAGAGCCGCCCTATAAAAGAACTGTCCTGAGTTGCCGCCGTTTCCACTGTAGACTGACGGGCTTTCCAATCGGAAGGGGCTAGTGCGTAAAATACCGGAATTAAACACATTGCCAGAAGCGCGATTTTAAATTTGCTTTTTGACTTCCACCAAAATGCTGCACCTATGATCAATAACCCAACAAATCCTGCGCGGGAGTATGTGCCGACAACGGCAATTATGTTGAGTATTAACAGGCCCCAGAGCCCTTTTTTCAAATTGGCATGTTTACAGGTTTGGGCAAGGTAAATAATTAACGGAATACACATGTTAATGGCAACAACAAGGTCGTTCCTGTCCTGAATTTGCCCTGCAACTCCCACGATGCGGTAACTGCCACCAGAAACCAGAAACTTAAATGCCCCCGATGCTGCAAAACTGGAAATGGATAATACAATGGCCCAGATAAAGGTATCGATATGCAGGCGTTTTTGAATCGTTAACAATACAAACAAAAATAACATTAACACTTTAACGAACTCGAACCAGTGGCCCCATACCTGACTCGGATAAATCGTAATGTTGTTGTAGGACGATATCAGCGTCCAGAAACCAAATAAAAAGGTTAACAGGCCCAGTGAGCCGCCTTTAAGACTTTTGTTTTTCTGCGAGAAGATATACGCCAGTACTGTGACCAATACTATGGTCAGGTTCATCCTGAATTGGGTCGAAAAACCAAATGCCCAGTCAGTTGGGGCGGTAAGTGCAATCCAAACCCACGCGCATACCCCGATATATGGCCGCTTGAACGCATAATATATCGAGAAAAAAAGCATAAAGACTAAAGCCAGGTCGCGCATTAGTCTTGTTCCTTATTTACGGCGTAGCGAAACAAATAACACAGACAAATAATATCTGCTGCAAGATAAAGACTATCGATCATGGTTGCTGAGCCCCAATATTAATTGCCTGTTTATAGGTTTGGTAAAGGCAATGGCTGGTTTCATCCCAGCTAAATTGTTCTGCATATTCCCGCACGCCCTCCCGACTGGGATAGCTTTTCTGAAGTGTTGCTACTGCAGTTGCAATACTACTGGCAGTTCTTTTTTGTATTAACAACCCAGCCTTGTCTGACGCAACAACTTCCGGCGTACCCCAGATTGCGGTTGCGATTACCGGTGTTCCGCACGCCATGGCCTCAAGCAACACATTTGCCCATCCCTCACGGCTGGAAGCTAATACGAGTGCATCTGCGGCCCCGTAATATTCTACGAGCTCATCCTGGGTTAATAAGCCTAAAAAACGCACTCTGTCCTGTAAATTTAGTTCTTTCACTTGTTGTTTAAGCGATGCTTCCAGTGGGCCGTGTCCGGCAATTAGTAGTTCTGCCTCTGGAATGTTGCACATTGCATCGATAATTAAATGATGGCCTTTTAACTCAATAAGATTACCAACAGATAGCAGCGTGAACCGACTAAGTTGCAATTGTTGTCGCAGTAACTGCCTGTTTTCAGGCGGACTAAATTTAATCAGGTTTACACCATTGCGTGCTACCACAGGTGTGACTTGCTGATTAACCAGTATTGCCATTTCATCTGCTAAGGCCTTACAAACGGCTAAGGCGACTGTGCAGTGCTTAATTGCCCATTTAATCATCCGATTTGGAATAGAGTAGTTGGGTAACAAATGTATATCACTGCCTCGGGCAGTGACTGTTACCGGGCGTTTTAATTTTTTTGCCAGCCAGGTTGCGGCCACGCCATCCGGATAAAAATAGTGACAATCAATGAGATCAAAATTAAATACATTTCGTTGTAGTTTTTTCAGAAATGGCAACAGGCACAACGCCATTAAAACAGGAGCGATATTCATACCAATTTTGGGAATGGTTAAATATCTTGGGTGGTAAACATCAATACCGTTTCGGGTTTCCTTTTGTGGAACCCTTGCCATGGCAGCATATCCACCCATACCTTTATGAGTAAAAGGAAACCAGGGGACAGGGGCCACAACGGTAATATCCAATTGAGGAAAATGCTGTTTTAACTGATTTATCCGGTGTTCGATAAATATACCGTGACGCGGTTGCTCACTATTTGGATACAAAGACGTTAATACAAGAATTTTCATTCCGATTTGCCGCTTTTACTCAATCGCGTATAAATTGCCCGATAGTTGGCAACTGAGTTTTGCCAGTTGCGTATTTGTTCAACAAAGTGGCGGCCATTAGTGATGACTTGTGGCCAATGCTGTGACTGGCATAGGATGTCGGCGGCTTTATCTGCTAAAGCATCGACATTATCTGCTTTAAACAACCAGCCGGTTTTTCCATCCTCGATTAATTCTTTGTGACCACCTACGTCAGAAGCCAGTACCAATTTACCCTGGGCCATGGCTTCCAGCGGTTTTAAAGGCGTCACCAGTTCGGTCAGGCGCATGGATTTGCGTGGATAAACCAGTAAATCCACCAGACTGTAATAGTCACCAACCTGTTCGTGCGGAATACGGCCGGGCATAATGACATCGTCCTGCAAACCCAAAGCGTTTATTTGTTGTTGCAGTTTTTGCTGCTGCACACCGCCGCCAACCAGTAAAAGGACAGCATTGGGGATTTTTTGTTTTAGTTTAGGCAGGGCGGCAACTAATAAATCGAGCCCCTCATAACCATAAAATGAGCCCAAAAATCCCAGAACGGTTTTGTTCTCGATCCCTAATTGCTGTGCGAGTTGCTTGTTTTTGTGTTCGATTAAATTGAACTGCTCAATATTTACCGCATTGGGGATAACTGTGATTTTGGATTCTGCTACCCCACGTCCCACCAGATCTGCGCGCAAGCCCTCACATATGGTGGTGACATGATTTGCATGTTTAATCACGTAATTTTCCAAAGCGCGTGTCAGCCTGTAACGTAAATCACCTTCTTTACAGGTGCCGTGATCAACCGCTGCATCTTCCCAAAAGGCCCTAATTTCGTAGACCACCGGTAAGTTACGGGCTCTGGCGGCTTTAAGCGCGGCTAACCCATTTAAAGCCGGTGAATGGGCATGAATAATGTCTGGTTTCTCTGCATTAATGGCATCAATGATGCGCTTAGCTAAAGGCTCAACCAGTGCTAGTTGATTAAGGCCCGGAATTTTGGCAAGCAATCCTGTGGCTGGCGCCGAGCGATAAAAGGCTAAGCCGTCTACTTGGTCAATTGATTCACTGGTATTGCCCTGTTTCGGGCTCGTGACCTGAATGGTTTGCCAACCGCGGGCATGTTGTTGTTTTAAAATGGAGCGGGTTCGAAAGGTGTATCCGCTATGTAATGGGATGCTGTGATCTAAAACATGCAGGATTTTCATGCTGCCGCCCTGGATTGACGTAAAAAGGCTTCAAACATCATTAATGTCCACAAAGGTGCACTGTTGTCACGCAAGCCTTTCACATGATCATTGATTAAGCGGTTAAGCTGCTTTTGGTCAAAATAACCTGATTCAAGCATTTGTTTAGACAACAAACCATCATATAAGCGTTGTTTCAGTGGACCGCGGAACCAGTCTGCAAGCGGTACAGCAAACCCCATTTTTTTGCGGTATAGCACATCATGTGGCAGGTGTGGCTCCAGCGCTTTTTTAAAGGAAAATTTGCCGATGCCTTTGTGCAGATTATGGTTGGAAGGCGTATTAAATGCCCATTCAATAAATTTATGATCCAGCAGGGGAACCCGTACTTCCAGCGAATGTGCCATAGATGCGCGATCCACTTTGGTCAGAATGTCACCCACCAGATAGGTTTTCATATCGATGTACTGGGCAATTTTTAACGGGTCGAGATGTTTTACTTTGTCACCGTAACGACGGAAAACTTCCAGACTGTTGTATCCGTTCAGGTTGTTGTAGTAATCATCAGAAAATAATTTTTTACGTTCATCGGCACGTAACAGACTCATTGAGTTGTGGTAGCCCTGTACTGTATCCATTGCCATTGACTGGAAGGTTGTTTTGGCGCGCATAAAACGTGGCGCCCAGTCCATTTTGGGATACAAAGCACCTAGTGGGCCAAATAATGGTTTGCGCAAAGCGAGCGGCAGCATATTGCGAAATCTTTCCTCCTGCATATGCAAACCGTAGCGACGGTAACCTGCAAACAGTTCGTCACCCCCATCACCGCTTAGCGCAACGGTGACGTGTTTACGCGCCAGTTCGCATACCCGGTAAGTTGGCATCGCAGAGCTGTCTGCGTATGGTTCGTCGTATAAAAATGCCAGTTTATCAATCAGATCAAAGTCGTCCTGCCCAACGGTTTCGACCCGATGATTAGTGTGGTAACGCTCGGCAACCATTTGTGCAAATTCAGTTTCATTGAAGGCCTTAACATCAAAACCAATCGCACAGGTATTGACCGGATCTGATTGCAGTTGTGACATCAACGCCACCACGCCGCTGGAATCAACCCCACCAGATAAAAAAGCGCCTAGTGGCACATCTGCAACCATGCGAATATCGACGGCTTCTTTAAACCGTTCAATCAGTTGTGCCTGTACTTCAGATTCGTCCATGGCCGGACTGTGCACAGGTATATCCCAGTATTCTTCAGTTTGAGGAATGGCTTTCATGCCACGTTTGATTAACACACGGTGGCCGGGCGGAAGTTTAAAACTGTTCTGATAAACCGTGTGCGGTTCTGGTACGTAACCAAAGGTGAAGTAGTCTTCGACCGTGGTATTGCGCATGGTGCGATCAAATAAAGGGTGTTGTGTCAGCACTTTCAGTTCTGAACCGAATAGTAATTCACCATTAGGTAACAAAGAATAGAAAAACGGTTTAATACCTAAACGGTCACGGGCAATAAATAGACTTTGTTGTTTTTTGTCCCAGATTGCGAAGGCAAACATGCCGCGAAGATGATGTACACAATCCTCACCCCATTCCAACCAGGCGTTGAGAATGGTTTCTGTATCGCCATCGGTATTAAATTTATAGCCTTTGGCGCTAAGCTCCTCGTGCAGCGCTTTAAAGTTATATATTTCACCATTGAACACGATAACTGCCTGACCACAGGCACTTTGCATGGGCTGAGGACTGCCTTCAAGATCGATAATGGATAAACGACGGTGTGCCAGTGCAACACCTGCGTCAAAATAATAGTCTCCAGCATCGGGACCGCGGTGATATTGCACATCATTCATTTGCTGAATAATATTTTTATCCAGTTGTCCTGAATCTGTTAAATGAAAAATACCAGCGATACCGCACATGTTCCTTATCCTCTTATCCTGCTGTCTGATAGACGTTATGGTATTTGTTAACCATCACATCAATACTGAAGTGTTGTTGGCAGTGTAACCTGACTGCTTTTTTATCTGTTTCGATTTTATGTGTATCGATAATATATTGTGCCATCGCGGCAGTCATTTGTTTGGGTGAATCTGATGCCACCAAATGTGTATTGTGGAAGCTGGGAGCAATAAGATCAGGATTTCCACCAACGCGGGTTGCAATAACCGGCACACCACAAGCCATAGCTTCCAGGATGGTATTGGAAATTCCCTCCGCCAGCGAAGGCAATACAAATACATCCAGTGTTGGCATGATGTGGTCTATATCCTGACGATTACCCGCCAGCCATACCTGTTTTTCAAGATCAACCTTTTGTATCATCTCCTGCAGGCGGGGTTTAAGCATGCCGTCACCGACAATAATTAATCCCAGATTGTTTTTTTCATGCGGAAATTGATTGCACAAATCAATAAATGCCTGCATCAACAATGTTTGGTTTTTTACTGCGGCGAGTCTGCCTACAGTGCCAAATATTAATTGTGGGCGCTGCGGGAACGGGCAGTCTTCAACAAGTGATTTTTCATTTTCCGGTTGGAATTTGTTGGTGTCCACGCCATTGCAAATATGGTGGATACGTTTGACTGGTACTCCAATAATATCGCGCAGATAGCTGATTGATTCGGTGGATAAACCAATAAACTGATGCACTAAACCTTTAAGTAAGCGTCTGATTTTTTGATTTTTAACATTGGTGCCGCCTAAGTCGGTGGTATCCCAGCCGTGCTCACCATGAATTCTCAGCGGAACTCTGTTTAACCAGCCAACTAATTGGTATTCCATGCTATTCAGATTGCGGGTGTGCAAACAATCTGGTCTCAGTTTCCGTAACAATTTAAACAGCCTGACAAAACAATGCAGATCCCAGCCTGGCGCTTTTTTAAGATCGAAAATTTGTACATTGTCATTTTGGATACGTTTAGCAAATTCTGCATCGAATCCATTTAGTGTGATGATACTGTGTTGATATTGTTCCTGAGGCAATCGGTTTACCAGATTTACCAGTCCATTTTCCAGACCACCGGTCGATAGGCGATAGATAATGTGAGCGACATGCTTTTTAGTCATCACTAAGTACCTTGCTTAGATCCTGACTAAAAAACGCATCAGCCTGTTGTTTAAATAATTTGTCGTCGTTGCTATGGCGCGTTAGCTGGTGAGATAAGGCAACAAAATATCCTTGCTGAGGAAGGCCAAGAATGGCCTGAGCGGCTTGTACAAGTTTAATTTCAATACTGGATGGGCTTTGCCTCCAGGCCGTTACGTAACTATAGGCGACCAGTCGCTTGTCTCCATTGGTATTATTTATTTCCAGTAGTTGATAATCGTTGGTTTTACGCGATGAAATAAGTGACCAGTTTTTAAAGTCGTAAGGGTAATGCGTACTATTGATCAGTTCTGCGTTTTCAAGACTATGTTGATAATAAGCGATATAAATATCATTGTTATTTATGCGCCCTTCTAACTGTTGTGAGGCGTTATTGAATATAGGTTTCCAGGACCAGTTATTGTTAGCTGGGGTGATATCGCCCAACTCAGTTAAATTAACCTCTGCAGGTAATGTTGGGTTTTGTGCCGACTGAATATAGGCAATACCTGAACAATACAATACTAATGTTGCCAATAAAGGTTTTAGAAGTATTGGGACTGCAATCTTGTTATCAGTTAGTTGGTCATGTTCTTCATTATTTTTTTCCGGTAACGGGTCTCGCCAGATATTACCGATGGCAAACATCACAAATAACACAACACCAAACCAAAGCCAGCCATAGATTAGGTGATCCACTCCGGTGGCATATTTCATATCAGACAAATGCGCAATTAATACGATGCCATAAGCTCTTATACCGTTGGCAACAATCGGTAAAACCAGTGAGAAGATGATAAAAATGAGGCGTTTTTTCCAGCCGTTATAAGTGATGTAGGCAAACAGGGTACCCAAACAAAATGAGGCAATAAGGTAACGAATGCCGGAACAGGCAACCGCAACCTCAAACAAACCAGAAGGCACAGCAATATAAAGACCTTCACGATATACTGGTATATTACTTAGTTGTAAAAAGAACACAGTGAAATCAGCGGTAATATTTTGCAGTTGGGGTATTAAAAACTCACCAGCCGGTACGCTAAATAGCCAGAAAACAAGTGGGAACAAAATAACTCTGGTTGCTTTATTTCCGAGTATTGACCAGTAAATTAACGGCAGAAGTGCAAATGCGGCCACTTGTTCTGCTACCAGAATCTGGGCTAAACGTCCGGCAATCCATAACAGCAACATGCAAGCGATAGGAATCAGTGCGAAATAATTTGCCTGGGTTGGGACTTGTTTGAATCTTATCCACCTTAAATGAATTAAATAAATGCAAATAGGGGCAATTAAAAATCCATGAGTGAAGGTTTCGGAACGTTCCCAGATCAGGATGGTTGACCATACAGACGAGAAAAACAGTGCAAACCATGCAATAAATATCGCCACCATTAAGTGAAATCTACTTAATTGCATATGGTGTCCTCACCTAATAATTTTTGTTGCAGTCCGGCTAAGGTTGCATCCCATTGTAAGTTTTCAGTTATCCATAAACGGCTGCAGCTTGCGTCTGCCGGTGCGTCGAGCTGCTCTAATACTATTTGAGCAAATTGTTCTGGTTTATCCGCGATAAAAATGGCCTGATTTCTGGCATCAATACCTTCAATCGCCAACGATGTGCAAATAACTGGTTTAGCCAATGACATGGCTTCCAGCACTTTATTTTGAATACCCCGGGCGATTTGTAACGGTGCCACATTAATTTTCGCGGCCAGCACGTAGGGGCGAACATCTTTTACTCTGCCGGTGACCACTATGCCGGGTATTGCGGCCAAAGCTTTGACTTTTTCGCTTGGGTTACCACCGACAATAAAAAAACGCGTATCAGGGCGTTGAGCGACTATTTGTGCCCATACATGTTGAACAAACCATAAAACGGCATCGACGTTAGCCCAGTAATCCATGGCGCCGGTAAAACAAATGTCGACTTTATCTTTTAGTGGAACAATATCACTGGCGGTAGGAGAGAAATATTCTGTATCCACACCATTATAACAGTGGCCGATTTTATGGCTTAACTTGGATGGCATAAGTTGCCTGAATAACCCGGCTTCTTGCGGAGACACAAACAATGACCAGGCAGAGCGTTCACATAATGTTTGCTCTTCTTGTTGCAACTTTTGATGCTCGCGCTGATAAATCCAGCGTTTTATCAGGTTGCCTTGCTGGGCATACTGGCGCCATTTATCTGAATCCACATCAACAAAATCAGTAACCACGTTTAATTGTGGATGAGGGTAAATGAATTGCCCCATGGTGGATGAAAACACTAAGGCATGCTTGATTTTGTGTTGTTGAATCAGTTTATCGACCTGTGCTTGCATAATGCGTGAGCGGTAATAAGGAATTGATAATGCCTTGCCTGTTATTAAACCCGTTGCCGATTTAACTAACGCTAGTTTTTTGTTGAGGTTTTCCACATACAAGCTGGCGCATTGCTGCTCGAGAACAGAAATGTACTGCTGATCCTGTGCATCATCGATAAAACAAACACAATGCACATCGAAATGTTTATTCAGCTCACACAAAATATTGTACGAACGAATTTTATCGCCTTTGTTAGGTGGATATGGAATTCGGTGTACCAAATAAAGCAACGACGGTTTGTTCATGTTTTACCCCAGATAACGGGATAAAAACGGCCCGATAAATCGGCTAACTGAGATAGGCAGTTTTTTCCATAAACGAATAAAAAGTTGGTACTTAGGGTTGTTAGGGCTGAGATTAGGTAACTCAGTCGCTTTCACCAAATAATACTGATAGTGCAAAGAAACCGGCTCCATGCCCCAGTGTTTTTTGTATTGGTAAGCGCCTGAATCGATTTTACTGCGCCCAAAATCAAAACGTTGCGTATCCCTGTTTTGACGTGCATGGCACATCAACTGGTAATACATTAAATCGTTACTTTTTAGCTCTCTGGCTTCGGGTAAACCACCGCCATAATAAGGCAGTACGTCACCTTTATAATAAAAACTAAGTACCGATGATACGGACTTGCCCTGATGCGTTACGGTCAGAATTTCACATTGCTCGCCAAATACTTTTTTTAAGGTGGCGAAGTAGTGTTTAGGAAAAACCGGGGTGCCAAGGTTACGAACACTTTCGGAATAAATGTTGTAGCACTCGTCAACGTCACCACTAACAGTATATTCGAGGTTGTTTTTAAGTGACTGGCGGATAACTGCACGTTGTTTCTTTTTAATGCCGGCCAGAATACTTTCGTCATCGTCGCCTAACATATAAGAAAAGGTCGCATGGGCGCATTTTTCTGACAGTTGATTTTGACGTTCAAAGGGGTAACGCAATTCCAGATAATCCACTTCGAGCTTTTCAGCTAAATCAATAGCGGCTTGTTCAAGTGCTGTCATGACCTGGGGATCGTCGCTGGCGACACCACCGTAAACACAAAACGGCGTGGAGATAAGTGCCTTACCAAATAACTTGCTCGATTGATGTGCTAATGGCAACACACCCAAAATTTGATTGTCAGACTCGGCATACAGGAAATGGCATGAGTGACCATATGCGTCTTCAATAACGGTTTTCCACCCGCTTAAATGGAAAAAGCTACCAAGACTGCATTGTTCAACAAACGCGTCCCATTTTTGTTTAGTGGTCTCGTCCTGACCCAGCGTTTTGATTTCAACGGCTGTCACTAGCTTACTCCGTACACATCCTTCATGGTTGACCAGTTGAAGTCGATTAACAATTGTTCCAGTTTGCCAAACGTCTTGTTCAAATTAATGTAGTGCCTGAAATTAGATTTCCACGAGGCACCTTGTACTCTGGGCTGATCTGGATCGATTTCCCAGGGGTGGAAATAAAAGGAATAGGGCTGCTGTTCTGCATCCAGATATTGTTTGATAAGCGTGCGTGATAGCCAGTAAGGATATAAACGGAAATAACCGCCGCCACCAATCGCCATTTGCTTGCCCATTAACTTAAGTGTTGGGATCGGGATTTCAGTAATATTTTCCGGACGACGATAAGCAAAACGAGGCCAGTCAGGTGTGCCATATAAATCGTGTTTTACCGGATAGGTACTGGAACTGTAATCAAATCCAAGTTCGACTAAGGTTTCAAACGCCCACTCATTGCTATATCCAATTGAAAAGCTAGGCGCCCGGTAGCCTTGCACGGCGTTACCTAACAATTGTTCTAAATGATCTTTTGAGCGGGAAACATCCTGTTTAAACACCTCGGGTGTTTGTTCAGTCGCTCTGCGATGTGCATAACCATGGCTGGCAACTTCGTGGCCACGTTGCTGAATCTCTTTGACTAATTGCGGAAAACGTTCTGCGACCCAGCCAAGCACAAAAAATGTCGCTTTAACCTGGTATTTGTCGAACAAATCCATCAAACGGTAGGTATTGTCTGCCACTCTGGGTTGATATTGCGCCCAGTCATCAGGAGAAATCACATTATCAAAAGCAGATACCTGGAAAAAATCCTCAACATCCACAGTCATCGCATTGATGGTTGGAGATAACTTTTTCATTTAGCGTCCTTTGCCAAATAACACCACTTCTACGGTACGAATTAGGATCAATAAATCCAGCATTAAACTTTGATGTTTCACGTAATACAGATCGAATTTGAGCTTTTCCATTGAATCTTCAACGCTGGCACCATAGGGGTAATTTAACTGGGCCCAGCCTGCTAACCCGGGGCGTACGTTATGGCGCTGATTGTAATAAGGAATTTCTCTGATTAACTGCTCTACAAATTCAGGGCGCTCCGGGCGCGGACCAATAAAGCCCATTTCACCACGCAATACATTCATTAATTGTGGTAGCTCATCTATGCGATATTTACGAATAACATTACCCACCTTGGTGGTGCGATTGTCATTTTTCGATGCCCATTTGGCGCCGTCTTTTTCTGCGTCTGTTCCCATACTGCGGAATTTGACTATACGGAAGATACTACCATTTAAGCCTATGCGATCCTGGCGATACAGTATGGGTGCGCCAATGCCATCTTCTATCCAGATGGCGATAATGGTGCCAAGCATCAGTGGCCAGGTAAATAACAGTATAAAAAATGCCAGGAACGCGTTTATACCGTAATTAAGTGCATCTCTTAAATAGTTATGGGTATGAAAACCATTGGAGTATATAACCCAGCTTGGGTAAATCATATTCACTGCAATCTGGCCTGATTCTCGCTCCATAAAATCGAGGATATCGACAATTTCAATGCCGCGAACGCGGCAATCAAACAGAATATCGATCGGCAAGGTGCCACGACGTTGATCACAGGCAATGACAATTTCTTCGATGTCATGTTCAGTTAAATAATCACGAAACGCTTCATCGATGGGCACTTCGACAATAGTTTCATTTTTAATGCCGTTTTCACGGTCATCACCTGGCATCGGGATAAAACCAAATAGTTCAAAGCCTAATCGATCAACATCACGACGCATACGTTGCTCGATTATGGCTGCGCGTTCACCTGCTCCAATGACAATGATCTTGTTTTTACCCAGACCCAGTGCGCCCATTTTATTGGAAAAATAGCGGAAAATGGCCAAAGCTAAAATTGTCAGACCTGAAGCAACCGGAAGGTAATAAGTATGCATACTGATATTTTGCAAAAGCGTGCTGGTCAGCAGCTCCATAACAAAATAACCTAATGCAACGCTGACAAATATGCGTCTTAAAATACCGCGGAAGGACTCTCTGAGTTTGGCTTCGTATAAACCAACAGATAACGCGGACAGTTGAATAAATATAACCAATAAAGCAATGTTAATTGCCAGAACATCATTTTTCGGGGCTATGGCATCGTTAGCGAACTGCATTACCATCCAATTGGCAATATGTGCTATATAAGCGATGATAACCGCTTCTAAAATAACAAGTATATTGGAGCGTCTTACCTGCTTTCCTTTTCCTGGTCCCATTAAGGCTCTCGCAATTTCTTTATATTATTGTGAATTTAAAAATCTAATAACGTCATCAAACCAGAAATAATTTATCGGTACTGATTTGGACAACGCTGTATTATAAGTTGCTAATCTTATTGAATCTGTTACAACTAAGCTAATTTTATTTTGAAAAATATGGATGTGGAAACTGTACATGATGAAAATAAAAATAACACCGGTTGCTGTTATGTTTTTATTACTGGCGCAGCTTGCAGGATGCAGTACTAATCAATTACCTCCTGCTACTACACGCGCATCACTTACAACGTCTGTTGATAACTACAATTATTTGATTGGTCCAGGTGACAACTTAAATATATTTGTATGGCAAAATCCTGAAGTCTCAGGCTCTTTTGTTGTGCGTCCGGACGGTAAAATTACGACATCATTAGTTGAAGATATTTCTGTCACTGGGAAAACACCGACACAGCTTGCGCGTGATGTTGAAAAAGCATTGTCGAAGTATATTCGCGATCCTATAGTGACAATTAGTGTTAACCGATTTAATGGTCCTTTCAGTGAACAGGTGCGAGTCATTGGTGAGGCAACTAATCCCAAAGCTGTTAATTATGCAGAAGATATGACGCTGCTTGACCTGATGATTCAGGTTGGTGGTCTGACGCAATATGCCGATGGTGATGATGCCAAATTGATACGAGTCGTAAACGGAGAACAAAAGGAATATCCTGTTTATCTTGAATCGCTGATTAAAGACGGTGATATCAAAGAGAATGTCGATATTCTTCCTGGAGATATTTTAATTATTCCTGAAGCCTGGTTTTAATTTGGTGGCATTTTTATCAGGGATGTTTTTAAAATAATGGAAATTAGCAGCAGGCTTTAGCAGTAAATAATTATGATGGGAATTCAGCAGGCGCTCGATCAGGCATTAACCTTCTTAAAAGGAATTTGGATAAAGAAGCGTTATATTATTATTTCGTCCTGGTTAATATGCCCTATCGGGTGGGGGTTGGTATCAACCATGCCCGATCAGTACGAGTCTTCAGCCAAGGTCTTTGTTGATACAAATAGTCTTTTGCGCCCTCTGTTACGTGGTCTTGCTGTCTATAACAATCCCGAACAGCAGGTCAATCTTGTCGCGCGTACCTTGTTAAGTCGTCCAAACCTTGAAAAAATAGCACGGGAAGCTGATCTGGATATTCAGGCCAAAACACAGGAAGATTTGGATGAAGTGATTGACGAGCTGAAAAAAAATATCAGTTTAAGCAGTACGCGTGAAGATAATATTTATACCATCAGTTATCCTTCTGCTTCACCGGAGCTTTCGCAAAAAATCGTTCAAATCACGTTAAATGAGTTTGTGGAAACCTCGTTAGGATCGAATCGTAAAAGTAGTGATTCCGCAGAGGAATTCTTAAATCGTCAGATTAAAGAGTACGAACAGCGATTGTTAGAGGCTGAGCAACGATTAGCTGAGTTTAAGCGTAATCGTATGGATAAGGCGCCTGGGGATACAGGTGATTATTATTCTAAACTGCAGAGCCAAAAAGGAGCCCTGCAAGAAGCCCAACTTCGTTTAAAAGAACTTAACTCGCAATTAGTCTCTGCCAGAGCACAGTTGGCTGGCGAAGAGCCTGTTTTTGGTCTGGCTACTCCTTCCCCTGAGTTGGATACAAATCCAAATATCAGCACTCAGTATGATGGGCGTATCGCTTCTTTGGAACAGAGGCTCGATGATCTCCTGATTAAATACACTGATCAGCATCCGGATGTAGTGAAAATTCAGGGTTTAATTAAGAGTCTTAAAGCCGAGCGTAAAAAACAGTTGGACGCCATGAAAGATGTGGCTGACAAAACCGGTTCATATAGCCAGTTTGGCAATCTTAATCAGAACCCTGTGTATCAGGAGATGAAGATGAATGTTGCTAATCTGGAAAGCGAAATTGCTTCAATTGAAGTGAGGGTAAAGACCTATAAAGATAACGTTAAGTCTCTTGAAGAAAAGATAAATCTCATTCCGGTTATTGAAGCAGAATTTCAGGGACTTAACAGGGATTATGGCATTATTAAGTCTAAATATCTTGAGTTGCTAAGTCGCAAGGATTCTGCTGAATTATCTCGAAAAGCTGAAGCGACTTCTGACGATATTCAATTCCGGGTGATCGAACCGCCCAGATTGCCTACTAAACCTTCTGGACCTAAACGTATTATATTTTATGTTCTGGTTTTGTTTGTCGGTTTTGGTAGTGGATTAGGAATTGCCTTTATTGTTAGTCAGATAAATCCGGTTGTGTTTAGTCATTATCAGTTAACACAGCATTTTAAAATTCCAATTTTAGGTGCTGTTTCTCATGTAGAATTGGCCAAAATTGCCCGGGTAAATCGTCGCAGAGTAATTATATTTTCGCTGTCGACAACCGTCCTATTAGTTATGTTTGCAGGCATCATAGGGGTAGAACTGATTTATGGTAAGTTGCCATTGCATTTGCTGGAGAGATTCATATGAGTACAATCGAAAGAGCATTGCAAAGACAAAAAGCGGCACAAAATAAACAGGAAGAAACTAATAAAGAGCCTCAAACTGATGTTGATGTAACGCAAACTGAACATGCGTCTTCCAGTTCAACTTCAGAACCCTCCATACCGCAATCAGAAAACATTAATAGTAATTTAATGCTTAATCTGGAGCTGGATGAAAAGTATTTTGTTACTGCAAATTCTATAAAAAGTTTGATTGGCGAAGAGTTCAGAGCAATCAAACGCAAGGTATTAAATACAGCGTTTGGCCCGCTGTCCAAAACCCTGAATAACAGCAATATTATTATGGTTTCAAGCGCCAATCCCCATGAAGGAAAAACCTTCACTGCAGTGAATCTGGCACTAAGTATTGCACTAGAGCAGGACAAAACCGTATTGCTGGTTGACGCCGACGTATTACGTCCTAATGTAATGAGAACATTGGGTGTAAGTTATGAAAATGGCCTAATGGAATATTTGTTGGGTGAAGTCAGTGATATATCAGAAGTGATGTACCACACCAACATTGATAAGTTGCGTATTATTCCTGCAGGAAAGTCACATCACCTTTCAACCGAAATGCTTGCCAGTGAAAAAATGCTGGAAACGGTAAATGAGTTTGCCACACGATATTCTGATCGGGTTGTTATTTTTGACTCACCACCTTTGCTTGGGATTAATGAGACCGCCATTATGACTAATCTGGCAGGACAGGCTGTTGTGGTTATTGAGGAAGGTAAAACTAAGTTAGCTGATTTAACCAATGCTATAGAGCAGCTGAACCCTGAGATGGCTAAAGGCTTTGTTGTCAATAAGTCGTCTAAAGGTAATTTTGGTCATGGATATGGTTATAACTATGGATATGGGTATTACGGTGCCGAAAGGGATTAAGTCACGAACTTCGTTTGAGGTAAAGGCGCTATCAGCAACCATAACATGTTTGTTTGCGAATACTGCTATTGCTGATTGGAATTTAGTACCTGAACTTGAAACCAAAGTTAGTGTATATAACAAACAATATGTTTTCAGAGATTCTGTAGATAATGAAGTATTATCGATTGTCCCAAAATTGTCCGGAACCTTTGATGGAGTTAATCACGACTTCGGGTTTACCCTTCAACATACCAATATCGTTTCTAATGATACTAACTTGGCAAAAAACAGGAACTTCGATAGTTACCGTTTAAATTCTCAAAATTCTTATTTTGCCAAATCCTTAAATTTAAAGCTGAGTGCCACGCGGGACTTTCAGGCGCAAAATCGCGCGGATAGTTTATCTTTTGAGTTATTTGACAATTCTGAATCATTTGCAAAACGTGATCTCAGTTCTGCACAGTTGGGATTTAGATTACCTAACCCTCGATATATTAGATTTGAATCCTCTGTATTGGCGTCAAAATCGCGCACTACACAGTTAGAAGGAGAGTCTCTATATAACGGATATAATAGTGACACCTTGGGTGGAAGCATTGTACTTGCAAGTGGAAAAAAGATTCACGCCGTCAACTGGCTCTTAAGCGCAAATCGTAATAAGACTGATCGCGAAAACTATCAGGACTTTGACTCGACCGTACTAAATGGCAAAGTGTCCTTTCCATTTTTTAGTCGGACTTTGAGACTTGTTGTAGTGGGCCAACAGGAAGACAATAAAATTGGTAGTGCTGATAACCAGTTTTTCAATAATTATGATCAATCGAGTTACGGTGGGGGACTCGAGTGGTTTTTATCGGATAAAAGATATTTCACTGTTACGTATAACCGAAGTGAAAAAACACTTAATGACCAGAAACAAGACTTTATTGGTATTGATTCTAAATGGGCGTTTAGCGAAAGAAATAATCTTGCAGCATCTTATAATAAGCGTTTTTATGGTGATGCTTACAGTTTTTCATTTGAGCATGTTGGAAGGATGCTCAATATTAATGCCGTATACAATGAGGATATAACCTCAGAGTCTCGAATGAATCTAAATACGACCTCAACGGTATTAGTGTGTCCCCAAGGTGTAACGGATATCGGAAATTGCTTTCAACCAACTCCAGGATATGAGCTTCAGCCAGGTGAACAGGGTTTTAATCTAAATCAGTATGTTCCTGATCTTGTTGAGGAAGTTTATTTGCGTAAAAACGCTAATATTGCTTTGAGCTGGAAAAACAGAAAGTTAACTGTGGGGCTAAACCTAAATAAAGGTTCAATTGATTATCTTGAAACTAACAGGAAGCAAGATAATCAAATGGCTACAGCTACCGCAAGTTGGGAAATGAACCGAAATACTAAACTGAATATCAGTTCAAATTATGCTGAATATCAGTTCGAAACTCAGGATGAACCTGATATCACTCAAACCGTGAGTTTGGGATTAAGTAGGAAGCTTGGGCGAAATATTTCAACGCGTTGGGAATTACGTTACCTCGACCGTGAATCACCGATTGAAAATCGCAGTTTTATTGATAAGCGACTGACTGCGAGTTTAATAATTAAATATTGATCTGACTGGCAATAATGATCAGCACTACAGATAAGCCGATATAAAAAATTTCTTTTCGATACTTGCCTTTGTAATAAGCCTGTCTTCGCGAAAACTCACGCGATGGATGCTTGTGAGAAAAGTGACTTGCCTTATGGTTATTTGAGTGCATAAGAAAATGACCTTTTTAACGTTCAAGCTCTTTAGTTAGTTTAAGTAATAGCAGAATAGTTCGAAAAATGAACAGTTATTCTGCAACAATTTGTACACCTACTCTTCGTCAGATTTTAATCGAATATAGGTTTTGTATTTTTTCTTCAGTAGCTTATCTATATATCGGGTGAGTTTAATCTTCTGATTTATAGTGTTGTCCAGTGTATCGACCAACTCCAGCAGCATCGATTTATAATAATCTACATTCTTTATATCGGGCGCTGCGTTTGCTTCCTGAAGCGGAATATCTTTTTGTACAAACATTTCATCGGACACTTCTTTAGATACAGCTTCTATATCATCCACATCTAAAAATGTAAGTTCTTCTAAAAAACCATACAATAATGAACGGTCTACAAAGGTATTAATTTTTCTGGGGACTCCGCCAGTAAACTCAAAAATGGCTTTATGAGCTTGCTCGCTAAATAAGCTATTACCATTCCAGCCAGCGTGATGCATACGAAACTCAATATAGTTTTTGCATTCTTCTTCACTTAAAGCACTGAGATGACAGGAGGCAACGATCCTTTGACGAAACTGCTCCATATTGGGGGCGCGAATAATGTCCTGCAGTTCGCTTTGCCCAAGAAGAAAACTCTGTAACAGAGGTTTGCCGTTAATTTGGAAGTTGGACAACATGCGCAGCTCTTCAATGGTTTCGAGCGGCAAATTTTGCGCTTCGTCTACCAGCAATAGTGCGCGTTTTCCCTGTTCCTGCAATTGAATTAAATACCGTTCAAGTGCTTCAAGGGTTTCAGTTTTGGTTTTGCCCCCGATTTCCAGAGAAAATTTAGACGCAACCATGCGTACCAGTTCATCCGGGGATAATTTGGGCGTGACAATTTGAGCCGAGACAATATTCTGATGATTTATCTGACTTAATAAGCTATTGGCAATGGTGGTCTTGCCGGTACCTATTTCACCGGTTATAACAATAAAACCTTCAGATTGTGACAAACCATACTCAAGGTATGACAATGCACGTTTATGCAACTTACTGGCAAAAAAGAATTCAGGATCCGGAGTTAATTGAAAAGGTTTATTATTCAATCCATAAAATTGTTCATACATGACTTACTGTCGCTACCTTTAACAAAATAATGTTTACGGGAAAGTTGTTGATAGCTTACGCGAATTAGGCGACAGATTACACAGCTTTAAACGGGTTACAGACGAGATTTTAGCTGTTCAATTTGGCTGCAGAAATGTTTGAGACTGTCGCCATAAATAAACGGATTCTTATCTTTCTTTACACAATAAAGATCGTGAAAACGTAATACCTGATCAGGGCTGTAAGTGACTTTGTTAAAGTAATCTAATTGTGCCTCAGAAAACTGCTGAGTAAAGCCGCTCATGTTACCTCTAAGTTGTTCCAGAGTTTGACGGTGATGAACCTGAGATATTTCTGTCATCCAGTCTGACAAGGTTTTATGCACATCCGTAAGCATGTATTGTACAAACGCTGAGCGAAGTATCAGATACAGGATGGCTATCTCAATAATCAGAATAAAGGCTTTTTTCATTACAAACTAACTCCAAACACATGCCTCAAGCATAACTGAAATGCCCGTGTAGTGCAGGTTTTACGCTTATGTGTAAATATACCTATGAATTTGTTGATTTAAGGCAAAGCGGTTGTTAGTAGAAAAAGGTATACTGCTACTATCAAAATGTCGTTGGCCAGTGGATTGTTGATAAATTATGAATGATCAGATTCCCGTAAAAGATATTACCCCCGTAAAAATCCATCAGCCTGAATCCAGTAAACACAATAATCAGTACACCCCGCGTAGTCATATTTATGTGCGTGCAGTAAAAGGGGCACTGGACACCTTTCGTCGCACTTTTGGATTCTTTTTCCTCGGTATGTTTGCGTTATTGCCCTGGTTGCAATTTAACGGTCAGCAAGCAATTTTGTTCGATCTGGCCGAGCAGCGCTTCACTATTTTTAACCTGACGTTATGGCCGCAGGATTTAACGTTATTGGCTTGGATCTTCATTGTTGCGGCTTATGCGCTGTTTTTTGTCACTACCTTTGCCGGGCGGGTATGGTGTGGATTTATGTGCCCACAAACCACCTGGACCTTTATTTTCATTTGGTTTGAAGAGGTCTTTGAAGGTAACCGCAATAAACGTATAAAACTTGATGAACGCAAAATGGACTTTGATAAGTTCTGGCGAAAAAGTGCAAAACACCTGAGCTGGGTAATTGTTTCATTGCTAACTGCGTTAACTTTTGTAGGCTACTTTGCACCTATTCGTGAGTTATTCGTCGATTTCTTCACCCTGCAAACCGGCTTCTGGATTACCGTCTGGACCTTGTTCTTTGCTTTGTGTACTTACGGCAACGCCGGCTGGCTGCGCGAAATTATGTGTACTCACATATGTCCTTATGCGCGTTTTCAGTCGGTGATGTTTGATAAAGATACGTTAACCGTTACCTATGATGCTGCCCGTGGTGAAAGTCGAGGTCCACGTTCGCGTAAAATGGATAAAGAAACACGTGAGCAGAAAAACATTGGCGATTGCGTCGATTGTAATTTGTGTGTGCAGGTTTGTCCGACCGGTATCGATATTCGTAACGGCTTGCAATATGAGTGTATTGATTGCGGTAAGTGTATTGATGCCTGTAACGATACCATGGACAAAATGAAATATGAGCGAGGCCTGATTCGTTTTACCTCAGAAAGTGAATTAGCCGGTGGTAAAAGTCATATTTTGCGTCCCAAGTTGGTGGGGTATGCAGTCGTTCTGTTGGTTATGGTGGCATTGTTATGTTTAGAGTTATTCACCCGTGTGCCTCTGGCGGTGGATATTATCCGTGACCGTAACAGTCTGTATCGCGAAACTAACGATGGATTAATTGAAAACGTCTACACCCTTAAAATTCTCAACAAGTCGCAGTTTGAGCAGCAATATCAGATTTCTGTGAGTGGATTGACTGACCCAAGAATCACAGGCGAGCAAACCATCAGCGTGAAAGGTGGAGAGGTATTTACCTTGCCAATAAGTGTGGCGGTTGATCCCTATTCAATTAAAGAAACGGTGACCAATATTACCTTTGACGTGCAGGCGATAAACGCAGGTGAGCAGGATGTAGTACAACACGAATCATCTAAATTCCTGTACCCGGATTTATAAGAGAGATGTGTGGCTGAATTTAATTTTGCGGCGCTGTCGCCAGATGTCATTTTAGATGCCATTGAGTCCGTTGGGATTGAGGTTGCATCCGGTTTGCTGCCACTTAATAGCTATGAAAACCGGGTTTATCAGTTTATAGCCAGCGATAATAAACGTTATGTTGTTAAGTTTTATCGTCCTCAGCGCTGGACAAAACAGCAATTAATTGAAGAGCATGAATTCGCGCATGAGCTGGCAAACCACGATATTCCGGTTGTTGCACCGCTGAATTTTTCTGCTGGCAGCCTATTAGAATACCAGTCATATTATTTTGCTCTTTATCCATCAGTCGGAGGGCGCCAGTTTGAAGTTGACAATCTTGAGCAACTTGAATGGATGGGACGTTTTATTGGTCGTATTCATCAGGTAGCTCAAGGCAAGGATTTTGAATTTCGCCCTAAAATAACGCTCGATGCTTATTTAAATGAGCCTGGAGACGTACTGCGTAATAGTCAGATCATTCCAGTTAACCTGCATGAAGCTTTTTTCACTATTGTTGATATGGTGATCAATCAGGTCAGAGAGCAGTTTTCTGAGCATCACTGTATTCGGCTGCACGGTGATTGTCATCCCGGAAATATTTTGTGGCGCGATGGGCCAAGCTTTGTTGATTTGGACGATTGTCGAATGGGGCCTGCAATACAAGATTTATGGATGATGCTGTCTGGCGATCGTCAGGAGCAGTTGTTGCAGCTGGACACATTAGTTGAAGCTTATAGTGAATATTGTGACTTTGATCATTCTCAATTGACTTTGATTGAACCTTTGCGTGCTATGCGCATGATTCATTATATGGGCTGGCTGGCGAACCGCTGGCATGACCCTGCTTTTCCTGCAGCATTCCCATGGTTTGCTACTCAGCAGTATTGGGAGCAACAAATTCTGGCGTTAAAAGAGCAATTTGCCGCATTGCAAGAGCCTCCGTTAACGCTTATGTCTCAGATCAATGGAAATTGCTGATACCAGCAAAGTTGATTGAATTAATATTACGTTGAATTATAATTTCCACGATTTTAAGGTGCTCTGGATATATCGGAGTTAAACGGGAAGTTCTGTAACAGTCAGACGCTGCCCCCGCAACGGTCAAATAAGTCATCGACAGATAAGGTTTATTGATAACCACTGTGCATTGCATGGGAAGGTAATAAACCTGCGTAAGCGCTTATCAGCCCGGATACCGGCCTTAAAATGCAGTCCTAGTTTAAGAATACATTTTCTTGAATGTAAATTCACATGCTCGGGTGGAGCATTTACAGGGTCATACATATTATGTCTAGTGTATCTAAATGGTCAGTGCTGGCACTGGCTGTCGGTTTTTCTATTCCGGTTATTGCAGACGAAGCCATTGAAAAAATTAGTGTTTTAGGTTCGAGAATACCTATTCCTACTTCGAAAGTGGCAGGTTCTGTCAGCGTTATTACCCAGGATCAGATTGAACAATCCGGGGCCTTTAGTATTGTTGATCTATTGCGCGGCCAAAATAGTCTGGCGTTTAGCCAGTCTGGTGGTAAAGGCGCGGTTGCTGAACTAAGGCTGCGTGGAAGTGAAACTAATCACGTCTTAGTGCTGGTTGATGGTGTGGCCATTAATGATATTGGCCAGGGGGAGTTAGTCGACTTTTCTCAATTGAACCTGTCTGACATCGAAAAAATTGAAATTTTACGTGGTTCACAAAGTGCGCTTTGGGGAAGTGGTGCTGTGGGTGGTGTTATTGCCATTACGACTCAAAAAGGCAGTGGCGATACCAAAGCTAAAATAAGTGCTATGGCCGGTAATCACAAAAGTAAAAAAGTGCAGGCTAAAGTCAGTGGTGCGGCGTCTGACGTGAATTATGCTTTTTCAGCCAGTTTATTTGATACCAATGGTACCAACATTTCGCAACAAGGTGACGAAGATGATGGCTATCAGAGTGTTCAACTATCCAGCTCACTAGGCTGGCAGGTTGCGAAGAACCAGCGTATTGATTTTAGCATTCAGCATCAGGATGCAACGACCGAATTTGACGGTACAGATTTTAACACTGGCCTGCCTGCCGATGCGGACAATTACACAGATATATTGCGTCAAACAGGCCAATTGAGCTGGAGTGGTGATTTTGACCAATGGCAATATAAAGCGGGTGTGCAATTTAATCGCAATGAAAATGATACCTTCGCTAACCAGCAACCTAATGGTGCTAACCACAGCGATAAACGTAAATTCTACCTGCAATCGACGTTGCAATATGCTGAATTGAGCCATGTCACTGTTGCATTAGAGCAAAGTACTGAAAATTTTGTGCAATATGGCGCAGTGACTGATTACGGTGACCCAAATCGCGATTTATCTAACACAGTAAAATCGCTGGTGTTTAATTTGCAACACTCAATAAGTAAACAGTTCTCTCTTACCGCGAGTGCACGTTATGACAATAACGATACTTATGACAATGCAACGAGCTATAACGCTGGTTTAGTATATACGCCATCAAATGACTACCGCTTATTTGTTAACGCAGGTAAAGCGGTTAAAAACCCCTCTTTTGTAGAGCGTTTTGGTTACTACGCCACTTCATCTTTTCCTTTTGTGGGAAATCCGGATTTGTCACCTGAAGAGTCGGTAAGTATAGAAATGGGTGGTGATATTTATCTGGCGAATAACTGGTTGTGGGGCTGGTCAGCCTATTCTGCAGAGCTGGAAGATGAAATTAATGGTTATTATTATGATGCGGTTAATTTTGTTACTACAGCAGTTAATAAGGACGGTAAGAGTAAACGCAAAGGTGCAGAAACCAGCCTTCAGGGTCAGATTGGTTTAGTGAATGTTGCGCTTAATTACAGTTATCTTGACGCTGATGAGCCTGATGCTGCAGGTGATGGATATATTGAGGAATTACGTCGACCCAGTCACACTGCGGGCTTAACGCTAAGTACACCTTTTGCCAGTGATGCCGGTAACTTATTCCTGCATGCATCTTACCAAGGTACAAGAACGGATGTTTTTTATCCGCCTTATCCAGAGCCACAAACAACAGTGAAACTATCTGCATATACGCTGGTCAATATTGGAGCTCAGTACAAGCTAACCCCTTCGCTGCAATTAAATGCAAGACTGGAAAACCTTTTTGATCATGATTATCAGGATGTTTACGGTTACGCAGGTGCAGGTCGTGGGGTGTATTTAGGTGCAAGTTACTCGCTTTAATTTGTTCTACTTATCATAGCTTGTAACATTCGGGAGTCGTTTTTTGGTTACGGGCTATGGTATTCTGCGGCCCTGTCTTTAGGTTTGTATAGAAGTTGATAAATATGAAGAAGTTATTAGGTGCTCTATTACTTGCAGTTTTAATTCCGCTTCAGGTAAACGCTCAGGAACTTTGGAAAGAAGGTGAGCAGTATGAAGTTATTGCTGACAAAGCCACTGATAAACCCGAAGTGTTGGAATTTTTCTCGTTTTGGTGTCCACATTGTTACCGTTTTGAATCTATCGTGGATGTGATTAAACAGAAACTGCCGCAAAACGTTAAATTCAACAAAGTGCATGTTAACTTCATGGGATTTACCACGCCTGAAATACAGAACTTTGCCACTAAAGCGATGATGGCCGGTCGTGTCTTGAAGCAGCAAGATGTACTGAATAAAGCCATTTTCAACTACATTCATGTACAGCGTGCGCACATCACTTCTATTAATGATCTAAAAAATATTGCTGTGGTTAACGGTATTGATGGCGATGCTTTTGATAAACAAATCAAGGGTTTTGGTGTTAATAGTCTGGCATTGAAAAACAACAAAATTATTGATGAATATCGCGCTCACGTAAACAGTGTGCCTACTTTTATCGTAAACGGTAAATACAAAGCACATTTTACCCGTGATATGAGTAGTGACGATATGGTTGATTTGATTGTTTGGTTAAGCCAGCAGAAATAAATCAAAGCAGTTACGTTACAAAAAAGCCCGTTAATTAACGGGCTTTTTTATTGCTTAGTCTCTTTGCTGGAAAAGGTTATACCGATTTAAATAAACTCAAAGGCATCACCAAACAGATGTTCTTTAACTAAGCCTTTTTCAGAAAAGTCTTCTCTGGCTTTACCTGCCATTTCGAAGCGTCCGGCCACGTAAACCTGATAGGGCTCCAGACTAGTGAAGTCTTGCATAATGGCTTCATGAACAAGACCTGATTTACCGGACCAATTTTCACTTGGTGTTTCGATGACTGGCACGAAATTGAATCTGCTATGTTTTGCAGCTAACGCCTGTAATTCTGCCAGATGGTACATATCTTCTTCTGTACGGGTTCCCCAATACAAAAACAATGGTTGTTTTCCTGGGGTAGCTAACATGGCGTTAAGTAATGAGCTGGTATAAGAATAACCTGTTCCACCTGCCAGCAATATAATGGGCTTATCTGAGTCCTGACGCCAAAAAGCGTTGCCATGCGGGCCGTCGATTATGCATTTATCCTGAGCTTCTAAGTGTTTGAGAACCTCCCAGGCATAAGGATTTTGTTCGGTTGCACCAATATGCAATTCAATAAAATCACTGTCCTGTGGACCATTGGCTATTGAAAATGGACGGCGGTCTGTTTCACTCATGGCAACACGAATATATTGTCCTGCCTTAAACGAAACCGGTTTTTCCGGTGTTAAGATAATGCGCTGTACAAACGGAGTCAGTGCTTCAATTTTACTAACTTTACAAACGATATCAGTCATTTAATTTTTACTTTTATTAAGAGTTTCAATTTCTAATTCAGGCCAAAGTGCGTCAATTTTATCTTTCACTGATTGGCTCATTTCTATACTGCGTCCCCATTCGCGGTCTGTTTCACCCGGCCATTTATTGGTGGCATCCATACCCATTTTGGAGCCTAAGCCAGATACTGGTGAGGCAAAATCGAGATAATCTATCGGGGTATTTTCCACTAAGGTGGTATCGCGCGCTGGATCCATGCGAGTGGTTATCGCCCAGATAACATCATTCCAGTCACGGGCATTCACATCGTCATCACACACAATCACAAATTTGGTGTACATAAATTGACGCAGGAAAGACCAAACTCCCATCATCACGCGTTTGGCATGACCCGGATATTGTTTCTTCATCGTAACCACCGCCATACGATAGCTACAACCCTCAGGTGGCAAGTAAAAATCGACAATCTCAGGGAATTGACGCTGCAGAATTGGCACAAAAACTTCGTTAAGTGCGACACCCAAAACGGCGGGTTCATCCGGTGGACGGCCGGTGTACGTACTGTGATAAATCGGATCTTTACGATGAGTTATGTGGGTTACCGTAAACACCGGAAAGGTTTCTACTTCGTTGTAGTAACCTGTGTGATCACCATAAGGGCCTTCCGGTGCTGTTTCGGTTGGATCTATATAACCCTCCAAAACAAACTCGGCCGAAGCGGGTACTTGCAAATCGTTGCTAATACACTTCACCACTTCGGTTTTATCACCACGTAATAACCCGGCAAAAGCATATTCTGAAAGGGTATCAGGAACAGGCGTAACGGCACCTAAAATCGTTGCTGGATCTGCGCCTAACGCCACAGCAACCGGGAATTTTTCACCGGGATTGGCATCACACCATTCTTTAAAGTCCAGCGCACCACCACGGTGAGACAACCAGCGCATTATGAGTTTGTTGGGGCCTAATAATTGCTGACGGTAAATACCTAAGTTCTGACGACTCTTATTAGGTCCCTTAGTAACAGTTAAACCCCAGGTTATTAACGGTGCAACATCACCTGGCCAACAGGTTTGAATCGGCAGGTTAGTTAAATCTACTTGCTCTTCATTAAGTATCACTTGCTGACAAGGTGCTTTTTTCACCTCTTTAGCCGGCATATTTAATACTTGTTTAAAGATGGGCATTTTATCCCATGCATCTTTTAACCCTTTGGGCGGTTCGGGTTCTTTTAAATAAGCCAGCAGTTTGCCTACCTCGCGTAAAGCTTCAACCGATTCCTGTCCCATGCCCATTGCTACACGTTCAGGTGTGCCAAATAAGTTGGCCAGTACAGGAATGTTTGAGCCTTTGGGGTGTTCAAATAATAACGCCGGCCCACCCATTTTTAACGTGCGATCGGCAATTTCTGTCATTTCCAGAACGGGATCAACTTGTTGGTGAATACGTTTGAGTAAACCTTTGGCTTCGAGTTGATCGATAAAATCTCGTAAATCTTTATATTTCATATAGTTAATATGGCAGCTGAGCTCAAATTCTGGTTTAGCAAAATAAAACGGTTGCTCAACTTTACACGCCTGTGTAGCGTAGAAGCCAACGATTATTTTGAGTACTGAATAACCGTTAGTATACAGATACGTCGCCTTAGTTACGACAGTAACTTAGGTCGATCTCGTTTCAGTTTTCAGGAGCACCAAGCGATGTTTACACAACAAATGATGGACGACCTTAACTTACTGGTTAAATTCCCAACAGAATCCATGCTTCAGGGAATTAAAGTTCACCACGACGCTGACCAGAGCGTTATTTCTGCCTGTAACAGACTATATGCTAACGGTATAATCAGTCAGGAAGATGGTGGCTACCTGACCGATTTAGGTCAGGATCTTAGTCATCACGCTAATGTTTTAATGCAAGCTTTAAAGGGTAGCCAATGACAGCTGATGAAATTCAACGTGTATTAGCACTTAATGCACAACAACGGGCTGAGTATCATCACAAAATGGTAAAAGAGAGTCAGCAACTCTGGACCCTGGCGGATGATGATGGGGCCGTATTGCTGGTAGAAGATGATTTAGACTATGTACCTGTTTGGCCAGCTGAAGAGTTTGTTCAGGAGTGGATCAACGGAGACTGGGCAAATTGCAAAGCACATAAAATATCTTTGAGTGATTGGCAGAACAAATGGTTACCTGGTTTAGCTGATGATGAGCTGGATATTATTGTTTTTCCATTACCCCATGACGGTGGTATTACTGAAATTCCTCAAGCTTAAAATCAGGATGGTGTAAGCCATCCTGACTTCTTTTGATTTCCTCAATTAAAGCTATTCGATAAAAGTCTCATTACCTTTTATTGTTAGGTATTGCGCGTTTAGTATATAAATTACACATAAATTGACACTCTAATCTAACCTAATTAATCTAGGTATAATTACCTACTTTAAACAGGCATTCAGGATGATTACCAAAGAAATGACATCGGCGGTTAGTAACATTATGGTGTTGTCAGTTTTAAAATCTGGCATGTCATATGGCTATCAATTACTGCGCAAAATAAAACAGGATTCCAACGAATTATTCGACTGGACGGAAGGTATGCTTTATCCGGTTTTACATCGTCTTGAAAAACAAAAATACATCGAATCAATCTGGGGGACATCAGAAGCGGGTCGGCGCAGAAAGTACTATCAAATCACTTCTAGCGGGCAAGATTATTTAGCTGAATTACTCGATGGATGGTACAGCATTTCGGAAGTTTTAATTGGATTGGAAGACTAAGTTGGTAAGTGTTTACATTTATATTTTAAATCTAAAAATAGTAAAAGTGTGTGTTTACTAACTCTAATTTAAAGTATAAAAAAGCCAGATAATTATCTGGCTTTTCCGTCTACTTAGCTGTTAAAAGTCTACACAGCGTTATCAAACTGGTCGGTAGCAATTCGATATCTTGGGTCTTCGTTAACATTAATTTCAACAAATTTTTCTGCTTTACGAAGTAATCCACGGCACTCACTGCTGATGTGTCTGATATGTAATTTTTTACCCGCTTCTTCATATTTGTCGGCTAAGCCATCCAGCGCATCAACACCACTGGAATCCCAGATACGCGAATCTTTAAAATCGATGACCACATCTTCCGGATCTTGTTCCGGGTTAAACAAATCTTTGAAGTGTAAAACCGAACCAAAGAACAGTGGACCATCTAACTCATATACCTTCCAGCCATCTTTATCCATGTGGGTTTTTGCTGCAATGTGAGTAGCGTGTTTCCAGGCGAATACTAAAGCGGAAACGATAACACCAACGACTACGGCAATCGCCAAGTCAGCAGCTACTGTTACTGCAGTTACAAGAAATAATACAAAGGCGTCTTCTTTATTAATACCACGCACTATTCTGAAAGAGGCCCACTCAAAGGTACCAATCACCACCACAAACATTACACCCACTAATGCTGCAAGTGGGATCATCTCAATTAACGGCGCCGCGAATAAAATAAACCCAAGTAATACAATCGCCGCAGTAATACCTGACAAACGACCACGACCACCAGAGTTAATATTAATCATGCTCTGGCCAATCATGGCACAACCACCCATACCACCAAAGAAACCATTTACGCTATTGGCCACGCCCTGACCTATACATTCTTTATTACCCGAACCACGAGTGTTAGTCATATCATCTATAAGTGACAAGGTAAGTAAGGACTCAATCAGACCCACTAAGCATAAAATCACTGCAGTAGGTAACACAATGTAAAGAGTCTCCAATGTCATCGGTACCATTGGGATAGAAAATGTGGGTAATTCACCCGCTAGCGTCGCGCTGGCTTTTTGATCCACCGGAAGCATATCTTTCACAAAATCGATAACAGTGCGCGCTTCTAAGTCCATACCATGGACTATTAGGGTTACAGAAACAATAGCAACAAGAGAGGCTGGCACTGCGGTGGTAATTTTAGGCAGAATATAAATAATCGCCATGGTTAGAGCAACCAAACCTAACATGAGGTATAACATCTCACCCTGCATCCAAACGTGCTGACCTAAGTTATCAATCAGTTTGAATTGTCCAAGTTGCGCCAGAAAAATCACGATAGCCAGACCATTGACAAAGCCTAACATTACTGGGTATGGCACCAGACGAATGAATTTACCGAGTCGGAATACGCCGGCTAAAATCTGCAATATGCCGCACAGCACAACCGCAGCAAATAAATATTGGATACCATGTTGAGCAACTAAAGCGACCATAACCACGGCAGTTGCACCTGTTGCCCCAGAGATCATACCGGGACGACCACCAATAGCTGAGGTAATCAAACCCATCATAAATGCTGCGTACAAACCGACCATAGGTTCAACACCAGCAACAAAGGCAAAGGCAACAGCTTCGGGGACCAGGGCAAGTGCCACGGTAATGCCCGACAACACGTCATTTTTAACGTTGCCGTCTTTTTGCGTAATTAAATTGAACATCGCGACTCCCAAAATTGCGATAGTGAATGGTTTAAGCGTGATAAACCGGCAATTTTAGCAGTTTTCTTACGGTGGGTCTTTTAACAGTTTGTTAATTTGTGGGGAAATGGCAGAAGAATAATCCTTCTGCCAATTAAATGAGTTATTTAACTTCCAGTAACTCGATATCAAATACCAAGGTGCTGAAAGGTGCAATGGCAGCGCCAGCACCTTGTGAACCATAGGCCAGATCATGTGGGATGTATAAACGCCACTTAGATCCAACGGGCATCATTTGTAACGCTTCGGTCCAGCCTTTGATTACACCACCGACAGGGAACTCCGCAGGTTGGCCACGCTCGTATGAGCTGTCAAATACCGTACCGTCGATTAATGTACCGTGGTAGTGAGTTTTAACCGTTGACGCCGCGGTTGGTTTTTCGCCGCTGCCTTCGGTAACAACCTCAAATTGTAAACCTGATTCGGTAACCGTCACCTCACTACGTTTGGCATTTTCTTCCAGGAAAGCAGCGCCGGCAGCGGCCAATTCTTTGGCTTGTTCTTCTTTTGCTGCTTGCATACGCTGGTGAATTTGCTCAAAAGCTGCACGTAAATCTTCATTGCTTACAGCGCTGGGTTCACGATTAAACGCGGCAGCAATGCCTTCTTGTACTGCACTAATATCCAGACCGTCGAAAGGGTTAGAGGCAAGTTGTTCACCCATTTGCAGGCCAATACCATAGCTGGCTTGCTGCTCAATGCTTGTATATTTATCTGACATAAAAATCCTGAAAGTTATAAAAAAGTACAAAATACTTTGTCTTTAAACAGGCCACGCATGCTAGCATAACTGCATAAAAAATAATTATAAAAAGCCCTGCGATTTCTTTTTCTTCAGATTTCAGACCATGGAACACCGGTGTGAAACTGAGTTAATTCTATTAATCAAAAACAAAGAGGGTGATATGAGTGAACAGACACACCTTTTGCAAGACACGGTACGTGATTTAGGCAGAGTTCTGGGGCAAACCATTCAGGCACAGTTAGGTGAAGGATGGCTGGAGCGTATTGAACAAGTGCGCAAAAAAGGCCGGAAAGCCTTTGAAGGTGATAGCCAGTGTGCCGATGAACTACAAACCCTGTTTTCCGAATTAAATGATGATGACCTGTTAACCCTGGGCAGAGCGTTTTGCCAGTTTCTTAATTTGGCCAATATCGCCGAACAGGAATACAACAGCAGTAAAGACGATGTTCATCCCATCACTCAATTATTCAACAAGCTTGATTCGATTGAGCATACTGACGCCGATTTAGCGAATGCTTTAGACGAACTGGAAATTGAACTGGTTCTGACGGCTCACCCAACCGAAGTAAGTAGAAGAACACTTATTCATAAATACACTGAATTAGCTCAGTGCCTAGATCAATTGCACAATACACGCTTGAACGATGATGAGCGTGAAGTGATCGAATACCGTATTGCCGATTTAGTTGCTCAGGCATGGCATACCGATGAAATTCGTTCAGAACGTCCTACGCCGGTAGATGAAGCCAGCTGGGGTTTTTCGGTAATTGAAAACTCGCTTTGGCAAGCTGTGCCTGAATTCATCCGTGAACTCGATCGTAAGTTAAATAAAAAGTACGGCATGAATATTCCGATTGATGCCGCACCTGTGCGCATCAGTTCCTGGATGGGCGGTGACCGTGATGGTAATCCATTTGTGACGGCTAGTGTGACTCAGCGAGTCCTGCTTTTAGCCCGTCGCCGTGCTGCAACCTTGTTTTTTAACGATGTTGATCGTCTGCAATCCGAATTATCCATGGCTGAATGTAATAGCGAATTACGCGCTGAAGCCGGTGATGCTCTGGAACCATATCGTACTGTTTTACGCGATTTACGTGAAAAATTACGTAATACCTATAAAGGTATTAATGCAGTATTGAACGGCGAGGAAGCCGATCGTAAAGAATGGATTTCGTGTCAGCAGGAACTGCTGCACCCATTAATGCTTTGTTATCAGTCATTGCATGAATGTGGCATGGGTGTCATTGCCGATGGTGAATTGCTTGATTGTATTCGTCGTGTTCACTGTTTTGGCGCTCACTTGCTACGTCTGGATATCCGTCAGGATTCTGAACGACATGCAGATGCCATTGCCGAGTTGACCGATTATTTAGGCCTGGGTGATTACAACAGCTGGTCGGAAAAAGAAAAACAAACGTTCTTGCAACAAGAGCTGGCGTCTAAGCGACCGCTGATCCCGCAAGACTGGCAGCCGTCAGCGCCGGTTAAAGAAGTATTAGATACCTGTAAAGTGATTGCCTCAAATAATGCCGAGGGTTTTGGTATTTATATTATTTCCATGGCCAGCCTGCCTTCCGATGTGTATTCAGTGCAGCTGTTGTTAAAAGCTATGGGCGTGAACTGGTCGATGCCAGTAGCACCATTGTTTGAGACGCTGGATGATTTGAATAATGCCGCCGATGTGATGAATCAGCTGTTTTCAAATCAGGAATATCTGCAACACACTAACCAACGTCAGTATGTGATGATTGGTTACTCCGATTCAGCTAAAGATGCCGGTGCATTGGCCGCGGGCTGGGCGCAATATCAGTCGCAGGAAGCTCTGGTGGCACTGGCAGATCAATTTGATGTGGAGCTGACGTTATTCCACGGCCGCGGCGGCACTATCGGTCGTGGTGGATTACCCGCACAAGCTGCTATCTTGTCGCAGCCACCAGGTTCATTAAAAGGTGGATTCCGCGTAACAGAACAAGGTGAAACCATACGTTACAAGTTTGGTATGCCGGAAATCGCCAAAAAGAGTCTGTGTTTGTACGCTGGCGCCATTTTACAGGCGATTATTGATCCACCTCCTGCACCTAAAGCAGAATGGCGTGAATTAATGACCAGCATGGCGGCATCCGGTCGCGATAATTATCGTGCTGTGGTGCGTGATGATCCTGAATTTGTACGTTATTTCCGTGTGGCTACACCTGAACTGGAATTAGGTAAATTGCCTTTAGGCAGCCGGCCAGCCAAACGTAAACCTAATGGTGGTGTGGAAAGCTTGCGTGCTATTCCATGGATTTTCGCCTGGGCGCAAACCCGTTTGGTATTGCCGTCCTGGTTAGGCGTGATGAAAGCCATCCAAACTGCACTGGATAATGGCAAGCAGCCACTGATTGAAGAAATGATCCAGGCATGGCCGTTTTTCCATTCACGTTTGTCTATGCTGGACATGGTATTCCTTAAAGCTGATGTCAATATTAGCGGCGAATATGATAAACGTCTGGTGCCTGAGGAATTGCGTTATTTTGGTCAGCAACTGCGTGATGAATTGCAGCTAAGTATTGATTTAATCAATAAGCTGTTTAATCAGCAAAGCGTGATGCAACACGACCCGGCTGGTAAAGATTCGATGCAGTTACGCGCAGGTTATTTACAACCTCTGCATTATCTGCAAATAGAATTGCTGGACAGAGTGCGTAAACAACCCGAAGAGCAAATTAATCATACGCTTGAAAGGGCCATGATGATTACCATTGCCGGTATCGCGGTGGGTATGCGAAATACCGGATAAAGACTACAAAAAAAGCCACCGCAAGGTGGCTTTTTATGTTCTGACTAAAACAGTTTCAATACATAATCATTAATCAATTAGATGCCAAGATTACGGGTCATATTCTCATTACGATCCGCATGCACAATAACGTCATCTTCAATACGAATACCGCCAAATGGACGCAGAGCGTCAATACTATCCCAGTTAATATACTTGGAATCCGGCGTGGCTTTTAAATCGGCCAGTAAGCTATCAATAATATAAAAACCTGGCTCGATGGTTAAGACATGTCTGGCGTCAATTTTACGGGTGTTACGTAAAAACGGATGGGCATCCGGTGCTGGTTTAGGTGTTCCACGATCGTCATCAATCAAGCCACCCATATCATGCACTTGCAGACCCAGATGGTGTCCAACACCATGCGGGAAGAAAGTCGACGTAATGCCTTTTTCCAGAATATCCGCCGCGTGTAAATTGACTATGCCTGAGTATTGCAACAATTCAGCGATTTTTTGGTGCGTAGCTAAGTGAATATCCACATAGTCCACACCCGGTTTAATCATATCGATAAGGTCCAGGGTGATTTTATCCACCGCAGAAATTAAATCAGCGAATTGACCCTGCTGAGTGGTGTAGGTACGGGTAATATCCGCCGCGTAGCCATGGAAGTGCGCACCTGCATCAATTAAAAAGGTGCGGGATTGTGACGGAGCTTCTTTTTCCAGTGCGGTGTAGTGCAATATTGCACTGTTTTCGTTGAGTGCGACAATAGAGCCATAGGGTAACTCGTTATCACCCAGACGAGTGGCACAGCAGTATGCCAGATGAATATCAAACTCACTTAAACCCTGCTCGAAAGCTGACTTGGCCGCGATATGTCCGGCAGCAGCTATCTTATTGGCTTCGCGCATACAGGCCAGTTCATAGTCAGTTTTAAAGGTTCGGTGGTAATGCAGGTAATGCATCACTCTGTCAGGATTAACCAGCTCAAAACCCAACGCCTGTGCTACTTCCAGATATTCGCCAATATAAGCGTATTTGGCTTTGTCAAAAGGCAAATGTTTTTCTACTGCGCGCGCATTGGTTAATAAGGTGATATCAAAGTACTGCGTCCAGAAAGCGTTAGGTTCGGGTGGTACCTTATGCCAGAAATCTTTAGGGCGATAAAAAATCAGTTTAGGTTTATCAACACCATTTACAATCAACCAGCAATTAGGGTTATCAATGATCGGTACCCAGGCTTTAAACTGAGGATTTACACTAAAAGCATAATCCATGTCATCCAGAAACTTACGTTTGGCTTGTCCTGAGTGAATCACCAATCCGTCGATACCCTCACGTTCCAATGCTTCGCGGGTTCGTTTTTGCAGTTCCTGTAAATGCTGAGCATATAAATGCACATAGTCTGACATGTTGCATCCTCTTAATATTAATGTGATTTTTAACGGCGCTACCCTACCACAGGCGCTTACCGCTACAAAGTCGATTGGCGGGGGGAAATCTGCATTTTAGCGAGATCAGTAAATAAATTCCGATCATCACCGAGTAAACGCAGGTATATTTGTTTGTAAGCCATGACGGCTTTTACATAGTTGCGGGTTTCTTTATAAGGGATGGTTTCCACCCATACATCGGCGGGTATGCTTTGATCTTCCGGTAACCAGTCTTTCACGCGTCGCCATCCGGCGTTATAGGCAGCAGTTGCCAGCACCTGGTTATTACCCAGTTTATCCATCAGATAACGCATATACTGTGTGCCATAAGACACATTGGTATCAGGATCAAATAAGGTGGAAGAACTGATTTTCTTTTTCGCCAGATAACGCGCAGTGCCCGGCATTAACTGCATTAATCCACGCGCACCCACTGAGGAGTTTGCATCAGACATAAAGGAACTCTCGCGACGGGCAATGGCAAATGCCCAGGCCGGGTCAACATTGTGATCTTCCGCGGTGGTAACCATTTGATCCTTAAAGGCCAGTGGGAAGCGGCGTTTCACATCATCTAAATAACCTACGCGTGAGAAAGTAAATATCGCCTGATCATGCCAGCCCCAACTATCGGCAATCACGGCTGCCATCAAGTTTTGCTCGTGACTTAATGTTGATTGCAGATATATCCATTCACGTCTTGCATCAACGGTACGTTTTAGTGCCAGAAATTCACGTGCTCGCACTGCCGCGGTTTTATTGGCAACCTGTGATAACTGCTGTGCATCGTACATCAGCGGTGCATCTGATAGCGACGGTTTCGAGCGCAATTTACCACTGGCCAAAAAGCCGTAGTAGTGACGTTTGTTCGCCAGTTCAAAGAATTTTTGGTGTGCTTGCTCACTGGCATCCAGCTCTTCCAGTCCGCGACCTTGCCAGTAGTGGTAGCTGTAATCGCTGATCAGTTTTGTCGGTGCAGCATTGATAATATCCAGTACACGTTGCCAGTTTTTCTGGCGTAACAAATAGGCTAAATGCCAGCGCAGGATTTCTTCATTATTAAAATGTTTGTCGGCAAGCTCTAACCATTCACCGGCTTTTTCGTGATTGGCTAAGGCTAAGCTGATAGCAAACTTTTCGGTAATATGCTGTTTTTGTTCGTCACTAAACGCAAACTTATCAGCCAGTTTTTGCCAGCTTGCCAAAGCTAAATCTCTGTCGTGCCAGATCAGCCTGCCTAATCCGTAACTAAGAATTTCCGCCTCTTTTTTCGGGAAAGTTCCTGGAAACATAGAAGGGCGGCTAACATAACTGGGTGAACGACGCACCTTTAACCATAAATCTCCCAGATACTGCTCTTTTTTCGGCAGTAGCTTTTTAAGGTACGGCAGTAAGGTGTGATTACCACCATCACCCGCCAGTATCATACGCTGCCACACTGCCTCATGAGTTAAACGTCCGGCTTTACGCCACACCGCTAAAACCGGGTCGCAGGCTGAAGGCAACGATTGACCGGTTAACCATAAATCATCAATTTCATCGAGTATTTGTTTGGATTGCTTTTGATCTTCTAAGCGATATTTGAGCTCTGTGCAGCGCAGGGCGGTATCACCTAAATCCCGGTAAAAGTGCAAAAACAGCGCTTTTTGATTTTTGTTTTTTAAGTAGGTGAGCCATTTTTTGCGTAATGGTGCATCCAAAGGGGTGTCTTCATATTTATCCAAAAAACGTGCAATACGCTTTTGATTGGATAGATAGGGGTAATTTATCAGGGTTTTTTGTTCGACATAGGGAAGCAGGGGATAATCAGCCAGTTTCTTTACCAGCATTTTATATTCACTGCTGCCGGGAGACGCTGCGATTAATTCAGCCCGTTCAAACCATTCACGTTGTTGTGACAGTGTATCTGCATAACTTGCCTGTGAGAGAATCCATAAAGCTATGCATAAAACGACTCTAAAGCACATTTGATTCACCACGTTGCCCTGAAAATGATCTGTTGCCCCTGCCAAAATAGGATCTCAACCTTAATTGATTTGCATTGTATGTCAACACAACCTGAGTAAAGCTAAGCATTTGCTTGCTTAAATAGCGAGCATGTAAATGTAATTTAAAAATTCAAACACCTATTCCAAACAATTGTTTGAATTTTGTTGAAATTTACCTGTCTATCATCAAGAATTGAACATCCTACATAAATGTCCTCGGAGATAATAATGCTATACCAAGGCCAAAAACTATCTGCCACCCTACTTGAAGACGGTATTGCCGAAATACTGTTTGATGCAGATGGTTCGGTAAATAAGTTTGACCGTCAGACGGTCAGTGAAATGTCGCAGATGTGTGAACAATTATCTGCTAACAGTGAAATCAAAGGTGCGATTGTACGTTCCACCAAACCGGTATTTATTGTTGGTGCAGACATCACAGAATTTGGTGAATTATTTGCGCTACCGGATGATGAAATCGTTGCCTGGATAGCCAAAACCTCTCATGCATTTGACCAGGTTGAAGACTTGCCTTTCCCAACCGTTGTAGCGATTGATGGTTTTGCCTTAGGCGGCGGTTGTGAATTAACCCTTGCCTGTGATTTACGGGTTGCCGGGCCTAATGCACAAATTGGTTTGCCTGAAGTGAAATTAGGCTTAATGCCTGGCTTTGGTGGCACGGTTCGTTTACCACGTCTTATTGGTGCAGATAATGCCATGGAGTGGATGAGCCTTGGCAATAATCACGATGGACAAGCTGCCCTGGCGGTTGGTGCTGTTGATGCTGTGGTGTCATCGGAAAAACTAATCGATGCAGCACTTAGCATGGTTAAAGATGCTATTGCCGGTAAAATTAACTGGCAGGCACGCCGCGCTCAAAAGCAAGCGCCGCTTAAGCTAAATAAAAATGAATCTGCCATGTGTTTTGCGACTGCCAAAGCTATGGTCGCGGCCAAAGCCGGTAAACATTACCCCGCACCGCATTTAATGGTGGATACCATTGCACAGGCTTCGACCATGGATCGTGCCGGTGCACTGGCGTTGGAAAATAAAAACTTTGTTGTGTTAGCCAAAACCGATGCTGCCAAAGCGCAAATCGGTATTTTCATGGCAGATCAACTGGTTAAGAGCAAAGGTAAGAAACAGGCTAAAACCGCCTCTAAAGCAATTAATCAGGCTGCGGTGTTAGGTGCTGGCATCATGGGCGGTGGTATTGCTTATCAGTCTGCGGTGAAAGGCACGCCAACTGTGATGAAAGATATTAATCAGGCGGCACTCGATTTAGGGTTAAAAGAAGCATCTGGCATTCTGCAAAAAGGCATGGCACGCGGTAAAGTGTCGCCTGCCAAAATGGCGTCTACCTTAACCAGCATAGTGCCAACGCTGGAATACAGTGCCATTGAACAAGCCGCCATTGTGGTAGAAGCGGTTGTTGAAAATCCAAAAGTGAAACAATCGGTTCTGGCTGAAGTGGAACAGCATGTCGCTGACGATGCGATTATTTGTTCTAACACCTCAACGATCTCTATCGACTTACTGGCTGAAAGCCTGAAAAAACCACAGCGTTTCTGTGGTATGCATTTCTTTAATCCGGTGCATCGCATGCCGCTGGTGGAAATTATTCGTGGTGAAAAAACCTCGGATGATACCATTGCCGCTGTCGTAGCTTACAGTCTGAAAATGGGTAAAACCCCTATCGTGGTAAATGATTGCCCGGGCTTTTTAGTTAACCGTGTATTGTTCCCGTACTTTGCTGGCTTTAGCCAGTTAGTATTGGATGGGGCAGATTTCACTGCCGTCGATAAAGTGATGGAAAAACAATTTGGCTGGCCAATGGGCCCAGCCTATTTGCTGGATGTGGTTGGTTTGGATACAGCTGATCATGCTGCCGGTGTGATGGCGGATGGTTTCCCCGAGCGTATGCAGAAAATCGACAAAGATCCGGTGGCTTTGCTGTATCAGGCCAATCGTTTAGGTCAGAAAAATGGTGGTGGTTTCTACAACTACTCAACCGACAAACGTGGCCGCCCACAAAAAGATGCGGCACCAGAAGCCTATGCACTCATCGAAAACACTTCCGCAGATTTTGATGCAGAAACCATTATTGCCCGCCTGATGATCCCCATGGCAAACGAAGCTGTGCGCTGTCTGGAAGAAGGCATTGTTGCCAGTGCCGCGGAAGCCGATATGGCCTTGTTGTATGGTCTGGGATTCCCGCCATTCAGAGGCGGTATTTTCCGTTATATGGATACCTTAGGTTTGGCTAAGTTTGTTGAACTTGCCGACAGCTTTGCCCATTTAGGCTCGCTCTATCAGGTTACTGATGGATTGCGCGAAAAAGCCAAAAATGGCGAAACGTATCTGGGTCAATAATAGGGAGTAACGGAAATGAGTAATATGAAAGACGTAGTTGTAGTTGATTGTATTCGTACCCCTATGGGGCGATCTAAAGGTGGCGTTTTCCGTCACGTGCGTGCGGAAGATTTATCCGCTCACCTGATGAGCAGCTTATTAGCGCGTAACCCGTCGGTAAATCCAGCTGAAATTGAAGATATTATCTGGGGTTGTGTGCAGCAAACCCGGGAACAAGGGTTTAACGTTGCACGTAATGCTCAATTGCTAACTGACATTCCACGTTCAGTCGCTGCCGTAACGGTAAACCGCTTATGTGGTTCATCGATGCAAGCGCTGCATGATGCAGCGCGTGGCATTATGACCGGGCAGGGTGATATTTATATGATAGGTGGCGTGGAACATATGGGTCACGTGCCGATGGATTATAATCTGGATTTTCATCCGGGATTAGCAAAGTACACCGCCAAAGCCTCTGGTAGTATGGGCATGACGGCAGAGTTACTGGGTCGTCAAAATGGTATCACACGTGAAATGCAGGATGCGTTTGCGGCACGTTCTCACCAGCGTGCGCATCAGGCCACATTAGATGGACGCTGGAAAGAGATTGCACCGATTTTAGGGCATGATCAGGATGGCGTGTTGACTCTGGTTGAAGAAGATGAAGTGATTCGCCCCGATTGTACCGCGGAAAGTTTATCCGGATTACGTCCGGTGTTCGATCCGGTAAATGGAACGGTAACCGCAGGAACCGCCTCGGCCATTTCTGATGGTGCATCCGGTATGTTGCTGATGTCAGCCGAAAAAGCTAAAGCACTTGGTTTAACCCCGCGTGCTAAAATCCGTTCGATGGGGGTGGCTGGTTGTGATGCTGCCATTATGGGTTATGGTCCTGTTCCGGCTACCCAAAAAGCCTTGAAAATGGCAGGTCTGAGTATGGATGATATTGAGATTGCCGAGTTTAACGAAGCTTTCGCCGCTCAGGCATTATCCTGTATCAAAGTACTGGGTTGGATGGACAGTTACGATGAAAAAGTTAACTTAAATGGTGGCGCGATTGCATTAGGTCATCCGTTGGGATGCTCAGGTGCCCGTATTTCTACAACCTTGATCAATTTAATGGAATCTCAGGACAAAACTCTTGGTCTGGCGACTATGTGTATTGGGCTGGGGCAAGGGATTGCTACTATTTTTGAACGTGTTTAAACAAGTTCATCATACATAAAAAAACAGCGACAATTTGTCGCTGTTTTTTTATTGCTCCGGCGGAGGGAACGAGCCGCCTTTGCGATTAATTATTTTGCGTAGCTTTTCGCAAAACGAGAAATAGATTGACCGTTGCAGTAAATGTCACGGATTTTCCATTGCGCTAAACCTAAAGATGCAATACCACTTTTAGCTGCTTGTGCGCATAGCTGAGACTCAACATTGCTATCTGCTGCAACAATTTTTACTGCTGCAAAACGCGCTGGTTGCTGGGTTTTGGCACTGTATTTCTTGGCAAACTTAGCGATGCTTACACCATTACATAAAGTGCTGTGGTCGAAATTTGCAGAATGCTTTTTAGCCGCATCCAAACCTTGTTCTGCTGCAATAACACACATGTTGCTATATTCGCTGTTATCAGTTGCTATGAATGAATAGTTATTTTCAGTTGCCACGCTGTTTACAGAAACTAGCAGAGCGGATAGTGCGATTAGTGAAGTTTTCATATTGGCCTCTAAAACAAAATGACTGTGGGTGTTTGTTAAGTTGAGTGAATTATAGATCGACTGGTTTAAAAAACAACCAAAAACTGTAATTAAATTACATAAATTTGCTAATTTTGTTGGATTTAACCGCTTTTTAATAGTTTATTTACAATTAAATTGTAATTTAACTACAAAAATACATGATTTATTGATAATAAATTACAAAAGTGACATTTTTATATCAGAGGTATCCGGGGATTTTTTGAGGGCGCAGGTATCAAGTTGATTGGTGGAGCATAAAAAGCCGCCGTTTGGCGGCTTTTTCACGGGATAAATCAGGCTGGTTTTTTAGTGGTGATCCATTTATCGATCTGGGCTTCCAGTACATTTAATGGCAATGCGCCATTTTTTAGTACCTGATCATGATATTCACGGATATCAAATTGATCACCCAGTGCCTGTTTGGCTTTTTTGCGCAGCTCCAGAATTTTCAGCATACCAATTTTGTAGGCGGTAGCCTGGCCTGGCATAACGATATGGCGTTCTACCATTTTTACAGCGTCGCCTTCAGGGTTGGGTGTATTCTGCACGTAATAATCAAGACCCTGTTCACGAGTCCAGTGTTTGTAATGAATGCCGGTATCAACCACTAAACGGCAGGCGCGCCATAGCTCCATCGCTAAACGACCAAAGTCATCATAGGGATCATCGTATAAGCCCATTTCTTTAGGGGTAAATTCACTATATAAGCCCCAGCCCTCTATATAGGCACTGTAATGACCAAATTTACGGAATTTGGGAATACCGGTTAGTTCCTGTGCAATGGCAATTTGCATATGGTGCCCGGGAATACCTTCGTGATAAGCCAGTGCTTTCATCTGATAGGTTGGCATTTCCGCCATATTGTATAAGTTCGCATAATAAGTACCCGGGCGAGAACCATCCGGCGCTGGTTGGTTATAAAAGGCCTTACCAGCTGATTTTTCGCGGAAAGGTTCAACGCGTTTCACAATCATGTCGGCTTTGGGCTTGGTGATAAATAATTCGTCCAGTCGACTTTTGATCACATCAACCAGTTCTTTGGCCTGAGTTAAATATTGTTCGCGACCCGCATCGGTGTTAGGCAGGTAAAATTGCTCATCTTCACGCATATAGGTGAAAAAGTCCTGCAGGCTGCCATCAAATCCAACCTGTTGCATAATGCCGCGCATTTCATCATGGATGCGGGCAACTTCATCCAGACCAATCTGGTGAACCTGTTCAGGCGTTAAGTCGGTTGAGGTGTAATATTTAATGCGGTTTGCGTAAAAGGCGTCACCGTTAGGGAATTTCCACACACCATCGTCAGTGGTGGCTTGTTGCTTTAACCCGGTCAAATAAGCAATTAACTTGTTGTAACCTGGCACAAGGTGCTGTTCGATCGCTTGCTTGGCGTCGTGAATTAACTGCTGTTTTTTGTCATCTTCAACATCATCCAGTGCTTCTACCTTACGCACAAAATCATCAATGATGGTGCTGTCACTACTAATGTTTTGTGCATCGCGGATCACATGATCAAAAACAAATTTGGGGGGGACTATGCCCATATCCTGGCGCGTTTTTAAATTACTGATCAATTGATCGAGCAAGGCTTCGACTTTAACTAAGCGTGCGGTGTAGGCCATGGCATCTGATTCACCATGAATGGGGTGAACGTTGATCAAAAAGGATGGTATGTTGGATTGCAGCCCAAACATTTGATTGACCGGATAATTATGGAAGCGCCAGCTGAAATCGGCGATTTCACGGGTGAGCTGCTCCTGCATCAGGTCGTAACTTAACCTGGTTTGTTCATTCAGCGCAGCGTAATTAATGTCGCTTTTTAATGCCGCGAGCTCTTTTTGCTTGATGTCCCGGCCTTGCTGGGCGAATTCATCAGTGATGTCATCCCACTTATCATTATTTTTTTGAATGCCCATGTAGGCCTGATATTCAGGTGAACGCTCGATGTTTTCATCAAAAATACGGTCAAAAAAGGCGTTGGCTTTGGCACTTTCTGCGGCAATCTGTTCTGGTGTGTACTGGACTTTTTGTGCGCTGGTTTCTGGCTTTTGCTGAGCGGGCGAACAACTAAACAGCGCAATACTGGCTGCAGCAAGCAGCGTAAGTTTGATCGTTTTCACGTAGGGTTTCCTTGTTGTTTGTTATTTTTTGCGATTTTTTTACATACTAAACCATCTTGGCAGAGGTGGCAGCATCAGTGATAGCATAAGTCGTATATTCGATTAGTGAGGAAAAAATTATGGCAATGACAGCGTCTACTATGCTGCAACTCGGCACTAAAGCACCGGAATTTAGTTTAGTTTCAACCGAAGGTACAAGGGTGAGTTTGCAACAATTTGTCGGTGCTAAGGGGTTAGTCGTCGCTTTTATCTGTAACCATTGCCCTTATGTTATTCATATTGCCGATAAATTTGCTGAGGTGGCCAAACAGTACCAACAACAAGGTATCGCATTTGTGGCAATTAATAGTAACGATATCGAGCAGTATCCGGCAGATAACATGCAAAATATGCAGTTAGAAAAACAACAGCGTGGTTACAGCTTTGATTATTTGCTGGATGATACTCAGCAAGTGGCACATGCTTATTCTGCTGCTTGTACGCCAGATTTATATCTGTTTGATGAGAACCAACAGCTGGTCTATCGCGGTCAGTTTGATGATTCGCGCCCGCACCGGATTTCTTCAGGTAATTATGATTCATCAAAAAACCAGGCTACAGGCGCGGATTTAATCGCCGCCATGGATGCGTTACTTAATGGTCAATCACAGCCAGAAATACAAAAGGCCTCCATGGGCTGCAACATTAAATGGAAACCGGGTAACGAACCTGCGTATTTCAGTTAGAGCGTGTTGATCTTTGCTGTATATTTTTGCAACGAGTTGCGCAGTATTTAAACCATGAAGCACGAATGTGGTGTAGTTGTTCTACATAAATGAGTGCTGAAGCCGTAGAAATGCTGCGCAAACGTTGCCCGAAGGGTTCGTCCTAAACACATTTTACTCATTGTTGCTTATTTTTGACTTAATCCATTAGGCCTGCAAATAAGCGTCGCGATTAAAAAGTGTTTAGTTAGAACAAAATTCATACCGCAAAGATCAAGACGCTCTTGTTAAAGGCGCGCTAGCGGTTAACCGGATTCGCCAGAATATCCTGCACCAAATAACGGTAATCCTGAATTGCAGTAAAATCGGTAATCTCTCGTACCGGTTGCTGGCTATCAGGATTACTGACTGCCAGCAAATGGCCAATACCAAATTGCTGTGCGGCTTTTAAAATCGGCAGGCTGTCATCCACAAACAGAGTGCGGTTAGCATCAAAGTTAAGCCGCTGTTGAACCTGTTGCCATAAAGACTGCGATTCTTTGCTAACACCAAATTCATGGGTGCTGATCATATGATTAATATGCTGATCGAGCTGAGTGCGCTCTACCTTTAAAGACAAACTATCCGGATGGGCATTGGTAAGCAAAACCACTTCGCGTCCTGATTCATGTAAAGCTTGTAAAAACGGAATAGTATCGTCGCGTAAGCTTATTAAATGCAGAATTTCTCGCTTAGCTGAGACGATGTCGAGCTTTAGCAATTGTTGCCAGTAATCCAGACAATACCAATCAAGCGTTCCGGCAACTTTCGCAAATTCGATGTCCAGTTCCGCACGTGCTTGTTGCAAACTTAGCTTGTTTAACTCGGCATATTTTTGCGGTATCACTTCCATCCAGAAATGGTTGTCAAAATGCAAATCGAGCAAGGTGCCATCCATATCAAGTAAAACGGTATCAATTTGGTTCCAACTGAGCATAGGCTTTTGAATTTAGAAAAGTTATAGTTAAGCGGCAAAGCCATTCTAACGTGTCAGGGTAATGAGTAAAACAAGCGGTAACAAAACACTTCCTATCATTCATCAGCGTGCTGAAGTTGCCCGTTCTAAAATTTTCCGTATCGAGAGTCTCGATCTCGAATTCACTAACGGTGCTACCCGCCAATATGAACGTATGGCCGGCAGCGGTCGTGGTGCCGTGATGATGGTGCCATTTGCCGATGACAATCATATTTTGCTGGTACGTGAATATGCGGCAGGTACCCATTCTTATGAACTCGGTTTTCCCAAAGGTTTGATAGACCCTGGTGAAACTCCCGAGCATGCAGCCAATCGGGAATTACAGGAAGAAGTCGGTTATGCCTCTGATAACCTGACCTTTTTACACAAGGTGCAAATGGCCCCCACTTTTTTTAATTCATCCATGCACATTTTTATCGCGCAGGATTTATTCCCTCAACAGCTCGAAGGCGATGAGCCTGAACCGCTGGAAGTTGTCAGCTGGCCGGTTGAACAACTAGACTTATTATTATCGCAACCTGATTTTACCGAAGCACGCAGCGTAGCAGCTCTATTACTTGTTGAGCGCTGGTTAAGGAGTAAATAATGCCAGACGAAGAACGAGAACGCCTTCTCGATATCGCCAAACAAGCCGCGTTGGAAGCCGGCAAAACCGTGTGGGACATTTACGACAGCGGTGAATACGAAAGTTACGAAAAAGCTGATGAATCGCCTGTCACCACTGCAGACTACAAAGCCCACGACATTATTAAAGCTTATTTATCCAAACATACCCCTGCCATCCCGATTATGTCGGAAGAGCAAACCAATGCCCCCTTAAGTGAACGCAAAAAGTGGCAACAATACTGGTTAATTGATCCTATTGATGGCACTCAGGAGTTCGTCGCACGCAGTGGCGACTTCGCCGTGAATATCGCTTTGATAGAAGACAATCAACCGGCAATTGGCGTAATTTACTGGCCAGCGGGTGATGCTTTGTATTACGCCAGTAAAAATGGTGGTGCATTTAAACAAAGCCCGGGAGAAACGGGGCCTATCCATGTGCGTAAATTTGATGATCCGTCAACTGATGTGGTGACCATTGCCATTAGTCGCCGACAGTCGCGTGAGCGGGTATTGTCACGTTTAACCGACAAACGGGTATTTAATACCTTGCCACTGGGTAGTTGTTCGTTAAAGGCGTGTTTTATTGCCGAAGGCAAAGCGGATATTTTTATGCGTTTAGGTGTCACAGGAGAGTGGGACACTGGCGCTGCGCAATGTATTGTCAGTGAAGCCGGTGGCAATATAGTGGCGGTGGACTTTAATCCGCTGACCTATAATCAACGCAATATTTTAACTAATCCCAATTTTATAGTGCTGGGTGACCAGCAGGTAAACTGGACCGATATCATTCAATATTACGAGTAAGGACTTATGAGATTATTAACATTATTTAGCGCGTTATGTGTGTGTTCCTCTGCGATGGCCGACTGGAATCTGGATCCGGCTCAATCCTCTTTGCATTTTCTTTCGACTAAAAAAGCGCAAATCACTGAAGTTCACCAGATTAAAACCTTATCGGGTAATTTATCTGATGATGGCATGGCGTTGATTCGTCTGGATCTGTCTTCGGTAGAAACCAATATCGATATTCGTAATCAGCGTATGCAGACGTTTTTGTTTATGATTGACGCCTTTCCTGAGGCTACCGTAACAGCCAATGTCAGACCTGACCTGTTAAAGCTGGCCGCCGGTGAAAGCAAACATGTTACGTTGGATGCCAAACTGGATTTGCATGGTGTAACCCAAAATCTGGACATTCAGGTAGTGGTTACCGGATTAAAAGAGGATGCGATTCAGGTAACTACCGAAACACCTGTGGTGATTAGCGCAGCGCAATATGGCTTAACCGATGGTGTGGCTAAATTACAGTCATTAGCGGGTTTAGACAGCATCACTTTAGCTGTGCCTGTAAGTTTCAGCGTAACTTTCACTAAATAAGCTACTTTATTTCAATTTAAGACGGTCACAATGCAAATTGTGGCCGTTTTTTTTATGTTTGAAAATTCAGCGAATTGATCAGAGTTTTTGATCTGCCCGCTAAATGCGATATAACTGCCTTCAGAATAATAAACACAGTTAATAAAAACTATGCATGCACAACTTGCTTCACCAGTGGTTTTGGTGATCGATGACAGGGAAGACATCCGCCAGTCTTTGCAGTTAATTCTTGAAGATGAAGGTTATCAGGTTAAAACCGTAGAGCACCCACTGGCGGCACAAACACTGGTGCGTCACGCTAAAGTGGATTTGATGTTGCTGGATATGAATTTTGCTTTGGATACCACCTCGGGTCAGGAAGGACTGGCGTTTTTAAACTGGTGTCAGCAAGAGCAAATTTCAGTGCCGGTTGTGGCCATGACGGCCTGGTCGAATACCGAATTAATCGTCAAAGTGATGCAATTAGGCGCCAGGGATTTTGTTGAAAAACCGTGGAATAACAAGCGTTTATTGCAGATTGTTAAACAGCAGTTGGCCTTAAGTGATTTATCTCATCAGAATCAAAAACTGGCACAGCAATTACAACCAACACCTTTAAGTCAGTATCAATGGCAATCGCCGGTGATGCAGCAGTTGTTAACTCAGCTGGACACGGTCGCCGCCACTGACGCTAATATTTTACTCACTGGCGAAAACGGCACAGGTAAAAGTGAATTCGCTCGTTATTTGCATCAGCGCTCAAGTCGTCGCGATGCGCCGTTAGTGCAAGTGAACATGGGCGCCATTAGCGAAAATCTGTTTGAAAGTGAAATGTTTGGTCATGTAAAAGGTGCCTTTACCGATGCCAAACAAGCACGTATTGGCCGGTTTGAACTGGCAGAAAAAGGCACCTTGTTTTTAGATGAGATCGCTAATATTCCATTAAGCCAGCAAGCGAAATTACTGCGGGTACTGGAATCGGGTGAATACGAAGTGCTGGGATCGAGTGTGACTCAGCAAGCGAATGTACGCATTATTAGTGCCACCAATAGCGATTTTTCTGAGCTGATTGCTAATCAGCAATTTCGCGAAGATTTGTATTATCGCTTAAACACCATGGAATTCCGCTTGCCGACACTTGCTGAGCGTGCGGCCGACATCGTACCGCTGGCCGGGTATTTTCTGGCTGAGTTTAGTCATAAATATCACCGTGATTCACAACAACTTTCACCCTCAGCCAATGCCGCGTTAATGCAATACAGCTGGCCGGGTAATATTCGTGAATTGCGGCATGTCATGGAGCGTGCGGTGTTGTTGTGCACCGGGCAGCAAATTGGCAGTGACTTGCTGCATCTTGGCAATGCCGCCAAAAGTAATGGGTTGCCAATGATGACGCTGGAGCAGGCTGAACGGCAGTTAATTAAAATGGCAATGCAACAAAGCGCCAATCAGGTGGCAAAAGCGGCGCATTTGCTCGGTATTACCAAATCATCTTTATATCGACGTCTGGAAAAGTATGAGCTTGCTAGCGGCGAATAGCCTCGAACACTACTGCCGTAACTGGCTGGGGTGTTTTTCGGCCATTATTGCGGTTCTGTCCGCTGCGCTTATCTGGCAAAACAGTCACATATTGTGGCTGGCCATTGCTGTTTTCTGTGCATTGTTTTTGTTGGGGTTATTGCTTAGTAGCAGGATAAGCCATCGAGTTTTGCAAGGCTATCTGCGTATTGGTTTACATCTGGATGCGATTAAAGAGCAGGATTATAACCAGCTGACCAAGGTCTCATTCAAAGCGGGAATTAATGCCGATATCGTGCAGCAGCTTAATCAGCTAAGCCAGCAATTACATCAACAAAAATCCCGTTATGACCAGCATATCTTTTTGATTTATCAGCTCATTTCACAGCTGCAAACTCCAATCTTAGTGTTTAATCAAAAACAACAACTGGTACATGCTAATGAGGCGTTTTATCAGTTGTATGGTCAGCACTGGCAAATTCAGCGATTTGCCACCGCCGAAGCGCTCGGTTTACAGCAATCACCCAACTGGCAATTTAGTGATGCCGACAAAAACCGTCACTGGCAAATTAGCTCCAGTGAATTTATTAACGACGGTAATGCCCATCAGTTGCTGATATTTATTGATATCCGTGCGGCGTTACGCGCAAACCAGATAAGTGCGTGGCGGCAGTTAATTAAAGTGATGTCACACGAAATCAGGAATTCGTTAGCGCCAGTGGCGTCAATGGCCGAGCGTTTAGCTGACAAAACGCAAGCCGAGCGTGATTTAGCGGCGCTAAATTTAATTCAAAACCGCTGTGAGCATTTGCAGCAGTTTGTATCGCGGTTTGCTGCTATGTCGGATGAGCTCAAAATTAACCCGCAATCCTTTGCCTTGATGCCAATGCTGCAGGATATCAAACTGGTGCAACCTGGTTTGAGTTTTGATTTCGACATTCAGCCAGAGCAGCTGTACGCAGATAAAATGCTGGTGGAGCAGTTGCTGATTAACCTGATAAAAAATGCCGCAGAAGCCGGTGCCAACAAGGTAATCATCAAAGCTGAGTTACAGGGCAAACAGCAAGTATTATCGCTAATGGATAACGGGCAGGGCATTGCAAACCCGGAAAACCTGTTTGTACCTTTGTATTCCACCAAACGTGACGGTCAGGGTATTGGCCTTAACTTATGTCGCCAAATTGCTGAAGCGCATGGGGGCACACTCACATTACAAAATCATTCACAACAAGGTGCTGTCGCCACCTTAACCCTGCCTGTCGCCGAATAAGATTGTCCGTTTTCGAAATTATTTAGTCCGATATCGGACTAAATCTCGCGTATTTTTCGGATGATTATATTTAACTATTTGATAAATAATGATTATTTAAATTGGCACGCAATTCGCTGTTGGTTATTCAGTTATCAATTTTACTGACTGGAAAACCACAGCCCGATGGACAAGGTTAAAACCAAAAAACAACTTAGCTGGTTAAACAAATACCGATTGCCGCTGATTTTATTAGCGGCAACATTGTTGGTGTTGTTATTAATTAATCAGGTTAAAGCCAGTTTTAACGCGGTGTCGGTCAATCGTCAGCACATTATTTTGGCCACTGTTCAGCACGGTGATCTGGATGTAACAGTTAACGGTTATGGTGTGCTTAAACCCAACAAAATGCAGCTGTTAACGGCACAAAGTGACGCTACAGTAAGTGAAATTGTGCGCAAACCCGGCGCGGTGGTAAGCGAAGATAGCATCATAGTGAAACTGCAAAACCCTGAGTTGGATCAGCAGGTTAATAATGCCCGCCAGCAACTGGCGCTTGAACAAGCCAACCTGCGCCAATTAGCGCTAACCCAGCAGCGCGAAAGGCTGGATGAAAATGCGCGCCTCGAAGACATTCGTGCACAACATCAATCAGCTGAATTAAAAAAACAGGCCGAAAACAAACTCCTGCAAGCTGGCATTATTTCCGCGCTGACCTATCAGCAAACCGATATTCAGGAGCAGCAACTCAAACAACGGCTGGCTATTTTACAGGCGCGTTTTGACCAGCTCAGTAAAGTGCATCAGGAAGCACTGAAAATTCAGCAGGAAAAAATCAAACAGCATCAGGGACAACTGGATATTCAGCTGGCACGCCAACAGGCGTTAACCGTGCGTGCCGGTTTTAACGGCGTATTGCAAAAATTGGATGTGGAAGTGGGGCAGCGCCTGAGTACCGGCGAGCAAATCGCCTTGATTGGCAGTGTGACCGATTTGGTCGCGCTAGTGAATGTGCCGCAAACCTCGATGAGTGATGTTGAGCTTGGTCAATCCGTTACCGTGAGTATTCGTGATGAGCAAATTAAGGGCACAGTGAGCCGCATTGATCCGATTGTTGAAAATAACAATGTGGAAGTGGAAGTGGCGTTACCTGAAAAGTTGCCAGTCAGTGCCAGACCGCAACAACAAGTGGATGCACTGATTAATACCGGCCATTTAACCCAAGTGAATTATCTGGCATTGCCGGCCAACACCAGAGCCAATCAAATTAAACAGCTTTATCGGTTGCTGGCTGATAGCAACGAAGCGCAAAAAGTAGAAATGAAATTTGGCCGTATCGCTGGCCGCTTTATTGAAGTGTTATCGCCTGCAGCAGTGGGTGAGCAGTATGTGATTTCGGATTTGAGCAACTATTCACAGTCTCAAATTCATATTGATTAATGTAAGGACAAACACATGACAAATTGGGTGATTGAATTACAACAACTTAGTAAGATTTTCGAAACTGAGGAGCTGGAAACTCACGCATTACAAAACATCAGTTTTAGTATTGCGCAAGGTGAATATGTATCCATATCCGGCCCGTCAGGTTGCGGAAAATCAACCTTGTTATCGATACTGGGCTTATTGGATGTGGCGTCATCCGGCAGTTATAAATTGCTGGGACAGGATGTGACTACATTAAATGCTAATCAGGCTGCGGAAGTGCGTAATCTTAAAATTGGCTTTATCTTTCAGTCATTTAACCTCATCGATGAATTAAGTGTGCTGGATAATGTGGCGCTGCCTTTAACGTATCAGGCTAAGCCACCTGCAATGGCAGAGATTATCAAACGTGCTAAAGGCTGTTTGGAAAAAGTGGGCTTGTCGCATCGTGCTAATCATAAACCGGCGCAACTTTCGGGTGGACAACAACAACGGGTGGCCATTGCGCGCGCACTGATTGCCGAACCAGCAATTTTACTGGTGGATGAGCCTACCGGTAATCTGGATTCTGCCAGTGGTGACAAAGTGATGCAGTTGCTGGATGAGCTTAACCAACAAGGCACCACCATTTGCATGGTAACGCACGATCCACGTTATGCCGATATGGCGCAGCGTAAAATTCAGCTGCTGGATGGGGAGTTACTTACCACACCTCAAGTGACCACCCTGGCAGGCTAACATCATGGATTTAGTGTTATACCGACTTTTTCAAACCTGGCAAAGCTTGCGCACTAAGCCGGGTCTGATATTTAGTGTGGTCGTCAGCATGGGGCTTACTCTGGGGGCTTTGTTGGCGGTGTCTGCACTGGCTTATGTAATATTTATTAAAACCTTGCCTTTTCCTGATGCTGAACGCCTGTATCTGGTTGAACATCAGCTAATCAATGAAAAACAGCAAATTGATGGCCGGGCGTTTACTTATCCCAATCTGGAATATCTGTACAAACAGCAACAGGTGTTTGATAAAAGCGCCAGTTTTTATGTGGATGCTGGCATCATCATGTCGTTGCCAAAACGACCTATGGCCGAAATAAGCTACGTGACACCAGAGTATTTTCAATTGCTCAATCCCGCAGTGGCGCTGGGGCGTTTAATCTCAGACAACGAAGGTGTCGATCAGTACAAACCCGTGGCAGTTATTAGTTATCGACTATGGCAACAACAATATGGCGGTTCTGAAGATGTGTTAAGTCAAAGCCTGAATATCAATGACCAGTCTTTCCAGATTATTGGGGTATTAGCAAAGTTGGCACCTGGCTTAGCCATTGCCGGTTACAACCAGCAAAGTGATGTATATGCTCCGTGGGATTTCAATACGGTTGACGCAAGGAGTCGCAAACGCTGGGGTAACGATGACGGTGGTTTGATGATGCTTGGACTGCTCAAAACATCAATCACGCCTGAGCAAGCCAACCAGCAGCTAACCCAGTTAATGAACAACAACTGGCAGCAACAAGTAAGCCATATCGACTTTTTTAAAGAATGGTCGGTGGCAGCGCAGTTACAGCCACTAAAAGACTATTTGCTGGGCGACAGCCAGCAAGCCGCGTTATTGCTGTTTTTGGGCAGCATTGGTTTGGCAATTATTGCACTGGCCAACTTAACCAATTTGCTGTTATCACGTACCGCCGAACGTCAGCATCCATTGGCGATCAGTGCGGCGTTAGGCGCTAGCATCAAGCATATTCGCACGAATGTTTTTACCGAAATTATGTTGTTGATGACCATGGCGATGACAGTCGCGCAGGGCGTTATGCTGTTATTAATTGCATTGATGCAGCAATATTTAACTGACTATTTACCCTACTTGCAGCAGTTACACATTAGTGGTTTGAGTTTATTGTTTTCTGCTTTGTTGTTGGTGGTGATAAGCGTGGTTCTCACCCTGATTTGTAGCCGCACCATTGATTATCAGGCATTAAATAATCAGTTACGTGGTAGCGGTAAAGGTACTGGCGTTGCGGTGAAAGCCTCAACTCGCCATTGGTTGATCAGCTCACAAATTGCAATTGCTTGTTTGTTACTGATGAGTAATTCATTGCTTACCACCCAGTCACTGAATTTGCTTAATCAACCCCTGGGTTATCAAACCGACAATATCAAGGCATTGGTGACTTCTGTGCCTGAGGGAGAAGGTGATTTAGCACTGCTCAAACAGCGTTTAGCGCAACATCCACAAGTGGAACGGCTGAGCCAATCTATGCGGCCTGATATTTTCCCAACACTGGCCCTGAGTAACCAAGCAGACAATGCGCGCTTTTCAGTATTAGCCAAACCGGTGGATGAAGCCTATTTCAGTTTATTGGAGCAGCCTTTATTGCAAGGCGCTATGTTTACTGCGCAGGATAACCAGCAGCGCAATAGTGTGATAGTGGTAAATCAGGCCTTTGCTGATCGCATCAAAACTTATGGCGAAGTGATAGGTTATACCTTTGATAATGGTGCGCGCATTGTGGGCATTGTTGCCAATACGGTAATCGCAGGTAGCACGGCTCAGGAACCGGCTTTTTATTATCCCGCTGGCCCCAGACGCAATATGTTTTTAATTAAATTTCACCAGGGAGCATCCTTAAGTCAGGCCGCTGTGCAAGCGATTATGACTGATGTGCAACCCCAACTTAGCGTGTTTAGCTATCAGTCACTGGATTATTACAATAATCAAGGCTGGAAAACCGCGATGATCACTGCCGTCAGTAGCGTGGGTATTAGTCTGTTAACTGCGTTGTTAACCGGTGTCGGGATTTATGGTGTTTTAAGTTACATCTGTCGTATGCGTCGCACTGAATTGGGTACACGATTGGCTATTGGCGCTAAACCACTGCGTTTGGTGCAATTAATGATGGCGACCACTCGTCGCGATTTTTTACTCGGTGCCTCCTGTGCTGTTATGGCACTGGTTATTTTGATGTGGATGTTCGATGGATATCAAAATATTCAACTGGTTTCTGAATTACTGCCAATCATTGCGTTAAGTTTGTTATTTGTTGGTGGCTTATTGGTTATCGCGGCGTATCTGCCACTACGGATTTGGCTAAAACAGCCAATCGCCCATTTGCTTAAGGGAGAATAAGCATGTTGTCAGGTAAAGAGTTTTTCCAAATGCGCATGGCATGGCTGGGATTAAAGCGCTATCCGGGATTGATCTTGAGTGTGGTCAGCACCTTAGGTGTAACCCTCGGTGCCTTATTGTGCGTATTAACACTTGGTTATTTGCTGTTATTGCAACCCCTGCCTTATCCTGAACAAGATAGCTTATATAAAATTGAGCACCAGTTCGTTAATAATAAAAACACCGGAGATATGCGCTACTTCACTTACCCAGGTGCCGTTAGTGTGTATCAACAGCCGACACTGTTTGATAGTAAAGCCTTGCTGTCTTATGGCGAGAATATACTGGCTTCTATTGCCAGTGAACCGCGGGTAAATACCACTTTTGTCACCCCGGAATGGTTCAGTTTGACTGCTATGTCAATGTATCTTGGTCGTGGATTCTCGGTAGAAGAAGGGCTGGAACATTATCAGCCAGTGGCGGTGATTAGTTATCATCTGTGGCAGCAACAGTTTGCCGGGCGTCAGGATATTTTGGGGCAATCTGTCGAGATCAATGATATTCAGTTCAAGATTATTGGTGTCAATAATCAGGACTATGTTGAGCCGCAATTGTACCAAAAAGGGCGCGATACCGATATTTGGTTACCCTTTGATTACAATGGTTATGATAACTTTAAGCAACGCTGGGGTAATTTTATTCGCTCACTGGTACTGGTCGGTAAACTCAAACCCGGGGTGACTTACCAGCAGGCCGGACAACAGTTAACGGCACAACTGAATCCCATGTGGCAGTCACAGGTAGCCGGTATATCGGTTTTTAATGGCTGGAGTATTGACCTTCATCTGCAATCTTTACAACAAGTGCTGCTTGGCAACAGTAAACGCAATGTGTACTTACTGTTGGCGGCGGTAATGGGGTTGGTACTGATCGCCTGTGGCAACATTATTAATCTGTTTATGTCTTTTAGCGCCAGTCAGCAGCATAACTTAGTGATTCAAACAGCGCTGGGCGCCAATAAAAAGCACTTATTTGGCTATTTTCTCGGTCAGTCGATATTGATTATGCTGATGGTAATGGCATTGGCATTGTTGGTCAGCTGGCTAGGCTTTATGGTAATGCAAACTTATTTTGCCGGATTATTACCCAGGGTATCCGAGTTGCATCTGAGTTGGATGACCTTGTGCTGTACCCTTATCTTACTGTGTCTGTTTAGCTATCTATTTGCCTGGGCGAGTTATCGTAGTATCAGGATTAATGCACTGGCGACACAGCTTCATGGTGGCGGTAAAGGCGTGGCGAGTCAGGTTTCTCCGCGTACCCGTAAGGCGCTCATTATTAGCCAGATTAGTCTGACATCAGTGCTGATCTTTGCAAATTTAACGTTGCTGTATACCGCAGTGGCACAAATTAACCGGCCGGATGATTTGCATATACAAAATGTTGAAGCGTTGAGTATCAGTGCTGTTCATCAGACCGATGTTGAGATGCAGCAAGATAATCAGGATGTGGCGCAAATTCGGCAGCAGTTACTGGCATTACCGCAGGTCGAGCAGGTTAGCCAGTCACATTCTCCATTGAAAAAATTTAGTGTGTGGTCAATTAACAAAGTCGGCGATACGCAAATTTTTACTCCCCATTCCGCGTTGATAGATGAAAACTATTTGCCGATGTTTGCTCAGCAATTGGTTGCCGGGCGCAACTTCACTCGTAAGGATGTGCAGCAACAAGCACTGGCAGTGATAATTAATCAAACCCTGGCCAGACAGTTGCTACCCGATGGAGATGTACTGGGTACCCAGATCACCTTTGGTGGGCCACGGACAATGCGTATTATTGGTGTGGTTAAAGGGATGCAGATGCCGGGAGAGGAGCATATACCGCCCCGTATTTATGCGCCATCTTATGCAAATTTTAATCAGTTGATGTTGCGTTTGAAGCCAGGACAATTTTTGAGTCAGGAGCAATTGAGTCAGGCAATTAAGCAAGCAAGTAGTCGTTATGCTCTGTTTGAATTTACTCCCTTGTCTGCTCAGCGTAAAAGTTTGTTGCTTGGCACCTATACCACGGCTATCACGACAGCGGTAGTGATAGTGCTTGGTTTAATACTGGCCGCGATTGGCCTTTATGGGGTGCTAAGCTCCAGTACCGCATCACGGCGCTTTGAGATAGGGACTCGTATGGCTCTGGGGGCTAAAAACAAAGCGATCGTGTCTTTGATTATTCGCGAAAACAGTGCGGCTATAATCAGTGGATTGTTATTGGCCGGTGCAGTGATAGTCAGTTTATTGCTGATGTTTTACCCACAACTGGAGCCTTATATGGGAATGCACTTGTGGGGGCTGTACAGCTTAAACATTCTGTTAATGCTGTCGTTGGCGATGTTTGCCTGCTACTGGCCGTTGCGCAGGTTTTTACAGCAAGCCATCGTATTAAGTCTGAAAAATAGTGAATAGGATTTTGACTTAGACCTCTTTGTTAAAACATAAGGGGCTGCAACCCGGCGTCGCGATCTAATGGTTTTGAATTTTAACGAAATTCATACACCAAAGATCAACACGCCCTAGCGACTTTTAATCATGATATACACCGCCAGAATCACCAGCGATAATCCGGCGAAGTGATAAGGTGTAAAAGCTTCACCCAAAATAATCACCGCTAAAATCGACGTGATAACCGGGCCAGTGGTTCCCACAACACTGGTCTGTTCTGGCCCTAAACGGCTAATCGCTTCTGCCACTAGAAATGATGGGATCACGGTGGCAAATATCGCAATGGTGGCAGTCAGAAGTAGCGCCTCGTTGCCAACATTGAGTGCAGCGAAGTCATGTGTCAGCGCAAAGTGAATAAATATCACCATACTGGCTGAAATCATCGCGATGCAGGTAAACATTAAGCTGCCAACGCGACCAATCAGTTTTTTACTAAACAGAGTATAAAACGCAAAACTGACCGCGCCAATAAACACCAAAAATGTACCCAACGCGACTTCGTCTCCAAGAGTAATGATGTCGTGTCCAAAGATTAAAAAAATACCTAAATAGGATAAACCCAGTACCCAGCCAATATTGCGTGGCATGGGGGTTTTCAGGAACCAGCGCGAGAACAGCACCACTAAGGTGGGGAAACAAAACAACACGACTCTTTCAAGCTGTGCGCTGATGTATTGCAACGCCATCAAATCCAGATAGCTGGCAATGTAATATCCAAGAATACCGAGCAATAATATGACTGGTGCATTGGCAATGTATTCACGCTGTTTCGGTTGATGTTTAAACCACAACACACAACCCACAATAAAATACAGTGGGGCTGCAAATAACATCCTGAGCGCAATAAGTTGGCTACTGTCTACCCCCAGTTGATACACCTGTTTTATCAATATTGGTTTGGTGGAAAACATAAAGGTGCCGCATAGTGCCAGCAATAGACCGGAAACATAGGGGGATTGGAGGCGTTGTAGAAAGTTGTACATTTTTATACGAATTTTCCGGAGCAGTTAGGTTTAAAATTGCACCACCTTGTTACGTTGTGGTGGCAAGGATTGCAAAATTTGCAGGAGCAATGCATGAAAACTCGTATTTTACCCTTTTTCGTGGCTTTACCGGTTATATTTTTGAGCAATAATTTAGCGGCTCAGGAGTATGATTTTTCTGTAGGAAGTGGTTATCCCTTTTTCTTTAATGCAGAGGCTTCAATGCCGGTGCAAGAGCATAAAGGACGAGCCTGGTTAAGTTATCGCGCATCACTCGACCATGGTGCAGCGGTTGGTTACGAGTATGCCCTGGACCACCAAAATCAACATGCTGTTGGTGTTATTGGTGGGGCGCTGGGTATGAAAATGAAAGACTGTCATGGTGATGACAATACCTTTGGCTGCGCGCTTACCGCTGTTTTTTCAGATTCAGCCATTAATGGTTTAGGTGTGACTTATAGTTTTAGTCCCTATGGCTTAAACAATGATGGTTTTAAATTAAGACTGGAAGCGGGACGCGGTAAAATTTCCAATCGTGATGGTTACTACAATGGTGCTAACTTAGTTTTATCCTACCAGTTTTAAACGTAAAAAAACGGCTATCTCAGATAGCCGTTTTTTAGTTGTTACAGATAGTCTGGTTTACCAGTTTTTAATTTTGTGACCTTTAGCCGCATAAAACAGGATAAACAGGTAACAAGGGATCATCATCAGATACGCATGCTGACCACCAAAAGTATCGGCTAAAACACCGTAAAGAATCGGCAATATTGCACCACCTGCAATACCCATAATCAATAAAGCAGAACCTTTAGGTGTGAGTTTGCCTAAACCATCCAAAGCCAGAGGCCAGACCGCAGGCCATACAACCGCATTAGCAAATCCGAACATAGCCACAAAGGTCACAATATCAGGCAGGGTTTGCATACCTGACCAACCCCATAACACTTCTGAAACAAGGGTTGATGCCGGATCTGAAATGACAATGAGTAATGAAATAATGACGCCCAGAGCGGATGACCATAACAAGGCAGATTGTTGTGACAATACACGCGGAATTAATACCAAACCCAGTGCATAACCAACCAGCATAAAGCCCATGGTATAGGAGGTTAAGGTAGTGGCGTTGGCCACACCCAATTTGGAGCCAAACAAACCTATAGTGTCACCGGCAATTACCTCTACACCTACGTAAACAAAAATGGTGATGGCACCCAATACCAGATGCGGGAATTGGAATACTGAGTTTTTGCTGTTGTCAGAACCACCTTCTGCGGCAAGTTCTGCATTTTCATCTTCCAGCTCTAACTCTGGCAGACTGGATTTTTTAATGAATAATGCGGCCAGGATCCAGACAATCGCACCACATAAATACGGAAGAACCAGCCCATCCGCCAGTGCTTTGATTTGTTCGATGCGTTCTGCGTCAGGCAGTGCGTTAACCGATTCAATGGTGACATCTTTAAATTCACCCACAACCAGTGCAGCAAAGAACAGTGGTGCCAGTACACCAGCACCTTTGTTTAATAAACCCATTACAAAAATACGTACGGCCGCTGTTTCTTGTGGACCAATTTTGACGATGTAAGGGTTGGCAGCGGTTTGCAGCAAGGTTAACGATGTACCTACCACAAATTGTGCTAACAGGAATAAGGCAAATGCATGGGTTTCGGCGGCTGGGATAAATAGTAAAAAGCCGGCTGCTACCATTAACAAGCCAATGGAAATAGCATTTTTATAACCGGCTCGCTCTAAAATCCACGCCATTGGCATGGCCATTACGGTGTAGGCAATGTAAAACGAACTGGCGATAAACAGCGCCTGTGTCTGGGAGAGATCACATACAATCTGCAAAAACGGGATTAACGCGCCGTTTAACCAGGTGATAAATCCAAAGATAAAAAATAACAGACCAATTAGTGCTATTGGCACCAGATTGGACTGTGATTTTGCATTTAGCGCAGTAGCTTGCATAACCCATTCCTTATTTGTTGTTATTGTGTGGCCTTTAATTATGTTTAAAGACAGACTGTCCGCCAATCCAGGTAGACATTACCTGTAAGTTGTCGTCCAGCAAAATAAAATCAGCTTTAAAACCTTGAGCCAGTTTGCCCTGACTGTCCTGCAATCCAAGATAAGTGGCCGGGATAATCGATGCCATATTCAGACACTGCTCAAGTGGTAAATTCAAATCCTTGTGGCAGTTACGTACGGCTGTTGCCATATCTAATGCCGAGCCCGCTAAGGTACCATTTGGCAAAGTGAGTTTATCGCCATCACGAATAATTTCGGTATCTAAATAAGGCAGTGATTGAATATCGGAACCCACATGTGCCATGGCATCGGTTACCAGCATAATGTGCTGCCAGCCTTTGGCTTTGATAGCGAGTTGACTACTGATGGGGTGTAAATGATGATGATCGACAATTAAACCGCAGTAGCTGTTATCGTCATTTAATGCCACGCCTACCATGCCGGGTTCACGGCTGGTTAATGGCGACATCGCATTGTAAAGGTGAGTAAATCCACTGGCGCCAGCTTCAAGCGCGCTTAATACGATATCTGATGTGGCATTAGAGTGACCAAGACAAACCTTAACACCGTTGGCGACCAGCTCTTTAATGATATCGGCAGGCACGTTTTCGGGTGCTACAGTTACTATCACTTTGCCCAAATCCTGACGGCAGTATTGCGCTAGTTCTTTGTCACTGACCGGGCGTATAAAATCACTGCTATGAATACCGCGCTTGGGCGTGCTGAGGTGAGGTCCTTCAAAATGCACACCAGCAATACCCGCCATCTTTTGCGCAATCGCCTGAGCCATGGCATCGGCGGCCGCTTCAATAACCGGTAATTCATCTGTGATAAGGGTAGGCATCATGGCCGTGGTGCCATAAGTGGCATGGCCTTGTACCATTTTTTGCAAGGCTTCAGTGGTTGGTGACTGATTAAACAATACGCCACCACCACCATTTACCTGCGCATCTACATAACCGGCGGTAACCAGACCATCCAGTTTAGTGGCCTGGCTGCTATCAACACTGCTACCTAGCTGGTCAATTTTCCCGTGAGCCACGCTAAAAGCGATATTGTCGTGGAATTGACTGCCGTCAAATAGCTGCTTGGCAATAAAAGTCTGGCTCATGGTTTTCCCTAAATGGTTTGTGTGACTTTTTTCAGACCTGCCGGGCTATCCGGGTCAAGGCCCATGCCCACTGCAATCTGTTCAATATCCAGATAAAAACGCTGTAATATCAACAGTGGTGATAAGCGCGGGTGAATGGCTATATTACTTTGATCAAGCTTGCAAACCCTGGCACCACGACGGGTCACTTCGTCAATTTGTTCCTGATGAGATGTCAGCGATTCGTCTTTAACGCTAATATCCACGATAGCCAGTTTCTTTTCAACCAAGGTCACCGGACCATGTAAGAATTCGGCGCTACTGAAAGCCTCGGCATGCACACTACACACTTCTTTGAGTTTTAACGCAATTTCGCGAGAGATGGCGTAGCCAAAACCACGCCCTAACACCACACAGTGATTAAGCGGCGCGACAAAATCAGCATTTAATTGCATCGGCGCTGTGGCTGCTTTTTCCATAGCGGATGGTAAATCGTTTAGGGCTGTCAACAGCTCATCGTCTTGTTGCCAGCACGCGACCATCTGTAACAGCGCGCTTAAGGTTGCCAGATAACTTTTGGTGGCAGCAACGGCTTTTTCTTCATTTGCACCTATTGGTAAAACAAAATCAGCCATTTCCGCTAGTGGTGACGCCTGATCGTTAACCAGGGCTACGGTAAAGGCACCTGAATCTTTAGCGGCTTTGGTTTGCGCCAGAATATCCGGGCTACGACCAGATTGTGAAATACAAATTACCAGTGCACTTTTCAAATTCAGAGTTTGTTTATATACACTGTTAACTGACGGTGCCGCTGCACAAACCGGAATATTGGCCTCTACTTCAATGAGATATTTGGCAAATACCCCTGCATGGTCAGATGAACCCCGGCCCACCATATAAACAAACGCCGGATTAAACGCCCGGATCTTTTCGCCGAGATCGCGACATAAAGGTAAGTTCTTAACAAGTTGGGTAGCGATGATCGAAGGCGCTTCGGCGGCCTCTTTGGCCATAATGCTGGTTGCCATGTTGTTTATTCTCTCACAAATTAGACTAAAGACCTGGCGAGTAAAATCGCGCCAATTTCGGGCGGATGAATTGTTGGGCTGATACGTTGTGTCACCTCATCATCCATCCACTTTTGTATATGTTGTGCCACGCCACCAATCATTGAAAAGCGTGGCGGTTTATTTGCCAGTAAACGTCTGGCCATACGATTTAAATAATCCGCTCCATCCCTGACAATACTTAATGCCAGTGGATCCTGCTGGTTAGCCATTTCCACTACAACCGGAGATAGTTTGGCAAAAAAAGCCGGGCTTTTTCCGGTTATTTGTTCAACCAGTGTATGTGCGCAGTCCACTTGTAAATGCTGCATCACTTTTTCTACCAGTGGTGTGGAAATACCGATGTCATCAAGCGCTTCAAGGGTTTTACTCACTGCGGTCAGACCTAACCAGGCACCACTGCCTTTATCACCCACGCCAAAACCATGGCCGCCCATTTCAAAGTATTCACCCTGAATCACAGAAACACCAGATGAGCCGGTACCGGCAATGATCACGGCACCGTCACCCCCGTCATGGGCACCTAAACAGGCGATATGCAAATCGGTTGCGACATACATTTGTGCAAACGGATGTTGCCAGTTTTGTACTAACTGTCGGTAGGCCGGGATATTAACCCCAGCCAATCCAATGCCGGCATAGATATGAGCGAGTGACGCATCGTTCAGACCTGCTTCGGCTAATGCCTGTTGTGTCGCATCTAAAATAGATGTTGTTGTTTGTTCAATACCACGTAACGGATTGGCCGGACCGGATAACCCCTCGCCAAGCAACTCACCTTGTGCGTTTTCCAGTCGGGCTTTGCATTTACTGCCACCGCCATCGATACCGAGAAATAGTTGTTGTGACAAACTCACCATTTAACTCCTGAGTGCCGGAGTGCATTGGAGTGCAACACACGCTTCCAGCGTAACATATTTGTTAGTGTAAAATGTTATGACAGCGTTGTCATTTCATTTTTTATTCTAATATATAAAATATATATGGATTATTTTATTCTTATGTATCGGCTATGGTAATCCGTGCCTGCGAGGGTACTGCGAAATAACAGAGACGGTTGATAGTCAATGGGTTGCTCGTATGTCATCCATTCACTGCTATCAGCTGATTTATATTCAATGGACAAGCCAGGGTAATAACTGTTGGCGTGTAGTTTTCCATCGATGTTTTTAACGCCCGGTGTAGGCATGCGGAACAATATGTCGTCTTGTGCCAGTGCAGGCATAACATACTGAACCATGGTGTGGCTAAAGCCACTCCAATCCTTTAATTCATCTGCTTTGCGGTCAGAATCAAAAAATTTACTGTCTTGTGAATAGGTCTGCCCGGCGCGGTAAGGTAGTGCCCAGTCTGCTGTATGCCATGCGCGTTCCGCAAAAGCGATCAAGCGCGGGAACAACATATATTCCACTGTGCTGTCAGCTCGGATTGTCTCACTCCAGAATTGCGCCTGAATACCGGTAAAGTGCACGCCTTCATTTTTTGGTGTTTTGTCGGCAGCCGTATAGGGATTACCCATATTATCCGGCCAGATTTCAGCATGTGCTGGCAGGTTTTCAGGCATAAACTCGAATAACTCGAAGCTGTCGGTAGAGCGTGAACCCCAGTAATAACCCGGCTCCTGAGGATCTTTTTGATAAGGGAAATCGAAATACAGCATGTCAGGCAGAGATAAAATGGTATCCCAACCACGGTTTGCCATTTCCTGTGCGCCATTATGGCCTTGCCAGAATAAAGTATCCCACACATTAGATTGTGTATTGGCCGGCAGTTTTGCTGCATCTACGTGGCTTAAACCGTCGCTCCATGCTCCGGCAATCAGACCTTTGCTTTCAACCAGTCTGGCTACTTTGGCGACAAAATAAGGTGTAAGTTGTTTTGTTGAATCTAACTCATCGGTGTCTGCAATCAGCTTTTTACAGGCTGGAGAATCATTCCACGCGCCGGCGGTTTCATCGGCACCAATATGGTAACGGCGCAACGGAACACCGGCTTTTTGGTGCAGTTTGGTTACTTCATCAATGATTTTTTCAATAAATTTGTAAGTGGAATCCACACAAGGATTCAGTGTGTTGTCATTATAGTGCTGAATCGAACTGTACTGGCTCTTGTCATCTAAGTCAGATAACAAAAATTCTGTGGCTTTTTCACTTTGTTCAGATTGAATGTATTTGTTGTAACGTACTTGCATGGCCTTTACTGCGGCGCGGGAATGCCCTGGCATATCGATAGCAGGGATCACTTCAATCTGACGAGCGGCAGCGTATTTAAGGATATCAATATAATCCTGTGTCGTCAGGTAGCCGTTTACCGGACTATCTTTATCCGGGCCAGCGCCTAATTGTGGTGATAAACAACTTTGCTCGCTTAAATCAAAACAGCGATAGGCACCCACATCGGTCAGCTCGGGTAAACCGGGAATTTCCAGACGCCAGCCTTCATCATCAGCCATGTGCAGATGCAGTTTATTAATTTTATATGCACCTAATTGTTTAATGACCTTTAGAATCAACGCTTTGCTATGAAAATTACGTGAAATATCCATGTGTAACCCACGAAAATCGTAGCGGGGTACATCGGTTACTTCACCTAAAGGTAAGGCATTACCTGACTGTTCAATCACCTGGCCTAAAGTTACTAACGCATAAAACACGCCAGCGTCATGATTGGCTGTAATGTTGATGCTTTGTGGGGTGACATCAATTTTGTACCCCTGATCACCCAAACTTGTTTGCTTTGATTGAGTAACATTAACTTTAATGCCTTGGTCAGATAAGGCGATTTGTTTGTCTTGCAATAGCTCTACCGCCGCTTCAAAACGTTGTGCAGTATCGGCATCCAGAGATAAACCCTGCGCGGTATTCAGGTGTTCGGGCTGCCAGCTGGCTTGCTGTAATTTGGGAATTACACGAATGGATTGCCGGGTCGCACTGCCCATTTGCGCATTGATTTGTGCATGGCGGTCATATAACCAGTCGGCGGTAGCCAGTGGCGTGTTATCTTTTGCCCCACGTTCTGTTTGAGCGGGTGTTTCAAAGGCAGTGATAAAAGGCATATGTGGAATTTGGCGGTCTTCGGTTTTTACTTCCTGAGTGGCTGCGATAACTCTTGGTGCTAAATCCCCCGCCACTAAAATATAATTGGGAGTGAAGTCCGATTCTGCCGTGCGCCAGCCATTGCCTTTAAACGGAATGGTATAGGTTTGTCCGGCTTTATAATGTGAAAGCTTAGGTACTATGGTGTGTAAATCACCGTTAATGCGGGTGATATCAAATTCATTACTTCCATCCCATGCGATTGGCGAGGTATTGCTGAAATAAATTTTCCAGTCGTCTGAGTTGATGTCCTGTGGAAAGGTAAGAGTCAGCTCAGCCAGATAACACTGGTTATTGTCTTTGGATGGACAGTTTTCAACGTTTACATTGCTTTTAACGGTGAGCGATACATCCATATCTTTGGCCAGAGTATTAACCTGGGTCTGATCCAGTTTGTCACTGGATGACTGATTGGGGCTACATCCAGCCATCAGTCCACTCATACATAGCGTTAAAAGCAATAATGGTTTCATCGTTGATCTCTCTTTTTGTTTTTATGTTTCAATGACACTGATATCAACTTATTGATAAAGGTCGCTGTTATTGTGTAGTGGGCGCGCATTCCCCTGATTTATTTTTGCACAATGACAGCGTTGTCATTCATGTTAACAATTGTTGCTCTAAATGCAACATTATTATGGTCTAACCCATTTTATTCATTTGAGTGCAGCAGGTTATAGCTGCGGCCTGCAAATTGACTGCGAAAGGTATTCACAACCTGAGTTTGCTGCAGTGTAACAAAAACCTGTTTGCCATCTTTGCCGCCAAACGCCACATTGGTAGGGTGTTGGCCGGTTAGTTTAATTTGTTCGATTAACTCACCCTTTGGGGATAAGACTACAACTAATCCTGCTCCGTAGCGCGCAATATATAAATTGCCGATTTCATCGGTACGCATGCCATCCATGCCGTGATCATCAAATTTATAAAACAGGCGCTTATTGGCCAGTGTATTGTCTGGTTGAATATCGTAAACCCACACATTGCGTTGCACGCTTTCATTCACATAAAGGCGTTTATTATCCGGGCTTACTTCCACACCGTTGGTGGTTCCCATGCTTTTTTCCAGCAAGGTGGTTTTACCATCCGGGGCTACCATCCAAAGCTGGCCGCTGTTTTCTTTCCAGTTTGGATCGCTGGCATAAATCACACCGTTATCGGTAATGGCGATATCGTTAGGTTGATTCATCGCCTCATTGTGCGCATGCACACGGATACTTTTATCTTTGGGGTCGATTTTTAGCACATTATGGCCGCTGTAATCTGCCACATACATAAAACCAGATTTATCAAAACGGATGCCGTTGCCGGTACTTCCTTCCGGTAACGTCAGATATAAGCTGGCGTTGCCATTGATATCTATCTGGCCAATTGTGCCCTGTTGTTGGTAGTTCACTGCAAATAACTGACCTGATGCGTCAACCGCAGGCCCTTCTATACCTTTAGTAAACTGGCCCGCTTCACCAAACAGCTTAGCCTGTTGCTCTGGTATTGCGGCATTAACGCCCTGAGTGGAGAGGATCAAACCGGCTAAGAATAAGGTGGTTTTGTTCATGTTTCTTTTTTGCCTTTGTTTTAAATATTCTCATTGAGCTTTTATTAAAAAATACACAATGACAGCGTTGTCATTACTCTATGCAAGAGTATAATGATTTGCAACAAATTGTTGAAAAACACAGCAAAAAGTTTGTTAAGGTGGAGCCGCAAACATGGCGTTAACGGTCTGTTATTTCCGCTATTATCTTAACTAACTAATTGAATAATAAATTTTTTATGCAAAAGCCGATTAACAAAATTGTAATAGTAGGCGGTGGTACGGCAGGCTGGATGAGTGCAGCGCGTCTTGCCCGGTTTATGCAATCTCAGCAACAAACAGACATCTTCCTGATTGAATCAGCGGATATTGGCACCGTTGGTGTTGGCGAGGCCACTATTCCCAACATTGTGGAGTTTAATCGCCAGTTAGGTTTAGATGAAGTTGAGCTGATTAAAGCCACACAGGCCACCTTTAAACTGGGCGTACAGTTTGAGAACTGGCGCGCAGCAGATACGCAGTTTTTCCATCCCTTTAGTGATTATGGCATGCCCATTGAAGGCGTGGATTTTCATCAGTATGTGCATGTGGCCCAGCAGCAAGGTGTTGATGTAAAACTCAGTGAATTTAGTTTTCCTCTGGCGTTAGCCGCGCAAAATCGCTTTGCGCAACCCCATCCTAATCCTCCTTCACCGCTGGCTGATTATTCTTATGCCTATCATTTTGATGCCAGTCTTTATGCCAGTTATTTGCGTGATTTTGCCTGTGGTTTAGGGGTAAAACGTATTGAGGCGACCATTGAGCAGGTTAACTGTGATACTAACAGTGGTTTTATCAAATCGGTGACATTGCAGGGTGGCCAGCAAATCGACGGTGAGTTATTTATTGATTGCAGCGGATTTCGTAGCCTGCTTTTGCAAAAATCACTGGGGGTTGAATACGAAGACTGGAGCCAGTGGTTATTATGTGATGCCGCGTTTGCTATGCAAACTGAGCGAACAGGTGAGTTATTACCTTATACCCGCACCATTGCCGAATCGGCAGGCTGGCAATGGCGGATTCCGTTGCAACACCGTATGGGCAATGGTCATATTTTTAGTCGTCAGTTTATGCCCGATGAACAGGCACGACAGTTATTAATCGATAGTGTTGATGGCAATGCGTTGCATGAGCCAAGACTGATCCAGTTTAAACCCGGGCGTACCAAACAAATCTGGCATAAAAACTGTTTCGCGGTGGGACTGGCAAGCGGTTTTTTAGAGCCGTTGGAAAGTACCAGTATTTCGCTTATTCAAACTGCACTGAGTAAATTACTCACCTTCTTCCCGGATAGCGGATTTAATCAGGCAGATATTGACGAGGTGAACCGTTTGCACGGACTGGAACTTGAACATATTCGTGATTTTCTGATCCTGCATTACAAACTCAATCAGCGTGATGACAGTGAATTCTGGCGTTACTGTCGTGATATGGTTGTGCCGGATAGTCTGCAACATAAAATCGATTTATATCGTAGTCGGGGTTATGTGCAACAATTCCAGCAGGATTCTTTTGAACCTGCCAGTTGGTTAAGCATGTATCACGGATTTGGTTTGCAGGCGCAACGTGTTGATCCAAGAGCTTCAGCGGTGCCACTGCATCTTATTGAGCAGAAATTACAGCAAATGCGCCAGTCAATTCAAAACGCTGCCAGTCAGGCGATGTTGCATCAGGACTTTATTGCCAAACATTGTTCATCAAAATAAGGTTCAGCAAAATACACCTATCACCCGGGGTTAGGCGCTGCGCAGTACTGGCGGATAAATTCCATATGCGCAGGTTGTTTGCTTACCGCTTGTTTAATTGCATTGGCACCAGCTGCCAGCGATTGTTGCAGTTTTTGGCTGTTTAACGCATCCAGCGTCGGATTATAGCGCTGCGGGAAAACCTGCATGCCAGTGAAAATGGCATACCAGCTGGAGGACTGAAACAGTGCCTCATCCTGATGCACTAAATTCCCGGCCTGTTTAAATAATTCGATTTTGTATTGCAATGAGTCGGGAATTGGCATGTTGGCGCAGTGTTGCCAAAACGCAGTGTCACTGCGTTTAGTGGTGCAATAGTGCAGGATCAGAAAATCGCGGATTTCCAGATAATCCAGTTCCACTTTGCGGTTAAATTCCTGCTGTAAAAACTGGTTATCCGATAAAGACGGAAAATAACGTACAAACAAGGCCAGTGTTTTACTGACCAAATGAATAGCGGTAGACTCCAGCGGCTCCAGAAACCCTTGCGCCAGTCCCAGAGCCAAACAGTTTTTAAACCAGCATTGTTTACGCATGCCAGTGGTAAACGGGATGATACGGGGTGTTGAAATGACCTCACCTTCAACTGCATTTAGTAATGTGTCGGTAGCGGTTTGGTCGTCGCAAAACTGGTCGCAAAATACATAGCCGTTGCCGGTGCGATGTTGCAACGGAATTTGCCAGGTCCAGCCACTTTCACGTGCTGTGGCAATGGTATAGGGCAGGGCATCATGCACGTTCTGGCTTTGTACTGTCACCGCGCGGTTACAGGGCAAATAGGCAGACCAGTCGTGATAACCGGCGTTAAGCGTTTGTTCGATTAAGAGTCCACGAAAACCAGAACAATCAATAAAAAACTGGGCGCTTAGTTGTTGTCCGTCGATTAAGGACACCGATGCGATATCACCATTTTGATGTTGATGTACCTGACTCACCGTGCCTTCAATACGCTGCACCCCACGGGCAATGGCAAAATCACGTAAATAGTTAGCGACTAATCCTGAATCTAAATGCAGTGCGTATTGTGCACTGGCTAAAGGGGTATTGGCGGCATTAAAAGGTTCAAAAAAACGTTGTTGTGTGCACAGTTCAGCTTCGACCGAGTGCGCCATGAGTGGCGTATTATCACCCTCTGCGCGACACTTTAACCACACCTGATAAAACTCATGGCCATCAATGCGGCGGCCTAATGCGCCAAAGGGGTGAAAATAGTCACTGCCTTTTTGCAGCCAGTCTCTAAACTGAATTCCCCACTTGAAGGTCGCCTGGGTTTTGCGGATAAAGTCCGCTTCGTCGATACCTAAAGCGCGGATCGCGTCTAACAGGGGAGGGATTGTCGCTTCACCCACGCCAATGGTGCCTATGTCGTTAGATTCAACCAGGGTTATTTGGCAATCCGCATTCTGTAAAATATTACTTAGGGTTGCGACGGCTAACCAGCCGGCGGTGCCACCGCCAACAATTAGAAATTGCTGAATGTTATTCGATTGCTGTGTCATTAATGTTCCTGCTTAGGCTGATAATCGCAGAAGCGTTGCAAAAAAGCGCTATGCGGTGGAACGGACGACACAGCCCGCTGAATTTTCTGATGCATCTCACCCAGGGTCTTATGTAAAAAGCCGGTGTCTAATTTATCTACACCTGCATTGTATTTTTGTGGCCAGAATTGCATGCCGTTATAAATAGCCAGCCAGCTGTCGGCACCAAAAATTTCCCAGGGTAAACGTGGAATGTCACCCTGTGATTTAAACTGCTGCATTTTACCGGACAGACTATCGGGAATGTCCATCTCACGGCAATAGCGCCACATCTCACCTTCGCGTTGATTAAGTTTGTAATGCAAAATAATAAAATCGCGTACGCGCTCGTATTCCGTGGCCGTGACCTGATTAAATCGTTCGACTTTGCTGTCATCGAAAAACGCATTTTGTGGCTGATCAAACGTTAGCAATAATTTCTCAATGGCGGTTTCGATCAGTGCAATACTGGTACTTTCCAGCGGTTCCAGAAAGCCGGATGACAATCCAATTGCCACACAATTTTTGACCCAGGCCTGATCACGTCTGCCCGGGGTAAAACTGAAATGTCGCGGCTGGTGTAAGGTTTTTTCCGGGATATGTTTAAGCAGGGTTTCGGTTGCAATGTCGGTATCTGTGTACTGGCTGCTATATACATGGCCGTTACCACAGCGTTGTTGCAAGGGTATACGCCATTGCCAGCCTGCCGTCTGAGCTTTGGCAATGGTGCGTGGAATGGGTTCTTCAGTTAATTCGCTTTGCACTGCAACGGCTTTATCGCATAACAACCATTGTTGCCAGCTCTGATAACCTACTTTAAGTGCGTCGCCCAATAACAGTGAACGAAAACCGGAGCAGTCGATAAACAAATCCGCTGTTAATGGCTGCTGGTTATCCAGTTGCAGGGAGTCGATATTGCCAGATTGCTGATTCAGGCAAACCTGTTCGATTTTGGCATCTATCCATTCAACCCCGTGTTGCTGAGCGGTTTTTTGCATAAGTTCGGCAAATAAACCCGCATCAAAATGCAGCGCCCAGTCAAATATCATCCAGGGTTCTGCTGGCTTGGGCGAGGGCATACAAAATTTGTCGTGTTCGGCCAGCATTACACCCAGTGAATATTCAGATAAGGGGGTGGTATCACCTGTCTGACGTTGTTTTAACCAATAGTGATGGAAAGGAATGTTATTACCCGGTTGACCAAATAAACCAAAAGGATGCACAAAATGACTACCCGGTTGATGCCAGTCCTGAAATTCAATACCCAGTTTGCAGGTTGCCTGAGTGGCTTTGATCACATCAATATCGGATAGACCCAAACGGGCATAAAAACGCCTGAGGGTTGGAATAGTTGCTTCACCCACACCAATGGTGCCGATCTGGCTTGATTCGACCAGCGTGATTTTCACCTTTTGATCTTTAGAAAAATGATGTGCCAGCGTTGCGGCTGTCATCCAGCCTGCGGTGCCACCGCCAGCAATTACTATGGTTTTTACGGGATGTTTGATATGAGCCATGGTGTTGTTTTTATTAATTAGCTTTTTGTTCACACTTAGCAGATAACAGCAAAGTACCTGTGTCGTCACTCAATTACAACGGCTTAACTGTTGCTGTTTCAGCTAAAAAAAACGCCACAGTCCTTGTGGCGATTTTTCAGGGAGTTAAGCCAAAAAGACTTAACGAGACAACAAAGGTTACTTAGAAGGTTACGCGTGTACCAACAGTCCAGCGTGCTTCATACTCGTTTTGGAAGGCTTTCTGGTCTTTAAATTCCAGATAAGTTTGTTGAATTTCTTCCGTAATGTTCGAGCCATTGATATAGAAACTGATGTTATCGTTCAGGTTGTAGTTCACGCTGATATCAAGTTGTGAATAATCATCCTGATACAGTGACTGACCACCTACCGCATCAACAGTACCCGTGGTAATTAAACGTGGGCTACGAGAGTTCCACGCGATACGAGCAGAAAACTCATCCTGTTCATACCAAACCACTAAGTTGTATGTGTCTTTTGACATACCAACAAATGGCAGGTCATCACCAAATACATCTTTGTTCTGTTGTGAGCTGTCGGTGTATGTGTAGTTGGCATCAATACCCATATTGTTCAGGAATGCGGTATCCATAAAGTCACTAAAGGCGACTTTTGCACCAACTTCGTAGCCTTTAACGCTACCACCTTCGCCCTGAACCTGAGTAGTGAATGGCCATGGACCACGGCGGATACCATCTGTATCCGGTTCGTCGATCATGACAACACCGCTGGTTGCAAAGCTCTCAATATCAATTTTGTAGGTTGCCAGATAAGCCATGGATGCTTCACCGGTATACCATTCAGCTGATACTGATACGTTCTCTGAACGCCATGGGTTCAGGCCCGGGTTACCCGTTAAGGTACCGTTTACAACACGTAAACAGTCACACTCACCATTGATTGTACGACCTACGGTTTTACCACCACCCCAGCTTGCCAGATTCAGTGCCTGCATATTTTTAGAATATGCTGCACGTAAAATCACATCCTGAGTGGCGTTATACGCCAGGTTCACAGACGGCAGGTAATCGGTGTAACTACGTTCGGTAACCACATCACCTGTATCCGGACCTAAACCACTGTGTGGTAAGCTGGCGCCAACCAGATTTTGTTTAACGTACAGGTCGGTTTCGATAACTTTCATGCCGATGTTACCGCTTAATTCACCTACCTCGAAGTTAACCTGGGCAAAATAGTTCAGCTCTTCCAGTGATACATCATAAGTGGCACCACCGTTTTCGGTACGTTGTACATTACCGAAAGTATCCAGATGCCATTGACGTGGATCCCGGAAGTTTTCCGGATCAATTGACCACACGCCAGGAATACCTTTAACACTGCCAAAATCGGTCTGCCATGACACAGTTGTATGTTCATCTAAACGTGTAGGAGGTAAAAGGGTATAAGGCACCCAGCTACCAGCAGTTAAGTCACCTACATCTTCAGTCAGGTATTCACCCGCACCATCAACGCCTTCACAGGTGTCAGTTGTGTAATACTGATCCACCGCTTTCCATTGAGCGATATCACAGCCGTTACCAAACTCTGAGGTGTAAGAGAACTGGTCATGATCTACCATACGTTCTAAAGAACGCACACCAAAATCAATACTGGTAACAATGCTGTCGCCATCTAAACGGTAGTTCCATTTAGTGCTGAATGTATTGATCTCACCTCTGTCATCGGTATTGCCTTCAGAGGAAAACGCACCGATGTGGTAAGAATCCAGATCAGCCATATAATCAGCAACACTACGCTGGCCTTTACCGCCATTAACCATCTGGTCAAAACCGCTAAATACCGGATGTGCGCCGGATGCATCGTAAGTTAACAGGAAGTCACTGTCCTGAATGCCGCCTGGTGCAAATTGTGCGTAACAGCCGCCCTGATCACCCACAATATCCTCACCGTGAGTACAGTATTCAGGCTGAGCAAACTGGCCCGGACCGGTTACTAAAGTACCCTGATCGATACTTAACATATCGCCTTCACCGTAACCGTGACGCATGGTTGCCGTTGCGCGGGCGCGAGTCATACGTACCTGACCCGTTAATGCACCACCATTGTCATAATCCAGTTGCAGGTTGAAATTATGTGAGGTTTCCTCGTTAATATTCACCTGAGTGAATGACTGCATACGCCATGGTGTTAATACAAAGGCGTTTACACCACCCCATGCTTCGCCATTTACATCGGTGAAGCTGTCACCAGTCCAGCCATTTTCAGTTGGCCATGCATATTCGTTAAAGGTGTACCAACGGTTGTTTTGAGAAAAACCACGACGGTTGTTGAAACGATCCTGATTGGTGTAGAAGTAATCTGCGGTAAGTAAGAAGCCCTCACCTAAATCAGCCTGTGCTGAAATTTGCACGGCATTACGTTTACGCTCTTCTTCTTTATTGAAAGCAGCAAAACCCTGGGGCACCACGTGACGGATTTCTTCACCACGTGAATTAGGTCCCCATGTGAAGTTGTTATTAGCTGCACCGATGCCGCCGTTTTCAGACGTATCGAAATAACCATTGTAATCGGTTGCCAGATTTACATCGGTGCTTACTGCACCGAATAAAATACCTAATTTTCCTGAGTTGTAGCTAATCAGGCCATGGACGGTGGGGTCCGTTTCCTGACTGATTGAACCGCGTGTTACTTCGGCACCGCCAGACAAGGTTAAACCTTCATCTAAATCGAAAGGACGACGGGTTTTTAAATCAATGGCACCTGAAATACCGGCAGCGGTGTATTTGGCCTCGGCCGATTTATATACGTCTACACCGGAAAATAATTGTGAAGGCAAGTCACCGAAATCTGCACCCGATGAATCGATGGTGGTCGCGCTTAGAAACACTTCACCATTCATGGTGGTATCAACCTGAGGCAGACCACGAATTTGTACCGGGCCACCTTCACCGGCGGTACGTTCAATTTGCACACCGGAAATACGTTGTAAAGAATCGGCAATCGTAACATCCGGTAATTTACCGATGTCTTCTGCGGCGATGCCATCTAATTGAGAAGCGGCAAAACGCTTGGCGTTAATACTGGCCTGCGTACTGCCACGAATACCACTGATTTGAATGACTTCAACTTCGTTTTCTGCCGCAGTTGCTTCCTGTGCATTGGCAAATGCAGGCAAAAACGCTGCGGTACCGGCGGTTCCTAAACACAGGGCATATTTAATACCTTGTGAGATCTTACTAAGTCTTTTGTGGGTCACGTTCACTGTTGTATCCTCATTTTTATTATAAATGACAGCGCTGTCATTTGGCTTTTTTTAAAATGACAACGGGCTACCTGTTAATGTGAAAAACACATGACAGCGTTGTCATTATTGGTTAAATTTACAACAGCGATTTTTAGAACGCAATGGATAATTACAATTATCTTACAATTTGCTTCAACATAGGTTACAGATTGCGGATAATAACTGCTCGCTAAAGCAGAGCAAGTAACGCCCCTAAACGGATCATTCAACCGGGAAACTAAATGAAATCAACAATAAAAGATGTGGCCGAACTGGCCGGCGTATCAATAAAAACGGTTTCACGCGTCATTAATCAGGAAGGGTCGGTTCGTGCCGATACGCTCAAAAAAGTCTCGGAAGCTATAGCAACACTTAATTATCAGCCTAATCATGCCGCACGTAATCTGGCCGGAACCCGCTCATATGCGTTAGGTTATGTTTATGATAACCCTAACGCTTATTATGTGATTGATATGCAAAACGGTATTTTAAGTGAATGCCGGGAAAAAGGTTATGAACTGATTATTCACCCCTGTAATGCCGCCAGTCCGAATATTGTTGATGAAATCCGCATGATGGTGATTCGTTCACAATTAGCGGGTTTAATTATTTCCCCGCCACTGTCGGAAATGCCTGAAGTGCTGGATGCACTGGAGCAGATGGATGTCAATTTTGTGCGTGTGGTATCGGGTGCCAATGAAGAAGGCGAAACTTCACCTTGTGTATTTATACACGACCATGCAGCGGCACTGGAAATTACCGAACATTTGATCAGTCTGGATCACCGAAAAATTGCCTTTATCAGTGGTGATAAAGGGCACAGATCAACAGATGAACGTAAAAACGGTTATTTGGAAGCGCTGGAAAAACATGGCATTACACCCAACCCCGATTATATATTCGAAGGTCAGTACTCGTTTAAAACCGGGGTGGAAGGTGCACAATATTTATTAAATCTGCCAGAGCCACCCACTGCTATTTTTTCCTGTAACGATGAAATTGCGGCTGGTGCATTATTTGCTGCACGTTTAATGGGGGTGTCAGTGCCAGAGAAACTGTCGATTGCCGGATTTGAGGATAGCCCGTTTTCGCGTCAGACCTGGCCAAAATTGACCACGGCGGCACAACCCATTAGTGTGATTGCGCGTAAAGCTTCGTCTTCGTTAATTTCGCATATTATTGCGCAACGCAGTGGTAAAGGTGGCAGCAGTAAGATCGCTCACCAACACTTCCAGCCACATCTGGTGGTCCGCGAGTCAACAGAGCGACTCGCGGAATAAGAGATTATTTGAGGTGATGATTTAAGTGCGCGCTAAAGGCTGCGGGTTTCATAAAGCCAGTAATGCGCGCCTGGGTTAACTCTTTACCCTGGCTGTCGAACAATAAAATTGTCGGTAAACCTAAAATCGCAAAATGTTCCTGAAAGCCCAAATTAGTGGGCGTATTATCGGTTAAGTCGATTTGCATGACCACGGTATTACGCAGTGCTTTACGTACTTCAATATCCGGGAAGGTGTATTTCTCGAATTCCTTACAGGCAACACACCAGTCGGCATACAAATCGATCATCACTGATTTGCCCTGCGCATTAGCTTCTGCCAGTTTTTGCTCAAAATCTTCGAGGTTTTTAACCCTGACAAATGCCAGCTCCGGGGCTTCTTCACCTGAAACCGCAGAGTGCACAGGCTGACTGCTGCCAAACAGGGTTTGGTAACCATACATAGCGCTGCCAAACAGACCGATAAAAATCACTACAGTTCTGACAAATTTTAACGGGCTACTGGCACTGGCATTGTTGTGCATGCTCCAGTAACTAAATAATGCCAAACCGAGTAATGACCAGGCGAGGGTGGTAAACAGGTTGTCGAACATACGTTCAACAAACAGTAATGCCACAGCCAGCATCATAAAACCAAAGGTGGCTTTAACAATATTCATCCAGTTGCCCGCTTTAGGCAGTAACTTACCACTGGTTAACGCAAACAAAATCAGTGGAATACCCATGCCAAGACTCAGCATATAAAGCGCCGCAAAACCTAAGGTTAAATCACCACTTTGCGCGACAAACAATAAAATACCGGTAAGCGGGGCGGTGGTACAAGGCGAAGCAACCAGACCAGAAATGGCACCCATCACAAATACCCCAGCCAAACTACCTGCGGTTTGTTTGTTGCTAAAGGCGTTCAGTTTTTCCTGCCATTTGCTTGGCAGTTGCAATTCCCATGCGCCAAACATCACTAACGCCAGTAACACAAATATGGCGATTAAAACCCATAAAATAGCCGGGTGTTGCAATGCTGCCTGAAACTGCACACCTGCGGATGCGACCACTAATCCCAGTAAAGAGTAGGTCAGCGCCATACCCTGCACATATACAAAGCTTAAGGTGAAGGTTTTAGCCAGCCCGCTGTTTTTGTTCTGACCTAATACCAACGCCGATAAAATAGGGTACATAGGGAAAACACAAGGAGTGAACGCCAGTAAAATACCCAGTCCAACAAACAGTAACAGGGTTAAGGCTAAATTGTCTTTCGAGGTAAGCTGCTCGGCTAAATCAAATTGTTGAGATTGCTGTTGTGGTGCTGCTTGCGCGGTTGTGGTTTGTTCAGTGTCAGGCTGTTCAGTGTTCTTATCTTGTGTGGCTGAGCTGTGCTGTTTGTTTTTAGCAATGTCAGCTAACGACATCTGCTTTTTGTCTTTACCAGATGTAATGCCTTCATTAAAACGCACCGCCGTTAAATATATAACTTTGGTGGTGGGGGGGTAACATAAACCCGCCTCAGCACAGCCCTGATAACGAATTTTAACCACGGCATCTTTTACTGCATTAATTACTTCAAAGCTGATGGGCAAATTGCCACGAAATACTTCCGATTTGCCAAAAAATTCGTCTTCGTGATCATCACCTTTTGGATAGCTTGGTTCACTTAGTTCCGCATCTTTGATCACATATTTAAATTGCTTTTTATACAGGTAATACCCTTCAGCAATATCAAAACTGAGTACCAGCTTTTGACCATTTTGTTTGAAATCAAAAGCGAAAGCCTGATCAACCGGTAAAAACTGTGGCTCATCGGATAATAAGGAATCGATTGGGCTGGATACCTGCGACCAGGCAGGTTGTGTTAATAACACCGCAAACAAAAATAAAACTCTTAACAAGGTCTTTATCCTTATATTCTCATTTAGTTAATCAAGGCTGGCATTCAGCCATTGCTGGTAGTCAACGCTTAGTGAATCTATGGGGAGTATCACCCATTCCGGTACATCATAAGGATGCAGGCTTAACACTAACTTAAACAGGTCATCTGATTTATCCCGTCGGGATTTAATCAGCATCTGACATTCTTTTTCCTGTTCAATCTGACCTTGCCACAGGTAAATAGATTCCACACCATCAATAATATTGATACAGGCAGCCAGCTTTTGTTGCAGCGCCTGATGGGCGATGGCTCTGGCCACCTCTTTGGTGGGGCATGTGCATAAAATTAAACAAAACTCACTGCTCACAGACCTGCTCCGTGCAAAAAATATTTCGTGATTTTTACCATTATTAGCGTGCTAAAGGCCAGTTAAGCCTGTTTGAACCTGTGACAAAAAAGCACAAGCTACCGCGCTTTGGCAGTGACTTGTGCTTCTAATAATTAATAGTCAGCTAACAGATCAGTAAGTTGTTGTAAGGATTCGACCTTGTTGGTGCGAAGTACTTCTTCACCATTTTTAATCACAATCAGGGTAGGTAATTGACTGATTGAAAAGCTAAAGAACAAATCGCCAGAGTGATCTAGTGCCACCGGATAATGCAGTGAAAATTTGTCACTGAATTGTTTGACGTCTTCGGCACCTGTCCATAAGTGATTTACAATGGCTTGCAAAGGTGCCTGATTATGCTGCTGATGCCATTGCTCTAACACATTAGTGGCTTTAGCACAGGCTTTTGCCATTTGCGGGCGCGTGTCGGCCAAATACCAATCGCACCAGGTCGCGGTGAAAAACAGGATATGGGTTTGGCCATCATCAAACGACAGGGTGGCTTCTTTTCCAGCACTGTCGGTCAGGCTAATGGCGGGTAAATCACCTGCTTTATGTGCAGCAAGTAACGCCAGTTTGCGGTCCAACTCTTCATCGGCATCGTTGCCGGTGTGCACTATGGTAGCGTTAGCATTAAGTAATACATGGTAAGGCGTGCCATTCATATGGAATAAGTTAGCCAGATATTTATTGGTGTCCCTGGTTTGCGGCATGGTCAAATGATGTTTGTTGATCACTGCTGCAACCGCCTCAGGTGTTTCGTTAATATCGATATTGATCGAAACAAACTGAATATCTTTGCCAAACTTTTGGTAAGCATGTGAATAATGTGGCATCTGTTGCATACACGGCTTACACCAGGTGGCCCAGAATTTAAGGTAAAGAGGTTTACCCTTGCTCAGTTGCTTGAGTGAGACCTGTTTACCTGCAATTTGGAGCTTAATTTGCTCCAAATCCATGTTTTTGGCCACCAGTTGCCACGAGCAAAACATCAACAGTAATAGAACATATTTTTTCATGTGCTGATCCTAATTTAATTATGATGCTGTTAGTTTGTGCGATAAATTGGTTTTGTAGAAGAGCCGATTCTGAGCAATTTAATGGAACCAATTTTTGAGCTGGCGTTTTCGCCTGAACAACTTCAACGTGGTCAAATTCAGCAGCAGCTGCAACGTGTATTAACCGATGCCATCATCCAGGGCAGACTTAAATCCGGTGAGAAAATGCCGGCTTCCAGAGTGCTTGCCAGCCAGCTTAGTATAGCGCGTAATAGTGTTGTTGCCTGTTACGATGCACTGGTTAGTCAGGGCTATTTAGTCAGTAAAACCGGAGCGGGTACCTTTGTTGCCAATATTGCGCAACGCCAGACCAACAATTCAGGGCTACAACCTCAGGATAAAAGACTGCGGCGTTACTGGCAGCAAGCCAGTTTATTTTCAGCCAGTGATGACCATGCCTATCAATATGATTTTGCGGTTGGTCAGCCGGATATTAGTGAGTTCCCATTTCATTACTGGCAACGCTGTTTACGCAAAGCATCGGGGTTGCAGGCTCATCAACAACTGGCGAAAGATGACGCTCAAGGCATATTGTCTTTGCGTCAGGCGATTGCACACTTTGTTTCTCAATCCCGTGCTGTTGCTTGTGGCGCACAACAAATTGTGATCACCCAGGGGGCACAGCAAGCGTTTGATCTTATCAGTCGTTTGTTAGTTGAGCCGGGAAAAACGGTGGTTGGGCTGGAATCGCCCGGATACCCAATGGTACGTATGGCATTTAAGGCAGCCGGTGCGCTTATTCGTGATATCGCCGTGGATTACGAGGGCATCTGTGTCAGCGATATTCCACAGGATGTCGATATCATTTACGTGACACCGTCACATCAGTTTCCCACTGGTGTGGCAATGTCAGCTCATCGCAGGCAATTGCTGTTAAATTGGGCACATCAGGGCAATAAAGTGATTATCGAAGATGATTATGACAGTGAGTTTCGCCTGACCGGACGACCAATCGACGCCCTGAAATCGCACGATCACAGCGATAATGTGTTTTACGTGGGAACCTTTGCCAAGTGCATGTTGCCAGACTTAAGACTGGGATTTGTTGTTGTACCCGACTGGGCGCGCTGCGCAATGGTAAAAGCACGCCAGCACAGCGACTGGCATAGCAGTTGTGTGACTCAACATGCACTTGCGCAATTTATTGGTGAAGGTTTTTTACTTAAGCATCTGCGTCGTATGCGTCGGGTTTATCGCGAACGTTATCAGGCAATAATCGACTGTATACGGCAGTATTCCAATCAGCAATGGCAGGTGATTCCGATTATTGCAGGTGTGCATGTAGCTATACGTTTATCGGGTGTTCAGGCAAAAACTGATATCATTGGCATCGCCAAAGCACACAATATAAAGGTGCATACCAGCCAGCAATTTAGCCCGGGTGCATCAGCTGAAAATTTACTGGTGTTGGGGTTTGGGCATATAAAGGTTGAAGATATTAAACCTGCTATCCAAACCCTGACACATATTTTGTAACCTTTTACTGAATTGGGTTTATGCGTTTAAACCGCATATCAACCTTTCAGTATCTGAATCAGGACATTATTTTGGGCAAACTGTTTTTATTATTTGCGATTATGCCAATCATTGAAATTAGCTTACTGGTCAATGTAGGTGAGCAAATTGGTGGCTGGAACACTGTCGCCATCGTGATCTTAACCGCTATTCTGGGCTCTTATCTGGTGCGCCAGCAAGGACTCGCCACCTTGTTTCAGGCGCAAACTAAAATGCGTAGTGGACAGTTACCCGGACAGGAAATGGCAGAAGGTTTGTTGTTAGTCATTGCCGGTGTTTTACTGGTTACTCCGGGGTTTATTACTGACGCATTTGGATTGTTGTTATGTTTGCCGGTAACACGTCCTGCTATTGCTAAAGCTTTATTAAGCCGCATGCAAATTCGGGCGGTTTACTCAGCTCAGCAGGGGTTTAATCAGCAAACAACGCAGGAATTTTATTCGCAGCAATCTTCAGAACAGGGTGATGTAATTGAAGGCGAATATGTGGATAAAAGCGATACCCGCCATAACCTTAACAAGCCAGACTAGCCCTGCCGTATGGGGCTGGTTTACCTCGCGCCAGATTGCATTTTCATCCGTTAGATCAAAAATACCGTTTGTATCTGTCGCTATATAAATAACCTCTGTTGCTTATAAAATTACTAATCTTTATATAAATGATAACAATTATCATTTAAAAAGCATTTTGTTAGCGTTATACTGCCGCCAGCTTAAAAACACTAACTGAGGAATCCATGAAACTATCTCACTTATTCGCCTTGTCACCGTTGGTGGTTGCACTGACCGCGACCGCGCAACAGGATGCAGGTAAGGACACCAAAGAAGCTAAGGATGCGCAAATTGAACAAATCCGTATCGTAGGTGTGCGTCAGCAACGTGCCAGTGCGGGGGCGACCGGTTTAACCATGGAAATTGCGGATACTCCGCAGTCTATTTCTGTATTAACCGATGAGCAAATTCAGGCGTTTGGTGCATTTAATATTAATGATGCATTGCGTTTAGCCACAGGTGTGAATGTTGAAGAGTGGGAAACAAACCGTACTAATTATACGGCGCGTGGTTTCGAAATTAAAAATACCCAGATTGATGGTGTTGGTTTACCTAACGACTGGGGGATCGTAACTGGTGCGGTAGAAGCTTTTGGTTATGAAAAAATTGAAGTTATCCGTGGCGCGAACGGCCTGTTAACTGGTGTCGGTAATGCGTCCGGTACTATTAACTATGTACGTAAACGTCCAACCAATGAAAACGGTGGTGAAGTTGGTGTAAGTGTTGGATCTTATGGTTTTAAACGTGCACAAGCCGATTATTCTGCGTTGATTACTGAAGACGGTAGCTGGGCGGCACGTTTTGTTGCCACCAAAGAAGACAAGGGCTCTTATTTACACGGTCTGGAGAATGATCGTACGTTTCTTTATGGCGTAGTAGATGGTCAGTTAAGCGACAACCTGACTATAACTGCCGGGTATTCTTTTCAGGACGCCAATACCGACGGTAACCTGTGGGGAGCCCTGATTTATAACTACACCGATGGTACGCAGGCCGAGTGGGATGTTCACGATACCACCACGCAAAACTGGACCATGTGGGACACTGAAAAAACCAATGCCTTTGTGGAACTGAACTACGCCATTTCACTGGATTGGGATTTAACCGTAAGTTATAACCGCCGTGATTTTGAAGAGCAGGATAAACTGTTCTATGCCTCAGGCGCGATTGATAAAGAAACCAATCTGGGTCTTTCTGGCTGGCCAGCTCGTTATGATTCTGACGTTAACTCAAATTTATATGAAGCGCGTTTGCACGGTACTTTTGAGTTATTTGGTATGCAGCATGAAGCGAACTTTGGTTTTAGCACCGCAGATAGCAGCGATATCATGTGGCAGCATCCGATTGATTTTTCTAACACACCCGCTTTCGGTCCAACACCCGCATTTCCCTATGATCTAGATGCGATTCCAGAGCCGGACTGGGGAGCGCCAGTTGTTTATTCCGATATGGAACAAAAGCTAAAACGCTATTTTGGTTCAACCCGTATCAACTTGACCAGCGACTTTTTTGTGGTTGCCGGGTTTAATGCTATCGATTTTGAACGTAATGGTGTGAACAGTGGTGCGGTAATCGATAACGATGAAAGCGAAACCAGCCCTTATATTGGTGCGACATACTCGTTAAACGACGATGTAAATGTATACGCCAGTTATTCTGATGTTTATCAGCCGCAGGAACAATATGATGAACAAGGTCAGTTCCTGGCACCAACCAAAGGTAAAAACTTTGAGGCGGGTTTAAAAGCACAGTGGCTGGATAACACTATTTTGACCACATTAGCCTATTTTACTGCCGAGCAGGACAACCTGGCAGCTTACGCTGGCACTAATCCTGATACCGGCCAGTACTTCTACAATGGCGTGAGTGTTGAGTCCGATGGTTTTGAAATTGAAGTAACAGGTAAACTAACAGAATCGTTACAGCTGGTTGCGTCTTACACCTCTTTGGATGTCGAAGATGAAGCGGGTAACGATACCAATAAATGGGCACCGCGTGATGTTGTCAGTTTCCAGTTTGCTTACAACTTGCCTGCGGTTCCTGAGCTAACTTTGGGTCTGGGCGGTCGTTGGCAGTCTGAAATCGAAAATACCGATTACAACGTTAAACAAGGCAGTTACCTGCTGGCCAACATGTACGCCAACTGGGATGTGAATCAACAATTATCGTTACGTTTAAACGTTAACAATATTACCGATGAAAAGTACATCAACAGTTTGCAAACGGTTGGTTATTACGGTGCACCACGTAATGCCACGGTAAGTATGAGCTATAAGTTTTAGTTAGAAAGTGTAAGTGTGAAGTAAAAGGGGAGCCAGGTGCTCCCCTTTTTGTTGACGGGAATTTATACGCCAAATGACAAGGGTTCTGGCAGTGGTGTTGGGCGTATTTTTACCAGTAATAACGGGCAGTAGCGGTTTATTAACAGGTCGATTTTTTGTCGATGTTTAAAGGTGGAAACACCTGCTGCAATTAATAAACATGCCTGAATGGCAATGACCAGCGCAATTGCCCAGATGTAATCTGAATACAAATCCCACACCAGATAGTTGAGGTAGGTGACTATGCCAATCGAGGCCCCCATAACAAACGAGGGATAACGCAAGTACACCGACACGATAAGCAAGGCAACACAGATCCAGACCAGATTGATATCGATAATATTGGCTTGTTTGTCGACAAACATCGACAGGCCATAGGTAATAGCGGCAGCGGCAATTTTATTCAACCAGAAGGTCATATTCATGGTTGTTTGCAGATTGGCAAACCAGGCAAGCGCGATAGTCAGCCAGCCGGTGATCAGCCAAAAGATTTTTGAGGTTAAATCCACGTCAAACCACAGGTAAAGTAATCCGATGGTCGCCCCATAAACCGGCACGATTAATAATGGGAAGCGGTAACTATGTAAACCCATACCCGCAGTGCAGATCAGTAACAGGCAAAACATTGAATACAATGAGTCACCCGTTATGCCCAACATTAATTCTGCGGTTAATGTTAACCAGATTGGCGTGAGTAAGACGACGGATGTTAACAACAACGCGCTTAGAAAGCGCATTTGGTGGTGATAAAAGTATCTGGAGGCAGTATAAAATCCGGCTACATAGATCGCATACAGAAATACCAGACCGTCATTATTAAACTCATCTTCAACCCACACAGCCATAATAATACAGGCGAACAACAGCAAGGCGGCGCCGAGAAACCATACTGTGTGACTTAAATCGAATTTGCCTTTTATATGGGGAGACTGTTCAGGCAGTTGTAAAAATTGCACTAGAGGTGAATATTGGGCTTGTTCTATAATGCCTTCATCGACTGCCTGTTGCAGTCGGGTTGTGAGGTTTTCCATTTTTCATTCCCTGTTTTTGAAATAACCTTAGTCTATTTTTTAACCACATTAGCGTGAGAGTGCAAATTAAATGAAAGCCTGTGCCTGCCATATTCTGGTAAAAACCAAAGAACAAGCTGACAAACTAAAAAAACAGCTGGAGAAAGGTGCCAGTTTCCACGATTTAGCCAAGAAACATTCCTTATGTCCCTCAGGTAAAAAAGGCGGAGATTTAGGTGAGTTTCGTCCGGGGCAGATGGTCAAAGCGTTTGATAATGTGGTATTCAAAAAGCCGGTACTGCAGGTGCATGGTCCGGTAAAAACACAATTTGGTTTTCATCTGATCAAAACCTTATATCGCAATTAATTGCCGCTCCCGAGCTTTTGTCGAAACGCAAAATGGGGTAGCGTGCCAACTCTGTACAACCCTATTCAGGTGTTAACACATTATTATGAATAAACTGGCTGGACTCATTTTAAAAGGTTTGGTGGCGGTATTGCCGCTGGCACTGACGTTGTATTTTTTATACTGGCTGGTCTCCAGCCTCGAATTATTACTTGAGCCGGTTATACCACCGCAGTTTTATATGCCGGGCCTGGGGTTGCTCACTGCGTTGCTTCTGCTGATTTTAGTTGGGTTGGTGGTTAACTTTTATGGGATTCGCTGGTTAATCAGTATTGGTAATACTCTGCTAACCAAAATTCCACTGATAAAATCTTTGTATGGAGCGATTCAGGATATTCTGACCGTCTTTAACTTAAGCCGCGAAAATAAGATGCAAAGCGTGGTATCGGTGGATATGGGCAACGATATTGCCCTTATCGGTTTTATTACTGGTGAGCTCACCGGACAAAAACTCTACCCCGGAGAGGAACGGGTTGGCGTTTATATTCCGCTCAGTTATCAGATTGGGGGTTACACCATTTATGTGCATCGCGATAAATTGACCCCACTTAACATTAGCGTGGAAGAGGCGATGCGCCTGACCTTAACCGGTGGTGTGCAAGCGGCAAAACCCAAAGCATAACCTGTTGAAATTCATTGAATAACGCGGCAATTTGTCGCGTTATTTTTATCCCTGTTTCCCCCGCTTGTTAATAACCCTGTTTTTTTTGCAAAAATTTTGTATAAAGCCCTTGAGATCGCATCCTTCACCCCCATCTGCTGTTTCAGACTAAATTTTTACTCCCCGGTAATACCCTGGGGATAACCAAAATTCCCGCACTGCGGGGTGACTAACAAACTTAAATATTGGAATTTTCAGGAGATTTGAAAATGGCAATTCGTCCTTTGCATGATCGCGTAATTATTAAGCGCAAAGAGCAAGAAACTAAATCCGCTGGTGGAATTGTATTAACTGGTTCTGCTGCCGAAAAATCAACTCGCGGTGAAGTAATTGCTGTTGGTAATGGTCGTGTGCTGGATAACGGCGACGTGAAGCCGTTAGAAGTAAAAGTAGGTGACATCGTAATTTTCAGCGATGGCTACGGCGTTAAAACAGAAAAGCTGGACGGCGAAGAAGTGCTGATCCTGAGCGAAAGCGACATTCTGGCAATCGTAGAATAAACCTGACAAGTCAAAGAATTTAAAGAGGAATATTATCATGGCAGCTAAAGAAGTACGTTTTGGTGATGACGCCCGCACAAAAATGCTAAAAGGCGTTAACGTTCTTGCAAACGCAGTTAAAGTTACTTTAGGTCCTAAAGGCCGTAACGTTGTTTTAGACAAGTCTTTTGGCGCTCCTACCATCACTAAAGATGGTGTATCTGTAGCCAAAGAAATCGAATTGGAAGACAAGTTCGAGAACATGGGCGCGCAAATGGTTAAAGAAGTGGCGTCTAAAGCAAACGACGAAGCGGGTGACGGCACCACAACTGCAACTGTTTTAGCACAAGCTATCGTAACTGAAGGTTTGAAATCTGTTGCGGCAGGTATGAACCCAATGGATCTGAAACGCGGTATCGACAAAGCGGTACTGGCAGCAGTTGAAGAATTAAAAGCCTTGTCTGTTCCTTGTGAAGACAGCAAAGCCATTGCTCAGGTAGGTACTATCTCTGCAAACTCTGATTCAGAAGTAGGTCAAATCATTGCTGAAGCAATGGATAAAGTGGGTAAAGAAGGTGTAATCACCGTAGAAGAAGGTCAGGCGTTACAAAACGAACTGGACGTGGTTGAAGGTATGCAATTCGACCGTGGTTACCTGTCTCCTTACTTCATCAACAACCAGGAAAACGGTACAGTTGAACTGGATAACCCATTTATCCTGTTAGTAGACAAAAAAATCTCTAACATCCGTGAATTGTTACCAGTACTGGAAGGCGTAGCCAAAGCGAGCAAGCCTCTGTTAATTATTGCAGAAGACGTTGAAGGTGAAGCCTTAGCAACATTGGTTGTGAACAACATGCGCGGTATCGTTAAGACTGCTGCTGTTAAAGCGCCAGGTTTTGGTGACCGTCGTAAAGCCATGTTACAAGACATCGCAATCTTAACTGGCGGTACGGTGATTTCTGAAGAAATCGGTCTTGAGCTGGAAAAAGCACAGCTTGAAGATTTAGGTACAGCTAAACGTGTTGTTATCAACAAAGATAACACCACTGTTGTTGACGGTGCTGGTGATGAAGAAGCCATCCAGGGTCGTTGTGCACAAATCAAAGGTCAAATCGAAGAATCAACCTCTGATTACGACAAAGAAAAACTGCAAGAGCGTCTGGCTAAATTGTCTGGCGGTGTAGCAGTAATTAAAGTGGGTGCAGCCACTGAAGTTGAAATGAAAGAGAAAAAAGACCGCGTTGAAGATGCTCTGCATGCAACTCGCGCCGCGGTTGAAGAAGGTGTAGTAGCCGGTGGTGGTGTTGCACTGGTACGCGCTGCTTCTAAATTGCTTGAACTGACTGGTGAAAACGAAGACCAGACTCACGGTGTGAAACTGGCTCTGCGTGCAATGGAAGCGCCATTACGTCAAATCTCTATCAACTCAGGTGCAGAAGCATCAGTAGTGGTTAACGAAGTGAAAGCAGGTAGCGGTAACTACGGTTACAACGCAGGCAACGACACTTATGGCGATATGCTGGAAATGGGTATCCTGGATCCAACTAAAGTAACCCGTTCTGCACTGCAATTTGCTGCGTCAATCGCATCTCTGATGATCACCACTGAAGCGATGGTAGCTGAACTGCCTAAAGAAGATGCACCAGCTGCGCCAGATATGGGCGGTATGGGTGGTATGGGCGGAATGGGCGGCATGATGTAATTTCACTCGCTAAAATTGCCGCTGGCGGTGTTGCAGCTCGCTCACTTAGGTTTAACTAAGCTTCGCTCGCTGCGCCTACCCAGCAACAATTTTATCTGTGTGAAATATGCTTAGCTAATTCGCTTAGATATTCTGAAAAACCCGGCTGAGGCCGGGTTTTTTGTATTTGAAATTGTGATAAACATTTACAGAGACCAATACTAGGCTCGTTTTGAACAAGTCTTGTTTTCTCCGGATATAAAATCACACTTAGCCGCAAAGACGAGAACCTAAGGTATTGGTTTTATTAAAATAACGGGATAAGGTAACAAAAAATTTTGGAATAGCCGCTCCGGACTTATACGGAAATCGTGCTAATACACTGTTATAAATCAGGGAGAGAATTGTGAATGCATCGCAATTAAAAGCAATGCGAAGATTCAGAAAAGGATCGAGGTTTGTCGGTATTTGGTTTGTCCTAATTGGTGGATTTATGTTTTACCAGTTTCTAGGGATCTACCTAAATCCAGAGGCTACGATCCTATACAATGGCGTACCAACAAGTGACGAATCAATTAAATTAAACGCGCTAATATTTATAAGCTTATTCGTTGTCTTAGGTGTGTTTTTTACTTTAGCACCGAGTAAAATTTTAAATAAGCTGTTTGTTCTTAAATTGTCTTTTAAATCAGCTTTTGGTTTTAGAAAATGATTTATAACAAGTTAAACCATCGGAAAACTACTCGCTACGCTCGCGTTTTCCGCTGTTTAAAGCGTTATAAAACCTGTCGAGGTTTAGGATTCAAATGAACAATGAAAGTTTAAATATTTTCCTTCGTTTAGTGCAGGAAAAGCATGAGCAGTTAAAGTCTCAAGTTACAGCTCTGAGCAAAGTTTTTGTGCAAGAAAATATTGATTCTAAGAAAGTCCAAGCTGATAGATGCAACTCAGCGGCAGAGGACTTGGCAAGAGCATTATCCGTCAAAGATCAGCCTAATTGGCTAAAAGAAATTATTCGTTGGACGAAATGGTACTCGGCTAATTACAAAAGCAAAGATTCTACATTTACTGCATTTCAAAACATAATGCCTTTAATTACTCAATTAAATAGCCATCAATGGGCTTTTACTGAAAATTCGGGCGATGAAGATTTTGACTTTGATAAGCTTTATGAGAGGCACAAAAAAGACGGTAAATTGGAAGATTTATTCGATTCGCTAATCAATATTATTGCTCAAATGGTAGCTTTGGGAGAAATTGATAGCATTCGTGTTAAAACAGATTTGGAAAGATTGGTAGCATTACTTCAACAAAATAAAGAAGGTTCATACTTTTCTGTTATGGCAAGTTGGGAGTTTTTGAGAGGCTTTTTAAAGAACACTACATGGGCAACTATTGATTCAATTCCTGTACTAAAGCAATTGAAAAAAGGGTTTGAAGATACGGTGGATGAAATGGACATTGAACTTGAAAGAGTTCATGAATCCATCAAAAGCGAGATGAAAAGCAAATACGATACAGCTGTTCATTCACTTACCTACAAAAGCCAAGCCAAATTGGAAAATAAATCAGAAGAAAAGGTTTTATAACAAGGCAATTATGAATGGGACGCAAAACGCTTGCTTGCGCTCTTTCGTCGCTAATTTTGACCAAGCTTAATGCGCCCATATTGCGGCGTTATATTGCTAAATTATGAGTAGTGGAAATATGGAAAAGGAATTCTACGAAGGTAATAGAAGTAAAACTATGCCTTTTGTAATTAATGACACCGTAGAAATCACATTTGGCCCAGCCGAGGGGAAACTAGCGGTTGTTATTTCAATCGATCCAAATGAATTAAGCATGTCATATTTAGTTGAGCAGGGTGATGGCTCAGGGGACTTGGTCATTGAGGCCAAGCATTTAAAGTTAATTTAGCGCCATGCTAATCCTCAACATAACAAGGCATGGTTGTCGCCTTCGGCTGGGACTCGCCACTGTGTGGCTCGTCCCAACACTTGGCGTTAGGTATCAAGATGATCACTGGAGGATTTATGACAAAATTGGAATTTGCCACCAAATTAGAAAAATACGAGAAAAAGCAACGTAGATCCAAATGGGAATATTTTGTCATTGGACTCGTTTTTCTCATGTTTACGTTTATTCCAAGTTCAATCTTATATTTTGACGAAAATATGTTCGGTTTTACTTCAACAACTTTTGCCATCCTAGCTGGTCTCTGTTTATCAAAAGCATGGGATATCAAAAGAGGAACAGAAGAACATGAGCTTTTAATTAATGCATTAGAATTACTTTCCACTAGTAATGATACCTAACAAGCCGTTTAACGAATGCGCCAGCAAACAACACTGGCTCGGACTCGCAAACTACGCTCGCCCGTTAACGAAGTGTTATAGCTCAAAAGTACGTACCGTGAGGTTCTCATAATGAAAGTAAAACGAATCGTTTCAAATGTAGCAGCGTCAAATCCAGATGATGCTAAACATTGAGCTTGAACTTGTTATGGATCATGGGTGGATTAAAACCTTCAGCTCCGGTGAAGAAATGACTACGCAAATTAGTGTTGCATCCGAAGGTGGTTCAGGAACTCCTGTACCAGACCTTTCTATAGAAGTAGATGACCTTGATACGGTTATAAATAGGCTTCAGGCCAAAAATATTAAAATTGAGTACGGCCCAGTATCGGAACCATGGGGCGTTCGTAGGTTTTATGTTCGCGACCCATTTGGCAAGCTAGTCAATGTTCTTCAACATGAATAGCTTCAACAGTTGCGCGATAACAAGCAAAGGCAATCGACGCAATAAGGCGCGCGGCTGCTTTGAGCGTTAAGTTGCAAGGAGGCATCCGTGAAGGATAAAGAAAAAATAGCAGTATTCATTGATGCAGATAACGCACCAGC
>NZ_JACNEP010000004.1 GCF_014270035.1 Neptunicella marina | reverse complement strand
GGCCAACTAACATGGGTAGGTTTTACAGGCAAAGCCTATTTAATGATAACCACCTACTGAAGTAGGTGGTTTAGGGCGGAAAATAAAAAGGCTGCCAATCCGGCAGCCTTTTACTTGGTACAACACAAATGAAAGAGTTAATGCATGTTTAGTCGCAGATAAAACTAGTTTGTTATCGCAGGAATAGTTAAACCAGACTGGTCAACTTTACCCACTCCGGATAATGCAATCACGTTATCTTTTACCGTATCCACCGTTTCCATATCGTAGGTATAAGGTACTTCATAACTTGAAGTTGGCGTTGCATCAGGGCCTGCAACCACATCATTACCCGAAGGCGTTGTCCAGGTGACGCCCGTTCCAAACAGGTTGCCGCGAGTATTCCAGTAACCAATAACATCGGAATAGAAAGAGACAATCGGATTTTGAGTATTTTCAAATACGTTGTTTTCTACTAACAACTCAGCGCCAATACGCGAGTTAATCGCTGTAGAGTGAATATTGTTGTAATAGTTGTTGTAGAGATGTCCATGGCCGTAGCGGAACAATGGTAAACGCGACTCAATATTTTCAAAACGGTTGTGATGGAAAGTGATGTTACGATCAGTATTGCTGCTGGCACTATCATCTTCAGTATGGCCATGCAGGGATGCTTTCCAGTGGTCATGCAAGTAGTTGTAAGAAATAGTGATGTTTTTGGCACCCGATTTACTGTCGATCAAACCATCGTAATAATCTTTGTCTACGTCTAACGTACTATACAATTCATTATGGTCAATCCAGATATTCTCTGTCGTCGAGCCATCATTATCACCTTCGATAGAGATAGCATCTTTGCCACCGGTTAATACATGATGAATTTTCAGATTCTGGATAATGACGTTATTGGCACGATGGATAGCGATACCTATGCCATCCAGTTCACCGCGATCGGCGACACCAATAATAGAAACATTATCCATATCTTTAATATCGATTGAACGACCGCTTCCGCCACTGTTTGCATCTGTGATTGTGCCATCGACATAGATGGTCACTGGCATGTTAGCGTTTTTAGCCTCTTCCAGTGCAGCTAGTAATTTAGTGCCTGTATCCACAGTTACCGTCATACCGTTTGCGCCACCTGTGACATCAAAATTGTAACCGGCAAATCCTGTTCCAGCATGCAATGTGGGTGTATCCCCCCCTGCAGAACCGTCCGTATTGTCGTCGATGTATTCAATACGTAAGTTATCGAAGGTCACAACGCCACCACTTTCCGTACGGAATTGCAGGAATGAGGTTTCAGTGGCAATCAACCCTGTGATTTCAAGCGTTTCCCCCGGTACCAGTGAGGTAATTTGTTCACTAAAGAATTTGGAATCTCCACCGTGAATCGACTTGGAACTGCTGCTGGTATTGTTATCCACATATATCTGGAAATTATTATTACCTTCCGGGTCAGAAACGTTAACAATATCCAGGTAAATTTTATATGCACGACTTAAGTCCAGTACACCGCTAGTGCTGGTGTCATCACCAGAGGTGTCAACATCAGGTGTACTGTTCCCCATAGTGAAGCGCGCACTATCAATGGTAATTTGACCGTTTTCAAAGGTGATTCCGCTACCTCCACCCGTCACACTAAACATGGGGATAGCAGCGTCGTTGGGCAGAGATAAATAATCAGTGGTAAAGAATAAATCCGCTGTGGTATCAAAACTTTCTTTAGCCACCACATTGGTTTCCAGATATTCAATACGCAGATTATCAATCACAACCACACCACCACTTTCGGTGCGTAATTGCAGGAATGAAGTCGGTGTGGCAACAAGTCCTTCAACAATTAATGTATCACCAACGGTCAGGCTAGTGATTTGCTCGCTAAAGAACTTAGAGTCTCCACCATGAATCGATTTAGAGCTGCTGCTGGTGTTGTTATCCACATAAATCTGGAAGTTATTGTTACCTTCGGTATCTTCAATGGCGACAATGTCCATCAATACACGGTAAGGGCGACTTAAATCCAAAATACCGCTTGTTGCAGTGTCATCACCAGTGGTATCAACATCAGGAGTTGTATTACCAATAGAGAAACGAGCACTGTCCATACGCAGTTGGCCATCAGTGATTGTCATACCACTGCCACCACCTGTTACATGGTAATAGGCAGTACTGTCGTCACCGGCAATCGCTTTGTATTCAGGAGTAAAGAAGTTTTCGATAGTCGTATTGAAATCTTCTTCGGCTAACAGGTTTTCATCCAGATATTCGATACGCAAGTTGTTGATAACAACCGTACCACCACTTTCAGTACGAATTTGAATGAAAGAGTTTTTAGTTGCCAGCGGCCCTTCAACTTTTAATGTGGTTCCGGGCGTTAGCGTATTAATCAATTCACTATAGAACTTAGAGTCTCCACCATGAATCGATTTAGAGCTGCTGCTGGTGTTGTTATCCACATAAATTTGGAAATTGTTATCACCATAAGGATCGTTCACGGAAACAATATCCATCACCACGCGATACGGACGGGTTAAATCAAATACGCCAGTTCCAGCCGTGTCATCAGCGCTTGTATCAATATCAGGTGTGGTATTACCTAAAGTGAAACGGCCACTGCTAATTTCCAGGCCATCTGCAACCACAGTCACATCACCACCGGTTTTACTATAAAGTGCAACATCATTGCCATCGGCATCACTGACTTTGGCGAAATCGGTAGAGAATATATCAGCGGTCACGCCAACAAAATCAGCATTGTAAGGCAGGCTTAAACGAGGAATAACTTTTACCGGTTCTTCCGGCTCGGTTGGTTCTTCTGGTTCAGTTGGCTCTTCTAATTCAACAGAGTCTGCCACAGTTTCAATTTTAAGATTATCAATAACAATGGTACCGCTACTATCGGTACGTAACTGGAAGAAAGAGTTAGTCACAGACGTATCTAATACACCACGTGCATCTGGCGAGGTTAAATCAGGGCCGGTCACCACATCTTCACCTGGCACATAGGTGTAACTGAAACGTTGCCCCTGTGGCAGGTTTTCGTCGTTAATCGACATACCATAAAACTTAGATGCATCACCATGTACCGAGTTGCCCTGACTGGTGGTGTTGTTATCAACATACAAGGACAGTGAACCGCCACTATTATGCGAAACAACATCAAAGCTAATAGTGAAACCTTCACTGATATTATAAACACCAGTGCCGTAGGTATCGTTACCCGAGGTTTCTTTATCAGGATTAGAGGCAGCATTACCCAGAGTAAAACGTGCACCAGATAAGGTTAGTTGTCCTGTCGTTGGGTCGATTAACGGACTACCACCTGTTTTTTTATAAAGTGCACCACTGTTAGGATCGTCAGTTAAACGCTTATAACCAGAGGTAAAGAAGGTTGTGGTATCAGTATCAAACTCTTCCAGCAGCGCCGGCTCAACGGTATTAGCTTTTTCAACTAACTGATCAAGTTCGGTTTGCGCCTGCGTTTCACCAATAACAAATAGATCATCTTTTTTATCTGCGTCGGCATCACATTTTGCAACAGCGCTGGCCAGACCTTGTTCGGCATTGACCACACACAAACTGTAAACCTCATTCACCGTATTATATGAACGGGCAATAATGTAGCTGGAACCACCATCATTAGTGATATGAATAACGCGGCGACCAAATTCGAATTGATAAGTACCACTAACTTGCTCACCGTTAACAGTTTGGGTATAGGTACCGCTTAGTTCGGTTTCATCGGCAGGAACAAAATTAAAACTCTCCATTACCGCGGTTGAACCGCTTAAAAATGGATTGTAAATGTCACCATTGAATTGTGACACATTAAAAGTGTTCGGGAACAAGGTGCCGTATTCGGATTCGAGGAAATTAACAAAATGCTCAATGGCAGAATCAAATGGGGCAAGTGTTGCACTGCCGCCAGCAGAAGCTAACCAGGGTTCCACATCGGCAGCAAATTCAGCTGTGGGACGATTAAAGAAGTCCTCAACAGTTTGACCTTCGGCCAGATTCATCACAGCGACATTAGCTGCATTCGGGCTTATTTGAATACCATTTTCCACATCACCATCACTGTCCAGCGCTTGCAATAAACGCAGCGTATTGGCCACCGGTTGTTTAAATGCTGAGTCAGCATTAAACATATTAAGTGGGGTTAATATGCTCGAAGCAGGCACAGTCGGGAACGTAAATTCACCGATAGAAAAGGTGATTTGATCACCTCGGAAATACTGGTATTCACCATTATCATTGGTTGTACCATCAGGGAATGAATCCGAACTGTAACTTAATCCCGCAACCGGGCTATCGACAAATTGCCCGGTTAAAGCCGGAGCAGGTAATTCTTTAACGTTGGTTGTGCTTTTTTCACCACAGCCAGCCAGCAGCATGGCCCCCATCACTCCCAGCGCTATGTTGTTTTTATAATTCATATCACCCTCCCAAGGATGAACTTATTTTTGGTTCCAGTTGCGGTGATATACACCGCAACCGTTGAATTAAACGTTGGTATCAGTTGATCACATTAGCCGTATTAATAGAACTTATAGTCCAGTCCCAGTTGATACGTTCTGCCATATTCTTCTTTCTGATATAACAGGTTGCCGCCACTCATTTCGTTACCCACGAAATAACGCAAATCGCTTTGGTCAGTTAAATTAATGGCATCAAAATAGAAGGACAGGTGTTTGTTCAGCTTGTATTTGGCTTTGAAATCAAGGGTCTTCATTGGGGCCTGATAGCGATCTGCCCAGGTTTTACACCCTTTCACATCAGATGCATCCACCGCAGCAGGACATGCGCCCACTTCTTCAAAAATGTCAGAGCGGTAATTAGCAATCAAACGCGCAGAGTAAGTCTCATTTTCCCAGCCCAAAGTTAAATTCGCAGTGGTATCAGCCTGATCCGGCAACGGCACTTTATCCACACGAATGGTTTCGTCCAGCTGCGCTTCACTATCAAGCAAGGTCATATTGCTTTGCACAAATAAACCATTTTCGAAGTACTGGTTGTAGCTCAGCTCGACCCCCATTACGGTGGCTTTTTTACCGTTTAAGGTAATATTGACGTTATTCAGTACTAAGTCCTGTGGAATAACAAACTGGGTAACCTGATTAATCGGCAAAGAAAGCGGTAAGTCTTCAAGACTCATACTTATACCGTTTACATCCACGATGAAGTTTTCGATATCTTTATAGAAAATGGCCGCTTCCATAAACAAATCTTTGTTTGGATACCAGCCAATTGACGCATCGTAGTTAATGGACGACATGGCCACTAAGTTAGGATTCCCCACATCCAGCGTGTTGTCTGAACCCAGAATGTAGTCCTGTAATTGACGAACACTGGCACTGCCCTGTGAGTCATCACAATTATCAGTGCCCGGAGGACAGAGTTCGATATCACTATCAAACTTGGCAAAACCACGGGCCTGCTTGAATGAAGGACGAGTAAAACTGGTCCAGATAGCACCGCGCACTAATATTTCATTACTGGGTTCGTAACGAATGTGCACACTTGGGAAATATTCACTGTATTTAATTGACGCTTCAGGCAGTGGAATGGCGATATCCAGACTACCTGTGCCCGCACCATTAAATTCAAAGTCATCGTTTTCCAGTGATAAGTAACCGTCAGACGCAAACTCAGTTTCAACCCAGCGCACACCGGCAATAACAGTCAGATCATCGTTTACTGGCATTTCTGCCATCACGTAAGCAGCTTTGGTATCTTCAGTAAGGGTATAATCTTCCTTAGTGCTGTCTACCGAGACTTCACCGTTAGTCGCACTGGCCGTTGTTTGACGGCCAATACGCGACATATAATCAACCGTTTCTTTATCTTCAAACGGATACTGGAAAATCCCACCGGGCTGCATGCTATTCGGGTAGTCAGCCAAACTGGAATTGACTACATCAATACATTCCTGATTACCATCACAGTCGCTCGCGCTGGGGTCAAAGCTCCAGCGATCTTTATTACGCACGTGAGTACGCTTAGAGCCAGCGATACCTACTTTGATGTAATTTAAATGCTTAAGGAAAAAGTCTTTGGTCAGGTTAATTTCGGCATTTTTCAGGTCATCGGTACGGGTACCGTCTTCCAAAAATAAGTTATCAAATGCCCAGTTGTTCAAATCACTGGCATCACCGCTGCCCGAGGTACCAAAAATGCTGTTTTCAGGATCGTAAGCGTAGCCACCTAATTCGGCCGCATATTCCGGGGTAACCACTTTAGCATCAGTGTAATCTCGACCACCTTTACCATAAACAATCAAATCACGTTCACGGAACTGAACACGGTGATCTCCCACTGAGCTGTCGGTAGATTTTGATTTAGCAAACTCGTAATCAATCGCCCAGGTTTCACCAAACTTATTTTCACCACCAAAGCTGAATGTACGGGTTTTATTGTCACCGCCCTGAATAAAGTACTGATGGAATACATCAATATCGGTAAGAATAAACTCTTTGCTCTGGCCATTTACATAAGCAATCTCGCCGTTACCATAACTGCCCGCATCCTGAAAATCATAAAACTCGCGCTGGGCAATATCTTCATCCGAATATTCGGTAAAGTTACCTTTAATATAAAAATAATTGAGTTCATTCGGTTTGAACTCTAAATTAACCGCCGCCGCTTTACGCGTACGGTTGGCGATTTCACGACGAACTTCCAACTGGCGTGGCCCCAAAATTTCCGGACCAGATTTGGCATCCAGTTGTTCGTCGGTTAAACCGACATCCTGACGATAAAACTGCAGTTCGCCGGTACTATGGTGGCGATGTTCGTCTACCTGAGTTTTGCGGTTTTCATGAGACACCGCGAAGCCAATACCGACTTTTTTATCAAATAAAAACTGAGTGCCATCCAGACTGAATTTTGGTGAATTCTCTTCACGCATCTGGCTGTAAGAGTTCTGCATTTTGAACTTAAGACCATCTTTACCACGGTCATAAGCAGAAATGGCTTTAACATTTACCGTACCGCCAATCGAATTAAGATTTTGATCTGGTGTTAAGGTTTTTAATACTTCTATCGAACCGAGTAAATCGGCGGGGATGCCATCCAGACCCACTTTACGGTCATCGCCAACACCGGCCATTTCAGAACCATTCATATTTACCGAAACAAAACCCGGCCCTAAACCACGAACGCTGACGTATTTGCCTTCACCTTCTGAGCGTTGCAATGTTACACCCGGTAAACGACGCAGTGATTCAGCAACATTCTGGTCAACAAAGTTACCTATATCATCGGTGGCTATAACCGAACTAAAGCCATTTTTCTCGCGCTCTAAATCCCGCGCTTTTAAATCGGCCTGGCGAATGCCGGTTACCTCAACTACTTCAACATCTTCATCTGCTGCGTTTTTAGTAGGGGTGCCCTGGTTTTCTTTGGCTTGATTGGCCTGCTGATCTGCAGCCTGGGTTACCGGCTCATTTGTCTGCTGAGCGTAGACAGGTAACGCCACTGCCATTGCTACAACCAAAGCCTTCAGTTGAAAACGTGTCATACTGGATTTTCTCCTGGCATTTTTATTCTAATTCGTCATCAGTGTTATGTTTGGTAGCTATTTGTTTATTTTTGCCACCGGTAGCAAAACAACCTCAAACGAAAAATAGTTATTTATGCCACCGGTGGCAGTTTAGCCATTCGTTATGGAAATTGTCAACAATTTGTTAACTCAAAACCGGAGTTGTTAAAAATGTGAATATTTATTATCTGAAAATGAATATTTGCATAAATTCGGCAGAAGACAGCGTTCCACTAATCAAAAAAAACCGCCCTACCCAGACTAGGATAGAGCGGTTGTTATTTTACTGCTAAATCTAAATACTAATATGCAGTTGCTGCACAAGCGGGCGATCACGTCGTTTGGTTGCCCAATTTTTATTGGGCTCAGCTTGCATGGTGACTTCCAGTTTACCGCCAGCCATAATCTCATGATGGGTTAAATAACTACGTTTTAATGACACCCCATTAAGCTGAATGCCACCAATGTACATATTTTCTTTGGATAGATTTTTAGCCACGACTTCCCATTTCCTGCCATTAGGTAAGTTAATCGCCGAATAAGGTAGCTGAGGTGCGCCAATCACATAGCTCAAACTGGCAGGTGTCACCGGATAAAACCCTAAACTTGAAAATAAATACCAGGCCGACATTTGGCCTAAATCATCATTACCTGCTAAGCCATCGGGTTTATCCGATGCCAGCGTATCCATAATCTGGCGGATACGTTGCTGGGTTTTCCAGGGTTTGCCCGTGTAGTTATACAAATACGCAATATGATGACTCGGTTCATTGCCGTGCGCGTACTGGCCAATCAAACCGGCAATATCTTCATGCTCTTTGAATTTTTCAGCATCTAAGGGTTTGCTAAATAAGGTATCCAGTTTTTCTGCGGTTTTATCATCACCGCCCATTAATTCAATAGTGCCATATATATCGTGCTGAGCCGCAAAACTGTATTGCCAGCTGTTGCCCTCGGTGAAGGAACCATACAGTTTGGCTTCCTGAGGATCAAAGGGCGATTCCCACTTACCCTCGCTGTCTTTTCCGCGCACAAACCCAATAGAGGTATCAAATACGTTTTTATAGTTATGCGCACGGCGATAATATTCAGCCGCGACAGGCTGGTTATCCAGTGCGTCAGCAAAACGTGCGATGGCAAAATCGTCCACACTCATTTCAATGGTTTTAGATACCGACTCACCTTGTTTATCCATGGGTACATACCCTATGGACATATAATCATCCAGACCGTCGTAACTGGCATGTTTAGAGGTATCTAACATGGCTTTTAACGCTAAATCGGTATCAAAATCTTTAATGCCTTTTAAATAGGCATCGGCAATCACGGGCACCGAGTGATAGCCAATCATGGTCCAGGTTTCACTGCCCTGAAATGACCACACCGGCAACATGCCATCGGGATTTTGCTGATAATGCACCAGCATTGAATCGATCATGTCGCGGGTACGTTGCGGCTCAAGCATCGTTAACAACGGGTGCAGGGCACGATAGGTATCCCACAAGCTAAAGGTGGTGTAGTTGGTGAATCCATCGGAATCATGATTGTCACCATCCAATCCGCGATAACGTCCATCCACATCCGAATAAATATTAGGTGCCTGATAGGCATGATAAAGCGCAGTGTAGAATTGGCGCTTCTGGCTTAATGTGCCTTCAATTTCAAACTGATTAGCCACCGCCGCCCATTTATCACGCGCCTGTTTTGCGACCTTATCAAAATCCCAGTCAGGGGTTTCTTTGGCTAAATTGGCCTTGGCACCGACACGACTAACCGCAGACAAACCCACTTTAATTTTAAGAGGGTTGTTTTTAAGACCGGTAAATTTAAATACTGCTTTTAATGCCTTGCTGCCGGCGGTTTTACTGTTGGAATTAATTAAGGTGCCGGTATTGTCGGGGCGATAACCCGGGCGGTTACGATAGTGGTAATCATCCTCGTTGTAGATTTTCACCTCGGCAATAGGCTGCGAAAATTCAATCGCAAAATACATAGGGCGGTATTTGGCCCAGCCATTGGTGGCGCGGAATACCGTCAGGCTCTGATTATCCTTACCCAGCTCAATATCACTCCACAGCACCTTGCGGTCAAAGTTATAAATGGAGGTGGTGAGATCCATGATCACATAACCTTCATCGGCGTCATTAAAGGTATAACGATGCATGCCCACTCTGTCGGTGGCCGTCAGCTCTGCATGGATATTTTCATCCAGTAAATCCACCGCGTAATAGCCAGCTTTTGCACTTTCCTGCTCGTGGCTAAAGCGCGAACGGTAGCCTTGCTCTGGATGCTCGACCGGGCCCGGCTCTAACTGAGGCGCGTGACTCATTGGCATAAGCAATAAATCACCCAGGTCGCTATGACCTGTACCGGAAAAATGCGTATGGCTAAAACCCTGAATGGTGGTATCGGAATACAAATAACCAGCACACCATTTATAACTGTCGCCGCCTTTACGGATTTGGGTATCCGGGCTTAATTGCACCATGCCAAAAGGTGTAACAGCCCCCGGAAAGGTATGCCCATCAGGGCCAGTGCCAATAAAAGGGTCGATATAATCCACCGCTTCCTGCGCCTGTATGCCAACAGAAAACAACGCGATGCACAGCCCGGCAATTAGCGGCTGGTAATTTTTAAACATAAAACGCTCCACGCAACATTGGTTTTCCAATATTGTGTTTAAAATCATTGAATTAAATTGGTGTTATCGTCGGTGTTAGCCGCAGATGTGTCAAGAGAGGAAGCTGGAATTAAGCGCAGGTGAACAGATGATGGACATGATGCCCGTCATCCTGGATATCTAATGTTTAAAAACTGCCCAATGTATCAATCCACTGCTGGGCTTTTTGTGAATTAGTCAGTATCTCATCAGGAATGCTTGATGCGGTTTCACTGGCAAATTCTTCCGCATAGGCTTGCCAGCTTTTAATCACCTGTAATTCGCTGTCGATAATGCCTGTGCCGACTCGCGCTGTACCGGTGACTATGTCGTTTAACACATTCTGGTCAACGGTATCCTGAAAGAAGCCATGGCGGTTGCGATTCGCCCCCACGTCCCCCTCTACAATTAAAGTTTTAAAGGCCTGTTCGGCGGTTTGCTCGGGATAATCTTCCTGCCATTTGGGTGACACAAAGGCAGCATCAACCAAAAAGTTATCTTTAATTGCATCTACCGTGCTGATTTTGGCATGTTTTTGATCTTTAACTTCAACACCTAAACGATTGTTGGTGCTCATCGCCGCTTCGCCAATCATTTGATTGCCGCGCAAATATGCCTGTCCACGATCACCTTTGTCGGTGGTTTTACCTAACTGGAAAAAACGACGTTCTCCATCAGCGGGCCCCGGCTTAAATACATTATTTACCAGATTAAAGCGCCCGCCTTCATTGCCGTACGCGCTGTTATGCGACCAGTTATAGATGACGTTATTACGCACATCGACCAACTCAAGCGCCTGGGGATAATTAGGACGCAATCGGTAACCATTTAACCGTGGATTGCGGCTGCTATGGTGTGCAAGAACATTATTAACAAAACTGGCGTTGGCACCGCCCCAAATACCACCATAACCATGCGCCCCTTTTTTATGGCCAGCATGATTAAGACTTTCGCTAATCAGCGAATATTGCAGGGTAAAGTTCTGATTATTATAAAACGATGCCACTTCATCATTGGCCCAACTTAGTGAGCAGTGGTCGATGATGATATTTTTGTGGCGCTTGCCGGTAACGGCATCGCCCTGATGATGCACTGAGCCCGGGCGAAAACGCATATAACGGATAATAACCTCATCGGCGTCTATCTGGGTTTCAGAACCACTTATCACTATACCTTTGGGTGACGTTTGTCCGGCAATAGTGATGTAATCTTCGCTAATTTCCAGCGGCTTAACCAGATTAATCACACCAGAAACATTAAATACCACAATACGTGGGCCTTGCGCTTTTACCGCATAACGCAACGTGCCCGGTCTGGCTTTGGTGGAATCGTCCAAAGAATCCACCACAATCACTCTGCCGCCCCGGCCACCCTGGGTATATTTACCAAAACCTTCAGCCCCCGGAAATGCTAGTCGTTTATCCTGAGTCACAGTTTGTGCCGGGCAGGAAAAAACACTCAGGCTTAAACACAAGGCTAAAAGTTTGGTTAACGTTGTCATAAAGGATTATCCGCCAAAAATTGCTGCATTAACGCAGATTCAACGATAGCACCACGATGTCCAATCACAAACGCCGCCACTTTGGCGCCATAAACAGCCGCTTGTTGCATGCTTTTACCGGCAAAACGTGCAGCCAGATAAGCACCATTAAAGCCATCACCCGCACTGGTGGTGTCTACCACTTTATCCACTTGTTGTACCGGCGCTTCGCTATGCTCACCGTCTAAGAACAAATGGGTCGATTCAGCTCCGTTTTTGATGATCATCTCAGAGACACCAAGCGCATTTACATGCTGATAAATGCTTTCGATATCCGGATGTGCATACAGCTCTTTATGATCATCACGTCCCGGAAAGGCGATATCGGCTAAGGCGTAGGCTTTATCTGTCCAGTCGCGTGCATGCGACGCAGATTGCCACAGGCGGGGACGATAATTAGGATCAAAAATAATTTTGCAGCCTTGCTGTTTAAGCTCTGCAACTAAATCAAGTAATCTGGCTTTATCCTGCTCAGACAAAATAGCCAGAGAAATACCAGAGAAGAAAAAGCTATCGGCATCCAACAAGGCATCGCATTTTTGCTGCAGCTCTAACATCGTCAGAGTTTGTTTGGCTGCGGCGTCACTGCGCCAGTAAGCAAAGCTGCGTTCACCATGTTCATCGGTATTGATCATGTAAAGGCCAAGGGTTTTATCGGCACTTTTAAGCATTAAATCTGTGGCCAATGACTCGGATTGCATCAGCGACAATAGCTGTTCACTTAAAGCATCCTGACCTAATGCTGACAAATAATGAACCGACTGTGACGCTAAACAGCGTTTTAAGTAAATCGCTGTATTAAAGGTATCTCCGGCAAAGGTTTGTTGAAATAGATTTTGTCCTGCGGCAGACAACTCCACCATACATTCACCAAAAATAACGCTCTTTGCCATCGTGATATCGTCCAACAACTTACTAATAATGAGGAATAGTTGACCGAAGCGTTAATACTCCGGTCAGATTAGAATGAGTTATTGAAGCCCGTTTACAGCAGGGATTCAATAACACTTTCAACATTTTGGGGATTTAATGCAGCAAGCTTAATGTAAGCATCCGTCACAGGCTGACTAAAGCGTTCATCTTGCGCCAAAGCAGCAGGAAACACCTGAGAGATTGCCAGTAAGTTAGCGACATCATCAGCACTATCGCCTGAACATTTAGCCGCATTTTCCAGCAACATGTCGGCCAGAGGGTCAGTAATTTGCTTTTGATTATGCGCCGCGTCCACCAAAAAGTGCAACCAGGCTGCCACACCAGTACACAGCAATTTAATACTGTTACCCGCCGCCAGATTATCTTTGATGGTGCCCAATAATCTAAATGGCAGTTTTTGTGAACCATCCCAGGCAATTTGCGATAACAAATGGCGAATATGTGAATTGCCATAACGCGCTAAAATAGCGTGAATATACTCTTCCACATTCATGCCATCAGGCGCGGTGAAAGATGCTTGTACCTCTTGCAGCAACATAGTGCTAATCAGTTTTTTAAGGGCCGGATTGCTAATACCTTGATGCACGGTTTCAAAACCACAACGCAGCCCCAGATAGGCCAAAGTAGAATGGCTGCCATTTAATAAACGTAACTTGGCTTTTTCAAAACCACTTACATCCTGAGTAAAAGTCACTCCCACTTGTTCCCAGTGCGGACGCGGTCCACTGAAGTGATCTTCGATTACCCACTGAGTGAAGGCTTCACGCTGAATGGGCCAGTTATCGACTAAACCTAAGGCATCGGCGACACGCTGTTTTAACGCCTCGTCGGTAGCTGGGGTAATGCTGTCCACCATGGTATTGGGGAAACACACATTGTGTGATATCCAGTCCGCTAACTCCTGATCTATCTGTGCCGCAAATGCCACAACCGCTTTTTCTAATTTGCTGCCGTTATCCGCCAGATTGTCACAGCTAATCACGGTTAAGCCGCTGATATTATGTGAATGACGAACTTGCAGCGCCGCAACAATTAAACCAATGGCACTGCGGGCTTCTGTCAGATTAGCAATATCATGCTGAATGTCGGCATGTGCGTTATCCAGTAATCCATCGCCATTTAAGCAATAACCTTTTTCAGTCACGGTTAAACTGATGATATGCGTAGTTGCCGCGGTCAAGCGTTGCATCACTTGCTCACGCTGATCGCCCAACACCAGCACTTCTTTAATCGCACCCACCAGTTGATAAGCCGGCTGCTCATCTAAAATGGCCAAAGTGTATAAATTATCCTGCTCGGCCAGATTATCGCGAACCCCTCTGCTGCGCATCGATACGCCGCAAATCGCCCAGTCACCGCCTAATGCTAATGCATTGTCGGTGAAAACAGCCTGATGGGCGCGATGAAATGCGCCCGGGCCCAAATGCACTATGCCAATGCCAACATCTGCTCTGACATAATCGTTTTGGATCACAGCATCAGCAAGCTGAGATACAGTTTGATTGGTTAATTGCTGCATCAAAAATTATCCCAGTTTGTAGGCTTTTTTGGCCAGGTTGTAAGTGAGATCATGCGCCAGTTCAAACCCTTCCTGTTCGTTAATACGATGCTGAGTAATTAACTCAGCAAGAAAACGGCAATCAATACGACGTGCAACATCGTGGCGCGCAGGAATCGATAAAAAAGCACGGGTATCATCGTTAAAACCAACCGTGTTATAAAAACCTGCGGTTTCGGTAACCTGATGACGAAAACGCAACATACCTTCCGGCGAATCATGGAACCACCAGGCAGGCCCTAATTTCAGACTTGGATAATGGCCAGCCAGAGGTGCTAATTCGCGGGCATAAACGGTTTCATCCAGCGTGAACAAAATAATGTTCAGCTTTGGATTGTTGCCGTATTTATCCAGTAACGGTTTAAGCGCCTGTACATATTCAGTTTGCGATGGAATATCCGCACCTTTATCGCGACCAAACTTAGTAAACAACTCAGGGTTATGGTTACGGAAAGCGCCAGGGTGAATTTGCATTACCATGCCATCTTCAATACTCATTCCGGCCAATTCAGTTAACATCTGGCCACGGAAAATTTCCTGCTCCTGCTCGCTGGCTTCACCTTTTAAACAACGGGCAAATAAGGCTTCACACGCGCTGGTGTTTAAATCAGCGGTTAATGCGGTTGGGTGACCGTGGTCAGTGGCAGTTGCGCCCATTTGGCGGAACCATTCACGACGCTTACGAATAGCGTCTAAGTAACCACTCCAGCTTTGGGTATCTTCCCCCGTCATTTCGCCCAGTTTTGCCACATTAGTGGCAAAATCGTCACGTGAGGCATCAACCACATCATCAGGACGGAACGAGGTAATCACGCGTTTTTGCCACGGTGTACCCTGAATAGCCTGGTGGTGAGGTAATGGATCTAACGCACCTTCTGTAGTGGCGATTAATTCGATGTTAAATCTGTCCATCAAGGCACGCGGACGGAATGCATCTGTCGCTAATTGCTCAGTAATTGAATCGTAATACTGGTCCGCAGTTTGTTCATTTAATTGCACACGCAACCCAAAGACATCGTGGAATACGGTATCCAACCACATGCGTGACGGCGTGCCACGGAACAGGTAATAATTTTTAGCAAACAGGTTCCAGATTTTACGCGGGTCTTTTTCGACTTCGCCACCATCCCAGCGTGGAATACCCAAAGACTCCAGCGAGATCCCCTGACTGTAAAGCATACGGAAAACATAGTGATCAGGACGGATCAGCAATTCAGTGGCATTACCAAAGCTTTCATCGTAGGCAAACCAGCGCGGGTCGGTGTGACCATGCGGGCTGATGATAGGTAAGTCTTTAATCTCGTTATACAACGCACGGGCGATGTCTCTGACTTTCGCATCAGCAGGGAATAGTCTGTCTGCATGCAATGACAATGGGGAAGTTGAGTTAACCATTTACAGGCTCCTGTTACCTAAATTAGAGAGTGACGCCACGTTTCCAGATGGCGATCTCTCTGCATTCATTTTGTTCGTTATTGGTTGGCTGACCGGATGCAATAGCCAACAACTGATTAAAAAACTGATCCGCGCATGTCTCCATGTCCACGCCATCGAGTACGCTGCCGGCGTTAAAATCAATCCAATGCGGCTTACGTGTGGCTAAATCAGTATTTGAAGAAATTTTTACCGTCGGCACCGGGAAACCTAACGGCGTACCGCGACCTGTGGTAAATAACACCATATGTGCGCCACTGGCTGCTAACGCGGTGGATGACACCGCATCGTTACCCGGCGCTTGTAATAGCACTAACCCTTTTTTAGAAAGTGGCTGACCGTAATCCAGCACTTCATTCACAATCGCCTGACCGCCTTTTTGAATCGCGCCCAGTGATTTTTCTTCCAGCGTGGTTAATCCACCAGCTTTGTTACCGGGTGATGGATTTTCATAAATAGGCTGATTGTGTGCGATGAAGTACTGTTTAAAATCATTCACCAGCGACACTATCTGCTGATAAATTGGTTCACTGCTGGCACGATTCATCAGAATTTGCTCAGCACCGAACATTTCAGGGGTTTCGGTTAAAATAGCGCTACCACCCAGCTGGGTGATTTTATCTGACATACGTCCAACAAGTGGATTGGCTGTGATACCACTAAAGGCATCAGAGCCGCCGCACTTCATGCCCAGCACTAATTCAGAGGCGGGACAATCCACACGTTGATCGGTTTCCAGCAGCGGCAACATTTCTTCAATTGCATCGACGCCGGTTTCTACCTCATCGCCCACCTGTTGGGAATTATAAAATCGAATACGCGACTTATCATATTCACCGGCCGCCACCAGTAAATCAGCCATTTGGTTGTTTTCACACCCTAATCCCACCACCAAAACCGCACCGGCATTGGGGTGAGTTAACAAGGCAGCAAGCACAGCACGGGTGTCTTTTAAATCATCCCCTAGCTGTGAGCAGCCAAAGGGATGAGTAAAGGCCACAAACGCATCAGCACGACCTTCAAAACGTTTAGAGCACACATCTGCAATGCGCTGTGCTGTGCGGTTAACGCAACCCACGGTGTTGATGATCCATACCTCATTACGTATCCCCACTTTACCATTGGCGCGGCGATAACCTTTAAAAGTTGGCACCGCTTTTGGCTCAACCGCTTTGGCTTGTACTGGCTGATATTGATATTGAGTGCCGTCGCGTAAATTGGTTTTTAAGTTATGGCTGTGAATATGCTGGCCACGTTTAGCCGCCGCCGTACAACCACCAATTTCAAAACCATACTTGACCACGATATCACCTTCGGCAATATCGCTTAGGGCCACTTTATGACCTTTAGGAATATCATCGGTTAAGGTCAAATCCAGCTCATCAATATGCTCACCCGCGGCTAAATCACGGGTTGCTACTGCGACATTGTCATTGGGATGAATATGAATTAACGCTTTCATGGAATTTATCTCACTGGGTAACCAAATCTTTGGCCGTCAGTGGCTTGTCAGCAACCCACACATTATCCAGTGTGATGTTGTTCACATGCTCAACCACCTGAGGTTTGGCAACCTGATTAAAACGACAGTTTCTTAACAACAGATTTTCGATTGGTGCACGGTCAAAGCCACGGATCACCATGGCATGTTTGGCTTTTTCCACCGTAAAATCTTCGATATGAATATCACGTACTACGGGGTCAAAGCTGCCTGCATCACCTTCTTCGTAATAGAAGTTCACCACAATCGCATCTTTGACCTGCCCCACATCAACATTGCGCACATTGATGTTTTCAATTACCCCGCCACGAATGGAATTGGTTTTAATGCGAATAGCACGTTCCAACTCCGGGCTGCTCATATGGCAATTCTGCATAAAGATATTGCGTGCGCCGCCTGAAATTTCGCTACCAATCACCAAACCACCATGACCGTCTTTCATCTGGCAGTTTTCCACCAGGATATTCTGACAAGGTGTATTTACACGGCGACCATCGGCATTGCGCCCTGATTTAATTGCGATGCAGTCATCACCGGTATCAAATAAACAATCTTCAATCAGTACACGATTACAGGATTCAGGATCACAACCATCGTTATTTGGACCATGACTACGGCAGGTCACGCCTCGCACGGTAACGTCTTCACTCAATACAGGGTTAATTAACCAAAAAGGTGAATTTACAATAGTCACCCCTTCAATCAGTACCTGATGACAACGATAAGGCTGGAAAAATGCCGGACGTAAAAAAGAGCCCTCGGCGTGCAGTCGCTGTTCTGGAGGTATGCCTGCTTCCACTTGCTGCTGCAATTTATCACGTGCCGGTTTTTGTGTGAGTTCAACCGGATCCTGGCGCCAGTGGGCATGTTTATTCTTGCCTTTCCACGGCCACCAGGTATTGTCATCGGCCTGACCATCTAATGTACCTGTACCTGTTACCGCCACATTGGTTTGTTCAAAGGCGTAAATAAGCGGTGAATAACCCATCATTTCCATACCTTCCCAACGGGTAAATACCGCAGGCAAATATTTGGCCGGATCGGTTAAAAAGGCCAGGGTCGCATCTTGTTGCAGGTGTAAATTCACATTGGAAAGTAAATGCACAGCACCGGTTTCAAAGCGTCCAGCCGGTACTACCACACGTCCACCGCCAGCTTGATGACAAGCCTCGATGGTTTGTTTAATGGCTTGTGTATTATCCACACCAGATTCAGCTTTGGCGCCAAAATCTGTAATCACAAATTCCTGATCAGCAAAGGCAACCTGACGCACACTACGACGAATTTCATCAGCCAGTTTCCAGCGGGTTCCGCCAGCGGCAGGCGCACTTGATGCACTAGCCATTTCGTTACGGCCACAACCGCTAACTAGTCCGGCTACCGCAGTGGCTACAACCGATTTAATAAATGTTCGTCTGGCGATCATACAATCACTCCTTTTACTGATTGGCTGTCTCAACTGGCGTTTTTGAGACTAAAACGCTCACAAAACCAGCAATTCGACATTTTTGTTATTATTTGACTTTACTTTTGCCACCGGTGGCATTGTATGACGCATCTGTATTTTCGTCAAATGTAGCTTAAGGTTTGTAATCGTTATTGTTACCTTGAATTAACAGATTCCGGTGGCAATGTAATGCTTATTTACCCAGCTCTAAACTCGCCATAATAAATGGTCCGGTCGCTTTAGGATCGTTATCACGCATTTTTTCATTTACGTAATAATCAAATGAGCCTGAACGGTATGGATCACCACCCAAACCGGCAACGGCACAAACCTGAGTAATATTCACCAAGCCACTATCCACTTTGATAAGTTTATCCAGTAAACCCTGATAACCTTTTTGTGCGACCTGCCAGTACTGTTTGTCCAGATAGCCCTGGTTAACCCCTTTCGCCAGTGCATAAACCAACATGCTGGTGCCCGAGGCTTCCAGATAATTACCTTTACGATCACCTTGATCTGTTACCTGATACCACAAGCCTGATTTATCCTGCACTTTGGTGACGGCGGCTGCCAGGTTTTGCAGACTTTCGATTAAGAATTCACGGTCTTTGTGGCCTTTCGGGAAATATTCCAACACGTCCACTAATGCCATGGCATACCAGCCCAGTGAACGCGACCAGAAATTAGGAGAAGTACCGGTTTTGGGGTCTGCCCATTTTTGCTGGCGGCTTTCATCCCAGCCGTGATACAACAAACCGGTTTTATGGTCTTTGGCGTGACGTTCGATCAGTTTAAATTGCTGAGCGATATCATCAAAGGTGTCTTTATCTTCGGCAAACCAGGTTGCATATTCAGCGTAAAAAGGCGCGCCCATGTATAAGCCATCTAACCACATCTGGAATGGATAACGTTTTTTGTGCCAAAAGCCCCCTTCAGAGGTACGCGGCATACCAGCAATTTGTTCACGCATTATATGCATAGCACGCATGTAACGTGGGTCCTGGGTTTGTTCGTACAGGAAAAACAAAATTTTACCGGCGTTGATCATATCAATGTTGTAGTCACTCATCTTGTAACCACGAATATCGCCTTTTTCATCAATCAGTAAATCAGCGTAAGCTTTAATGTAAGCAAGTAACTTGGGATCCGGTTTCTTTTCGTATTGTTTGCTGATAGCCAGCAACACCAATCCCTGGGTGTAGTTCCACTTTGGTTTTTTAGCTTCTTCCATGCTCCAGGCTTCCGGATGACGCGCCATTTCTGACTGCACCATTCTCTCAGCCCAACTTTGTTGAGCAGCATTGGCAACTTGAGCTATTTGCAACAAGCAAGCAAAAGCAGCGATCTTCGCCACGTTCAGGGTACTTATTTTCATTAACCTAATCCTTATTTAAATATGTCCCTGAACCAGCTAGTACTCAGCTTTTGGTGCAGGGCGCGGTTGATTCCCGGATAATTAAATGGGGTTTCACCAGAAAGTCACTTTCACTGGAAACCGGATCACTTTTTTCGATCGCACGAATAATCTTTTGCGCAGCCAATGCCGCCATGGCCCCCACTGGGCGTTGAATAGTGGTAAGAGACGGAATAATGCGCGATGCCAGTAAGTTGTCATCGAATCCAGCAACAGACAGTTGCTCAGGCACGTTAATTCCCATGTTATGGGCGACTTTAAGCACCCCGGCAGCCATTTCATCGTTGTTGGCAAAAATCGCAGTTGGACGAGTGGTTTTGCTTAAAATGCGTTTGGCAGCATCAATGCCACTTTGATAGCTGTTCTGCCCCTCAAAAACCTGTGACTCCGGCAGCGCCAGTCCCAGTTGCTGCAAGGTGCTGCGAAAACCGGCTAAACGTTCCAGTGAGGAATAATAACTAAGAGGTCCGGTAATAAAGGCAATGTCACGGTGCCCCATCGAAACCAGATAACGCGCCATTTCCGCCATCGCTGCGCGCTCATCTGAAACTACTATGTTCATATGATCATCTAAATCCACTGATGCCATGCGCACATAACACTGATTGTTTTCACGCAATGCCGCCGCCAGTTGTTTGGATTCCGAAACAGGAGGCAGCACAATCACCCCATCAATTTTGGAACGACGAATAAACCCCTGACAGTCCTCAACCAGTTTGTCACTGCTGTACTGGCAGGGGTGAACCACCAGTTCGTATCCTTGTTTAGAGCAGACTTCGAGCACACCGCGCTGCACCTGATCGATATACAAGGCGTCCGGGTTGTCATAGATTAAACCAAGCAAATATGAACGACTGGAGGCTAATCCCCTTGCCTGTTTATCCGGTGAATAATCTAACCGCTCAATCACTGACTGGATCAGCTTTTGCGTTTTTTCACCGACATTAGCCGAGCCGTTAATCACACGGGACACGGTGCGTTTTGAGACACCGGCTTCTCTGGCTACATCGTTTATGGTTGGCTTTTTATCGCTCATGGGTTATCTCAACTAATCTTAAAACCGTTCGACACTAATCTAAGTGACTGATTGTTACAAGATTATCCCGTTTTCTCCTGTGACAATGAATGCTGTTGATACACATCTTTATAAATATCGCAGGCAGCCGCTTTAACCTGTGCAGCTATCATAGGAATTTGTGCTTTGGTAAATGAGGTAGCGGGGCCGGTAATACCAATCGCCCCGACCACAATACCGCGGTTATCGCGCACCGGCGCCGCTAAGCAGCGCACATCTTCGTGATATTCTTTATCATCCACCGCATAACCCAACGCCATTACCCGCTGCAGTTCTTTTTTCAAATCAGGCAGATTCGTAATGGTATTGGCGGTACGTTTTTCCATTTCCTTGTTTTCAAACAACAGTTCCAGATTGTCGTAATACAAAAAAGCTAAGAAAATCTTACCGGTTGAAGAGCAATGCATTAACGCTCGCAATCCCGGACGACTGGCCACTTTTAACGGATGTGGGCTATCAAAAACTTCCACAATCAATGCACTGCCATGATGCGGTACTGCCAGATGAGCCGTGTGTCCTGTGGTTAATGCTAAACGTTGCACATGTGGAATCGCCACCTGATGCAAACGATCGGAATTGATAATCTGAAGCCCCACATTCATCAAATCGGCACCACAGAAATATTTCTTGTTGCGCTTTTCCAACATCTGCTGCGACACCAGCGTGCGCAGCAAACGGAAAACCGTGGTACGAGGCAGATCAAGTGCCACTTCGATTTGTTGGGAGGTCATGCCTTTACCATTTTGCGCTAACAAGCGCAGCAATTCGCAGGCATGCACAACACCGGGGATCAGATATCTTTCCATCGGTTACAGTCCTAACATGTTAGGTACCACTTCACTGATCCAGGGTACATAAGTAACCAGCATCAGCACCACAAACATCGCGATATACAGTGGCAACAGGGGTTTAATAATGCGTTCCAGCTTGGTTTTGGCGATAGCACAGGTCACAAATAACACGGCCCCCACCGGCGGTGAACATAAGCCAATTGACAGGTTAAGCACCATCATGATGCCAAACTGCAGCGGTGACATGCCTAATTGCATGGCGACCGGTAAAAAGATTGGGGTGAAAATCAATACCGCTGGCGTCATATCCAGGAAAGCACCGACCACAATCAACACCAGATTGATAAGTAATAAGATAACAATCGGGTTGTCACTTAGTTCAAGCAAAAACTGACTAAAGGTTTGTGGAATATTTTCAAAAGATAATAACCACGACATGGCAGTAGATGCCGCAATCAACAACAACACGATAGAGGTGGTTTCTGCTGCTTTTAATAACAGCTGGGGAAATTCAGCCCACTTTACTTCACGGTAAATTCCTATCGATAACAACATCGAATAAAACACCGCAATCGCGCCCGCTTCAGTGGCAGTGAAAATGCCACCGATAATGCCGCCAATCACCAAGACAATCAGGAATAAACTGGGAACAGCAGCTAGTACTTTTTCTACCACCACTTTGACTGGCAGACGTGCACTGGTTGCATAACCTTTACGTTTGGCGTGAATAAAACAAATCACCATTAACGCCAGACCAACTAAAATACCCGGCAAATAACCAGCCATAAACAAGGCGGCAATGGATACACCACCGCTGGCAATCGCATACACAATTAAGATGTTACTCGGTGGGATTAATAAACCTGTGGTTGAAGCAGCCGCGGTAACTGCCGCACTAAAGTTTTCGTCGTAACCGGCTTTTTTCATTTCCGGCAACATAAAGCTGCCAATGGCCGACGTTGCGGCTACCGCTGAACCTGATATCGCCCCAAACAACATGCAAGATACAACGTTAACTAACGCTAAACCGCCAGGCAGCGCACCAATTAACGCCATCGCACATTCGATTAAACGTTTGGCGATACCACCACGCCCCATAATTTGTCCGGATAAGACGAAAAACGGGATGGCTAATAAGGCAAAGCTGTTTAAACCACCGGCCATACGTTGCGCCATAGTGGTCACCGCTGGCGTCATATCCATGCTCATGACCATGGTCGCTAACGTAGCTAAACCAATAGCAAAAGATACCGGAACACTTAATACCAACAGCGCAAAAAACACCACCAGTAGTACAATTGCTGTCATTTCCATTAGTGGCGCCCCTCTTCTTCGCCGCGCAGGATGCAGCCAATGTTATGTATTGCGTACAGGCAGATCATGCCGCCGGTGATAGGTAAAATTGAATATACAAAGCCCATTTTGATACCTAGGGCTGCTGAGATTTGATTAAGATCTAAGGTCAACTCCATCAGTTCTGCACCGCCATATACCATCACCAGTGCACAAAACACGATAACGGAGAGCTGCACAAAAATTTGCACCAGATGTTTTTTGGCTGGTTGCATACGATCAACCACAATATCCAGCCCTAAATGCGCATGGGTGCGAAAGGCATATACCGCGCCCAGCATACCAATCCAAATCAGTAAAAAGCGCGCCAGTTCCTCAGTCACTGAGCTTGGATCTGAAAGTAAATAACGGGAAATCACCTGCCAGCTTACCACCAGCAGAATACTGGCCATGGCGGCAATTAACGCATAACTCAGCACTTTATCTAATAATCGAATAATCACATTCATGGCTTACATCGCCTCTACTTGTTGCATAATGCGACCTACTTCGGTGCCTTTAAATGAATCATGGAAAGGTTTAACTGCATCACGAAACGCTTGTTTATCAGGATAAATCACTTCAACACCATCGGCTTTTACTGCTTCAAGCGCCTCGTCAGATGCTTGTTTCCACAGTTTTTTCTGATACTCCACCGAATCAGCCATTGCCATGCTTAACCATTGTTGCTGCTGTTCAGTGAGTGAGTTCCACACTTTCAGACTGGCCAGCATCACATCGGGTACTGAAGTGTGCTCATCCAAAGAGTAATAACGTGAAATTTCATAGTGACGTGATAAATAATAACTAGGCGGATTGTTTTCCGCACCATCAACCACGCCTTGTTGCAGCGCTGTATACAGCTCGCCCCAGGCAATAGGTGTTGCGGCACCGCCCAGTGCCTGCACGGTTTTTACCGCTGTCGGGCTGTTCAGTACCCGGATTTTTTTACCTTTTAAATCCGCAGGTGTGTGGATTGGCGCATCGGTGGTGTAGAAACTACGACTACCGGCATCGTAATACCCCAGGCCTTTTAAACGTACCTTTTCAACGCCTTTTAATAACGACATACCTAAGTCACTGTTTAATACTCGCCAGAAGTGATCGCGGTCACGGAACACGTAAGGAATACTGAAAAGCTTCATTTCAGGCGCAAAACCTTCCAGCGGACTGGCCGAGACTTTGGTCATAGCCAGACTACCAATTTGCAGGAGTTCAACCATCTCACGTTCAGAACCCAACTGACTGCTGGGATAGATCACCACTTTCATTTTGCCATGAGAATACTGCTCAAGACGTTGTCCCAGATACACCATGGCTTTATGCACTGTGTGCTGGGTATCGAGCGAGTGCCCTAAACGTAGAATTACCGTGTCATCCTGTTTGGCACACCCTGCCAGCAACACTGCTGTACAGGCTGCCAATACGACAGGTAAACGTCTCCAATACTTCATCTAAATGTCTCCAACGACTGCAAACCGGTAGGCCACTATTAACGCAATTGATCAGGCGGATATTTATCCATATCGTTGTAATCAAGGTTCTCGCCAGCCATGCCCCAAATAAAGGCGTAGCTGCCAGTTCCTACACCACAATGGATTGACCAGGGAGGTGATAACACCGCGTTTTCGTTACCCACCCAGATATGACGGGTTTCGGTGGGTTCGCCCATAAAATGGCAAACCGCTTGCTCCGGTTCTAAATCAAAATAAAAATACACTTCGTTGCGTCGGTCATGCTGGTGAGCGGGCATGGTATTCCAGTTGCTGCCGGGATTAAGACGAGTTAAGCCCATTTGCAACTGGCAGGTTTGCACCACACCACTAATAATCAGCTGGTTAATATCACGCTCGTTACAGGTTTCGCCCGCGCCCATATGCAACACATTAGCGTCGGCTTTACCTACTTTTTTGTGAGGATAAGCATGATGAGCAGGCGCGGAATTAAGATAAAAACGTGCGGGATTAGCAACGTCCAGTGATTCAAAAACCACGCTTTCAGTTGTTTGTCCTACATAAAGCGCCTCTTCAGTGGCAAGCTCAAAACATTGCTCACCAACGTGCACTTTACCTGCACCACCTACGTTGATAATGCCCAGTTCACGACGGGCCAGAAATGCATCACTTTTTAGCGGATCAATGGTGTCCAGTGTTAATGCCGCATTGGTTGGAACAGCGCCGCCTACCATGAATCTCTCATAGTGGCTGTATACCCAGTAAACCTTGCCCGGCTGCATGATATTGTCAGCCAGAAATTCACAGCGTAATTCACTGGTATCGTACTGTTTTACTTCGCGTTGCCCAACGGCATAACGTACTTCATATTCAGTTGTCATGGTTCAATCTCTTATCGTGCCAGCCAGCCGCCATCGACTGCCAGTACATGGCCATTAACATAATTACTGGCATGACTGGCTAAAAATACCGCCGCGCCTTGCAAGTCTTCCGGGTCACCCCAGCGACCAGCAGGAATACGCTGCAATATTTCGTTGTAGCGGGTGGTGTTTTGCTGCAGGGCTTCTGTGTTATCAGTACGGAAGTAACCCGGCGCAATCGCATTAACCTGTATGTTATGCTGACCCCACTCGTTAGCTAAGGCTTTGGTTAAACCGGCAATAGCATGTTTACTGGCGGTGTAGGCTGGTACCGTCATACCACCGCTGTAAGACAGCATGGATGCGATATTGATAATTTTGCCCTGCCCGTTTTTCATCATGCCTTCAGCAACGGCCTGACATAACATAAAACTGGCATCCAGATTGACCTGCAGTACTCTACGCCATTCCGCCATCGGATAGCTCACTGCAGGATGACGATGAATCGTGCCACCATTGTTGACTAGGATATCAATATCACCACTAAAGGCTTTTGCCTTTTCTGCCATTTGCATTACTGCTTTTTCATCGCTCAAATCCGCAGCAATTTCAAAGCCTTGCTGCGATGTTTTTGCGATCAAATCTAATGTTTCAGCGCAGCCGCCTTCACGCGAACTACTGCAGACAACATTGGCTCCGGCTTCAGCCATGGCCACTGCAATAGCTTGCCCCAATCCGCGGCTGGCGCCGGTCACTAACGCTGTTTTTCCGGTTAGAGAAAAATCCTGCATATTCACTTGTCTGCTCCTGTTTATTTGTCATGGCCAAGAAGCCTATTAAGTGACATCAAATGGCGCAAGCAGACCACTGCATTTTTATTCAAATAAAAATATTAATATTCTTATTTGAATAAAAGCGTCTAATTCGATTGTACTTTGAGCTGTGAAGCTTAACCTGCAAACTACATTTTATTTACATTGTCACTACAGGGTGACAACGTTATTGCCACCGGTGGCATTTTGTCAATACTTTTTTTAAAAACCTTGTTATATTGACTCTGCACCTGATTTTATAGGTATCTTAAAAAACGGTTAAATACGCGCTGTGTAGCGCAATTGTAAATAAAATGCGCTTACAAGTTGTAGATTAAACAAGGAAACAACAATCAGGTTAACAGCCTGCGCAATGTCATCGCTGTTAACTCTTACAAAATTAGCTATGAACGTGTTTAAGGTGATTTCACATGTATAAAACCAAGCTCAGCAGCCTTGCTCTTATGACAGCCTTTTTAGTTTCCGGCTGCGGTTCACAAACCAATGATGGCATGCAGATTAAAATTAAAAACCCCGCTAATGGCAGTCCACTTTCTCAAGTCATCAATGTGCCACTTAATAACCAAGTGTCGATGCAGACCCAGTATAAAAGCGACCATAACGCCAAAGTGGAATTGGTAGACAATGATCAGGATGGTCAGGCAGATACCGCGCGTTTATTAGTCAATGTCGCTCCAGGACAGCAACAAACATTGCAGTTAACGGCCGATAATAATGTGACTCTGGCTGATATGGCGCACGTTGAGCTAAGCCGTCGTACTGGTGGCCATTGGGATGGTAAAGACTACAAAGCCGATGCCTTTACTTTTGAGCCGGTAGACCATTTTGTTACACCACCACAACTTACCGACCATTCTTATTATCTGCGTTATGAAGGCCCAGGCTGGGAAAATGACAAAATCGGTTTCCGCTTATATCTGGATTGGCGCAACGCAATTGACATTTACGGTAAAAAAACCAGTGATATGGTGTTACCGGGCGTAGGTCTGGATGGTTATGAAAGTTACCATCACTCTTCTGACTGGGGACAGGATGTTCTCAAAGTAGGTAAAGCGCTGGGTGTCGGTGCCTTAGGGCGGTTAGACGGTGATAACGTGATGCACTTCCAACAGCATGAAAACATGACCTATCAACAGCTCACCAACGATAAATTATCGGCCTCATTTTCTGTCGATTACAAAAACTGGACGGTTGGCGACAAAACCATAGATTTAAGCACTCACTATCAGGTTAACGCCGGTGATAACGGTGCAACCATTACCGCTTCGACCTCAGAGCCAGTAGATAATTTAGTCACAGGATTAGTCAAACACCCCAACACAGTCAAACTGCAAAAACGCGGTGAAACCTGGGGATATATCGCACGTTATGGCAAACAAAGTCTGGCAGGTGATGATGATGAATTAGGTTTTGCCTTGTTTTACCGAGTTGACCAGGTCGAACGTTTACTCGATGGCCAGTACGATGATTTAGTGCAGTTTAAACCAAGCAGCGACAGTATTGAGTATCATATTGTTGCGCTGTGGCCACAGGGTGTTCAGCCGCAAAAAACACAGCAACAGTTTGCCGAGTTACTTGATCAGGAACTGGCAAAACTTCAGCACCCAGTTACACAGGTGAATTAACAGCATTAAAAAGCCCGCAAATGCGGGCTTAATTCAATTAACTATTAGCTTTAACGCAAGCGTCCGTAATCGCCTGCCAGTTTTGTGCCTCAACCCACTCAGCTTTAGACACCCAGGTTCCGCCCACCGCAAATACATTATTTAACGACAAATAATCCTGTTTGTTATCCGCACTCACGCCTCCGGTTGGACAGAAGTTAATGCCCTGAAATACCGAGCTAACCGCTTTTAAAAACGCTGCGCCACCACACAAAGATGCCGGGAACAATTTCAACTCATTAAAACCATGCTCCGATGCCAGTAAGATATCGGCGGTATTTGAAACGCCGGGTAAAGCAGCAATCTGGCTCTCGGCTAAAGCAGATAATAATTTGTCGGAAATAGCCGGAGTAACAATAAAGTCTGAGCCGGCGTCAATCGTTTGCTGTAAACGTGCCGCATCTAACACTGTGCCAGCACCCACAATCAGTTCTGGTAATTCCGCTTTGATCGCTTGTAGCGCTTCGAGAGAGGCTGGCGTACGCAGCACTACCTCAACTAATTTGATACCCGCCTGTGACATTGCACGTGCAATGCTTACTCCCTGTTCCGGGGTTTGTGCGGTAATGATTGGGAGTAGGGTTTGATTTCCCATCAGGGAGGAAAATGACTGCATGTTTGTGTTCCTGTTTAAATGAAAAAGTGGCAGTACCAGACTGCCACGCTTAGTTATTCGTTATGCTAATTCAGATTATTGTTCAGCAAATTGCCTGGTGAGCTGGGTCAGCGTTTGTTTGGCATCACCAAAAATCATCCGGCAGTTGTCTTTAAAAAACAGCGGGTTATCAATGCCAGCAAACCCCGTTGCCATGCCGCGTTTCAATACAAAAACATTTTTGGCTAAATCGGCGTTGATCACCGGCATGCCATAAATAGGGCTACCGACCATTTCGCGCGCGGCAGGGTTCACCACATCGTTAGCACCAATCACAATTGCCACATCAAAACTGCTGATACGTGGATTGACCGCATCCATTTCGAGTAAAACATCATATGGCACATCGGCTTCGGCCAGTAATACATTCATGTGTCCAGGCATACGCCCAGCCACTGGGTGAATGGCATACACCACTTCTGCACCGTTTTTTTCCAGTACTTGCTGCAACTCTTTCATTGCATGTTGCGCCTGAGCCACCGCCATGCCGTATCCCGGGATCACCAACACAGATTGCGCAGCATCCAGCACGTAATAAGCATCGTCTGCACTCATGGGTTTGATTTCGCCTTCAATGGTAAGCGTGCTTTTGACCACATCCTGAAAGCCTGATAACAACACATGACTTAGCGAGCGGTTCATGGCTTTGCACATAATGTTGGTCAGAATAATACCGCTGGCGCCCACCAGTGCACCGGCGACAATCAGCAGATTATTTTCAAGGGCAAAACCAGCCGCACAGGCAGCCAAACCCGAATAACTGTTAAGCAGCGAAATAACCACTGGCATATCAGCGCCACCAATCGGTAGCACCACTAAAATGCCCATCAACAAACTTAACGCCACCAGTGCCCACAACCACTGTGGTTGCAGTGGATAAACGACGGTTGCCACAGCGGCTGCTAACATCATTACAATCAAAAGGGCATTGGCGTATTTCTGCCCCGAAAATAGCAGAGGCCTGCCACTGATTTTTTCACTGAGCTTGGCCCAGGCCACCAGTGAACCTGAAAAAGTCACATTTCCAATTAATAACGCCAATACACTCACGGCTGCAACAAAAGGACTGGGATTTGCTAACAAAGCAACAATCGCAATAGCCGAACTGGCCAGCCCACCAATGCCGTTAAACAGAGAAACCAGCTCCGGCATCGAGGTCATTGCCACTTTACGTGCGGCAAAACCACCAACTAATGCGCCACATACCATGCTGATGGCGATCCACTCAAAAGACACAATCGACTTATCCAAGAGAGTAATCACAATCGCCAGCAACATACCTAATGCAGAGAGTAAGTTGCCGCGTCTGGCACTGGATGGATGACTTAATTGCTTTAAGCCAAAAATAAACAGGGTGGCAGCAAGTACATATACAAAATTAATCAATAACTGTTGGTTCATCTTGCCCCTACTTTTTCTTAAACATCGACAACATGCGGTCGGTGACCACATAACCGCCCACCACGTTAATGGTGGCCAAAAATACCGCCAGCGAGCCAAATAACGCCGATAAATCATTGTTACTGCCAGCCAGTGCCAATGCGCCTAACAAGCTAATGCCCGAGATAGCATTTGCCCCGGACATAAGCGGAGTATGCAAGGTAGCCGGTACTTTACGGATCAATTCAAAACCAACAAATACAGATAAGATCAAAATAAATAACAGGTAGATAGCCGTCATTACGCGACCTCCTTTTGTAGATGCGAATTAATAGCCTCATTGACGATTGCGCCCTGATGCGTAATCACAGCCGCGCGCACCACTTCATCTTCAAAATTAAGTGACAATGGCTGCTGTAAATCGAAACAATCACTTAATAAGTGGAATAAATTGGCGGCGTACATTTGGCTGGCATCCCGCGCGACATCGGATGCCCAGTTTCCGCTTCCAATCAGGCTAACACCGTGTTTGTACACGACTTCGCCTGCAATACTGCCCTCTACATTGCCGCCACTTTCGGCGGCCATATCCACAATCACACTGCCGGGTTTCATGCGTGCAATGGTTGCATCATCAATCAGTCTTGGAGGCTTGCGACCAAATAATTGTGCTGTGGTGATCACAATATCGGAGTCTGCAATACAATCTGCCTGACCTTGTTGCTGTTTTTGCATTTGTTGTGGAGTAAGTTGCCGGGCATAGCCTTGTTCGGTTTGACCGGTTTCTCCTAAATCGATACTGAGGAATTTTGCCCCCAAAGATTGCACCTGCTCTGCCACCACCGCACGGGTATCAAATGCTGTCACCGTGACGCCTAAACGTTTGGCTGTCGCGATGGCTTGCAAACCTGCCACCCCCGCGCCTATGACAAACACCTTGGCTGGTTTTAAAGTGCCGGCAGGTGTCATCATCATTGGCAATACTCGGGGTAATTGAGATGCGGCTTTTAACACCATCACATAACCAGCAAGGCTGGCCTGTGAACTTAGCGCATCCATTTTTTGGCAGCGGCTGATGCGGGGAATCATTTCCATGCTCATGCCAGTTAAGTTAGCCTGACAAAGCTGTTGCAGATAATCGGGGTGATTAAAGGGGTCGAGGAAACTCACTAATACCGCGCCCGTTTTAGTGAGTGATAAATCCTCTTGAGGTAAACGCTGCACACTGCACACCACGTCTGCTTTTGCTAACAATTGATCGCGTGATGATGCAATTTGAGCACCCGCTTTGATATAGGTTTCATCATCAATATTAAGCGACTGGCCTAATCCAGTTTCACACCACACGTCTGCGCCTGCGGCTAAATAAGCTTTAATTTGCTCCGGCACCAAAGCGCACCGCCGCTCATGGGCTACGGTTTCTTTTACAAACACTAACCTTGGCATAATAGCTCCCTGAGGTAATTCCAGTTGAATGTGCCCAAACCGACATAATCGGTGGGTGGTATTTGTGTAGGAGTAATCATGTTCCGACGTTAGCGCCGGTAATTATTATTAATAATGTTTCAGGCGCAGATTAGAAAATAGAATTTTATGCGCAAGCAGCTTATCGGGATTTATTCATATTTAAACTGCAATGGCTTATTTTCACTGACTTTATTCAAATATTAACTTTGTAAGCGCTTTCAAAAGGTTGCCGAAAAAACAATATAAGTAATATCCAGAGCGTGTTTATCTTTGCTGTATATTTTTGCAACGAGTTGCGCGGTATTTAAACAATGAGGCACGATTGTGGTGTAGTTACTCTACATGAATGAGTGCTAAAGCAGTAGAAATGCCGCGCAAACGTTGCCCAGGGGGTTCGTCCTAAACGCTTTTTACTCTTTATGAAAGACTCCTGTCTTTCACCGCTTCGCGGCCAGCTAAAGCTGTTTTATGGCGTTCCCTACGCCATAATGTTGCTTATTTTTGACTTAATCCATTAGGCCTGCAAATAAGCGCCGTGATTAAAAAGCGTTTGGTTAGAACAAAATTTATACAGCAAAGATAAACACGCTCTAAAAAAGGGTAATCGGAAATTTAGAGGAGAAAAACGAGACAACTTACCCTTACACTCCGGGATTAGAAATGTTTGGGCAAGTGCCTCTAAAAAAACCCACCGCACAGCGTAATTTGGAGAGGTATCTGTGCGGCAGGCCACGCTAGACGAATCAGGCTAATTAATTAGCCTGTTCAAGTTGACGGGCTTGACGTGCGGCGCGACGACGACGCACCACATGGTAAAACAGTGGGGTTAACAGTAATCCAAAGAAGGTTACCCCTAACATGCCTGAGAAAACCGCGATGCCCATCGCACGGCGCATTTCAGCACCGGCGCCAGTGGCAATCGCCATAGGTACCACACCCATGATAAAGGCAAATGACGTCATCAGGATTGGGCGCAAACGCAAGCGTGTGGCTTCCATAATGGCATCCATCAGCGACAAGCCGTGGTCTTCTTTTTCCTTGGCAAATTCAACGATTAAGATGGCGTTTTTGGTTGCCAGACCCACCAGTACTATCAGGCCTATCTGAGTGAATATGTTGTTATCACCATGGGTTAAAATCACGCCCGTCATGGCTGATAACAAGGTCATAGGCACGATTAGAATAATCGCCAGCGGCAGACTTAAACTTTCATACTGAGCAGCTAATACCAGAAACACTAACAACACCACTAACGGGAAGATTAACATTGCGGTATTACCGGCCAGAATCTGCTGGTAGGTCAAATCAGTCCACTCGTAGCTCATGCCAATGGGCAAGGTCTCGTCCAGAATTTTCTCAATTTCAGCCTGCGCTTCCCCCGAGCTGAATCCCGGTGCCGCCGCACCATTAATTTCAGCTGTGATATAACCATTGTAGTGCATAACACGATCGGGCCCCGCTGAATGGCTAACCTTAATAAAAGAGCCAAGCGGTATCATGTCACCATTTTGGTTACGTACTTTCATTTGGGTGATTTGCTCAGGCTCCTGACGGAATCTGTCTTTTGCCTGAATATTCACCTTATAGTTACGTCCAAACTGGTTGAAGTCATTCACATACAACGAGCCTAAATACACCTGCATGGTATTGAAGATATCGCTGATGGCTACGCCTTGAGCCTTGGCTTTTTCACGATCAATTTCCACATCCAGTTGCGGTACATTTACCTGATAACCAGAGAATATACCGGCCAGTTTTGGATTGGCCCACGCTTTGTGCAATACGTTCTGGGTTACCTTGTATAGTTCTTCGTAACCCAGATTGCCGCGATCCTGAATCTGTAATTTAAAGCCACCAATCGTGCCCATGCCCTGAACCGGCGGGGGTGGGAAAATGGCAATAAAAGCATCCTGAATCGAACCAAACTGCGCGCCCAGACTACCAGCAATGGCGTTAGCTGATAAATCTGCCGACTTGCGCTCTTCGAACGGTTTTAAGGTCACAAATACAATGCCGGCATTAGGTGCATTGGTGAAACCATTGATGCTTAAGCCGGGGAAAGCCACCGCCGACTCAACCCCAGGATGTTTCAATGCAATTTCCGACATTTTACGGATAACGGCTTCGGAACGATCCAGCGAGGCAGCATCCGGCAACTGAGCAAAAGACACCAGATATTGTTTATCCTGACCAGGTACATAACCGGTAGGGGTATTCACAAACTGGGTATAGGTTAATGCCAGTAATCCGGCATATAACGCCAGTACGATGCCACCCGCACGGATGATCTTTTTCACCGCAACGGCATAGGCATTAGCGCCACGGCTGAACAGACGATTAAACGGACCAAACAACCAGCCACCAAAGGCTTTATCCATCAGGCGAGATAACCAGTCTTTTGGATGGTCATGACCTTTTAGCAACAACGCAGCTAAGGCAGGGCTCAGGGTCAAGGAGTTAATCATCGAAATCACAGTAGAAATTGTGATGGTCAATGCAAACTGACTATAAAAACGACCGGTCAGGCCCGACATAAACGCCGTTGGGATAAATACTGCCGCCAACACTAAGGTGGTCGCGATAATAGGCCCGGTTACTTCACCCATGGCTTTTTTGGTCGCTTCAATCGGCACCAGACCTTCACTGATATTACGCTCAACGTTTTCCACCACCACGATGGCATCGTCCACGACTATCCCAATTGCCAGTACTAAACCAAATAATGAAAGCGCATTAAGTGAAAATCCCATCAAATGCATGATTGCAAAGGTACCGACCAGTGACACAGGTACAGCGACCAGAGGAATAATTGACGCACGCCAGGTTTGCAGGAATAACACCACCACAAACACCACCAGTAACAGCGCTTCAAACAGGGTTTTTACCACCGCTTTTATTGAGCCGCGTACAAACACGGTAGGGTCATACACAATCGAGTAGTCAACGCCGGCGGGAAAGGCTTTTTTAAGCTCGGCCATTTTAGCGCGTACATCATCCGAGATTTGAATCGCGTTTGAACCGGGGCGCTGAAAAACAGGGATTGCAACGGCAGATTTGTTATCCAGTAATGAACGTAGTGCATAAAAATCTGCGCCCATTTTTACTTCGGCAATATCTTTTAAGCGGGTGATTTGACCCTGCTCACCCACTTTAATAATGATGTTTTTAAATTCATCTTCAGTGGTTAAACGGCCTTTAATATTAATCAGTAACTGGAATTCGTTGTCACCGGTTGGTTGAGAACCGAGGCTACCTGCTGCCGCTTGTTTATTTTGTTCACGAATGGCACTAACCACATCCATGGCGCTTAAACCTAACGCCGCCACCTTGTCCGGGTCCAGCCACACACGCATACTGTATTCGCCAGCACCAAACAAACGCACTTCGCCCACCCCGTTTAATCCTGCCAGTTCATCTTTTACATACAAATTGGCATAGTTAGACAGGTACAACATATCGTACTGATTGTTGGGTGAAGTTAAGTGCACCACCATGGTTAAATCCGGTGAGGATTTCTGCGTGACCACCCCCAGTTGCTGCACTTCCTGTGGCAAACGAGGTAAAGCCCGGTTAACCCGGTTTTGCACCAGCGTTTGTGCTTTATCTACATCGGTGCCAATCGCAAAGGTCACCGTCAGGGTTAAACGGCCATCAGAGGTAGATTGTGAAGACATGTACAGCATATCTTCAGTACCTTTAATCGCCTGCTCCAAAGGTGTCGCCACCGTGGCGCCTATTACTTTGGGGTTAGCGCCCGGATATGTTGCATTAACCACCACGGTAGGTGGCACCACTTCGGGATATTCAGTAATGGGCAACTGCCACATAGCAATTGCACCGGCTATAAAAATAATCAGTGAAATTACCGCCGCGAATATCGGGCGGTGAATAAAGAACTGGGAAAATCTCACGCTTATTTACTTCCTGCCACTGCAGTGGCTTTCTCGATGCTAAGGTCAGCGGCCAGACTATCTTCATTTTCGCCATCCATGCGTTGTTGCAATGCCTGAATGCGATCAATGGTTTTCTGCGCCACCATATCTACAGCTTGAACGGTTACTTTGCTGCCAGGACGAACACGTTGCAGACCGTTCACGACTATCTTATCTCCGGCAGATAAACCTGATTTGATGATACGTAAGCCCTGAACTTTTTCGCCCAGTTCAACCGCGCGGTAATTCACCAGGTTGTCATCGTTAACCACCAGGACGAATTTATTATCCAGATCAGTACCGATGGCTTTGTCATCAATTAAAATGCCCTGATAACTTGCGCTTCCCACCAACTTAATTCGCGCAAACAAACCAGGTACTAAACCAGCTTGTTGGTTATCAAATACTGCACGAGCGCGAATAGTGCCGGTATGCACATTGACCTGGTTGTCAAAGAAATCCAGTTCGCCTTTAAAGCGGTATTCGTTATCGCTGGCAAGCGACATCAATACGGTACGATGCTTAGAACCATCAGGACTACCTTCACCGTTAAGATCTAAACGTTTGTACTTAAGCAGCGTTTGCTCATCAGCGTCAAAATAGGCATATAAACGCTCGGTAGACACTATGCTGGTCAAAACACTTTGTCCGGCATTCACATAGTTACCCTGAGTGATTAACGCACGTGATACACGGCCACTAATTGGCGCTTCTACACGGGTATAACCTAAGTTCAGTTTAGCCAGTTCCAGCGCCGCCTTTACCGATTCAACTGACGCTTCAGCCTGTTGCAAGGTGGCACGACGGTTATCCAGTAATTCTTCAGCAATCGCCTGTTTGCCCGATAAGTTTTTCGCACGATGTAATTCACGCTCAGCCAGCTCCTGCTGACTTTGTGCCACCAAAAGTTGTGCTTGCAGACGTTTGACTTCAGCTTTATACGGACGGTTATCAATCATAAACAAGGTGTCACCGGCTTTAACCAGACTACCTTCTTTAAATGCGACGATATCCACGTAACCAGATACACGTGGACGCAGTTCTACCGTTTGTGGTGCTTCTAAACGGCCAGTGAATTCGTCCCATTCCGTCAGTCGTTCACTAACAACACTGGCTACACTCACCTGGGGAGCAGCAGGCGCGGCTTGCTGAGCCGGTACCTCATCACCGCATCCCGCCAGCAACGCCATTGCGCCAGTCAATAGCATAGTTTGCATTAATTTTGCGGTTTTCATGTTTGTTCCTTGGTCTAACTATTTTTCAGGTTGTGCAGTATGGAACAAACAAATCAATAAAAATAATTATGTATTTGTGTTCGTATCATCATTTTTAATGATATATTTTGTAGAATATTTAGCAGTGGAGTAATTAAGATGCGGGCTCAGGAACTTAATTTACTGATGGTTTTTGACGCTGTGATGACAGAACGCTCAATAACCCGGGCAGCCGACAGGCTAGCAATGACGCAACCTGCAGTATCAAATGCCGTGAGTAGAATGCGCAGTGTGTGGAAAGATGAACTGTTTGTTAAAGACGGTCGTAATATCCAACCCACCGTCTATGCACAAAATTTATGGAATCAGGTAAAACACCCTTTAGGTCAACTTGCCGATGCGGTTGATCCGCGAGAATTTGATCCGGCAACCGCCAAACGTGCATTTCGTATTTGTATGGCCGATATCTTTGTCGATATGGTGTGGGCACCGTTACGCCAGATTATCGAACGCGAAGCACCGGGCATCGATATACATGCCATCCCCTACAATCATACCAATGCCGAACAATTACTGGATGATGCACGAGTGGATATGGTGATAGGTTCGATTAATAATCCACCATCTGTTATCCGCAGCGAGCATATTTTAAGTACCTGTTATGTGGTCGCTATGCGCCCGGGTCATCAGCTGGCAAAAGCGAATCTGACTCTGGAAGAATTCGCGGCGGCCGATCACCTATTAGTCTCATTATCCGGCGATCCAACCGGCATGACAGATGCCGCACTGATGCAGGAAGGCCTGAGTCGTCGTATTGCCTGTACCGTTAACCACTTCTCTGCGGTTGTACCTTTACTCAAAAGCAGCAACCTGATTTCTGTTGTCCCCACTGCCACGGTTGAAAAAGCCATAATTTGTGGTGATATCGCCGCGACTAAAGTGCCGTTAGAGATTCAGTCTTCACAATTATCCAGCTTGTGGCATAAACGTCAGGACAGGGATGGCGGGCTGTTATGGTTACGTCGTCATATTAAAAATATTGTGACCGAGGATGCTTTACGTCACCGTCAGGTGATGGAGCAATTTTTGTGTAAAAACCAGCAATGTATGGCTGAGCGGGCCGGACAACAAATGACAGCAATGCAAAAAGCCAGTTAAATTTTAACCTGATTGTACATATAAAAAACGCCGGAAGACCGGCGTTTTTTAATTGCGATATATGGTTATGACAACCGGAACTGGTGAACCATGTTGTTAAGGTTCTCTGCCAGCTTGGCAAGCTCTGCTGATGCTATATTAGATTGCTCGGCGCCATCTGATGTTTGTTCTGCTAAATCACGAATATTCACCAGATTACGATCCACTTCTTTAGCCACCTGCGCCTGTTGCTCGACAGCACTGGCAATGGTGAGGTTCTGTTCGTTAATCTGGCTAATAATGTCACCTATTTGCTGCAACGCCTCACCGGCCTGATTCGCTACCGCTAATGTTTGACTGGCACGCTCATTACTTTGCGCCATAGATGATACGGTTTTTTCGGTATCACCTTGCGTCAAAGTAATCATATTTTCGATCTCTTTGGTAGACTCCTGCGTACGATGCGCCAACGCGCGTACTTCGTCTGCGACTACCGCAAATCCGCGGCCGGACTCACCGGCACGCGCCGCTTCAATTGCCGCGTTTAATGCCAGTAAGTTAGTTTGCTCTGCTATTGCACGAATAACATCCAACACCGAGCCTATGCTTTTAACCCTGCCGGCCAATGCATCGACACCTTGCATGGTACTTTTAAGCTCGTTAACCAATTCATCAATAGTATGAATTGTCTCCTGCACTTTTTTAGTACCGGTAACTGCCGTTTTATTCGCGTTATCAGATTCTTTTGATGTATAAGATGTGTTACTGGCGACTTCTTCAATCGCCGCGGTCATTTCATTCACAGCAGTGGCAGCCTGCTCCAGCTCCTGACCCTGCTTACGAATATGTTGAGAAGATGAGTGTGTTACCTGACTCAACTCTTCAGAGGTGGCGGCTAACTGATTGGAGGAATCGGCAATGGCCTGAATGGTACTTTTAAGATTATCCTGCATTTGTGACAAGGACCGGATTAAATCCGCCGCTTCATCCTTACCATCATCGCTGTAACCTTTACTTAAATCTCCGCTGGCAATAGTTTTAGCCACTTCCACCGCCTGCCCTATGGGAATAATCAGTGAACGACTAAAGACAACAGCTAAAACGCCTGTTGCCACCACTGCACAGATAATCACCACTATCATCATCACAGTACTGGTGTCATACAATGTTTGAGCATCATTCGATGTATCTTCAGCACGTTTTTGCTGGAAATCAGATAAATCCATTAGTGCGTCAGTAATTTCAGCAACTTCGTCCAGAAATCCCTGTTCTCTGAATATATTAGCTTCTTCAGTGCGCCCGGCATCATACATAGCAACCAGTTCTTTACGCAGCTGCTTGGTTTTTGTCATGCTTTTGTCAATACGCTCCAGAATCCGTCTTGCTTCAGGCGCTTTTGCCAGTGACAACATGCGTTTTTCAGCATCGTCATAATGCGCCAGTACTTTTTCAAGTCGGGCTAATATAACCTGTCTTTCCTGTGCTGACTTGGCATACCCCAGATTTGCAGTTTCAACTCTGGACAACAAAAAATCCTTTTGCATATCGCTAATGGCAATTAAAGCGGGTAATCTGTGCTCTCCCATCACATCCACTTCGTCATTCAGCGAACTCATTTGCAGAATGCCAAAAAAACCCAGTATGAGCGATATGCTACCCATGATGCCAAACGCTATGGTTGAGCGAATACCAATACGGAAATTACGAATATTCATAGAACGGTCCGACTCCTGAAAGCCTGTCTGGTTTGCACATAACCTTTGCGTACCAGATTTATTTTATTATTACGTGAAGGTATCCAAGCCTTGTAATTTTATTGAATCAAATTAGTTTCAATTCATGTAACAATATATGTATCGACATCAATTACAACATATTCAGTTTTGGTAACCTAAAAACAGCTGATCACTAACGTGATGATGTTCGTTTACAGCTCAATATAAACACTAATCGGAGCTGTTAAATATATAGGTCAGACATAGTGAATTTGCGAACATTTTCGGCTGTTTTTGATGCAACTCTACTTAAAAATAAACAACAGGTTATACGAAAAATACACTCATATGGATCAGCTGTTTTTTTAAAATTTCACGCTGGATTCCACTAACCTGCTTAACCGCTTATAAATGCAGATTGAATTGCAATTATTGCTTGGTTAATCTGTGACTCCTTTGCGATTTAAAAGATGCAGACACATGGACGTGATAATAGACAGTCAACTCAGCTTTAGTGAAGCCATTGCGGGTAGTCCCGCTCCACAAGAACTTATTCAACAACTGACACTGCTGGACGTGGATTATTTTTCTGATGACAACCTGCCTCATCAGGGACAATTTATACTGCATAAAACGGTCGCTGACGAAGTACGAGACATTTTCCGTTTAATTTACGACACCCGGTTTATTGTACACAAGGTAATACCGCTGGTTGAATATCAATGGGATGATGATCTGGCCATGCAACATAATGTCAGCTCAGCATTTAACTATCGAAAAATTGCGGGTACAGACAGGCTATCCCTGCATGCTTTAGGTAAAGCGGTGGATATCAATCCGTTTTGGAATCCGGTGCATTATGAAGATGGCAACATTGCACCACCTAATGCACGATATAAGCCCGGATTTAAAGGTGTATTTGATAATCAGCACGCTGTTGTACAAGCTTTTAAACAAGCTGGCTGGCGCTGGGGTGGAAACTGGACATCTCCGGTTGACCACCACCATTTTGATAAGCCACAAGCGGCAGACTAGATAAAATTTATCAAAGTAACAACAATGCCGACAACCCCAACAACAACACCCAATATATTTATAACATTGCTTACAACTCCAATGCTATTCCAGCGCATATAATAATGTGGTTTTGTTTTCTTACTTAAGGGGACAAAACTGTAACGATTAAACCGCTTTTTTACCCTCAGCAAACTAATGGTTTCATCACCAGCCATTTCACCGTTTTCTAAAAAAGTGATATCACCATTTAATGTACGTTTTGCTTTGGGTTGCCTGAGATGATTAATAACGGATTGTCGGGCATTGGCAATATCCTGTTGCATAACGTTTGGGTTATCAGTCAAATAGTTACATAAAACACATAATGCATTCATGGTGGAAGTATCTGCGTCCTGCACGTCGGGAAAATCTGCAAAGTACTGTGTTAGTTCCTTACCAATCATGCTATCGGTTTCATCTCTGTCCAGATCCGTAGCAACAATACTATTGACTGTTAGTGAATTGAGCAGATTCGAATTAGAGCCAAACGTATATAATTGCGAACGACATTTATGTGCCCGAAGATGTGTTGCCAGTTCAACTACATGCGCACTTTGCGCACAAACCACGGCAGGTTCATTTTTAGCCGGAAACACCGCAGGCATATTATCCCTGGAAAAATCATGGTGAATAACATTAATCCTGTGTTCCCTGGCAGCCTGAGTGATATCGCATTTAAGCTGCTGACCGTAGCTGAACTCAGGTCCCGCAAGAGAATAAACCAGCACATCCTGCACATTGGCATAGGTACTGGATAAATTAAGTAATAATTTCTCGGCCCTGAAATAATCAGATTTAGTGAAACGAAAAAAACTCTGTGATTGCAATGAGGATAAAAAACTCGCCGACGCAATAGTGGCAAAGATAGGAACATCAGCCACTTCATTAGATAACAGAATTTGATGGAATGAATGACTATCGGTAGGCCCAATTACCGCCAGACATCCCTGCGATACTAACTGTTTGGCTTTTTGACAACTGGTACTGGCATCACTGAAGTCATCAAGCACGACTAACTCAATATCAATACCAGCGTTTTGTAATTGCTGCTTACGTGATTGAACAATATGCTGCGCTGATGCAAACATGGCTTCAGCCGCTTTATTATGATCTCCGCTGGATTTAATTAATCCAATTTTACATAGTGCCTGGCTCATCAACCGCATTCCTTTGCTTGGCGTAAATTCGGCTATTCTCTGTCGTCAAAATCGTATCATATTGATTTTTTAGATAAAAATTTGATGCGAAACGTTTGTTACGTGCACTGGCATATAACAGACTATTAACCGCAACCACACCTTGATAATGGTCAAATGCCAACGACTCAAAAAATCGCAGCAGTTTGGAACCTAAGCCACTGTTTTGACAGTCTTGTTTTACAAAAATATTCAACAATTCAAGTACATCGGGTGCAAACGTCCGGCTATAGGCAAAGCCAACAATTCGCCCTTCAATCTCAGCCAGAGCGGCCGGATACTGATCGATATATTGCTGTAAATTCGCGCTTATATCCCGGCCGCTGTAAAACATAAACAGCTGTGACATATCAGCAATATCACTTGCTCCGGCACGGCGCAAATTCACTGTTTGTGAAGAGACCAACACCCTAACTCCCGTTATCAAAATTAGCTACAGCGATTGAATGATTATTAAACATTAGCAATAAAACCAATCACTTAACAATAAAATTCAACGCTATCCCACACGATAAAAAAACACCGGCGATAAAGCCGGTGTTTAAAAGCATCAACAAATTAAACGCTAAAATACATAAGACTGACCACGTCCACTGCTTTCAGAGGCGGCATCCAGCTGGCCATCACGATTAATAATGGCCTGCAAATCACCAAAATGGCGATTATCCAGTTTATAACCCATTTCGCTTAATTTACTTTGCACCCCCTGATCAATTCCAGCATGCATGCGAATCGTATCTTTCGGCCAAAGTTGATGGTGGAAACGAGGACTATCAACGGTTTGTTGTGCCGTCATATGGTATTCCACGGCATTCAATATCGACTGATAAACAGAAGTTATGATGGTGGTTCCGCCCGGCGACCCCGTCACCATAAAGATCTTACCGTCTTTAAGCAAAATGGTCGGCGACATAGAAGACAACATACGTTTATGTGGCTGAATTTCATTGGCTTTGCCACCCACAGCACCAAACACATTGGCCACACCGGGTTTGGAACTAAAGTCATCCATTTCATCATTCAAAATAAATCCAGCCCCTTCAACCACCACACCACTACCAAAACCTAAGTTAATAGTTGTCGTGTTTGAAACAGCGTTACCCCATTTATCAACAATTGAAAAGTGTGTGGTTTCTTCGCTCTCATGTAATCCCGGTTTCACATCTTTACTAACCGAGATCTGTTTACGATTAACTTCACCTGCGCGACGTGCAATATACTTGTCGTCAATAAGCTGCTTAACCGGTACGCTTACAAAATCAGGGTCACCCAGATATTTGGCCCGATCAGCAAACACACGTTTACCAATTTCAGACAGTAAATGAATATATTCGACACCATTGTGCGCTAACGTCTGTTTACCCGCGGTTAAATCCTGATACATAGCCAGCCATTGATAAACCGCAACACCACCAGAACTGGGCGGTGGAGACGTTAGTACCTGATATTCACGCCAGTCTTTTTGAATTGGTGTGCGCGCTGCCGCTTGATAGGCCGCTAAGTCAGCTTCATGAATTAAACCACCGGCTTTTTGCATAAACTGAGCAATAATTTTAGCGGTTTCACCTTTATAAAAACCATCGTGCCCCTGATCGCGAATACGCGCTAACGTCGCCGCCAATTCAGGTTGTTTAAATACTTCCCCCGTTTTAGCACTACCAAAATAATTAGCAAAGTTAAGCTTTAATCCCTTTTGCTCGATGCGCTTGATATAACGATGGATATAGCCTGCCAGCGCTTGCGGCATTACAAATCCATCGTTTGCTAACTTATAGGCAGGTTCAACCAGGGTTTTCCAGGGTAATGAACCGTGTTTTTGATGAGCTAACCACATGCCAGCCACCGTGCCGGGTACACCAGATGCTAATGGGCCAAACAAGGACTTGCCCGGAATAACATTTTTATTTTCATCCAGGTACATGTCGCGATGGGCGCGGGACGGTGCTTTTTCGCGGTAATCAATAAAGTCAGACTTATTATCTTTATAGATCAACATAAACCCGCCACCACCGATATTTCCGGCTTCTGGCAATGTCACAGCTAGTACAAATTCAGCTGCAATTGCCGCATCTACAGCGTTACCACCTTGTTGTAATATCTGTTTTGCGACATCAGCACTAAACTTATCAGGCATGGCAACGGCCGCCTGTTCTTTGGCAACGACTGACGCAGATACCCACAGCGTGACCAACAAATATATAAATCGCTTCGTCATGTTGCTTCCTTTAATTGGTTTATTTATGCAGATTACTCAGTGCGCTGGAAGTCGAGGTCCTGAAAATCATAACTAAAATCAATATCTTCGGATTCAGGTAACAGTTTCATTGAATTGAAAACGCCCTCTTCATCGGCAAAAAACGTAGCGATGGCATCGGCTTCCAGACTTCTGTCATACCAGCGAACAACAAACTGGTTGGGCGCAATTGGCGTCATACTGCCCACAAATTTTGGTACGCGTTTGGAACGCATAACCAGAGCATTATTCTCCAGCACAACACTGAATTCGCCTAACCAGTTATCCTGATATCGTCCAGCATATTGTGACAGTTTTGTTTGTTTATCAAGAACATAAACTGTCTTAGTCGACTGCACTGGTTGTTTGTTATCACTTGTTTTAGTTCTGGATTTGGGTAAAAACTCTTTCACCCAGTCATGTTTTTCAACCGGTAAGTATGACTTAAGTACGCTGTACATCAGTGCGTTGCGTGCCCCGCTGGATTGCTGGTTAAGCAATACCACCACACCTAAATCCAGTTCAGGAATAAAACTAACGTAAGAATACATGCCTGCCAGGCTACCTGTATGATGCACTCGCAAATAACCATTCATATCATTTAAACGCCAGCCAAGTGCATAGCTACTAAAATGACTGTTATTCAAGCGCTTATCGCTATCATATAATGGCATGATGGTTTGCGGTGACCACAACATCTGATGTTGTTGTGCTGAAATTAACTGCTTATTATCACCAAACTGCCCTTCATCTAAATGCATTTGCAACCAGAGCAGTATATCGTGCAGGCTACACTTAATACCACCGGCCGCCGAGGCTACAGCAGGTCCCTCTCTTTCAGGACGGTCAATCACCTGTAATTTACCTTCAATCACACCATGCGGTTTAGCAACATCGGCTAATTGCTCTCTGGCGACTTTGCCAGCAAAACAATGTTGCATCCCCAAAGGACGCATAATGCGTTGCTCAACAAAATCTTCCCATTGCATACCTGTGACGGCCGGAACAATTTCGCCAGCAACAATGTAAAGCAGGTTATCGTAAGCATAGTTAGCTCGGAACTCGCCAGCAGGCTGCAAATAACGCAGATTATGGATCACTTCCTGACGACTAAAAGTTGAAGGCTTGGGCCAAATCATCAAATCGCCAGCACCCAGCCCTAATCCACTGCGATGGGTTAACAAATCGATGATATTAAAATGCGCAGTGATCCATGGATCATGCAATTTAAAATCCGGCAGGTATTTTACTACTTTGTCATCCCAACGGATTTTTCCTTCATCCACCAGAATTGCCAACGCAGCGGTAGTAAAAGCTTTTGAGTTTGACGCTATTTTAAACAGGGTGAATTCGTCAACCTTCTCACCGGTTTGAATATTTTTAACACCATAGGATTTGGCTTGTACTACCTTTCCATGCTGCACAATACCAACCACAGCTCCCGGCACCCGATACTCCTCAAGCACGCGCTGAGCAACTTTATCAAGTTGTTTACTGCTTATTGGTTTAGCCGCAACCGTGGGAACACATAGAATTCCGGCGATTATCAACAGTGACTTCATTGTGCATAACTTCATCAGATGATCCCTTTATTTTTGTTATTTTTTATTCAGAACGGCTTCGTAAACCAGTGAAATCACACTACCATATTTACCGGTTTCAAAAGTTTTACCCTTAAACTCAATATGACCTTCTTCATCTTCCTCAATCACTGAATGACGTGCATTAGTCAACAAAATGATTGCCAGATCATGTTCCGGATCCATAACAGTAACCGTACCCGTCCAGCCGGTATGACCAAATGCCAGCGGGCTTGCATAAGGGCCAAAGTGCCACTTTATTTCCCCATTACTGGCACGGCGCCAGCCTAAACCAAAGCTGCCATCCCCATCGTCCGGTTTAACAAACTGATCAAACACGTCCTGATTAAATACTTGTGTCTGACCATATCCACCGCGGTTAAGTAACACTTGTGCCAGTACCGCCATGTCCGATGCTGTGGAGAATAATCCCGCATGGCCTGCTACTCCCCCCAGAGAATAAAAAGCTTTTTCGTCGTGTACTTCACCTTGCAACACGTATTGACGGATATTGGGATAATCTACCCGTCCCCCACGACTGGTGCCATGAATCTCCGTCGCTGCAAATTGTTGTTTGGAATAACCTTTTCTCAGTGGATTAAACAAGGTATGAGTTAATCCAAGAGGCTGATAAATTTCATGCTCAACATATTTATCCAGTCCCATGCCTGTTATACGTTCAACCAGCATGCCAAGCAGCATATAATCAGTATCGCTGTACATGCGTTTGGTATTGCGGCCAACCTGGAAGGGCACTTTAGTCGCCAGTAGTTGCTTGGTACGGGCAGTATTTTGTGAATAAAACCCTTCTCCCAGCGAATTGTCCGGTGTGAAAAAACGAACCTGAGGTGAATAACCGGCATGGTGGGTCAGTAAGTCTTTAACCAAACGGGTTTCACGACCACCACCACGATATTCCGGAATATAATTCATTAAAGGCACATTAACATTCAGTTTGCCTTCACTCATCAGCTTCATCAGCGCCAGATTAGTCGCGAACATCTTGGTATTAGAGGCTAAATCAAACAAAGTGTCTTTTTGCATCGGCACAGGTTGTGATAGTGGCGCACCACCATCAGCAAATTTACGCGCGTAACCGTACGCTGTGTGCTTAAGGATTTTACCGTCTTTCATCACCAGTAAAACCGCACCGGGGAAACCGTCTTCGATATCCTGATTAATTAACTCATCGACTTTTGCGAATTTGCGACGATTCTGATTACTTTTATCTTCCAGCACCGGATAAGGAATGCGAATATCCAGCGATGCGCCTTCTGGCTGAACGTTTTCTACACGTAACGTATTGTCTTCATCCTTAGTACGTTTGCTTAAGCTGTATTGGTAACGCTGATAAGGCTTAAGGGGTAAGTCGATATTCAGTTGCTGACCATTTATATAAATATCAGCAGATGTCGCATCCTTATTATCAATAATAATTTCGCCCCGACCTTTATAGGCTTTAAAAATTCCACGGTCATTTACCAGTTCACGTGTACTGCGCTCATCTTCAGGGAAAGGGAATAACTGGTCGATTTGACCATGTTTCATAGCAATAACCGGCGCTTCCACCACCCGTTTCTCATTTTCATAACGAGCAAGCAAACGTTCAGCTTTTTCCGGGAAATATTTTTCAAGTAAAGCAAACAGCACTGCTGCAGTTTTAGTGGTCGGCTGCCCCGTTACTTGCCATGGCAGAAAATGCGCCTGAAATGCTGACAAAGTATCGATGCTTTGCTGGTCCAGACGAGCGGTTTCGATAATGCCATATCCATAATCAGACAATGCCTTTTGCACTAAGCCTAATCCCGGTTGATATTGATTAAACAAATCCCAGTATTTTTGCAGCGTTTCATCTTCATACCAGGCACCAATACCTTCTTTATATAACTGATACCAGGGAAAACGTGGGCCCGGGTCGTTTTTGCGTGTGGGGGCAATGTCGGCATGCCCGACTACGGCAGTTGGCGTGATATCCGGATTTCTGGCAAGGATTTGCTTAGATAAATTAACTAATAACTCGATCTGTTTGGGATCATAATCGGGGAAGATACACAATCTTGCGGTACTGTTTTCCGCATCCTCATTGATCAGCTCACTTTGATAAGGTGTGGTGCGGTGACATTTAGGCACATTAACAATTTCAATACCGATTGATTGATCATTGATACCATCACGCCCCTGCCAGTGGCTGTACCCCGCATGCCATGCTCTCTCGTTCTCATCCACCAATTGCAATACTTTTAACTCATCATCGGGGTAACTGGGATCAAAACGTTCCGGAATCAAATAATGGGCACTTAACCCACCTTCATCGACCAAGGCTCTAACCGACCTTTCATAATCGATAGCAGTGAAATGCATCACCAAAAACTTAATTCGCTGGCTATAGTTGTGTGATTGCATTTTTTCAATTGGCAAGGTTGCACAACTCAGCAATAAACTAGCGAGCCCACCAACAACACAGTGCTTTAAAGAAAAAGAAGCGAAAAAGGAACGCGTGGAATCGCTATCGAAAAATTTGCCCATTTGGTTGTTACCACTTATAAGAATAATTAATTTTCAACTTTATAACACTAAAGAATAAAAAATCCAAAAGCATACACTTCACTATCATTTTACCTTTCACACTTAACCTTAAGCGCCGGCAGGATGCAACTCGTGCGAACCAGGTTTGCGTCAAATGGAATAATCTGCTCGACAATTTGACATAAATCAAGATAACAAATTTATTCTAATTTCTTCATTTTGGCTTAAAAACGCACAAGCAAAAAAGAACAATATTTAACCGATTGCTTAAGTTAAAAATAGCGGCTTAAATTGCCTGCCCACCTGACCTGGGCGCTAACTAGTGGTTATTTATAAATAATTATTAAGTTAGTGAGCTGTTAATAGTTAATAACCAAAAACTATTTACACCTTAAACTTAAGATAAATTATTACTAACAAATTAACATTTTGGAAAAATATTATTCTTGACGGTATTGATTATTATTTGTTAAATGGTACTGCGGAACAGCACGCAACAAGTTGATTCAAAGTAACTAAGCTTAGGCTTACGCAGTTAACTTTTTACACAAGACTACAAATTATAAAAACGGTAAAGGTGGAACACATGGCTAAACAACCTATCGCGTTCATGAAAAAACGCCTGGTACAGGCGACAAGCGCAGTCTGGCAGGCCCCGGCAAAAGCATTACCGGCAGTAATGTTAGCAGGCGCACTATTAAGCGCTCCCGCAATGGCGCAACAAGCGGGTGGCATTAAAGGTAAAATTACCAGTGCAGAACAAGCACTAAGTGGCGTAACGGTTACAGCAACCAGTAATGTTATGCCAAAACCCCGTACGACAGTGACAAAAGCGGATGGTAGTTATGTTTTGCCACTTTTGTTACCCGGTACCTATGAACTTACATTTACATCTCCAGATGGAACAGTGCGTAAAACAACAGTAACTGTTTTGCTGGATCAAACATCTAATGCAAGCATCGCAATGGATGCAACACCGGCCAGCGACACTGAAATTATTACTATTACTGGCTCGACTATGGTTCGTGAAGGTAATTCTTCACTCACTAATGCAATTAATGAAGATGTTCTGGATAAAGTACCGGTTGGTCAAAGCTACCGTGACCTGTTGAAAATTATTCCAGGTGTTCAGTATTCTGAAAATGCAACACTGGGTCCGTCAGCAGGTGGTTCAGGCCGTGATAACAAATATGGCTTTGATGGCGTTGACGTATCGTTACCTATGTTCGGTAACCTTGCTTCTGAGCCATCAACTCATGATATTGCCAACGTATCGATTGACCGCGGTGGCGCAAAAGCTATTGGTTTTAACCGCTCAGGCGGTTTTGCGATTAACACTACCTCTAAATCCGGTACTAATGAATTCAAAGGTAGCGTTGAATACAAAATTCAGAATAAGAACTTTGTTTCTGATCGTGACGATACCGACGGAACCAAGTACACACTGGATAAAAGTTGGCTAACCGCTAACTTGAGTGGTCCTATTATTGAAGATGAATTATTTTTCTATGGTTCATACTATCGTCCTGAAACCACTCGTGAAAGTAAAGAAACTGCATACGGTCCAGCCAAAGATTACGAAGTTATTCGCGATGAATATTTTGGTAAATTAACCTGGGCTCCAACCTCTGACTTACTATTCAATCTGTCTAAGCGATATTCTGAAAATGAAGGTTCTGGTTTGTCAGTTGGTGCAAACGATGCAGACTCAACTTCTCAGGGTTCGCTGGTTAAGCAGGACATTCTGACCTTTGATGGTTCATACCTGATCGATGATTTTACCACTCTAAGTTTCCAGTACAGTGACTTTAAAAACGAAAATGGTGGTGGCCCGGATACTAACTTTGACAATGTTGTACCTAAACTGGGTGAGTCTCTGAATCTGGATATGCTGGATCAGTTAGGTTTGTTTACAGTACCTAATATTCGTGATGGTGTGGAAGGTTACGACAATGACACCGCACAGTCATTAATCAACAAATATGGTTATGTTGGCGATGATGGCAGTCGCGTCGGTGGCGGCTCCATTGGTGGTGCATCTACATACAATGACCAGAACTTCTACCGCAAAACCCTGCAAATAAAACTGGATCACGAAATGGAATGGGGTGATATGTATCACCAGTTACATTTTGGTATTGAGTGGAAAGAAGGTAAAGAAGTCCTGTCGCGTTCCTCTAACGGCTGGGGTTCAATCACTTATTTAGGTGGTCTGGCTGCCGATGATTTCGATAGTGATGTGCCGGTTTACTATCAGGCTCGTGTAGAACAAATGAGCTTTGTTGATGAAACAGGTTCTGCGATCCCCGCAATTACGTCGACCAGTGAAACCTATAACATTGAAGTGAATGACACCATTGAAGACGGTGACTTCACCTACAACATTGGTTTCTTGTTCAGCCAGGATACCTTGTATGGTCAGGGTCTGAAAAAGAATTCAAATAATGTATCTGGTTATGAATTAGCCCCGGGTCATAAATACGAAATGTATAAGCTGGACTTCCTGGATATGATTCAGCCACGTCTGGGTGTGACCTGGACTTACAATGGTCAGGATACTTTATTCGCCAACTTTGCCAGTTATAACCCTGATACTTCATCACTGGCACGTGCCGCTTCATGGGCACGTAACTTAGCCAGCACACGTCTGGTTTATTTCGATGAGAATGGTGACTTTATCGGTAACACCAACGCCAACGGCTCATCCGGTAAGTTCTTCCAGGACGATCTACAGGCCCGTCGCACCGATGAATTTACGGTTGGTGCCACTAAGGTAATGAGCGATCACTTATTCCTGCGTGGTCATATCCGTCATCGTAAAGCGTTACACCCATGGGAAGACGTGCCAAATGGTGCACGTTTATACGGCGAATATGGGCCGTTTGGTGGTGTGCCGGCGCACATTGCTGAAAAAGGATTATATATTCCTAACTTAGATGAAATGCGTGCCGAAGTGGGCGGTTCATCTTATGTTATTGCCGAGCTGGATGAAGCTTCTAACAAATACTGGGAAGTCAGTATGGAAGCCGAATATTCAACTGATAATATTTATCTGAATGCGTCTTATGTCTGGAGCCATTACTATGGGAATTACGATCAGGACGTAACAAGTGGCTCATCTGATGCCAACCTGTTTGTTGGTTCTTCCAACCTGGGTGATGGTAAAGGCCGTATGCCATGGGATGGAAAATCTGGAAACCTGCATGGTGATGTTCCTCATATCCTTAAAGCCTTTGGTTATTACACCACAGACTGGAATGCGAATATCGGTGCCAACTTTGTATTCCAGTCAGGTAATGTTTGGGAAACATGGGATGGCAGTGTATACGGTTATTCTTCATCAACCATTCGTTATTCAGAACCTGCGGGTAGTCGTCGTGAACCAAGCCACTGGCAACTGGATCTGAACTACGAACAGAAGTTCGAATTAATGGATGATCTGATGCTGACCTTCCGTGCTGACGTCTTCAACCTGTTTGATAATCAGACTGGTTACAACTACGACCCTTATCTATCGAATACAACTTACGGCAAACCACGTAATCTTATTACACCGCGTCGCTTACAGTTGTCGTTCAACGTAGAGTTTTAATCCATTCCTAGTCATTTATGGATTAACCTTAAATCCCCGCCAACTGGCGGGGATTTTTTATCTATCAATAAGTTAGCTTTCCTACGCCGCATCCCCTTTTTAAAATAATAAAACCTAAAATACTGCTTTATTATTAATATTTTATTCTTGACGAATTTTTTATATGCCTATTTAATGAACAAGGCAATGGATTTGTCGGCGGCAGTTCACAAATAACCAAGCTTGCAAACCTTGCTCTAAAACTAAAATCGCCTCAATAAGCGCCATGCTTTGGCGCCAGCGCAAACCTGTAGTAAGTGCGCTATTTATAAGCTCTGCATTAGTATCCAATAGTGTTATGGCACAAGAAGCGAGTGGAAGTATTCGCGGCTCGGTTTCCGCAGCAGGAGCGAGTGCCATTTCAAATGCGTCTATCTCCATTACAAATAAGGATACGGGTGTAACACGCTCTATTCTGGCAAAGAATGATGGCAGCTTCCGTATTCCCAGACTTGCGTTGGGAACATATAGCCTTACAGCACAAAAAGAGGGCTATCAAACAGTAAAACTGGACAATGTCACGGTTAAAATAGGTAATGCGACAACCGTGGATGTGACCTTAACCGCTGGCGATGTTGAAGTTATCTCTGTCAGTGGTGCACGCATTTCGATGATAGACACCACTTCCACTGAAAGTGCACTGAATATCAGTGCAATCGAGCTGGAGCGCATCCCGGTAGAACGTAGCCTCAACTCTGTTGCTCTGCTGGCACCGGGCGTTGGCGGAGGTGGTCGTCATGGTGGTGTGTCTTTTGGTGGCTCGTCCTCGGCGGAAAATGCGGTGTTTATCAATGGATTAAATGTAACCGACCCGCAATTCCCAACTGGTTTTTCTTCCGTTCCATTCTCTTTCTATAAAGATTTCCAGGTCAAAACAGGAGGTTATTCTGCTGAATTCGGCCGTACCACCGGTGGTGTATTAAATGCCGCGGTTAAATCGGGAAGTAATGAATTTGATTTTGGTGCAGATGTTTATTACACACCGGGCGCGTTAAAGGCGAAAGGCAGAGTTGCTTACGATAATCAGGGGCGAAAAACCATTGACCGTACCGTAAGCCAGGCTGGTAACGATAGCACCACGGCATCAATTTATGCGTCTGGCGCCATTATCAAAGACAAGCTGTTTTTCTTTGCTTTGTATGAACCCAGACTTTATCAAAACGAATACAGTGGCTCTTCAGAAAAAGTAAGCAGCGAAGCAAACAATGGCTTTTGGGGTGGAAAAATTGACTACTACCTGACAGAAAACCATCGCTTTGAATTTATCGCATTTTCTGATGAAGACGAAACTGTCACAGAAACAATCAATTTAAATGATGGCAGTCTGATTGGTTCAGAAACCTCAAACACCGGTGGTAAAAACTACATAACAACTTATACGGGTTATCTGACCGATAGTTTAACGGTAAAAGCAATGTACGGCGAATTACGTCGTAAGGACTCAAGCAATGATGCTTCCACCCTGGAATGTAATAAGGTTCAGGACGGCACCAAACTCGGCCCAATTTGGAACATTGGTTGCACCACCTCTACCTATGCAGAAGATAAAACCAATGGGCGCGATGCTTATCGTCTGGACGCAGAGTGGCAACTGGATGATCATTTATTGCGCTTTGGGATGGATTACGAAGAGCGCTTTACAGAGCAAAATCGTACCTACTCTGGCCCGACGGCAACTCAATATACAATTTATGACGTCTCGCCAGGCGACTCATTAAATGGTGAAGTTCAAAGTGCCGATTACGACTACTACGTTTTTGCCCGTACGCGTAAAAATATTGGTAACTACAAGACCAAAACCTCTGCTTATTATGTGGAAGATATCTGGTCAATGACAGACACCATGACCCTGACTCTCGGCGCCCGTCTGGATGAATTCGACACCGACGACGTAGGCGGTGTGTCATTTTTGAATGTGGAAAAAATGATCTCTCCCCGTATTGGTTATTCCTGGGATATTAACGGCGATGGTGAATCCAAGTTTTTTGCTAACTTAGGACGTTATTATTACCCCATACCTAATTCACTGGTGGTCAATGAAGGTGGCGGCACCGTTGAAGCAGCAAACTATTTTTATCTGCAAGGGGGTCAGTTAGTAGATGGTGAATGGGTTGGTGGATTTACCGAAGAACAAACTGCCAGTGGATTTACCAACCTGATACCTAATTTGGGTCCGCAAATCGGTAGCAATGTGGAACTTGCCAGTTCGCCGGAACCCGGAGCTGATCAAAGTTATCGTATCGATCAGGATATAGATGCAAGCTATCAGGATGAATTGATCCTTGGTTATGAAACCATGTTGAATGAGGACTGGCGCTTTGGCTCGCGTATGACCTACCGAAAATTTCAGGATGCCATCGAAGACATGAAAGTCTATCACGACTGGGGTGATTGCGATTCTCCAGGCACCTGGCTAATTGGTAATCCGGGTAAAGAAATTACGCTTAACCTCAATTGTAACGGCACACAACAGCTGGTTACGCTCGATTTAGGCAAAACCCAAATTGACGCCGATCATTCAAAAAATAAAACGGGCAAAGATATTGGCAGCCCAACTCCATTCAGAAAATATCTTGGTCTTGATTTTGTATTGGAAAAACAATGGAGAGACGACTGGTCACTTTATGCGTCTTACACCTGGGCACATAGCTGGGGTAACTATGAAGGCGGGTTAAACAGTGATACCTCCAACAATGTTGCTGGCTGGCTTGAATACGGGGATGATCCCATGTATCTGGTAGGCGGTTATGGCAACTTACCCAATGACCGTCGTCATACCTTTAAAATCCGTGGCGCTTACGCAGTAGACGAAAACTGGACGGTATCAGGTTCGTTTTCGGCAACCTCGGGCGCCCCTATTAATGTTCGTGGGGTCGGTAATCCTTATACCACCGATGAGCACTATTATATGAACTGGATTTGTGCGGAAAACTGCTCCGGTGAATATGATGCAGCAGATCGGGTATATAACGCCATTCCGCGGGGCAGCTGGGACAGATACGACTGGCTGGTTAATCTCAATGCCAAAATCAGTTATAAAACCTCCTTTGCGGGCTACGATACCAGGTTCGCGCTGGATGTATTTAATTTGCTAAATAATCAGGCCGTGACACGTATCGACCACTTCCTGACCCAAACTGATAGTGTTGGTGCAGAAAACCCTGGATTTGGTGAAATAAAATCAATACAGGCAACACGCTCAATGCGGTTAAGTGCCAGTGTGCGTTTTTAATTAAACCAGACATCCTGATTTAAAAATCCCCGCATTTAGCGGGGATTTTTTATTTGTATAAAACCAACAAAGTTTACCGTTCTTTTACTGTGACATTGCCAGATATCCATTTTTCCGGCATGTTTTCCCACGCTGTAACATCCCAGCCCAGGTTCTGAGCTGATTGAATAGCATTACACATAGAAGCAACTGCTTTTTGCATATCGCTCGGTGTATAACACTCCCACACAAAGAATATTTAATTCCACATAAAATAATTAATAGTGATATTTTATCCATTACTTTTTAATGCAAATCTGATAGATTGAGTTCATCTTTATGCCCTAAGTCCAATCGTTTGCCTTCGGAGTTTAAATGTATTCTAAATCAGCCAGTTATTTATGCATGGGTGCTGCAACTTTATTACTAAGTGCCTGCGCCAGCAAAACACCACCTGCAGAGGTAAAAGCCGATCCTGTCATTGCCAGAATGGTGGCACAAAAACTGATGCTGGATATACGTTATTTCTGTGATGACGTGCCAGCGGGAAAACGCTGTACATCGCCAGTAACCGAATTACCTGCTGATTTAGCATCGATGATTGCTGACACTGATGTGGGTGGCATTGTTTTATTTGCCAACAATCTGGTTAGTACCAAACAAATGGTTAAACTCAATCATGATATTCAGCAAGCGTCACTGAGTGCAGGTCATGATCCACTGTTTATTGCGGTTGATCAGGAAGGCGGACGGGTTGTACGTATTCCTCATCATCTGGGCACGTCTTTCAGCGGCAATATGGCGATTGGCGCCACAGCTAAAAACAGCGGAACACAATTTGCCCTGCAAAGTGGTGAGATTATTGCCAAAGAGTTGTTGTCAGTAGGTTTTAATGTCAATTTCGCGCCGACAGTTGATGTTAATGTTAACCCACTTAATCCGGTGATTAACGTGCGTTCCTTTGGTGAAGACGCCGATCAGGTAGCCAAATTAGGTTTAGCGCAAATGAACGCGATGCAGCAACAAGGCATTATTTCTTCGCTTAAACACTTTCCGGGACACGGCGATACCAGTGTCGACAGCCATACCGGCTTACCACGAGTAGATCATGACCGCAGCACCATCAATAATACAGATTTAAAACCGTTTAAATATGCCATTGATAACAGCAATCCTGGCATGATCATGACTGCCCATATTCAGTATCCACAATTGGATAACAGCGAATTTATCGCCAAAGATGGCAGTAAAACCATCTTACCCGCCACCATGTCACGTAAGATTTTGACCGACCTTTTGCGCACAGAAATGGGGTTTAAAGGTGTTATTGTTACCGATGCGTTAAATATGGCGGGTATTGCGCATTATTTTGATCCTACAGCTGCGGTTATTCAAACCTTTAAAGCAGGTTCGGATATTGCCCTGATGCCAATGCCTATCCGCTCACCTGCGGATATTCCGAGAATTAAACAGCTGATCAACGATGTTGCTATAGCCGTGCAGCAAGGTGAAATTTCACTGGACGAACTAACACAGTCAGTTGAACGGTTAAAAACACTGAAACAACAATATGCCCTGAATAAACGTGTCATCGATAATGTTGAAGAAGCCACCCAAATTGCCAGCAAAGTCTTAGGTGCGCCACAACACAAAAAAATTGAACAAAAACTGGCTAACCATGCAGTAGTAGACATTGCCAATAACGGCGTATATCCAATCAAAGATTCGGTAAAAAAACTGCACCTGCTAATGCCGGATCAGACCAAATGTATGGCCATGACGTTTGCGCTTAAAAATCGTCATTCCGCGTTTAATATCAGTTGTACCAGTCTGGCCGGTAAAAATACCGATTTAACTAAAGCACAACAACAAATCAAACAGGCTGATTTAGTTATTTCAGCCGATATTACGCCTCAGCAAAGCATGGCGGAAATGGGTGGAATGGATGATATTGCCCAGTGGCGCGATCGTCTGGATAAAACGCAGCAAATTAATACGCTGCTGGCGCTGATGAAGTTTGCTAAACAACAAAATAAAGCCAGCATTTTTATCAGTTTGCGCACACCTTACAATGTACCGCAGTTTGCGCCATATTCTGACGCAGTGTTAGCCACCTTCGCACACAATACCGCTAAACATGAATATGTTGACGACTATGGCCGCTTAATCACTGAATTTAGTGGCCCAATGTTTAATGCTGTAGCAGATATTCTAACCGGCAGGCTGGAAGCTAAAGGCAGTTTGCCTGTTAGTATTGAGCAGTAAAATAAGAGAGCGTGTTGATCTTTGCTGTATATTTTTGCAACGAGTTGCGCGGTATTTAAACCATGAAGCATGAATGTGGTGTAGTTGTTCTACATAAATGAGTGCTGAAGCAGTAGAAATGCCGCGCAAACGTTGCCCGAAGGGTTCGTCCTAAACACTTTTCACTCATTGTTGCTTATTTTTGACTTAATCCATTAGGCCTGCAAATAAGCGTCGCGATTAAAAAGCGTTTAGTTAGAACAAAATTCATACAGCAAAGATCAACACGCTCTAGCATGCCCCGTTAATTGCGGGGCATACTCACTTCATCCAATAAATACAGTACCGACTGATAAGGTACACCGGCATTTTTAGCCAGACCAATTTCACAACTACGGCTATTACTTATACCTCGTGAGCAGTCTTCTGGCACCTGCGCTTTTAAAGGCGATAGGGCAGCATCATTAAGCTCAGGCAGACTAAAGCCTTTATCGCCAGCAAAACCACAACAATAGATTTTCTCTGGCACGATGACCTGATTTGACAGCTTTTGCGCCAACTGCTGCAGTGCAGTGCCATTGTCTAACTTGAGGCTGCTGCAGGTTTTATGCAACATAACTTTTTCATCGGTAGGTGTTATATCCAGTTTATTCAATACGTGAGTAAGCAGGTACTCGCTTAACTCATACACTTTGATATTCGGTTGTTGCAAACGAAGCGAACATGGACTGGCATCCATAACCACCGGCCATTTTCCATTGTCAGAAAGCAGCTCAATCTGCTGTTGTAATTGTTGTTGTTTGTTATTGGCGATATCAGTGTAACCTTTTGAATCCCAGGGCATGCCACAACACAAATTGTTTACCTTTTCTGGCTGCAACAATTCGATGCCGGCTTTATCCAACACCGAGGCCAAAACTGACTGAATAGAGCGCTGGTCTTTAGCCTGGGGATCGGGTGCAAACATTCGGTTGGCACAAGCGCTGATATACACCACCTTCTCTGTGCCTGAGGTATCCGAATGCTCAAATTTGTCAGCAATGTCTGCGCCTTTAGGGAAATGTGAATGCCAATTTGGGATGCGCCCGGCCGATACTTTATTTAACAGTGAAAATGTACCTCTGGTGAGAGTGTCGCCCGTCACTTTATGCCAGACATTCACCCCATTTAAGGCAAAACGAGCTATGGCTGTGGCTTTATCAAAGTGCTTAGCCGCGCTACTGGCTAAAGATGTTGCTGAGACTTGCCCGGCACGCACTGATTTCACAAAGGCTCCCGTATCAATGCCAACCGGACACTGAGTAGCGCACAAACCGGTAGCCGCGCAGCTATCAATGCCAAAATGCTGATAGTTCTCGTCAATATCCTTTAACTCATGCTGCTCGGTTAAAGTAAGCGAAATCCTGTTGGATAACTCAGAACGACGCCGCCATAAACTGATCCGCTGTCTGGGCGTCAGGGTCAAATCTTTGGAAGGACAAACCGGTTCACAAAACCCACACTCAATACAACTGTCGATCTGCTCATCTGCCTGAGGCATAGTTTTTAAATTGTGCAAATGACAGTCAGGATCATCATTAATTAATACCCCGGGATTCAGTACTCCGTTTGGATCAAATAAGGATTTTAATTCACGCATAAACTGATAAATATCAGTGCCCCACTCCAGTTCAACAAAGGGAGCCATGTTACGTCCGGTACCGTGTTCCGCTTTTAACGAGCCCTGATATTTCACCGCAACGAGTTGGGCCACCTCAGCCATAAACTGTTCATAGCGCTTTATTTCAGCATCTGAATTAAATGCCTGTGTGAATACAAAATGTAAATTGCCAGCTAATGCATGACCAAAAATAATTGCTTCGTGGTAATCATATTTAATAAAGAGCTGCTGCAACTCAGCCACGCCTTCAGCTAATTGCTCAATTGGCACCGCAATATCTTCGATTATTACCGTAGTTTGCGCCTCCCGCACTGCGCCTACAGCAGGAAACATTCCTTTGCGGATTTGCCATAAGTCAGCCGCTAACACACGATCCTGACTGAACGCCTGACTGGCAATTTGTGCAGATTCATAGCCACTAATACACTGTTCAAGCTGCTGTTTTTTATGTAAAAACTCAGTTTCATCCGTTGCGCCAAACTCAATTAATAATGCAGCACTGTCGGCATCAAACCCACTGTTCCCCAACACATTTTGCAGTTTTTGATGCACGCTGTTCAGTGCCCGTGCGTCCATTATTTCAACAGCATCAACATCCAGCCTGGCTAATTCACTCACCAATTTGCAGGTAGCCTGCATATTGTTGAATACATACAAACCAGTGGCACTAAACTGAGGTAAAGGCACTGTGTTGTAGGTAATGTCGGCGATAAATGCCAGTGTGCCTTCCGAGCCAATCATCAGGTGACTCAATACATCAATAGGATCACTAAAGTCCAGTAGCGCATTGACACCGTAGCCGGTGGTATTTTTAAGTCGGTATTTGTGACGAACTCGTTCCACTAATTGTGGCTGTTGCTGTAATTGCCGTTGCAGGTTGTTAATGCCTGCCAGCAAAGTTTGCTGTGACTGGCGAAATTGTGCTCTCGATTGTTCACAACCCGTGTCTAAAAAAGTGCCATCGGCTAACACAACTTTCATGGCAGCCAGGGTGTGATAACTGTTGTGTTTGGTTCCACAACACATACCAGAAGAATTATTTGCCGCAATACCACCAATTTTACAGGCGTTAATTGAGGCCGGATCCGGGCCTATTTTACGTTTTAGCGGTAACAGTGCCTTATTAGCATCCGCGCCAATTACACCTGGCTGTAAACGAATTTTGTGCCCGTTATCGAGAACTTCCATTCCACGCCACTGTGACGATAAGACAATAAGTACCGAATCGGTAATCGCCTGACCGGACAGACTGGTTCCAGCAGCGCGAAACGTAACAGGCACCGAGTATCGATTGGCGGCTTTTAACGTTTGGCTTAATTGTTCAATTGAGTCAACCCGTAACACTAGCTGGGGTATCAGGCGATAAAAGCTGGCATCAGTGCCATAGGCATATCGCTGCAGGTAACCGTCAATAAAGTCCCGGGACGCAAATAATGGTTTTAATTGCCGTACAAACAAATCAAATGGAGACAATTCGGTGCTCACATGCAGCTCCCACTCTGATGCTGATCAATTTTCGTTTGGAATAAGAATAGCCAGCGAATAGTTATGATTTTTTTATTTTATCAAATAACACAAATACGAATACTTTATTTTTATAACCAAAAATTATTAATCTAACCTAATCAGGTTGCAAAAAATTCAACCAATATTCAATAAATAACAATACTAAACTGGCAAATCGATAAAAATTAATGTTATATAGTCAACCGAATAAATTATTATTGTATGAATAGATTATGACAACATTCGTTAAAATAAAGGCAATACGGAAATCCCTGTCGCGCAGCGAAGCAAAATTGGCAGACTTTACTTTAAGCTCACCTAACGCCATTCGTGACCTATCGTCAATTGAACTGGCCAAGGTAGTTAATGTTAGTCAATCCAGCGTGGTTAAATTTGCACAAAAACTAGGCTACAAAGGTTATCCGACCTTCAAACTGGCCGTGATAGATGCACTTAATCACGAATCACCTGAGCCGCGTTTACATGGCAAAATCACCCTTAACGACAGCTTATCGCAGATAGCAGAAAAACTGCTCGCCAGCAAAATGTCGGTACTGACCGAAACCAAAAATTTAAACGAGGCTAACGCCTTTGAGCAAGCGGTCGAATTACTCAAGTCGGCCAAACGCATATTAATTTGCGGACTGGGTGGTTCTGCATTAGTAGGTAAGGATTTTTCCTACAAACTCCAAAAGCTGGGAATGGCAGCCATCGCTGAGCCCGATGGTCATGCACAACTGGCTAACGTCGCCACCTTTTCAAAAGACGATTTGGTATTTGCCATTAGTGAATCGGGTGTCACCCGTGAAGTCACTGAGGTGGTAGTGCAAGCCAAGAAAAACGGCAGCAAGGTCATATCACTGACCAAATACGGTGATACACCGGTTTCAAGCCATGCAGATGTAAAGTTGTTTTCCATTGCAGAAGATGAATCACATCGTCTGTCATCGATCCTGGCCAGAACGGGTCAGGAATTTGTGATTGATATCCTGTTTATCGCGATTACACAATCTTCTCGTCAGGGCCGTAAACTACTGGAAAAAACCAATATGGTGGTAAGCGATTATCGCCATGCCAATGATTAGTCGTTGATATTTATGCCAGAACAAGACAATGCATCCCACATCCGCTAAAGAACTTACCCGTGGTGACACTTTTGTCGCAGGTGGTATTTGTGCCGGACTTGCCAGGCATTATGGATGGAATAAGGGAGGCGTTCAGGCCGCGTTTGTGGTTGGAACGCTGGTATTTGGAGACATTCCTTTAGTCATCTATTTAGTACTTTGGCGGATTTTACCCAAACATACCGAATCGGCTCATTAACTAAAACCAATTCATTTTGTCATTTAAAAAGCACAGCATATGCTGTGCTTTTTTATTTTTGACCTAAATGACCTTTAAGGGTAGTCAGGATAAAGCAAATAAGGTTGGCGTTGTTGACGGAATTGAGCAATTCCGTCCTGCCATTGCTGATGCAGGGCCTGCATGCTGGTACCCTGTTCTATGGCTAAACGCAGTTTATCGGTACCGGCTAATTTATCCATAAAGCTGGCACGGGTGAAAAAAGTCAGGCCTTTTTCATCAAACGCTTTTGACCATTGCAATAAAGGCTGCAAATCCAATCCGGCAATTTCGCTGTGTCGTAAATCCTGGCCTGTTGCCTGCTTACCTTCCAGTTTAGGATGGCTGGCAGCACCAGCGATAGAGCGCGGGCTAAACTCAAAACTGCCTACATGAACCTCATCGTGACCAATTACCTGAAACGGAAAGTCGGTGCCACGCCCAATGCTAACGGGTGTTGCCTCAAAAAAGCACAATGAAGGATATAACTGAATTGACTGATCGTTGGGCAGGTTAGGACTGGGTTTAACTGGCAACGAATAGGCCATTTCACGACGATAGTTAGCAACGGGGATAACCGTTAAGTCAAGTGACTTATCAGTATCCAACCAATGTTCACCCCTGATCATTTGTGCCATTTCACCCAATGTCATCCCATGCAACACAGGAATAGGATGCATGCCGACAAAAGAGCGGAATTCTGGTTCCAGAATGGGGCCATCAACGTATTTACCATTGGGATTAGGGCGATCAAATACCATAAATTTGATACCAGCATCAGCCGCCGCTTCCATCATGTAATGCATTGAACTGATAAAAGTGTAAAAACGTACCCCGACATCCTGAATATCAAAAATCACCACATCCAGTTGCTGCATTAAAAAAGGGTCAGGCTTTTTGTTTTTTCCATATATGGAAATAACCGGGATCCCTGTCGCCTGATCAATCGCATTATCGACATGAGCACCGGCATCATGATCACCACGAAAGCCATGTTCAGGAGCGAAGACAAATCGAATGTCCACACCTTTGGATTGCAGATAGTCAACCAGATGCTGTTTGCCTACCCGTGAAGTCTGATTAACCACCAATCCCACTTTTTTACCTTGTAGCATGGGCATGTAAAGCTCAGGCTGGCTGGCCCCCACCTGGATTTCATTTTGCTTTGTATCGGATGTTGATACACAACCACTGATACCCAGCAACATGGCAAACATTAAACAGACACTAAAGGTAAATTGACGCATCATGATTTTTCCGAGGCCTCCACGGCTTTGCGCAGGAATCCATGACAACCGAGCAACATACTTTCCCCCTGTTTTGCATCCACTCCTGTTAATACCATCAAAATAGCCAGTTTGGCTTTATCATTCGCCTGATGTAACGCGGCTTTTGCGGTGTCCGCATCGCATCCTGTCGCTTGCATTACGATACGAATGGCACGTGCTGCAAGCTTTTCATTGGTCGCATTTACATCAACCATCAAATTTTGATAACTCTTACCAGAGCGTATCATGCTGGCGGTAGTTAACATATTCAGGATAAGTTTTTGTGCACTGCCGGATTTTAACCGCGTAGAACCTGTCAACGCCTCTGCGCCCACAACAGCACACAATCCGATGTCAGCATCGTTAACCACCGCGGAATCGGGGTTACAGGTAACCCCCACCGATGTCGCCCCTACCTCACGCGCATAGGCCAGCGCTGAAATGACATAAGGTGTGCGTCCGCTGGCAGCTATTCCCACCAATACATCTTTACTGGATAACCTGCGTTGTTTTAAATCATCCAGCGCCAGTTGCATATCATCTTCTGCACCTTCAACCGCTTTAAACATGGCAGATTCACCACCGGCCAGAATACCAACCACTTGTTCGTCAGTCACACTAAAGGTGGGAGGACACTCCACTGCATCCAACACCCCTAAACGGCCGCTGGTTCCTGCTCCGATATAAATCAAACGGCCGCCATTGGCAAAGGCTTGCACAATCGCATCCACCGCTTTAGCGATATCGGGTAAAATTTGTCTGACGGCAAAGGGGACTTTCTGATCTTCATCATTGAGTTTCTTTAAAATAGAAATACTATCGAGAAGATCAATATCAAGCGTATCCGGGTTTTGTCCTTCCGATACGATATAGTTCAGTTCTTCTAACAACACTGACTGTTTATTTGAATGCTTAACTGGCATTACCTGTTACTCCGCTATCGATACGCTGTTCAGCACGCTTTTCAGCGAGCAGACAGGCACCATCTAATGCCGTCCCAAGGGGTTCCACTAACCGCTCAAGACATTGACTTGAAAGAAAAGACTGGCTGGGTTTTGCTAACCCGCCCAGCATCACCAGCGATAATTGCGTATCACCTAATGTAGTTGAAATAAGCTGTTCAACCTGCTGGCTGTGAATAAGAACAATGTTACTGGCCACAGGACAATCACCAGCATACTCAAATACCAAATGAGAAAACTGTGCGTAGTCTGTGGGTGTGGCTACTGATAACCAGTTAAGGATATCCTTGCGGTTATCACCAATTTTGTCACCCAGCGCTCTGGCCAGACGACTGCGCAACTGAGCATAACGATCAATCTCAGTCAGCGCACATTTGACAGCGTGCAATCCTAGTTTTGCTCCGCCACCTTCATCCCCGGCAGCAAATCCCCAGCCACCAAAAAAGGATGTTTGTCCATCTGCATCCAAACGCGCACCTACCGACCCTGTGCCAAGTGCAACCATCGCGATAGGTTGTCCCTTGTTGGCTCCAAACAGTGACGTGCGAGCATCATTGCAAATAAATAAATCGTCAAAAGATAATGCCAGTGCGGTTTGTAAGCTTGCCGCACGTTCCGGACTGCCACCACCAGCCAGCCCCATAACGGCAGCCGTTTGCTGCACTGTTGCCTGGCTTTGCAAACATAATTGCTTAACTAATGTTTGAATAACTGACACTGCAGAAGAAAAGTCATTAGTTAGTGATGACGGACCTGATTTTTGTTCCCACATCCTGCCTGACGCGATGTGCACCATACGACCGATGGTTTTAGTGCCACCACCATCCACACCCAATATGTATTCAGGTTGCCGCATACTTATTGTGCTCCGGCTTTGAACATATTGCGGTTTTCATCATCACTGTTGCCCGATACACAGACCAGAAATGAAATTAATGTACCGATGCAAAGTTGCCAGGTAAAACCAAGATTAATCTGCCACTCTGCAGGTAACAGAAATTGCATCACATAAGGCTGGAATGCCAGGGTTACGAGGAAACCAACAATTAATGCCGCCAATACCGAGCGCTGGCTACCACGCTGAGTAAAGAGCGCCGTAAAATACACACCCAGTAATCCACTATACGAAAAGACCATCACACTTAAGGCAAACTTTAACAACGGCATTTCAGTATATTGCTGCCAGTAATAACAAAGCACAGCCATACTACCCAGTGCAATTGACACTATCACCATGCCAGCCTGACCGGCTTTAACAAAATGATGTTCATCGCGTTGCTGATTATTTTTCGCCAGCCACGGACGATAAATATCCTGAATCAATACAGACGACATGGAATTCAACCCTGAGTTTAATGTTGAGAGGGCCGCCGCAATAATGCCTATGGTGACCAGACCTTTAACACCAGCAGGGATTTCATTCAGTACGTAATACATAAAAATGGTAATTTTTTCGCCATTAAACTCCTGATTTACCGCCATTTCATTACCTAACATGATGTCAGGACGCTGATAAAAAATGAAAAGCAGCAAACCAATGACAATAAACAAAAACATTACCGGAACGACCATCACAATAGACATAAGCATTGCTTTGCTGCCGTCTTTAGCGCTTTTACAGGTCAGTACGCGTTGGGTCATATCCTGATCCAGACCAAACGCAGCAATATTCAACAGTACAAATCCAGTTAAAACCGAGGCCATGTTAAACACGCCTGACGCGCTGAAATCCCAGTTAAATTTAAACAACGCCAGTTTAGAAGGTGCGTCTGCTGCCGGATGCTGTAACACATTAATAATTTGCGACATATCGGCCGGAATAGCTTTAAGTAAAAAGTAGATCACGCAGATGGCCGCGCTCACATAAACACCACATTGCACAACATCACTGTAGATAACAGTACGGATCCCGCCAAACACGGTGTAAAGCACCCCAACTGCAGCAAGAATTACAGTTGCACTTATAACGCTACCGGGGGCAATATCACCAAAAAGAATCATCGACACAGCAATTGCAGCCATATACAAACGCGCGCCACTGGCAAACACCCGACCAAATAAATACATTAATCCTGCTTGCCGTTTAGCGCTGGTGCCCATGCGTTTTTCCAGCAGTTCATACACGGTATAAACCTTGTACTGGTAAAATTTGGGAATAAGTACCTTGGCTACAAATAAAACCGCTATTAATGCTCCGATATTGGTCGCAAGGTAAGATAAGTCACCCTGATATCCCTGATCCGGACCACCAATAAAAGTGGCCGCTGATTGCGACGTTGCCAGCACTGAAATAGCCACAATCCACGTGGGCATTTGGTTGCCGCCCAGAAAGTAGTCCTGACTATTAGCAGCCCGCTGGCGATTGAAAAACCAGCCGGTTAAGACAATTAATAAACCATAAGCGACAAACACAGCCCAATCGAGGCCGCTATAGTGTGAACCCACGCTCACTCCTCAAACTTTAATTCAGTATCAGATTATACCGATAAGAATAAGTTATTCTGAATAAATTACAACAATATGAATTTTATATAACGAACTTACTAAAAACACAACTTTATTTATCGCCAATAACAATCGAATGTAACGAATAAATTTTTTGCCCCTGCGCCTTATGGCGCAAGGGCATGCTCTGACCAGTAAAGGATTGGACCCAGTCTAAAAACGCTTAATTAACGTCAGGTAACGACCAGGCTTGTTTTTTGGCTTGATATTGTTTCTGCGGCAGTGCCACATAAAGAGGATGTTGAGATTTATCCAGCCAGGCTAACAATCGATCCATCACAGTTTCCGGCATTGATGTACAACCTGCGGTAGGAACACCTTGTCCTTTCCACAAGTGCATAAAAATACAACTTCCTTGTCCGTTAATATTCTCAGCATTATGCATAACTACCAGCCCTTTTTTATATATAGGAAGGTTTTTATGTATATCCAGACGCATAGGTTCAGATGACGCTTTAACCGCATCAGCTCCAACACTGGCTTCATCGACTATCTGGTTGTAATAAGGCGAACCTTTTACGTCCATACAGTAATTACCAGCCTGCATTTGCTGATATGGCATATGCGTATTTACGTGTTGTAAGTATCCAAAAGCAGTGCCTAGTTCAAAAATTCCTGCAGGCGCTTTGCCATCACCTTCTTTTTTGTACTGACCTTGCTGTTTTGGATGCAAACCTAACCCCCAGGCTAAACCGGTTCTGCCAAGGTTGACCTCAGAGGTCAGGTCTTTTTTAATCCATTTGCCCTGTTGTTTCTCAAACGCATACAAAGTAGCAGTGGTTGCATCCCAATTATTGGATACTGCTACCACTAATTGTTTTACATCATTCTGATTTAACGGAGACGAAAAATCAGCAACACTGAACTGAGACACCATTGCCAGTGACAAACTCAATAACATTTTTTGCATAATTTTCATTGCCAAACTCCATTCACTAGTGGTTGTAAACCTTCAATGGATTCAATGCCCAGTCCAGGCCCGCGTCCCAGCTCTATCAGTGATTTATTAAATGTGGCGCCGCCTTGCACAGGATCAAATTTGCCTAGTGCCGGGCCATCCAGATCAATTTTATTAATTACCTGAGAACGCGCTGAAGCCAGATGAGCGGCCGCAGCAACCCCGATACTGCCTTCGAGCATACAACCTATCATGCATTCCGCCTGATAGGAGGAAGCAATATCAGCGATTTTAAGCGCGTTGGACAACCCTCCCGTCTTCATCAATTTAATATTGATAATATCTGCGGCTCCGGTTTCAAGCAGTTCAATAACCTGACGCGGAGAGAAAGCACTTTCGTCAGCCATCACAGGAGTATTAACGCGCTGAGTAACAAATCGCATTCCATCAATATCATGACTTTTAACCGGTTGCTCAATCAGCTCCAGTTCCACCCCTGCGTTTTCAAGTTGATTTACTGCATAAACCGTTTGTTTAGCCGTCCAGCCCTGATTCACATCCAGACGAATAATAGCGCGATCCTTAATCACCTCATAAATGGCTTTAACCCGCTCAATATCCTGAGCGATATCATTACCAATTTTAATCTTAAGTACATCGAATCCATCGGTAATTGCACGCTCGCTGTCAGCTACCATTTCATTCACCGGATTAACGCTAATGGTAACATCCGTTTTCAACGTAGCAGGCCCGCCACCGAGCAGTGTGTTTAACGGGGCATTTAGTGATTTAGCCCACAAGTCATAGACTGCAATTTCCACTGCGGCTTTTGCACTGGTATTGCTTACTGCACTTTTCTGGATTTTGCTAACAATCGCTTGTAACTCATCAACTGGCATACCAACGAGCTGTGGTTTTATGATGTTCTCAATTATGAACAACATAGATCCATGAGTGTCGCCAGTGATCACTGGCGTAGAAGGGGCAGAACCATATCCAGTGACACCTTCGTCGGTTTCGACCAACACCACTAAATCATCAATATTACTTACGCTACGCAGTGCGGTTTTAAACGGGGTGATTAACGGTACGCTCAAGCGCGCAAAACGGATATCTGTAATTTTCATAAATATCCTTACCCCTGACTGTCTGACGTAATACGCTTAATGTTATAGATACGATCCACATAACTGGTATCCACTGATAATTGCAGTGGTAGAAGTGGGGTAACCGAAACACCGTTCAGAGTTCCACGATAAAGTTTACCCTCTGCGTTCATATAACCTAATCCTTTGACATCATGAATAACATAAGGCTGACCATCTACTTCACCCAGCACCATCATGACGTGACCAGGGATATAAATCAGGTCTCCGGTTTGCATTTTATTGATAACGGCAAGTTTGTCTTTTGACTCGGCTTGTTTGTTAAACCTGTGGTTGGTTCCATATTTGGCTCCGCCCTGCTGGCCCGAATTACGCGGCATTTTGAAACCAAACGTTTTATAAACTTCACCGACAAACCCTGTACAGTCACGGCCATTGTAGTCATGTCCCCAACCATATCGCTCTCCAAGGAACTTAAATCCCTGCCTGATAATATTGGCCTTGGTAAAAGGCAAATAACCAATACTCACATCAAAATGACGTGCAATCAGCGCAGGTTTAATCACCAAATTGCCTTGCTGGTCACGAGTTGGCAACTTAACTGCGTATGATGCATACGGGTTTTGTCCGTATAATTCTGTAGGTAACTCATCTTTGCTTAACAAAGGTAAGCGGGTACCCATATCCAATACAATTTGTGACACATCACTGTCAGGTACGTAGTTAGTTTTAACCTGATAACCAGTTATCACCGCAAAAGGTTTGGCTGTTTTAAATGCCTGAATTTGTTGCTTATCCGCAAAAGCAACTGCATCTTTTTTCACCCAGGCAAGATAATGATAATTCTGCACCAGTAACCATTTTCTATCTTTACTCTGGTGCAATATCGCCACGGCATCTCCCGGGAATAAACCACTTTCCTGGAAGCGATCCAAATCAGCATCCATTCCACGATTTAAAATACGATCAGTGGTTGGAAAAGTGCGTAACATCGCGCGTTTCACTGCCAAACCATACCGTACCAGATTACTCGACTTAATCCCGCCTTCATTGAGATTTTCAATATAGTTGGCAAAATCTTGCGGACTAAGCTCGTCGCCGTCAGGATAGAAACGCTGGGATGATGGCACACTGGAAATTGACTCAATCAATTTTTTCAGCGCTTCAGCATCCAGTATCTCCGGGTAATAATTCAGTGGATCAACCACATCTTTATTTTTGCTAATCAGTTGCTGATTAAACCCGTCGATGGCTTCGCGGGTCATCAGAACCTGATTTTGATCATTATTATCCAGCTTGTTAACCCAGTAGGCTGGCTCCAGTTGAGCATAATCAATGCCGACAACGTCGGTTTTCCAGTGCTCCTGTGCCTGCAACTGAAAACCGGCAAGCAAAAATAAGCATAAACAGGATTTAATTAATTTCATGTTGATCTCTTTTATCCAATTGCAATAACAGACAGAATTTTTCCAACAATCAGTCCACCACCGGTGCCTATCACATACCCCAACAACGCCATTAATACACCAATTGGGATTAGCGCACGGGAATATGCCGCCGCTAAAATCGGTGCTGATGCCACACCACCAATATTAGCCAGTGAAGCAACTCCACAGGTAAACAAATCAAATTTAAACAACTTGGCAAAAACCACCATCATCACGCCATGCAACGCCAGGATAACCAACCCCAGCAAAATATAAGTTGGTGCTGCAGCCAATTCTGCTATATCAGCACGCGAAGCAATTAAAGCGATGATCAAATACAGCATTAATGTCGACAGTTCAGTAGCGCCAAACAATTTACTCATGGGGGTCATGGCGGCCAGTACTCCAACAACAGTCACGATCAACACTGTCCAGGTTGTTTGTGTAAAAAAGGCACTGGTAGGCAGCAAGCCGGCAATATTGATTGAGACAATAGAGACCACTAATGAGCTGGCTAATAACAATAACAATGGCGTGGTGAGATCACCTTTATGCACCTGAGACTCACTGGATAATTTACTGCCGACTTCATCTAATACGCTGGTATCGGCACCAGTCCAGTCGGCAAATTTTTTGGCGTAAGGCACCAGTGCCAGTAGCAACATGACCCACAACGCGTAGTCAATCGAGTCTATTAATAAGGTATATCCCATGCTGCTGTCAGGCACATCCAGCGCCATTTGCACCGCTGCCATATTGCCCATGCCACCCATCCAGCTTCCGCTTAAGGCAGCCAGTGTTTTCCAGGCACCAGGTAATAAAAAAGACTGGAACAGGGTAAACCCAACAACAAAAGCAATACCAATGCTGATCGATGCTGCGAAAAACGCCATTAGCATACGTCCACCCAGCTGGCGTATTTTGCGTAAATCAGCATTGAGTAACATCAGGAATATCATTGCCGGCAGAATATGTAATTTAAGGGATTTATAGGCCTGATTTATTTCAGGTGTTTGTTGCCATACACCAAAGGTAGATAACAACATCACCACAAAATACAACACCACAATCGCGGGTAAATACTGGAAGATTTTCCAGCGTCCATATACATCTAAAAACTTAAGTATTGCAGCAACTGCAAACAGAAGCGCCACAAAGGCGTATGCCTGAGTAATCATTTAACCTGCCTGTACAACGTTCGGTTTGTGCCCAAGAGTATCAGTAACCTCAACAAATGAACACAATTTAGAATATTTTATTTATTTTAATTTGCAGCAACAATACTTAATTATTCTTTAGCAATTGTTGCATTGCACCATTCAACAATGTTTGCATTTTAAGTCCGGCTCTTGCCACACTCGCTTCCTCTGGCTCAGGTGCGCTGGTTTGTGCTGCCAGAGTGAATGAACGGCCGCCCTGATAATGGGGCAAACATACCTGAGACAACACAACTAACTCGCCCGTTCCACGAGTTTCACTGGGTCCCCAGCCAATTTTTTGAAACACCCGCCACTGACCCTGAGTGGCTTTATCCAGAACAGCTTTTGTGTCATCACTTGTATTATCAATCGCTGCGGCAATGGCTCTGTGCAACATAATACTGATGCCCTGCATCATACCACCAACCTGATGCTCCTTATCAGAGTGTCCGTCACCATAAAATAACAGCCTCACATCAGCAGTCGTTAACCCAGGCATCGCAGTTGATGAGTCCCGTTCTATTTCAGCAACTCTCTTAATCCACTCGGCCTGTGCCAGTGTAGTTAAAGGTTTATTGCCAGTAAGTCCACAATCATCACAACGGTAAGGTCGGTATCCGGGATCATCTGAATTTTTGGCATAGGTTTTAAGATGCAATCCATCAGGATGCGTGGGACCAAACCATAAATCCGGTTCAGGTTGGTAAAGAGTAACGTCGTAAGCGCCACGCAACGCAACTTTATCGTTACTCAGGTTTAACCACCCCTGATGCAGTAACGACGTTGCATAGTCACGTCCTGCAACATTAAAAAAATAACTGGCAATGGCGTTAGAATTACCATCGGCCTTACCAAAAGGCGCATAACTGTTAATGCTGGTGATTAAATCCGCCAGAGGCACACTGCCCGCTAAGCTGGGTGAAGCTAATCCGGCCTGATGCGCTTTGGTTAATGCTGCAGTAAATACCATGACTTTTGACGAACTCCAGGGTTCGTATAAGTCATCTTGTGTATTATCGTTAGCCAGGTAACGATACCCCACACCTTTATCGCTTAGCTGACTGTCAATTAACGTAATTTTCCCCGCCCCGGCGCTGGATTGAAAATATTGCCAGTCGTGGGCAATGCGCTTTTCCCAGCCACCAAGATGGTAACCCACTTCATCCGCACGCAGATAGTGACCATTCGATGCGCTGCTATTTTTTGTCTGCTGTTCACAACTAATAGAATGATGACTTAAATCGGCAGGTATCGGTGGTGCAGCTTGCATCACCGTATCGTAAAAAGCTTGCTCAGTAGACGTCATCGCCTGCTCTGCCCAGCCTGAACAATGCATGCTCAATGCTATTAAACCAACACTGGTAATGGATTTTGTTGTTTTCATTTTTAACCACCTGCGCAGTAATAAAACAATAAGGTATTACTATAATAGGGCAAATGCAAAATATCTTATTCCTTCAAAAGGATCACAGATCAAATAGGAATAAAAAAGGCGTAAAGACATATTGCATATACGTTAAATGCACTGCAATGCGGGATTAAATCGTTTGATGGGAGTAAGTGTTCACTGATATGGTTGAGGTTTAGATGATGTATATCGTCACTGTCTGTTGTCCACCCAATAATAAATATAACTGGAGATATTATGCGATTTTCTGTACTCGCTGCTGCCGTGGCAGCTGCTGTATCTTTGTCTGCCTGTTCAGACAATACTCCCACTCAACCAAAACAAGAAACCCAAATGACACAAAGCACTAATGCCCTGCTGCAAAAAAGTTCTCTGTATCTGAATGCTCCTGAGTTTAACAAAATCAAAACCAGCGATTTTGCGCCTGCATTTAAACAAGCGCTGAGTGAAAACAAAGCTGAGATTGAACAAATTGCCAATAACCCGGATTCGCCAACCTTCGATAACACCCTGGTTGCGTTGGAGAAATCGGGACGCTTATTAACGCATGTCTCTAAAATTTTCTTCAATTTATCCAGCGTCATTTCTGATGAAGAGTATCAGGCACTGGAAGCAGATTTAGCCCCCAAATTGTCTGCTCACTATGACAGCATGTACCTAAACCCACAGTTGTTTGCGCGTGTGCAAAGTGTGTATGCCAATATCAGTGAGTATCAAGGTGAGGATAAACGTTTAATCGAAACCTACTATCAGGACTTTGTGCGTGCAGGTGCGACCCTGAGTGATGCGGATAAAGACAAAATTCGTGAAATCAACAGTCAGCTTTCAACCCTGTCTACCGAGTTCTCGCAGAACATCTTAACCTCGTTTAAACAAGATACCATTGTGGTTAAAGATAAGACTCAGTTGACTGGATTATCCGAATCAGATATCGCCAGCCTTGCCTCCGCCGCCCGGGATGCTGGCAAAGATGGTTATATGATCACCTTGGTTAACACCACGCGTCAGCCTATTTTAGGTAGCCTCGAAAACCGTGAATTACGTGAAAAAATCTGGCGTACTTCTGCCACACGTGCCATGGATACCAATGGTCCGGTGCTGAAAAAACTAACTCATCTGCGTGCTGAAAAAGCCGAATTGCTTGGTTCAACTACCTGGGCTGATTATGTTACTGCCAACCAAATGGCGCACACGCCTGAAGCGGTTTATGGCATTTTAGATGATTTAGCACCAAAAGCCGTTGCACGCGCCAAAGCCGAAGCGGCAGATATTCAGGCGCAAATTGAAGCAGACGGTAAAGACTTCAAATTAGAACCCTGGGACTGGGCGTACTACGCAGAAAAAGTGCGCAAAGCTAAATACGATTTAGATGAAGATCAAATCAAACCTTACTTCGAGTTTAACCGTGTGTTAAATGATGGTCTGTTTGTGGCCATGAACAAACTGTACGGTATCAGCTTCAAAGCGCGCAAAGATTTACCTGTCTACCATCCCGACGTTTTAGCGTTCGAAGTATTAGATACAGATGGCAGCACCATTGGCTTGTTCTACCTGGATCCTTATGCCCGTGAAGGCAAAGGGGGCGGAGCCTGGATGGACGCGTTTATCAGCGAAAACGGTTTATTCGGCGAAAAACCAGTGGTTTACAATGTACTGAACATTCCCAAACCAGCTGAAGGTCAGCCAACGTTACTGACCTACGATGAAGTATCAACCCTGTTCCACGAATTTGGTCATGCGTTACATGGTTTATTCTCGAAAGTGAAATACCCGAGTTTAGCGGGCACCAATACCGCTCGTGACTTTGTAGAGTTCCCGTCTCAGTTTAACGAAGACTGGGCGATTCAGCCGCAGATTTTAGCCAGCTATGCCAAACACTATCAAACAGGTGAAGCCATCCCTGATGCATTGCTACAAAAAGTATTAACTTCACACAAATTCAATCAGGGTTTTGATACCACTGAATATCTGGCAGCTGCGCTATTGGATATGGAGTGGCATTCGATTACAGCAGATACTGAGGTAGATGACGTTGAAGCCTTCGAGCAAGCCGCGTTAGCTAAACACGGTATCAATTACCGTCCGGTCCCTCCTCGTTATAAGTCCGCTTATTTTAGTCACTCTGCAGGTGGCTATTCAGCGGGATATTACGCTTACCTGTGGACAGAAGTGTTTGCAGCGGATGCTTTTGCTTATATGCAGGAAAATGGCGGATTAACCCGTGAAAATGGTGATAAGTTCCGTAAAGAGGTGTTATCCCGGGGTAACAGCCGCGATTTGATGCAGGATTACATCGAATTCCGCGGTCAAAAACCAACGGTTGATGCATTACTAAAACGCCGTGGTTTAAATTAACTAAAAAGAAAAAAATGCCAATTCCAAGAGGATGAATTGGCATTTTACCATTAATCTGCAACCACTAGCAGGTAAGGGAATTATGACCTGCTAGTGGTTACAGCCATGGCTTAACTGCAATTAAGGCAGGTCAGGAACAATTCTGGCGATTAACCAGCGTTGTACTCGGCTTCCGACAACTGACCATCCTTATTGGTATCCAGTTGTTCAAATTTTTGTGCAAGTGCACTATCAGCAGCAGCTTCCTGCATACTTAACGAGCCACTGTTGTCAGTATCCAACTCAGAAAATGGAGTGAAACCACCGGCAAAAGCACTGGCACTGGTAATTAACGTAATCAGAGTAAACATTTTGAAATTTTTCATGGTTTTCTTCCTTATTGATTAACAATTCGTTTGGTTACAAGCTTTTAAGCAAGCGACTTTAAGAAACGGCTACTATTACTATCTTCAGCAGCCCAAAATACAGTTAGCCAGCGTTATATTCAGCTTCAGATAACTGACCATCTTTGTTGGTATCCAGTTGTTCAAATTTCTGCGCAAGTGAACTATCGGCGGCCGCTTCCTGGACACTTAAAGAACCACTTTTATCTACATCCAGCTCAGCAAATGCGGTATAACCGGCCGCAAAAACACTAGCGCTAGTCATTAGGGTCATCAGAGTTAACATTTTGAAGTTTTTCATGATTCTCTTCCTTATTGATTGTTTAACAATGTCTTCAGTTACAAGTTTTTAAAATAAGCAATGTTAAGGAACTGCTATTGCGAACCTTCAACAGGTATATATCAAAGAAGATGCCAACTTTATTTTTTACAATTAAATCAACAAGTTGAATAGAAATTATGAAATCTGGTGGGTATCGGGGTGGAGAAAACGTTACTAATTAACTACACCTTGAATTCAGACAAACAAAAAACCTTTATATTCATATAGTTATACTGAATGAAAATAGAAACACCGGTTTCTTTAATGTACTATTTTATTCAAACCATATATTGGCATGCCATGGGTCATACATGCTTCCAGGGCAGATGAAAGGCTTGCTTAGAAATGGATGGTTTACTAGCAGCAAAGCAGGATCAAAAAGCCGAACTGAATATATAAAAAAGGAGAGCCGTGCTCTCCTTTTTAGTCTAATAATTATTTGTAAGTCTTATTCGTCGTCTTCCACCAACGTCATCAGTGAGGTGTTACCGCCAGAGGCTGTGGTATCAATACTGATGGTTTTTTCCGTCAGCAGACGCTGAATCAGGTTATCGTTATATTCCGCTGTAATAACTGGCAGAATAGCGCCTTCGCGCTCCGATAATTTTTGTGAAATATAAGCACTTCTATCACTCAAACTATCAATAACCACACCAGCAAGTTTTTCTTCGGCTAATAAGGCTTCAAGGTGCGCCAGTTTAGCCACTTGTAAAACCCCTTCCGGGGCTCCGGTCGCAACGAACTGATTACGGAACTCGATGGCTTCGTCGTAAAACAAATCAGATACCACAGAAATGACCACGTTACCGGTTGCCAGAGCAGTAACAATAGACAATGCCCAGTATTCAAAGGTTACATTTTTATCAGCGAAACACACCAAAATACCGCGTGGCTCCAGATACAACACATTGGACTCACCTGTTGGCCCGGGTAACTCTTTAGGTTTTCTGAGTAAACGCTCAATGCTCATCAGCTGAGAGCGGGCGGTTGATAAGGTGAGATTTAAATCCTCAGCCAGTTCATCAACAATATCGACTTTAGAAATACGAGCCAGCAATTGACGTACCCAGGAAATACGCGCATTTAACTGACTCAGACGCCAGTCATTTTCATTGGCTATCGCCTGTTGCATAATGGCATGCGCTTCTTTAGTGGCAGTTTCATCACTGTTAAGCGCCACATCCTGCTCGGGTTCATAATTATCCGATGTTGGTTTAGGTGTGGCTTTTTCCAGCATCAAACGGGACAAATAGTTTGGTCCGCCGGCTTTTGGACCGGTACCGGATAAACCGCGTCCACCAAATGGCTGCACGCCAACAATTGCACCAATCATATTGCGATTAATGTACACGTTACCGGCACGGGATAATTTAGCCAGTTCAACCGCGCGCTCTTCAATACGTGAATGCACTCCCATGGTCAGGCCAAAACCAGTGCCATTAATCTTATCGATAACCTTATCCAGCTCTTTGGCTTTAAAGCGCACTATATGCACGCATGGGCCAAACACCTCACGCGTGAGTACATTAATATCATCAATCTGATATAAACGCGGTGCAAAGAAGGTCGACTCCGCTGGCACACCCTGCACTTTGCATTCGTACAACAGGGTTGCTTTATCCTGCATTTCGTCAACGTGTTTGTTTAATGAATCCAGCGCTTTTTGATCAATCACCGGTCCAATATCTGTGCTTAATTGTGCGGGATCTCCCACATGCAATTCTTTTAATGCACCAATCAGCATAGACGTAATTTTATCAGCGATCTCTTCCTGCAGGAAAAGCACACGTAACGCGGAACAGCGCTGTCCGGCACTCTGAAAGCCTGAGGAAATCACATCATCAACCACTTGTTCAGGCAAAGCAGTGGAATCAACTATCATGCAGTTCTGACCACCCGTTTCTGCAATCAGAGGAACCTGCTCGCCACCGCGGCTGGCAAGAATCTGAGATATTAAAGTACCAGTTTGGGTGGAACCGGTGAACATAACCGCTTTAATACGTTCATCCGGGATCAGGTTTTCCCCCACGGCTCGTCCGGGGCTTAAGACCAACTGCACCACATTTTCCGGCATGCCCACAGATTCCATCAATTCCATAGCACGCACGGCAATTAAACTGGTTTGTTCAGCAGGTTTAGCTAATACGGTATTGCCTGTCACCATGGCAGCAGCCACCTGACCAAGGAAAATGGCCAATGGGAAATTCCACGGACTAATACACAACACCACACCACGTGGTAATAAACGCTCGTCTTCGGCCAGTTCCTCTGCACGAGCTGCGTAATAACGGCAAAAATCCACAGCTTCACGCACTTCGTCAATACCATCCTGCGGAACTTTACCTGCCTCTTTGATGCACAAGCCAATTAGCTCATCCATATGACGTTCCAGAATATCACTGACACGACGCAATAAATTAGCACGGTCAGCAACCGGTGTTTGCGACCAGCTACTGAAAGCCTCCTGAGCTTTTTCCAGTTTGTGAGTCATGGTGTCGGCATCATCATAAAAATGATATCCAACAATCTCTGCATGATTCGCCGGATTCTTCACTGCATGCGCCAGCTCAGGCACGCCAGAGGCTTCCACCAAATGTTGGTTGAACCAGCGTTCCAAATTGTCTTTAAGTGGAATTAACTTGTTAATATCGGTTAAATCCAGACCTTTCGAGTTAAAACGCTCATTACCATACAAATCAATTGGCATACTGATTTGATCGTTATATTTGCTTTTTAAACGTTGAGTCTTTTCAACCGGATCTTCCAGCAACGCTTCTACTGGCTTGCTGTCGTCCACAATCGCATTAACAAAAGAGGAGTTGGCCCCGTTTTCCAACAGACGGCGTACTAAATACGCCAGTAAATCAGTGTGGTCACCAACAGGTGCATAAACACGGCACTGGATTTTATCCTGAGTAACAATTTGATCATAAAGAGTATCTCCCATGCCATGCAGGCACTGGAATTCAAAGCCTTCTTTATCATCACCAGCCAGTTCCAGAATAACCGAAGCAGTATAGGCATTATGGGTAGCAAACTGTGGATAAATGGTATCGCGAAAATCCAGTAAGCGATTGGCACAGGCATGATAGGACACATCGGTAGACGACTTACGGGTAAATACCGGGAAATGCTCTAAACCGTCTTTTTGTGCATTTTTAATTTCAGTATCCCAATAAGCACCTTTAACCAGACGCACCATCATTTTACGATTTACACGCAGGGTTAATTCATGCAGCCATTCCAATACAAATAACGCGCGTTTTTGATAAGCCTGAACTGCCAGACCAAAGCCGGTCCAGTCACCCAAATCCGCATCACTGAATACCGCTTCAATAATATCCAGTGAAATATCTAAACGCTCGGATTCCTCAGCATCAACGGTCAGACCAATGTTATATTTTTTGGCCAGCATGCAAAGTTCTTTTAACTTCGGTGGAATTTCCTCCATAACACGGTCTTTATGGGTAAATTCATAGCGAGGATGAATAGCAGATAACTTAACGGAAATACCGGGACTGCGTCGCGGACCTTTACCATCCGCGGCTTTACCTATGACCTCAATTGCATCGGCATAGGCCTTAAAATAACGATTTGCATCATTAACCGTACGCGCACCCTCACCCAGCATGTCATAGGAATACACATAACCGGTACGCTCTTTATCTTTAGCTCGCTCAACGGCGTCGTCAATGTTTTCACCCATAACGAACTGCTTGCCCATAATTCGCATAGCAATATTCATGGCTTTACGGATCACCGGTTCACCAACCCGGCCGATTAATTTTTTTAGAATACCGAAGTTTTCTTTCTGACGTTTATCCGCGTAATTCACCATGCTGCCTGTCATTAACAGACCCCATGAGGAAGCATTGACAAATAAAGAATCTGAATTGCCAAGATGCGGCGTCCAGTGTCCTTTGGATAATTTATCGCGAATTAATTCATCCTGTGTCGCTTTGTCCGGCACGCGCAATAATGCTTCAGCCAGACACATTAACACCACCCCTTCAGAGGTAGATAAAGAATATTCATTTAACAGGGCGTCAATACCGCCGTGACCTTCCTGCTCGCGACGAATTTGCAGAACCATGGTTCTGGCACGTTCCCATGCACGACTACGAGCACGCATGTTCACTTCGGCTTCAGGCAAAATCAGATCAACGGCGTGGTTTTCTTCAATACGGTAGAAATCGCGAATTTTTTGACGTAATGGACAGTCACTGGACAAGTTACCGTTATACAACATTTGCAACCTCGGATTGTGAATTTAATAGGGTGAATTTATAGAGCGTGCTCTACTTAATATATAATCATTCGGCAACAGAGAATGCCGCGGCCAGCAAGAGGGTAACCTGTGCTGGCGGCTGAAAGCGGCGCGATTCTATCTCGTTTATACCGTGCTTCCAAATAAATCCACACGCTGTTTTACGCTACCTGAGTGGCGCTATTTGTTTACAGCTCACAATCTGAAATTTAATTCATAAAATACAAATAGTTGCGTTAGCAATTACGCTTAACGACTTATGCTAAGTCCAATCTTTTTTGTAACGAAAAACCTCTGTCGAGTCTAAAAAATCAGGCTAAATAATGCACCGCCTGCCGAACTGGTCGCCAGCTTTACATGCCCACCGTGCGCCAACATAATTTGCCTGGTTAACGCCAGTCCCACTCCGGACCCGTCTTTTTTGGTGGTATAAAAAGGAACAAATACCTTATCTGCAATCTGTGGCGCAATGCCCGGGCCGTTATCTGCTACTTCAATGATACAACGCCCCCTTACATTGACATACGCTTTGAGCCACACACTGGCACCTTTAACATCTATTAGGGCTTGCTCAGCATTTTTCAACAAATTAATTAGCATTTGCTCCAGCAAGTTATGATCGGCCGCTATGCTTAACTCTGGCGGCTCGACCTCTACATGCAGATTAATTCCTTGATTTTGCCACTGAGATGTTGCCAGTACAGTAACCTGTTGAAATAACCCGGATAACTGACAGGATTTCATAACCGGAGCGGGTAAATGAGTCAGACTGCGGTAGTTAGCAACGAAATCCATCAAATTCTGACTACGCCGATGCACTGTCATCAGTGCGTCCTTCGCATCCTGCAATTGCGTAACAGGTATATTGGCCTCAAGCAGTTGTTGATGACAATCATCAACCAGTGCCACCGCCGTGTCTGCCAGCGATGCTACCGGAGTAATGCTGTTCATAATCTCATGGGTTAATACCCTGACCAGCTCTTGCCAGGCATTTAATTGCGCACCTTCAAGCTCAGACTGAATGTCCTGCAGACTAACCAGCATTTGCGGCTTATTGTCGGCTATAAATTCACTGGCAGTAATAGATAAACGATATTGCACACCATCAATTTCAGTTTCTATTAGTTTTCTGTCACCCGCTTTAAGCTCAGAAAATGTCTGCTGCAATTCACCAAATTCAGCCAAATCAGTGATTGATTTCACACCATGCTGGGCAAAAAAGTGACGGGCTGCCAAATTACATAATCTGATACTTTTATCCTGATGAATGCTCAGCAATGGTACCGGCACTTGTTCAATCAACGCATTAGCGTATTTAAGCTGTTGTTGTTGCCCGACTCTGTGCTGCCTGAAACGCTCAATAACATCATGAAACGTTTGTCCCAGCTCAGTAAAACCACTGCCCAGTTCGGTCAAATCAAAACGCTGATTAAAATCTGCATGTTTAAGTGCCTGTAAAAAACGTTCCAGCTCCTGATTGGTTTTAAAGGTAAAACGAATGACCTCAATAATTTGCAATATAATTAATCCAAGTAATACCAGACTTGTCGCACGGTACTCCGGAGACGTAATCAATAAACTCAAAATAACCAACGACACCAACAATGCCATCAGGCGCACTGCCAATGACAAGCCAAATCCTTTACAGACCATGTTTTTCCATCCTTCTATAGAGCGCAGCACGGGTTAATCCAAGCGCTTTTGCACTATGACTGATATTGTAATGATGCTGACGCAAAGCCTGCAAAATCAGTTGTTTTTCGTGTTTTTCCAGATTGAGCTCATCCTGTGGCTCCGGTTTTTTAACCGGAGGTGGAAAATCAGTTGCGCAAGGTTCGGGTATAGCGGCATCGCCGGGAGCAGACGGATTTAATTGAAAATCATGCGCACTTAGCACTGTGCCATCGGATAGAATGGTGGCGCGTTCCATAGCATGTCGCAGTGCGCGAATGTTGCCAGGCCAGGGGTAAGCGCTGATAGCATCAATTGCATCATTACTCAGTGTTAGCTGAGGTTTGTGATACTTATGCTGGTAATGAGTTAAATAATGTTGTGCCAGTAATGGAATATCGGCCTGACGTTCACGCAGTGCCGGCAACACAATTTCAACCGTATTTAAACGAAATAATAAATCCTGACGAAATTGCTGTTCATCATGTAACGCCTTTTTAGACATATTTGTTGCAGAAATAACCCTAACATCGATGGGTTCTGCTTTATTTGCCCCTAGCGGCGTGACCTGACGTTGCTCAAGCACACTTAACAATTTAGCCTGTAAGTGCAGGGGCAAATTACCCACTTCATCTAAAAATAATGTCCCCCCGCTGGCGGCTTGTAACCTGCCAATCCGGTCAGTGTTAGCGCCGGTAAACGCCCCTTTTTTGTGACCAAATAATTCGCTTTCAAATAAAGTTTCACTCACCGCACCTAAATCGACAGCCATAAAAACCTGAGACGCTCGGCGACTTTGCTGGTGCAACGCACGTGCAACTAACTCTTTACCGGTTCCGTTCTCACCTAAAATCAATACGTTGGCATCAGTGGGAGCAGCGCGTTGTATCAACTTTTTTATCTGCTGTATGGCTTGACTGCTGCCTATGATTTCATCGCTACTGACAGGAGATTGCGACAATATCTGGTTAGTGATCCGTAAACGACTGGCTTCACGTTGTGATTGCGATAGTTTTACTGCAGCAAAGACAGTTGCGACCAGTTTCTGGTTATCCCAGGGTTTGGATACAAAATCGGTTGCCCCTTGCTTTAACGCCTCTACCGCCAAACCGACACTGGCGTGAGCGGTTATCATAATCACGGTTACCTCAGGCTGTATTTCACATATCTGACTCAGCCAGTGTAACCCCTGCTCACCAGAGCTTTCACCCGGGCCAAAATTCATATCCAGTAAAATGGCATCAAAATTTGTTTGTTGCAGCAGCTGTGGAATATGTTCAGGACGATTACAGATAGCAACATCGCTGAAATGACGTTTAAGCAATAATTTTCCCGCCACCAAAATGTCATCATCGTCATCAATTAACAAAATGTTTCCATGACTATGCATACAAGCCTCTGGATTTACTCGTCAAACATTTAAAGTGTCCGAAATCGTACACCCTATGTTCAGATCTGTACACTTTTAAGTGTTCGAATATGAACACAGCAAACAATAAACCTTAATTATCAATCAGTTAACATTTGGAATAATTCTTGTAGTAAGTCATTCAGACCTTAAAAATCATGTTAATGCAGTAACGGAACAAATATGTCAAAACGACCTCAACAACAAACACCTGCTCACCGTCAGCCCGTCAGTGGTGCAGGCATGGACAGAGTTGTCGCACGTCAGTCGGGGTGGCGAAAATACCAACACGGGATAATTGTGGCAGGGGTCAGCATTATCGCCCTGGTTTGGTGGGCAGGCAGTCAAAGTGGCCCGGCGCTGAAAGTGAACAGTGAGCATATCGTGATTTCCAGTGTAACAAGCGGAATATTTGAAGACTTCATTCCGTTGCGAGGGCGGGTTACGCCAGCTAAAACCTTGTATCTGGATGCGGTTGAAGGTGGACGTGTGGAGCGCATACTGGTGGAAGATGGTGCCGAATTAACCACTGGAGACTTAATTGTTGAATTATCCAACCCCAGCCTGCAATTAAATGTGCTGGGTAACGAAGCAAGAGTTGCGGAGCAGCTCAACAATATGCGTTCAATCGAGCTAAGCCTTGAACAAAACCGCCTGCAACATAAACGTAATCTGGCTGATATCGAATACCAGATAAAAATGTTAAGCCGCCAGCTTGAACGTGAACAAAAATTGCTGGCAAATAATTCGGTTAGTCAGTCTCAGTACGACGATACCCGCGATACCCTTGAGTGGTATCAAACCCGGCTAAAGCTGACAAAAGAAAGTCAGGCGTCAGATCAGCGTATGCAACAAAGTCAGCTGACTTTTCTACGACAAACCAGTGCGCGGCTGGAACACAACCTCGAATTATCACGTAAAAACCTCGACAACATGAATGTGCGTGCGCCGGTCGCCGGCACTTTGTCAGGTTTTAATGTGGAAGTGGGACAAAGTATTGGGCGTGGTGAACGTCTTGGTCAAATTGACACCCCCAATGATTACAAACTCACAGCACAAATAGACGAATTCTATCTTGCACGGGTCAGCCCCGGACAAATTGCACGATTTGATCGGTACCAGTTAAGTATCAGCAAGATCTATCCGCAGGTACAAAATGGTCAATTTGAAGTGGACTTTAGTTTTGAACATCAACAACCAACGGATATCAGGCGAGGCCAGACAATTCAGCTCCGCCTGACACTTGGCGATGAAAGCGAAGCCCTGTTATTGCCTAACGGCGCATTTTATCAGGATACAGGTGGCAACTGGGTGTTTGTCGTCAGTGAAGATGGTGACAAAGCCATCAAGCGCCAGGTTCGTTTAGGTCGTCGTAACAGTCAATTTATAGAAGTCATAGACGGGCTTGAAGCGGGTGAAAAAGTCATTACCAGTCCCTACACCAGCTATCTCGATATGCAGCAACTCTCACTGGATTAAAATTAAGGAACTCACCATGTTAACGCTTAACCATGTTTGTAAAAGTTTTCAGACTCAGGATGTGGAAACCCTTGCGCTAAATAACGTCACTTTTGATATCAGCCGTGGCGAATTTGTGGCCATTATGGGGCCATCCGGCTGTGGAAAATCCACTTTGCTAAATATTATTGGCATGTTGGATACCCCCAACAGTGGTGATTATTATTTTATGAACGAGAATGTCGCCACCTATAACGAAACCCAGTTAGCGCGTATTCGTAAAAAACACATTGGTTTCATATTCCAGAACTTCAACCTCATCGACGAACTGACCGTAGCAGAAAATATTGAACTGGCTTTGCTTTATCACGGCATATCCGAACAGGAACGCAAACACAAAGTCGCCGACGTAATGGACAAGGTAGGCATTGCTCATCGTGCAGGACACCGCCCCAGTCAGCTTTCCGGCGGGCAGCAACAACGGGTAGCCGTCGCCCGTGCAGTAGTAGGTAATCAATCCATGATTCTGGCAGATGAACCTACCGGTAACCTCGACAGCAGCCATGGTGAAGAAGTGATGAAAATGCTTGAAGCTCTGAACGATGAGGGCACAACCATAGTAATGGTCACCCATAGCCCGGAACATGCGCAATTTGCCCGTCGTACCATCAATTTATTTGATGGTCAGGTCATTACGCAAAATGTACGGGCAGCCTGAACAGGAAGATTTCACCATGTTTAAACATTATCTGATAACAGCCTGGCGTAACCTGATAAAAAATGGATTGTTTTCCGGCATTAATATCTTTGGGTTAGCCATCGGTTTAATGAGCTGTATTTTAATTTTACTTTTTGTACGCAATGAAAGTGGATATGACCAGTGGTTTGAAGGCAGTGAGCAGGTGGTGCGCCTGCACAGCGGCTTTCATATGCCAAATCGTCCGCCTTTTGACACAGTGCGCTCCTCGGGACGCATGATGGAAGCGATTAAAGCATTTGCCAGCAACGAAGTACAAAGTGGTGCCCGAGTGGTACAACAGGGATTAAGTGTGCAAAAGGGCACCGATGTTTACCCGCAGGATGTCAGCATGGTAGACGGTAGTTTTCTGGATATATTTCCTCTGGACTTTATCGAAGGCTCGCTTGAAACCTCATTTAAACGTCCTATGGACATGTTAATCACCCGCGATTTGGCAATTAAATATTTCGGACGCACAGATGTGGTTGGCGAAACGTTAACCCTTTGTTGTGTAGCCAGTAACCCGGTGACGCTACCCGTTAGTGGTGTGATTCAGAATTTACCGGAAAATACCCACCTAAACACCGATCTACTGGTGTATATGCAACCACGTATTTTTGCTGATAGTCCCAATATTCTGGAAAGCTGGGGCAGCCTCAACGTATATACCTATTTTAAATTGCGCCAGGGTGCCACTGTTGAACAATTACAGGAGCGGGTTAATTACTGGCTGAATAATGAAAGTCCGTTCAAAAAAATGTATGAAGACAATGTGGGTGAGCTGCCTTCAGGCATGCAGATAAGTGATCACGTAAAACTACGCATTATGCCGGTAAGTGATATCCATCTGCATGCCAAGGCGCATGCTGGTAGCATGGGTGATTTAACCCCTCTTGGCGACTACAACATGATAGTAACCTTTGTCGTAGTCGCTGCACTTATTTTGCTAATCGCCTGCATCAACTTTATGAATCTGGCAACCGCCAGAGCCAGTCAGCGTGCGCGCGAAGTAGCCATGCGTAAGGTGCTGGGAGCCAGCCGCCGTCAGATAGCGCTGCAATTTTTAGGTGAGTCAGTCATGCTGGTAATCATCGCACTCTTATTTGCTCTGGCTGCCGTAGAATTGATTTTGCCCTTTTACAGCCAGTTGTTAGGCCGTGAATTACACCTCAATTTATTGGGTGATCTATCACTATTAGCGACACTACTTGGATTGGCGATTATGGTAGGAGTCGGTGCAGGTATTTATCCGGCGCTATTTCTTTCCGGCTACAAACCGGCACAGGTTCTGACATCCACCAAAGGAGCCGAAAGCAGCGGCTCAGGCAAATTACGTATTGCACTGGTGATTTTCCAGTTTGCAATATCAGTTGTGTTAATCATCGCGACCTTGATTGTATACGGTCAAACCCGGTACTCGACCAATATTGACGTAGGTTACCGCTACGATAATAAACTTATCCTTAACGTGTTTTATGCACAGGATCGTCTTGACGCCCTGAAGCAGGAGCTGGAAAAGCTGCCTCAGGTGAAACAGGTGGTTTATACCTCCGATGCACCAACACAGGATAGAGAAAATAACCGGGGCTATAAATTACTGGCGAGCAGCGATGGCAAAGCAGGACAACCTGACGCACAAATGCTTAATTACTACAGTACCGATTATGGTTTCTTCAATGCCTACGAAATTGAACCAGTGGCAGGCCGGGTATTCGATCCTGCCTACGGCAGCGACAAGGTAATACGTCCTGAGACTTTGGGGCAGGATATTTCAAATGCTTCAGCCATTATCAATCAATCCGCAGCACGTCGTTTTGGTTTTAATGATCCACAACAGGCGATTGGCCGCACACTTGAAGTTTCACTGTATGAAAACCAAATCCATCACCTGACTATTATAGGTGTGGTACCGGATGTGCATTTCCGTTCGATTAAATTCAGTATTCGTCCCAGTATCTATTTATTGCGTGAGGACAGATTCAACAATGCCAATATCGTATTCAGTGGTCATGATATTCCCACGCTCATGCAGCAAGTTGAACAAATATGGAAAAAAGTCGTGCCTATGCAACCCATCTATCTGGATTTTCTGTCGGAAATGATGGCAGCTCAATACGCAGAACAAGCCACCACTGCAAAGTTATTTGGCGCGTTTTCCTTACTGGCAATAGTGGTAGCCTGCCTTGGACTCTATGGACTTGCTGCCTTTACCGCAGAACGTCGAACCCGTGAAATAGGCATTCGTAAAGTTATGGGGGCTGAAGTATCAGACATAGTACGTCTGCTGGTATGGCAATTTTCCAAGCCGGTTATGCTGGCGATACTGCTGGGCTGGCCAGTTGGGATACTGTTAATGCGCCACTGGTTACAGGACTTCCCTTATCGACTGGATAACTGGTGGTTTATTCCCGTGTGTGTACTCGCTGGATTACTTTCGTTGCTGGTAGCCTGGTTTACCGTTGGGGGTAATGCTACCCGTGTAGCCAGGCGTAACCCGGTACATTCATTGAGACATGAATAAATGAGTGACGGTTATTGCAAAAGGCTGATATAGCAAAACTGACAATGCTTTAACATAGCGCCCTGTTGGCCGGTTACTGTATCAACATAACCGGCCTTTTTTATTCAAAAAAAAAGGGCGTCAAAACGACGCCCAAACACACTGTTTTTTAAACAGTCACACGCTAAATAAATCGATTAATTACCGACAGATACCTTTTGAGTACTTTTATCTTTCATAAGAGCAATAACAGTATCTATGCCCTGCTGGCGCAAAATGGATTCAAACTCGCTTTGTTTACTGGACACCAGACTAATCCCCTCGACCACCATATCGTAAGCACGCCATTCGCCTGAACGACTATCTTTACGTACCACAAAGGTTAAATTGACGTCTGGTTTACCTGGATCCTGTACCAAAGCTTTAACATTAACCTGCTTTTGATCACCGATATCATGAGCAGGCTCAATAATTACCTTTTGATCTTCATAATAAGCCAGTGCATTTGCATAGGTTGCGACTATGTAAGGCTTAAATTCATTAATGTATTCATACACCTTTTCTTTAGGATAATTACGATAATATTTACCCAATACTTTCAGTGCAGCGTAGTTTGCATCCACATAAGGCATTAACTCATCTGATACGATCTGTTTTAGTACCTCAGGGTTGGTGGCGATATCCTTCTTCTCACTTTTAATGCGTTCGAAGGTATTGGTCGCAACCTGATTGACCATGGCATAAGGGTTGGTTAAATCAACCTCCACCGGTTTTGCCAGTGCGGGTAAAGCTGATACCACAACAGCCATCCCGAAAAGTAATTTCTTAAACATGATTGTTCCTGTGCGCTAGTTTTAAATATTCTTACATACATCTATGAATGTATATTTTATACATTCATGTCTGTTTGTAAAGCGACCTTCTGCCGTAAGCTATGATTTATAAGGCATAAGCCATAAAAAATTTGTATGAAGATGTATTATTAAATGTACAGATTTTTAGAATGTCGTTAACAAATGGGCAGGCAATACAATTTAGTATGCAGAAACCAACTGCTCAAACCAGCTATTACCGGCCGAGGGCAACGCTGTCAGTGCCTGACCTTGTGCCTTTTCTTCCACAATCAGGCCATCTATAAGATGAAAACGGATCGACCCACCGGTTAATCGTATCGATAACCCACTATTTTCATCCGGTACGCCAACAATAGGATCATTGAAGCGACAACCTGTGTGTGTCCCCATACCGTCAAAACGTCCTACAACATAATCACCTTCGGCAATCAACTCCCCAACCTGCCAAAACGCCAGATTAGGGTAAGCCCGCCTGAATCCTTGCATAAACTCACGAATTCCCTCACGACCACAAATAATATCGCGCCCGGGATAGACGAGTTTTGCATCAACAGCCAGAAACTGTTCGACCACATCCAGCTGCGCCTGATTTCCCCAAAAACCACGGAACCATTGTTCAACTACAGATTTATTCTGTTCGTACTTATTTATAATGGACATGCTGGCTATTCCTTCGCGTTAAGAATTGATTAACGCTGCCTATGCCTGACCGGAATACACAGAAAAATTATTCACGACAATCAGGGCAGATGTTTCGGCAGCGATATAACTATAGGATCAAATACGCTATAACAACGTGCCTATTTCTGCACAGTTAATGCCTATTTGTATTAATCCCTTTCTTTTTGACAATTACTGTATTAATTTACAGCAAGCAATATAAAACACCTCATAATAAAAAGGGTTTAAAGCACCTGTTTTTATTAAGGTAATTTAATAAAGTTGTCTATTTGTCCAACTTTCATGCCTATTTCTACAATATTTGAGGAGCCAATATGGAACCGGCTAATGCAAGGTAAGGAAGGGGCAATTGCATCTGCGGTAGAGGGTCTGTTTCTGGCGCGGGTTTGTTGTTCAACCGGGCCTATTGCGGCGATTCAGCAACCAGCTTTATCTGTGATTATTCAGGGTTCCAAACAAGTTTGTATTGGCAATGAAAGTTATAGTTATGACCCCTTTCACTATATGCTGTCGACCGCCGATTTGCCGGTTACCGCCCGGGTAACACTGGCCAGTGAAACCGAAGCATCGTTAGGCATTAAACTGCTACTTGATTCTAAAGAAATCAGTCTGTTGCTGGCAGACGAAAATCTGCCAACCGTTGATAAACAGCAGGATATCAAAGGGATTCAAATTCACCCGTTAAAACAGGATTTGCTCGATCCTCTTATCCGATTAATTAAATTACTGGAAACACCGGAAGACATCCCGATTCTTGCGCCACTGATCAAACGGGAAATATATTACAGGCTCATCCGAGCCGGATTGGGCAAACATTTACAGCAAGTGGTAATGCAGGATGGGCATGTCAGCCGCATTGCCCGTGTGTTAAATATCATGCACGAAAATTATCGCCAACCGCTTAAAGTCGATGATTTGGCCAAATCTGCACATATGAGTGTGTCTGCATTACATCATCACTTTAAATCTTTTACGGCAATCAGTCCGTTGCAATACCACAAAAATCTGCGACTGCAGGAAGCAAGACGTTTAATTTTAAGCACCGATCAGGGGGTTGCCGCGATTGCCCGCGAAGTGGGTTATGAAAGCCCGTCACAATTCAGTCGAGAATACCGGCGCCTGTTTGATGTTCCACCGGCACAGGAAAAACAACGCTGGGCCAAACAAGCCTGATCAGCGGGTTCAGGCTTTAAAAAGGACAGCTATTACTGTCCTTTTTAGTCTGCAAGCAATGCCACCAGACTTGTAACTTTTTCCACGTCTACCAGGCCATCAGTTAGTACCGCTGAATGAGTATGGAATGAAAGGCGCCGGTTGTCCCGGTGCAACTTATGTTTAAGCCACTGAATATTACTGTGCTTAACACCACCGCCCACCACCAGTTCAATTTGTCCTTGTGAGTACTGCAAAAACTTTTCGAGTTTTTCAATGCCTTGCTCAGCGCCCAAACCTGATAACCAGGATGTACCAGCACTTAAAACCCGGCTTATGCTGAGTTCAGATATGCTTCGTAGCGCAGCCTGATGGTCTGAAATAGCATCAAATGCACGATGAAAGGTCATAGCTAAGTTATGTGATTGTGTTTGTTGTGCAAGTTGCTTCATTGCATCAACATTAATTGCATTTTCAGAGGTTAACCCCCCTGTGACTATGCCATCGGCACCCGCCTGCGCCAAAGCCGGAATCATTTCAAGCATTTCATTTACTTGTTTTTCTGTATAACTAAAATCACCTGAAACCGGGCGCAACATTACTAATAACTCGACGGTGCCGGCAGTTGCTTCCCTGACACACTGAATGGCATTGAGTGATGGTGTAAGCCCATCATTCTCCATATTTGAACAAAGTTCGATACGTCTGGCACCGCCCTTTGCAATATTGATCGCCTGAGCAGCTAAATCACCACTCCCATCTGATGCCAGACATATTTCTAAATCAACCATATTTTCCAATCAACACGCTCTGACAAAAATCAGCCTTTGAGTAAATTGTTAGCATCAATCAGCTGACTACCTGAGTTATCCTGTACTGCATAGTTAAAACCAGGCTGAATACAGTAGGCGCCATATTGTCCCTGCTTATTTAAAGCTAAAAAGCCCACCTGAAACGCTTTGTAATCACCTAATTTAGTCGCAATACGTTCTACCGCTTGTTGACAGGCTTGCTGAGGTGTCGCCCCCTGGCGCATAAATTCCACCACCAGATGGCACCCCACCGTCTTAATCATTAACTCGCCCATGCCGGTTGCGGTGGCGGCCCCGATTTCGTTATCAACATATAAACCGGCACCAATTAACGGTGAATCGCCTACCCTGCCGTGCATTTTGTAAGCTGCACCACTAGTGGTGCAGGCACCGGATAAGTCACCATTAGCATCCAGCGCCAGCATGCCAATAGTGTCGTGATTTTCGATATTAATCATTTGTACTTCACGTTCTTTCAGCCAACGTTGCCAGTCTGCTTTTGCTTCAGGTGTAAGCAAATTTTCTTCTTTAAATCCTTTAGACTTAGCGAACTCCAGAGCTCCCTCACCCACCAGCATCACGTGTGGTGTATCTTCCATAACTTTGCGCGCAACGGAAACCGGATGTTTGATGTTTTGCAAAAACGCCACCGAACCACAGTTCATGTTCTCATCCATAATGCAGGCGTCCAGCGTAACAACACCGTTTGCGTCAGGATAGCCACCATAACCTACCGTGCGGATTGCGGGATCCCCTTCAGGCACTCTTACACCCGCCTCAACCGCATCCAGTGCTTTTCCACCTTGATGCAGGATTTTCCATGCCGCTTCATTGGCAGGAATACCATGCTCCCAGGTCGACACCACAATGGGTTTATTATTGGTACTGGCCTTAACTCCCGATGCCAGACCCACTGCACCAGCAGCGGCGGAAAGTTTAAGAAAGTCACGTCTGTTGGTTTTCATAAGGAATTCCCGGTTAAATATTTGTCATTGTTTTAGTTGTTAGTACGATTGGCCAGCAACATGGCACCAAATTCAGGACTGGCTTTGGCTTCAACCACATAGTGTCGTAATGCTGGTGACAGATAGTGCTGAATATGTGGTGCCACACCTCCCACAAAAGTAATTCTCTTAACGCCATTATCGATTAAACGCTGCATCACACGATTAATAAAATCAGCCCCTTGTTGCAACAAAGATAAACTCAGGGCATCTCCCTTTGCTGCATGTTCAAATACAAAAGGTGCAAGACGGGCAAACTCCTGTGCCGGTGCGTTATTCATTTTTTCTGCCAATGTCAGGATGTCGGTCTGGCTTAATATTGCTTTTGTCAGAGAGGTTTTAACGCCAACCCCGTCTGCATCGAGCAAGATTGCTTTAATCAGTTCCAGACCAAACCATGAACCACTGCATGTGGCATAAATCGGAAAACCATATCCACCAATAGGAAACTGCTGCTGTGCCACAACACCTAAAGCACTAAAACCAGTACCAAGAATAATCACGGCACCGTCATTACCATCATGTGCACCTAATACCGCAGCATGCAAATCGGTTGTTAAAAATAAATCTGCAAAAGGATGCTGCCACTTTGCCATTGCCTGTTGCATCGCAGGCAAATGCAAACCGGCCAGACCTGCACCAACAGACAGTTGAGCCAGTGTAATATTGTTTATTCCTGCATCAGACAGCGCCTGCTGCGTTGCGGTTACGATTGACTCACAAGTTTGTTTTAAACCGTTTACCGGGTTGGCTGGTCCCGCCTTGCCCATTCCCAGCAACTTATGATTTTTGTCAAAAAGCTGTGCCCGGCAATGGGTGGCTCCCCCATCGATTCCAACAAAATACAAAGGGGTTGGCTCACCGGATAAACCTGTCCCAGCTACTTCAATCACCATTGATTACTGACCTTATTGTCATGGTTGTGACTTACTCAAGGCGTACAATTTAAACGCAAAATAGAAGAGATTGATCCGCTTGAGATAATTGTATGTAAAACAAGCATCATACAGATATTTACCCGGATAGAAAATTATCACGTATTTAAGTAACGTTATGATTTATATGCGATTAACTTAAGGGTCTGTTGATCTTTGCTGCTTTGAGTTGCAATTTTTGTGATAACAAGGTTTGATGGTATTCACAAGGCAGGTCAGATCCCCATAAGGAAATCACAGTGAAATTATTATCTGCACTAAAATTAAAACGCATTCAGCGTCACACTTTCTTCTTATTGTCTGGCTTATTACTTTCTGGCCTGCTGCTTCCCAGTGCGTTTGCAACAACACCAGTCAGTTTTATCGCGGAAAGTTTTAATTTGCGTTATGACAATCCGGATGACGGAATCAACGCATGGCCACACCGTAAGTTGATGGTATTGACCCACCTAAAAACACTACAACCTGATGTCGTAGGCATGCAGGAGGTACTGGCTCATCAGCTCGACTGGCTGGATAAAAACCTGCAGGATTACAGTTATTTTGGTGTAGGTCGTGACGACGGGAAACGCGCAGGTGAATTTGTACCACTGCTATATAATCACACTAAAGTGCAACAACTCGATGGTGGAAATTTTTGGTTATCGGAAACCCCAAATAAAGCTGGCTCTATAGGTTGGCTGGCACACTTACCCAGGGTTGTAAGTTGGGGACACTTTAAAAAAGCGGATAAAGAGTTTTTTGTCTTTGACGCCCATTTTAGCCACGTTAGCGATTTGGCACGTAAAAAGAGTGCTGAATTTTTAATGCGTTATATACCAACAATTAGTAAAGATAAACCTGTGGTTTTACTCGGTGATTTTAATACGCTGGATAGCGAACCCGCGTACAAAACATTATTGACTCCCGCTGAAATAACTTTTACCGATGTCGCTAAAGCACCAAATGCCACTGCATTATCCACTTTCAATGGATTTGGCCATTATGATTCGAACCGTATAGATTACATCTTAATAAGTGGTGGTTTGTCAGGTCACCATTATCAAACTCATAAAATCCACGCGGATGGCGTTTATATTTCTGACCATTTCCCGATCTCCGTCAGTTTAACATTCGAGTAATTATAAGCTTTTTTATGTTTTTCTAATTCAGTAAAAGTTCTGATTAGAGAGACTATTAAAGGTTTGTTCAGATGCGAATTTTAAAAAAAATTGCTAATGTACTCATGCAGTTAGTAACTTTAAATTGAAATGACTGACACAAACACTGTACAGTGCTTTTCTAATATCAACGCTGTCGCATATAGTGGCAGCGCATCATCAGACAACATAATCAGTATATGAGAATGCATTGTGTTAAGCCTCTCTGAAGATAATCTGCAGGACGGTCAGATAATATCACTATTAAACGCACATTTACGCGAGATGCATAAATACTCGCCTGCGGAGAGTGTACATGCGCTGGGTCATCAGAGTTTACGGGATCCTGCAATTACCTTCTGGGCTGCACGTATAAATAACCAACTGGCAGCATGTGGTGCAATCAAACAGCTATCATCAACAGCTGCTGAAATTAAGTCGATGAAAACCCACCCGGACTATCTGCGGCAAGGAATAGCAGAAAAAATATTAATAAAAATAATAGAAGAGGCACAACGTCGTGATTATTGCAGTTTATATCTGGAAACCGGTAGCCACGAGGCATTTATCCCGGCAATAAAGTTATACAAGAAATACGGTTTTACTGACTGTGAACCATTTGCAGATTACAAGCCAGATCCTTATAGTCTTTTTATGTGTAAGACCTTATAACCAGCAAATACAAATAAAGCATGACCGATATCCTGCAATATAAAAATGTAACTATCTCACTTAGAAATGAAGGTACAGGCTACGAAGCAACGTTGTACGATGATTCCGGGCAAGTTTATTTATGGGCAGCAGATATTTCACAGGCAACACAACTCGCTAAACGAGTCATAGACAATAAAACCGAACTCAAACTTGCGTTGTCAGCTGCCTGTTATCAAATAAACATTGCAAGCTGTATGTATGCCGATAGTCAGTCAGACTCACCGATAAATTAACAGCTAAATAACGCATACACCTCAGTTAAACCTTAAAGCTATCAACCTGCTGTTTCATCGATAAATACAAAGAAGCTATTCTGTTAGCCTGCTCTGTCACCTGCGCCGACATTTGTTGCATATTGTCAGACTGTTCTTTAAGTGAAACCAAATTACGATTAATTTCCTGTGCAACCCCGGATTGCTCATTAGTCGCCTGCGCAGTTTGTGCGGACATTTCCCGAACTTTACGGAAAGAGTCGCTCAATTGATGAAAAATGTTAATGACTTCATCAAAATCATTCAGGGTATTATCGGCGTTACTCTGACTGTTTTTGATCACCGTCGAAGATGCTTTTACATTGTCATTTAAGCGCTGGATCATGGCTTCAATTTCATTAGTACTATCCTGAGTGCGGGTTGCAAGCGTTCGCACTTCATCGGCTACCACGGCAAAACCACGCCCCTGTTCACCAGCTCTGGCTGCTTCTATTGCTGCATTAAGTGCCAGTAGATTAGTCTGATCAGCAATATTACGAATAACCTCCAATACCGAAGTAATATCAGAGGAACTGCTCTCCAGCTCTATCGCATGTTGCAGTGCTGACCCTATATCGGATGCCAGATTTTTTATTGCCAGATTGGATGAATCCACCGCCGCTACACCTTTTTGTGCCAGTGCGGTTGAGCTCTCCGCATCCTGCGCAGTGTCCTGCGCCAATGATGCCATTTGCTGATTAGACACATCCATTTCGCTGCCTGAACTGACAATCGAATTAGAGGCCATTGCCAGTTTATTGGTAATTTGTCCCGCTTGCTGAGCCACCTGATTTAATCCATCCGTTACGCCACCCAGTAAAGCAGACTGCTTCTGAATATTGGTGATGATAGTGCGAAGGTGGTCAAGAAAATCATTAAATTCACTGGCCAAATCCCCAAGCTCATCTTTGGATACCGCATTAATACGTTGAGTTAAATCGCCATCACCGGCTGCAATTTCTTTTATGCGCGCAGTGATATTTTCGACATCGTGAGTGATTTTTAACGGCACGTAATAACCGGTAAATAATGCCAGAGCAAATGCAATAACAATCACAACCACTGCGATATTTTCATAGCGGTCAACTTCATTAAGAAGATCCTCTTTGATGCTTCTTGCCTGCGTGCGGGCAGCCTCACCAGCCACATCCAGTACATTACGAATCGCTTCAAATTTTTTCTCTGCAATTGCCAGTTCCGAGGGAATGTCTGACAGCGTTTTAGCCCCGTTTGAATACACCAGTTGTTTACTGCGTTCATACCACTCGCTGTGCATTAGATCAAAATCTGTATAAGGCTCGGTCAATGCAGGTTCTGAAATTAAATAACTACGATAATTATGAAAACGTTGTAATACCTGGGCGGCATTTTCCTCGAAATAGCGACGGTTTTCCTCCAGATTGCCTGTACCGTTGGCAATTTTTTGTTTTGCTAAACGAGCCTGATATATATCACGGTCAGCATTCAATATCTCAGCAATACCTTCAACATATTTCTCCAGATCTGCAGCCCGGGTGGACGCATTTTTTTTATTACGTGAATGTTCCCTTAATTGTTCACCGGCCTGATCCATCATTTCCCGGATCTTCAAAAACTGTGGCTCAACCTCGTTAAAATCACGTAGCAGATTCTGTCCAATATTGTCTGCCTGCAGTAATTTTTCACTGGCATCAAACCATGCCTTATACAAAGGCTCAAAAGAAGAGAAGTTATCGTGTTTTTGCAGCAACTCAGGTTCATCAGCCAAATATGCGAGATATTGTTTAAATCGTTGATCAACCTGTTTGGCATTATCGTAAAAATCCTGCCGGTATTTTTCTTTATCTCCATTCCCGGCAATTATATTTTCCAAAGCAATGCGGGCCTGATAGATATCTCTGTCTGCATTTAACACCACTGCTACCGCTTCAAAATAGGTTTCAGATTGACGCTCCATCGCATCGTCCTGAACCTTGGTAATAACCAGCATAAAAATGAGTAAAGCCAAAAGAACAAGAGCTAAAAGAGCAATGGGCAGGATCATTTTTAAACGAATAGACTGCAGGCGCATCTGAATACTCACTTCATTTGATTATCATTCATTGAGTGTAGTAACCACCTGAATTTTAGCCAAATTTCGGAAACTACCAGCGTCCTTCCTGTCTGAGCTCAGACTTTGTAACAAAATGCAGCCACTTCTGTACATCTTGTTATGACTTTTGGCACATGTGAGCTCTAGACTAGCCCCATAAAATTGTTCCCAACTACTCACAAGGAAGCCTTATGTTTATCAGTAAACCAAAACTTATTCTCTCGTTAGCCTGTTTATTTTGCAGTCAGTTATCCGTTGCCGAAGAATGGCATATGCAGGTTGGCGGTGGTGTTTTAAATGCCACACGTCCCTATACTCAAATGGATGATATCACCTCATTTGTTCCTTATTTTTCAGCACAATACGGTAACTGGAATTTTGGTGCAGGTAATGGTGTTGTTTCTTACAATTTCAATCAAATGCCTTTTGATCTATCAGTAGGCATAGGTTACCGCGATGAAACTTATGATAGCGATGAAATCTATCAGACCGATTTGTCCGATGCCGCAGTGTTTACCGGTTATGAAGACGGTGAGGGTGATGTGGTCGCCAACATTACCCTTGGCTGGAACCATTTTTCATTTACCGCAGAACAAGATATTTCTGACCATTCCGGAGGTCTGACACTGGATGCCAGCTACATGCCAGTATTATATCGCGGTGATAAAGGTGCACAGTTTGCCATTGGCGCTGGAATAAAATGGCAAAACAGCAACTACACAGATTACCTGTACGGTATCCATGGCGATAATATTGCTGCGCAATATGGTCGCAATGAATACTCAGCAGGCTCAGCAACTAACCCTTATTTGGCGGCGCGCTTTATCTATCCGGTGAGCAAGCAATTAAATCTGATTGCGATGGCCAAGCTGGAATCACTGGATGACAGTATTGAAAACAGTCCATTAGTGGATGACAACAAATCCCGCAGTGTTGCGTTATTACTGAGTTATAACTGGTTTTAAGCAATATATAAAAAAGCCACCCAACGGGTGGCTTTTTTACTCAGGGACGGTTTATTTAACCGGCACTTCAATGATCCAGTCAAACGGATCAGCAACAGTGCCGTATTGAATACCGGTTAACTGATCGTATAAATGTTTGGAGACAGGGCCGGTTTGGTTATTGTTAACCACAAAATCTTCACCCATAAAACATAAAGAGCCAACAGGCGAAATAACTGCAGCGGTACCACAACCAAAACACTCAGTGATTTTACCGCTTTTGATATCAGCCACAATCTGATTCACGTCCAGACGCTGTTCACTCACTTCATAACCTAAGGTCGGAGCCAGTTTCAGGATCGAGTCCCGGGTGATACCAGGTAAAATACTGCCGCTTAAAGATGGGGTAACGATGGTTTTGCCTTCATAAACAAAACAAATGTTCATCGCGCCTACTTCTTCAATATAACGACCTTCTATTGCATCCAGCCACAGCACCTGTGAGTAGCCTTTTTTCGCAACTTCTTCAGAAGCATATAAACTGGCTGCGTAGTTACCGCCGGTTTTCGCTTCACCCACACCGCCAACTACTGCGCGGCGATATTTATCGGCGATAAATACCGAGATAGGGTTAAAGCCGCCCTGGAAATACGCACCCGCAGGACCCGTGATAATAAAATGCATATAACTGCTACTGGCACCCAAACCCAGTTTAGGGCTGGTCGCAATCATTGTTGGGCGAATATAAAGTGACGCACCGGGTTTATCAGGTACAAACGCATGGTCCAGTTTAATTAACTCTTTCAATGCTTCAAGATGGAAATTTTCATCAACCTGCGGCATGACCATACGCTCAGCACTGCGATTAAAACGACGGCAGTTTTGCAATGGACGGAATAAATTAATATTGCCGTTAGGATTACGATAAGCCTTCAGACCTTCAAAAATTTCCTGACTGTAATGTAATACAGCAGCAGAAGGATCCAGACTTAATGCATGATAAGGAGTAATTTCTGCCTGATGCCAGCCTTTGCCCACCTGATATTCCTGAGTAAACATATGATCAGAAAATGTTGCGCCAAAACTAAATTCGGCAGGACAGGCCCCCCGTTTGGCAACATCAAGCGGCTTTATCTCGATAGACATCTAATTGACTCCTAAAAAGTGTATGTTGGCGGGCATTTTCCGCCGGATAAAAGTTGTGTGTGCAATACGCAGATATTATGGGAAAACGCAGCATATGTAACTACCTAAGATAAAACTTGCGTAATACTTATGCCAATTAATGTAGCAATAGCGTACCCCAAAACCCCCACTAACATGCCGGGGGTAATTAAATTACGCCAGCCTTGTCCTGCCGCAAGGGCAGCAGCGGCAGCGGGGCCTAAAATACAGGCACTGGATGCAATCATCAGTTCGGCTAAATCAAGCTTAAACAGCGCACCAAATAGTACCAGTAATACCAGATGCACCAGCACCAGTACGATCAAAAACAATACAATCAGCATTGCCGGACCGATTAAATTGCTAACATTTGCTCCAGCGCCAATCGTAGCGAAAAAGCAGTACATAAAAATTGTGCCTAGCTCAAAGTCAAATTGCACTTTGTCTAACAGTTTTTTTGCAAAATTCGCTACTAACAGGGAAAGCAACGTTATACAGACAATAAAACTGCCGGATAGCGGAATCACCGAAGCAATCGCGCTACCCAAAACACAAATAATCACACTTAATGCCAGCCCGTTGACCACGCCCGGCATCGACGCAGTTTGCTGCGACATGGTTTGCAGCTCAGCATTAGAAATGGTGTGTTGTTTGCCAATATAAGCTGAAGGCACTTTTTTACGAATAAAGGCCACGGCAGGTAATGACATTAATAAAATTAAAAATACCGTCGCGCCCATGGCATCGGCAGCAAGAGTCGATAAATAGATACTTGAATCAGCAAGATCGACGGCTTCTGCAGTTGCGACAAAGTTGGAGCTTCCACCGATGTAACTGGAGGTTAATACGCCGACAATTTGCGCTTCCAGCTCGCCCATATCCACCAGATAAGCGCCTAAAAACGCGCCACATACGGTAAATAAAGTCGCTAACCCAAATGCAATCAGCATGCTGCCACTTTCCTGCCAGACCTTGATTAAATCCGCTCTTAACAGCAACAATGGGATCGCAATCGGCACCAGTAATGATTGGATCACATCGTACAAAAGCGCTGTTTGCGGGATCACATTGATATTTCCCAGCACCAGACCAAGCATTAAAATAATCAGCGGTGATGAGACTTTTTTGCCCCAGCTAAATTGTTCACACCAATAACCAAACGCCACCACCACCAACACCACACCGAGTAGCAGCATGCTGTTGTCAGCCTGAATTAACGACATAAAAATTCTCCGGCTCTGTTCTCTTAAGCACTGACAACAATAGTATTTTCAAGGACTGCGGCATCTAATTCAGCACCTAAACCCGGTACGTCCGGCAAATGCAACAAACCACCTATTTGTTTATCGTAAGTGACACCACCAATCACGGGATCAGCGGTAAAATGATAAGCAGAATCCAAATCAATAAAATGGATATTGGGTCGTGCCATGGCTAAATGCGCCGCAGCAGATAACCCCAGTCGGCTTTCACCAAAACAGCCAATCATGCATTTGATTTTGGCCGACTCGGCGATAGCATTAATTTTAAGGCCGACATTAATCCCGCCCGCTTTACCCAGTTTGATATTCAGGTAATCAACCGCATCCAGCTTAACCAGCTTAAGTGCATCATGGTGATTAAACACACTTTCATCGGCGCAAACCGGCATGCTGACTTTGTCGCGTAAACGCGCCAGCCCTTCATAATCCCACGCCGCTAATGGCTGCTCAGAATACTCCAGATTAAGGTTTTTCATCGCCTGTAAATTGGCAACCGCAGTTGGGTAATCCCAGCCCTGATTAGAATCGATTTTAATCGCAATATCGGGGCCAGCTAACATGCGCACCGCGGCAACATGTTCAACATCTTCCAGCCCCTGTCGGCCAACCTTCATTTTAATTGCATCAAAACCGGCATCCAGAATCTGTTGTGCCTGCGCAAGGGTCTGCTCAACCTCTTGTTGCATACCTATGGTTAAATCGGTACGTAATACACGTTTAGCGCCACCTAAATATTGATATAGAGGCACACCGGCGGCTTTGGCTGCGATGTCGTGCAAAGCCATATCAAAGGCTGACTTTACCGAAGGTTCACCCAGCGTGATGCGGTTTAGTTCCGCCATGCGTGTATCAATTTCCAGTGGGTTGGTTTGCAGCAACATGGCCGCCATTTTTTGCGCCACGATATAGTTGCTATCCTGACTATCGGTGGTAATAGGGCCAAATGGGCTGGATTCCCCCCAACCCACTAAACCGCTATCGGTCACTATTTTAATAACCACATTACGTGCTGCATCGATAACACCAATCGGTGTACGGGTCGCATGTGCCAGAGACACATTTAAGTGACTAATTTCTACCTGAGTAATTTTCATTTTTATCTCTCAATTTGACCGAAAGCCATCAGTCATCAAATTGTTAAGAGCGCGGAGTACCAGTTCCGAAGAAGAGCCGCTTCATTGTTAACTGGTACCCGCACAATTCGTTTTAACTGAAGTACTGAAAGCCCAATACATTCCAGTAGCTGTAGAACCACACCAGATACAGCGCCAGTGCACACACCAGACTGTAACGAACACGGGCCCAACTACTTTTAAGTAACTTAAGGCGCCATACATTTGAACAGGCGTACAACATCCACAAGCTGGCAAACACGGCTAAAATAGGGAATATCAGTGAGAATTTAAGCAAGGCAGGAATGCCGTATAACAGTTGCGTCATACCCACACTGGCTCCCAGCAGGAAGGTGATTAAAAACAAAAAGTTGCTCACGGCGACCGCCAGCGAGGCACGCCAGGCATTTTTCTCAGCCCCCGTACAAGCGCGATAGCTGCTGAACTGATAAATAAAACGCACCACCACTAACAAGAATGCCAATAAACACAGGGCCAATAACGGCGCATTAAATCCCAGCGTTTCATAAAAAGGTGCTTTATAGAATTGCATCACACCCAGGCCATCAATCATGTAGCCCGTGATATTGCCATCTTTATCCTGTTGAAAGGCAATACGGTCGTAATCATCCACTTTGCGGAATAAATTAGGCGCTTCTTCCACGTAACGGCTGTCACCAATCATCAGTGTATTATCCGGCATAACAGCAACTTTACTGCCGGCGAACATACCCAGTAGCGCTTCCAGCTGAGTAAAATTATTGCGCCAGGTGTGGTAGGTACCCGCATATTTTTGACCGCGTTCAGCAAAATCAGCAGGCGGGGTAATAGGTTTAACCGGGTGTGGGAAAAACTCATCATAAAAGGCTCGCACAAATTCATAATGCGGCCCGTGATAACCGGGGATGCCGCTAAAAGAGGTAAACAGCATCAGGTTTTCTTTTTTTGACATACCAAAGTGCGATGCAAAGGCGCTGGTGCCACCATCGTGTCCGAAATTATCAAAGCCGTCCGGACCAAAACGACGTAATAAAAAGCCCAGGCCCATGGCACGAGCACGTGGATCATGGCTGAAACCTTCATTCAACATTTTATCTAAGGTTGCTGCCTGCAAAATTCGCTGCCCCTGCCAGGCTCCACCGTTTAGAATCGCACGCGCAAACAACGACATATCAGACGCGGTTGTTGCCAAAGCGCCAGCGGGTCCAAAGTTAGACACAATTTCATACTTCATTGGCACATAGCTGTCCGCCTCGTAGCGATACACCTTAGCCATATTCTTATCTAAATCGGCAGGTAACGGCTCATCAAAGGTAGAGCTTTGCATACCCAGCACATCAAAAATATGTTGCTGAACATATTGATTAAAAGGTACGCCCGATACATTTTGCACCATTAAACCGGCCAGCGCTGTCGCCCAGTTTGAATAAGCAATATGCTCACCCGGCGGATTAACTCTGGCTGGTTGATATTTTTCCAGCGACTCCGCCAGTGGCATAATACGCGCGGGGTCGTCGGTAATCAGATAACCCAGACCACCGTCTTCAAAACCCGCGGTATGCGTCATAATATGGCGCAGGGTGACAGGTTGTCCTGGCCAGCTGTCTTTCACTTTAAACTGCGTCAGATACTGGTTTACATCGGTATCCAAATCCAGTTTGCCTTGCTCCACTTGCTGCATCACTGATACCCAGGTAAACAACTTGGAAATCGAACCGGGTCGGAACAAACTGGTGTAAGGATCAACCGCGATGCGTTTTTGCACATCAATAAAACCATAACCTTTGGCAAAGATGATCTGGTTATCTTTCATGATCATTACCACGCCAGACGGGCTGTGATGTTCTTTCATGCTGGGGATCACCACCCCATCAACAAAGGCTTCAACCACCTGCGGGTTGTTGATATCAGGAACAAATTCGGCGCGGGTCAGGCCACAAAACGCAAACAACAGCCATAGGAAATGGCGATGCCACTGGCTGAAACGACTAAAGACAGAAGATATTTTCATGCTGAAATTCCACTTGTTATTATTGTTATCCGGCCCAGATATCGGCCAGCACTCGTTTAAAATTGCCGCCCAGAATCAGGCGAATATCGTCATCGGAATAACCGGCCCCGACCAGACCCGCAGTTAAATCAAATACTTTTTTAGGATGGTCGAAACCATCGGTATCGATTTTTCCACGGAAGGCGTAACTGGCTTTATAGTTAGCTTTTAAGGCATCGTAGTAAGGCTGAGGAATATCATCGTACCCATCGAGATCCATATCAGATCCAATGCCTACGTGTTCAACCCCTATCATCTTGCTTACGTAATTAATGTGCTCTATCAGGCTTTTGATATTGGTGGGTTCTTTATCTGACACAAACTGACGCACGCCAGTAATGCCCATCACGCTATTAGCTTTACCTACCGCACGAATAGCATCATCAGATTTACAACGTACATGACCACCGGCCAGCGCTCGCACATTAGAATGTGTGATCACCACCGGCTTTTTAGAAATATCAAACGCATCCAGTGTGGTTTTGTCGCCACAATGGGAAACATCAACCACCATGCCTAACTGATTCATGCGTTCCACAATCTGGCAGCCAAAATCACTTAAACCACCATCCACACGATCGGTAGAACCGCTGCCAATCAGGTTTTGACTGTTATAGGTAAGTTGGCTGACACGTTGCCCAAGGTGATAGAACATATCCACATCATCAGGTGAGCGAAAATGATCCGCATTCTGAATACCAATAATCAGTCCTAGACGTTTGCCTTTTTGCAGGCGCTCAAAATCGGCCATGCTGTCGATGCGAATAATATGCTGTGCATACTGGGCGACCAGTGAGTTTAAACCGGCCACAAATGACAATGAGTCTTCGGCACTTAAACCCATTGCAGGGTGGAAGACATCAACACCACTGTTTAATAAGCTTTGCAGATAATCGGGACTGATGCGAAACGCATCCTGTTGTTTGGGATGTTTGTCACTGGCGGCAGCCATCATCTGACCAATAGGATTAACCAGAGACAACATATCGATAACCTGAGTGCTGTTGACCAGTTCGATTACGCGATTGGAATAACGGGTTTCACTATCGGCAAACACCTTAAAACTGCCCAGACTTAACATAGGCGCAGTTATAGCCGCCGCTAATCCTTGTTTAAGCCAGTGTCGGCGCTGAGGATTGTATTTATGTTTTATTGTCATCCTTCACCTTTTGTTACTCCGCATTCAGCAGAGCCAGTTAAACATCTTAATCTGGTTATACTTTAACCACATTAAAACAGCCTTGTACAGCTTTTTATTTATTTAAGGCTGCGTTAATTTAATTATTTAGCAGAATAAAGAAAATAAATAACAGTAAAAAATACTAATAAACCGGATAATATGGCCTGCAGGCACAAAAAAGCCGGATAATTATCCGGCTTTTAATAAACAAGAATTGAGCTTAGTAGTGATAACCAATCAGGTTGTAGTAATAAGCCAGAAGAATAAATAACAGAGTCAAAACAGTAAGTAAGCTATAACTTACCCGTCGTTTAACGCTCCAGAAACCATTTGCCCATGCAAGATAGGTTGAATAAACCAGAGACACCGTTGCAACCAGTCCCACTAACATTAGCGTCAGTGACAACGGTATCAACATAAAGGCGCCGGCAGATTTGGCAAATAACGTGGGATAATTTAACGCAAATGCCAGTGCAAACAGAATAATAAACAAGGTATTAATCACACCGACGACTAGCAACATACGAGGCAACAGTCGCTGCTGTGAGGGCAATCCTGCGTGCTGTTTACGTTGGCGATAAACGCTGACAAACAGGCTAATGTAACCAATCAGCAGCAGAGCAAGCAGCAACTGATGGGTAGATGAACTTTCCAAAAAGCCCAGTTTTTTAGCATGCATAAAGGGCAGCAGGTAGATTTCATCCGCCACACCATTTTCATCCAGCTGAAAAGTGACTTTACTGAAATCCGGCGATGCAAAATCAACGGTCTCAAACAAATTGTCATTTACCTGAGCAAACTTACCACCCAGAGGACTAATCAATAACGTGTTGTTATCTCCTGCCGTCACTTTCAGGGTGCCTCCCAGAATACCCGCAACCTTAGTAACATCGCTGGAAGAGTGGCGCATAAATTGATATTCACCGACATAGTTCGCTACGTCCTGTTTAAAACTTTCTGGTGAAACAGGTGGCACAACATTTTTATCGGTAAAGTACTCATCCAAAACAGATGTGATCACAATGTTGCGGGTGTCACCAGTATCAGCGGTATTAAACGACATGAAAATGCCAAAACCTTTTTCCGGCAACAAATACATATCCGAATGGAAGTAAATTAAATCACCACCATGACCCACCATGCGTAAGCCCTTGTAGCTGGTTTCATAAAAACCATAGGCCATTGCATTGCCACCATAACCTTTTGAATAAAGCTTGCTGTGCATTAAATTGGTGGTGTCTGGCGATAAAATTTGCGCGCCGTTGTAACTGCCGTCATTTAAATGCGCGAGCATAAATTTGGCCATGTCAGCCGCAGTAGATGATGATGAACCCGCTGGCGCTAACTTACTTACCATTTCAAATTTCTGTCCGATATAAGACTGCGATGCTTCGTCCCAGGCATAACCCACTGACATATCGTCAATTAAATTAGCCGGTAGCGGTTCACGGAAACTTGAGCTATTCATACCCAGTGGTTTAAAGATATGATTTTCAACATAGTCATAGAAAGATTCCCCGCTCACATTAGCCACAATTAAACCCGCAATCGCAACCGCATGATTTGAGTAAGAGGAATTTTTACCGGCAGGACGCACGCGGTCTGGCAAACTGTGTTTCAAAAAGTCAGCCATAGGCTCTAACTCTTTTTTATCAAACACAATCATATTGATGAATCTTTCTTCAAAGCCAGCCGTATGGGTAAGTAAATCGCGCACAGTCACCGGTTTTTCATAGGTGGCCGGGATCTGAAATTGGGTCAGATACTTATTCGCATCATCGTCTAAATTGATTTTACCCTGTTCTACCAATTGCATGACCGCAGTATAGGTAAATAATTTAGAGGTTGAGCCCGGACGAAATAAGGTATGTTCACCGCTTACGGGTTTACGTTTTTCAACGTCCGCTAAACCGTAACCTTTGGCCAATAACACTTTTCCGTCTTTAACAATTGATACGGTGCCACCTGCAATATGGCTGCTTTTAAGCTGCGCATTCATCAGACCATCCATAAAGGACTCAAGTCCGGGTAACGGCTCTGACTCAGCGGATTGCTGCTGTGCACTAACAGAAACTGAAACCAGTCCTATCAGGGCACACAGCGTGTGTGTAACATGTCGAAAAGTTAAAAAGCGCTTCATTGAGTGACTCCTTTATTATTATGTTGCTGCTGCGGGCTGACAAACCAAAACAAAGTCATACCGGCTTATTGTTGAGAAGGATGTTTAATCGGGTTACGAATTGGCTGACCCGGTTTTACATTTGTGTCGAGCTCGCCGCTTTTTACGAGCACCACACCATTTACCAGCACAAACTCAAACCCTACCGAAGTTTGTGCCGGGTGAGAAAAAGTAGCTTTATCTGTTACAGTGTCTGGGTTGAACACTATGATATCGGCGTCGGCTCCTACCTGAATGCGCCCCTTGTGGCGCATTTGCGGAATGCTCTTTTCCAGAATATGAGCCGGGCCGTAACTTAATTTGGCGATAGCCTCAGCAAGACTAACCTTGTGACGTTCACGCACATAAACACGCAAAAATCGTGCAAAGGATCCTGCACTACGAGGATGGCTAAACGCATCTTTTGGCAGTGGCCACACAGTCGGATCAACACGTTTACCATCACGCATCCACGGCATGCCATCAGAGGCAATCACACCGTTTTCAAATAACACCGCATCATCCAGATATTGCTGGTCTGTTGGATTGCTGGTATCAAGCAAATGGATCACCACTTCTGTGCCAGGCGAATCTTTCTGTAATTGACTTAATTGCTCTTCACTTAAACGTTTGCCGTTTAGCTCAAAATTATGTGCGGATATGCCCCCCACTTTTTCACGCCAGTGACGTCCGCGAAATAATGCAGAGCCAACACTGGTTGAGCCTGCGCCATAGGGGTAAGCTTCGGTGCTGATATCAATGCCGCTTTGTTGCGCCTTTTTAATCATCGGGCCAATTAATGAAATGTCGCGCAAACTGATCGAATTAAGATGCACTATATGCGCATGCACACCAGTGGAAGCGGCCACTCCAACAATCTCAGCCATGGCCTCAAAAGAGCTGTTTGGTTCCATCATGGATAAATAGCGCGCATGGGTGTAAGTCGGTACACCGGCATCAGCAGCTAGTTTGGACACCTGATAATATTCTTTATAACCGGTTCCGGGGGCATACCCCAGCAGAAAACCAATGCCCAGCCCACCTTCATCCAGGCCTTGTTGTACATCAGCTAATATTTTTGTCAGCTGGTCTTTATCAGCAGGCAGGCTTTGCCAGTTAATTTTATTCATACTGGCTTCAAACCACTCGTCACTGTCTTGTGGTAAATCTTTCACAAACGCAGAAATACGCGCGTTAGCCCAGTTAACCGATGCACCGTAATTTATCGCACGTCCAGTCACTAACGCTTTGTCATAAAAAGCCGAAACAGGCAAAGCGCCGGATTCCAGTTCCAGTGCAGTGGTAATACCGTCTAAGGCTTTTATACGACCCGATAATAATGACTGGCCATGGGCATGCATATCAATAAAACCTGGGCTCACCACCAAACCGGACGCATCAATAACCTGTTTGGCCGGCACGTTTTGCTCAGTAACTGCAACAATTTTGCCGTTAGCGATCACCACATTGCGAATCGCATCTAATTGCGTTTCGGGATCGATCACTCGCCCACCTTCAATCACCACATCGGCCTGCTGTGCAAAACAGGTTAAAGATATACAGCAGCTAATTACTGATGCGATCAGGGCTTGATAATGCATTTTCACGTCACACTTTCCACGCTCGTTAATAACAGTACATCGCTGTTATTTTGTTTAAGTGGTTATACTTTAATCACATTAAATAAACTTTGTACAGCCTTTTTGTTATTTAAGGCTGTATTAAATTTAAATTAATGGTGAATTGAATGCTTGTATGTTGTTCAGCCGTGGGTTAAAACATGCTTAGGAACAGAAATAAAACAATCAGGACAACAAATGGTTAAGCCAGTAATTAAAACCAATGATGTGGGTGATGCCTATGACATCGTTATGGACGCCATCGTTACCCAAAAGTTACGCCCCAGTCAGAAAGTGTCAGAAAACATTCTCAGCGATATGTTTGGTATTAGTCGCACCATATCGCGCAACTTAATCGAACGTTTACTTGCCCAGCAATTTTTAGTATCGCTGTCACCGCGAGTGACTCAGGTTGCCCCGCTGACGCTACTGGAAATCAAACAAAATTTCACGTTGCGTAAAGTGTTGTTACCGGAAATTATTTCACTTTCCGGTGCCAAAGTAGATTTTGAACAAATAGATAAACTCAATGAACAAATTCAGGATACGCTGCCATTTGATGATGACAATGCTGCACTGGAACTACTGAAAATAAACAAACAGTTAAATCTGGCCTTGTGCACACCGGCGGGATACCCGTTAGTGGATGACTGGGCACGCCAGCTGGAAGACACAGCGATGCGCATCTATTGGTTATACATCAAAACCAAAAAATCGTTTCCCTATTCCAGCAAACAACAAAGTCTGATTCTGGATGTAATCAAAAGTGATGAGCCAAAGAAGATCCATGCAGTGATTCAGGACATGATAATACAAACAGAAGAGCGGATTCTAAACGCGATATTTTCTCACGAGCAGTTCTATACTCAGGACTTAGTCGTTTAAACTCATCACAATGCCTCCTGGTGATTGGGCACAATGTGCCTCTGTTTTTAAATTTTAACAGAGGCACAATATTATTCTGCTTCATCACCCCTATAACGAATAATGCGCCACACGCCATAAGTCAGCAGTGGTAACAATACCACCACGATAAATCCGTAGGACAATAAACCGTAACCGCTGGCAATTAAATTAATAATGCCGACTTTGCCCGCCAAAAACACTGCCACCAATAAAATACACACAGCTAATAACAAGCGTCTATTGGGATTAAAAGCTTGCTGCTTTTCAGCCAGCACACTGGCGATACGTTCGTTAATCGAGTGAATGATGCCAGTGCCGGTTTCAATAAAGGTCCCAAATAAAACGATTTGAAAAATCAGCATAAACCACAACGCATTCAGGCTCTGTAACAAAGAAGTTACCGGCACGGGCATCTGTGTAATTTGCGGATATTGCGCCAACATCGCAATAAACACAAAGATGCCAGGTACGATGCCAATCACACCGGCCAGGAAACCGCTACCAATGGCTTGCTTACGTGTTTTTAATGCGGGTAGTACAAACAATACGGCTGCCAGTGCATTGAGGTTATAAGCGGCATAACGCACACCATCTAAAGTCCAGTTACCGGTTACTTCACCAGCGCCTAATTGATGGCCAATATCCTGTCCAAACGCAGATACTATCCAAATCAGAAAAAATGCATAAACGAGGTAAAGCAATACCGACCACATTGCCAGCACCCGCTCAATAGCTTTACTGCCAAAATAAACCAATGCGCTGACGGCTAACATAAGTGTCAACGCACCAACATCATTGGAGACGCCCAGCGCACTGCTGGCCATTTCACCGGCACCAGCACCTAAAACGGCCAGTACTAACAGAGCTATTAAGAGATAAATGACTTCAAACAGTGACCAGAAACGGCCAAGAAGTTGCTGGAAAAAATCACGGTAATTGTAGCTTTTTGTGATTCGGGCAAATTCGAAAGCCACACTCAGGACCAGTCCCCACACCAAACACGCCACCAGCATGCCCAGCAAACCACCCACAGGTCCATGACCCAGGAAAAATTCGGCAATTTCACGTCCTGTACCATAACCACCGCCAACAATAACAGACTGGAATACCAGCCCCGGCAGTAAAATGCGTGAAACGGCAGCAAAGCGGGTATCGCTACCTGCATTGACTTTCAACATAAATAACTATCCTTACTCAACCTTTATCAGAGCGTGTTGATCTTGGCTGTATATTTTTTTAAGTGGCTGTTAAGTCAGATATATTACCCCCACATTCGTTCCGCGGTGTGGCAAATTTCATAATCAAAACAAGCGATTGGAGTTTTTTTTTGTGTTTGAATTAAATTGGGTGCATCCAGATCGACGATATCGGCTAACTGGGCGACCACAGAAGCAGGCTTCATGGCCAAACTGGAGCCCATCATATTACCGACCATGATCTTTAGCCCCACATTGTGCGCAGCATCAGCCAGCGCCAAAGCTTCGGTTAACCCTCCGGTTTTATCCAGTTTGATATTAATCATCTGATAGCGTTTAGCCACTAACGATAAATCATTTCGATCCTGACAAGACTCATCCGCACATAAAACAACTGGGCATGCATAATCCTGCAGGGCAAAATCACTGTCACGCGCTAAGGGTTGCTCGATAACTTCTACCCCCAGCTCTTTCATCATGGGCGCATAGTATTTAAGTTGTGCCATCTGCCAATTCTGATTGGCGTCAACTATGATACTCACTTGTGGATTTAGCTGATGAAAACGTGTAAGCCAGGGCAAAGGATTATCATCATTACGCAACGTTAATCGAATACGTGTGGTATGCGAACAGATTTTTTGCGGCGAGTGATCAAGTGATAAGTGAGCCAGCGTCGGCAACCGTCCCAGAGGTATACCACTGTATTGCCACAATGACATACCCGCACGCTGTGATTCCAGATCCCATAACGCACAATCAATCGCGTTACGGGTACCACCAGCAGGCAACAATTGTTGAAGGTGCGCGCGGTCGGTGCACACATCATTTTCCAGAATCAGTTTAATGGCCCGGGCATGCGCCAGCATGCTTTCAGCGGTTTCTCCGAGATAATATACGCCAGTGGCTTCGCCAAAACCGGTAAGTTCGTTTTCGGTAATGGCAACATTCAGTACATCCACACCAAATAAGGTTCGATTCCCGGTAACCACCGGCTGTTTAAACGGCCAGTGCTGAATTGAAATATCAATTTTACGCATACAAACTCCCTACCGCTGAAATGGCAGCACAATTACACGCTATTTAACTGATTAAGTTGCTGTACCAGTAATTCACACTCTTCAACCAGAGGATCAACACAAGGTAATCCAATTTTGAGGCTGAGCTCATGTAAATAAGTGTCACGCTGGTCAGCGGGTAAACCCGACGTATTAACACTGACACCAATACAAATCACTGCAGGGTTGGTTAATCTGGCACAGCGCAAGTGCAAATCGATACACTCATCAATAGCGGGTAAGACATAATCCGCACAAGAGCTGACTATTTGTCGCGATGCGTCATGACACAACACAATCGCATCAGGTTGCGAACCATGCAGTAAACCAAGGCTGACACCGGCATAGGATGGATTAAACAAAGAGCCCTGCCCTTCAATCACATCCCAGTGCGCGGTGTCATTCCCGGGAGAAATCAACTCAGCGGCACCACTGATAAAATCTGATTTAACCGAATCTATTGGGATACCTTCGCCAGCAATCATCATACCGGTCTGACCGGTAGCACGGAATGTAGCCTGAACTCCAGCCTCATTCAGCGCTTTTGTTAATGCCAGTGCGGTGTATTTTTTGCCCACAGCGCAATCGGTACCGACCATTAGCACCCGTTTACCACTGCGTTTTTTGCCATTACCAACAGGCAGGTTTTCCGGCGCACGACGAACATTGATTAATCGGATACCACTATTGGCCGCCGTTTCCACCAAACCAGGAACATCTCCCAGTGGGGTATGTAAACCACTGACAATATCCAGACCACTGGCCGCCGCCTGATTGATAATTTCAGCCCACTGGCGATTAATCTCACCACCCACAAGGGCGACACCGATCACCAGACTTTTAGCCCCCGCCGCCACCGCTTGCTCAACGGTCATATCCGGCACCCCCAGATCAACGCTGTCTGCATGGGTGCGCAATTGTCCCGCGACTTTTTCCGGACACCATTGCACCAGTCCGGCGCCGGTTTTCGCACTCATTGCGTCAGTTACTTCCCCCAAAAAAATCAGGTAAGGCGCATTAAGCTTTATTGTTGTTATTTGATTCATATCCACATTCTCTGCGAGGCCTCAACAGCCTAAAATGACGGTTAAAAACGGATTATTAAGTGGGCGCTAGTTGGCCGCCCACTGCTGTTTTTGTGAATCAAAATTCATAGGTTAGGCTCAGCCCGACAGTGGTTGGCTGTAGTGGTACACCACTTACATCAACGTTAACACCATCGACCGAAATCGCCCGGACGTTGCTGTATGCTTCTTTATTAAACAGGTTGTTAACATAAGCGGTCAGACGCACTTTCTCCCACATAATACCGGCACTAATATCAGCAACCGCAAATGCATCGGTCCGCACATCAAATAACGGATTAGTGGGATCACCATTTACCAGCGCTCCTACAGTACTGTCGGTAAAACGAAGCCCGGCACTGACCCAGCCTTCAGTGTTATTACTCAGTTCAAATTCGTAACGCCCAATCGCTGATGCACGCCATTTAGGCACGCCAGGAATGGTGGCACCTTTTACGCCAAATAATTCAGGCTCATCTTCGTTTAATGTACTGCGGCTAAAGGCAAGTGACGTATTCAGGGTAAAACCATTGCCAGGATTAAATAGCAAACTCCCTTCGGCACCGTAAGCACTGATACCGTCTTTGGCATTACCATCGGTCCCCTGACCATAGAAATAAACCGCGGTCTGGAAGTTCTCCCAGTCGATGTACCACAAGCTGGTGTCATAGCTAAACAGCCCCCCTGCAAGCTCACCTTTTGCACCCACTTCGTAACTCCACAAATCATCCTGTTCAACCACAGGTTGCGACAGTTGCACGCCGGTATTAGGGTCAACAACAGTTAAGTTAGAACTGGCTGGACGATAGCCACTGGCGACTCTGGCATAAAGTGACATATCTTTATTGGGGCGATAACGGGCGGTCAGCAGGTAGGTTTTGATATTGCCATGTGCCGTTTCCAGCTGCTGATCAGAGGGGACCCCTCCTACCAGCAATCCATCTTGTATAAAACGCAACGCCAGCTCAGTTTCGGCATAGCGCATACCTGCAGTCACATCAAAATCATCGGTCAGATAATAAGTGAAATTACCAAAAGCAGCGGTTTCATCATATTCACTGGGGAATGATGCGATTAAACCAATAATATTCAGTGGCTGACCAATCAAAGACTGCTGGTTATTAGTGGATTCCTCCGCACGATATAAACCAACGATCCACTCATATTTATCATTATTTTTAGAGGTTAAACGCATCTCAGAGACATTTTTGTCCGACCAGATATCATAGGTAACAGGCGCACTGGTGGTACTGCCAATGGGATTACCACTGATCATATCCAAAAAGGCTGCATACACACTGGTGTAATCAATGCTCGACACATTGTTGTATTTTACTTTACTGGTGGTGGCATCAAGCGTGGCAAAATCCATTTCATAGGTCATGCTGGCGGAAAACAGTTCGGTTTCTAACTCATCGCTACCAAAACTGGTGGTGGTGGTCAGTTTGTCGAACATGGGTTCTTTTTCCATGTTCGCCAGCGCAACTCTGGCATCAAGACCGAAAGAGGTTTTCTGCTTCAGACCTTTAATACGAAAACTTAAATTGGCAGTTGCTTCGTATAACAAGTCGGCAGAATAACCATAATTTTCACCTTCATTAGCATCTTCCATAACCACTTCACCGGTCACAGGATCTACCTGATCAACATAGCCGGCATCATCGGCTTTAAACCCCGAAATCGTCAGACCAAGGCTGTCTTCAATTAATGGCAAACTAACAAAACCGCGATATTGTTTGGAAACACCACCGTCCTTTATACTTGAGAAATCCGCCGTTACACTGCCACGTGTTTCATACAGTGCAGGCTCTTTACTGATATAACGCACGGCACCACTAATCGCAGTGGCACCAAACAGAGTGCCTTGTGGCCCCTTGATCAATTCAATACGCTCAACATCACCTAACAATCCATCAAAAAACAGCGCCCCACCATCAGCAAAACCGCTGTTACTGGTCATAGGTACATCATCAACATAAATGGCTGTCACGGCAGTAGAGCCCTGCTGACTTACCCCTCGCGCAGTGATAGCACCACGCCCACGCTGACCACCATCCCGGCTAATATTAAAACCAGCTGTATAGTCGATAATATCCGCGACTGAATTAATCCCGCTTTCCAAAAACTCTCCAGGTTGCACTGCTGTAACCGATGCGGGCACATCCTGAATGGTCTGCACACGACGCGAAGATGTAACAGTAATTTTTTCCAAATCCTGATCAGCAGTGGTTTCCTGATCCGCATCCTGAGCAAATGCAGTAAGTGGAATAGTGGCTGCTGACATGGCAGACAACATGGCAATCAGCCAGGCTTTTTGTTTGAAATCGGACACAGTGCTTCCCCTTCTCTTGTTGTTTTATTGTTTTTTTGCAGCGACTTAGCATCAGTTGAGTACGGCATAGTCTTAATTGATTTGCTGGATTTATGACAAATCTGGTTACACTTTAACCACAACAAAATATCTTTGTACAGCCTTTTTTGATATTAATTCAGCCTTAATTTAAACAAACTGAAAATATAGCACTCAAAAAAGCGATTGAATTTGTAACGAAATCAGGAGGAAGTCGCAGATGAAAAACGTAAAATTCAGATAAAAAACCCGCCAGTTGGCGGGTTAAATATAAGGTTAAATAATAGTTTTGTTGTTACATACACACTCGCAGCAAAATATCAGCGTTAGCCGCCAGTGCAACAACCATTTCTTGTTCAACCTGAGCGAGTCGATGGAATCGCTGACGATAGTCCTTTAATTGCTCAATGGATAGCTCAGAACACTGACTCACCAATTCCTGCATTAGATCTAAGCTGGCTTTGCTTTTGTTAAATACAGCGGAATAATCACTCAAAGTACCACTGCGACTAAACTCCGTTTTCAATATATCGCCAGCTTGTTGCCATTGACTTAATTTAATCGCAAGTTCATTTAACACAGCCTTATCAGGTGTTTTAAATTCTTTAAGCGGTGTAAGCAATTGTTGTATGGCGAGACTTTCTACGGGCAAATAATCAGCCATCCGATTCAGAGGTGCCATCTGGTGATATAAGTCTTGTCTGAACTTTAAGTGATGACGGGTGTAATAATGTGCCGGTTCAAGCAACTGACTAAATACTTCAAACGCGGCCTGTTTATCTTGCGGTAACTTTGCCGCTGGCCATGATTTTTGCTGCTGACGATGAGAAAGCCCGACTACTTCAGCGGCATACCCATTTATCGTATTTAAACGCTCATACAAATGAGTCAGCATAATATTGCGTCGTGAGGCTTTCGACCACAGACGCTCAGCAACCACAAATAATCTCGGCCATAGACGTAAGTCAATATTCCCGGCGGTGACCATTTCGCTCCACAGCGCCGCTTCACCACCTAATATGTTTTGCTTCTGAGGATCGGTTAGCTCAGCCAAAGGTGCATAAGCTTGCGTAACCCGATTGCCTTTCCGGGATTCAATCAGTTGCGATTCAAGCGAATAGCTGGCGTTGCCTATCATCACCCACTGTTCACAGTCAGAGTTAAGTCCCATATGAAATCGCAGCGGCCCCATCCAGCTATCGACCTCAAAACTCACTATATCCTGTGCACGCCAGACGTTAGCAATAATACGCGCCGTCTGATTATTTAAACTGAGATAACCGCTAACCTGATTATCCGCATCATACAACAGGGTTAAATCCCCTTTTACTGAACTGCCTTTTAAGCGAGGTATGGTTAGCGCATAACGCTGCCAGTGTTTAGTGCCAGCAAGATCCACATGAGAGGAAATGCCTGTTTCAGATTCCGCCTCATACACCACTTTTTGAGGGTCGTTGCGATAATGAAAATCACTGTACTGCGGCTGATCAATATAAAACCCGGTGGATAAAATCCCCTGATAACCCTGACTGGCAAACTGACGAATAGAATCTAACCCACGCCAGGACTGAATCAAAATATCTCTGGGCAATTGTTCATCATAAATTTCATCCCAGCCCATCATATGTTTGTGATGTTTCGCCAGAATTTTCTGCAAACGCAGATTAAAATAGGCGTGTAATTGCGTTTCATTCTGCAAATTATTTTTAGCCATAAAGGCCTGAATTTTTTCGCTGTCTTTCCACTGCGGTGGATAAATTTCATCACCGCCTATGTGCAAATAACTATCGGGGAATAACTCGGCCAGTTCGCCAACTAATTTATCGGCAAAGGTGTAAACCGCTTCATTAGAAGGATCGAGTAGTGGCTCAAACACCCCCCAATGACGTTCCATCTGGTATTCACCCGGTTTAGCGATTAACTCTGGATAGGCCACCGCAATCGCCGATGCATGACCGGGTAAATCCAGTTCAGGCACCACTCGAATACCTAAGCTGGCAGCGTATTGCACCAGCTCTTTTATTTGCGCACGGGTGTAATATTGCCCATCGGAGGCCAGCTGTTGCAGTTTCGGATAATGCACCGATTCAAAGCGCCATCCCTGATCATCGGTTAAATGCCAGTGAAAAACATTCAGTTTGGCTGCTGCCATGCCACGTAACTGGCGTTTTATAACATCCAGTGGCATAAAGTGGCGCACGCTATCGATTAATAATCCGCGCCACACAAATCGTGGATAATCACTAATTTGATAAAATGCCAGCTGCTGTTGTTGATAAGTAAGCTGAGCTAACGTTTGAATCGCCGCCAATGCGCCCCAGATTTGCGACGCTGTAATTGTCACGCCATTTTCACCAACGCTTAATTGATAAGAATACTGACTGTCTATGGACGGATATCTGGTGTTAGTTTCTTCAACTTTAATTGTCAGTCTGTTGGCTTGCTGATTGGGCTCAATTGATAGCTCGTTATTTGCCAGCGCCTGAATAACCCAGTCTTTATGTTCGCTGGCTTTGCCTTCAAGTTTAAGTTGCCAATGCCCGGTTAAATGTAACTCGCCTTTTTCCCGCTCAATGTTCATTGGCCACGGCATTAACATGGTATTGGGTTCAACCGGGGGATGATCTGATACAGGTGACGCCGCGTAAGATATTGGCCCACCTGCAAGTAACATCACTAAACTAAATGTCCACAACCAACTGGCGCCAAGTTTGCTGTTTTTTGCCTTAACCGAATTTGCTAAAAACATTATTTAGCCCCTGCGTTATTGATGGTTAAATTTGCATCTGTTGGGATTTCTTCTTCCTGATTCTGACCATCTGATTTTTCCATCAGCTCACGTTCACGGGTTAGTATTTCAAGTGCCTGCTCGGCACTCACGCTACTGGCCGGGCTAAATAAACTCACCACAATGCCTGCGAGCATTGCACACAGCAGTGATGGAATAACCGGATTCCCCCAATAAGCGCTCCAGTCGGGTGTAAAACTAACCACTAAGGCGCACAAACTGCCGCCTAACAAACAGGCTAACGCGCCTTGCCAGTTTAATCGCGGCCAGAATCGCCCCAATAAAGCACAGGCACACAGACCACTCATCAACAGCGCAATCATATGGGTGATATAACTAATGATGTTATTTGAACCAAGCGCAAACAGCAGCGCCAGGCCAATGGTAAAAACTAACCCGAAACGAGAAAGTAAAACCACCTTATCAGCTGGCGGCATTTTACCGCGAACCATCAAATACAAGTCGCGCATCACTACGCTCACCGCTGCGATAGCGTCAGAACTGGCACTGGAAAGGGTGGCAGATAAACCGGCCATAATAATGATAATGCCCAGTCCAAGTGGCAAAACATTCAACGCTAAATGCGGAAACGCAAACGAGGCATTATCCAGTGAGTCGTTTAAACCAAAAGCACTCATGCCAATAATGGCTGGGATCGCCGAAAATCCCAGATATAACAAACCGGAGCACACAAACGAGCGGCGAATATCCGCTACTTTATTGCCTGAATAAATACGTTGCCTGAAAGACGGCGTGGCTAAAATGCCAACCAGAATCGCCATGGATAATGACACAGCCGGCAGTACGCCAATTTTATCCAGAGCTAACCAACTGACATTTTCTGCGGGTTGTGCCGCTAACATAGCATCCCAGCCACCGACGGCCTCAACACTAAACACTGCCATCAGGATAAAACCAAAAAACAAAATCAGAGCCTGAATCGAATCGGTCCAGACCACCGCGGTATAACCGCCCACAATCACATAGACCGCAAAGCTCAGCGCAATGAGCAATTTAGCCAGATGAATTTCCATGCCGGTTAACCAGGCTAAATACATACCTCCGCCAATTATATGCGCGCCTAACCAGCCAATGCTGGCCACATAAATAATCACTGCGATAACATTTTTGACCAGCGGATTTGCCCCAACGTAATAAGCGATTTCTTCACTCATGGTCATGAATCGCAGGTTGCGCAAAGGTGCAAACCACCATGCCAGCAGTAAAATACCGATGGCACCACCAATACCGTACAAAGTGCCGCCCCAGCCATTTTGATAGGCGAAACCCACCGCGCCCATCGACGATCCTGTACCCACCATAGTGGCTACCGTGGTACCGAGTGTCAGCACAAATGGCAGACTGCGTCCGCCAAGCAGGAATTGCTCCCCGCTGCGATTGCGTCTGGATACATACCAACCCAGCGCAATCATAGCGGCCAGATAAACAAAAAAAGCGACGATAAACAGATACTGCATGATTTGCTCCCTGCGTTATTGAGTTACGGTGCCTTGTAGCAGGTCACGTCCACTTCTACTTTGCAGTCAACCACCAGGTCTGCCACCGCACAAATTCGCGCAGGCGGGTGCTCACCAAAAAATGTTTTGAACACTTTGTTAAACGACTGGAAATAACGCGCATCGGTTAAAATAACTTTAACGTGCACCACATGCTCCATGTCGTAACCAGCATCACGCATAATATCCACACATTTTTGAATGGCTAAGGTTGATTGCTCAATAATGCTGCCTTCCACCACCTCGCCATCCAACATTGGCGTTTGACCAGAAACGTATAACCAGCCACCCGCTTCTACTGCGCTGGAAAAAGGTAAATGTTGTCCACCAGTGCCAACGCCACCCGCGCTGCCAAAACGTGTAATACTCATAGTGTTTCCTTATTGCCTGAAGTTAAAAAGAGTCTTGTTAAAAATTGTCCTGCGCGAGGCTGCAACGCAAATTGCTGTGCCAGCGCATGCCGGTAAGTTAAATTGCCATTCACCCACACCATATTGATGCCGTCAGCCGCCTGAATTGGAGATAAAAAGGTGGCTTTATCCTCAATGCAATTAGGGTCAAACAACACCAAATCAGCCTGATAACCCGCCTTAATCTGGCCACGATTGGCAAAGCCAAATTCAGTGGCAGGAAGCGCAGTCATTTTATAAATGGCTTGTTGCAGACTTAGGATTTTTTCATCACGCACATAATGGCCCAGCACCCGCGCGAAACTGCCCCATAAACGCGGATGTGGATTGGGATCGCAAGGCAAACCGTCGGAGCCAATCATACTGCCTGCATAACTAACAAAGCGTTTAACATCTTGCTCATGCATGCCATGATAAATCGCCCCGGCTGGCTGCAGTTTTTTAGCGGCATCCAGCAAACTTAACTGCCAGATTTCAGCAATTGTTTGCAGGGTTTTGCCAGCCATCTCAGGGTGCGGTTCACACCAGCTGATCAGAATGTCGAAATCGTCAGTCACCTGTTTTAAATCTAAGGTGCTGGAGCTGGCGCTATAGGGATAACAATCACAACCTATGTGCTGATGCTGTTTGGCATTTTCGATATGATTAAGTACTTGTTCACTGCGCCCCCAGTTTGCTTTTCCGGCGCATTTTAAATGGGATATAATCACCGGCACTTGCCATTTACGTCCCAGTGCAAAAGCTTCGTCCAGCGCCTCAAGAATGTGCTCAAACTCAGTGCGCAAATGGGTGGTATACACCGCGTCAGCTGCAACCAATTCCTGCGCTAATTGTTCCACTTCATCACTGCTTGCATTAATTGCACTGGCGTAAGCAAGCCCACTGCTTAAACCAATCGCGCCTTGTTCGAGAGCTGTTTTAAGCAAGCGTCGCATCTGAGTGATTTCGTCATCAGTAGCCGTTCGCTCCAAACAATCCATAACCTGTGCACGCAATGCTGTGTGCCCAACTAACGTCGCAACATTAACCGCAGGCACAATGCGTTCAAGCGCCTGACGATAGTCATTGATGTTTTTAAAGGCGAATTCATCCAACGTACCGAGCAAATTCATGGGATCGGGCAGTTTGTTTAAACCGCTAACCGGTGAGGCACTAATGCCACAATTTCCGACTATAACCGAGGTCACGCCCTGGCTGACTTTGCTAAGCATGGCGGGATGACGCAATACTTCGATATCATCATGGGTATGCACATCAATAAACCCCGGGCTTAACGCCAGTCCGTTTGCATCTAATTGATGTAACGCACCGATATTTAATTGCTCGCCTATCGCGCTGATACAGCCATTTTCAATCGCAATATCCGCAATATAAGGTTCGCCTCCATTGCCATCGTATATAGTTGCGTTTCTAATCAGCCAGTCTGCCTGCGGCATAAGTCGTCCTTGTTAATCGCCTAAAGGTAAGCGGTCAGGGCCTTTACGATGTTGATCAAGATGATGTTTAATGCGGCGCAGTTTTTCGCGGGAATTATCCTGATTACGTACTGCCAACTCACTTACCAGAATATCGATAGCAGCCAGCATTACGTAGCGCGAGACACTTGGCATAAAGATATATTCATCTTCACGCCCTTCGATGGGTAAATAGATATCACACAGATTTGCCAGCGTACCCACAGGGCAAATGCCAATCACGGTGGCGCCATATTCTTTGGCAATTTCAACAGCGGCTTCTACATCCGGGCTGTAACCACTTAGTGATAAACACAGCACCACATCCTGTTCATCTACCGTTGCGGCGGTCATGCGCATTAATAGCGGGTCGCTGTAAGCGTGAGTGTTGATACTCAAACGAAACATACGATGATGGCATTCCTGCGCCATGATGGTACTGCCACCACCTACCCCAAACACCAGCGTTTGTTTAGCAGCTAAAATGGCGTTACAGGCATCATCAATATTTTTATCACTAATTAAACCGGCATTAATTTCCAGCAGTTCATGAATCGCCTGATAAACAGCAGGGCTGGCTTTTTTCTCTACCGGTTGTTCGTTTAAAAAACGTTGCCCCACTGCCAGTGATTGCGCCAGCAACATTTTCATTTCACGCACATTTTTGCACTTTAATGCACGGGATAAACGCGTGATACTGGCATGGCTTACACCACTTTTTTCCGCCAGTTCATGGATCGGCGCCTGCGCGGCATAAGCAATATCATTTAAAATAAAGCGCGCAATTTTTTGCTCTGCCTGACTCAGTACCGGCAGGCTATGCTGCATTCGGGTCACAATATCCATCAGTCACTCCTAGAAGAAAGTTTCCACTAATCCACTCACGACGTAATCTTCATCGCGCACCGCGATATGACGCCATTTATCAAATGTGAGACAAGGATGAGAGGTCGAAAACACCACCATATCGCCGACTTTAAGATCAGCTGCGGATGGCAGTTGCAACATGGCATGCTGATCCATAATTTTTTTAAGTGACCAGTCACCTGAGACAATTTTGGGCGCATCGTCGCCGGGACGATAATGTAACTGCGCAGTGGGCAAACCTGCATCAAACGCCACATCACGTTTGCCCATGCCCACAATGGCAAGACCGGGTTCAGGGATGGATTGCACATAAGTCCATAGCTCCAGCGAGCTGGTTAATTCGCTGTCCAGTTCACAGGCTAAAACACTGCGCTTGACTAGATCCTGCTGCGCCTGCTGATAAATACCGGTGTCGTGAATTAAATAACAGCCCGGCCGTAACACTACTTTAATTGCAGTAGGCAAACTTTGCGGTACAAGGTGTTCGGCAACAATGTCATACCAGGCCGAACCGGCTCCAGTGAGTAAAACCTCATCTGACGCAAAATAGCCTTTTTCAAACCAGCGTACCGTCATCTCGCGCACCTGTTGAACAAAATCGGCGATTGCTTGTGGGGTGTTGTCGGCCTTAATCACACCTTCATAAAATCCAATGCCACACAGTTTTAATGCCGGCAGGGTGGCAATCAGAGCCTGCAGCTGTTCGGCTTGCGCGACATCCCGCACACCACAACGACCACCGGGCACACCTATTTCAATCAGTACATTTAACTGACTCGACTGCGGCTCAAAAAATTGATTTAGTTGTATGGCGAGCTCTGGCGAATCAACAAAACAGTAATACTCCAGGCCACGTTTAATCGAATCGGCAATAAGCTGACAGTTACGTTTTCCCACCAACTGGTTAGCCATCAAAATACGATTAATACCCGCGTGAAACGCCGCACTTACCTGAGGTGCGGTAGCCAGACTCATGGCCCAACTGCCCGACTCTATTTGCGCTTTAAACAGTGCTGGCGCCATAGTTGTTTTGCCATGCGGCGCTAACCTAACACCCGCTTTTTGGGCAAACTGATTCATCCAGCTCAAATTGGTGGTAAGCGCGTTTTGCTTAATGACGGCGACGGGCAGACTGATGTCTTCCTGCAATAATTTCCAGCCAGAGCCCGATAACTTTACCGCATCCCCCATGCCTTTATGGTTGCAGGCATTTTTAATCTCAGCGTTTAATTTGATACTCATCTCTTCCACTATCCATTTCATTTGTTATTTAATAACAAAATAAAAAGCATTTATGGTACTTAATAACAAACACGCTAAATAGAAATGACAACGCTGTCAATTGATTTAAATGGAATTTCGGAAGAGCAAATAAAAAAACGCAGCCTGTTGGCTGCGTTTTTCACGTTTATCCAATCGAACAAAAGTTACTGTTTAAGTTTCAAAATAACCGCTTGGTAAGGTGATAATTTCAACTCACTGCCTGCGACAGGATTATCGGGCAGGTTATTCAGAACCAGTTTTTCAACTGCATGCCCTTGCAGCGGGGTAACTAATGACTTGTCAGAAAAATTAAGGGCAATCAACCACAACTGGTCATCTAATTCGCGACTATAAACATATAGCTGCTCATCTTGTGGCAACCAATCGTCGTAAGCACCGTAGACTAATACAGGATTTTCGCTGCGCAACTGGGTTAACTGACGGAAATAATTAAGCACGCTGTCTTTTTCGTCCTGCTGTTTTGCCGCATTAATCAGTGGGTAGTTGGGATTGGCACTTAACCATGGCTTTCCATCAGTAAAACCAGCGTGTTTACTGTTGTCCCATTGCATCGGAGTGCGCGCATTGTCACGCGACAGCAGATTCAGTTCCAGCATAAACCGTTGCATATCTTTGCCATGTACAGTTGCCGCTTTGTAACCGTTAATGGCAGCAATATCTTTGTAATCACTAATGTCAGGCATATCGATATTGGTCATGCCCAGCTCGTCACCATAATAACAAAAGATGGTGCCACGCATGGTCAGCAGGAAGGTGTTAAGCAGTTTGGAAGAGGCAACACGATAAGCGGGATCGTCATTGCCAAACTTACTGACCATTCTCGCCACATCATGATTAGCTAAAAAGATGGATAACCAGCCTTTTTCAGCAAAGCTCTTGTCCCAGCGATCATACACATTTTTAAAATCACTCAGTTTGTAGCCATCTAAGCTATTACCGATATTCATGCCTTCAAAATGGTAAGCGATATCCAGTTCCTTGCGTTCCGCATCCACTAAACTATGCGCATCTTCAAAAGTACTGCCTGCGCCCTCTGCGACGGCTGCAATATTAAAAGGCGTTAACACTTCGTCATTTAACTCACGCAGGTAATCATGCACCCTGGGCCCCATGCCGTGATACTTAATTACACCGTCTGTGGTTTTGTCGTAATCCCTGGGAAATTCTGGGAATGTTGGGTCTTTATATACAAACTGGAAGGCATCTAAACGGAAACCATCGACACCTTTTTTAGCCCAGAATTTCATCATGTCATAAAGCTCATGACGCAATTTAGGATTACCCCAGTTTAAATCCGGCTGCTTAACCGAAAAATAGTGCAGATAATAAGAATCGGTTTGTTTGTCGTACTTCCAGGCGTCATTGTTTTCATCAAAAAAGGAATATCTGTGTGGTGGTTTGCCTTTTTCGGCTGGCCACCAGTGATAATAATCACGATACGGATTATCACGGGAACTGCGTGATTGTTTAAACCATTCATGCTCATCACTACTGTGGTTAATCACAATATCCATAAACAATTTGATACCACGTTGATGCATGCCAGCAAGCATTTCATCAAAATCAGCCATGCTGCCATATTCTTTGCCAATTTGACGATAGTCACTAATATCGTAACCATTATCATCATTGGGAGACTGGTAGATAGGGTTCAGCCAAATGGCATTCACACCAAGACTTTTGATGTAATCAAGCTGCTGGATGATACCGCGTAAATCTCCGACACCATCACCATTTGTATCCTTAAAACTACGAGGATAAATTTGGTAAATAACCGCTTCTTTCCACCAGGCCGGCTGCAAATTTTCAGGCAGAGAGGGAGTCTCGGCCGCCGACACTGAACTTACTGCTATAAATGTCTGCATAAGCACCAGATATTTTTTGAAATTAAACATTTACGTCCACTCCAATACACTACGTGTTGTCATCCATTACTTTCCTTTAACCATAGCAACTGATAAGGCATCAATTGCCACTCACCTGAAGCACTGAATGATTGTCCACTAATAAGATCCAGTCTGGGTAATTGATCGACTGGCAGGATTTTGCTGCCACTAATCTGATGTTTAGCATCACTAAAATTCGCCACAAAATAATGTTTATGCCCATGCTCAGTTTGTCGCACATAAGCAAATAAATGAGGGTGTTCAAGACGAATAATTTGAGTGGTTCCACGTCCCATTACCGGATATTGGCCACGCCACTGAATGAGCTGTCTAAGATGTTGGTTAACCACATAAGCCGCGCTATTTTTGAGCCTTACTTGCTCCAGTGCCTGCGGAGTGATTTTTGGACGATTCACCCAGCGTGCGTCATGTGTTTTATGTGGGTCGTGCAAAAAACTGTAGTCATTAAGTATGGCCAGTTCATCTCCCTGATAAATAAGGGGAATGCCGCCAATAGTCATAATAATTCCGTGTATCAGATTGATACGCGCCAGTGCCATGGCTTCCAGCAAGGGTTCCTGCATTTCCAGCGCTTGTTCCAACCCACACAATGAAGCCAGTGAACCACAAACCCGGCAGTCACCGTTTTCCGGATTAAACTGAAACCCCATACCTTTGGCATATGAGCCCTCAAAATGCCCGGTAAAGAACTGATTCAAAAATAAGCGGTGGTCATAGCCATTAATACCAAGTTCTGCCGCATTGCCATCATCAAATGTCCAGCCAATATCATCATGACAACGCACGTAATTTACCCAACAACAGTCCGTATTTATTTCAAACCGGGTCGCCAGGCTATGCTCCAGTAAACGGGTTTTACGCGTTGCCAGACTATTCCATATCAGCGCCATTAACAGAGGGTTGTAAGAAAGCTGACATTCCTCCGGGTGGATATATTTAGCCACTTCATCGGGGTGCACAATGGCTTCCGACTTGAACACCACACCGGGAGCAACAATTTGCAGGCAGCAATTAAACGCCTGAATGAGCATATGCGCTTTAGGGTGATTCTCGCAGCAATGGCCAAGTTCTTTCCATACAAAGGCCAGTGCATCAAGGCGTAAAATATCGCAGCCCAAATTGGCCAGATATAACATTTCGCCAACCATGGCGCGGAATACTGCCGGATTCTGGTAATTCAAATCCCACTGAAAATTATTAAACGTGGTCCATACCCACTTATCCATGTCATCCAGATAGCTGAAACACCCTCGTCTAACACTAGGAAAAATTTCACGCAAATGCTGATCGTATTGGTCTGGTAAGCGGCGATCATCAAACAGAAAATAAAAATCCTGATGCTCCTGGTCACCCGCCTTTGCCTGTTGCGCCCAGTCACATTCATCTGAGGTGTGATTAAATACAAAGTCCAGTGCCAGGCTAATACCTGCATCAGCCATTTTATTTGCCAGCTGTTTTAACTGTTTTGTGGTGCCAAGCTTAGGATCAACTGTACGATAGTCGCTTACTGCATAGCCGCCATCACTGTCTCCCTCCGGACTTTTGTATAAGGGCATAAGATGCAAATAACGAATGCCTAGCTGTTTGAAGTAATCGATTTTATCGGTTAAATCAGCTAAATCATCTGCGACTAAATCCACATAACAGGCCATGCCTACCATCGTTTCATCACGGTACCAATCCGGTTCCGCTAAACGGCTTTTGTCACGGTGTTTAAGCTTAGAACTGCGCTGCGCAAAACCATGTGCCAGCTCCATAAGCAAAGAGCGCAAATGGTAATACAAGTCATACCGGTGCTGATAAACCGGCACCAGCAGATCAAACAAGCGCGGAAAGTGGGTAAGCAAACGCTTTTCAAAATGTTTTTGTTCACGCTGGCTTAAAAAGCTGAAATCACATTCAGCAAGCAGTTTTTCAAGACAACGCAAACTCTCTGATTTGGCTGACAATGTGGCCATCAGTCAATCCTCAATAATCGGTTTGGTTATGTTGCATCAGCAACTGCTGAGCGGGACGTTTAAAATAGTTAAAGGCCAGACCGGCAAACAATAACGCTGCAAATACACTGGCCAGATAAAAACCATATTTGGCATGGCCACCCATCATGTCGCTAAACAATCCCATGGCGAGAGGACCAAAGGACGCGGCGGCAGCGGTGAAGAACAGAATTACGCCAGCAATTGCACCATGTTCGTGGCGGGCAAAACAGCTAATGCCTTTTGAATTTAAAGTAGGGTAAATCATCGCCATAAACAGGCCGGATAAAGGTAACAGGATCACAGCAACATCCAGTGATAACATCATACTCAGTAAATAACAGACACATATCGCGCCGGAAAACAGCATCATTGCCATTTCCCAGCTCACTTTTCTTAACACCCACACTGCCATAAAACGCCCAATAGCACGTAAGACAAAAAACAAACTTAGTGACCAGGTCGCCAACCACACAAAGGAGCCCTCATAATTGGCTAACAAGGATGGCATCCACACGTAAATAGCAGCTTCAGCAGCTACATAAAGTGCAATTAATAATGAGAACCCCAATGCTGCTGGTTGCTTTAAAATCTGCATAGTGTGAGCAAAGCTCACCGTCTGATCTGCTTTAGGTTGGTAATGTGGATATTTAACCCTGGAAGCAATCAAACATAACACCACGCAGATAATGCCAGCGACTATGTAGAGGTATTTCCAGGATACGCCCTGGGTTAACAGGTAGGTAACGATAAACGGACCAATTATTGCGCCTACACCAAAAAAACCCTCAACCAGGTTCATGGTACGTGTATGGTCGGCGGTGGAATGGGATATATCCCCTACCAGAGCAAGAGCGGCAGTTTTGAATACACCAATGGCCAGTCCCGACACCACCAGTAAACACAAAAAGAATCCAAAACTATGACCAGTGGCAAAAAGTGCGCAAGCAATCGCAAAACAAATGAGTCCGCCCATAATGACAGGTTTCCGACCATATTTATCAGCCAGAAATCCCAGACCTATTCCGCTAATGGCGATAGCCGCCATGGGCCCGTAATGAAAGGCGCCAGCAGCTGTCATGCTTAAATCAAATTCACGAATAATCTGTGGAATGATCACGCCTACCGCATCCGTGGTCATCGCGAACATCATAAACATCAGATAGGTTAACCAGCGTATTAATTGCGGACTGGCGGTCGATGAAGAACCCATACTGCTCCAAAACACTTAAAATGGCTGAGTCACTCAACGAACCACCCAGCTTACTTAAACGATTAAGGCTTATATTAGTGTAAATAGAATGTTAATCCAGTAATTTGCATAAAAATTACTAAATAATTTTATTTATGCTTTTAAATCATCAAGTTAAGTGAATAGAAAATTAACTGCTCTGACGCACAGTCAACTGGGTAGGTAATAAAGTTTTGGTTTTAGCCTGGGGACCACCACTTAAAACTTTTTTGGCAGCCATGCGACCTTTTTCGATACTGTGTTGAGAAACGGTGGTTAATGACGGACTAATACGACTGGCCTCAGGAATATCATCAAAACCAACCACTTTTAACTGATCGGGAACACGAATTTTACGATCATGCGCCACATTCAACACCGCCGTAGCAACCACATCCGACATGCAAATAACACAATCGGGTAACGGATACATAGACAAGACTTCGCTGGCTGCCTGTAGTGCTAACTGGTGATTATTTTGTGGAATATGCCAGATTTGCTGCAAAGGCAAATCAACGCCAGCATCTTTGGCAGCATCCAGATAACCATTTAAACGACGGCGTGAAATCGACTCGCGCTCTTCAAATAATTCATCTTCCACAATGCGGCCTATGCGCTTGGAGTCAATTAAACGAATCCCCAATACCACAGGGCGAGTACAGCCCGAATTAAACAGGTAATGCGCAATATTGAACGCAGCCTGATAGTTATCGATGTTTACCGACGGGTAATCTTTGTAATCAAAATCTACGGTGACAACAGGTTTGCCGGTTTCCAGTACACGCATAAACAACTGGTTTTCGTCCTGACTACCATAAACAATAAAACCATCGGCTAAGGATTCAATCCCGCCTTTACGGTCTTCACTTTCGGCACCAGATAACAATAAGAGTTGCTTGCGATTTTGTTCGAGTACTTCAGCGATGCCGGTCAAAAACTGGCTCGCTACCGGATCGGTAAAATAATAAGCCAAAGGGTCGCTTAACATCACCCCAATGGCATCAGACTGACCACGACGCAACGTTCTCGCGGTTGCATTAGGCCCGTGATAACCGAGTTTTTTGCACTCAGTCAGAATTTTACGACGTAACGCCTGAGACAGTTGATCGGGGCGATTGAACGCATTAGAGATCGTTGCCGTCGACACATTTAATGCCGCCGCTACGCTCTTTAATGTCATCGACTTTTTAACATTTTTACTCAAACGTTTATCCCCCGTTACTTGAGGCTGAGTCTATCCACAAAGGGGTTTAAAGGGAAGAGCTGATAAAAATTAGACAATACAAATCACGTTAAAACATTTTTTTTACTTTTTTCACAAAAAAATTTCATAACGAAAAAATCAATTAAAACAAAAACATAAAGTGAATCCAATGTGAAAACAAACTTAAACGTTTAAGAATTTTTCATTTTAGCGCTTGTTTTTCGCTCAACGCTTAACTATTGTAAATGACATGTAACAAGGTTACAGACACTCAAGTACTATCTGGGAGTACCACACATGATGAACAAAACAGCATTCAAACCCGCATTGATCTCACTGGCAGTAGCCTCTGCCTGCTATTCTGGTCTGGCGATTTCTCAGGAACAAAATAATAATAATGATGAAGTTGAGGTTATCTCTGTCAAAGGGATGCGCGGTTCTCTTATTCGTTCTCAAGCGATTAAGATGGACAACACATCCATCGTTGAGGCAATTTCGGCAGAGGACATTGGTAAATTACCTGATTCCTCGATTGCTGAATCATTAGCACGTTTACCTGGTCTTGCCGGTGAACGTAGAAATGGCCGTACATCCGGCATTTCAGTGCGCGGCTTTAAAGAAGATTATGTTGGTACAACCTTAAACGGTCGTGAATTACTCGGTATTGGTGACAACCGCGGTGTTGAATATGACCTCTACCCTTCAGAAATGATGACTGGTGCGGTGATTTACAAAACACCGGATGCCACGTTAGCGGCAATGGGTATTGGTGGTACTGTGGATTTGCAAACGGCACGTCCTTTAAATTCAGCGCCCACCTTAACCTTAAACGCTTCAGCAGAAACCAACTCACTGGACTCACCAAACCCGGATTACAGCAGTAACGGTCATCGTTATGCTTTAAGTTTCTCGGATAAGTTTGCAGATGACACAGTTGGTCTGGCAGTGACCATTGCCACCACCGAGTCACCATTAAGTGAACGCCAGTTCTCCGCATGGGGTTATTCACAAAGTGGCCCTAATGGCGAATATCAGCCAGATGGTCACGGTACATTTGCCCGTTCAAGTGTGCTGGAACGTGACACAATTTCAGCTGTCTTCCAGTATGCCCCCAGTGACAAGTTCAATATGGTTGTGGATGCTTTACACATTGACTTTACCGACGGTGGAATTCAGCGTGGTTTTATTGAGGCATTACCAGCAGGCACGCAGGATTCGATTGATGGCAATATTGTCACCTCGGGCACCACATCAGGCTGGCACTCAACCATTCGTCACGATCCGGTAATTAAAGAAGGTACATTAAAATCCTTTGGTTTAAACCTTGAATACCATGTCAATGACAGTCTGGAACTTAATTTCGACATGGCAATGAGTGAAACCGACAAAAGTGATTTGCGCGGCGAAAGTTACTCTGGTGTCGGCCGCTCGGGTTTGTTGTCGCAGGGTGATAAAACCATACGTAGTTGGGAACTGACCGACAAAGGTTTGATGTTTACCGACAACAATATCGATTTCTCCGATTACGGCATTATCAAACTGGCAGGTACTCAGTCATGGGGTGGCAGTATGGCTCCTCTGACTGAAATCAATGAACTGGCAGCCAGTCTTGATCCCGCACTGGCGCAAAAAGATGCCGACGGTAACAGCTTGTTTAGTTACGTAAACGCTCAGGATGGTTTTAACAACAAAGCCATTTTTGGTGAAGAACTGGATACCTACCGTCTGGACGGCAAATATACCTTTGCAGACGGATGGATTTCTTCCATCACAGCGGGCTTAATGTATAAAACCCGTTCTAAATTCAAAGAAAACTATGGTGAATTCGCGACTGCGCCTCAATTCCCGCTGGACGGTCCCATTCCGGAAAGTGCGCGCCGTGGTGTAGCTGACTTAACCTGGGCTGGATTGGGTTATATTGTGGCCTACGATGCGCAGGAACTGTATGACACAGGTTACTACAAAACCTATTCAGCCTTTGATCTGGAAACTGACCGTATCGCAGATACCTACACAATTGACGAGAAGATCACCACTGCGTTTGTTAAAGCAGATATCGAATCTGAAGTGGGTGGAATTCCGGTTATAGGTAATATGGGTCTGCAGGTAATCCGAACCGATCAGAGCTCCACTGGTTTTGACGGTGTTACTGGTCCGGATAAATTTGTAATTCGCACGGCAGTGGAAGGGGGTGATACCTACACCAAAGTCCTGCCCAGTGTGAACTTGACCTTTGATTTGGAAGACGGCCACTATGCACGTGTCGCCGCATCAAAAACCATTAGCCGGGCTCGTTTCGACTACTTAAAACCGGGCCGCTCAATCAAATACAAGTTTAACGTGGTTGAAGCCATTGAAACCCAGGACCCAGCCAAAGGTCCGTGGGAAGCCACATCAGGCAATCCAACTCTGCGTCCACTTGAGTCCAACAATCTGGATGTGGCGTACGATTGGTATTACGAAGATGACGGGTTTATCTCCGCAGCTATCTACTACAAGGATTTAGTCAACTGGCATCGTGCAGGACAGGAACTCATCGACTTTACCCCTTATTACATTGAAGACCTGCATTTCGCACGGGATTCAGAGGGTGTAATTTACAAACCACAATTATTCCAGGGCTATTCCAAGTATAAGGAAGATGGCCTGACAGGAAGTGTGAAAGGTATTGAGTTACAAGCAAGTATTCCTCTGCGTGTTCTGCATAAATCACTGGACGGTTTCGGTGTCGTTATGAGCGGTTCATATAACGACGGCAAGCTGGAAGATGATGGCAAAGTGCCTGGCATGTCGAAAAATGTGTATTCATTTACCGGCTACTACGAAAATGAAGGCTTTGAATTCCGTATCGCAGCCACCAAACGTAGTGAATTTGAATCTGAAGAACGTGGCGGTTCTAACACCTTGTCAGTGGTTAACCGTCAACCAGTTACCCTGGTTGACGCACAGGTAAGTTATGACTTTGCAGAAAGCTCCATTGACTATCTGAAAGGACTTAAAGTGTCACTTCAGGGTATCAACCTGACTGAAGAAAATGACATCAATACACTGGCAGATCAGCCGGAACTGGTGACCAAGTCACAAATCTTTGGTTCCAGCTACATTCTGAACGTGAATTACTCCTTTTAACTAACAGGGACGATTTACCTTTCTCCCATTTGCATGTGGCCTCTGTTGCGAAAGCGTCAGAGGCTTTTTTCTGTCTCACTTTGCATTTATAGATCAATGCGTTACCTTCTTAAATAGTCAGTAAAGAACGGATTTGCGATGCAAGCAGCAATCAAAAAAGTGGTGATAGTCGGTGGCGGAACCGCTGGCTGGATGAGCGCCGCCCTCATTAAAAAAGTATTAGCCCAAAGCGTCGATATTGAGTTAGTCGAATCAGATGACATCGGTATTGTGGGAGTGGGTGAAGCTACCATTCCCCCTATTCAATACGTCAATCAGGTACTGGGCATTAACGAGGCTGAGTTTTTACGTGAGACTAAATCGACCTTAAAACTGGCGATACATTTTGAAAACTGGACGCAAAACGGCAGCAGCTATTACCACACTTTTGGCAATGCGGGCGCCAATGATCCCTTCTGTGCCTTTCATCATTTAGTCACCCGCGCCAACACACTTGGTCACAATGTTTCCCTGTGGGATTACGATTTAAATTATCTGTGCTGTGAGCAGCAGCGCTGCGCCAAAATAAACACGCCCGACCCTGTGTGGGATTTACCTTACGCCTATCATTTTGATGCCGGTTTATATGGCCAGTATCTGCGTAAGCTCAGTGAAAAAATGGGGGTAAAACGCACCGAAGGTAAAATTACCCGGGTCGAACAGCACCCGCAAAGCGGCAATATCAGCGCCTTGATCTTACAAAATGGCCAAAAGATTGAAGGTGATTTATTTATCGATTGCTCTGGTTTTCGCGCCTTATTGCTGCAACAAACACTAAATACTGGTTATGAAGACTGGAGCCACTGGTTACCCTGCAACCGCGCGGTTGCGGTGGCTTCTGAGCGTTTTGAGCAAACACTGCCTTATACGCGTTCTATCGCTCATGATGCGGGTTGGCAATGGCGTATTCCGTTGCAACATCGTAACGGTAACGGACTGGTTTACAGTTCGGACTTTTATTCAGAGTCACAAGCCAGCGATATTTTAATGGCTAACCTGCAAACAAAAGCACTGGCCGAGCCCAGAACATTAAGCTTTACCACAGGTCGCGCCAAACAACAGTGGAATAAAAACGTGGTGGCGGTTGGCCTTGCCAGCGGTTTTTTAGAGCCTTTGGAATCCACCAGTATTTATTTAATTCAAAGCGCCATTGTAAGGCTGTTAAAACTGTTTCCACACAATGGCATCTCGCCCGCGTTGATGCGGGAATATAATCAGCAATCACAGCTTGAATATGAAACCATTCGTGATTTTATTATTCTGCATTACACCGCCAATCAGCGTGAAGGTGAGTTTTGGCGTTACTTACGTGATATGCCGCTGCCTGAGCGTTTAGCTCACAAAATTGAACTGTTTAAGCAAAGTGGTCAACTGACCGAAGATGAGCTGGATATTTTCAAAACCTCATCCTGGGTGCAGGTGTTAATTGGTCAGGATATTATGCCGCAGGATTATCATCCACTGGCGAATAACCTAACGGCTGAGCAGTTGAAAATGTACCTGCAGCAAATCCAGACTAAAAAGCATGAACCACTCAGTCGTATTCCGCTGCACGATGATTACCTCAAACATATCGGAGCCTTAGGCTAATGCAGCAAAAACGCCGGATTATAATTGTCGGTGGTGGCACGGCGGGCTGGATGAGTGCGTTACTGCTGCATGACAAACTGGGGCAGCAATTTGACGTCAGCCTGATTGAATCCCCGGATATCGGTATTATCGGCGTGGGCGAAGGCTCAACCCCTAGCCTGAAACGCTTTTTCCAAAAGCTCAGTATCAGCGAACAGGAATGGATGCCACAGTGCAATGCGACTTATAAGGTCAGCATTCAGTTTAACCACTGGGCACCGGCCAGCGGTATTCAAAGCTATAGCCACCCCTTTATTTCCCAGCCCGATAGTTATAGCGAGCGGCCATTTCATACTAACTGTTTAACCCGCCGTTTGGGTCTGGATGTGACCACCACCCCTGATTTATTTTTATTAAACGGTTGGCTGGCAAAACAGGGTAAAGCACCGATTACGCCAGCTAATTTTCCGTTTCGCATGGAATACGGTTATCACTTTGACTCCGGCAAACTGGGGCAATTTTTAGCACAAAAAGCAGTAACGCTTGGCATTAAACACATTCAGGCCAAAGTGCTGGATGTCACCCGCACAGCGAACGGCGATATCGCTACGCTTAAAACCGATAATGCAGGCGAACTCAGCGCCGACTGGTTTGTGGATTGCAGCGGTTTTGGTAGTTTATTGATGCAGCAGCATTTGCAAATTGGCTTTAAATCCTTTGCCAGTAACCTGTTTAACGACTCAGCGGTGGTAGTGGCAACGCCACCCATGTCACCTTTGCCCGTGCAAACCGAATCCACCGCACTATCCAACGGTTGGGCATGGCAAATTCCGCTTACCAACCGCACCGGCAACGGTTATGTGTATTCCAGTCGTTATCAGGATAGCCAGCACGCCGAGCAGGAATTACTTCAGCATGTGGGATTAAACAGCGGCAATGTCGAGGTAAGGCATTTAAAAATGAAAGTCGGCCAGATTGAACAACACTGGGCGCATAACTGCATTGCCATTGGGCTGGCACAAGGTTTTATTGAACCGCTGGAAGCCACTGCGCTGCATTTAGTGCAAACCACAATCGAACATTTCATTGAGCTGTTAATTAAAGGCGATTACAGCGCCCAATTCCGTGATGACTACAACCGCACTATCGATGACAGCTTTGAGCGCGTGCGCGATTACATCGTCGCGCACTACAAATTAAACCAACGCGACGACACTCAATACTGGCGTGATAACCGCAATAATATGCAGTTCTCCGATACGCTGGGGCAAATTCTCGATTGCTGGTTTCGTCAGCAGGATCTCACCCAAAAGCTACAAAATATGCAGCTAAACTCGCACTTTGGCTCAACATCATGGCATTGTTTACTGGCCGGTTTAGGCACGTTTCCGCCGCTCGCCAAAGACCAACCCGGCAGCGGTGATTTGTATCAGGAACATGATTTTGAGAGATTCTTTAATGGCTGTGCAATGAATTTTGTTGAACATCAACAGGCGTTGAACAACTTAAATAATCAATAGCGGTTTGTTAATTAAATCTTGTTTCACTAACTAGGGCTTTTGCTGATTTACCAGAATCTGCATATATTTGGCAAAACGTCGTTCTCTGGTTTCTGCTTTTTTGGCACTATTTAACGCATGAGCAATGGAATAGAGATTCGACTTAGTAAGTGTTTCAAAAAACTGTTTGGCTTTTGCATTGCTTTCAAGCGCTAATAAAAAATCATCCGGCACTTTCATCTCACTTACTGCATAGGCGTTATCCCAACGCCCATCTTGTTTAGCTGCCTCAACGTGCGCCAAACCAAACTCTGTCATTCGTTGCTCATCAATCAAACGTTCAACATGCTCACGGTTACGTTTAGACCACACGCTGCGTGCTTTTCTGGGTGTGATCCGCTGGCAATAGGCCTGTTCATCAATTGATTTTTTAATGCCGTCGATCCATCCCCAGCACAGAGACTCAATCACCACATCATCCCAGCTGACACTCTCAACCCCTGAGTTAATTTTAAAAATTTTAACCCACAGCTCAGTTTCGCTGGCATGATTAAGCTCAAACCACTGCCTGAGATCACCCGAGGTTGCAAACGCCATCATTTTAGAAAGATTGATTTCAGGCATAAACGAATACTCCTAACGCAAACAAAAACAGTTCCAACAAATTGCCCTTTAACAGGCTATGCTAACAGACTTCAATATTTTGTGATTATATAGCTCGCATGCAAAGCAGTTGGTACACTGCCCCCCTCTTTGCAATCCTGTATTTGCTTGAAAGGCATGTGGTTATGGATCTGATTAATTCTGTTTTACTGCAACTTACCAGTTGGATGGCACCCTATAGCGGTGAAATTGCACTTTCGATACTGGCTACCATATTGGTAGTGTGGGGCGACGTGATAAACAAGCACATTAAACGCATATTAAGCCCTTATCACTTTATTTTACGCACCAGTGCCTTTGTGTTGATTTGTGCCTTCGGTTACGGCTTGTTAACCGTATTCCTCACACCTTTTGTTAAACAGTTACTGTTGATGATCCCCGGCACCTATCGCGGTATCAGTGTGGTGGCGGTGTTTTTATTTTTGGGTTATCAGGCAGAGCATAGGCGCTATATTTGATTTTGTTGATCGCAAAACCTGAATCGCTTGTCATTAATTGGTCGTTTGGGCGTCGCGTTGGCGACAGGAAAACTATTAGCAATTCCATAAACATCTTTTATTTCACGTCCCTTCGGGGACGATTTAGACCGTTTATCGAAGATACCGAGTAATGCTTCGCACTAACCATTTGTCATAAAAGTTAACTCTGAGCGTCGCGCCGGCGACAACAGCTCAGGGAATTGTGCTGCCGCAATTCCCTAAGAACCCAACGGCATCCCACACTGTGCCTGTTCAATTTTAAATTCAGGCAAACTGCCATTGTCGCAAATCCACATCCCTTCTGTCGCGACTGACTCGGCATCCCTGCCTCGTCTGGCTGTTCGCTAATCTGAATTTTTAAATTGGCCACAATGAATGGGTAGATTAAGTCAGGCTTTGGCCTGACCAGGAAAACCGACACTATCAACCATCTCTGCGACAGCAGCCAAACGCAGTTTGGCTTATTGCGACTCCAACTTGCCTTGTGTAGGTGTTACTTGTTCGAACGGGAAAACAGGACGTTTTCCCGCTGAATGGGCGTTAACAACTATTTTGCCTTAAAGTCACCAATACCATTGTCGGTGCGTTTTACTGGCTGGATACTGCCATCCTGATTGAAATAAATATATTCAGCCGCCACTTTACGCTGGCGTTTCTCACACTGGCTTTTAGCAGACTGATACCAGCGATGATAAAACAGGATCCACTGGCCTTTAAACTCAACAATCGAGTGATGATTATTACTGTTATGTTCCTGCTGCATAAAAATGCCTTTATAGGTCCAGGGGCCAGTCGGTGACTGACTGGTGTAATAAGACAGCTCCTTATTATTTTCCGGCATGGTGAAATAATATAATCCGTTACGTTTAAAAACCCACGGTCCTTCCATTTTAGGCTCATAACCGCCCATATCCATTTTGATAAAATCGCCATCAATACTTCGCATATCATCAGCCATTTTGACTACATGGTAATCCATGCCTTGTGCATGAAAGTACAAATAAGCCTGACCTTCATCATCAATAAATAAACCTGGGTCATTGGCATAGGGCGTGCGCCAAAGCGGTTTACCAATAACATCTTTAAACGGCCCGGTAGGTGAATCACTTTCAGCCACACCAATGCCCATCCATTTGGTACTGTTTTGTGGATTCACTCTGTCTTTTACGCCATTTCCGGCAGGATAAATCAGATAATATTTACCGTTTTTATACGCGGCATCCGGCGCCCAGGCGTAATTATCAGCCCAGTTCAAGTCTTTAACCGATAACACCGCGCCATGATCCTGCCAGTCAGTCAGGTTATCCGATGAAAACACATGCCAGTTTTTCATGTAAAAATCGACCTGACATTCTTCATCATGCGAGGTGTAAAGGTACATTTTGCCATCCTTCCACACATGCGCGGAGGGATCAGCGGTTTTAATATCACTGCCAAAATCCAACGGATTTTGCGCAAAAACAACCGATGACACAGTCACTAAACCTAACCAACACCACTTAAAAATATTCATCACACATCCTGATAAAAAACTATATTGCGGATAGTAAATGGCTTAAATTGAAATGCTATTAGCTGCGGGGTTTAATTAAAAAATTATTCAATTAACAATCAAATAGAGGATTTTTTACGCTAACATCACAATGTGTCTGCCCCTTTTAACCAACAGCCAGCACAGATGCTCCATTCACAAAAACGATAAAAATCATACTGTGAGCAAAAATAAAATGAATACAGAGTCCAGCGCCAACAGCAGATATAACCAACAACGGATTTATGCAGAATGCGTAAGAATGGTTTACCGCAACAGAGCCTACAACCTGATGGGCGTGGTTCTGGTTTCATTTGTCATCATTATTGTTGGATGGACAGAAAATAGCCGTGTGAATCCGGTTATTCTGGCATCTCTGCTGTGGATATATGTTGCACAGGCTTATCTCACCAGCCGTAAATTTAACACGTCCTCCATTGCGAATAACAAAACGCCATTTTGGGGGAAACTTTTATATATTCAGTTAGTTAGCTTAGCCATACTGTACAACTTTATCTTTATGACACTGGCATTTAACGGTGTTGAAGATGCGTTATTATTACTGTTAATCGTGACACTTGGTTTTACCGGCGGCACGATCGGCTCCTACCACCAAATGAAGTGGGCGCCACATATGTACACCTTTGGCGCCATCTTGCCGCAGACAGTGTATTACATTAGTTTGCAAACCGTTTACGGTACCTTAATCACCATTTTGCTTTTGTGCATTCTGGGTTTTCTGGCCATGGTCAGCATCCAGCAACATAAAAGCTGGATCCGCACGCTCACATTAAGTTTTGAACTGGAAGAAGCGAACAAACGAGCCAAACATCTGGCCCGTATTGATTTATTAACCAACCTGTACAATCGCAGAGCCTTTTACGAGTTGGCCCCTAAAAGTCTGGCAACCTGCCGCCGTTATAATCATCAGGCCTGTGTGGTCATGGTAGATATTGATCACTTTAAAAACATCAATGACAATTTTGGTCATAATGTTGGCGATACCGTGCTGCAAAAAATAGCATCGGTTTTACAAATAAAATTAAGAGAGTCCGATATTGTTGCGCGAATAGGTGGTGAAGAATTTGCGCTGTTCCTGACCCAAACCGATATCGACAGCGCATTTATTATTATTGAACGCCTCAGACAACAAATTGAGCAACTGGATTTTTCTCATTTTGGTATCAAAAACGCTATAACATCCTGTTTTGGCATTGCCAGTATCAGTGAAACCGCGGAATCGATTGATGACCTGCTAATTAAAGCCGATAGTGCACTTTATGAAGCTAAACACCTGGGCAGAAACCGCACTGTCCTGTACCAGGAAGCTGAACCGGCCTCCTGATGGCAAACAAAACATCCCACATGTTCACTCAGCATCACCAGAGGTAATAAACATTGATTGATAGCTGGACGTTAATATTAGGCGTTATTTTTAGCTCAATTGGCCTGGGCTATTTTATCTACGGTAAAAGACAACAGGATTTAGTGGTGCGCCTTTGTGGACTGGCGCTGATGCTTTACCCCTACTTTTTTGATAACCACTGGGTGGTGTTGATCGTTGGTGTGGGGTTAATGGTTATTCCACGGTATTTTAAAATTTAAATTGGCCACGGTGCTGGCAATATAAGTCAGCCGCGGGCTGACCTGGAAAACCAGAGCTTTCAGTTATCACCGCGACAGCAGCCAAACAGAGTTTGGCTAATTGCGACTCCAACTTGCCTTGTGTAGGTGAAACTTGTTCGAACGGGAAAACTGGACGTTTTCCCGAGGTGCGTGCTTTGCATGGATAGCTGCCTCGCACCGGTTCGAATAAACAAGTGATACCGAAACAAGATCAGCAAGTTGGCGGAGTAGAGCACTTTTCCCCTGTTTTGGTGCCTCAAAACAGGGTCGCGCCCATAGGACTGGGCGTGAAAAAATCAGGGATGATTTAGAAAGTTTAATAAAGATGTACAAGGGCAAATACACACTAAACCTACAATTGGTAAAGCTTTTATTAATCTGGTACTAATAAGCCAAAGGATAAAAACGAGGTTGGTTGTGGCAGAAAAACAACCCAATCTCTCACTATTAAGTTGTTGTACATATATTCAAATGCAGGAGCTAGTCATATGTCAGACTTCACGAAACGTGGCGCAGATCTTCGAGCATTGGCAAAATCGTTAGTCTTCGAGTTTATGAAGTCAGATCCTAACTGTGGTGTAAATTCAGATGGTTTGAAACAGTCGGTGATATTCAGAAAATGTGGACTCGACTGGGGAGACTACCCGGTCGCAACTTCATCGAACCAACAGTATTGGTTAGTAGCTATTCTTCAAGAATTGGCTTCAGATGGATTCATAGAGCGAGTTTCTGAGTCTGGTCCATGGCGAGTCTTAGGTTGAATCCGTACAACAAGCGACCGTTGAGACCACTGAAAAGCGTGGCGTGGCGGATAAAAAGCAGGCGCCCCAAGGCTGGGCGTTAGGTGAAAATATGAACGCACCACTTTACGACTTAGTTCATGGTCTAGCACTAGATATCGCCAATGCATCGGCAAATGAAAATGATACCGCTGGCTCACAAGCATACGAAGCATTAAAAGAGTTGTGTCAAAGCCATGAAGGTGAAGAGCTTGACCACCCTCTGCAATGGGAAGCATTAGGTGATTTTTCAGAAAATCATGAAGAGGCTCTGCAAGCCTACCGAAAAGGTTTAACCTGCTCATCAAACCTTGAACTCTCAGAGTATTCCGCGTCAATCAAGTTTGCTATGGCGGAAATTTACTTTGAACAAAATAACAGAAATAAAGCAATACAGCTGGCCTCCGAAGCAGATTTGGAAGCAGCTAGCACCAATGCTTATGAGCTAAAGTTGGCAATAAAAGAGTTTATCAATGAACTTAGTCGCAGCTAACAGATAAAATCAGCGGTAAACCACATCAACCAACCACCAACTCAAACTCTGCTTCAGCCACCACTCCCCCATTCACCAATACCTCCACTTTATGCATACCTGCATAATATTTCCTGGTGGTAATCGGTTTAATCGGATGCGATTTAGTCAGGGTTAGCGTTTCGCCTGCGGCCAGTTGCAGGTTACGCCACTTAAATACTTTGGCGCTTTGTTTGCCGTTAGCCTTTACAAAATGAATGGAAAAATCCACTACCAGTTTTTGTGATGTGTTGGCGCTGGAAGTAAGCGATAAAGCCAGTTCCATTGATTCACCCAATTCGATAAGGGGTTTATTTAAACTTAGTTCAGCCGCTTTTAACTGCACCTTATCGCTATAACCTAACAGCGCAAATACACCGGGATGTGCCGCTTTAACTAAGGTGCGAGTGGCATGGCCGATAATCCACTTTGTATGTTTACTGGCGTTTGGCAGCCATTGTTTGCAATGCTCTATCACCCAGTCCGGATGGTCTTTGGCGATATCGTTAATATGATTAGCCACCGAGCGGCGCACATATAAACTCTCGTCATTTTTAAGTGCGTTTAACAGGGCGATATTGGGTGCTGGGTCTTGCACTAAGGATTTAAGTTGTATGCCCCAGGGTAAACGGGGACGTGTGCCTTCTGATACCAAACGGCGCACATGTTCATTGGGATGATTCAGCCACTCATGTAAATGCCGGTAACTCACTTCGGGATGTTGAATAATAAAAGGGCGAATGGCAAATTCTGCCGAAAAACACTCGGTTAAGCCTTTTAAAATCGGCAGGCTTAGTTCGGGATGTTCCAGCCCGTGTTCACCAATAAAATCAATCACCGGCCAGGCAGTAAAACCATTTAAGCTACGCTGTGATTGCTGCGCTTCCACCAACTTGTTGTATAGCGCTGCTGTTTGGTTGAAATCCTCTGGCAGGTTTTGTTTAAGCGCCTGAATAATATGTTTAACCCGCGCTTTTAATTCGAGTTTATCCAGCCCGTTGTTTGCGTGTTGTTCAAAAGACTCACGATTAAACTGTGGCCAGACTTGCGTAAATGCAGTGGCGACAGTCTCCACACTGTGCTGATTAATATTGTTTTTCATGTTGTGTTTTACATCGATATTTTGGCTATCAGTCTGCGCTAATTTAAACATGATTATCAGTGCCGATCGTCCAGCTTTTATGCCCAAAGCTCTTTTATTGTCATTTCGTCAAATTAACTAAATCCATAGATAAGTCGTTGCCGTCAAAGCGTAAAATACGCTAAGGTGCAAAAAATGTAAGCGCTAACATAAAAGCTATTCAAGGGAATCCTTATGCAACGCAATCCGTTATCACTGCTGATTTTTTGCGGCAGTCTATTACTCAGTGGCTGTGGCCAGACAAGTAGCAACAATTCCATCGACCATGCAAAGGCTCACGCGGTTAAAAGTGAACTGCAATTTGAGCAGGGTAAATACCAGTTATTGCGTGATGGTCAGCCTTATTTTGTTAAAGGTGGCGGTGGCAGCGGTGATATGCAATTGCTCAAAGATTCTGGTGGTAACTCGGTGCGCACCTGGAGTACCGAAAACGCCCAGCAAGTTTTAGATAACGCGCAAAAACACGGTTTAACTGTGATGATGGGATTGCGCATGGGCAAGGAACGTCACGGTTTTGATTACGATGACAAACAAGCCGTCGCCGAGCAAAAAGAACGCATTAAACAGGAAGTGCTTAAATACAAGGATCATCCGGCATTACTCATTTGGGCGATTGGTAACGAACTGGATTTGTTCTACAAAAATACCAATGTGTGGTACGCGGTGGAAGATATCGCCAAAATGATTAAACAGCTTGATCCTAATCACGTGGTCACCACAGTCACCGCTGGCGTGGACAAAGCCAAAGTGCAGTTGATTATGCAACGTGTGCCCAGCATTGATTATCTGAGTGTGAATACTTATGGCGGGCTGGAAGCCTTACCACAGCAATTATTCGATTACGGTTATAACGGTGCTTATCTGGTAAGTGAGTGGGGACCAACCGGCCACTGGGAAGTGCCCAAAACCGACTGGGGTGTGCCGATTGAACAAACAAGCACAGAAAAAGCGGCCTCCTATCGTTTCCGTTATCAGGGCGGTATTGCTGGCGCGCCGGATCGTGCCTTAGGTTCGTACGCGTTTTTATGGGGACAGAAACAGGAAACCACCCCAACCTGGTATGGTGTTTTCACCGAAAATGGCCATCCCAACGAAGTGGTCGACAGCCTGCAATATTTATGGACCGGACAATGGCCTGAGCATCGTGCGCCCTCCATCGCCGATTACACCATTAACAACAAACATGCGCTGGATAGCATTCATGTGAAAGCCGGTTCGATAAACAAAGCGCTGGTGGCAATTAATAAAAACAGTGCCGATAAATACCAGATTAACTGGGAAATACTGCCAGAAAGCACCGACATTAAATCCGGTGGCGACAGAGAAAGTCGCCCACAGCCTGTGACCGGATTATTTGAAAAACAAGGGCTGGATGGCTCACTGGATTTTCGTGCGCCAGGCCAAAGTGGTGGTTACCGTTTATTTGTCTCTGTGTTAACGGAAGATAATAAAGTGACCAATGCCAATATTCCGTTTTATGTGGATGCGGAATAGGCTTATTTAACCGCGTTTATCAGCCAACAAAAAAGCCGCGATTGCGGCTTTTTTTATTATTCAAACTCACTAAATCAATCAATTACCATCAGCGCGCGGTATTCATCAAAGGCAAACTGATCTGTCATGCCACTAATGTAATCCTGCAATAAACGGCAACGATAATAAAACTCCATCTGGTTGCTGGTACCTTCATGCACCACCGCCAAATAAGCGCGCACATGTTTACTGGATAACTTTTTGTATAAACGCTTGGCCAGTAACGGAGCCGATTTTTGTTGTCCGATTACCGCAGCAAATTGCTCGCGCGTCAGGCATAACAACGGTTTATAACATTCCAGCAAACCGGATAAAATGCGGTAGCCCTGCAATTCACGGCTTTCGACTTCTTTGTCACAAAAGGCATATTTAATCGCCACGTTTTTAAGTGATTCCGATAAGGCATGTTCTGCACTGTTATCTTCCAGCAAGGCCTGATTAAAACTGCCGTGGTACACCGCATCAACGTTATCAATAAAACGTTTGGCCGCGTGTTTTACCAGTGGATGGGTCACACCCACCCTAAGCGAAATAAAATACTGGCTGCTTTTGGCAATATCGGCACGTGAGGCACTGGCTAAGGCTTTTTGGGTAATGGCGTCAATATCGATATTTAACTGAGCTGGCTCCACGCCAAACTCTTTAATAAGCAGATTAAATTCTTCAATCAATACCCGCGAGAGTTTATCGATATCCAGAATGCCCTTTTCCACCGCATCTTCTAGATCGGCAATGCAGTAAGAAATATCATCAGCCGCTTCCATGATGTAAGACACCGGATGACGATGCCCATGCTGCAGGCCAAGTTGTTTATTCAGCTCATCGACATAGTTTTTTTCACTTAGGTAAAAACCGACTTTCTTTTTCAGATAATCAAACGGCTGGCCTTTGGCGGGTTTGGCTTCACCACCACAACGGGTGTATTTAAGAATGCCCGCCACCTGGGTATAGGTCAGGTTAAGTTGCTGCAGGCTTTGTACTAGACGAATGCCCTGCGCGTTGCCTTCAAAATGGCAAATATCGCTTTTAATTTCATCCGATAACGGCAGTGTTTCATTCTGATAAACTGGCAAACAACTTTGAAGGTTTTGCTCAAACCAGTCGTTAATCGCCTGTTCGCCAAAATGGCCAAAAGGTGGGTTACCGATGTCGTGCATCAGGCAGGCCATTTCCACCACGGTTTCCATATGCCGATCGAGGCCAGTTAAACCCAGCTCAGTTTGTTGCAGCTCTGTCAAACTGCGGAAGATGGTTTGCACCAAAAACCGCCCCACCTGCTGTACTTCCAGCGAGTGAGTTAAGCGGCTGCGCACCGCGGCATTACGTTCCAGCGGGAAAACCTGGGTTTTCTGCTGTAAACGGCGCACGGCTGCCGAGTTGATAATGCGTCCACGATCACTTTCGTATTCCATCAACAAGCCACTAAGGCTTATTTGCTTCTTTTTAGTAAAAACCCGTGCATGGGAAAATTTTGTTGAAAAATCAATCATCTAAATATCAAAGTTGCCTGAGATTCAGTCATAAAGCCCACTACAACAAAAAGCGTGCAACTTGTCACTGCTTTTAACGCTCGCTGATAATTTAATGATACAGTTTTACAAACTATCGCATTGTTAGTCGCAGCCAATACGCAGCCTGTCATTTAAGGACTAAAATGAAAAACCACTTCACTTTTTCGCGCTCTGTTTTATGTTTATCTCTTGTAATGGCAGGACTTACCGGTTGTCAGAGCAAACCCGATATACCAAATTCTATGACAGCGCCTAAAGCAGCATCTCAGTCTGAAGATTCAGGCACCACGCCAGTACAAACCGCAAAAGTAACAGTAGAATCACAAACGCAGGCCAACGGTTTGCGCCAGTACCAGTTCACCACCAGCGCAACATTGCGTGACGATTTAGCGCCTAATCGCGCCATTGTTGAGCAGCCAGGTGCCGCCTATGTGCGCAGTGGCAATGAATTGTTTGATGGTTTATTTGCTCTTGCGCAAATCGAAATGCAACTGGATGCGGTGGATGAAATTCAGGATGGTGCCTATAACCACGGCGAGGCAATTGCCTGCGAATGTTTTGAAACCGGCGAAAAATGGCATTACGTCTGGACCCGCGATTTATCTTACGCGGCTAATTTAGGGTTGGCGTTATTAGAGCCGCAGCGTGTGGTCAATTCACTGTTATTTAAAACCAGTGGTTTTCGTCAACAAATAAACATTAGCGATGTGGTGGCAGGTGATAAATCTGGCTGGCAGATAATTCAGGACACCGGCAGCGGCGGTAGCTGGCCAATCAGTACCGACCGGGTAACCTGGGCCTTTGGCGCAGAAGCCGCGCTGAATAATTTACACGGCGACGATTACCAAACCTTTGCGCAAACCGCGCTGATCATTCTAAGTAATACCATAGAAAATGACCGCAAAATCGCCTTTGATGTCAAAAGCGGTTTATACATGGGTGAGCAATCCTTTTTAGACTGGCGTGAACAAACCTATGCCAGCTGGTTGCCACAACAATTAACCAGCATGGCAACCTCTAAAGCGCTTTCCACCAACGTGGCGCATTACAAGGCAATTACGCTGGCGGCACGTTTAGCCAGCGAGCAAGGTGAACCACAACAAGCTGCAAAATATCAGCAGTGGGCGGCGAATTTAAAACAAGCGATTAATCAGCAATTATGGCTACCGGAACAAGGTTTATATTCCAGCCTCACCGCCGGGCAATTTGATAACAACGTGCTGCAAAAATACGACTGGCTGGGGCAGTCGTTGGCAGTAATTACCGGTGTGGCATCCGCTGCACAAACCAAAGCCATTATGGCCAATTATCCGCATGGGCCACAGGGCGCGCCGGTTATTTTCCCGCAGCAGCCCGGCATTGCGGTTTACCACAACCGCGCAATCTGGCCCTTTGTTACTGCTTATGGTTTAAAAGCCGCGCGTAGCGCCAACAATCAGGCGGTAGCCGTTGAGGCTTACCAGACACTTATTCAAAGTGCTGCAGCCAATTTAAGTAATATGGAAAACCTCGAATGGTTAAGCGGCAAGGCATGGTATCAGGATCCAAACAACGCCGATTTATCTGGCCCGGTGATTAACTCTCGCCGCCAGTTATGGTCTGTAGGCGCTTATTTAAGCATGGTGATTAATGACTTATTTGGCATCAATGCCGTAGAGAATGGCCTGCAGATTGCGCCTTATATTCCGGCTAAATTGTATCAACAGTATTTTGCCGCTCAGTCGAGCCTGCAACTTAAGCAGTTGAACTGGCAGGGGCATGAGTTAAATATCACCCTGAATATCAATGATAAAACCGCGCAATCCGGAGTATTTGCGGTTGATTCGATTGAACTGAATAAACAAACACTTAATGGTTTACAAATCAGCATCGAACAGCTTAAAGATAAAAACCAGTTAGTGATTAATTTAGGCAATGCACAGGCAGCGGATACTGACATAACACGTGTAAGTGCAGAGCCAGATGCCACGCCCAATAATTTGTTTGTGCCCTTTGAACCGCAGTTAGCGCTAAGTGATGATAAACAAACCATCACCATAGTGGATACACGCAATCAGCCGGGCAGCGTTAGTTATCAGTTAATGCGCAATGGCAAACCTTTGGCCGAATTGCCTGCTGCAACAGGCTATCGTGATACCGATTTAACCCCAGTGCAGCGCTGTTATTCGGCCATGGCGGTGTTTAACGACAGTGGTTTGCAATCACATCACAGCAAAGTGCACTGCACTAATGATGGCAGTTTTATCCGCATGGATTCGGCCAAGGTGCAAATTAACCAGCCGGTAAGCGCGTCCGATAACGGGCCATATATTAAAAACTGGGGCGCAGCCGATGATGTGCTAAATTACCAGCAGCTTAAGATTAACCAAAGCGGTGACTATGCCTTGCAGTTTAAATATGCCAATCACCACCATGCGATCAATACCGGCATTACCGCTGGGGTAAAGTGGTTGCAGCTATTTGATAACCAGCAGCAGTTGGTGGCAGAAGGCGTGGTGGTGATGCCACATATTTCGCAGGATATTGGCTGGTCTACCCCGCTTAAGGTAAAACTAAAGGCCGGTGACTATCAGGCCAAATTACTCGATTATTACAATATGAGTTACCTGCAAAATAACCAAACCTACAGCGAAGCCGGTGGTTTAACTGGCCCACTTAATACAGTCGATTTATACGGTTTGCGCATAATGCCGCTCGCCGCCGAATAATCGCCGGATACAGAATCAGGGTACAAAAAAGGTGGTCATCGACCACCTTTTTAAATGCTTGTTTTAGCTTTAACTACAGCACTTTACCGTCAAAATCGGCAGCGCTGTGACGCTCGGGCACTTTCTCGTTATCTTCGCCCCAGGTTTTATTGACTAATACACCGCGTTTTACCGCCGGACGCTCGGCAATCTGTTTTGCCCAGCGCATCACGTTGGTATAACTCTCAGCTTGCAGGAACTCCGCCGCTTCATACACAGTATTTAATACCACCTGACCATACCAGGGCCAGATTGCCATATCGGCAATAGTATATTCGTCACCGGCCACATAGGTATTATTCGCCAGTTGTTTATCCAGTACATCCAGCTGGCGTTTTACTTCCATGGTGTAACGGTCGATTGGGTACTGGTATTTCTCTGGGGCATATTTATAAAAATGGCCAAAACCACCACCTAAGAAAGGCGCACTGCCCATTTGCCAGAATAACCAGTTTAAAGTCTCGGTGCGTTGTGGCTGCGTTTTAGGTAAAAAGGCATCAAACTTTTCGGCCAGATAAACCAGAATTGAACCCGATTCAAAAATACGTGTAACAGGCGTGGTTGAGGTATCAATTAACGCCGGGATTTTAGAGTTGGGGTTAATTTCCACAAAGCCACTACTGAACTGATCACTGTCACCAATGCTGATGGGGAAAGCATCATACTCTGCCTGACTAATGCCAGCCTGCAGCAACTCTTCCAGCATCACGGTTACTTTTACGCCATTGGGCGTCGCTAATGAATGCAGTTGCAGTGCATGTTCGCCTTTGGGCAAATCACGCTCGAATCGGGCGCCGGCAGTCGGGCGATTGATACTGGCAAATTGTCCGCCATTGTCGTTATCAGGTTCCCACACTTTAGGTGGAGTATAGGTTGGGTCACTCACGTTAAAATTCCTTAAAAATTGCGCGCTAGTTAAAAAAGCTATTCAGTTAATTAGATGAGGAGTAAGACCGGCAATTTAAAGATGTTGCTTATGCCAATTCGCTCTGTAAAAGAGCAAATCGTTGTTTACACACCTGCGTAAGATGATTTTTTAACGCCAGCGTGGCGGGTGTGAACATGCGGCGATCTGCACTTATCAAACAAAGTGGTACCGCTTCGCCCTGCCAGTCACGGCATAAACGAACCAAACGACCAGCAACAATATCTTCAGCCACATCCAGCAGCGATTTATAAGCAATGCCTTTACCTGCCACAGCCCAGCGCCTGACCACATCGGCATCATCAGCCACACGGTTACCCTGCACCTCTACCTTAATTTGTTGTTTGTTGCGTTCAAATTGCCAACGGCTATGTGGCTGATTATCCAGCATAAAACGCAGGCAATTATGTTCCGTTAATGCCTGTGGCGAATCCGGTTTGCCAAATTGGCGAATGTAATCCGGTGAGGCCACCAATACACGATGATTTTCAGCACACACCGGCAGCGCCACCAGTTGTGAATCTTTTAGCTGGCCATAACGCAACGCAAAATCCACCGGATGACGATAGAAATCCGCAACTCTGTCACTAACCTGTAGATGCAAACGAATACTGGGGTGATGTTGCATAAAATCATCCAGCGCCCCCATTAAAAAATTGCGGCCTAAATCAGAGGGTAACGACAAGGTAAACTTGCCGGATATTTGCTCGGAAGAGAGTAAATCGATGCCCTCTTCCAGCGTAGATACCGCACGAATACAATGATCGAGAAAGATTTCTCCGGCCTGCGTTAAACGGCTGCTGCGGGTTGAGCGCACCATTAATGGCACACCTACCTGTGCTTCCAGCCGTTTAATCGCAGCACTGGTGGCAGCGGGTGTCAGCTCCATTAAATCGGCGACCTTAGATAGATTTCCGCACTTGGCCGCTTCAATAAATATTTTTAAATCCTGTAACGCCCGCATTCAGCTCTCCGACTATAACTTAGCAAAACCCTGCAACACAATTTTGCCTTTAGCTTGTTGTGATTCAATTAACTGATGCGCTTTAGTGATGTTGGCAGCATTAATTTCACCAAAATTTTCACCCAGGGTGGTTTTAATAATGCCTTCGTCAATTAATGCGGCAACCTCAGATAAAATATGGTGCTGGGCTAACATATCCGCGGTCTGGAATAATGAACGGGTGAACATCAGCTCCCAGTGTAGCGATAAGCTTTTACGCTTTAATTTGGTGGCATCCAATACTGCCGGATCGTCGATTAAACCAAACTTGCCTTGTGGCGCTAACGACTCGATGATTTCATCAAAATGATCATCCGTATTGGTCAGGCTTACCACATGGGTAACCGAATCAAATCCAATTGCCTTTAATTGCTGGCTTAGTGGTTTACTGTGATCAATCACATGGTGCACGCCCAATTCTTTTAACCAGTTGCGGGTTTCTTCACGCGACGCGGTACCAATGACAGTTAAGCCGGTTAACTTGCGTGCCAGTTGCACTAAAATTGAGCCCACACCACCGGCAGCACCTATCACTAACAAACTTTCGCCGCTGAAATCTTTGCCGGTTTTTACCTGCAAACGATCGAATAACATTTCCCACGCAGTTAATGATGTTAGCGGCAAAGCGGCGGCTTGCGCATCGGATAAACTGTTTGGCGCCAGACTAACAATTCGCTCATCCACTAACTGGAACTGCGCGTTGCTGCCCTGACGAGTAATATCACCGGCATACCAAACGCGGTCACCCGGCTTGAAAAGAGTGACTTTTTCACCCACAGCTTTAACGGTGCCGACTGCATCCCAACCCAAAACTTTGTAACCCTGCTCTACACTGGCGGATTTGCGGATTTTGGTATCGACCGGATTAACCGATACTGCGCTCACTTCAACCAAAAGATCATGAGCACTTGCCTGAGGTACAGGTAACTCTATGTCGTTTAGCGCACCTTCACCTAATTGATGTGCCTGCTGATAACCGACTGCTTGCATAATAAATTCCTTGCTAGAAAACTGTATCCCTTAGTTTAAATTAAACAAAAAATTTAAAAACCGCATAAAAAAACAATCTTTATCAAAATAAATTTGAAAATAAACAAAGTAAAAAACAATTTAATAAGTTAAAGATGACAAAAAACGCGCTAAATGCGCGTTTTATAAGTAGGTTGAATTCAACTCTAATGCAGCCTGGTAGTTTTATTACTGCGGTCGTTTTATCCGGTACAGGCAATATGCAATAAATGCCACGATCGGCAGATTTAACTGCAATGACGCAAGGTTAAATAGACCATGCTGATGGGTTATGGCATACACAAGCAACAAAACAGCAAGTGATACAGCCGTGGCAATTTGCCAGTGTTTTAAGCTTATTACACTGACTTTCCAGCCAAGCAGGATGGCAACAGCAATCACGCCCCATAAAATAACCACAGGCGCAGTATGTGCTAACAAACTATAGGTACTTACCGCTGTTACACCGATAAAAGTAGACCATACTAATGCCGTCCAGATTCGGGGTAGCGCATCGTCTGCCGCACGTTTGTTAAACCAGATTTTCATGCCAGATGTACACAGCAGGGTCAGCATAATACCTAATACAAAATAAAGGACTTTGCCCGCCATGCCGGCAAACTGGCCGAAGTGTAAACGGTAGAGTGAATACACCAACTGTTTGCCCCAGGCTCCTTTTTTATAACCACCGGTACTAATAAAGTTTCCTGCGGCATCAAATCGGAAATTTTCTGAGTACAGCATTCTGCCCGGAATTTCGGTATAGATTTCAATAAACTGCCCTTCCGTACCCGGCTCATGCACCGTCATAAAAATCGGTTTGCCATTGGGCTCCATGGTTAACGCTTGTTCGAAGGCTTTACCCACATTAACCGGCTCTATAGTTTGATGCAGTTCAGGCTCAGGGGTAAAAACCGTATCCATCACCGCCTGACGATCACCGTTATAAAACAGCTGCGCGACAATAACGATCATCACACCGGCAAGGCCAAAATAGGTCCCGGTAATACCGATAATTAAATGAAATGGTGCCGCCCAGACGCCAAAGCGGTTATGCAAATCAATTTGATATTGCTGGCCTGTGCTGCCGGTTCTCAGGCGAAAGGCATCTTTTAAAATACGTTTATGCGCAATAATGCCGCTAATAACCAAGGCACAAATAATCGCACCCAACGCACTGACCAGGATCATGCCCCAGCTCATCGGCAGATGCAGATATAAGTGCCAGTTGACCAGCATTTTGGTGAGTGGTGATTGTTCTTTTTCCAGCAGATTTCCCTGCTGATCGGCAAAATAAGCAACATGATCGTTTTCTACCACTAAGCGGGGAATGCCCGATGTAGGAAACACCACAAAGAAATGTTCGGTGTCTTCCTTGTGTTTAGCGGTAAAATTATCAAACGCCTTTTGCACAGTTTCCGCATTGGTATCTGCCATTTCGAGCACGGCGGGTTGTTCCCAACGCTCCATTTCCTGATGGAATACCACCAAGGTACCGGATAAACATACCCAAAATAACAACGCACCTAAAAACACGCCCATCCAACTGTGAGCAGATAAAGCCTGCTTGGCCAGATTCGTTTTATTGCTCATATCAGGCCTCCTTGTACAGCTAAACCACCGGCGGAAAGCAATCCCACCACCATTTGAATACTAAGGGAGCGCCAGTAAAAACGGCTTTGCAATAACTGATAACTCAATAACGCCCACACCAGCGGCAACAACACTATGCCAAGTGCCATGCGGTTTACGTCTTCAAGTGGTAACAAGTAACAAAAAACTAAGGTTAGCAATAAACTAATTAAGGCCTGAATAATCAGTACAACCAATAATCTTCCCATATGAGAAGCGGCCAGTTTTGCACTGACCTTAGCAGCAGGTGAATGGGGAATGGCTTTGTTTACGCCCAGTGATTTACGTTGTTGCCAAATAAACAGCCACACCAACATGCTCGGAATACACAACGCATAAACCAGACCATATTCCCAACCCGCCGCATACGACCAGCCGATACAGCTCACTACTAATAAGCCAATCGATAACCATAACGCCCGGCTGGCTTGCTGTTTCCAACTTAAATAAAAACCACTTACCGTTGCTAATGACAACAGCGTGGCCAACAGATACATCATAAATTTACCTGAGAACTTAGCTAAATTTGTCCACTTACCGCCAACAATATAAGTACAACAGAACAAAATTAAATACGAATCATTTTTATTAATAGTAACGAAATAATTTCATGTTGCATAGTCAGGCCACAGGCAATAATTGCAATAAATTCAAAAACTTTAGGGAATCTGAGACTTATTAACTTTTTGCAGTGAAAGTTCAGAAAAGTAAGTTTATATACTTTAAAAAGTAATGGATAAATAGAACCAGCTATACCGTTTAATGCGTGTTAATTTTGAACAGAACTCATCCCCCTAAAAATCAACTCGCTGTAAACTCTGCACACTAAAACTTTCGCTGAAGCCAGATAAATAATACGTAAAAATAGTCTGTAACTTACTAATTTATATAAGTTTTGATCTGGGATACAAAAACCGATACATTAGGTTAAAAAATAAGCGAAGATTGTAAGATGACGGACAAAAATCGCATCAATTCCACTGACTTTATACTCGAACTAATTGAAGAAACCTATTCCGCTTCACGCACTGGTCAATGGCAAGGGTTACTGGATAAATTACTGCAGGTCACAGCATCAAACAAAGCCTTCTTTTATTTAACCGAACTGGCTTCAGAAACACCGGCCATACTTGAATACAGCACCACCATTAACGTGCCAGCTAAACTGATACAGGACTATCAGGCACGTCCTTTTGAAGATCCTTATTATTCTGTCAGCAAGGACATGAGCGAAGGTGATGTATTGGTACTGAATCACTATCTGGATTTAACCGAATACCAACACACTGATTTTTACCAAAATGTTATTGTGCCAATGGATTCGGCTCAGGTGATTACCTCCTGCTTGTGTCGGGATGGGAAACACGAAGCTATGCTGGCACTCAACAGAGGTTTTAATGATCCGGATTACACGGTAGATGAAATTAATCTGCTTAAAAAACTGGCACCTCATTTATCGCGAGCAATGCATATATTCAAAGAAATCAATCTGCTAAAACAATATTCGGCTTTGACTAAGCATGTGATTGATCAGTCAACCCAGGCCGTTATCGTTACCGATGAACACGGCAAGATCATTTTAAGCAACGACTTTGCTAATAAACACCTGACACAAGGCATGCCAGTTAGTATTCAGGCTAACCATTTGCTGATTGATACACCGGTTTACCAGCAAATGTTGCTAAACAACATTCAGCAATGTGCACACCAGCAGTTTAGTAGTATTGGTGAGCAGCAAACCTTAATAGTGACTAATGACAATTATCAGGAAGCGCGCATTCGCGTATCTCCACTTCAGCGTGAAAATGGAATTGTCGAAATCAGCACCCCGTGCGCTCTGGTTACCATTAAACTGCAACACACGATTGATTGGGTGCAATTTAATAATGAATACAACCTCACCCCTAAAGAGTTGGAGTTACTACAAGCCTTAAACAATAAACAAACACTCAAAGATATCGCCACGAGCAAAGAAGTCGCCTACAACACCTTGCGGGTGCATCTGCAAAATATTTACCGCAAGATGAATATCAATTCACAAATTGAGTTAATGGCGACGTTGGCGGCATTTAGCCAATAAGCATTTTCACATTATGACCAATTCACACCATTGCCGGTTCACACCGGCTTTTTACTGTTTTTTTATTCAAAAGCGTGAATGGCATGACCGCCTTTATCGCTGTCCCAGGTGACAGAAATCACACACCAGCGACGACCATCATTAAGCAACTGAAAGGAGTTGATACCTTGTGAGTAAGGCGCAGCATTTAAATCATCACGTGATGCATAGTGACTTAATACGGTAGCCATATGCCCCACCTGGAAAATCTGTTTACTGACTTCCGTTTCGTAAAAATTGATGTCTTTAAAAATTTGTTTATTCAGTTCAACAAACTTTTCCACGCTTAACACATCAATTTGAGGTTGCTGTTTTTTATCATGAAACACCGGCACAATCTGACCATTAGGCGCAAACAGCTCAGACATCAGCTGCCAGTTTTTTGTTTCGCCAGCAGCGCCGGACACTATGCCGTACAACGCAGGAATAATGCTGTCTAACTTTAAAGCTGCTTTGGGCACAGTTGGTCCGCAAAAATGCGTGGAAGCCTCATCAGCATTTACCTGAAACTGAGTCAACAAAATAGCTATTGTCGATATTGCTGTAAATATGCCTTTTTTAATTCTCAAACCTTGCTTTATCATTATAAAACCCTTAATCCAATAAATTCACTGGATACAGAATACGCTTTCAGGCACAGTATAAAAATTGACAAATTTAGACATTTAGTTGAATTAATATCAAGTATGAACACAGCTAATCATCTGTCATTTAAACAACTACAACTACTGGTGAGCTTAAACCGTCATCAGCAGCACAGTCGTGTGGCCGATGAGTTAAATATTTCAATTAGTGCCGTTAGCCATCAGTTAAAACGCATTGAACAGCAATGTGGTTTTGCGATTACCGAAAAACACGGGCGACAGTTATTTTTAACTGACAGCGCGAAAAAATTCGCCAGTGAATTAGCACAGCACTTCACCGCCATTGAACAACTAAGTAACCAGTTTACCCAATCTGAACCCGATACCATTCAAATTGGAGTGGACAGTGCACTGGCGATGAATCGTTTTACTCAGGCGCTTAGTTTGCGTGATATTGACGGCAGCCATAGCGACATCAGAGTCAGAATGCTGCAATGTAACGATGATCCTGTGGCTCTGGGTCTGGATATGGTGTTAGGTCAGCGCATTGTTAATCCGCATTACCAAAGTGAGCTGTTACAGCGGGAACAGTATATTGCGGTGTGCAGTCCCGAATACGAGCAAGGACTGCAACAAAACCAACACTGGCTGCCACAAGCAACCTTGCTCACGCTGGAAGATGTGAATGAATGGGATTTTTGGCTTAATCAGTTTTCACCTAACAGCCAGGGTGGCAAACAACGTTATTTCAGCCACACGATTTTATTATTGCAGGCGGTGTTAAATCATCAGGGCGTTGCACTGCTGGAGCAAGCGCTGGTAAAAGAGCAGCTGGCACAAAACCAACTAATCAAAATTGATCCTAACGCCTTAATTGTGCCGGAGCGGGCTTATTATTTATCGGTGCGTAAACCCTTATTGCAGCACAGCGCAGTTAAACAGGAATGCAGCTGGATAAAACGCTGGTTATAACCCCTATTCATTTAAGCCATAAAAAAGCCTGCAAATGCAGGCTTTTACAAAATATTTTGTATTCAATTACTTATAGAATTCCTGATAGGTTTGCCACGCTACATCCTGCAGTTCCCTGGCCGTCTCCACTGGTAACTTCGCAGTGTATGTCAGTCCTGCCGGAGACTGTTGATAAAAGGCAGCATAAAACATGCAGGCAGCCAAATAAGTACCGGCCATTGACGGGTGTTTTTCTACCGGGTGGTATTGCACCTCACCTTTGTCATCAAAGCCTTCTACATCAGCATGATATAACTCAAGCTGTGGTAATGTTTGGTTAGCCTTAGCAAACGCCAATCCCACAGGCACCACGAGTGCATTTAACTGATTGGCTGTTTTTAAATACCCCTGGCGTATTTTAGCGGTCATTTTGGGTTCGCCTTTATATGGCCAGGTCATAAAAAACACCGGTTCAACCTTATGCTCACGTGCTTTTTTAACTAATATTTTGGCTGCTTCATCAAACGCCGGATAACGCTTTTTAGTTGCAGCTTCGTTTGAATGTCCTTGCAATACCACTATGTCCCAGCCTTTACCTTGCGGCTGATCCATTAAATAACTAAAACCTTTGATATGTTCATATAATTTACCGCCTGACAGAGTTTTAAGACGGTAACGATTCTCGCCCTGCGTCCATTTACCTGCTGACTTAATCAGGCTGATAACATGGTTCTGAACACCATTGTTGTAATAACTGAAACTGTTACCGACAAACAACACTTTTTGTGGCTGCAAAGTCGGTTTCACTTTGGGTTGTAACTCGGCATAGGCAGTTGAAAACCCAGCCCATAACACAATCAGTAACACTAATTTTTTCATTTACTTTAATCCTTACAACAAGATGTAGGGCGCCCACCACACGGCAACCAGAGATAATAAAATCATGCCAATAATATTCAGCATTACGCCACTTCTGACCATTTGCGGAATGGTTAAATAACCGGATGCAAATACAATTGCGTTAGGTGGTGTAGCGACCGGTAACATAAAGGCACAACTGGCGGCGAGCGTCACAGGAACAGTCAATAACAGAGGAGATAAATCGGATTGCATGGCAATTGCAGCAACCACAGGTAACAAGGTGGCAGCGGTGGCCAGGTTGCTGGTCAGCTCGGTTAAGAAAATCACCAGACCAGTAGCAGCAATAATTAATACGGCGATGCCAAAAATCGTCAATGGCTGTAAAGATTCACCCAGGAACATTGCCAGACCACTGGACGACACAGCCGATGCCAGACTTAAACCACCACCAAACAGAATTAATACACCCCAGGGCACCATACTCGCATCATGCCAGTTAAGTAACCGGCACTGGCTATTACCGCCTTTAGGCACCAAAAACAACATTAATGCCGCCAGCATCGCAATGCCCGCATCTGTTACACCTGTGATTCCAATCCATTCAGTTAACGGGCGACGTAAAATCCACAGACTAATCACCACTAAAAAGATGATACCAACGCGCTTTTCAGCACTTGACATAACACCCAGTTCTTTACGTAACTGGGCAAAATGTTCACTCACCGAATCATCAACTTTGATATCAACCTTAAACAGTACACGTGTCAGCAACAACCACGCTAACGGCAACATAATTAAACTGATTGGCACACCCACTTTCATCCAGGAGATAAAATCAATTTGCATATGATAGTTTTCGGCTAAAAACGCTGCGAGTAAGGCATTGGGAGGCGTACCAATTAAAGTCGATAAACCACCAATAGTGGTGGAATAGGCCAGACCTAATAACATGGCTATTTGGAAGTGTGTTTTTTGTCTGTCCGTTGCGCTGGTGGAATTGTCGGTGATGACTTTCACCACCGAGATACAAATTGGCATCAACATTAAAGTGGTTGAAGTATTACTCATCCACATCGACAAAAACGCACCCACCAGCATAAAACCGCCGATCAATCGGGTACTTTGAGTGCCTGTCACGCCCAAAATCGCCAGCGCGATGCGTTTGTGCAAATTGCATTTCTCTACAGCAATTGCCAGTAAAAACGCGCCTAAAAACAAAAAGATAATCGGATTTGAGAAGGGCATCGCCGCTTCTTTAAAACTCGCGACCTTTAAAATGTCAAAGGCAACTAAAGGAATAAATGCGGTGACTGGCACCGGTATTGCTTCGGTCGCCCACCATACCGCCATCCATAATCCAACAGCAGCTACCCGCCACGCTTCCTGCGGCATAATCGATTGCGAGCCGTCAAAAAACATAAACAAGGCAAAAACAAGTGGGCCAAGTAATAAACCCACATCCTGATAACGGGCGCGTGTTGCGTCCTCAATATAATTGGTATTTTGTTGCATAATCAGTAAAGCGTCCTGCCGCCGGTAATCAGTTGATTACCGGCAAGCATAGATGATTAGAAATAAGCTTTTAAGTCGAGATAATAATTACGACCCAGATCGGAATGTGCATCCGAGAAATAACCAAAGTAGTCATCGGCTAACGGAGCACGCTCATCGGTGAGGTTTTTGATACCAAAACGTACACGGGTGCGTACATCGCTGATATCAAAACGATAATCTACAGTGGCATCGTAAGTACTCATAGCCGGGATAACATATTTCGTGCCATCTTCCAGCGTTAAATCACTTTGATAGAAACTGCCAATTCGGTTACCGGATAACGAGGCCCCCCAGTCACCATCACGCCACGATAATTTAAAGTGATGACGTTGTTTCTGGTTTCCGTCTTTACCGATTAAATCAGCAAAACCAACCACCGGATAATCCTCGGTAATTTCACCCTGTTGCTGTGCTTCCACTAGCAATAAGGCATCTCCCCCCGCTTTCTGCTCAAATTTTTGCAGGAATGAACCATTGTAATCAAAACGGACCGTACCGAAGGAGAAGTCCTCGTTGTAATACACCCCAACGTCATAACCACTTACCGTACGCTTATCCAGGTTGGTGTAGTTATCGTCAATATACTTGATATCACCAGCAGGACAAATACCTGCCGCATCGTAGATAGCGATTTGGTCATCTGTTGCTTCCACACGGTTAACCGCTGGATTGGTATCACAATTACTGCCACTACGAAGACGATAAACCAAATCCAGAATCGTATGATTTTCCTCTCCCAATAAACCAATGGTATTGTTTTTATCTATGGTCCAGTAATCCACCGTAAAGGTCAGGTTTTTAGTTGGTGTTAACACCACACCCAATGAGGTATTGGTCGAATCTTCCGGTTTTAATTTATCACTACCCTGCGCGATACGTTGAGTAGAGTTAGTACAATCCAGAATATCCTGATCCGGATCGCCACCGTTTTCTGCGGCATAAACACAGGTCCAGTCGGTACGGGTATTGTTACGCGCAACCATATCTTCGTTAATAGTGACCAGATTTGGCGCTCTGAAAGCTTGCGACCATGAACCTCTTAACAAAAACAAATCACTGGGATGCCAGCCAAATGCAACCTTGCCGACAGTGGTATTTTCTACGTCAGAAAAATTCTCGTAACGCACAGCAGCCTGAACATCAAAATCATCCATTAACGGTAACTGCAATTCGGTGAACAAGGCCGTGACTTTACGCTCACCCGAGTTATCCGGTGTAGGGCTTGAGTTAACCACATCGGAAACATACGGATAGGTATCGCCTTCCCAGTCGGTAAACACGATAGTGCCATCTAAACGAGGATCACGATCATCCTTGAAGGTTTCACGACGATAATCCACGCCCACCAGGAAGCTGGCGCTACCACCGGGCAGAGTGAATAAATCGGTATTTGAAAATTTTGCATCCAGCGTGGTTAAGGTGGTTTCGCTATCACGACGCACATCCACTAACGCACGTTCAATATTGCTGTTCACGCCTGCGCTAAATGGATTGTAAGCGGCCGCTGTTGAATCATTTAACGCTTCCTGCATCAGAATGTTTGATACGCGGTTATGTGTTACGTCTTCACGGCTGGCTTTCGAATAGGAAAATGCCGATTCCCAGTCCCAGTCACCTAACTGACCGCGGAAACCTTGTAACACCCTGTAAGTATCAGCATCAACATCAACCACACGTGGCTTTTCAGCAAAACGATAATTATCAATGGTTAACGCCAGACCTTCACAGGGTACATCCGGGATCAAGGCATCAGGCAAACGATTAGGCGAACCACAGGGTCCAAATGGGTTGTAGTAGTTTTCTGCACCAACACGTAGTTTAGAGGTACTGAATGAATATGAGGGATGACGGGTAATATTGGATGACGACTGATAATACGACAATTCGGTAAAGGACTGCATACCATTTTCAAAATCGTGATTAACAAACACAAACAGATTATTACGGGTTAAATCTGAAATCAGGTCACGACCTACCGCATTAAAATCAAAGCGTTCTGTTCCATTACCATCAATGGCACCACAAATTTGCTCGTTAATCGCATATGTACAACGCGCATCACCTGCAGGGAAGGTTTCAAATTCCCCACTACTGTCAGTTAAATGATCTTTTAAACCACTGCTGGTAGCACTTTTGACTAAATCAAACTGACCATATAATGAGTTGGCGCTGTCATTACGAAAGGCTGTATCGCCTTCCCACGGGGAGCCTGCCGGAATGCGGTCACGGAAATCGGAACTTGACCAGCGCGGATCATCCAGTGAACTGACACGTCCACGATCGTAAAAATTATAGTAAGCACTAACATTGGTTCTACCGCCGTTAAAATCCTTACCCCATTCCAGTTTAAGGGTTTTGTCATCTCTTGGCAGATTCTCAAAACCTTTGTAACGCATGCTGACGTTAAACCCGACAAAATCGGTTTTCAGTACGTTGTTCACTACGCCTGCTACCGCATCTGCACCATAAATAGCTGAAGCACCATCGCGTAAGACTTCCACTCGCTCTAAACCAGAAACCGGAATGGTATTAGAGTTAACCGAGTTTACCGGGACAAAACTACCGCCCACTTCTTCGGTTTGATAGGTTGCGGCGTTCACCAGACGACGGCCATTCAAAAGTACCAGCGTGTTGCCCGTGCCCAGATTACGTAAATTATAGGCACCCACGTCACCACGCGCGGCATTGACACCACCACCAATATTGCCGGCTTCATTAAAAAAGTTCTGGCCGTTTTCCGGGATGAGATCCAGTAATTCGTCACCCGAATCAATCCCCAGTTCTGCGATATCCGCAGCACTGATAACGGAAACAGCCAGGGCTTCGCTAACCTGACCCCCACGAATTTGTGACCCCACCACCGAGATTTTTTCTACTGATTCTTCTTCCGGGGTAGTTTGTTTTTCCTGTGCACTGGCGTGTGAGGCAAATGCAACCAGCGCGACAGCAACAGAAATTGAATAGCTGTACTGGTTTGATATGACCTTTGTTATTTTATTAAGCATAAAGGGCTCCAGAGTTGAATTCGTTATTTTTATGGTCCTTATGAATACAAAGACGCCTAAGTCAGAATTTCCCCCTACATCAAATTAACAATTAATTTACATAAAAAGCCTTACCTAATGATTTTATTAGTATTTTTAAGGAAAAATTTTTAAATAGAATAGCCTGGAAAGATGAGATTGTGTTGAATTTTTCGCCATAAAAATGCGATAGATATCAGTTATGCATTACCCTAACAAACCAATAATTAAACCAATGCTCATTAATGCGATAGCGATACCAAAATATCCCCGGGAAGAAGCTGATTGTTGTGAAAGAGATTGATTGGGTATTTGCTCTCCGGGTAGGGATTTATCTTCCTTCAGTGTGGATGTTTTCGCCCAGACCGCAGATAACTCTTCAAACGCCCAACGATGCTCAGGCTGGCTGTCTAGCCACTGAGAGAACTGACGGTATTCACTTTCTTCCATCTCACCGGATTCCAGTTTCACCAACCAGGCAACTGCCTGATCCATGGTATGCTCAGGCAGGCCATAACCCACCCATTCATCTACATTCATCGGTGTTACTTATCCGCTTTCATCCGGTTAAGCGATGTATCGCTTGCAGCAGGCCGGAAGGCAAACAGACAGGCTTTCATGCCTTTAGCTAAATGATTTTCAACTGTTTTGACTGAAATCTGCATCTGCTCTGCTATTTCTTTATGGCTGTAACCATGTATTTTTTTTAACACAAAAACCTGACGGCATACTGGCGGCAGTTGATCTATCGCTGCGAGTAATTTTGCCTTGTGTTGATCATCCGCCATTGAATCCTGCAAATTTTCCTGCGGTTCAATCACGTCAATCTGGTTGATTTCTTTATCCAGAAAACGACGACGTACAGCCTGATTACGTAGACGGCTGATGGCAATATTACGCGCGACTCTGAACACAAACGCCTGGGGATTATCTGGTTTTTGTTGCTTACATTGTTCCAGTAAAGTGACAAAACTTTCCTGAATCACCTCTTCGGCATCGGAGGGAGAGAGAAAACGGCTCAGTGCTTTTTTCAGCTTCCAGTGAGAACTGGAGAACAATTCTTTATAACCATCATCGCTGATGGATTGAGTTAAAGAATCAGGCTGATTATTGTTATGCATTACTGGCCTGCCGCATTTACTGGTGAATAAAAAGTGAATATTTTTCATACAAAATGTTATTACAACGGCGCAACATTACCGCTTTTTTTTTTAATAATCTATTACCGAAGGTGTGAGACAGGTGTGAATATTTAAACACTTCATTGTCCCTAAAAGGATAAAAGCTTTTAAATTCACGCCCTTAGCTTTACTCTACTTGGTGTGAAATTAATCAAAGGAGCGATTTGTGACGCTGGGTAAATGCCGCTTGTGTAACAACAAGCTTAAACACAGTTTTGTTGACTTAGGCATGTCGCCTTTGTGCGAAACCTTTATCCCCCCGTCGCAGCTCAACCAACCGGAAGTGTTTTACCCGCTGCATGCTTATGTATGTGAGCAATGCTTACTGGTACAAGTGCATGAGTTTGTCTCACCGGATGAGATTTATCAGGATTATCCTTATTTTTCATCTTACTCAGATAGCTGGGTTGAACATGCGCACCGATATTGCGAGAACATTGTTCAGCGTCTGGGATTAGATGCTAATTCACAGGTCGTGGAAATCGCCAGTAACGATGGTTATTTGCTGCAGCATTTTGTAACACAGGATATTCCTTGCTTTGGTATCGAACCTGCAACAAATGTCGCCGAAGTTGCACGCAAAAAGGGCATAAATACCGAAAATCTGTTTTTTGGTGCAGATACCGCCCAACAATTAGCCGACAAACACGGCAAAGCCGATTTATTAATTGGCAACAATGTGCTGGCTCATGTGCCCAACCTGCTTGATTTTATTCAGGGTCTGCACGCTATGTTAAGTGATGATGGCGTGCTGACCATGGAGTTCCCGCATCTGCAGCAACTTATTGAACAAAGCCAGTTTGATACCATCTACCACGAGCATTTTTGTTATTTGTCATTGTTGGTAGTAGAAAAAGCCTTTGCCAAACATGGCCTGCGCATTTTTGATGTTGAACAACTTGCCACACACGGTGGTTCACTGCGTATTTACGCCTGTCATAACAATGCTCAACAGCAAACAACAGCAGCGCTGGACGCCTTGCGTAAACAGGAAAAACTAGCCGGATTAACTGAACTCAGCACCTACTTAACCTTTGCCGAACAGGTACAGCAATGCAAAAACCAGTTGCTGAGTTTTTTAATTAACGCAAAAGCACAGGGCAAAAAAGTGGTGGGTTATGGCGCGCCGGGCAAAGGTAATACCCTGCTCAATTATTGTGGAATCGGACCTGATTTACTCAGTTACACGGTGGACAGAAGCCCGCATAAACAGGGCAAATATACGCCCGGCACACGAATTCCCATTTATGCACCGGATAAGATTTTTGCCACACAACCCGATTATGTACTGATTTTACCGTGGAATCTGGCCACAGAAATTACTCAGCAGATGCAGGATATTAAACAATGGGGCGCTAAGTTTGTGCTGCCTGTGCCCACTGCCACCGTGCTGGATTAAGGATTGAAAATGAAAGTCTTTGTTACTGGCACTGAAGGTTACATTGGCACGCGCATGGCGGCGTGGCTCATACAACATGGCCATCAGGTCACCGGACTCGATACCGGCTTTTATCGCGATGGCACCTTGTATCTGGATAACCAGCAACAACCAACTTTGCCTTTTACCTTGTGCAAAGATTTACGCCATATCAGTGCCGATGATCTTGAAGGTTTTGATGCGGTGATCCATTTAGCTGAGTTATCTAATGATCCACTCGGTGAACAAAACCCGGATATCACTTTTGAGATTAATCACCAGGGCTCCATTCAACTGGCACAAGCCGCCAAACAAGCCGGGGTGGAGCGTTTTGTGTATGCGTCGTCCTGCAGCGTGTATGGCGCTGCCGTCACCGACATCGTTGATGAACACTCACCGGTCAATCCACAAACCGCCTATGCCAAATGCAAAACATTAGTGGAGCGCGATTTACAACCGCTGGCTGATAATGACTTTAGCGTGGTGTGTTTACGCAATGCCACCGCCTATGGTCCCTCGCCGCGCATGCGTTTTGATATTGTATTAAACGATTTATGTGCACTGGCCTTTACCACCCAAAAAATCGCCATGATCAGCGACGGCAGCCCGTGGCGACCAATAGTACATATTGAAGATATTTGTGAAGCATTTCGCTGCGCTTTAGAAGCACCGGCACAAAGCATTAATGGTCAGATTTTTAATGTGGGCAACAGCGATGAAAATTATCGTATTCGTGAGATTGCCGCGATTATTGCTGAGGTATTCACTGGCTGTGAATTATCTACCGGCAAACCGAGCGGTGATAACCGCAGCTACAAAGTCAGTTTTGATAAAATCGCCACACAATTACCCGGATATAAAACACGCTGGACCACCAAAGCCGGGGCAGAGGAATTAAAACAACGCTTTGAACGCATACAGATGTCAGCAGATACCTACCAGTTCCGCGCATTTACCCGCTTAAAGCAACTTAACTATTTACGCCAGAGCGGACAACTGGATGACAGACTGTTCTGGAGCCAGTCATGAAAATCATCCCCACCGCACTGGCCGGTGCCGTTGAAATTCAGATTGATCCCATCAGTGACGAACGAGGTTTTTTCGCGCGCACTTGGTGTAGCCAAACCTTTCAACAACATGGCCTACCCAGTGAGTTTGTACAAACCAGCGTTTGTCATAATAAGCTGGCGGGTACTTTGCGTGGCATGCATTTTCAACGCTCGCCCTCTACAGAAGGCAAACTGATCCGCTGCGAACATGGCAAAGTGCTGGATGTAGTTATTGATTGTCGCCCTAGCTCCAACACCTTTTGTCAACACATCAGCATTGAGCTCGATAGCCAACAATTTAACGCGCTGTATGTACCGCCGGGATTTGCTCATGGTTATCAAACCCTCACGGATAATGCGGTGATGCATTACATGATGACCGATGTATTTTCACCTGAATTAGCCGGCGGTTTTCGTTATAACGATCCCGCTTTTGCGATTAACTGGCCGCTGCCAGTAAGCCAGATTGCCGGGCGCGATAGCCAATATGCTGATTTTGATGCGGTGTTGTGCCAACAGTTATTTAACGAGGAAAACTAATGCTGTCATTACTCTCCACTCAATCGGTTAAACAACTGCTGTGTATTGGCGCGCATCCTGATGACATCGAGATTGGCGCAGGCTGTACCATTCGTCAGCTGATAAAACAGCAACCTGAGTTACACATTCACTGGGTAGTATTAACCGGCAAAGGCAGCGCACGCGAGCAAGAAGCCATTAATGGCGCAGAGCGTTTTACCCAGGGCGCCACAAAGGTCACGCTCGAGATAATGGATTTTCGTGATGCCTATTTACCCTGGCAAGGTGAAGCGGTGAAAGCCTATTTTGATGAGTTAAAACAGCGCGTGAATCCCGATCTCATTCTTACCCACTGCGCTAACGATAAACATCAGGATCATCAGTTTATTAATCAGTTATGCTGGAACAGCTGGCGCAACAACAATATCTGGGAATACGAAATTGTGAAATGGGATGGTGATTTAGGACAACCGCAATTGCTGGTGCCGGTAAGCGAAGAGGACGCCAGTCAAAAAGCCGACGACATTTACCAAACCTTTGTCACCCAGCAAAGCAAAAGCTGGTTTAAACCACAAACCTTGCTGGCATTAATGCGTATCCGTGGGGTGGAATGTCACAGCGACTGCGCTGAAGCCTTTTATGTGCGAAAAATGGTGTTTAATCCTTAAGCCAAACCTGCCACGGCATATCCTGCTGACGACAACGCTCATCAAAGGCAAATTTATCTTTAGGTGTGTCCATGCACGCCCAAAAACCCTCATGCGCAAAAGCCAGTAATTGCTGCTTTTCAATTAAGCGGTCAAAGGGCTCATCCACCAGCTCTTCACCGGCCTGCATATAATCAAATATGGCTTGTTTAAAAACAAAAAAACCGCCGTTAATCCAAAATCCCGCCTTGCTCGCTGGTTTTATATGCTTAACCACACCATCGGCAGTAAACGACACCGCATGAAAACTACTGGTCGGTTTGACACTTACAAATGCCGCAGTTTTGTTTTGTGATTGCACATAATCGATATAACGATCTAAGGGTAAATCGGCCAGTCCATCACTATAGTTAGCCAAAAATACCGGAGAATCCGCCAGATAAGACTTAACCGCTAACAGTCGCTGAGCAATGTTGGCGTTTTCCCCCGTTTCCACCAAATTTACCTGCAATGTCGTCCCATCTTCGCAGCAAATATCGACAGTTTCACCCTGGCGGGTCAGTTCAACAAAATCGTCCTCCACCCCCTGAGTAAAATAGTCACGGATCACATCGCCTTTGTAACCCAGACATAAGATAAACCGGTTGTGACCAAAGTGCGCGTAGTAGCGCATTAAATGCCATAACATCGGTTTTTCGCAAACAGGCACCATAGATTTGGGCACTGTATCGGTATATTCACGCAATCGTGTACCTAACCCACCGCAAAATAAAACCACCTTCATTGTTTTATCCTTCTCACCTGTTTGTTACTCCTTTAACAATCCAACCTGTTTTAGCTTATCTGCGGCATGCTCAATATCATGCAAGGCTAAACCACTTTGTTCTGCCATCTCAGCCAGATCATGCTGACCATCGGCTAAATTCAGTACCCAAAGCAAAGCCATTCGCACCGCTTGCGATAAAGGCTTGCCTTTGTCATCATCATACAATCCATATTTAGATAAACAGGGTTCGGCGTAAGGCTGTGAATTAATGTAATAAGGTTGCGACTCCAGTTGCTGCAAGCCTTTAATCACAGCTTGTAACGCGCCTCCAAGTTGTTGTGGTTTTACAAATTGTAAGTCGTCTGCAGATGTGTGGTATTCAGGATAGGTGCCAAATGGCGTGCGCGACAAACGTCCCACCGGCAAGTTAAAACCCGGTGAACAATACTGTCGTTCATCATAGCCATAAGGTGAAAAAGGCTCAGTATTCCCCTGATAATCGTGCACAACTTTCGCCATCACTTTATCAATAGCGGTTTCAGCACTGCGGCTGTTTTTATAGGTTAAAGTTCCGCTGTCACCTAAGCCGGACAATACCAGTCCATGCTGAATACGCCGGAGGTTATCCCCTTGTTGTGCTAACCAGCAAATTGCTCCGATTGTGCCGGGAACAAACACAAACCGGTAGCTATAATGCAACTTATTTATTTTTTGTAAGTAACTGGCTAATGCGGTTGCGACCACGACGCCAGACAAGTTGTCATTGGCCATTGACGGATGACAAATATGAGTGGAAATCAGGATTTCCTGCGTCGATTTTCCTTTTATCAGCAACTCAGCATAATTTAAAACTCCGGGTTTAAGACTGCTATCAATGCAAACCTCATATTGACCCGGTTTAAGCTTTTGCCGCTGCTTATGTGTTAAACAAAATCCCCAGTCAGTTTGGTAATAGCTGGTTTTATAAGGGATCCAATCTGGCTGCCCGGGTATTGAGTGTAAATGAGGCTGCAATTCGTCCAGGGACATGACCCTGTTAACTGGCTGGCTGTAACTCATCACATGCAAATTATGCTGCGTAAAATCGACCACCCGCTTGCCACTAGCATCTTTTATATAGGCATCATTAATTTGCCATTCGTCGGGCACAATCCAATCCAGCACTTTGGTGCCACTGGCAACCGACTTTATCTCAAGTGGAATATGTTGTTGCAACAACGCCAGAGATTCCCGAACACCCGGCCCGGTAATACTGCGGCAAATCGGGTAAAGCTGTAGCATAAGCTGCTGCATTTTCTGCTGCGCAGCAGCTAAATCGGCGTGGGCAAATGGTGGGTTATCATTCATTGCCATAACCCCCACTAAGTTGTTGGCGATAAAAACCGACCGTGTTAGCCAGCCCTTGTGACAGAGTTGTCTGTGGTTGCCAATGTAACCACTGTGCGGTGTGTTTAATATCAGCTACCGGTTCAACTTCATGTTTACGCCCGGCACCTGCGCCAAATTCAGCCGTGATCTCAGTATCTGCTACTGCAATTAACTGCTCGATCACCCCGCGAATAGACTGGCTTTCACCACTGCCTAAATCAAGAGTTTTACCCTCAATGCCATGTTGCAGGCCCATGGTCAGCAACCCGGTTACCACATCCTCCACATAAATCCAGTCCACCAAACGTGTACCGCTGCTGATTAGAGGTGATTTCCCTTTCAACAAACACAAGATGCTGTATGGCACCAGCTTACTCAGATCTTTTTGCCCCGGTCCATACACCATAAAAATGCGCGCCATCACCACTGGTAACTGGTATAGCTGGTAAAACATGTTGCCATAAGCAGTGGCCGCTACTTTTGAAGCGGCATAAGGAGAACAAGGAATAACAGGCTGTGAACCATTAGTCTCACCTGACGAGGAAATCTCCTCTTGTGATTGCGCCAGAATAATTCGCTGACAACCTCCGGCCAGCTCAAGTGCGGTAAGTAAATTAACCGTCGCGACTAAATTATTATGCAGGGTCGAAGTCACATACTGCACATCACGTTTACCATGCACTTCACTGGCCAGATGAAATACAAATTCAGGTTTCACCTCTTCAACCAGATTGTGAACCTGACTCTCATTAGTTAAATCCGTCCGGACACCTTTCACCCCGGCGATATCAATCATATTAGTGCGGTAAACACCGATTACCTGCGCGCCTTGTTCAACCAGATAGCGGCACAGATGTTCACCAATAAAACCACTGGCCCCGGTGACCAAAACCCGTTTATTTTTGTATCGCGCCATAGAATTCATGGCTATCTTCCCGGGATGGCACTGCGTACCAGTTGTTGCATCACTTTATGCCGCAACCAGGTAACCCGTCTAAGTAAATACAGACACACACGGATTTTTTCAGTAACAGAAATCGGAGATGTCAGCGCGCTATAAAAACGATAACTGTGCAAATCAAGCCGCTGACGAATGCTATTACCAAGCGGCACATCTTTTTTAGCCGCGGTTTTCTTACTCATTAGCATGCTTGAGGTTTCATCATCAAAGCGTCTTACAAACAAACGCTCATGCACTTCCACAAACTTACCTAATAAGCTGAGCTCGGCTACCATGCTGATATCCGAGCCTGGCAAAGGCCGGATTAAACTGGTTTGTTTTAACGCAGAGACGCGAATAATGCCGTGCATGACATTATTAATTTTTTCGCGGTTAAGATATTTGATAAAACGCTCGGAGGGGCGCTCATCTTCCAGATTAAAGTCATCAAAATACTCATAAGCGACCTCTTCACCCATTTGATCACGTATCAGCAAAAATGCCTGAGGGTATGCCAGCACCACATCCGGCCGTTGTTCCAGTACCTCAATACATTTCTCAAAAAAGCCCGGTAAACAAAAATCACTATCCGCAGCCCATTTAAAGTACTGACCACAAGACAATTCAAAAGCACGATCAAAATTACGATACAAACCGATATTATGCGGATTACAGTGATATTTAACCCGCTTATCCTTTGCGGCGTAATGCCGGGCAATATCAGCGGTGTTATCAGTAGAAGCGTTGTCCACAATCAGCAATTCAAAATCACTAAAGCTCTGATCCAGCATCGACTCCACGGCACCGGCCAGCCATTTTCCGCCGTTATAAACCGGCAGACCAATGCTGAGTAGTGGTTGACTTGTACTTTGACCTTGGCTCACGTTAAGGGCCCGTTATCCATAACCTTAATTATTGTTATGCTCTAAATAGTAAACAGCCTGCAGGACACTGGCAAGCATTGCTGAAAACCTTCAATATCAAGCAGTTGGCTATTCAAACAATTTCGCCACAAATCGGTTGCATGCTAGTCTATGCAAAATATGCAATCGGCCGCTAATCCATCAATTTAGTACCATAAACAAGGCGTGATAAGGACGATCCATGACTGCGGATATTCGCCCAGTTGAACAGCACCAACTCACAAGGTTAAACCAGACAGCGCAGACTGATGAATGCTTTATTGCCCTGTTTGCACACAATGAAGCGCGTAATATTCACAGTGCGTTACGCAGCATTGAACGAGCGACCCAAAACCTCAATGCGAAGGTGTTTATACTGGCCAACGGCTGTACCGACCAGACTGTTCAGCAGGTACACAATTTTAAAGGAAATATCGGCAATCTGTATTTAATGGAAACCGCGGTTGGTGATAAAGCCAACACCTGGAATATTTTTGTGCACCAATTGCTGGCAGATAAATCGATTCCTGAAAACAGTGCAATTATTTTTATGGATGGTGATGTGACGGTTTCATCATCAACCTTTGATTTGTTGCAGGAAATGCTTAACAAAAACCCTTACGCAGAAGCAGCCGGAGCGATGCCCGCCACCGGCCGGGATCGTGATGCATGGCGTCAGCGTATGGTATTTAACGGTATGCTGGCTGGCAATTGTTATGCACTTCGAGGCAGTTTTGTTAGCTATCTTCAGCAACGCCAAATGCGTATTCCGGTCGGATTTATTGGTGAGGATTTTTTTGTTTCCTGGCTGATTGCGACCAACCTGTGGCGTAATGCCTATTATGAAAATATGGGGCGACGTTGTGTATTTCATGGACGCGCCGAGTTTTCTTTCCGCTCCTTGTCACCTTTTCGCTGGCGCGATTGTATAACCTATCTGCGGCGAAAATGGCGTTACACCTTGCGCGAATTACAAATGCAAATGCTATTGAATTTGATCAATCGCGGCTTATTGTATATTCCCCCAACCGTAGAAGAACTTTACAAAATGGCGCCTATGCCTTCACGTTTTGTGTGGCGCGGACGGGAAACACCAATGCGCACTCTGGCTGTATATCAGATACGTAAAATGCGTTCCTCAAAAAGCCAGTAAGATACAAGCTCTATGATTACTACCTTGCAAAGGCAAAGTATCGATACACAATGGCAGACCAGCCTATCGCTTCTCCAGCCGACTTGATTAAAACTAGTTGTAGTTCATCACAGGAGATACCTATTTATGCAGCCGTCGGACCTTTTACCAGACAACCAGAATTTTGCGCAAATCAATGGCGTTAATGTGCGAAAAGGCACCATAGGTGCATTTATGCTCAATTGTAACAACTGGCTGGATCCCACTATGTCACAGTACCAACGAGCGGAACTTGAACAAGAAATTCGTGACAGCATTCCAGCTTTAAAAGCATTAGGCATATTTGATTTTTTCCAACTGAAGGATCTCAAATTACAGCAATGGCTATACAACGAATTTCACATTCAGTAACCCCAGTATTACTGAATCGTGACAGAGATTTGTGCGTGGTTAATGTCCAGCAAGATTCGCCGCGTAATACCCCACCTCATCATCATAAACTAGGACAGCTTTTTGCGTCCCGAACGGGAGCATTAGCGATTACCAGCGAGCAACAGCAATGGGTTATGCCAGCCGGTTATGCGGTTTGGGTTCCGCCTAATTGTACACATGGTGTTAGTTCTGTTGGTGTTTTTAACGGCTGGAGCCTTTATGTCAGTTATCAGGCAAGCACCGGACTAAGTGATAAAATCCGGGTTATTAAGGTGAGTGAATTATTACTAGCAATTGTTAACAAACTACAAGACGCCTATCACACACTGCCCTTAGCGCACTATCAACCGCTGGCACAGGTGGCAATCAATGAAATAACCCAAGCCGACACTCAAAAATTTCATTTAGCCATGCCACAATCGCCCGCAATGCAGCAACTGACGGATGAGATTCTGAACCATCCGGCCATACGCTATCCGATAGAGCATTGGGCTGCAAAGCTGGCCATGTCTGCGCGCAGCTTTGCTCGCCACTTTCATAAACAAACCGGTTTACCTTTTGCGACCTGGTGTCATCAGGCCAGAATGTTGCTGGCCTTGCAGCTGCTGCCCCATCACAGCGTCAAACAGGTGGCACTCGAACTGGGATACGACAACAACAGTTCTTTCAGCCACAGTTTCAACAAACAATTCGGCATCTCGCCGAGCGCTTATCAGCAGCAGAGCTAAATTTGCAATAAAAATCAAATAGGATTGCGGATGGAGATCCGCTACTTAGGCGAGTAAACTGTTCTTCCTATCTCGCCGTTGTCCCTCGTGAGGAGCCAGTTTGTGAAAACCCTCTGCCAATTACTTAATATTACCTATCCTATTATTCAAGCACCGATGGTGGGCGTATCGACCCCAACGCTGGCGGCCGCAGTCAGTAATGCAGGCGCCCTCGGCTCAATTGGCATTGGCGCAAGTTCGCTAACACAAGCACGCGAGATGATATTGGCCACCCGCCAATTAACCTCACGCCCGTTTAACGTTAATTTGTTTTGTCATCGCCCCGCGGTAGCCAATAGAGAGCAAGAAGCCAACTGGTTGGCCTATTTGGCCCCTCATTTTGCTCGTTTAAATTTGCCAGTTCCAAGCACCATCAATGCGGCTTATGCTAGTTTTGTTGAGTCTCCAGCTATGTTGGAACTGCTGCTTGAATTAAAACCCTCAGTAGTCAGTTTTCATTTTGGTTTAGCCTCCGTCGCCAATATTCAGCAACTACAACAAGCTGGCATTGTGGTACTGGCCTGCGTAACTAATATCAACGAGCTGAGCGCCGCTGAACAGGCTGGCGTAGATGCAGTGGTAGCGCAAGGTGCCGAAGCCGGAGGCCACCGAGGCATGTTTGATCCTAGCGAGCCAGATACCATGCAGCCGCTTAATGAGCTACTTACCCAACTATTACCCGCTAGTTCAATCCCGGTTATCGCCGCAGGTGGCATTATGCAAGGCCAACAGATTACGCGTTTAATGCAAATGGGCGTAGCGGGCGCACAACTAGGCACCGCTTTTATTTTGTGCCCTGAATCAGCTGCTAATTCTGCTTATCGGCAAAAACTGCAAAGCCCGGCGGCGGCAAATACGCAATTTACCAGCTGCATATCTGGCCGCCCGGCACGCGGAATGGTTAATCGTTTGTATCTGGATGATGACCTAAACCGCCCCGACATTGCCGATTATCCAATTGCCTACAGCGCAGCCAAAAAACTCGCAGCCACAGCGATTCAACACAATGACGATAGTTATTCGGCACAATGGGCAGGCCAAGGCGCACCACTGGCACAAGCTATGCCTGCGGCCGAATTGGTTAAACAACTGGTAGCACAAATGGCACGAGCAGATTAAACCGCTTCAAGGCACGAACAATGCCTTATGGTTTTAACATTAGCGAGGTAGCGATAACTTAATTTAAATCCCTAAAGCGTGTTGCCACGTAGGCCGCTGCCGGAGATAGTAGCAATAAAAAAATGGCCACTACGTAGTCACGAACCACAAACAACATGATGCCGCCTGACAAACTCAACACCGCAATAGCTGCCCAGCCCATACACACCATAAACACGGCTTCGCTATTCACCGGATTTTTCCATCTGCGGAAAGACACCAATGAGAAAGCCAACAACATAATTAAAGGATTAAGCGTAAGCAAATCCATTTGCACCTACTTAAATGCTCATAAGGTTAAAACAGGACTAAACAATCAGTACCTTGACATGTTTTTACAATAAAAACAGCAAATTAGCGGATGAAAGGCCATAATAACTACAGGTGTTTGCAATCCGCTTTTTAACAAAGACTCATGTTCTAGTGGTAAGTCTGAACCCGCCAGTTAAGTAATTCACCCACGTAAACAGTACCACTTTTATCTACCGCCAAACCATGTGGGAAACCAAACTCAGACAAACCTTTACCCCAGCGGCCAAACTTTTCTATCACCTTACCTTGCAAATTAATTTTATTGATTTCACCACTACGAGCATCGGTGATAATAAAAGTTTTATCATCGTAGCGCTCCAGCTCGTAGGGGTAACCAATATCGTTCCACTGGGTTAAAAACTGACCATCGGTATTAAAAATCTGGATCCTGCCATTTTGACGATCGGTAACATACAAACGATCTTCCGCATCAAACAGCAAGGAGTGCGGGAAATTAAATTTACCTGCGGTCTCCCCTTTTTCGCCCCAGCTCGATAGCAAATTACCGCTTGGATCAAATTTCACAATGCGATAGTTATCACCATCGGCCACATAAATATTGCCCTTACTGTCCAGAGCCACGTCACTGGGGGCATTGAATAAATTAAGCTGATAGCCGTTATCAAACCAGCCTGAACCGGGGGAGTCTTTTCGCCCTAAAATCAGTTTAATTTTGCCCTGTTGGTCAAATTTAAGCACCTGATGGGTTTCCTGATCTGTGGTCCAGATATAATCCTGTTTATCCACAAATAAGCCATGGGGCACCTTAAATAATCCTAAGCCTAATTCACGCTTAAATTTCCCTTCTTTGCTGAACACCAGTAACGGATGCAAGCCCCGGTTGAATACCACCATGTCACCATTGCGGGTAAATTCCAGCCCGGCTACTTCTCCTAAATACCAGTTGTCAGGCAAAGTCAGGTTAATAATTTTAGCGCGGTTGGTGTCTACCACACCGGCCTGGGATATTGCGCTAACGCCAAGCAATAACAAACTGAGCAATAGATACAGCAACGAATGTCGCACCGATATGAGCGTAAGTGTTGATTTATTGAATTGCATAATACTTTCCTCGATAGTTGAGGCGAGCATTGTGACTGCATTATACTTTCCAAATAACAGCATTTATGGAAAGTTATATTTTCCCAAAAAGAAACAATGGATAAAGAACTCATTTATTTGCTTAGAGTATTTTGTACCGTGGTTGAACAGGGCAGTTTTACGCAGGCAGCAGAAAAATTACATGTACAAACACCCGCTATCAGCAAAGCAGTATCGCGTTTGGAATCTCTGCTGAATAAGCGTTTGTTAAATCGTTCCACACGCTTGATGGAAACATCCGATGCAGGCCTGAAACTATATAAACAGGCCACAGAGCAACTTGCCAGCATCGATGCAATGCTGGCGACGATACGCAATGATCAGGCCGAACCTGAGGGTACACTGCACATTACCGCCACACCGGCAGTGGGCGAGTATCTAAGTAATCAGCATATAGCCGCTTTTTGCCAACAATACCCAAAACTGAATATAGACATGTTGCTCACTAATGATCTGGTCCCTCTGCCATCCCAACAAATCGATATTGCGCTGCGCAGCAGCCACCATCTGGAAGATTCAAACCTGACCAGCAAGTTATTAATGTCAGCTAAACGTATTCTGGTTGCCTCACCGGATTTTATTTGCAACCTGCCGCAACCAATTAATCCCGAACAACTTGAACAACTGCCTTGCTTGCATTTTCAGCACAATAAACGCTTAAGTAACTGGGATTGCACAAAGGGAAAACACCACCTGTCCGTCACCACCACAGGTAATATTGCCTGCAACAGTTACAGCAGTTTAAAACAACTATGTATGCAAGGCATGGGCATTGCGCGTTTGTTTGATTACCAGATTGAGAAGGAACTCAAAAACCATAAACTGGTTCAGGTGCTGCCGGAATATAACTGGGGTGAGCAACATATTTACGCGGTTTATCACGGCAAAATGCAACATACCCCAAAGGTGAAAGCATTTATTGAGTTTATAAAAACGGTCTGAATCAAACCTGAATCAGCTCAAGTTTTGTTGCAGATATAACAGTGCTGAACTTTTAAGGGTGTAACAAACAATATGACCAGGTTTGTTGCGTCTTAGTAAACAATTCTCTTACGTGAAGCCGCGATTTTTTAAAGGTTAAAAACTCGACCTTAACAGGTTCAATTAAATACCCGCCCCAGTTATCCGGCCTTGCTAGTTCCCGCCCGGGATTCGATGCCAGTTCGTTGTCCACTTGCTCATACAACGCGTGTGGATCATCTAAAACATGGCTTTGTTTCGACAATATACTGATAACTCTGGCGCTTTGGCTGCGGCTATTCCAGTATTGGTCAGATGCTTGTACCGAGGTTTTGTGCGCAACACCACTCACCCGAATTTGTATGCCGATATGGTCCCACCACGCAGTAAGCGCAACTTTGTTATTGAGTTCAATGTCTTTGCCCTTGCTGGAATCAAAACGGGTACAAAATACCAGCCCTTGTTTATGCACTTCTTTTAAATCAACAAACCGGCTTTGTGGGAAACCCTGTGGATCAACAGTGCTAATATTGACGGCACTTTTCTGAGATAACGGAGAGTGTTGTTTCGCTTTGTCCCAATAATGGTTAAATTTTTCCAATGGATTTTCAGTTACGGTTTTACTCATTAACCTTCCTTCAGGTGAGTTATAAATTTATTAAGATCAATTGTTTCACCACGTGAATTAACGTAGCTCCCGGGCAATATGCACTCGAATTTAAAACCGAGTTTTTGCGCCAACGCCAGGCTGCGTTGATTGGATTCATGTATCCGACAATAAATGTGTTTTAAGCTGGTATGCTGGCTTAACCATAAAAAAACTTGCTGCACCGCCTGAACCATCAAACCTGCACCTTCGGCCTTACCATCAATAAAATAACCAACTTCTGCGGTATTTGTGTGCCAATCAATGTTTTTTATATCGATAAAACCAATAAATTCACCACTATCGGGCCGTTGTAACATAAACGGGAAATAGCTCTGTTGCTGTATTTTGTATTTTATCTCCACGCAATATTGCTCGGTGTCTTCCAAACTGTTTGTGCGCTTACAGGTACCAGCAAAAAAATCCAGCAGCCTGTCGCGGTTACTGTCAATCAAATCAAAAAACGCCCGATAATCACTCAAGTCCAAAAGTTTAATAACAGGGTTTAACAAGGGAGCAGTCATAAGCAGTTATGTCCTTAAATTCACTGAAATCATGTTAAAACTTGAAAATAATTTTATAAATAGACAATATCGAAATGCTTTTTTTCCAAAATGGAATTAATTGTGGATTTTCTGGACTGTACCAAAGCCTTTTTACTGGTCGCTCAACATAATAGTTTTAGTGCAGCTGCGTCTAAAATGGGGGTATCAGCGTCCAATATCAGTAAAAAAGTGCGTTTTCTGGAATCTCAGTTGAATAGCAGCCTGCTGGTACGAACAACACGTAATGTAAATTTAACCACCAGTGGAAAAATGTACGCGCAAAAAATGCGGCATTTATTAACTGAAATTGATGACACCATTCAGTCGCTTCAGCAATTAACCGATCAACCTAAAGGCTGGCTTCGAATAGGCGCAAATACTTTAATTGGCTCTAAAGTCGTCAGTGGCTGTTTGCCTGCATTTCTTGCCACCTATCCCGATGTTCAGGTTGAACTGGACGTGCTTCCCATTGGTGCGCCGCCCAACTCGAATAATGACATCACCATTACCACCAGTAATTATGAAATTGACTCGCTAAGTTTTCGGCGGGTTCGCCTGGCAAGTTATGAGATAGGCTTTTACGCAGCTCCCGCTTTTATAAAACGTTTTGGTCAGGTTGAAACCATGACGCAACTGGAAGCCTGCCCTTTTGTATTGTCGCTTGCCATGTACCGCAAGGGTTATTTCACCTTATCCGATGGTCAAAAGGTCAAGCTGAAAAAAGCCGTTTTTATATCGGACAATACTGAAGCGCTGTTTCAAAACGCGATTTCAGGAACGGGCATGTTCTTCGCACCCAATATCTTTATGAAAACCTACCTGGAACAGGGATTATTACAACGGGTTGTCCCCCAGTTCAGTGGACCAAGAGCAGACCTGGTGGCCCTGTATACCAATCTGGATTTTATTCCCGAAAAAACAAGATTGTTTTTAGATCATCTAAAACACAATATTGCTGATACAGGCATGTTTTAGTCCTTTCACGCCGTCACGTTGTTAATCGGTAACTTCGGTAACGGTGAAAGAAACCGAGGTAATTTTCCACTCAGTATCCACCTTTACCAAACTCCATGACTCAGTACCAAAGGCTTTCTTTTTACCGTTTTCATGGTCGCTGTAATCAAAGTGCACGCTGGCAAGGTAACCATCGGTTTGCACCTTAATATTCCACATTTTTTCTTCCTGCTCTGCATCGTCGGACAACATTTTGACCGGCGGGCCAAACTTGCCAAAATCGACCACCGCCGGATAATTTGGTTTTTGCTGACGCTTTTGACTTAGCATTTCATCGCTAAAAACCGCGACAAAGGGAATGTTGTCGCTAAAAAATAACGAGCTAAACACCGCCTTATCTTTGTTGATAATACTAATTCGGAATGTCTCGACCAGTTCACGTATTTCTGCTCCAGAATCCACAACATTAGCCATAGCAAACTGACTGGTTAAAAGCGCTGACACAGCAAACAACGCATGTCCCTTTTTCATGTTAACCCTTTTAATTGATGGCGATTTTTAATAATAAAAACAGCAGTATACGGTGTTTAGTTTTTGAAGATATAGCAACATGTAGCAGACTGGTTTTGGCAAAAAAATGGCATGAGTATTTAAAGAACTAAAGCTATTTCGCTTAGTAGATTACAAACCCTGTGTTTCCAGCACATTGCAGTGATTCACAGCTTCAATAAACGCGTTTAAAAACGCCGATATTTGCGACTCACTCTCAGGTAAGTGCAGCAAGGTTTCAATATCTGCTGGTGACTTGCCAACTAACGGTATTTTCAGAAAAATCTGCTCCTGAAACTGTTCACTGACGGTTGATAGCACCAGCCTCAGCGACGCCAGCATATCATCACCACGATGAGATGCATGAGCCAACACCACTGGTTTTCCGATAACTTCAAAGCGCGAGACCAGCCAGTCAATCGCATTTTTCAGACCGCCTGGAATAGCCCGCACATATTCAGGACTGCAGATAATAATGCCATCAGCTTGTGCAACGAGCGCAACGAAATCCTCAACCGAGGCGGGTGTTTCCGCGCCTTCCAAATCAGGTGAGAAAACCGGCAGTAAATGTAATTGCTGAAAAACCTGCAATTCAACGCCTTCGGGAGCCCGCTTTTTCAGTCCCTGTAACAAAGCAGTATTGGTCGAGGCTAGTCTTGCACTTCCGGAAATCGCGAGTAATTTCATAATGATCTTTTACTTATCCTTTAACTGCAATTTAATTTCCATGGCACAGCAAAACGGTCTGTCACAATCGCATAACAAGGTGACCAGAATGTTTTCTGCGGCGGTAAAATGACTTCACCGTGCTCTGCCAGCTTATTATATATATCCTTAACCGCCGACTCCGAAGTTAATCCAAGTAACAAATAAAACCCGCGTGGTTTGTGATATTGCTTAGGCTTTACATCAGCACCGGCCAACTCAATATTGTGAATATTTATATTGGCATGCACAATTTTATCCTGCCATTCACTCGATTCCTGCTGCGCTAAGGGTGAGTCTTTTACCTGCAACATAGTGCCGATTTTTCCCTGCAAATTCGCAGCATAGAATTCAAACGCCTGCTGACAATTTCCATTAAAATCGATATGCAATGACAGGCTCATTTATTTTCTTTCATTTGATTGACACAGACTCCAATTGTTCTCTTGATCAGGACATACGTGTGTTTGTTAGGCAACACTTTCACTATTAGAGATTTCATTAGGCAAACTCTGAGACACCTTAGAGATAGCTTTTTGAAATAATTGAGCGTTACCACAGGAAGAAAGCTGAATTAATTCGTTGAGCCCACTATTACTAGTGAACGCAATGTTTTCGTATAGACACACTGGAATTTGATGATTATCTCTAAATCGGCGGTCTGGCCCCCCGGACTTATTGACATATTTCCAAGTTTGACCCACAACGTCTGCATCTCGAGGCACACTACCATCTTCAATAAACTGCTGCCTTTCTACGTTCAAATTTAAATCGTTGTAGTTAACTGCGCCGACGCCATTGGAATCAAAAACAAATACTCTATCAGGAAAAAAATGTAATGTTTGGCGACCAACTCCAATAGCAACAGACTTGATATTTGTCTTGAGTAAAGGAGGCTCAGAAATAGAAATAGTTGTCTCATTTCTGTTTACTAAGTCACTGGCCCCTGCATGATATTTTTTATCCAAAACACGACCAGAGGCGGCGATATGCCACTTCTTTGAGCATGATTGTAATTTTTCTGCGGCAGACAGAAATGAAGAGTAAGCAGACTCCATTTCTGAGTCAAAATCGTAAAACAATACTGTGGTTTTATTTAGTAGGTCTCGACTATATGTAACGCCAGTTAATAGTGAGCCAACTACACAGATGCTAATACTGGCCCATAAAGGCCATGGTACGCGAAATGAAACAATAACTAAAAATAGGAACAATGCTAAGACAAAAGGCCAAAAGCTGTTTTTTTTCTTTTTGCTATTTAGCTCCTGTAATAGTTCTTCAGAAGATGAATCCACAATTTGGCTAACATCAGCCGACTCAATATCTTCTAAAACCTCATGTGTAGAACTGTTCGAAACAACATGATCACTGTCGAGACTATATTTATTTGTGTTCTGAGAACCTTTACGTTGACTTGGGCTAGTTATGGTTGTTCTATAGTAAAGTCCTTTAGCTCCGATATGAACATAATTTCCTCTAGGACCAGTTCCGACTCTGAATCCTTTAACACCAGCAGAAACACCTACTCCTGATTTAGATAGGTTGAATCGAAACGGACCAACGCTAATGCTTTTCCTTAAATAAAACCCCATATTGCCTCCTGCAAAGAAATTTCAGATTCTTGGCCTAACACTTGAGTACCAAAAGGGTCAGAGTAATTGATTTGGTATAATATCAACAACTCTGACCCCTTTGATTCCTGTTGTCCGGTGTATTTTGCCTGGCTCTCGTACTGCTGTTTGTTAGGCATGGCTATGGATTACACCTAATTCTGAGTTCTTTACGATTGAACCCAGCGTTTTCAGATAACGTTGTATAGCCACTTGGGCATTCCTGCTTGGCTCGATCATGGCACACAGAGAATGACACTGCTGCGCCACATTCAATTAGTATCGCTTGTTTGCCGTCCCTTTCATAAACTGTATTTGCAGTTGTACATCCAACTAAAAATACTAATGGCAATAAATTAGTCCACGGCTTCATATGCTTAATCCTTGTATGCCTACAAATTTAATAGTGAGCAATTGGGTCATTTTTCTACCGCAACCTGTCTCAGACCTAATCCTTTGAACTATAAGTAACAAATTAAAATATTAATTGCTATCCCTAGCTTTTTCTCCCCGCTTCCTTGCGGGGCGAGCCCCTTTCTTATGGATAAGAAAGAGGCGAAAGAATCCTGTACTCCGCCAATTTGCTGATCTTGTTCCGGTATCACTTGTTTTATCGAACCGGTGCGAGGCAGCTATCCGTGCAAAGCACGCACCTCGGGAAAACGTCCTGTTTTCCCGTTCGAACAAGTTTCACCTGCACAAGGCAAATTGGAGTCGCGATTAGCCAAGCTAAAGCTTGTCTGCTATCGCCTTGAAGTTTGACAGTGTTGGTTTTCCTAGTCAGCCAACGGCTGACTTATTTCCCCATCACTGTGACCAATTTAAAATTCAGATTAGCGAACTGCCAGACGAGGCAGGGATGCCGAGTCAGTCGCAACTGAAGGGATGTGGATTTGCGACGCTGGCAGTTTGCCTGAATTTGAAATTGAACTGGCACAGTGTGGGTGCCGGGTGAGTCCAGAGAGGTTGCGGCAGCACAACCTCTCTGGTTGCTGTCGCCAACGCGACGCCCAAACTTTACTTTAATGACAAAAGGTTGGTGCGCAGCAATATTTCCGTATTTTCTAAGCAAACCAATCAGTTATGCAGTTCAGACATTGTTCACTATTAGCAATTAGGTACTGAAATCACCCCAGCTGCTCCAACTTTTGCAGTATTGTTTCTTCCGTTTCAGGTTGGGCAGGATCGGGTTTGACGCAGTCAATCGGGCAACAAGCCACGCATTGTGGCTCGTCGTAGTGACCAATACATTCGGTGCATTTATCCGGGTTTATTTCATAGACCTTTTTGCCCATAAAAATCGCCTGATTAGGGCATTCCGGTTCGCACATATCGCAGTTAATACAACTATTTAAAATTTGTAATGCCATGATTAACCTGCGTATTAATCAACCTGGGTAGCCAGTGGAATCTGGCTGACAAACTGGCTGCGTGTGGTCTGGCTGTGGGGTAAATGGCGCACCACAATGCAAAATTCAGGTTTTACTTCTACAGGCAGTTCAAGCCATACATGATGACCCGAGCCTTTGGCATCGGTAATCACATTGCCCTGTTTGTCCCACATTTGTGTAATGGTCCAGCTGTGGTTACCTGCCGGGCTAATCAGTTCCAGCGTATCGCCAACCACAAACTTGTTTTTGACCTCAACCAGATAGCGGTTGTTTTGCTTTTCGATCACTTCGCCCACCAGTTGTTGGGTATCGCTGACAGAGCTGGCGTAATCGTAGTTTTGTAAATCACCGTGCTGTTTGTGGCGCTTTAAAAAACCATCGGTATAACCACGGTTGGCCAGATGCTCCAGCTCATGCATAAGTGACGGATTAAAGGTTTTGCCTGCCAGTGCATCGTCCATGGCCTGACGGTAAATTTGCGCGGTACGTGCACAGTAATAAAACGATTTGGTACGCCCTTCGATTTTAAGTGAATCCACGCCGATTTTGAGCAGGCGCTCCACATGCTGCACCGCACGTAAATCGCGCGAGTTAAAAATATAAGTGCCGTGTTCATCTTCAAAGGCGGGCATTAGTTCACCGGGGCGACCGGATTCCTGCATCACAAATAATGGCGATGCGCTTTGCTCACCACAACCACCGGCATAATTGCCCGTTGCCAGCACATCACCCGGTTGCAGATTACCCATTTCATCCTGTTCGGCGCTGTTAATTTGATACTGCCAGCGACAGGCATTGGTACAGGTGCCCTGATTAGGGTCACGTTTATTGATATAACCGGATAACAAACAACGGCCAGAATAGGCCATGCACAACGCACCGTGTACAAACACTTCCAGCTCCATATCCGGGCATTGCTGGCGGATTTCTTCAATCTCTTCAATGGATAATTCGCGCGATAAAATCACCCGTGAAATGCCCTGCCGTTGCCAGAATTTTACCGACGCCCAGTTCACCGCATTGGCCTGCACCGACAGGTGAATATTCAAATCTGGATAGGCATCTTTGGCCAGCATAATTAAGCCGGGGTCGGACATAATAAAGGCATCGGGCTGCATTGCGACCACAGGCGCTAAATCATTTAAAAAGGTTTTGAGTTTGCCATTATGTGGCGCGATGTTATTGACCACATAAAACTGTTTGCCCAGCTGGTGTGCCTCGTTAATCGCCAGTGCCAGATTGTCGTGATCAAACTCGTTATTACGTACCCGCAACGAATAGCGCGGCTGACCGGCATAAACCGCATCCGCACCGTACGCGAAGGCATAACGCATATTTTTAAGCGACCCAGCCGGGGACAATAATTCTGGCGATTTCATCACAACCTCATTAGCACAGCAAAAAAGCGCGGCAGGGTAACAAAATGCTGAAAGGGGTTATTTGATCTGGATTAAGTTTTGATAAAAAAAGCCCGGCACAGGCCGGGCACAAGGTTGCAGGACGGTTGTCCTTATCACGCTAATTCGGTTTATTCACTTGCTGTTGATAGTTATACGCGTAATACACCACAGGGATCACTACCAGCGTTAAAATAGTTGAAACCAGTAATCCGAATATCAGCGATACTGCTAATCCACCAAAAATCGGATCATCCAGAATAAAGAACCCGCCCATCATGGCGGCGATGGCGGTTAAGGCAATCGGCGTGGAGCGCACTGCGGCCGCTTCGATAGTGGCTTGTTGTAAATCTTTACCGGCCGCCACCTGCTGCTGAATAAAATCCACCAACAAAATGGAGTTGCGCACAATAATGCCCGCCAGCGCGATCATGCCGATCATCGAGGGCGCAGTGAACTGCTGCCCCAGCAAGGCATGGCCGGGCAAAATACCGATAATGGTCAGCGGGATTGGCGCCATAATAATCAGCGGTACCGAATAAGAACGGAACTGCGCCACCACCAGCAAATAAATCATAATTAGCCCCACCGAATAGGCAATGCCCATATCGCGGAAGGTTTCATAGGTAATCTGCCACTCACCATCCCATTTCAGACTCCACTGGTAAGGGTTAGCAGGCTGCGCGGTATAAAATTGTTCAATGCCGTTGTTGCCAGCTTCAAGCTCAGCTTTATCCAGTGCTGCGGCAATCTCAAACAAACCATATAACGGGCTGTCGGCTTCACCAGCTGCATCACCGGTAACGTACACCACCGGCAATAAATCTTTGTGATAAATCGCCTGCTCACGCTCTGCTTTGACCAGACTGGTCACTTCCGATAACGCAATCAACTCGCCACTGGCAGCACGGATTTTAAGGTTTTGCAGTGCCTGCAAATCACTTTTACTACTGGCGGGCAAAGTTAAACGCACCGGCAGCGGATTTTTGCGCGTTTGGCTATGCAGATAAGAGCTGTCTTCGCCGGCAATTGCCGCCTGCACATCGGCCACAATACTGGCCTGATCCACACCCAGTTTTGCGGCTTTGGCTCGGTCCACCACCAGTGTCCATTTAGCTTGCGCCGCTTCGACGCTGTCATCCACATCCACCACATCCGTGGTTTGGGCAAATACCGTTTTTATTTTCGCCGCGATGGCTTGTTGTCTGGCGTAATCCAGCCCGTAAATTTCAGCCACCAGTGGCGCCATTACCGGCGGGCCGGGCGGCATTTCCACCACTTTAACATTGGCATGGTATTTTTTAGCCGTTGCTGCAATTAACTGACGTGCTTCAAGAGCGATGTCGTGGCTTTTACGCGAGCGCTCAGATTTGTGCACCAGATTCACCTGAATTTCGCCCATATTGGCGCCGCTGCGTAAATAATACTGACGCACCAAACCGTTAAAGTTAATCGGCGCGGCCGTGCCTGCGTATAACTGATAATTTTTCAGCTCGGGCAATACACTTAAATCAGCCGCCAGTTGCTGCATGGCCGCATAGGTTTGTTCCAGCGAGGTGCCTTCCGGCATATCCACCACCAGTTCAAACTCGCTTTTGTTATCAAATGGCAGCATTTTCATGATCACATCTTTGCTCACCACCAGTGCCACCGACACCCCAATCAGTAACAAAATACTCAGCAATAACCCCACACGTTTGCCACGCCCGGCGCGGGCATTTAAAAACGGGCTGAGGATTTTAGTGAATAAAGCCTGATAACGCGGCCCTTTTGCCTGAGACTCTGCGGCCTGATGTTCTTCTGCATGCAGCTTAGCGTTTTTAAATAAACGCAGGAATAACCAGGGAGTAAAAATAAAGGCCACCGCCAGTGAAATTAACATGCCAGTCGATGCATTAATCGGGATAGGGCGCATATAAGGCCCCATTAAACCAGACACAAACGCCATAGGTAATAAGGCGGCAATAACAGTAAAGGTCGCCAGAATAGTCGGCCCGCCCACTTCATCTACCGCTAGTGGAATAGCTTGTTTAAGCGTTCGTCCGCCCATGGTCATATGGCGGTGAATGTTTTCCACCACCACAATCGCATCATCCACCAAAATACCAATGGAAAATATCAGCGCAAACAACGACACGCGGTTAAGGGTAAAACCCCACGCCCACGAAGCAAACAAGGTAATTGCCAGGGTAACAACCACTGCCAGCCCCACCACAAAGGCCTCGCGGCGACCTAAGGCAAACAGCACCAGTACAATCACCGACAGTGTGGCGAAAATCAGTTTTTTAATCAGGGTCTGTGCTTTTTCTTCGGCGGTCTGACCGTAATTCCGGGTAATGCTGATATTGATATCATCCGGGATCACCACGCCTTTTAATTGCTCGATGCGCTCAATCACACCGGCAGCCACATCCACTGCATTTTCACCGGGCTTTTTAGCCACGGTCAGGGTGACTGCCGGATATTGCTGCGCCGGATTTGCGCCCTTATCAGCATGACCAAAAGCCACATATTGCGCAGGTGTGTTGGTGGTGAGTTGTACCCCGGCTACATCACGCAAATACACGGGGGCGCCCTGATAAACGCCAATAACCAGCGACGACACATCATCCACTGAGGTTAAAAACGTGCCGACCTGCAACTGCACGCTTTGGTTGTTTTTGACCAGTTCACCGGCATTGGCCGAGGCGTTGGCACTGGCCAGTGCATGGCGCACATCATCTAAGCTCAGCTGATAAGAACTTAAACGTGCTGGATCAAAATTGACTTTGACCACCGATGATAAACCACCAATCGATTTAATCTCGCGGGTACCTGCCACCCGTTGTAATCCGGCTTCGACGCTGTGCGCCACATTGAGTAAATCGGCAGCCGTCAGACCCGGATTTTCGCTCCACAAGGTCGCACTGACGACAGGCACATCATCAATACCTTTGGGTTTAATCAATGGCTGCATCACCCCAAGGTTGTATGGCAATCTGTCCTGATTGGAATAAAACGCATTGTACAAACGCACGATGGCATCGTTACGCGCTTCACCCACTTTAAAACGCACGGTGAGTACACTGAGCCCGGGATACGTAATGGAATAGACATGCTTAACCCCCACCAGCTCCGAGACAATTTGCTCAGACGGCGTGGTAACCAGCGATTCCACTTCCTGCGCGGTGGCGCCGGGATAAGCGATAAATACGTTAGCGAACGTCACATTAATTTGTGGCTCTTCTTCACGCGGGGTAACAAAGATGGCAAACAAACCGAGCAATAATCCCACCAGTGCCAGCAATGGCGTGATTTCAGTGGTGAGAAAGGTTTTGGCGATGCGACCCGAAATTCCCAATGGCTTTTCAACAGACATAATGGCTCCCTACTGCGCTGCCACAGACGATTGCTTGTAGATGGCTGCTGCCTGAATCACATCGCTGGCGATTTGATCGTTTTCAGCAAGGCCACTTTGCACCACCACCTTATCACCCATGGTTTTACCCAAACGAATATAACGAAACACCAGTTGCTGCTGATTGATGACATATACTGCGCTGACTTCACCGCGCTGTGCCACGGCATTTTTGGGGATCACAAGCTGTTGTTCCGTGCCGGTCACAAACGCCACTTTGGTTAATGAACCAGGTAATAACGACACATTGCTGGCATTTTGCGGGATCTCCACCAGCGTTAAAAAGCTGTGTGAACTGGCATCAGCACTGGGTGAAATACGCAAATCGGTAGATTCAAGCATGCTGCCATCGGCCAGCATAATCTGTGCTTTACGGTATTTACGCACCGCCTGAATACTGTTTTGTGGCACATTAACCCGAATACGCACGTCAGCTAAAGACACACCTTCCAGCAAAGGGGTGCCAGGGGCAACCGTTGCGCCCACATCCACCAGGCGACGCACTAAAATACCACTGTAAGGAGCAATAACCTGGGTATATTGCAAACGCTGTTTTGCATCGCTTAACGCCGCTTCAGCTGAAGTGACTCTGGCCTCTGCACTTTGCTGCGCCGCTTTTACCTGATCAAATTCCGCTTTAGATACCACACCCTTTTTAAACACATCGGCAATACGGGTTAACTGTGCATCGGCTTCGGCAAAACGTGCCCTGGCTTCGTTAACTTGTGCCATTGCAGAATTAACCGCAGCTTGTTGTTCTTCACTGGTGATTTGTGCAATCACATCCCCGGCGTTGACCTGATCACCCACATCAAAAGGCAAAGCGGTTACCCTGCCACTGGTTTGTGCCGATACCACAGCGCGGTTAACCGCTTCTACTGTGCCATCCAGTTCAATTTGCTGTTCTGTGTTTTGGCTGGTGACCGCAACACCAGACAGTCCCGTTAAGTCCATCGGCGTACTTTGCCGGGCTGGAGTTTGTTCACCACAGCCAGTAATTAACAGCAAACTACTTAAAACCAGTGCCAGAGATTTCATTCCAGTTCCTTATTTTTTGTCAGTTGCACAAAATGCCATACCCGGTTTTACCCCGAGTTTACTCAGGATAGTTGCCAGCGGACAGAAACCGGTAAAAGAGGCCTGCAATAAATTCACACCAACAAAGGCGGTAAACCACAGCCAGTTCGCTGAATGCAGTTGTGCCAAAATTAAACTCGCCAGCACAAAAGTACCAGCAAAACGAAACACCAATTTATCAACGTTAGCAGACATAAGATTACTCCTTAATATTGCAATAATGCTGGCGCAGCACATCAATTACCGCAAGCGCAGGTCCAGGCTGAATACGATAAAAAATATTCTGCGCATCACGGCGCGACAGCACTAAGCCATCTTCTCGCATGCGCGCCAGATGTTGTGACAGTGCCGACGCAGATAAAGGCACGGCGTCCAGTAATTCAGTCACCGACATTTCTCCGTCGAAACTTGCCAGAGTGCAAAGCACTGACAAGCGATGCTGATTAGCCAGGTTCTTTAGCAAGCGCACAGCATCGTACGATTGCTTATCAAAAGTGGAAAAATCAGTTTGAACGCCACTTGCCATAATTCACCTGCACACTACTAATAAATATATTAGCAAATACTTAATTAAGATAAATATTAATTAGATTTTACTAAAATACAAATATTATTTTGCTGAAGACTTACCCAAATGCTTAGATCTTTGATAATTATAGAAATTTAATTACAAATTGATTTGAATGTTTAATGCGTAAAAATCTGGTTTAGATAAACTAAACCGTTATTCTGCTTTAGGACTCAATAAATACTCGATGGATATCAGTAGTCAGCTACTTTTCTTTTTCAGTGCACTGGGCGTTTTTAACGGCTTACTTTTGTCTGCTTACCTGTTTTTTAAACCGCAAGCGACTGTATCTAATCGCCTGTTGTCCTTGCTGCTCTTGATGGTGAGCCTGCGTATTGGCAAATCGGTGTTTTTCTATTTTTATCCGGATCTGTCAAAAGCTTATCTGCAAGCAGGGTTGTCAGCCTGTTTTCTGATCGGGCCTTTTCTGTATCTGTATTGCCGATGTGTGCAGGCTCAGGGACATGTTAGTCGTACCACTTACCTGCTGCACCTGATAACACCTGTCGTTGCTGTTGTTGGTTTAGGTATCGCTTTTCCTTACCAAAGTTATCCGCAGCAATGGGGTGATATTGCCTACAAATTCATCAATTACTTTTGGCTGTTTTATATCGTTATGAGCACGGTGAGCTTATGGCCTTTATTACGTGCACGGGTGACAACACAAACCAGGTTGAATCACCAACAAATCCTATTGGTGACGGTATGGGCCGGAACCAGTCTGATTTGGCTAAGCTATTTCACTTCGTCATTTACCTCCTATATTGCCGGTGCACTGAGTTTTTCTTTTGTGTTTTATCTGACGCTAATCATCACATTGTTTAATTTTAAGCAGCCTAAAACAGCAAAATACCAGCATAAGAAAATCGAGATGTCCGACGCGCAAAATATGCTGGAAAAAATGGACAATCTGATGCAACAGCAGACGCTTTATTGTGATGCCAATTTCACCTTGCCCAAACTTGCAAGCTTACTGGGTTTATCTGTGCCCAAAGTGTCGCAGTTGTTAAATGATAATAAACAGGTGAGTTTTAATGACTATATCAATGCCTTGCGCATTGATGCAGCTAAACAGCAATTGTTAGTCAAACCCGCTCTGGGAATGGAGCACATTTACGAAGCCTGTGGATATAACTCGCAATCGACATTCTATACTGCGTTCAAAAAATTCACGGGCACCACACCGGCGCAATTTCGTAAAAATACGCTTAATAACAAGAGTTCAGAGTCTGTAAAAACTTCGGAATTATAATTTCGTAATACGAAAATATAGTGTGATAAAAGCTTTAAAATAAAAGGTTGTAGCCTGTTTTTCTCTTTTTATGATGAGGAAAACACAATGAAAACCTTCACTTTAATTTTGGCTTTTTTTATCAGTCTGTTTAGCCATATTTGTATGGCGCAATCTGACCAGCAAGCCATTAGCGACACACTTAACGATTACATTCAGGGCACCTCTTTTAATGACCAGTCACGGATAAAAAATGCCTTTCAGTCTGATGCCCTATTGCACCTGCAAAAAACCGATCAGGCAAACTGGGTGGTCAAAGCCAGTGACTATATCGGTTGGTTTAAGGAAGAGAACAAAGGCAAATTTAACGGACGTATTGGCGAAATACTCGATATCGATATTGCAGGTAATATCGCCACAGCCAAAGTGGAAATACTGGTTCCGGCAAAATCGTTGCGTTATACCGATTTATTTTTGTTAAAGAAACTGGATAAACGCTGGCAGATCATTAGTAAATCCGCCAGCAGCGATACCAGCAACCGTAACGGTAAACGTATTTTATTTATTGCTTCCAGCGCTTACTTTCACGGTGAAACGCAATTACCCGCTGGCGTGAGTTTTTCTGAAATAGTGATCGCTTACCATACCTTCAAACAAGCCGGTTACACGGTGGATTTTGTTAGCCCCGATGGCGGTGCTTTGCCACTGGCTTATATCAACACCTCAATGCCACTGCATAAACAGTATTTATACGATAGCGACTTTATGTTTGCGATTGGCAACAGCAAAACACCACAACAAATCAATCCGGCAGATTATGTGGCGGTACACTATTTAGGCGGCACTAATGCCATGTATGGCGTCGCCGACAATCAGCAGATTCAGGCAATCAGTATGGCGATTTATGAACGGCACGGCGGCATTATTTCATCGGTGTGTCATGGCACGGCAGGCATAGTGAATTTGCGCACGCAAGATGGGCAATATCTGGTGTCGGGCAAACGCATTAGTGGCTACCCCGAAGACTATGAAAATCAGTCCAAAGCTTATTTTGCCCAGTTTCCGTTTTTAATCAAACAAAGCGTTGAGCTACATGGCGGTACCTTTTTGTATTCCCCCAGAAATACTCCGCATGTGGAAGTGGATGGTCGCATCGTTACCGGGCAAAACTATCTGTCATCACAGGCCGTGGCTGAGCAGATTATTCAACTTCTGGAAAAATAGCCTTTTTCCGGTTCACTCACTGAGCCTGCAATCAACGGCAGATTCAGCAGGTGTCAAAATACGCCGGCCACCAGGTCGGCGAACTCAGGCCAGTAAGCTGATGGTTCTACGAAAACGGGTCAGCGCAATGACAAAAAAGGCCGAGGCAATCAGCAACAGTGCCACCAGCTGTGGCCACACTACATCAATGCCAGCACCGCGGTACAAAATAGCCTGGGATGCCATCACAAAATGAGTATTGGGTGCCGCCAGCATAATGATCTGAATTAATTCCGGCATACTTTCTCTGGGAGTCATACCGCCTGATAACATCTGCAATGGCAGCAATACCAAAATCATCAGCAAGCCAAATTGCGGCATTGAACGCGCAATGGTGGCCATAAAAATACCCATAGCAGTGGTAGCAAATAACTGCAATGCCACACACAATACAAACAACAATTTGGAACCCTCAATCGGTACCTGCAACCATGTTTCAATCACCCCCACCAGGGACAAGCTGGTCGCTAACGTAACAATCAAACCGGTTGACCAGATTTTTGAAATCATGATTTCGCCCGCTGTCACCGGCATCACCAACAGGTGTTCTACCGTGCCATGTTCCTTTTCGCGGATTAATGCCGCCCCGGCCAAAATGATAGAAATCATGGTCACTGCATCAATCAGTTCCATCACCGAACCAAACCAGAATTGCTCTAATCCCGGATTAAAGCGCGCGCGTAACACCAACTCAACCGGCAGAGGCTCATTGCTGCGGTATCCCGCCAGATATTCACTAACCTGCGAACTAATAATTTGGCTGATATAACCATTGCCGGTAAATGCCTGACTCACACGCGTGGCATCCACACTTACCTGCACTGTGGGTTTCCTGCCTGCCATTGCGTCTTTTTCAAAGTCCGGTGGAATATTCACCACAAAAGTATATTCACCGGCATCCAGCACCTTATCCATATCCTGTAATTCAATTAACCTGGGCGGCATAAAATAAGGCGGGTAAAAACCATCAATAATGCGCCCCGAAAGCTGTGAGTGGTCTTCATCCACAAACGCAATCGGTGCTTTGTGCAATGTCTCGGGCAACGCCTTGGCCGAGGTATAAATGTTAAGGGTGAATACAAACAGGATCAGCACCAACATAGTTGGATCGCGCCACAGGCTCCAGATTTCCTTAATACCAAGGTAATAAATATTTTTAAGTTTACGCACCTTAACGTTCCTGTTTAGGTAAAAAGAGTACCGCACAATACATAACCACCGGCACTGAAATCAGAATGGGCACTATTGCAAAGCTGAGATCCTCAAACCCCAGACCTTTGCTGAATACTCCACGACTAACCAACAGGAAATAACTGACCGGGTGAATTTCACCAATCAGTTTACCTGCGCCCTCCAGTGCCGAAACAGGTGTGATCATGCCTGCAAACTGCACCGCCGGTATCATGGTGCCTATAGTCGATAGCAAAATCGCAGCTATCTGACTTTTGGTAAACACTGAGGCCAGCAAACCAAAGCCGGTAGCGAACAAAATAAATACCAGCGCAGTGAGTGATAAAGTGAAAAAGCTGCCAACCACCGGCACTTTAAACAACAATATGGCCATGGCCACCAGAATAAAAAAGCTGATAAACGAGGTAAAAATATAGGGCAGCTGTTTACCCAGTAAAAATTCCAGCCGTTTTACCGGCGTCACATACAGGTTAACAATGGAGCCAAGCTCTTTTTCACGCACAACCGACAAGGCGGTTAACAGCGCCGGAATCATCAGCATCAACATAGGCATCATGGCAGGAACCATGGCTATCAGGCTGACCACATCCGGGTTATAACGATAACGGGTATCGATATTCACCGCGCCAGCTAACGACACCCCGCTATTCATCTGACGTACCTGCTGAGCTAACCATGAACCATGAATACCCTGCACATAGCCCTTGATAGTTTCGGCGCGGGAAGGCATCGAACCGTCAATCCAGGCTGCTACATCAACCTGCAAACCTTTGGATAAGTCGCGGCCAAAACCGGGCGGGATTTCAATCACTAACGACAGCTCACCACTGCGCATACGCTGGTCGAGTTCGTCGTAACTGTGCACTTGGGGATGCTCAATAAAGTAGCGTGAGCCAGACATATTCAGGCTGTAGTTTTGGCTGAGAATGGATTGGTCACGATCAAATACCGCAAAGGACAAATCCTCCACATCCATGGTGATGCCGTAGCCAATAAACACCATCAGTAGCATACTACCGAGAAATGCCATGGTCAGGCGAATTGGGTCACGCAATAACTCCAGTGATTCACGCTTAGCAAAGCTAAGCATGCGCCGCCCACTGAAAAAACGCGATACTCCTGGGCTTCGCTGCGTTTCACTATTTGTCAGAACAGGATTTTGCTCACTGACCGTTTCGTCCTGATGACAAGTGGCATCCTGCAAAAACCCGATAAAAGCCTCTTCCAGGGAATCGGTTTGTTTTTGTTGTTTAATTTCCTCTGGTTCAGCACTGATCAACACCTTACCTTCATGCATTAATGAAATACGGTCACAGCGCGACGCTTCGTTCATAAAGTGGGTGGAAATAAAAATAGTGACGTGATCATTTCTGGCCAAATCCACCATCAATTGCCAAAAGTTATCCCTTGCTACCGGATCGACACCGGATGTAGGTTCATCCAGTATCAGTAGCTCGGGTTTATGCACCATGGCGACCGCCAGTGATAAACGCTGGCGGATACCCAGTGGCAAGTCGGCAGGTAAGGCATGTAAAACATCAGTGAGAGCAAAACGCTGCGCCATCTCATCCACACGCCCGGCGATGGCATGTTCAGCCACGCCAAATAAACGTGCATGCAGCACCAGATTTTGTATCACCGTTAGCTCGCTGTACAGCGAAAATGCCTGCGACATATACCCCACCCGCTTACGGGTATCCACATCATCGGGGTCGAGCTCATTACCAAATAACCACGCCCGGCCCGCTGTTGCCGGTAACAGCCCGGTCAGCATTTTCATGGTGGTGGATTTACCACAACCGTTTGAGCCCAGAAAACCAAATATCTCGCCACGACGAATGCTAAAACTGACATTATCCACCGCGGTAAAATCGCCAAACTTCATGGTTAAACCATCAGCCGCAATAGCAATATCCTGCTCATTTTGCGGATTAAATGGCGGCACCACCACGGGTTTGTAATTAGCACGCAAATTCTGCGGCAACAAATGAATAAACGCAGCTTCCAGTGACTCAGTGCCAGTTTGAACCAACATTTCGTCAGGCGTAGTTGTAGCCAAAATCTGTCCGGCGTTCATGGCAATTAAATAATCAAATTGCTGTGCTTCATCCATATACGCGGTGGCCACCAGCACACTCATTTGAGGCTGTTGCTGACGAATACGGCCAATAAGCTGCCAAAACTGACTGCGCGCCAGCGGATCAACCCCGGTGGTGGGTTCATCCAAAATCAACAGCTTGGGGTCGTGAATAAGTGCGCAGCACAAACCGAGCTTTTGTTTCATACCACCGGATAACTTACCTGCCGGGCGTGACAAAAAACGATACAAACCGGTTGCCTGGGTCAGCTCGTCAATACGTCTGCGTCGCTCAGCTTTATTATGTCCAAACAGTTGCGCAAAGAACTGCAGGTTTTCTTCCACCGACAAGGTAGGATACAAATTTTTACCCAGCCCCTGAGGCATATAGGCGATATCAGAACAGATTTTTTCACGGTGTTTTTTATCACGCATATCACCTTGCAACACCATTAACTGTCCGTGGGAAACCGCACGTGCACCGGCAATTAACGACAACAAGGTGGATTTGCCCACGCCATCAGGCCCAATCAAGCCAACCATTTGGCCGCTGGGTATATCCAGCGAAATATTATCCAGCGCCTGTGTCTGACCGTAGGTCACAACCAAATCACTGGCACAAATGACACTATTCATGGGGCAACCGGGGCAGGAACATCATCTGGCCAGATAGCATTGTCAGCTAACTTGACCCAGGCACGTCCCGGCAAGCCGGTTTTGACTTTCTCGATATGTTTTTTTAGCAAGGCCGGAGATATTTTGGCTTTGACCCGGAACATCAGTTTTTCGCGTTCGCTGGCGGTTTCCACTGTTTTGGGAGTAAATTGCGCCACATCGGCCACATAGGAAATTTCTGCCGGAACCGACACACCCGGCAATGCATCCAGCATAATACGCACTTCCGAACCTATGGTTAACTTACCCGCATCGGCGGCGGGCAGAAAAAAGGTCATATACACATCGGTTAAATCCACCAGACTTAATACCCGGCCACCGGCTGCAACCACTTCACCCGGCTGAACAACGCGGTATTGGATACGACCATCACGTGGGGCGATCAGAGTTAAATCCTGCAGTTCAGAATCGATTTGCGCGACTAGCGCCTCTGCCGCATCCACTGCTGATTCAGCCGACGTAACTTGCGCTTTAGACGATGCAATGGTGGCATCGGCAGCCGTTAATCTGGCTTGCGATGCTACCACCGCAGCTTCAGCACTGGCCACGGCTGTTTCATTATCTTCTGCGATTTGCTGTGAGACAGACCCACTTTCAACCAGAGATTCAGTGCGATTAGCGCGACTTTTTGCCGCTTTTAACTCAGCTTTTGCCTGGGCTAACGCAGCGGCTAGTGCCGCCTTTTCACTCTCGCGCTGGGTCACCAATGTTTGTGCGGTGGCCACCGAACTTTGTGCCTGACGTAACTGGGCGTTGGCCTGTTTAAGCTGGCTATCTAACGTGGCTGAGTCCAGAAACGCCACTTGCTGACCGGCGTTAACAAAATCGCCCTCATTCACCAGAATTTGTTTAACCCGCCCCGCGGTTTTAGCCGCAATGCCGATTTCAGTAGCCTCAATCCGGCCGTTGCCACTGGCCACGTCCGTTTGCTCAGGTTGTTCCAGAAAAACCTTGTATCCCACTATCGCAACCAATGCGACGATAGCTAACCCCAACAACCATTGTTTCATCGGACAATTTCCTTGTAAAAAGATTACGTCAGTAAACTGTTTTTATTTACTTACCAACATATAAAATTTATACGCATTATCTCACCACAATAAAAAACAATTACTGAACTGGATCAATAGCGACTGCACTTTTCAACAGATTGAATTTGCTGTTGCAATCAGAGCGCGATGATATTAGCAGTATATTTTTACAACAGTATGTAGGGGTTTTATACAAAACAGTGTCAATAGATCTACAAAAATTCCAACTAGCGCTGGCCTGTATGGGCGCTTTTTGTTATTAGTGCCGCATACTTTCACCATTTTCATGGATGTCATGCACAGCATTTTAATCATTGATGACAGAGCGGATGTCAGGGCTTCATTGCGTTTTTTACTTGAACAGCATCAGTATCAGGTCAGCGAGGCAGATAACCCGTTTGCAGCGCAATCGACAATGAAACAACAACTCCCCGAACTGATTTTGCTGGATATGAACTATTCGCTGGATACAGTCTCCGGGCAGGAAGGGATTGGCTTTTTAGAGTGGTTACAACAGCAGGAACACAGCATCCCGGTGATCCCGATGACGGCCTGGAGCAATACCGCGTTAGTGGTTAAAGCCATGCAACTGGGCGCCAGAGACTTTATTGAAAAACCGTGGAATAACGCCCAGCTGATTAATCTGATAGAGCGTCAGTTAGAGCTATCTGCGCTTAATCAGCAAAACAATAAACTGACACAGCAGCTGGAAGCCAGCCATCAAAGCGGTTATCAGTGGCAATCACCTGTGATGCAAACCTTGCTTACTCAGCTTGCTACCGTGGCACAAACCAATGCTAATATTTTACTCACCGGCCCCAATGGTTGTGGTAAAAGCGAACTGGCAGTATTTATCCACCAACAATCAGGCAAACCACTGAGTTCACTGGTGCAGGTGAATATGGGCGCAATTGTCGAATCGCTGTTTGAAAGTGAAATGTTTGGTCATGTTAAAGGTGCTTTTACCGATGCCAAACAGCAGCGCATAGGCCGCTTTGAACTGGCTGAAAACGGCTCGCTGTTTTTAGATGAAATTGCCAATATGACTTTATCGCAGCAAGCCAAGCTATTGCGGGTACTGGAATCTGGACAATATGAATCAGTAGGTTCCAACCAAACAAAACGAAGCAACGCGCGAATTATTTCTGCGACCAACTGTGATTTAGCCAGAGCAATTAGTGAGGGGCAGTTCCGACAGGATTTGTTTTACCGCTTAAATACCATGACATTTGCCATTCCACCGCTATCGGAACGCACAGAGGATATTGTTCCGCTGGCACAATATTTTATAAAAACGCACGGGCAAAAATATCAACGCGCTGATTTGCAGTTAACAGAGGCGGCAATCCAATCCCTGCAAAACTATAACTGGCCGGGTAACATTCGTGAAATGAGCCACAGTATTGAGCGCGCGGTGTTACTCAATACCAGCGGTATGATTGATGCGACTGATTTAGCTCTGGTTCCTGACCAGAGCAGTAATGCAATTAACGTGATGCCACTGGATCAGGCCGAGCAAATGTTAATTCGCAATGCACTTAAACAAACAGGTAATAACGTCGCAGAAGCTGCTGAATTACTGGATTTGAGTACCTCTGCGCTGTATCGACGAATGGAAAAATATGCGCTCGGAAAAAGCTAGTTCACTGGAGCACTATCTTGCCTGGCGACTGGGAATTCTTTCGCTGCTCATGGTAATCGCTGTCAGCACCATGGTTTATTTGCTATCCCACAACCTGGGATTAAGTGTGACAACCTTTATTTTCAGTGCACTGCTGGCGTTGTTGATCAGTCTGCAAATAACCAGCACCGTAAAAAGTGGTTTTAAACGCGCTACCATCCAGTTAGACGCGATTAGTGAAGATAACTTTGCCCACGTCGTAAAACAGCAATTTGAACATGGTATTGTCGGGCAGTTTCATAGCCAGTTGCAGTTACTAAGTGAACAATTACAAACCCAGAAAAGCCGTTATGATCAGCATGTATTTTTGGTGTATCAGCTGATTTCACAACTGGGTATTCCGGTGCTGGTGTTTAATCATCAGCAACAACTGACCTTTGCTAACGAATCCTCACATCTGCTATTTAACCAGCCGTGGCAAAGTCTTGTTTATTCAACGGCTAATGCACTCGGGCTGAATAAAACCGACCAATGGCGTTTTAAGCAAGGCGATAATGGCTGGAAAATCCGCTCCAGTCAGTTTATCGAAGAGGGTGAAACTCAGGAGTTGCTGATATTTATCGATATCCAGGCCGAACTTAAACAGCAACAAATGCTGGCGTGGCAACAAATTGTGCGGGTGTTGTCCCACGAAATTGGTAACAGTCTGGCGCCGGTTTCCTCGTTGGCACAATCACTCTCCAGCGAAATAAATGAGCAACGACAATTGAGTGCACTAGCGCTGATTATCGAACGCTGTGAACATTTACAACAGTTTGTAGGCAACTATGCCAGCCTGAGCAAGGGCATACAGTTGCAACCAGACACCTTTAAAAGCCAGGCTTTTTTCAGTGGCTTAGCCGAACTCTACCCTGAAGTTAAACTGGGTTTAAATATTCAGCTTGAAAACATCTACGCTGACCAGACCTTATTGCAACAGGTGTTTATTAATTTGATCAAAAATGCCATTGAAGCTGGCGCCAGCCAGCTTACGCTAACGGTTGACATGCAAAATCAGCAACAACAGTTTGAGCTTATTGATAATGGCAATGGCATACTCAATGACGAAAACCTGTTTGTCCCTCTTTACACCACCAAAGTCAGCGGTCAGGGCATTGGTCTGAGCTTTTGCCAGAACGTCATTGAGCAACAAGGCGGGTCAATCAGCTTAAAAAACCACCCTGATGGTGGTGCGGTCGCCACTATCGGCTTACCACTCAAACCGCAATAACATTCCCATAATCGCAAAAACTCTTTTTCGAAATCGAAAACTCACTGCGAATGAATATTCCCGCAAAATCATAACTTATTGATATTTATCGTCTTATTTAGTTGGCACACTATTCGCTATAGAAGCATATACCGCTTCACCAAATGACCGAATAGTAACCCAAGCACTATGGATAAACTGAAAATACATGCTGCACCGTCCATTCATAGCAAACTACGCCTGTTGCTGCTTAGCACGCTGGTGATCAGTGTATTTGTAATACTCACGGTTATGTTCAGATCCAGCTTGCATACAGTGGAAATTAAGCGGACAGACATTCTGATTGGCGAAGTAAAACAAGGCACCATGCAGCTGAATATTGATGGTTTTGGTGGTTTGTATTCACCCGAGCGTCAGTTATTAACCGCAGTGAATTCAGGAGTGGTCACTGAAATATTGCATCAGCCAGGTGACCGTTTAAAAGCTGACGATATTATTCTGCGCTTACGTAATCCGGCATTAGAGCAGCAACTGAAAACAGATCAGCAAAATCTGGCTTCTGAGCAGGCCAATCTGCGTAAACTGATGGTTGAGCAAAAGCGCGAAATGCTCACCGAAACCTCAAAACTAACGGAATTAAAATCACAACTTGAGATCGCCAGTTTAAAACGTCAGTCCAAGCAACAACTGCAAAAACAGGGCATCATTTCCAAACTGGAATTTATTGAAACCCAGCTCGAAGAAAAACAACTCATCAACAACATTGCCCTGAGCCAGTCCAAAATCAGCCAGCTAAAAGATATTCATAACGAATCAATTAACATTCAACAACTGAAAATCAGTCAGCAACAAGACAAGGTTAATACCAGTCAAACGCTGCTGGAGGACATGAATGTAAAAGCCACTCAAGCAGGCATATTACAAACATTACCGGTGGAACTCGGTCAGCGCATCGACACTGGCATGGAAGTGGCGTCTGTTGGTCGCACCGATAATTTAATCGCCCGAATCAATATTTCACAGGTGCAGGCTGCGCAAATTAAACTCGGTAATCCGGCTGTGGTCAGTATCTGGCCGGACACTTTCAGCGGCAAGGTTCTGCGGGTTGATCCTTTAGTGAAAGACAAAATGGTGATGGTGGAAATCGGTTTCGACCAGCCTCTGCCTGACAGTGTTAAACCCAATCAGGATGTGAACGCACAAATTACCACACAGACTATTGAAAACACCCTGTTTGTGAAACGTCCGGCTAATTTGCAAAGTGGTGAGACTGTGTACTTATATCGACTCAATGACAACTACCAACAAGCCCGTCGCCAACGCCTGACCCTGGGTGAAATGAGCAGTAATCTGGTCCAGATCGTCAGCGGTGCCAGCGCAGGCGAACGATTTATTATTTCTGACCTGAATTACCTCGATAACGACGTGATTTCAGTACATTAACAGGGAGTGATTATGACAACCGCACAAATTCGACTTCGTCATGTAAGCAAAGTGTTTGAAACCCAAACCATGGAAACTCATGCTCTGCGCGATATTTCACTAACGATTTATCAGGGTGACTATGTGGCTATCACCGGGCCTTCCGGCTGCGGAAAATCCACTTTGCTGTCAGTACTGGGATTACTCGATTCTGTCACCAGCGGCGACTATGAACTGGATGGGGTAAATCTGGCACAGGTTTCACTCGACCAGATGGCACAAATGCGTAATCTAAAGCTGGGCTTTATCTTTCAGTCATTTAATTTGATCGATGAATTAAGTGTACTGGATAACGTCATACTGCCATTGCGTTACGCCGCCAAACCGCTGAGCAAAGATGAAATGTACCAGCAGGCCAAAGCCTGTTTAAACAAAGTCGGTTTGTCACATCGTGAAGATCATAAACCCAATCAATTGTCAGGCGGACAACAGCAACGCGTAGCCATTGCTCGTGCATTAGTGACTAACCCGGAGGTGCTGTTGGTGGATGAACCTACCGGTAATCTGGATTCCAAATCAGGCAATCAGGTAATGCAGTTACTCGGTGAGCTGAATCAGCAAGGTACCACTATTTGTCTGGTCACCCACGATTACCGTTATGCGGATATGGCAAAACGTAAATTGCAGATGCTGGATGGCGCCATTCTGACCCATCCAGTGGAGGAAACCGCATGAGATTATTCCTCTATCAGTTGTATCAGGCAGCACTCACCCTGAAACGTAAACCAGGCCTGGTAACCAGCGTAGTAATCACCATGGGGCTCGCCCTTGGTGCACTGCTCACCACTTTAACCTTGTATTATGTGTTAGTGCTTAAACCCCTGCCCTATCCGGATCAGGAACGGTTAGTATTCGTGGATATGCAGGGCAGTATCGAAGTGCCACAGCGTGACTTTACCTACGAGTTCAATAATGTGGGCGCATTAATGAGCTTGTACAAAAACAAGCAGCAGTTTGAGCAAACCGCCATGGCGACCTTTGGCAGCGATATTCTGGTTAATTCCACCAATGCACACATGACAGAGCTTGCCTATGTTTCGCCTGAATGGCTGGATATCTGGGGAGCCAAAATAATCCGCGGGCGCAACTTCAGTGAAAGCGAAGCGATCAACCTGCAAAATCCAGTTGCGGTGATTAGTTACGACTTATGGCAACGTGAATTTGCAGGCAGTGAAGATATTCTGTCGAAATCAGTTACCTTTAGTGGTTCTAGTTTTCGCATTGTTGGCGTGGTTGAACAAAACCATATTGCCCCTCAATTGAATAAATACGGGCAAACGCCCGAATTGTGGTTGCCCTGGGGATTTAACTTTCTAGCCACCAAATACATTGGCATGAATCTCTCCCCCTGGAACAACAATTACACTGAACACAAAGTATTTGTGGTAGGAAAAATCAAAAAAGGCAGCAGCGCAAAACAAACCAGCAATGAAATAACCAGACAACTCAAAATTGACTGGCTGGAAAAAGCACCACGCCAACTGGCACCGGCAGATATAGCTGTACCACTGATCGCAATGAAAACCTTTATCACCGGCGACCAGCAACAAACCTTATACATGCTGTTGGCAGGGGCACTGGGTTTGTTAGCCATTGCAATTACCAATATCACTAATTTGTTTTATTCACGGTTATCCGAGTTGCAGTTTAATTTAGCGGTACAGGCGGCCGTGGGTGCTCAAAAACGCCATATTTTCAGCGCAGTATTATCCGAAATGGTTGTGCTAATGGCAGCATCGTTACTGCTGGCGATTGGTTTATCACAGATGGGCATGCTGGCAATCAAATATTTTCTATCATCTGAGCTGCCCAGAACCACCGAGTTTAGCATCAACTGGTTTACCTATTTAACCGCGATAGGATTACTGGTGATGACGTCATTTTTGTTTGCCTATCTTGGTACACGCAAAATCAATTATGCCGAGCTCAACCGGTCACTGATTGCCAGTGGTAAAGGGAGTGGAGTACAAGTCACCAAACGTAGCAGATTGGTTTTAACCTCAGTACAGGTTGCCTGCGTTACTACATTACTGGTGATTACCCTTAACCTGTTCTATAACAGCTATCAGGTGATCACTGAACCAGTGGATATTCAGCTCGAAGACCGATATTCGCTTACCCTGTCCTTTGATGGACGGCAGCGTCCGAATGAAACGGAAGTAGCGCCATTTAATCAGGAATTGGTGCAGCTATTTAGTCAACAACCTCAAGTGCAACTGGTTACTCAATCAACCTCCTATTTATGGCAATACGGTGCAGAGACGCAGTTTAAATATAATGGGCTGGAATTCCGCACCTCCATACTGGCTGCAGGCAAGGACTATTTCAAAATATTGGGCCAGCCTCTTTTAGCTGGAGAACCATTTTCACGCACAAACTATATATTTGTATCAGCACCTTCCGATCAGGACCTTATTCCTAATTTTGACAATCGACAAATCATTATTAACGATGTTCTGGCTCGACAATTATCGCCCGAAGGTGAGTCTCTGGTAGGAAAAATACTGCCTATTGGCACAGTCAAAGGTGTGGTTAAAGCGGTACGTTTACCCGGTGAACATACTACTCAACCAAGGTTTTATCAGACGATATTGGCACAACGAACCCATTTTCTATTTCAGTTTAAACCGGGGCAGACCTTAAGCAGAGCACAGCTGGTGTCGCTAATTAGCAGTAAAGATCCGCGTTGGACCGTACAAAAGTATTTTTCATTGCAGCAAAAAAAGGATGAATTGGTCTTTACCGATACCGCAATTGCCTGTGTTACCGCCATTATTGCAGCATTTACCGTCTTTTTAGGCGCCGTGGGTATGTACGGCATGTTCAGTTACAGCGCCCGATTACGTAAACGTGAAATTGGTACACATAGCGCCATGGGAGCAACCAGCAAACGCATTATAGGCATGATGCTATCAGACAATCTGATGGCAGTATGCATTGGTGGGGCCGTAGGTACTTTTCTATTGTTACTCGGCAGCTATTTAGTGTTTGCTGATTTAGACAGTTTGTTAACCTGGCAGTCGCTTTTCTCGATTGTCATTAGTGCAGGCGTAATTGCGCTAATAACCTGGCTCGCAACTTATTTACCTTTGCGTGAATACATTACTCGTCCGCCCATTTATTGCTTGCGAATCGCCGATGAATAACAGCCTGAAATACTGGGAGGATTGACATAATCGGCGCACCTTTTAGCAATGAAGTACGCCGACCCGCCATTTTTAGTTTTGGTTGCCGTTGTAGCTCTTATTGGACCGTTCCACCCCGATAAAGAGCTGGCAACCTTTTTTTATTTTTATCAGTACCACACGCTATTGCAAGTAATATCAATTAAATACATTGCATCTAATAAACATATAGCAATGAACAGAATTCAGATTCAACTCTGATTTAGTGCTGAAACGACGGGCCAGAGTAATATCCGGCTTCCTGCATGATATGTTCAACAATATTTTGTGAGTCCATCAATCCTTGCTCAACCGAGATTTGTCCTTTTAAAATTTGCTGGACCTTAAGCCCAACCTGATAACCAATAGCCGGAAACTCTGGGATGGCAACAAACTGATCGGCAATGTCGTTTTCATTCCCAAAAGGCAGGGTTTGAATCGCACTGGCAATAAAATCATTAACCGGTAAGCGGCGCATGGTATTAGTTTGATAAGTTGATTTGCGGGTTCCAGAGGGAATGGTTACATCATTTCCTTTAGCGACGGCCAGCTCGACAAACTGCCTGGAAGTCATCCATGCAATAAAGTCTTTAGCTGCAGTTTGATGTGTTGACGATTGTGGAATAGCCATTGCCCATGTCCAAAACCAGTGACTAGGATGTGATGCAGATACAAACGGAGCTGGAGCATAGCCTATTTGTTCACTATCGATTGCAGTATTTGTCGCAAAAACTTTACCTGCAAGCGAAGTTGCGTCGATAAATATACCCAGCTTCCCCTGTGCAAACAAAGATTGGTTTTGTTGCCAGCCATTATCAGCAGCATCTGGCGGACCATATTTTTTTACAATATCGACATAATAAGTCAGTGCATTTTTCCATGCTTTGGTGGTCAGTGTCGGTTTCCAGTTTTGATCAAACCAATGTCCACCAAATGCATTAACCAAAACCGAAACAAACGCCATATTCTGCCCCCAACCGGGTTTACCTCTTAAACCTATACCGTAAACGCCGTTGGCAGGATCATGGATGGCTTTGGCGTAAGTTAAAATATCCTGATAGGTCGGCCTGGCCGCCATCTGAATTCCGGCTTTTTTAAACAAATCCTTTCGGTAAAACGTCATATCCGTTTCTGCAATAAAAGGTAAAGCAAATTGCTGGCCTTTATAAGTCAGAGAATGCCTTACACTGGGGAAAACGTCCTGCCAGTCATAATTATCCGGAAGATTGTTTATCGGAGACAACCAGTGTTTTTTACTCCATACCGACGTTTCATATGCCCCCAGCATAGCCACATCAAACTGGCCGTCCGAAATCGCAAAGTCAGACAACAACCTTTTTCTTAAGGTATTTTCCTCTAATATTCTCCATTCAATATCAATGTCGGCATGTTGCTTTTCATATTCTCGGGATAGCGCCTGCGCCAAATCAATATCATTAATGTCTGCTGCTGCAATAACGATACGCTGTTTGTCCTTGTTTACCGGAGGGTGGCGATAAAAACCATGCTTTTCCATAATTCGCTTTAAGCCACCATTATTAATCAGCGAAACCAAACCCTGATTAAAGCTGTTAACCAACTGCTGATGGTCAGGTTTTTTATTTGAAAAACCAAGATAGAACGACAGATCAAATAACGGAGGACGAATAAATTCCAATTGGCCGATTAAATGAGGCCGGTAGTTAACCATTAAATCAGCAGCATTGTATTTATCAATAACCGCGATATCGATTCTGCCATGAGCCAGCAAATCAAGATTTCGCAGTTCTTCGGTCACATAAACCTTTTTTAAGTCGGTCGAATGGTCAAATTCGGGGCTTACTGCGACTTTTCGCACCACCCCAAAAATATATGGGGATAACTGCTGTAAAATATCGTCAAGTGAATCCTGTGCGGTAAATGAGTTTGGGATGTCACGCTGTTTCTTTTTCAGAAAACCCAACTGCGCCCCGGGAAATGGTGAAGAATAAGATAAAATATCTTTATCCTGGCCATCAAATCGCACTGGAGCCACTGCATCTACTTCCCCGACTTCTGCCAGATATTTGGCTCTGGCGGGTGGATAAAACCCAATATCAACCTGATAGCCTTTTTCAGCAAAGGCGGCCCTTATCAGTTCGTTAACATATCCCTTGTCCGGTAAGTTAATCCCTGTATAGGGTTCCTTTTCCATAGAGGCGATTTTAACAGGTCGTGAAACCCCGCTTTCGGTTTGGGCTATGGTTGTAAAGGTAACCAGTAATCCCATTAAAACCAAACACTTGAATTTTGACTGCATCAGTTTATTTTCTGAAATATTGACCGCGTAAGGTTCAGATTACCCCAGCCCGGACAGGGGGAAAAGCATAACTTTTAATCAGAAAATAATAATAAAAAAGGCCGGAGTGCATGACACAGCCGGCCAACAAGGTACCACACTTGAAAACGTGATTTAGAACTTAGCAGAAATACCACTGAAGATACGGCGACCATAGTTGTAGTCAGATAGCAGTGCACGCTGGCCTGTTTCTGACTGCACAAATGATTGCTGGTTTTCATCAGTAAGATTAAGAATTTGCAAACTTAGTGAGATATTTTCATTCAGGTTATAACTGAAGTTAGCATCCCACTGGCCGTAATCATCGGTATAGCGATCAATATCACGCGATAAGCCAGCAAAATACTCACTGCGATAGCTATAGGATACCCGAGCTAAAATGCCGTCTTTTTCGTAATAACCACTCAGGTTAAACGTATCTTCCGAATTATTCGGCAGCACCGCACCTTCTTCATCTAATTCAGCATCCTGATAGGTATAGTTGGCCTGTGCACCAAAGCCATTGCCAAAATCATGCTGAACATTAATCTCGAAACCTTTATTTGTGCCACCTTCACCGTTGATGGGCGTGCGTAGTTCCATTTGTTCGATGTGATACCCCACGCCTTCTTCATCCAGGACGTTAGTTGAATCATCATTTGGAAGTAACACATTGGCCAGTACCATATCTTCTGTCACATAGGACTTAATATTTTTAACGAAATAAGCCAGTGAAATAATCGATGCATCGGTAAAGTAGTATTCAACCGAAATATCGTATTGGTCAGCTTTGGTTGGATCCAGTTCGGGGTTCCCCTGAATTCCGCCGGTACGTGAATAAATTTTACGGTGTGCCAGTAAGTCGTAATCAGGACGCGACATAACACTCGCCGCGGCAAATCTGACAATAACGTCATCATTTACCGAGTACGACACGTTCAAGCTGGGTAATACATCAGTGTAGTCACGGTCTGTAGTAACCGGTGACTGGGCATCGGCCAGTTTATCACCAGGGAAAAATCCGTCAGGCTTGAGAATATCAAAACCAATACTTTTTTGTTTGGTCTGTGCCACACGCACACCTAAATTACCACGCCATTTATCGGCTTCGAAGTTAGCCTGCACATAAGCACTGGTGACTTTTTCATTCAAAGTCAAAGAATAAGATGGATGCCAGTAACTACGTAAAAGCCCAACTTCGGTAAATGCATTATCCAGTTTGCCAAAGTCAAAATCATATAAATAAGGTTGGGAGCCACCACCCATAAAGTCACTAACCGGGGCACCGGCCCAGCCACTTAAATCAATGGCCTGTACACCAAATCCCGGATACAGACTTTCAAGATACGCTGAGCCACTGTATTCCTCATTATAGGAAAACCACGGATAGTGCTCGTTCAGTTGCACACGGGACGACTTGTCGTGGTCACTGTAACGCGCACCAAAATCAACAGAGGTAAAGATACCAGCATCCAGAGGCATATGAATATCAGTCTGGTAATAGGTTTCCTTTTCGTCATTTACATAGTTTTTATCGGCAATATAAACCCCAACATAGTCCTGCGGTGAGGTTGCCTGAGACAAGGTGAAATCAATCTGCTCATTGCTTACATCAAAAGTGGCTTCAGTTGGCGCTTCAAAATCCAGTGCCCGAATCGAGATCTGACCATCGGCTTTGGTCACACCGGCTTGTGCAGTCAGGCTAAACGCATCGGCATCCCACTCCAGCTTGAGATCGTGCACACGGGTTTTATAGGCACCAGCTTCACGGGTAGTGGTATAACGGGATTCAAGATAGTTACCATAATGATGCCAGCGCGGGTCACTGTTCAGGTCATTGGGGTTAGATGCCAGATTACCCGACGTCATGATATCGCCCTGTAAACTGCCAGTTAAATCAGCGAAGCTGTTTTCACCAACCCAAACACCATTGGCGAATGACGTATTTTCTTTATCTGCTTTTGAGTAAAGATTATGAAATGTCAGCAACATATTGCTGGCTGGCGCATATTGCAGAGTACCGGAAACAGTATTTAAGTCTTTTTCAGCGTTAAAACGCGAGGCATTCACGTTACGCGGTGTGTAATAGGTCAGCGAATCGTTTGAGGCAATATGGTTAAATCCACCAGCACTTAAGCCATCACGTTGCGTGGTGGTTTCTTTCAGTACTGCACCAATATTAAATCCAAACTTGCTGTCGTCATCTTTCCAGCTATAAAAACCTGACAGCGTTGGGCTGTGTTTGCCGGTTGTTTCCTGATACACATCCTTTAACGAAAATGCCATGGTGTTGGCTTCAGAATCAAAAGGATTACGAGTTTTAACAATAACCGTCCCACCTAACGAACCTTCTACCACCTTAGCCTGGGCAGATTTATGCACTTCAAGGGTGTCGATCAATTCTGTGGGTAACAATGAATAATTAAAACCACGGGAGGCGGTGACAATCGAACTACTGGCAGTAGCCGATGCAACATTTTGACCATTTAGCAGTGTTAGGTTCAAGTGAGGTGCAGTACCACGAATACTTACACGATCACTTTCACCTTCTGATTTTTGAACCTGTACACCGGCAACACGTTGTAATGCATCGGCTACAGTCTGATCAGGGAATTTACCAATATCTTCTGCCGATACGGCATCAACAATCACATTTGAGAAACGCTTAATGTTAAGGCTTTTCTGGATTGAACCACGGAAACCTTTTACCTCAATGCGCTCAGTACCTTCCTGCTGTTCTTTTTTATCCTGATCTTGCTCCTGTGCCAGTGCATTACTATTCAGCACCAAGCTGCCACTGAGCACTAAAGCCAGATTAACTGCAACTGCTACTTTCTTCTTTGTAAAGTCAAACATCGCCATCTCTTTTGGAATAATTAATTTATAAATGTAGGTTATTTTTGTAATTTTTTACCCCTTTAGTGATGATAGTGTCAACAACTTTGTAAAATTTTCGTAAAATTAAAGACAAATAAAAACAACAAAACATTTACTTACCACGCGCCATTAAAGGCATTCATAAGTGAATATTTTATTTGTAATAAATAATTAACAGGTAATAAAATCTGAAGGGTTTATTAATCAAAATGCCAAAGATTAGTCATATAATCGAGTAGCGCCTGAATACGCGCAGTCAAAAAACGATTAGCTGGGTACAAGGCAAATACACCAAAATCAGTGCGCTCATATTCGCGCAAGATACGCACCAGTGAACCTTCCGCCAGTGCGTCATTCACCATATAGGCCGGAACCTGTGTTATGCCAAAACCACTTTTTGCCAACTGCGCGGCAGGTAAAGGTGCGTTAGCGCGAAATCGCCCTTTAACGGATACATTCAGCCCCTGTCCTTTTTCAGCAAAGCGCCAGGTGTGAGGTGTATCAAGTGTCGTTGCAATTAAACATTCATGGGTAGATAAAGCGGACGGATGACTGGGAATACCATGCTGAGACAAATAAGCGGGTGATGCACAGGTAATAAAGGGCATGTCCGCCAGTCGCCGATACATTAACCCTGAATCCTGCAGGGTTCCCAGACGAATCGCAATGTCGAAACCTTCCTCAACGATCGACACCCGTCTGTCACTGAGTGACAGCTCCACTGAAACCTGGGTATTGTCAGTTAAAAACTGTCCCAGTGCGGGGGATAGAAACAGCGAGCCAAAAGCGGTTGGGGCGGTTATACGAATGGGGCCCGCTAACACCGATTGTGTTGCCTGCACCGACGACTCCAGCTCATCCAGATCCAGCAACAGTTGCTGGCATCTTTCAAGATAGGCTTTACCCGCATCAGTCAGCCTGACTTTTCTTGTCGTACGGTTCATTAGTTTTGCACCTAAACGTGATTCCAGTGTTTTAACTGCGGCACTGGCAACCCGGGTACTGGTATTAAGCCGTTTGGCTCCCTGAGTAAAAGACTCTGCGCGTGCCACTTCCGCAAACAGTTTCATGCAATCAAGTAGATCCATCAATTGTTACCATTTTGGTAATAGTTATTTCCATTATAAGACGATTATTAATTAAAAATTAAGTAGTAATGTTTCTCTACCTTGCGTCACCAGCCTCAACGCACAGGCAATTTATTCGATTATTAGGAGAAATATTATGCAAAACTCAGTATTACTTTATCGCCACCCTTTATCTGGTCACAGCCACAGAGTTCAGTTGTTTGCCAGCCTTGCAGGCATTAATCACACATTAGTTGATGTTGATTTAGTCAATGCCGAACATAAACAGGATGCATTTTTAGCACTGAATCCATTAGGTCAGGTTCCCGTTATTAAGGACGGTGACTTTGTACTGGCTGATTCCAATGCAATTTTGCTTTATCTTGCCCGACGTTATGCGCCTGACTATTTGGCTGATAATGCGCTGGAGGAAGCACAAATTCAGCGTTACCTTTCCATCGCCGCTAATGAAATTGCTAACGGTCCAGCCGCAGCAAGATTGATCACTGTGTTTGGTGCACCTTTTGATGCCGAAGCCACTATTGCTAAAGCGAACGCTATTTTGAGCGTGCTGAATGACGAATTAGAAGGAAAAACCTGGTTGGTTGGCAACAAACTGACAATCGCTGATATTGCGATTTATTCATATCTTGCACACGCTCCTGAAGGTAATGTTTCTCTTGAACCCTACCCAAATGTGCGTGCTCACCTGGCAAGTATAGAATCCCTGCCTGGTTTTGTGGCGATGCAAGCAACGGCTGCAGGTTTAGCTGCGTAATAAAACAGGCCAGCTATGCTGGCCTTGTCATTTAATGCTCTGGAATGGACGTATGATCAAAACCGACAATTTACCCAAACGCCCTGACTCACCTCTTCATGTGGGGGAGCGTGCTATTCAGGCACATCTTGGTGTCGAGCAGGACATGGATCAATTGGCGCGAAGAATTATTCGATCCTACATGCCACAGCAACACCGGGATTTTTACCAGCAACTCCCATTTATTGTGCTGGGTGGTATTGATGATAATCAGGATATCTGGGCTTCCCTGCGTTTTGGTAAACCCGGCTTTATTACCACACCAAATGATAAAACCATTCTTATCAAACACCATGCGCTAATGGGTGACCCGCTGGAAAACGCCCTGCAGACCGACCGGCCAGTTGGCATGCTCGGCATTGAGTTGCATACCCGTCGCCGAAACCGTTTAACCACCCGACTTATCAGTAAGAATGACACCCATATTTCGTTACAGGTCGACCAATCCTTTGGCAACTGTCCGCAGTATATTCAGTTACGCGACTATGAATTTGTGCGCGATCCGGCTGTATCAACGACCAATAACGATGTCGTGCATTTTAATCAGTTTTCTGATGAAGATTTTCAACACATTAGCAGCGCAGACACTTTTTTTGTTGCCAGTGTAGCCCCTGTCTCAGACAACCAGATTACTCAGGGAGCCGATGTATCGCATCGTGGTGGACGAGCTGGTTTTGTTAAGGTTGACGGCAATACACTGCTTATCCCCGATTATGCCGGCAACAATCTATACAATACGTTGGGCAACTTTTTACTTAATCCCAAAGCCGGGTTGTGTTTTCCTGATTTTAACACTGGTGACCTGCTGCTTCTGACTGGCTCTGTTGAGATTCTGTGGGAAAAAGATCCACTAATCTCAGCGTTTAAAGGAGCAGAACGAGCCTGGAAATTCACCCTGAACAAAGGCGTAAGGCTAAAAAATAGCATGCCCTTACGGTGGGAGTTTCGCCAGTATTCACCTAATTCGTTATTGGCTGGTGACTGGCAACGGGCAACTGAATTACTTAAGCAACAACAAAATAAACAAGGACAACGTGCGTTTCAGATAACCAAAATTGCGCAGGAAACACCAGACATCCGTTCTTATTACTTAACACCAAACGACGGACTGGGGCTACCCAACTACCACCCTGGCCAGTATTTATCGGTGGAAATTACGTCACCGATGTATAAAAAAACGCGTCGTACTTATACCTTATCCTCCACGCCACATGACCCCTATTTACGTATAACCGTCAAAGCGAAATCTGGTGGTGCATCAGGATGGCTGCATCAAAACTGGCATATTGGGCAAACAATTAATGCGCTAATACCAAGTGGTAAATTTTATTTACCCGCAGAACAACAGCAGCCACTCATTTTATTAGCCGCCGGCGTTGGTATTACACCGATGATATCAATGTTCAAACAGGTTTTTACTGAGAACTTTCGATTAAGAACAACACGCCTTGTGACCTTGTTTTACGCAGCACGCAGCGAGCAGGATCTGGCGTTTCATCAGGAACTCACCGAATTGGCCGAGGCATCAAATGGTGCTTTACGCTACTTGCCGTTTGTTAGTCAGTCTAATGCTAATCCGGCGAATAATATCACCGCAGGCATGCGTATAGATGCAGATATTTTCAGACAGGTTTTGCATCAGGATAACTATCAGGCGTATTTATGTGGGCCCGCGGATTTTATGCAACACATGTACGATTCACTGCGGGAGGTGGGAGTCAGTGACAGTCAGATTCACGCCGAATCTTTTGGGCCTTCAAGCTTAAAACGCGACAATAGTACCGCGCCCCCAGGCGAGACAAATGAATCAGATGAAGCTGAAGTGGCAGACATTGAATTTATTGAATCTTCTAAGACGTTGCACTGGAACAAAGGCGATGCAACCTTACTGGAAATAGCCGAAAATAGTGGGTTATCACCCGATTTTAGTTGCCGCTCGGGAAGTTGTGGCAGATGTGCCACGCGCATAACTCAGGGAAAAGTTCACTATCGAACCGCAATTTCGGCGCGGGTGGAAGATGACCAGGTATTGCTGTGTTGCGCGGTGCCAGCTAAAGATACTCAAACAATCAAGCTGGCACTTTAACGTACCAGCCTATTTTACGAGGGTCTGTTGATCTTTGCTGTATGAATTTTGTTCTAACTAAACGCTTTCTAATCGCGGCGCTTATTTGCAGGCCTAATGGATTAAGTCAAAAATAAGCAACAAAGAGTAAAAAGTGTTTAGGACGAACCCTTCGGGCAACGTTTGCGCGGCATTTCTACTGCTTCAGCACTCATTCATGTAGAACAACTACACCACAATCGCGCTTCATTGTTCAAATGCCGTGCAACTCGTTGCAAAAGTATACAGCAGAGATCAACAGACCCTAGAGTTTACGCACCCACATATTGCGGAAGCTAACCGGATTACCATGATCCTGTAACATTATCGGTGCGCAACCATGGGGTTCATTGGTAGGCGGTCCAATCCAGGCTGATGCGCCCTGAATTTCAACATGGTTTTGAACTAAAACCCCATTATGCAAAACGGTGACATAACCGGGTCTGACTCTTTTTTCGTCTTTAAACTCAGGTGAGGAAAAAATAATATCATAGGTTTGCCATTGGCCCGGTGGGCGCGATGCATTCACCAAAGGGATGCTTTGTTTGTACAAGGCTGCCGCCTGACCATTTGAGTAAGTGCGGTTGTTATAGGAATCAAGCACCTGAATTTCGTAGCGCTGCTGCAGGAAAACCCCACTATTGTTGCGTTCCTGTCCTTCTTTACCTTCAATATTATCCGCAGGTGTTTTCCATTCCACATGCAATTGCACATCACAGAAGGACTGTTTGGTTTTGATACTGCCAGTACCGGGCTTAACCGTCATCTCACCGTTATTCAGCACCCACTGAGCGGCACCTCCTTTAGCGCCCTCCCACTGAGATAAATCACCATTTCCCACTAATACAACAGCATCAGAGGGCACACCGCCTGCAGGTGCTGATACCATGGCTGGTTCTGGTTCCCAGACTTCCGTTTTTTGCGCCTGTTGCCAGGGTTCAAGTTTTTCATCAGCAGCCACCGCAACACCACACAGACTCAGGGCTAAGGTGCTGGCTAAAATGCTTTTAGTTAAATTCATCGGGCTTCCTTATATTTGTGATTTTTAAAGACTCGCTTAAGGTGATGGAATACTGATAATCAGCCTGTCGCCCAGGCCCGGTCACCTTTTTTATAGGGTAAATCACCGTCATATTTGCCGGGTATAGCGACATAACGCAGCACCTTAGTAGCGCCGACTTCCGAGGTAAAAAAACTATACAAAGTCAGCTGTTTCATCAGGGTAAAATAATGTGGTAACGGACTCTTATCCCGTGGAGAACGCGAGTTAGGTTTTTTGCTTTCCATGCCCCACAAACCAGCTTCACTATTTTGGGTTTTTGCCTGCTGATCCAGTTCCGATAAACAGGCATGCTTCTGAGCGCTATCCAGCAACAAGAAGGGCTTAGCATATTGTTGAGTTGTCAGTTTGTTAAGCTCGAGCAACCCTTGTTTAAACAATTGCTGCTGGTCAGCGGTATAACAATCGGCAACAAATATCGCCATCATCTGGCCTACTTGTGCATCCTTTGCTCCCGGCGTATTGGTTTTTGGCAAAATCGTTTCAGCGACGTCATTCATTAACAATAAATCATCGCTGGAAAAACCCGTTTTTGCGAGCGCGGTTGCTTGTGGTGGTTTATCCCATGCCAGAGCATCAGCACATACAAAAGCGGCCCCTGTGGAGACAGCAATTAGTTTAAGTAACTCACGTCTTTCCATTACAGATTCCCCCTTTTCAGCTCCTGCACCGCAAAATCAGCAGCACGTGCAGTTAATGCCATATAAGTTAATGAAGGATTTACACACGAGCTGGATGTCATACAGGCACCATCGGTCACAAACACGTTAGGTGCATCCCACACCTGATTATGAGCATTGAGCACCGATGTTTTAGGATCACGCCCCATGCGTGCGCCACCCATTTCGTGAATCCCCATACCGGGAGCATAGTCGCCGTCATAGCCATACACATTTTTAAGTCCAACACGCTCAAACATTTCTGCCAGATCATCTTTCATATCTTTGCGCATCTTAAGCTCGTTTTCTTTGATTTCGACATCCATTTCCAGAGCAGCCAAACCCCATTTGTCTTTAACGGTTTTACTCAAATAAACACGGTTACTGTGATCTGGCAGCATTTCACCAAAGGCGGATGCACCTATGCTCCAGGTGCCGGGTTCGCTGATAGCTTGTTTTAAATCTGCCCCAATCCCCAACTCGGCAATATTACGATTCCAGCCAGAACGGCTGGCCGCCCCCTGATAACCAAAACCACGCAAATAATCACGCTTGTCATTGCCCCAGTTACGGTAACGCGGAATATAGAAACCAGACGGACGACGACCGAAATAATATTTATCGTCAAAACCTTCAACGGTAGCAACCGCCCCCACCCGAAAGTGATGATCCATGATGTTGTGTCCCAGCTCGTTTGAGCTGCTACCCAAACCACCTTCCCAGACATCTGTGGCGGAATTCATCAATACTGATACCGAATTTAATGCCGAGGCATTCAGGAACACAATTTTGCTGTTGAATACGTAGGTTTGGTTATTTTCCGCATCGATAATTTCCACGCCGGTGGCACGTTTTTTATCTTTGTCGTAAAGCACACGATGCACAATAGAGAATGGTCGCACGGTCAGATTACCGGTGGCCATCGCCACTGGCAACGTTGCCGATTGTGTACTGAAGTAACCACCAAACGGACACCCCAGCCAGCACTTATTACGGTACTGACAATTCACCCGGTTATTCTCAGGTTTTGGTTGGGTCATATTGGCACTGCGACCGTTTAATATATGACGGCTTCCTTTGTAGGCTTTTTTCACCCGGGCCGCGATATCCTTTTCCACTACATTCAGTGGAATAGGCGGCTGATAAATACCATCGGGTAATACATCCAGTCCATCGCGGTTACCACTGATGCCGGCAAATTTTTCCACATAGTCATACCAGGATGCTAAATCCTGATAACGAATAGGCCAGTCAACGGCAATCCCCTCTTTGGCGTTGGCTTCAAAATCTTCAACATTCCAGCGGTAACTTTGACGCCCCCACAATAAAGAACGCCCACCAACATGGTATCCGCGATACCAGTCAAAACGCTTTTTCTCCACATAAGGCGAATCCTGATGACTCGCCCACATACCAAAAGTCGATTCATTTAACGGATAATCGCGACGCAGCACTGGCTCAAGCACTTTCATTTCCTGAGTAGCAACATCACGGTGTGGGTAATCCCAGGCTTCTTTGTGTGCGTTCACATAATCTTTTATATGTTCAATGTTACGTCCACGTTCCAGCATTAAAACCTTAAGACCTTTTTCCGCCAGCTCTTTGGCAGCCCAGCCACCACTGATTCCCGAGCCAACGATAATCGCATCATAATTGTTGTCAGACATACTTTCCTCGCTAAAGTAATCACCTGAATTGCGCGCGGAGAACGATTAACGAAACAATGCAAAACAAGTGTGAAAATGCTGCGCCAAGTGTGTACCTGATCTGCATCGTTTAAGACACAATCAAATAATGGCTTATTTACATACGATTTCACAAATCATTAACAATGCCAACAACTGCTTGCCTGTAAACACAACTATGCTGAAAATCTACCAAAATTATCAGAAAAAATAACAATAAGAGTGGCTGAAACTAAGGGGTTGTGGTTAAAAGTAAATTAAGGAAGAAAAAATATGAAGTTGAGAGTACAAACTACCGGCTGACTTTTTGTCCCCTTGACTATCAGTTTCATGTTGGTTTGAAAGCCGTTAAAGATCCGTTCAACGGCAATACACTCAAACAGCAACACAAAGATTAAATAACAATGCACATCAAAACTTACAACAAAGGTGACTGATCAATCAGTAGTCTGGCACCAGGCCCCTCTTCACTTAACGAGTCGTCAGGGTTTCGAAGCGGACAATCCTTCAATGACAAACAGCCACAACCAATACAGCTGTCCAGTTGATCACGCAACTGCAACAAACTGGTAATGCGTTCATTCAACATATCACGCCATTCCCGACTCATATCCTGCCAGTTTTCACGCGATACCTCTCTGGTGGGAAATTTATCCAGATGAGACTTTATAATTCGTAAAGAAATACCGGCACTTTTAGCGATGCGAATAATCGCCACCCGACGCAGCACACTGCGATGATAACGTCGTTGGTTACCCTCAGTACGCCAACTTGTGATTAAACCCTTTTCTTCGTAGTAATGCAGGGTGGAGACTTTTATACCGCTTCGTTGTGCAACTTCTCCAATTGCCAGAGTGTTATCAAGCATACGTAAATTTTCCTGATTTTTATTCTTGACCTCAAGTATACCCGAGGTTTTAGTATTCGTGTCGGCTTGACGTCCAAGCAAGTTATTTTTTAGTCGAAATTGATCCTGGAGCCGACATGAATAAATCAGCAATCACTGCGAAATCAAAAAATCAGTACTCGAACAGACGCATACAAAAATATTGGTCATTTTTGTCATTCAAATAGCCACACTCTTTTTGTCAGAGTCACTTCAACCCGTTTTAAACTAAAATATGGAGAAAATAATGCCATTTGAATTACCTAAATTGCCGTATGCAACGTCATCGTTGCACCCGTTCATGTCTGAAGAAACCTTCAACTTTCACTATTTGAAACATCATGCAACTTATGTAGATAAGCTCAATGCACTAATCAAGCAAACGGCAATGGAATCTCTTTTTCTCGAACAAATAATCCGTCAGTCATCCGGGGCGATTTTCAACAACGCCGCACAAGTATGGAACCATACTTTTTTCTGGCACTGTTTATCACCGGATGGCGGGAATTTGCCACAAGGTATATTGCTCGACGCTATCGTTCAAAACTGGGGAGCATTTGAAGAATTCAAACGCCAGTTCACTGAGCAGGCAATTAACAACTTTGGTTCAGGCTGGACCTGGTTGGTAGCCACAAAGGATGGAAAGCTTGAAATCATCAATACCAGCAATGCTGCAACACCGGTTACCCAGCATGGAGTAAAACCGTTATTAACGGTGGATGTATGGGAACATGCTTATTACATTGACCACAGAAATGCACGACCGGCTTATTTAGACGCGTTCTGGAATATCGTTAACTGGTCTTTTGCTGAAGCAAATTTTGAGCACGAAGAGCTGGAAAGCCTGTTTGCACATTTAAGCAACAGTTAGCAATACAACCAAACGTCATGCCATACGGCATGACGTTTATCTTAATCATTACGTAGAATGAGTTCTGCTGTGTATTCGTTAGTAATCAGTTTATTGATTAGGCCACTGCGCATCGCGCCCATAATAGCGTGCACCTTCAATTCACCCGCAGCAATGGCAACCACAGGTTTATCTGAATTTTGGTTTAACTTTTTACTCGAAACCCGACGATTTAAGTCACAATCGATAATAGTGCCCTGACGGTCAAACACCCAACTGAGCATTTCACCCACACCGCCCATATCATGCAGGCTTTGCATTTCTTTTTCGTTAACGAAGCCATCTAAAAATAACGGCGAAGATATACCCAGATTACCAATACCAACAAAGGTCGCGTCCGCCTTATCGCCCAAATCAAATATTGGCTGAATATGCGGCTGGGTTAATAACAAGCTTTTATTTTCTGCGGTAGGACAGAATACCGGTAGTGGCATTGGGTAATATTTGGCTTTCACTCTGTCGGCAACACGCACAACTACATCGTAGGCTGAGGCCGAGCCGTCTTCCATAATATTGCCAATCAAGGACACGATACTGTGTTGTTGACAATCCATAGGCGGCAATTCTTCGGCACAAGCTCTGAGTACACGTCCGGTTCCCATCGCCACGATTTGCGGTTCAGGCGCTTTTAGATAACGTTCCATCTCGGCTGCACCAGCTTGCGCTAAACCGATAATCGATGATGGATCAGCCGGTTCACTTGGCACCACTTCACAATTAAGCAAACCAAAGCGATCCATAATACGGTGGCTTAGTTCCATGCAACGTGCAATGGGATGATCTAACCGCACTTTGATTAAACCAGCGCTCACAGCTAGTGCCACTAAACGTTGTACTGACTGGCGCGATACCCCTAACTTTTTAGCGATATCATCCTGAGTATTCCCGGCCACGTGATATAACCAGCCAGCGCGGGCGACATCATCTAATCGTCGTGAATCATTTGTGGGTAACGTACTCATAATCCCTCTACTTATGTAATTCCGGATGCACATTAAAGAACTGTGACCAGTGACTTATCACCCGGCTAATTCCTTGCGGTAAGGAAAAATCAGCAATTGATGATGGCATATGTGAGCCACCCTGAAAATGCCAGACCTGCATACCTGCAGCAATTCCGGCCTGTAGGCCCGACATACTGTCTTCAATCACCAGACAGTTTTGTGCCTGCACCTGATGCTGGTTAGCAGCAAATAAAAATAAATCGGGTTCGGGTTTGCCGCGTTTTACTTGTGAAGCAGTGTAAATATGTCTGCCAAAGTAGTCAGTTAAACCGGTGGCTTTAAGCGCTCTGTCAGTGCGTTCACGGTGGCTGGATGTCGCCACACAAAAAGGAATATTTAACTGACTAAGAACCTGTTTGATACCATCTACTGGCGCCAGTTGCTGATCAAATACCTGAATTAATTTATTTAAATACTGCTGTTCAAACTCATCTGGCAGTATCACATTAAAATCGTCTTTTACTGCTTGTTTTACTCTGGAAAAACTGCGGCCAAGAAACTCCCGGGTAAAATAGGCGTTATCCAGCTCTACCCCCAAATCTGCAAGCAAGCCTTTTAACACTTTTAAACTGATGATTTCGCTATCGATTAGCACACCATCACAGTCAAAAATAACTAATTTTACCGGCGGGTCGCCATATTCAGAATCATACACCGCTGAATGGCTGGACACAGCTTTCTCCTCTGGACTAAAGAAACAATAGCGGCCATTTGCACAGCATATACAAATGGCCGCTTTACTTTACCCAATTATCCTTACTCACACTACAAAGATAAGTCCCGTGCGTAGGCCGATAGGCACCAGGATTTTATCGACCATGCTCCTGGCTTCAACCTGATCGTGGGTTATATAAATCATAACTGTGTTGAGAGTTTTATGGCTGTGAGGGGTAAATTAACCTGTTTTCAATTCGACTCAGCGACAAGCATTTGTTGTCGATTAAACTGTTAATACACAAAAACATCTGTTTTTTACGCTAAATTCACATCGATTGATTTAAGTTTTCGAATCAAACAATCAGATAGCAAAATGAATATTATACAATTTGTAGTGTGCCTGCTGGCCATCGTCAGCTTAAGTAGTCAGGGTAAAAATTTCACCGTTAACAGCGAAACGTTCGAGGTTACAAAACTAAATAAACAGCTTTATGTTGCCAGTCAGAGTTATGGCAATACCAGGATAAACTTTGGCATTGTTGTTGGTGAACACAAAATTGCTTTAATAAGCTCAATGATGCGCAACTACGCCCCTACCATAGAACAACTGATTAAACATATCAGCCGTAAACCGATTGGCTATGTCATCAGCATTGACTCAGACCCTTTTCATCATCACGCCAATCAATACTTTGCTGAAGCGGGTGCCATCACAATTGGGCATCAGGGTTTGCAAAGTGAATATCCTTTAATGCTGACATATAAGGATGAAATGATCATAAATTTAGGTAATGAGACACTGCGTTTAGTACACACCTCCGCGCACACAGCCGGCCATTCGGCAGTGATGGTTTCCAACAGCAATGCGATATTTGTGGGTGATGGCATTCGCAACGACTGGCTAATGTATTCGGGTGAAAATGGCCCTAAAGCACAGTTAAAAGGATTGCAAACCATGTTGTCACTGGCTGACGACAATACACACTTCTATCCGGGAAACCGTGGCCAAAAGATTAGTAGCAGCAAAGCGGAATTAACCCAGCTTAAAGACAGGTATCAAGAATTTGTGCAGCTAGTAACAGAGCTTTACCAACAAGGACTCAGTGCGGAGCAAATATGTGCAGCACCAGAGATGTTCAAAATAGTGAGACACTATGAACGTTATGAAGAATTGCATCCTTATCTCATCCACCACGTGAATGAAGTATTAGATTCACTTAAATAAGTTTTTATTCAGCGCTTAACCTGAATTTACTTACGAAGAACAGGCCAGAACATTAGATATACTGGCCTGTCTAATTTGAGTTTAGTTTTTAACACTCAGCATATACTTGGCGACTGCCAGTCGGGTTTCTTCATCCAGATAATTCTGTGCTGGCATTTCAGGGTAATCATCACGTTTTTTGACAGGTGCGGCGATGTAGTCGGCCAACCCCTGCGGGTTATCCATATACATGGCCTGGATCACCTGCACCGGTGGCCCAATCATGCGGCCGGTATAAGTGTGGCAACCAGTACAGATACCCAGATAGGCCATTTTGCCGCGCTCACTGCCATGGATTTCGCGCGGTGCGACAGGTTCATCCAGAATATAACTGTCGATATTATCGGTACTGGTAAAATTACATTCGGCCCAGTCACTGACGCCTACCGTGACATATTGGTGACGATTGATAATACAACTGCCGGTGTTGTCACCTACCCGTACAATATCCGGATTGCCCTGTTTAAACTCTGACAACATCAGCACTTTAGCTTCATCAATGGTGTCATAACCGTTATTCACCATGACGTTATTAAGGATCATAGTACGTTCTGGTGTGGGATCGGATTCAGGATCGATGGTGATATTAGGTGCATTGGCGTGGTCAGTGATAATAATACCCGCGACTTTATTGTCCGACACTATGTTGTTTTCGATAATCACATCATCGGCAGCCATGATTAACATACCAGTACCTGACGGTATTCCGGATACCGTCGAACCCGGCGCGCCAAAATTAACGTGATTGTTTTGGTGGATAAAATTATCGCGAATAATCACATCGTAAGTGGTTTTGACCGGCAGGCCCGGTGTGACAAAGGCCAGAATGCCGCCCGCGTTATCATACACAAAGTTGTTTTCCACAATGGCATGACGGCTGTTTTCAATTTCAATGCCCGCCACACTGGCAAACACGTGGTTATGTGCCACATGAATATTGTCACTCATGCCCACATAAATCGCCGCGTCCTCAATGCCGGACACTATGTTGTACTCGACGATTCCGTTTTTACCCAACTGCGGGAAAATACCGTATACACCGGTATCCACAATAATGTTATTGCGAATTTCGAAGTTGTTACCGGCCTGCCCCATGATGCCATTACCTTTGTACTGGGTAATTTTGAGGTTTTCCACCACTATGTTATTACCTGAGTAGAGGATGGCATCATTTAGCTTTTTCTGGCCATCCAGCACCGCCCGTTTACCTTGTTCAATCACGCCGATAATACGAATATCGTCTTTATCGATATACACGGTTTCATGATAAGTGCCCGGCATAATCTGAATGGTATCGCCCGGCGAGGCACTTTTTACCGCATCCATAATTAATGAACCCGGCTTTACCACTAAGGTTTGTCCTTCAACCTCTCGGGCCTTTACTGCGCTTTTAGACATGCTGGCTGGCTCAGCGTCTTTTTTAAATCCGCCCTGATAACCAATTTTCTGCGCGCTGTCGGTAATGGTCGGCGCTGGTTGCTGACCTTTGCCCAGATACATGCCGCCAACAAAGGCACCGGCAATCAGCAGGGTGACAAAAACTTTATTCGATTTCATGTTGCTCTCCATTGTCATTCTTATCGTTATTGTTCTACTTCAAGCCGGAAGGCAGCCGCTGCGGGATTGCTGGAGTCAGGCTTTCATCGGTTAATGCCCCCAGAAAATCAACGATGCGGTCGATTTCCTGCTCAGTTAAATTGGGCTCCCAGATATGCCAGTGAATATACATTTTCACCCCCTCTGGCACGGCATGGCCGCGTCCCTTGTTATAAAAATCTACCGCTTCACGTAAGGTAGGAAATACGCCGGAATGCATATAAGGCGCGGTTTTTACGATATTGCGCAAGGTTGGCACCTTAAAGCCGCCTTTGAGTTTTTCGCTGTGAAACGGGGTTTCAGCACCAACATCCAGCGGCAATCCCGCTGGCTCCGGGGTACCTATCACGGCAATTTGCTGATTGGTAAACAAAGGCGGGGTATGACATTCAGAACAACGCGCCACAAAAGAACGGAAAATATTCATACCCTCAATTTCAGGCTCGGTTAACGCCTGATGGTAACCATGGGCATAATGATCATAACGGCTGTTGAGGCTAATCAAACTACTCTGGAATGCCGCCAGTGCGCGATATATCTGGGCTAATTCAATTTTCTGACTGGCCGGAAAAGCCTGCTTAAACATATCCGGGTAATAGGTGTTGTTTTGCAATGAATTTAATAACTGCTCTGGGGTATTGCCCATTTCGTCGGCAGCAAACAGTGGTCCGGCAGCTTGTTGCTCTAACGTGGTTGCCCGCCCGTCCCAGAATAAGCGCTGTAGAAAGGCCGCATTCCATAAAGTTGGCGCAGCACGTTTGACCTTTTCCCCCAATATGCCAATGCTGCGATCAAGCCCGTCAGCAAAACCCTTTTGTGGTTGATGGCAACTGGCACAGGATAAGGTCTGATTTGGCGACAACAAGGGATCGAAAAACAGATAACGCCCTAAGTCAATTTGTTGTGGGGTAAAGCCATCACGGTAAGGTGGCAAGGAGGTTTGTGTGCCACCCATGCCCTTATTTTCAATCGAGTCATACATCTGGTACATGTTGACCAGCTTGCACTGCCCCTGCGCATTTTTTTCAAAACTCGGCGGGCAATGTTCACTTAAAACAAAAGACTCAGATGCTGAAGACAAGTTGGCACAAACCAGCATGGCAACAGCACTGAGTAACAGGGTAAAACTACGCAGCGACATATCAGTTTTCCTGCCGGGTCTGCAGATAACTAAGAATGTCCGGGATATCTTTTTCAATATTAAGACTGGTCGCCATCATCGCCATCTGACGCCCATATTTATCAGCCTGTTCAGTTCCGCGTTTACCTTGTTTAAAGGCCCGTAGTTGACGAACCAGATAATCAGTATGCTGATTCGCCAGCCGCGGAGCATGCAAAGCAGGATTACCCTGACCGCTGGCACCATGACAGGCACCACAACTACCGTTGTAGAGGTTTTGACCACGTTTGGCATCGCCTTCAAGGCTGGGTTCAATTTTTGGAACATCAAGCGTCGCGAGGTAATCGGCCACCTGTTTAATCGCCTGTTCATCCGCCAGTACCTTTACCGATTGCAACATCTGCGCAGCAAAAGGATCGTCATTATTACCACGTATCCGGGTTTTAAAATGTATTAGCTGACGGGTGATATAGTCGGCATTTAATCCGGCAAGCGCAGGTGATTTTAGAGCAGGAATACCTTGTGCCTGCGGGCCATGACAGGCCGCGCAGCTTTGATAAAGTTGTTCACCCTCTGTTTGCTCGGCAACAGCAGGTACAACAAACAGCAATGCACACAACAGCAGGCTCAATATTCCACTACAGCTTTTCATAAACAAATTCCACCAAACACAACAGCCATTTAACAGATGGCTTTATTAAGGAATTAATCTAAAGACTGTGCGGATTAATAGCTTACTGATTTTCACAAAACAGCTGACGAATTCTGAAATAGTCAGTAAAAACGGGCGCTACAGCCCGTTTTATTTATTACATAAATTTAACAAAAGTCAGCTTCTATTCCTGCCCGATGCAACGTTTACGGTATTCACTAGGTGTTACATGATGAGTGTTTTTAAATGCTTTATTAAATGAACTTAAACTACGAAAGCCACTGTCCAGCGCCAGATTTAAAATGGCAACAGAACTGTACCCGGGATCGTTTAATTTGGCGGTGACTTCGTTAATACGGTAATAATTTAAAAAGTCGTTAAAGTTGCGATAACCAAGTTCACCATTGATCACATTGCGCAATTTGTATTCATACATATTGAGTTTTTTGGCCAGTTCGGCAATCGTAATGCCTTCCTGCTGGTAGAGTAAATCCTGACTCATGGCAGATAAAATCCGTTCCACCTCCGGCGATTGTTTATGCCGCAGTGACGTTTTTGCTTGTGCTAAGCGTGATGCAAACAGCGACGCTTCGCGCAATCTCAGCAGTAGCGTATTGAGAAACAGACTCAGCGCGGCAAGGGTAATGCTCTCTATCTGGCTTAACCATTCACCATGAAAATTAAGTACCTGCTCCACAAAAATCACCAGAAACAGATAAATGCCACCAAAACAAATCAGCGAAGCCCGCAGTAAACGACGCTGCTCAATCAGATCGTCACGCCAGTAACGAATGGTCACGCCCAATGCGTGGCATATCAGTGATAGCTCTACCAGTAACGCAGTATTGGCAATCAGGGTTTGAATGTTGGGAGGTGGAGAGCCGACAGCCAGCCATAACTTAACCAGTGTTGGTAAAATCAGTGGCACGCTGGCAATAACATAATGTTTGTAATTCACCTTAATATGGTCACTGAACAAACACAAACTCACCAGCCAAAACAAACCCAGTACACAGTTGCCACCGATAAAGGCAACCACCTGAGATAAAACACTCTGATGACCACTGGCAATGTAGCCAAGTAAATAACAGCTGGCTGCCAGCATAAGCCCGGTGTACAAATAGGTTAACTGGCTGCGTTGGCGGTTGATGCCTAACGACAAGGCACTTAGCAACATCTGCGCGATGGCAAAGGTGTAAAAAAAGGTGGAAACAGCATCCATATGCGATAAAAGACTATGTAAAAACATCGTTAAGGTTATCTGTTGACTACCTTACCCTAAAAATCGCTGCTGTTAACAGTCAAATCCGTAGCAAGGTTAATAATGTAAAAAAGCCAGTGAATACTCACTGGCCTGGGATAAAACATCATTACTACTGCATAACAGCAGTAAAAGGTTAAAAGTGGTAGGTCAGATCGATACCCACTTCACGTCCACGATTGATGGTGGCGACCGGTGTGCCTAAAATACTGGCAGTCAACCCTCCCAATCCGGTTACATAACGTTTATCCAGCAGATTTTTCGACCACAGTGCAACTTCGAACTGATCATCACTGCTTTCCCATGAAATTCGCGCATTTAAGTCCTGGGTATCTTTAAAGTAGGCCGTCACCGCTTTTTTGTATTCTTCCAGCCCCACTTCATCGGCATTGGTATTTTCCACAAAGGTGTAATCCACATGAATGGTTGTTGTGCCACTGCCTATGTCCGGGATCCAGTCAGCACGTAATGTATAATTATTACTGGCTTTTCTGCTGTTTTTCTCGGATGGAACAAAGGTCCCTTCCTCATTGTAAAACTCTTCCCACTCTTCATCTGAATCACGGTATTCGGTGACTAATCCAAGATTCAGACTACTGGTCACAGCCCACTCCAGTCCCAGTTCCAGACCATTAATGGTGGTATCACCGTTGATGATTGTGGGTACTGCGGTACTGCTATCCGGTGCTTTAGAACTGATGGAGCGCTGACGGTTATCTAACTGCAAATGATAAATACTGGCGGTGGTACGCAAGGAATTAAAAGCAATACCTTTGTAACCCAGCTCAAAGTTAGTGGTATCTTCCGGTTTAAAAGGCTGCTGTGCCGAAGAAACTACCAGCGAATCATAACCACCCGCTTTATAGCCAGTAGAAAATGAAGCAAATAGCATGTGGTCGTTATTGACCTGATATTCGGCCACCAGACGTCCGGTAATTTTGTCCCACGAATCTGATGCCAGAATCGGCGCACTGTTACCCTTGTCATCTTTGGTCATCGGAAACAGGATATTATCCACCCCTGGACGAAGTTTTGCGAAACTAGTCATGGGGATATACCAGGAAAAGTCTTTAGCATCGCGGGAATAGCGCAATCCGGCCAGAATGTTCCATTTATCATTCAATGACCAGTCAGCATCCAGATACACACCCCAGTTGGTAAAATCACCGGTGTTGTTAATACTCTCCTCCCAGAACTGCCCCGAATAACTCGGGCCAAAAATTTCAGCGATGCCCATTTGTTGCGCAACAATATCGTAAGTCACGTTGCCGGTTGCCGTCACCACATCGCCGGTTAAAGGCATACCTCCCATGCCGATTAATCCCATAATGGCATCACCAAAGCCTAGTGCATTTAACGCACCGGCCCAGGCATTAGCATCCCATAAATGATCGATAGGAAACCCTGCGCTCTGGTAATAATTGTCGACCACTCCCGCAAAGGTTGCGCCGGGACCAAAGGCATTCTGTGCTGCGGCATCGGCATCACCGCCAAAGGCATCCACCTGGATCATGTCAGCAATTTGCGCAGCAATGGTGCCTTTAATTTCTTCATTCAATGAGCCGGTAACAAATCGCGCAGCAGAATCGGCGGTTAAATTAAGCTCCGATGTTTGCGTGACCTCTTCATTTGAATAAGAAAATCCACCCACCACGTTCACTTTGTCGCTGACGTAATTAAGCTGTAACTCCTGATAGAAAATACTCGAATCTTCATTATTAGAGGTATCGAAATAGCGGGTAATATCTTTGGTGCCGTCTTCATCTTCGCGATTAACGGTTTTCCAGTCACGATAGCTAATGGTATAGGCCAACGACAATTGATCATCAAACTGATGATTTAATTTAGCGGTATAGGCATACATGTCGCGCGATTCAACGCCGTTGCGCACATCGTTTTCTACTTTGCCGGAGAATAAATCTTTACCGCCACCGTATGCCCACTGGCTGACCCCTATTTCAATCGGAGGCGCCTGTTCCAGATCGTCATAGTCATAAGATAATTGCAGATCGGTATCGTCACTCAGCAACCATTTAATGCTGATACGTGCCGCATTGTGATCTTTAGCTCCCGGATCCCACTCTTTGGTGCCGCTATTCCACGGCGCCTGATAAATATTTTCCGCCAGCCCATCCTGCGTATTGACCAGTGCATTAACCCTGACAAAAAAAGTATCGGTTAGCGCCTTATTAGCCATCAGCTCATAACGACGCAGATTATCGGTTCCCAATACCGCCTTAACAAATCCTCTGTCATCATTTTCCGGGGCATTGGGCATGATATTCACTACCCCCATGGCGGCATTACGCCCAAACAAGGTTCCCTGCGGGCCCTTTAACACTTCAATTCGCGCAATATCCGAAAACAAAACATTTTGCGCAGCGCGTGGCATATACACACCATCAAAAAAAGTCGCTGAAGAAGGATCACCACCCACGCTAATGTTGGGACTGCTAATACCGCGCATGCTGATACCGGCCTGAGTCATGTTGCTGTCGGAAAAATCAAACCCGGGTACAAACTTATCGATATCACTTAGTAAAATGGAATTGGTCTTTTTTAAGGTGTCGGCTGACACAGAATCAACCACCACCGGCACTTTCATAATGTTTTGCTGACGCTTTTGCGCAGTAACCATAATCACTTCGGTATCGTCCTGCTCAGCCGCTTGCTGTGCATAAGCAGCAGAACTAACGCTAAACAATATACTGCTGAGCGCGGCGGCAAGAAGAGTCTTTGATGTGTTCAACTTTTGCGGAGTGATAATCTGACAACGCTGCATAGGGATCCCTTAATCAATGTTATTATTTTGTTAAGTCACCATATGATTGTTTATTTAAATAAGCTTACGGAAAATGAAAAAAACCTGACGCATTTTAAAAAAATGCCCGAAATAACAGTGTTTCGGGCGAGTTAATCTGAATTATTCAACTGTAGATCCGTTTACACAAATACATCAGAAGCACAGAGAAAATTCGTCATTATAATTGGGAAAAACACATGTTTGCTGCATCAGGTTATGATGATTTAGTCGATTTTCATTCGCTGTCTGACCTGATGTGCATGCCATGCAGCTGGCACTATCACCACAAAAGATACAATGGCCAAAATCCACTGATAACTGAGATGAAAAGCATTCAAATTAGATATTTCAGCAGCCAGTTGGTTATTGATTTCGGTCGCATACGCCAGTGGTGCAATTGACGCATCTTTAGCAATAGCAAATCCGCCACTAAAAGCACTTTCCCACCCTAAAGAAGACAAGGAAGAATACGCTTTATATGCGATGGCTGAGGCACCAAAACCAATCAGGCCAACGGCCACTGTGCCAAAGCTCAGTACACCGAATCCCACAGCTCCCAGACTAATTACGCCAAATGAAACAATACCGACACTCACAGGGGCGAAGGTAACTCCACCCCACGCAAATAATAAACCTCTGGCCTGGCTGCCTCCGGCTATCCAGCCAAATGCAGGAGGATCACCGGCTTCATGCATAGCAAACTGGAAATGTACCAGCGGTACTCCCCATAAGCGCCAACGGCTAACATATTCACGCTGTTTAGCACCGCTTTGATCGACGGCAGAGCTAAAGGCCTGCGGATGAAAAATACGTTCCTGTTTTCTTAACTTGTGCATGGCAGCAAACATGCGATGAGTCAGCAATAAATAACTGATAGCAAATGCCAGCATTAACGCGATTGCGATCAGGGTTAGTGCCCCTTTGCTGTCAGCATGATGCAAGGCAGCATATTTACAGCCAAGCGTACCCGCAACATAAATAGCGGCAAACAACATATACAGGCTGATACATTTAATCGCCAGAATGCGCTCTCGGCGGGTACGTGATTGATCAAGACTGGCACGTAAACCAAAAAATGAACTAATAAATCCGGATAATACCGCCAGTATGCTCAGCATACCGACACCAGAAAGAGACGAACCGCCTTTGGCCGCACCAGCCCCCAAAGCAGCCGCTTTAGCGGGTGGTGAAATGCCACTGATTGCCGCCAGTACACCGGCGGTAAAAGCCACTCCCGGTTTGGATTTGTGTAACGCCTCTTCCACAAAACCAGACATAGCGCGTTTTAGTAATTTTCGTCCACGCGATAATCGTTGTTTAACCGTGTCCTCGGACAGATCCAGCGCAGCAGCAACTTTCTCCACCGATTGCTCTTCACGATAAAACAACACCAGAGGTTCACGATAGTTATCTTCCATACTATCCAGCACTTTCCACAATAAACTTTGTTGTTGCTGGTCAATCGCCTGCTGGTCCAGTTCAGTCTTATCTTCTGCCAGTGAGTCATGTTGTTGCACATCATCGGCATGTTGTAACGGCTGATGTTGTTCACTACGACGATAATGACTGACCTTAAAGCGCAGGATCCCACATAACCACGATTTGAGTTTTTCCGGATCACGCAAGGTATCAAGCTTTTTCCACGCTTCAACAAAGGCTTCCTGGGCAATATCCTCACTGTGTTTTACATCACCTACCGACGAATACGCCAAAGAACATAACAAACTTTGGTAACGGGTAACGATGGAACAAAAGGCATCGCGATCGCCGCCTAATGAATACATCACCAGGGTTGCATCATTGGTTTTATTTAAACGGCTTGCTGATTTAAACAGTTTCATGCGTATCTGATTTTTTGGGTTCGATAACTCTAAGTGCCGGGATTTGCATAAAAGGTGACAGATTATTTTTCCATCATGGCATTTTTTACTGCTGAAAAAAATTTCAAATTTTTTGTCACCTTTATTTATTCGCTAACCACTTAATAACCAGAACAATCTGAAAGCCATGTAACAGCCAACCAAATACAAATGAATCCCGGAGAGAAAAAATGAAAAACCTTAACAACCCTTTACAAGCCTCAGTTAAAACACTGGCTTTTTTACCCCTGCTGGCGTTTTCCTGTAACGTTCTCAGCGCCACCTTACCGGCTATAGTTGACGATTTTAGTCATGCGCAGCAGACACAATCCGGTTTACAACGCCAGTTTATGAATGACAGCGTGGCCGGAGGCAACACCCACACCAATAACAAAATCAGCTCTGGTATCATGTATTTAAAAGGTGATATTACCCCTCCCCGCGGTCAACCGGGCTGGGCCAGCTCGATACTGCCTCTGGCAGAAATGGGCATGCCTCAGGATGCCAGTCAGTACACAGGTCTTCGTTTACTGGTCAAAATTAACAGTGGCACTATGTCTGTCTCTGCCAACAGTACTGAAGTGACCAATTATGACTATCACGCCTCCCCCGTATCGGTTGTAGCAGATGGGCAATTCCATGAAGTAAAAATTCCCTTTACCTCCATGAAACGCGGCTGGTCGGAACAAACGCCATTAAATGCAGCGACCTTAAACAGCATCAGTATCACCGCCTTTGCTATGCAAAAAGCCTCATTTGATTTTGAAATCGACGAAATCGGCTTCTATTGATTCAACATCGCACCAAAACGGGATGCATAAGAGCGCATCCCATTTCCAATAACCTGCACAGGCGAAATGACATGACAACTCAATCACACCGACTTGATTATCTGGATGCAGCGCGAGCACTGGCACTATTGCTCGGCATTGTGTTTCATGCCAGTTTATCGTTTATGCCAATCTTTATTGGCTGGGCGGTAATGGATGTATCCACCAGTAAGCTGGTTCCTTATTTTGTGCTAATCAGTCACAGTTTTCGCATGGAACTGTTTTTTCTTATCGCAGGCTTTTTTAGTCATATGACGTTCCACCGTGCTGGTTGGCGGACATTTGTTAAATCACGCGCTGTCAAAATTGCGGTTCCTCTGGTTGTTGGCTGGTTCCTGCTAAGACCTTTACTGGTATCAGGCTGGATAATGGGGGCGCAAAGTATGCGGGGGGATGCAGACATAACAGGGGCACTGCAACAAGGGTTTGCTGGTCTTCGCAATTTTACGCAGGAATTTTTAACCGGCACACACCTGTGGTTTTTGTATTATTTGTTACTTGTTACCACTATTGTCCTGCTGCTTCGCACTCTGATATCACTGAATACAGAGCTTAAAGCCCGCCTTGGAAGGCTGGCAGACAAGTTTGTAAAAAAACTATGCAACTCGCCTTTGGGTTTGTACATGCTGGCTTTGCCTTTGGTTGCCGGACTTTGGTATATGCAACACTGGGGAGTGGATACACCGGATAAATCATTAATTCCCAGCTGGCCGGTCACTGTTATTTATACGGTCTTTTTTGCACTGGGATGGTTACTCCATCGCCAGTCGGCTTTAATCACTGCCTTTGCCCGATTAAGTATTAGTAAGGTATTGTTATGCATCGCAGCATCTGTCAGTTGTGTACAGCTGTCGGCTTACGAGATGCAAACCAGCCATGGTTATTACCTGCTAATAAAAACAGCTTATTTGCTCAGTTATGCGTTAATGATGTGCAGTCTTATTGCGCTCACGCTTGGGCTTTGTCACAAATTATTCCATCGCGCCAGTCCGGTGGTCCGTTATCTGGCCGATGCCTCTTACTGGCTATATTTAATTCACCTGCCGTTAGTCATCTGGTTACAAATCGCCTTTGCGGAGTTACCTTTTCACTGGTCTTTAAAACTATTGGCGGTGTGTGGGATTACCATAGGTTTGTCACTACTAATTTACGATTTGTTTATTCGCTCAACCTTTATCGGTGCGGTATTAAACGGCAAACGCAAAAGCCGCAAATTGTTTTCTCGCAGGCATTCAGGTACCACTAAAACCATTATTATCTGAATAAAAACCGGGGCTTTCCCTGCCCCTTTTACACTACGCCCACTAGTAAAAACACCGTCAGCAACAGCGCAAGCCAGGTCACCATGCCTGCAGTTGACTGCGAGAAAACCATGACTTTACTCACTTGTCGGTTATGTTCCAGCGCCCCAAGCTGACAATAAAGTTTATAGCCCCCCTGATAGACAAGCTGTTGCACAGCTTTAAGCCGCTGTAGCACAACTAACGCTCCAACCGGCAATGCACGACGATATAACCAGTCAAACTCCAGATTTACCGAGGGTAACTCCGGCGGGTACAGGCCTTTTTGATTAAGCCATACAAACGCCAGTGCCGAGAAACATAAAAGTTGCAGCTGAGTCAGCACGTGGGTGACATCATATGCGGTATAAGATGCCTGATAAGGCAATAATTGATACAAGGTCTGCGGGAACATGCCAAGCCCCACACACAAGGTGGCAGCAATAAACATCGCAAACAACATGTTTTTAGGTGGTTCCGTGGTACGAATACCGGAGTCGTGGGCAAAAAAGGCGAAATAAGGAATTTTAATGCCTGCATGGTGAAACACCCCGGCGGATGCAAACAACAATATCAGCCACACGCCATTATATTTTTCTTGCAGGGCCGCGGTCATGATCATCGATTTACTAATAAACCCGCTAAATAAAGGGAATGCCGAAATCGACGCCGCGCCAATAATGCACAGCAAGGTGGTTTTGGGCATCGATTTATATAAACCGCCCAATTCGGAGCCATTGATGCGCCCTGTCATATGCAACACTGCGCCCATCGACATAAACAGCAAGCCTTTAAAAATCACGTCGGTAAACGCATGCGCCACCGCACCATTTAACGACAACGCAGTGCCTATACCGATGCCAACCACCATAAAACCGAGTTGGTTAACCAGGCTGTACGCCAGCACTCTGCGCAAGTCATTTTCAATCACTGCATAAAAAATCGGGAAGCAGGCCATGACCGCACCGATATATACCAGCAGTTCCGTTCCCGGAAATCCGCGAGCCAGCGAATACACCGCCACTTTAGTGGTAAACGCACTTAAAAATACGGTACCAATGGGCGTGGATTCAGGGTAAGCATCCGTCAGCCAGTTATGTACAAAGGGAAACGCGCACTTAATACCAAACGCAATAAATATCAGCCAGCCAGCGACTGAGTTCAGGCCAATATAATCAAAACTCAGATTACCCTGCTGCACAAAATAGAAAATGGCACCGGCAAGTAAAATGACCCCGGATAACACCTGAATAATCAGGTAACGCATGCCCGCATGAAACGCGGTATCGGTCTGGCGCGCCCATATAAGAAAAGCCGAGCTGACCGCCAGCACCTCCCAGAATAAAAACAGGGTCAGTAAATCACCAGCAAATACCGCTCCCAATGCACTACCGGCATATAACAAACTCATGGACTGCTGCACGGCATCTTTAACGTGGATGGCGTAAATCACCCCGATTAACGCGGCAATATGAAACAAATAACCAAACAACAGACTGAGCTGATCAACACGCACAGGGGTAAGCTCAAATGACATAAATTGCAGCTGCCAGTTATCTCCGGCACTTAGCCCCAGTAAATTCAGCGCACTTAATACGATGCCCGCCAACATAAAGACAGTGCGGGTGCGGCCTTCCAATACAAAGGCAAAAACGGCCGTGATATAAAACACAACAAAGGGTGGCACGCTATTGAACAGATGCTCCATTACTGGCCCCCGTTGTGTTGCTCTGCTTCAGATTCTGCAGGCTGATAATAATTTTCATCTCGCATTACCAGTTTGCGCATCCACTTGGCTACCACTACCAGAATCACACAGCCGACAAAGCCATATACAGGATAAAATCCCCAGATCCATTCCCACGGATGTTTGCTGTAGCGGTTCACGATAAAATCCAGCGCAAACAACACGCCACAACAGATATAAAGTGCGCGAATGACCCATTTGACGTTTTTTTCAGAATCAAAAAAATGTGTTTTATTTGTCATTACATTGCCCTCTTCACTGCTGGATCAGATCAAGTAACCATTGCGGCTGCACAAACAACCAGATGCATCCCAGTGATGTCACCACAATCGCTCCGAGAGAAAATAACGGTGCTTCTTTTATGCCTTGCACCGGGTTATTTTTAACCGGCATAAACGCCTGTACAGGAATCGACAGCAGATAAACAATATTCAGCAGCGAACTTAACATTAGCGCCACCAACAAAAACCACTGACTGGCGTCGATAGTCGACATCACTAAATACCACTTACTCCAGGTACCACCGGCAGGAGGTAAGCCAATAATGCTTAAACTGCCGATAAAAAATGCCACCATGGTCACCGGCATTTGTTTGCCTAAACCGCGCAACTCGCTGACCTGAGTTTTATGGCAAGCCACATAAATAGCGCCGGCACAAAAAAACAGAGTAATTTTGCCAAAAGCGTGCATGGCGATATGCATCGCGCCGCCGGTCAGGCTTAAAGACGTTGCCAGCAATGCGCCAAGCGTGATGTAACTCAGCTGGCTTACGGTTGAATAGGCCAGTCTGGCTTTAAGGTTATCCTGACGCATGGCAATCAATGAGGAGATAATGATGGTTACACCCGCCAGATAAAGTAACCACTGAGTGACATCAAGCGATGCCAGTAAGTCACCGCCAAAGATAAATCCACACACTTTTAATAATGAAAAGACCCCGGCTTTTACCACAGCCACTGCATGCAATAACGCACTGACAGGTGTTGGCGCCACCATAGCAGCGGGCAGCCAGCGATGAACCGGCATCAACGCTGCTTTGCCGATACCAAACACAAATAACACTAACAACACCGATGTCAGCACAGGGGAATCCAACTGACTCAAAATCCCCCCCTGCTGAAATGACAGCGTGCCGGTTAGCGACCAGGTAATGATGATGGCGGGCAGCAGCAATAATATTGAGGTCCCCAGCAAAATACTCAGGTAAATCCGCCCACCCGTTTTTGCCTTATCATTGCCAGCGTGCGTGACCAGCGGATAAGTACTTAAGGTTAATAATTCATAGAACAAAAACAGGGTGAACAGGTTTTCCGCCATGGCCACCCCCATCACACCCGTAATGGCAATGGCAAAACAGGCATAAAAACGGGTTTGGTTACTTTCGTTATGGCCGCGCATATAACCAATAGCGTACAAGGTGGTGACTATCCACAAAAAGCTGGCGACCAGCGCAAATAACACCCCATAAGGCTCAATCAGAAATGACAGACTCAACCCGGGCAAAATCTCCAGCCAGGTAACTTGTGTTGGCTGTTCACTGGCTAATGACTGATAACAGAATATCGCCAGACATAGCAGCACAACACCACCGGCGAGTGACACAGCCTCACGCATATTCGGTGAGTTTTTAGTTAAAACGATAGCGGGCACCAGCAACACAGGTAACAAAATCAGTATTTGCAGTGCTAATGAATATTCCATTACGACGCTCCGCTTAACAACTGTGCGCCCATCTCACTGAGTGTGACCGGCAGGCGGGTATCAATACCAAAATAAACATTGGCGATTATCAGTAACCACATCGCAATACTCATGGTAACGGGTACTTGCGGTTGCGACAGATGCCGGGTGTTGGAGGCGGTGTTTTTATCCGTAAACCAGAAGACTTCCACCACTTTCCAAACATAAATCGCGGCCAGAGCTGAGCCTGCTAACACCACAGCAACCAGCAACCAGCTTTGTTGTTCTATCGCGGCCTGTACTAAATACCACTTGCTAATAAACCCGGCGGTAGCAGGCATACCAATAAGACTAAGACCGCCAATCACAAATGCCCAAAAGGTTAACGGCATACGTTGCGCCAGCCCGCGTAGCTGAGAGGTGTCCACACTGCCCAGCCTTAAAGCAATCGTAGCTAATACCAAAAACAAACCACCTTTCATCAGGGCATGGTTAAACAAATGCAATAAGCTGGCTTGCAGTGACAGTAACGAACTCATGCCGATCCCCATCACCATATAACCGATTTGCGCCACACTGGAATAAGCCAGTAATCGTTTAATGTCAGTTTGGCGAATGGCAATCCAGGAAGCCCATAACACAGCCACACTGCCCAGAATCAACAGAACATGATTGCCAAGTTGGATAAAGTCGGCCCAGCTGGGAGAAAACACAAAAAAGTTGAAGCGTATCACCAGATACACCGCAACTTTGGTGGCAGTTGCGGCTAAAAATGCAGTAACCAGATTGGGCGCATGGGTATAGGCATTAGGTAACCAGTAATGTAACGGGAAAAGCGCTAATTTGAGGCCTACACCCACCATAATAAAGGCATAAGCACTGATAACCGCATTATTATCAGCAATGGCAGGTAAACGCTGTGCCAGATCCTGCATATTTAGAGTACCTGTCATCATGTACAGATAACCGATACCAATTAAAATAAAGGTCGCCCCAATGGTGCCCACGATTAAGTAACGAAACGCAGCCCATAAAGCACGGCGATCCTTATTTAGCGCGATAAGGCAGTACATGGATAACGACGAGATTTCCAGAAACACAAATACATTAAATGCATCACCGGTGGCAGCAATGCCCAGCAAACCGGCTAAACATAATAAATAGGCCACATAAAATAACGGGCGGCGATGTTCATCAATGTCGGTTAACGCAGTATCTTTGGCGGCAAGCAAAACCAGCGCGCCCATGGCAGACACAATAAGCAACATATAGGCATTAATAATATCGATACGATATTCAATGCCCCACGGCGCCTGCCAGCCTCCCAGTGCGTAACTAATTGGGCCTTGCTGATAAACCTGCAGTAACAACCCGATACTAATGGCACATGTCACCACCGAAATAAGTAACGACATCAGCCAGGTCAGGCGTGCTTTGCCTAACATGAAACATGCAGGGGCGCCCATCAGTGGCACCACAACCTGTAAAATTGCCAGATGACTAAACACTATTTGTCCTGCCCGTTAATGTCGCTTTCTTCCACACTGCCGTAACTGGCTTTAATGCGAATCACCAGTGCCAGCGCTAATGCCGTCGTGGCAATACCCACCACAATCGCGGTTAAGATAAGTACATGAGGTAAAGGATTGGAATACTGGCTATAACTGTCGTCCAGAATCGGCGCGGTGCCGCCAGCCACCTTGCCAACACTGATGTAAAAAATGAAAACCGCAGTCTGGAAAATGCTCAGCCCCACCAGTTTTTTTATCAGGTTTCCCTGCCACACCACGATGCCCAGACCTATCAGCAATAATGCGGCTACCGCCCAGTAATTAAACAGACCTGACATAAGGCTCATGATACCGCTCCTCTGCCGCCGAAGTTTCTGGCAAAGGTGTAGAAGAATAGAATCATCACGCTGGCAACCGTAATGCCGACACCCAGTTCAATCACCAAAATACCGAGATGCTGGCCAGTTTTTGGGTTAGCCGCGAGTGCATAATAATCCAGATAGTTGTGTCCTTTGAGTAAAGACACCAATCCCACGCAGCCATAAAGAAGCACACCCAGTGCGGCCAGCACTCTGACACTCATTTCGCTGATAACCTGCTGCACCACTTTCAAACCAAAAAACAGCGTATACAGCACCACACCAGCGGCAAAAATCACCCCGGCCTGAAAGCCGCCACCCGGACCATAGTCACCGTGAAACTGCACATACAAGGCAAATAACAAAATCGGCGGAATCAGAATTTTGCTGACAACACGTAATATCTTGTGCTCTTCGCGATCGATAATGCGATCAATCAAAAAACGCTTTTGATAAGAGCCACCTCCCAGTAGCGATAATACCCCCACACCGGCGGTAAAAATCACCACCACTTCGCCAAGCGTATCAAAAGCCCGGTAACTGGCTAAAACCGAGGTCACGATATTAGGAACACCAACTTCCACACCCGACTCTTCAATATATCTGGGAGCAACATGCTGGTGAACCGGTGCCAGCGCATCGCCGAACATGGGCATACCCAAGGTTGCCCAAACCAACAAACCACCCAAAACAGCACCGATAAAACCAATCAGCACAACCGGATAACGTCCGGCTTGTTGAAAACGCCCAACACTGGCCAGTGTAATCAGCATCAATAAAGGAGATATGCCGGCACCAACCGCGGCTTCAGTAAACGCCACATCCACCGCATCCATCAGCATAAAAAAGCTGGCACATAACAATCCATAAATACTGAACAGGATAACTGTCACCATTAAATCCTTGCTGCGCGCAATAAAACAGGCCACAACAATCAGCATGGATAACAGCACCACATTAATTATCAGTTCGATGATTTACCCCTCCTGTATCAATCTGCACCACAACAGCCTTTATCATTGCCCGGGTTTATCGTTGCTGGTATCCGGTTTGAGACCAGCTTTCCACGCCGCTTTTGCCAGTGCATGACTGGCGGTGGGGCTGGTTAGCAGCACAAATAACAGAATTAAGATCAGCTTGAGTAAAATCCCGCTGTGCTCAGACAACAGCATCAGCCCAAACAGAATCAGACTTGCCGCCAGCGTATCGGTGACACCCGCCGCATGAAGACGGTTATAGAAGTCAGAAAAGCGCAATACCCCCACCGCACCGGAAATAAGCAAAATACCACCCAACGCCATGCAAACACCGCTTAAAATGCTGATAAACAAATCCATCAGGTTTCATCCTCCGCTTTACCACCATGGGTAAATTCGAAGTAACGTAAAATACCAATCACACTGATGAAATTGATCAGGGCATAGATCATCGCGATATCCAAAAACTCGGGACGTCCGAATAAAAAACCCATCACCGCGATAAGCAGGACGGTTTTGGTCCCAAACACATTGGCCGCCAGCACGCGGTCAAAAACGGATGGCCCCTTAAAGGCACGGATTAGCGCCAGAACCATAACCAGCAACAAGGTAACAGTGATCACAGTTAACATGGCTTAGCCCTCCAGCTCAGTCACTTTGCGACTCATTTCGCCTTGTTGTAATTCGGTGATACTTTCCTGCGTTAATGCATGCACCAGCATTTGTGTGTTAGACAGCTCAACCACCAAAGTACCGGGAGTCAGGTTAACCGAATTGGCGTAAATGACCCGCCCCACGTCCGTCGACTGTTCAACAGGTAACCTTGCCAAAACTGCCGAGCTGGAACTATCTGATCGCCAGACACGCTTAACCACATCAATATTGCTCAGCACAATTTGTTTAATCAGCCACGCATAATAAGCAGGCAAACGCAGGGTGAGATGAAAGGGTTGTGACTCATGATCAATCACATCCATACGGTGACATATCCACGCCACCAGTAAGACCGAGAGCACGCCAAACGCAATAAGTAAAGGATCCCAGTTCCAGGAGTTTGCCCCCCAGATCACAGCAAGGGTAAAAATAACGCTAACGGTATGACGCGCAAAAATCTGTTTAGCCATATTTCACCTTATTCAGGACAACTGAAGTGACTATCCAGTACATTCTTAAGCAAAGTTTCCGGTAACTCGTTACCTGTCACTAAATCCAGTTCAGCAACTTTTATTTCAATTTCGGTGACAGCCTTATCCAGTGGAAAGGCCACACAATATTGTGCCTGTTTAATGCTTTTTATTGCCGAATTGCGACTGGGGGCACGGGTTTCAAAGGCACGTAAACCTATGCCCTCGGGCATGGTTCGGTGGGATACAACGTAGGGACTGGCACTTAAATAACCATAAATAAATGTGGCACAAGGCGACAATTCATCGTTATCCGATGCGACAGATTGTTTACACGACTCAATAAATCGTTGACCATTCATTAAAGATGCAGCCTGAGCCGACAATGAAAATCCCATTACAAACAATGTAATTAACAAACTTTTGACGATAAATGTGGCAGCCATGACAAATACACCCACCCTGTGAAAAGCCTGAAATAACTCTGCCACCAAAAATGTTAAAAATATTGTCAAAAGTATGAAAAAGTGTGCAGGTAAATCACATTTTGAGATACAGGCCCAAGTGTGAATAATGAAAGTGCAACAGGGTCAAATAACGGTTAGCTAAGGTCAGGTAATTAATGAATGAAAATAAAACCAGTATTCTGATAACCGATGATGATGAAGATATTTGTGAACTGGTGTCACAGTTATTAATCAGGAACAACTTTAACTGCACCACAGCCAGAAACGGTACCGAAATGTTTGCACGGCTGGCAGAAAAACAAATTGACCTGATCCTGCTGGATGTGATGTTACCCGGCAGAGATGGCATCGATTTATGTCGTCAGTTGCGCTCAGACCCCGGTATGCCCCCTGTGATTATGCTTACCGCCAGGGATGAAGAAATAGACCGGGTTGTAGGGCTGGAAGTGGGTGCCGATGATTATGTGGTAAAACCCTTTGGCAGCCGTGAGCTGATCGCCCGCATCAAAACCGTATTACGCCGTGTTCGTTATCAGCCCTCCGGCGCCAGTATTGGTACTTATTGTTTTGGCCAGTGGCAATACAATCCTGCACGTATGGAACTGATTGATCAGGAGCTAACCGTTACTGTGTTGTCCTCCAGCGAAAACGATATTCTGCTGGCACTGGTACAAAACCCAATGATCCCCCTGTCACGCGATCGGCTGTTAAGCCTGACCAAAGGCCGAAACAGCAGCGCCTTTGATCGCAGCATTGATTCACATATCAGTCGTTTACGCAGAAAGCTTAAAGATGACGCCAAAAGTCCGGAGATTATCCGCACTGCCTGGGGCGCGGGTTATATTTTTTCGCATAATGTCGATGTGCAATGACAAAATTCATCCCGGGCAATATTAAAAGCCGTGCCATATTGCTGTTATGCGGCACTTTTATACTGGCGCAATTTGTCAGTTTGCTGATTTATGAAAAGGCCCGCGACGACACCATATTGATGACAGAAGCCCACGATCTGGCGGAACGTATTACCGGCATAGTGGCACTGGCGGAAAAAATGCCGGATGCCAATCGCCGTGAGATTCTGCAGGCGGCACAAACCCAGTTTTTGTCTATGTATCCGGCGGTCAGGTCTACCAGTGAAATATCCTGTGAACAAAGCACGCTGGCCGAGGAGATGCTGGAAGATATGCATGCGGTTTTTAGCCAGCTAAAAGATCATCAACTGGATATATGCATACGTCAGTTATCATCACTGAACATGCTGCCTGCCAGTGATAACAACAAAGGGCTGGATGTGATTATCACCATTCAGTTTCCCGACCAGTCACAATCCATGTTTCACGCTGAATTACCAGTAAAAAGTACGCTGTTTGGCGATGTTGTGTTGTTCTATATCCTGATATTAACCGCCATTGCCTTGCTAACAGCCTGGTATTTTATTGTGCGTTTGTTACGCCCGATTGAAACGCTGGCAAGCGCAGCAGAAGAAATTGGTATTAATATCGATGCGCCCCCCATGCAGGAGAAAGGCGCGCGTGAAATACAAATTGCCGCACGTACATTTAATACCATGCAGGGCCGGATCCAGCGTTTAATTCATAGCCAGACTGAAATGCTGGCGGCGATCTCACACGACTTAAAATCAGCACTGACCCGTCTGCAATTACGCTGTGATCTATTAAACGATGATAAGGAACGCGAGGGATTAACCCGGGTTGTTGACGACATGAAACAAATGGTCAATTCGAGTATTGAGTTTATTCGTGGCAATAACTCCACCGAACAATACCGTAATACCAACTTTACCACGCTGCTGGATACCCTGTGTCAGGATTTAATCGATGAAGGCCTGCCGGTTATCTGGCATAACCATAACAACGAAATCGTGCTCAAATGCAGGCCGGTTGCTATACGTCGTGGTATTCACAATATTATCGACAATGCGATTAAATACGGCCAACAAGCACAAGTTTCCCTCAGCGCAGATGATAAACAGGTGAAGATCCGGGTACAGGACAAAGGCAATGGCATCGAGCCGGATAAGCAAGATTACGTATTAATGCCTTTTAGCCGCCTGGATAAGTCACGAAATAAAAAAACCGGCGGTTTGGGGTTAGGTTTATCCATCACCAAAAACATTGTGCTGGCACATGGCGGCCAGCTTACACTGCAAAATGCCGAGCAAGGTGGCCTGCTCGTTACTATCGTTTTGCCCTTGCCAGACCAATAAACCGATACAACCAACATACCACTTTACAACCGGGTGAAAACAAACCACACTGGAGCGCAATCGAAATATAACAATGATAAATACATGTTCGACACTCTTTCTTTTGCGCAAAAACAGCGTCTGGCTTACATCGACTTTTGCCTGTTATTTAAAGGCTCAATTTACCGTCAGGATCTGATTAACCGATTTGAAATTGGCTTATCGGCCGGCTCTCGCGATTTTGCTTTATATAAAGAGCTGGCGCCAGCCAACCTCAGCTACGACACCATTGAGCGCCGCTACTGCCAGACGGCCGAATTTAAACCGCTGTTTGAGCACGATGCGCGCCGCACCCTAACCAAATTAGCCAATGATATTTCCGATGGGTTTGATGCCATCGGTGATGTGCATTTTCCGGTGGAAGCGCCATCAAGTTTAAATGTGCCGGATATTTTTATTGTGGCCAGACTGGTACAAGCCATACTCAATAACAAAGCCGTAAGCATTATTTATACCTCCTTATCCAGTGGCTCAGCCGCGCGCGAACTGGTGCCTCACGCCATTGTAGATAATGGCCTGCGCTGGCACGTGCGCGCCTTTGATCGCAAAAGTAACAGCTTCCGTGATTTTGTGTTAACCCGCATTAGTAAGGTCACCCTTAAAAGCGCGCCCGGGCAACATGAACAGGCCGCAGCCGATACTGAATGGCAACGTTTAATCCCGCTGCAACTGGTGCCCCATCCCAAAAACGTTAAACACCCCACCGCGATTGAAATGGATTACGGCATGGAAAACAGCCAGTTATTAATTGAAGTACGCGCCGCCATGGCCGGTTATTTATTAAGACGCTGGAATGTGGATTGCACCGAACGCGGCACCTTAAGTGGCGCCGAATATCAGCTATGGCTGCAAAACCGTTTTACCCTGCGCAATGTGGATAATCTGGCCATTGCACCAGGATATAAGGACTAACCCTCAAATTTAAACGCAATACCTGGACTTTCAATAACGCAGTACTTTTAAACCAGCAGTAGGAGAAGTTATGAGCATAGCAGCCAGCCCCAAATGGACGGCAGTACCACAGCAAGGTTATCAGATTAATTCAACCGCCATCAGTGCCGATGGCAGCCGTTGTATTCTGGGTACATCACAGGAATATGACAGCGGTAATTTCAGTGTATTTTGTTATAACTCAGACAGTAATCAACCTGTCTGGCAGGATCCGATTGGCGATGAGTCCTATCAGGGTGTGTATTGGGTTGCCATTAGCGGTAACAGTCAATATGCCGCCGCCGGTGGGTCTGTGGGTGAAAAAGACAGCAGTAAAGGTTTTTTGCGCGCCTACGATGCCAGCAATGGCACTATTTTGCTGGATGAATCGTTAGACAGCCGGGTTAATCAGGTGGCAATGTCCGATTCGGGCGAGGTTATCAGTGCTATCAGCGGCAATTTTCTGAATGTGTATTGTTTGGTATCGGGTCGTTTTCAACTAACCGCCAGCCACACCTTCGACACTCAGTATTGTCAGTCGGGCGTTATGTCTGCAGATGGCCGCATTATGGTAGTAGGCACCACTCGCAGTTACGACGGCACCGAGGGCGCTGCGGGTCAGGTAGTGATGTTGGAATTTGCCAATAATAGTCTTAGCGTTAAAACCAGTTACGATGCCGATGTCGGTATTCAGCGGGTTGCGATTACCAGCGATGGTAGCTGGTGGGGTGCGTCCCGACATGATGGCCAGGCCATGGCGTTTAATAGTTCAGTATCGATTCCATCCGGCACACCGGTCTGGACTTATGCACCGGATAATCTGGATTTGGGCGTGGCCTATGCGTTTTCAATAGCTAAAGGCACCGACGGCAACGTCTATGCAGTATGTGGCGCCAACTTATACGGCAAAGCCTATGGCTGTTTGTACGCAGTACAAAGTCCAGCTAACACCACCAGCGCAACCAGCCCAACCCTGCAATGGCAATATACGCTGGATTACGATCCTAACCCCGGATTAAATATGGACAGCAATGCCACATTGGTGACGGCTACCGATGGCCAGCCCGAATCAGGTGGAAAAGAAAGTGCCGGTAACTTTTATCTGTTTGATCGCGCCACTGGCGATTTAGAATGGAAATTCGACACCACACTGATGAACTGGCCAATGGCAATCAGTGCCAATGGTAATGCCATTTTTGGCGCCAGTGATAATGGCACCGCTTACTATTGGGACAGTTAACTTTCGGTTGAGACACAACCTGGTTTGTGTCTCATTTTCTATCTTTATTTAAATATTGCATTTCACTCGCTCAGTAAATTAAATGGCATAGCTCTTGAATAATAGGTGTTTATCTATCTTGGATAACAATTTTTTGACAGCAGGAGCCAGCATGAATACACAGGCATTAATCCGTAATATTGAAGACCTTTCCGCCACCTTAAATCAAAAACAGTTAATCGCATTTCTGGATATTATGGATGCTCTGGCAGCTATGACTGCCGAAGCACAACAACTGGCTAAGCAACCTAACGTACCAAGCCTGACATCAGCCACCCCCGTAACAGGTGGCATGCATTAATCCGGATTGACTGGCGTTTTTTATATCCATAGTAAACGCCAGTAAATTTATCAGTATATTCACTTCATCTTATTTCACACGCGTTTTACCTGAATGGCATAGGATTGTTTTTACAGTTTTTTTATGCTGGTTTTAGACAAAAGAAAATCAGCCAACGTCAGGGAAACCCAATGTTAAAAATTCCAGTTAATCTGTGTTTATTGTTGTTCTGTTTTAACTGTGCAGCAGCTGATAAGAGTGAGCTTGATCTCTTTATTGACAAGGTTGTTGCACAATATGGCGGCGACAAACTGCACAACGCGCAAAGCCTGGAATTGGTGGAGCACTACAACGGTTTTCGTATGGGGCAAAGTTACAGCTTCGACCGAATTGACAAAGTTAACTATTCCGCGCAAACCACCATATTATTGCCCACTCAGCAGGTGGATTTTCGTTGGATAAGAAGTGCGGGCGCTGACTTTAGTATCCAACATCAACAATTTGATGGCGAGCTGGGCTATCAGGTTGATCATAAGAAACAGCAGGTTTCACAAGGCGGTATTTCTCTTGGCAATGTTGACCGTAATCACCTGATTAACCTCGATGCATATCTGGTATGGCTGCTCGATCGTAACCGCAGTAATGCAACAGATGAAGGTGAATTGCGTTCGCCTGATGGTCAGTTACATAAGATTACCTTTAAAGCGGGTAACTATCCTGAAATGACACTTTTCATCCAGTCCAAAAGTGGCACAGTATTAAAAATGCAGCGTAAACACTGGTTACCCAATACTTACTTTGTGCATGAGTTTAGCCAGCATAAACGTGATAAGGGCGTATTATACGCAGCAAGCAGCTATATTACCCGCGGAGGTCAGCCGTTTTCAGCCTCCAGTTCACGTCGTCTGACAATAAATAATCAACAAACCAAAAACCTTACTTTCCCGGCTTTTGCTATTCTCCCTTCAACTAAGGAAAGTGGCACTAGTAACGCAGTAGATAGCGCCACTTTTATTAGCAGAAAAGTAGCGGACAACTTGTATCAGGCAGGCAGTGGCTGGGGGTATTCACTGTTCTATGATGCGGGTGATTATTTTGTGGGCATTGGCGGCTATAAAGATTTAACCAAACGTTTTAATGCCATTCAGACCTTAACCAAAAAATCTAACCCACTGAAATACCAGATTTTTACCCATCATCATGCTGATCACTTAGGTGGGGTCAATGAAGCTGTCACCCTCGGTGCGCAATTGGTTACCGCACAAGAGCTGATCCCGGCCATACGTGATGCGGCGGCAACCCCAATTGCCGATAATCAGTTTGTTTTGGTCGATGGTGTACTTCATCTTGCTGATAATAAAATTAGTGTATTTCCCTTTAACAGTGATCATGCAAAAATGCACTTGGTTGCGCACTTCACTCCCGGCAATACCTTGTTCTCAGAGGATGTATATTACTCAAGACAACAGCAAGGCAGCCCACAAGGTTATGCCGATTTAGTCCGGTTAAACAGCGCGATGCAAAATGCCGGGGTCAGGGTGCAACACTATGCAGCCGCACACAGTCCAAGGGTGCTGGATCAACAAGATTTTGAGTATTCGCTTGCCAATATGGCACCAGAGAGTGACAAGCACTGTCCTGAAACCTGGTCGATTTGTCAAAGCTATTCTTTTTAAACTGCACCTTACAACTCAGGTCAATTCAATATACAACGCCGGCTTGATGCTGGCGTTTTTGTTGAAGTTAACATTATTAATTTATTGAATAACTTCACTGGTAATACTAAAGCGTTGCATATAAATGAATGCCGATTTAACGTTTAATAAAAATGGTTGCGGAAGCCTGACATCATCCACTGATGCACGTGTATCGCTTCACTCACTTCTGTCAATTCGGCATTATTGCGACGAAGTCTGCTTAGGTAACAATAGTTTTTCACCCGGTAAATGAGTTGCTACCAGATTTTATTTGTTATGAAACATTGGAATTCATCCCAAATCACGCTTTAATTGTTCAAAATTTATTCTATAAGGATGTAGAACATGTTTGAATTTGTACCTGCCAAATCTATCTCTTGTGTATGTTTACTTATATTTAGCCTCTGTTCTCACTCTGCGCTAAGTGCAGAATTGACGGCTAAAAGTTTTATTCATAAAGGCTTAAATCTGGAGTCTGAACTCACCGCGATTTATCTGGGAGATTTTGAACACGCCAAACTGGAACCCGGTGGCGCCGCCTTCAATACCTTATTTGGAAATTATTTATATGCCTTTGGCAGGCAGTGCGCTGCACATTTACCCGCAAATAAAGTAGAAATGACAGAAAGTAAATGCGTGAGAGAGCAATACGAAGTAAATGGCTACGGGATGCGTACCGGCTCAAGTCAGTGTATTGAATATAGAGACTTCGGTACCGGCGTGTATGCAGATCCCGCTCTTTATGCGACGTCTAAAAAGATTGCAAGTAAGTTAGGCAATAAAATGCTGGGTCAGATATTTACTAATCGCGATCCGTTTGCCACTCGCAGAATACTCGATGAAGCGGTCAGCGCTGCCGGAGATATGAGCAGGCTGGTTACACAAAATGCATGTAACAGCGCTGCGCTAAAACGCTTTGAAATGAATATGCATCTATTTGCTAAAGGTGAGCCAGGGTTACGGTTAGACTCTGGCGAACGTTTAAGTGATGTGATTGCCAGCAAAGCGTCAAATCTTAAAGCCAAAGACATTAATCTGACAAAACTAATAGACGATTTGATCGTAGAAAACTCAAAAGGCTGGATGATGAATCGCTACTCACCGGGCAATGTGTATGCGGTGAAAGTAGTGTCAAAAGACAATGCAGGCAGACCTCGGCGCGTTGATGCAAATTACAATTTCTTGTCATTTGGTAAAACAGCAAGAGGTGCGGTAAAACTTATTTTTCAAGACCATGTACCTAAATGCCTTTACTTTGCTGATGCGCCACAAACCTGTCGTGTACCCAGCCGGGGTATCGTAAATGCATTTGATCAGGGCAAATATTAAGCCCTGTAATAAAGCAAAATTGAGCCTCTGATTGCCGGGCTTATTGTCGACATAACCGGATGTGATTGATGAGCCACAGACTGGCTCATCAGATAAAAGCTATGGATGGTCTGAGTACCTGAACCGGCACAGGTTCTCTACCCCCTCAAGTTAATTCAATCTGAATTTCAGGCACAAAAAAACCGACTTTCGTCGGTTTGTGTTCACTCTCTCTTAAGCAAGAAAGAATGGTACCAGAGGCCGGACTTGAACCGGCACAGTATTGCTACCGGCGGATTTTGAATCCGCTGCGTCTACCAATTTCGCCACTCTGGCACTGAGAGCTTTATTTTACATTGCCTTTTATGCGATCCGAAAGTGCTAAGCACTTTTCGCTGCGGTCGTTCTCAGCATCCTGCTTTCACGACACTCGGACTCCTGTCCTTCTTCTACGATTCGCCACTCTGGCACTGAGTGATTGCCTGTTTACCCCATAGGCTAAACAGGCTGTGCATTATAGCGATACAGCAACGTCATGCAAGCATTTTGTCATCACTTCGTCATCAACTGCTCAAAGAGTATGCGTTACAGTAAAAACGCTTTTTATTGAGCAGCTTAGAAGCGGCTCTTATCCCTTAATCATTCACTTATCGTGCGCTTGAATGGCACTCAGTTCGCCATCAAAGCGTTGACCATTTATCACCATATTTTGCAATTTTAAGCCCGTTACATTTTCCAGTACAAAGGGTGTTTCGGCTTGTTTAACTCTGACATTTTTAACGGTGACATTACTTAAAGGCGCGGCTTTGTAGGCATGAATTTCAAATACACGCTGCGTTTTTTCCACTTCAATATTGTCAAATACAATATCGCGATAAGTGGATGGATGACCGCCTTCAATCACACCGGGATAATTAAGCTGGAACCAGAATAAATCTTCAAACTCAGCGATATGCATATTGGTCACGCGAATATGCTCCACTAACCCACCACGATCAAGTGAGCCTTTAAAACGAATCGCCGCTTTACCCTTGCGCAAAATATTCTGGTCAAAGTACACATGGCTAATACCGGCTGACATTTCACTGCCCAGACCGATGCCATCTTCACCGCCCATGTCATTATTGCGCACCACAATATAACGACTTGGTTTATTGATGTCGCGACCATCTTTATCACGACCCGACTTGATCACTACCGAATCATCGCCGGTACGAAAATGCGAGTTTTCCACCAGTCCATAAGAGACCGAATCCAAATCAACCCCATCGTTATTGGCAAAATGACTATCTACTTTTACATTACGCACGGTAACGTGGTCGGTATACACCAGATGATTAACCCAAAACGGTGAATTCAGACTGGTGTAATTTTCCAAAAGAACACGTTTTGCACCAAAAAACTGAATCAAACTGGGACGCAAAAAGTGCCCTTCACCAAACTGACGTTGTTCCACCGGCACACCTTTAATACCCATAGTGCGCAGCACCTGCATATCGTCATTAGCTTTTTTATGCCAGGCATGGAATTCGCTGTTTGCATTACCATTAATGGTGCCGCTACCGGTAATGGCTACATCATGCACATCTTTGGCATAAATTAATGGTGAATAAGCAAATACTTCGGTACCTTCCCAGCGGGTTTTGACCACAGGCAAATAATCGCGGGCGTGAGCAGAGAATAATAAATGTGCACCTTCGCTTAAATGCAGTTCAATATTGCTTTTAAGCACAATGGGCCCGTTACTCAGCCACTTGCCCTTTGGAACAACAAGCTTACCACCGCCATTATTAGCCAATTGATTAATTGCTTTTAAAATGGCATCCCGGTCGTCTTTATTGTCATCGGCTTTGGCACCAAACTGCCTAATATCGGCACTATTGTTGGGAATATCAGGTAGCTGTATTTGTTTGATAATGTCATCAATTTCACTGGCATACTGGGTAGATAACACTTCTTTAGCGCTTGCTAAACCGCTGGTTAAAACTGCGGTAATACCGATTAAATTTAACCACTTATTTTGCATAAAATTCTCTTTATGGCAGATACAAAAAGGCCCTGTTAGCACGTCTGCCAACAGGGCCGGGTTTAATTACATAGAGTAACGGGCGCCGAGGAAATACTGCGTGCCTGTATGGTTATATTCACGCATTAAATCTAAGTTGCCATCACCTGTGGTGTACAGGCGTTCATACTCATCAGTCAGGTTAATCACTTCAAAGGTAACGGTTAGTTCATCACTTACGTTGTAAAAGGCTGACAAATCAACGTGAGTCGGGCCAGTCGTACCGTGCTCTTTGTTACCATTGCTACCCGTATAATCAGTAATGTAATCATCACGTTTGTTTACTGACACACGGATACCGTAATCATCCTGTTCGTAATACAAAGTACCGTTGTATGAATTTTTCGACAGACCGGTAATTTCACCTGAAGAAACCTTGGTGTAGTTAGCCACAACACCAAAGCCATTAAATGGCTCAGGCAGGAAGCTAAACGGCTGCTGATAAATAATCTCGAAACCATTTAAATCGGTACCTTCACCATTAACCGGAGAGTTATGAATATAAGGCACAGTGCGTGGATCTAAAGCGATTTGCGGATCGTACTGTGGATCACTGTCGATAAACGGATAATACGCCGGATCAACTAAACGCTCTTCCGATGCACTCTCGATAAAGGTTTCAATATCTTTATAGAAAATGGTTGCTGCCACCAGGGCTTCATTATCAAAGTACCATTCAAACCCTAAATCCACGTTATTTGCAGTGAACGGATCCAGGAATGGATTACCTGCGCTTACCGTACCGTTAATGTATGAGAACGAAGGATTCCCCGGGTTTAACGAACTTAAACTTGGACGTGTCATTGAACGGGAAATGCCTAGACGCAACACCATATCATCAGTCATATCCAGTGCCAGGTTCATTGCAGGCAGGAAGTTGTCATAGTCGTTGGTAATACTTACCGTATCCTGCTGAATGTAACCGGTAGACGTGGTTTCCGTGTCAACATAACGGAAACCAAAGTTACTGCGCAGTGTCATACCAGCTAAATCAAATTCTGAGTCCATTTGCAGATAAACCGCACGGGTTTTCTCCTGAACTTCCCAGGTTTGAGCAGTTCTTGGTACCCAGGTTTTATCCAGTAATCCTGATTCAATCGCATCAAAATCAGCCACAATAAAACGTTCTAACGGCCCGTCAAAACCAGTACCAAAATCATCATATGGCAGCATTTCACTGTAACCTACTGCTGAATCCTGATCCGGGAAACCATTAATTTGTTCTTCACCGTAACCAACCTTGCGATCATTCACAGCTAAACCGGCCCGGATAGTAACCATATCCGCACTGTAGGTTAAATCCAGTTTCCCTGTATTGTTTTTGCGATATACGTCAGTAGCACGTAAACGGCCATCACTTAAATCATAAAAGCTGGCATCGTTAGTGTCATAACTATGACTCACTTCTGGCACATTAGGATTGTTACTGAAATCAAAGCTAAACGTATGCGGCGTATTATTGGTCATGTTATAGCGATACTGCTCAGAACGTGCGTCCGATTTGGCTGTACCTAACATTGCATTGATTTTCAGGTTATCCGAAGCGAAATACTCACCCGAAAATACATACTGGCTGAAATCAGTTGATGAAATTTGCTGACGGCTTTCAATACGCGATTTAATGCCATCGTAAGTACCGGCCAGTACCTGTTTACCGTTTGGATGAACAGTAATTGCTACCGGAGTAATTTCATCAAACGTACTGCGGAACATTTCGAAGAAGTTGTACATGGTACGCTTGTTATCCAGCGTCGAATGCAAGGTATCTAAGGTCAGGACTAAATTGTCACTTGGTGCCCATTGCAAAGAGCCGGTAAAACCTAAACGCTCTTGTTCGTTACCAAAGAAGTCGGGGCGCGGTAAACGTGGCGTCCATAAACAGTTGATTGGATCAACCGCAACACCGTCATCTTCACAACTTCCCACATCGGGTGTACCCGTCACTGTGGTATTGCTGGTATCAGCAAATAAACCGCCACCGTCTTTCACCGGTGTGGTCCAGCGAACTGTGCCATAACCTTCCTGACGAACATTACGATCCGATTTGGCCACAGAGAACAATACACCAAACGTATCATCAGCGAAGGTATTGCTCACCATCACTGCCAGACGAGGATCGACTTTCCCCGTCACATCGTTATAGCCGCCCTGAGCAGACGCGGCAACGTGCATGCCCGGATTATCAAAAGGTTTGGCTGAATACATGTCTACCGTACCAGCAATGCCACCTTCTTCCATGGCTGCAGTAGGTGCTTTTTGAATATCCACGCGATTAAATAATTCTGATGCAAACACGTTAAAGTCGAACGCACGACCTCCGTTTACACCACCACCGGAATCGGTACCATCGGTACTGGCCGGTACTTCCATACCATTTAAGGTCGTACGGGTAAACGAGGGGCCTAAACCACGTAATGTAATCTGACGTCCCTCACCGCCTTCACGTGAAATTGCCACCCCAGGTACACGCTGTAATGATTCAGCAATGTTTAAATCCGGAAATTTACCAATATCTTCCGCCACAATAGATTCTTTGGCGTTTACCGACTGACGCTTGGTATTTAGAGCTTTGTTTAAAGAACCACGAAAACCAGAAACTTCGATAACTTCCAGTTCAGTGCCTTCGGCTGACTGATCCTGCTGGGCTTCCTGAGCAAATGCCTGTGGCATTGAATATAAACCAAGTATCATTCCGATACTGGCCACTAACTTTTTACGCTGAAATACAGTTTGCATTGTACATTCTCCGTTATGGATTTTATTGTCATCGCCAGCCAACAACGTAGTTACTGTAGGAGTTGACGATGTGAACAAATACGGTCGCTACATCTTGTTGTTATTTATTCCCTCGCACCCGGTCTTTTTTTTGGTTTGTTATTTAACCTGACTAAACCCGCCAACTTGCCACCGGTGGCAAATTATAGTTAAAAAAACACAAAACTTGTTAACCTGATGTTGCGAAGAGATTAAAAAATATTAGAGACAAGCTCAAAAAGTCTTTGAAAAAAACTTCATATTTGAATAAATCTTTTTCACTTTTTGAATATGCGCCCTTAAATCAAGGTGCCGGAATTAAGATATATCGCCTTTATCAGCTGATTCTTGGTACACTGAGTTCCAGTTAATTTTGTAGCCATTACCAGCAGTATCCATGACAGATTCACAAACAAATTATCCACGCGCAGGTATTTTCAGACGACTGGCCGCTATGGTTTACGACACGCTAGTAGCGGTTGCTGTAGCTATGTGTGCCGCAATGGTGATGATTTTGCCAATGGTAATCATGCTCAATAATGGCGTAATAGATATGCAGGGTTATGCGTTTCCGAGTGACTTTATTGGCCACTCAATGTGGGCCAGAGCGCTTATCCAAATCTGGGTTATATTGTGGGTTGCCGGATTTTTTCTGTGGTTTTGGAAACACGGTGGTCAAACCCTGGGCATGAGAGCATGGCGACTTAGAATTCTGTCTACCAATGAACAGCCACTCACCTACCCCCGGCTGATGCTAAGAATGATCAGTTCATTATTGGGTGCTGGCACATTACTCGCCATTATCGATTTTAAAAGCAAATTATCACTGCAAGATCGCATCGCAAAAACCGAAGTGGTCAGCCTGACCAAAGAGCAAAACCACCACCGCAGCTGGAAAGGTTATAGCGCTTAAATCTGCGATTGGTCAGCGCGTTGAATTGCGCTGAAATTAACGCAAAAAATGGATAGTATTAACGGTTCCAATAACTTAAATGAAATGGCTGCTTTTAAGTAGCAAGTCAGGCTAAATGCGTAAAAATATAACCATTCAGGATGTTGCTGAGCATGCTGGCGTTTCCATGATGACGGTTTCGCGAGTATTAAATAAAGGCGGCAACGTTAAGGACAGTACGCGCCAAAAAATCGAACAGGCAGTACAGGATCTCGGATACCGCCCTAATTTTGCCGCTAAAAACCTATCCAGTGGCCGTAAAAACTTTATTGGCGTGTTATGTTTTGAGCCAAATAGCCCCTACGTTTCACAATTTTTGTTTGGCTGTTTACGTTATTGCAGTGAAGTGGGTTATCACCTGATAGTGGAAGAAAATAATGCCGACCGGTTGCTGGACAGCAAACTGCAAGCCCTTTGCAGCGGCGTTGACGGCGTCATTGTTTTACCGCCCTTAAGCGAAGATAAAAGTCTTTTAGAGCGTATTAGTGCGTTTAACATTCCCTATGTTTGCGTGGGTCAGCAACATATGGCACTACAGGATAAATTCCACTCAACCGTGAGTATTGATGAACAGCAAGCTGCAGCAGACTTAACCTCAAGTTTGATTGAACAAGGCCATACACGCATTGGCTTTATCAGCGGCGATAAATCGCAGGGTGTTACGCAACTGCGTTTAGCCGGTTATCAGCAAGCACTGCAACAACATAAACTGTCGATTCAACCTGAACTCATCGCAGAGGGAGATTTTAGTTATAAATCGGCACTCAGCGCCACTGAGCAATTATTAAGTTTAAAAGATAAGCCCAGTGCGATTTTTGCCAGTAATGACGAAATGGCTGCGGCAGTGATGGCGGTCGTGCACAAACATCAGTTTGCGATCCCAAAAGACATTTCTGTTGTAGGGTTTGACGATACATCGATTGCGACCATGGTATGGCCGCAACTCACCACTGTACGTCAGCCCTTTGTTGAAATGGCCAAAGCGGCGATTGATCGTATTTCCGGGCAAAATCCGGATGCCAAAACACTGCTACCCAGCAGTATTACTTGCCGCGAATCTCACGGCCAGGCTGCCAACTAACCGGTTTTAACGTCTAATCTGGTACAGGGCAAAAACGGCAAACACCAGACTGGGTAACGCCGCCCCCACAATCGGTGGCAGCTGATACACCATACTCAGAGGGCCGAAAATCTCGTTGGCAATAAAAAAGCCAAAACCGGTCAGCACACCCATGATAATGCGCGCCCCCATGGTCACACTGCGCAGCGGCCCAAAGATAAAAGACAACGCCATTAACAACATAACCGCCACCGATAAGGGCTGCAAAATTTTGCGCCACAACGCCAGTTCATAACGATTAGCGTCCTGACTGTTGGCACGCAAATAATTGACGTAATCCTGTAACCCCCGAATGGATAATGCTTCCGGTTTAATGGTTACCACACCTAATTTGTCCGGCGTCAGGGACGACTGCCAGCGCGCTTGGGCTACCTTGGTTGTAACGATTTTTTTATCGCTAAAATCGGTGTAACTCACGCCAGTCAAACGCCAGCTATTGCCTGCGTAACTGGCTTTATTAGCGGCTGTGATTTTGATTAGATTTAGCTCCTGATCAAACTGATAAATATTAACGTCAGTAAGTGCATCCTTACTAATTACCTCACCAATACTGACAAAGTTATCGCCGTCTTTAGCCCAGGTGAGTTGATCACCAGAAAATAAACTACCACCAGATATGGCCTGAGTACGGATTTCTTTAGCTTTGGTTTCAGTAACGGGCGCAACCCACTCACCAAGCGCCATCACAAATACCACCATCAGCAAAGCTGTTTTCATGGCAGAAGCAATAATATTGCCGCGGCTTAATCCCGCCGCCTGCATCACCACCAACTCGCTATTACTGGCAAGTAGCCCTAAACCAATTAATCCCCCTAGTAAGGTTGCCATGGGGAAAAACTGTTCAATCTCTCTTGGCATACTGAGCAACACATAAATGCCAGCCGCCATCATGTCATAGCTTCCACGACCAATTTGCTTAAGCTGATCGACAAACTTTAACAGGCTGCTAAGGCCAACCAGAATAAACAAACTAATAAAGGTGGTGCTGAGCAATACACGGGCAAGATAAACATCCAGAATACGGATCATGCGCGGCCTCCAAGTAACCCTGCACGGATTTTAACCCCGAGCGAACGCCCACGAACCAGTAATACAAATCCAATCAATAACACCACGCCATGCACCCACCACAAACCAAATTGCGGCGGAATTTTACCATCTTCCAGCACTTTACGGCCTGCCATCAACAACAGGAAATAACCCAAATACATCAGTAACGCCGGAAAAATTTTGCCAAAGCGCCCCTGCCTTGGGTCAACTGAGCTAAGCGGTACCGCAATCAAAACTAAAAACATGATGGATAAAGGAATGGAGATACGCCATTGCAACTCAGCGATAGCATCGATGGAGTTATCATCCAGCAACTGCATGGTAGGATATGCCGTCAGTTTGCGGCGTTTTTGTTCTGCCTGTTGCTCGGCTATCTGAATTTGATACTGATCAAACGATACTATCTGGTAATCACGTTGTCCGCGCATGCCTTCATATTGTTTGCCTTGTTGCAAAATTAATTGCTGCGAGCCATCGGCCTCTTCGGTGACATTACCGATTTTCGCATACACCAGATGTACCGATTTATCTTCTTCCTGATTTTTGTGCTGGGCAACAAATACGCCTTCAAGTTGGTTGTTGTCGGTGCCAATATCATGCACAAACATCACCGCCTGTTCGTTCGCCGTTTCCTGGAAACGCCCGGGGATTAGCGTAGTTAAACCCGATTCCGCCCCGGCCTGTTCTTCTAACTGGTATTCACGCTCCACTGCCGCAGGCGCCAACCACAAGGTCAAACTGGCTGTGACTATCGCCACCATTAAACCTAAAAACAACATCACCCGGGTGACATACCATTCGCTGATACCGCAGGCGCGCAACACCGCCATTTCACTGTCGGCATACAATCGCCCGTGAGCCAGCATAATGCCTAAAAACAGACTTAATGGCAGGATTAACGCCGCCAATACAGGCAACTGCAAAGACAAAAAGCCCATGATTAAACCAGCAGGGATATCACCATTGGTGGCATCTGCCAGAACACGGACAAATTTCTGAGTAATAAAAATTGCCATTAATACCATAAACACCGCGATCTGCGATTTCATGGTTTCTGACAGTAAATATCTAAATAACAGCAAATCTCTACCTAAGGAAAAGTGGGTTTTTTAGTGGAATGCTGTGAAATTTTAAGTAAACTTAGTGTTTTCACAAGTTTTAATTTTTACTGAGTGTTTCAATAAGGTCAATTTCGTGGCCTTTTTTTATCTCAGTCAGACAAATTACAGCCTATATCTGTTAACTTCAAGGGGGCAGTTTTAGCCATGGAATTCAGCGTAAAAAGTGGCAGTCCGGAAAAGCAACGCAGCGCCTGTATCGTGGTGGGTGTTTTTGAGCCTCGCCGGTTAACACCGGTTGCCGAGCAACTGGATGAAATTAGTGGCGGTTACATCAGCAATTTAATCCGCCGCGGCGATTTGGAAGGCAAAGCCGGACAAATGCTGTTGTTACATCACTTGCCGAATATTTTAAGCGAACGTGTTTTATTGGTAGGTTGTGGCAAAGAACGTGAGTTAGATGAGCGTCAGTTCAAGCAAATTGTAGCGAAAACCATCAGTAATCTGAATGAAACAGGTTCAATGGAAGCGGTATGCTTTTTAACTGAATTACACGTTAAAGGTCGTGATACTTACTGGAAAGTACGTCAGGCTGTAGAAACCACCCTTGATTCACTTTACAGTTTTGATCAATTAAAAAGTAAAAAATCAGATCAACGTCGCCCACTACGCAAGTTAGTGTTCAATGTGCCTACACGCCGTGAATTACCTATTGGTGAACGTGCGATTGAACATGGCATGGCGGTATCAGAAGGCATGAAAAGTTGTAAAGATGTGGCGAATATGCCGCCAAACATCTGTAATCCTGCTTATTTACTTGAATCGGCTCAAAAGCTGGCACAGCAATACAGTTCGCTGAGTGTTGAATCAGTTAACGAACAAAAAATGGCTGAGTTGGGTATGAATTCATACTTAGCAGTAGGCCGTGGTTCTGCCAACGAATCCATCATGACCATTATTCGCCACAACGGCGGCGCAGAATCGCAGGCGCCAGTGGTGTTAGTGGGTAAAGGCTTAACCTTTGATTCCGGCGGTATTTCAATTAAACCATCCGAAGCCATGGATGAAATGAAATACGACATGGGCGGCGCAGCAGGTGTATTAGGTACCATGCATGCGTTGACGGCACTTAATTTGCCAATCAATGTTATTGGCGTATTAGCTGGCTGTGAAAACATGCCCGATGCCAATGCCTATCGTCCGGGTGATATTCTTACCACCATGTCTGGCCAAACCGTTGAAGTATTAAATACCGACGCTGAAGGCCGTTTAGTATTGTGTGATGTATTAACTTACGTTGAGCGCTTTAACCCGGATACGGTTATTGACGTTGCAACGCTAACCGGTGCCTGCGTTGTTGCTTTAGGTAAACACGCCAGCGGTTTGATGAGCTCACACAATCCGTTAGCTCACGAATTATTAAACGCGTCTGAACAAAGCAGCGACAAAGCCTGGCGCTTACCTTTATGGGATGAGTATCAGGAACAACTGGAATCCAGTTTTGCTGATTTCACCAACTTAGGTGGCCGCTACGGTGGTGCTATCACCGCTGGTTGTTTCCTGGCGCGTTTCACTAAAAAGTACAATTGGGCACACCTTGATGTAGCCGGAACAGCCTGGATGAGTGGTGGTAAAAACAAAGGTTCAACTGGCCGTCCAGTACCTATGTTAACCCAATTCTTATTAAACCGAGTGGGCGAAACAGCGGAAGACTAGTGGCCAGTATCCTTTTTCACCTGCTTGAGCAGGAACAACATCTAAATCAACCGGCCAGCTTTATGCTGGCCTGTCAGTTAGCGACCGACTGTTATCGTCAGCGTCAACGCTGCGTTATTTTAACTGGCAGCAAAGCGGATGCAGAAGCGATTGACGATTTGTTATGGCAACAACCTGTTGATGCCTTTGTACCACATAATTTAGCTGGCGAAGGTCCGGCTAATGGCGCCCCGGTAGAAATCAACTGGCAGCAGGCAAACGTCAATAATCGCGCAGTACTGATTAACCTCAGTAATAATATGCCTGACTATGCGCAACGCTTCAGACAGATTTACGACTTTGTTCCGGCCGAAGAACAGGCCAAACAACAGGCCAGAGAAAGATACAAACACTATCGCGCAGCCGGGCATCAACTGGCGACCACTCCCGCAAAATTTAATCACGAGACACACAATGGATAAGACGTTTAATCCGCAAAATATCGAACAATCCCGTTATCAGCAATGGGAAGAACAAGGCTATTTCAAAGCCAGTGGTGAAGGCGAGCCTTACTGTATTTTATTACCACCACCGAATGTGACCGGTAGCCTGCACATGGGTCACGGTTTCCAGCAAACCATTATGGATATTTTAACCCGCTACCACCGCATGAAAGGTGATAACACCTTATGGCAAGTGGGCACCGATCACGCCGGTATCGCCACTCAAATGGTAGTCGAGCGTCAGTTAAACGCAGCAGGTCAGACACGTCATGATTTAGGTCGCGATAAATTTATTGAAAAAGTGTGGGACTGGAAAGCACATTCCGGCGGCACTATTACCTCACAAATGCGCCGTTTAGGCACCTCTGCCGACTGGGAGCGTGAAGTATTCACCATGGATGACAATTTATCTGCCGCGGTGCAGGAAGTGTTTATTCAGCTGTATGACGAGGGTTTAATTTACCGTGGTCAGCGTTTGGTGAACTGGGATCCGGTATTGCACACTGCGGTATCCGATTTAGAAGTACTGAACGAAGAAGAAGACGGCCACATGTGGCACATGCGTTATCCGCTGGCCGATGGCAGTGGTGAGTTAGTGGTAGCCACTACCCGCCCGGAAACCATGTTAGGCGATACCGCGGTTGCGATTAACCCGGATGATGAACGCTATCAGCATTTGGTTGGCAAACAAATCAAACTGCCGATTACCGGTCGTTTAATTAACATAGTAGCGGATGATTACGTGGATGCCGGGTTTGGTACTGGCTGCGTAAAAATCACCCCGGCACACGATTTTAACGATTACGAGTTAGGTAAACGTCACGATCTGGAAATGATCAACATCTTCACCCCGGATGCCAAAATCAATGACAACGCGCCAGAGCAATACCGTGGTTTAGATCGTTATGATGCGCGTAAGCAAATTGTGGCCGATTTAGAAGAGCAAGGTCTGCTGGTAAAAGTTGAACCACACAAATTAAAAGTACCACGTGGTGATCGCAGCGGTGCAGTTATCGAACCTTACCTAACTAACCAGTGGTATGTGGCTGTTGAATCTCTGGCCAAACCGGCGATTGAAGCGGTGGAAAAAGGCGAGATTAAATTCGTTCCGGAAAACTGGAACAAAACTTACTACCAGTGGATGTACAACATTCAGGATTGGTGTATCAGCCGTCAGTTGTGGTGGGGACACCGCATTCCGGCCTGGTTTGACGATGCCGACAATATCTATGTAGGCACAGACGAAGCGGCAGTGCGCGCCAAATACAAACTGGATGACAGTTTAACCCTGCGTCAGGACGAAGACGTTTTAGATACCTGGTTCTCATCGGCATTGTGGCCATTCGCCACCATGGGCTGGCCACAGAAAACCCCTGAACTGGAAACCTTTGTACCCTCATCGGTACTGGTGACGGGTTTTGACATTATCTTCTTCTGGGTAGCCAGAATGATCATGATGACTCAGAAATTCACCGGCAAAATTCCGTTTAAAGAAATTTATATCACCGGCCTTATCCGTGACGAGCAGGGCAATAAAATGTCCAAGTCTAAGGGTAACGTACTTGATCCCATCGATTTGATTGACGGTATCGATTTAGAAAGCCTGGTAGAAAAACGTACCGCTGGCATGATGCAGCCAAAACTGGCAGAGAAAATCGCCAAACGTACCCGTCAGCAATTCCCGGATGGAATTGCCGCTTACGGTACTGATGCACTGCGCTTTACCTTTACCGCCATGGCATCCACCAGTCGTGATATCAACTTCGATATGGGCCGTGTGGAAGGTTACCGTAACTTCTGTAACAAACTGTGGAACGCATCCCGTTTTGTACTGATGAATACCGAAGAGCAGGATACCGGTAAAAACGGTGGCGAACTGGAACTGAGTCTGGCCGATCGCTGGATTTGGGCGCGTTTCCAACAAACACTTATTGCGTTTGAAGCAGCATTAAAAGATTACCGTTTCGACTTAGCTGCCCAGGCGGTATATGAGTTCACCTGGAACCAGTTCTGTGACTGGTATCTGGAATTATCCAAACCGGTATTGAACAGCGATGCCAGCACCGATGCGCAAAAACGCGGTACCCGCCATACGCTGGTTAACGTACTGGAAAGCCTGCTGCGTTTAATGCACCCGGTTATGCCGTTTATCACTGAAGAAATCTGGCAACGTGTGGCGCCATTATGCTCACTGGATGATACCCGCAGCATTATGTTGCAGCCCTATCCACAAGTAGATGCAGGCCTGCAGGATGAACAAGTGGTTGCTGATATCGAATGGCTCAAACAAGTGATTGTTGGTGTACGTAACATCCGTGGTGAAATGGATATCGCGCCTAGCAAGCCATTATCAGTACTGCTGAAAAACGCCAGCAGTGAAGACAAACGTCGTTTACAAGCAACCGATTTACTGTTAACCAAAATGGCACGTTTAGAACAAGTGACCATTTTAGCCGACGGTGAAAAGGGCCCGGCATCTGCTACCGCGATTGTGGGTGAGATGGAAGTGATGATCCCAATGGCAGGCTTGATTGATAAAGAAGCCGAACTGGCGCGTATCAATAAAGCGCTGGAAAAAGTCAAAGCCGACTTTGCCCGCACCGAAGCCAAACTGAGTAACGAAACCTTTGTTAGCAAAGCACCGGAAGCGGTTATCGCCAAAGAGCGCGCTAAGCTGGATGAGTTCAGCACTCAAATGCAAAAACTCAACGAGCAGAAAGAAACCATCGAAAATCTGTAATTCAGTTTATTGTTAATGCTAAAAGCCGCCTTTATGGCGGTTTTTTATTGTCTGTGAACAACCAACAAACCGGAAAAAAGCCCCTGACGCATAATCAATCAGAGGCTTTAACGGACAACAATCTGTAAAACTATTTACCACAAAATACTTATAACGAAGATACTGGCTTACCATTGACAGCTACATTATCCAGTATCAATTGTTGGGTGTTTTTCACTATGCTGGCTTGTGTCACACCATTAAACTGGCAATCTGTTAAACGTATCCCGCGAATCGGTGCATTGTCTAAGCCCTGTGAATCCAGCACTCTGATGGCATGTTTAACCTTGAGGTTATCAACCTGTAAGTTATTAAGTTGTGGCGTAAATTCACCATTGGCACCTTCTTCATAATTAAAATCGCAGGTGATCGCAGCAAATTTAACCTGTCCTACTGTCACATCCCTCACATAAATATCTTCTATGACTCCACCACGCATGGCATTGTTTTTAAATCTAAGTGCATACCAAAGCTCTGGGCTGTCCATCTGACAATGCTCAACAAACACATTACGTACACCACCCGATATTTCACTGCCAATCACCACACCGCCGTGACCGGCACGCATTCGACAGTGCCTAATCACAATATTTTCGCTGGCTATCATTAAACGCCGACCATCGGCATTACGCCCGGATTTAATTGCAATGCAGTCGTCACCAGTGTCAAACAGACAATTTTCTATCAACATCCCGTTGACCGACTCCGGATTACAACCATCATTATTAGGGCCATGACCGGTTACCGTGACGCCCCGTACAGTCACATTTCGACTAAGTACAGGATGGATATTCCAAAAGGGCGAATCTTTGAGGGTGACATCTTCTATCAGTACATTTTCACACTGGTAGAATTCCACCATGCTGGGACGCAGAAAATGTCCATGTCCAAACTGACGCTTTTCAACCGCCACACCTGCTTCTGCCATGTCGAACAAAGCATTACGATCTTCTGTTTGTCTTGGCATACCGGGTTGCCAGCCAAATTTAGGCGAACCACACCATGACCACCAGTTTTCGTCAGCTGCCTGCCCATTGATCAGCCCCCGACCGGTTAAGGCAATATTTTGTGCTTTGTATGCATATATCAGTGGTGAGTAGTTATATAACTCCACGCCTTCGTAACGGCTCAAAACCTTTGGGTAATCGTTTGGCTCTGTACTAAATAGCAGTTCCGCCTCAGCCTGCAAATGCAACTCCACATTCGATGTAAGTTCAATTGCTCCGGTAAGATATCGCCCCTTTGGCACAATAACCCGGCCCCCTCCGGCAGCGGCACAAGCTTTAATTGCGGCCTCAAACACCTGAGTATTTTTGAATAGCCCGTCACCTTTTGCACCGTATTCGTCCAGATTAAATTCTCGCCTTGGAATAGTTGGCGCGCCCAACTGGTGCTGAATTTTTTCCGCCTTTGCCCAATATGTTTTTTGTAATACACAGGACGGTATAAAAGGTAAAACCCCCATTGCAGAAGTTAATTTAAGAAATTGACGCCGATTGAGATGCTCTATCATTTTCAGTCCCGGAAACAGGTTCTTCCGGAGCAAGCCCGGAATGATTAACCTTACAATTTAGCCGATACCAGACCTCCAAAACGTTGCAGATACATTATCCCCGGCATCAGCCGGAGATATTGCCCACATGCAATCTGGCAATAAAAAAGGTGCAGCATTAACGCTGCACCTTTTACATATCAGACACGATTAGAAGTGCGCATTAATTCCAACAAACAATGTACGTCCCTGTACATCATAGGTTGACGGAATCGTGTTAGCACCACCGAGCGTCAGGCTGCCCATAATAGGTGCTTTTTTATCGAAAATGTTACGCATCCCCACGGTTAAATCAGTATCTTCGGATAATTGATAACCACCTGTCAGATCAAAATAAGCATATGAATCAATGGTTGGATGAACATAGGAATCAGGCGAAGGTGCCGATTCACCTCTGGCCTCAGGCACCACAATATTATCGGTAGTCACTTCACCCAGATAACGCATGCGTAATGACACCAGTGCCGGTCCATTTTCCCATGTAATACGCGAACTCCCCTTCCACTCAGGCAAAGGCTGACCACAGGTATTACCAAAGGCACCTACACATTCATTGGTAATATCCGGTAATTCCTGAATAGGTGTTACGGTAAATTCATCGGTATAAGTCCAGGATGTATTCAGGCTCCATTTACTACCACCGTCAAACAAGCCCCAATCAACATCAAAGGTATAGCTGGCGTTTATATCAATGCCCGATGTTTTAATACCACCTATATTGGCATTGGTTGTATAAACATATTTGGGTGCCGCTATTTGCCCCGTACTATCGCGGTTGATTGCCTGACAATAAACACTGTTAGCGTCCTGAAGTGTGCTGTAGCACAAATCCAGAACATTCTGCAATCCACCACCACCTAACGGCGCAATCGCGTCTTCAAGCTCAATATCAAAATAATCTATTGCTACCGCTAACCCACGAACTTGTTGCGGCTGAACAATCACACCTAAAGTGGTGGTATCAGACTCTTCCGGGGTTAATTCAGGATTACCGCCACGAATCTGAGTTAAGAAAGGTGACGTCTGAACACCGACAGTAAACACGGCATCAGCGGGTACACCGGTGGCAATACATAAGTCACGTACGGTTTGAGTTTGCCCTTCCGCAGGTTGTCCTGCTGAACAGGGGTCAATCGCGGTGGGTCCATCCGATCCCTGCCCACCAAATAGCTCACCGATATTCGGAGCCCGAATAGCATGCTGGAACTGGCCGCGGAAAGACAAGTCAGAGTTAACAGCCCATTCAACACCAGTTGAATACGTCCATACGGAATCGTCGCTGCCAACATCATAGTCCGAATAACGGAATGCACCATTTACATCAAGACGTTTGATCCCCGGCATATCTGCCAGTACCGGAACACGAATTTCACCAAAAACTTCTTTAACAGACTGACTACCGCTGGTGGCTTTAGCCGAGTTCCATCCCGAAACGTCACCTGATGCAAGATAAGAGTCTGGGGTGTAGGAACCCGACGCATCTCGCCACTCCAAACCAAAAGCGAAATCAACCGGGCCAGCTGGCATATCAAATGCAACACCGGTTAACGCTGCAACGGCAACTTTTTGTTCGGCTTCAATTTTAGATACTGCACCAATAGAAATGGCCTGGGCAGCTGCTTCGCTAATATTACCGTTACCAAAAAGATTAAGGACTGGCGCTTCACCATTTTGGGATAACAACAACCTTTGCACTGCACTTTTAGACACAGATCCAGTTTGCAAATCGGTTTCAGTGGTTTTTGCATAACTGTAATAAATGTCATAGGTCAGGTCATACAGAACATCACTGGAAACACTGGGCAAAAAGCCTTTTACACCAACAACGGTGCGAAAGACATTGTGATCAGCTTCTGCATAACGACCACCTAAATCATTAAAACGGCGACCATAATTCAATAACGCCAATCCATCATTAGCCACAGTGGTCATAGTTAAATTACCAGGATTCACAGTAGATGAACCGGTTTCCCGGGCATCCAGCAACGTCAAAAGGTTTTGCATTTCCTGGCTTAAGTAAGGGTTATCCACATCAAATAAAAAGTTTTCACCCACATTAGGTGGTGCAATTTGTACACTGGTAACGTTGCCACTGTAGTGCAACTCCATATATGCCTGAGTATCGTCACTCAAATCATAGTTAGCAAAAACATTGCCCATCCAGCGCTCTTGTGGCGCAAGAACAAAAGAATTGTCATTAAAATCAAAACGATCATCAGGACTAATAAAAGGTCTGACCGAGCTACCTTGTTTGTCAAAGATAGCGCCTAGACCCGTCATATCCTGTAAGCCTGCCGCAACTAAAGCAGCATCCAGTTCAGGATCAGACTGAGCAGAACCTACCGTTGGCAGGTTGCCAATACGTCCATTAGGTACGCTGGATGAACCGCCTGTCACAAAACCAAGGCGCCCCCCGGCAGCTTCACAACTTTGTCCGCCTGTATCTAATGGTATTCCCGCATGTTTATTGCTCCAGGAGTCTGCCGTTACACAACCATCAGAAAGTCCGGGAAAGGCAATATCTGAGATCTGGTTAGTAGTGAACCCTTTACGACTTAAATACCCCAACGACGCTGTAATATTGCCTTTACCATTATCTAAATTACCACCAAAAGTAAGATCAATATTATAGGTTGGTGCACTTGAAGGTTGGTCCCACGAACTTTGTGCGTTGACTTCGACACCTTCAAAGTCGTCCTTCATCACAAAGTTAACCACCCCTGTAATAGCATCTGAACCATACACTGCGGACGATCCACCGGTCACGATTTCGGTTCTCTGAATTAATGCTGCCGGGATGGTATTAATATCTGTTGTCATGGACGGGCCGGTAATCGCAAAGCGTCGGCCATTTACTAGTACTAAATTTCGTGTAGCACCAAAATTACGCAAGTTAAGTGTCGATACGCCAATAGGTTGTCCGGCTTGTACCGTGTTTGATTTTGGCCCTTCCAGCTGATTTCCCGAGAACTGCGGCGTATCAAGCATCAATTCTTCCACATTTTGCGTGCCAGACAGTACAAATTCTTCCTCACCTACCACATTAACCGGAGTAGGCGAATCCATACCCCTTGGTGCCAATCGTGTACCTGTTACTGCAATTTTCTCAACAGCATCATCTTGAGGCGTAGCTGGTTGTTCCTGAGCCAGAGTCATACCAGGGATCAAGGCCATACCTACCGCCACCGCGATCATGGACAGGGTACTGCAATGAAATTTAGATATTTTATGTTGTTTCATTTGTTGTGTTCTCCAAGTATCCACTGGGCGACTTCCAAAACACCCATAAGATTTAAATAAATGCGGTCGTCTTATCTTGTTACTTTGTTTGACTACTATTGAATTGATGCAATCTAAATAAATCACTTTCAATCAAATAAGTTCACAAAAAATACACAATAAGACATTTAAGGTCAATAACAATCATTACATTTTATTAACGAATGATTGACAGGAAAATGGCTAATTGGCTACTCTCCGTGCATCATTTGACTGAATTTGATTGAATTACATGCAAAAAAATGAATCGATTGTTAAATATTGCCATTTATATAACTGATTGAAATTGCAACAATCACGCAACATATTTACGTTTATCAATCAAATTCGAGCGCAAATTAATCAATTCACTAACTTTGGAAATGGACTATGCAAAAACGACGTTTTTTACTGCCTTTGCTGGTATTGATATTTTGCCGGTCAATACCGGCTCTGGAATGGCAGGCCGATTTGGGCGATGGGCAATACCAGAATCCGGTACTATTTGCGGACTACTCTGATCCGGATGTGATCAGGGTGGGAGATGACTTTTATATGGTGTCCTCCAGTTTTAACGTTATGCCCGGCATACCGGTTCTGCATTCCAAAGATATGGTGAACTGGCAAATCATTGGTCATGTTTACCAGTCACTGCCATTTGAAAAATTTGATAAACCCTCACATGGCAACGGTTCGTGGGCCCCGACTATTCGTTATCACAATGGCACCTTTTATGTGTACTTCTGCACACCACAAACCGGCCTGTTTGTGGCCACCAGCAAAGATCCGGCTGGCAGCTGGGATTTACAGCAAATGGCAGCAGTAGAATTATGGGAAGATCCAACCCCCTTCTGGGATGATGACGGCAACGCGTATCTTATTCGCGGTAAAGTCAGAGCCGATATTCTTTATATCCACAAAATGAGCGCCGATGGTAAACAGCTGCTGGATGACGGAAAAGTGCTGTTTAAGGATCTCGATAAGCAACCGGTGATTGAAGGCCCTAAAGTACTTAAAAAAGACGGTTATTATTATATTTTCGCCCCCGCTGGTGGTGTAAAGGTGGGCTGGCAGGCTGTTTTGCGTGCTAAAAACATCTATGGTCCTTATCAAAGTAAAACCATTTTGCATAAAGGCAATACCGAGATAAACGGCCCGCATCAGGGCGGCGTGGTGCAGCTTAAATCTGGTGAGTGGTGGTTTATGCACTTTCAGGACAGAGGTTTGTACGGCCGGATTGTACATTTACAACCAATGGGCTGGAAAGACGGCTGGCCGTATATGGGAGAAGATCAAAATAATGATGGCATAGGTGAACCGGTTGCCCGTTATAAAAAACCGGATGTGGGTCATAACTATCCAATCACCACGCCACAAACCTCCGATGAATTTAATCAGGACAAACTGGGATTACAATGGCAGTGGCACGCCAATCCAAAACCCAATTGGTATTCACTTAATCAGGCTAACCCCGGTCATCTGCGTTTATATGCCGAGCAGAATTTAACCCAGTTTGGCAACCTGCGTTTTGTCGGTAATCAGCTTTTACAAAAGTTTTCCTCACCCGGTTTCAGTGCCACCACCAAGATTAACTTCCATCCATCGCAGTTAAACGATAAAGCCGGATTAGTGATTAACGGACAAAAATGGGGATATATCGCACTGTATCAGGCTAAAGATGACGTCAGGCTAGGCGTATTTAAAGGCCACTATGAACAGTATGATGATGCAACACAGGAATTAAGTTCTGTTAAAGCACAACAAAATGCACAAGGCGACTACCAGTATTACCTGCGGGTAAAGGTTGACGCTGATGGCAAATATCGCTTTTCCTACAGTCAGGATGGAGAACAGTTCACCGACATGGGTGAGCAACTGCAGGCTACCGCTGGCGTATGGATTGGTGCCAAAGTGGGCATCTTTGCCCTTAGCCCCAATATTCAGCGCAGTCAGGGTTACGCAGATTTTGACTGGTTCAGAATGCAATAAGGGCCAAACAATGATGAAGATAACTCACTTACTGCGCCACGCTTTAATCACCATAACGCTCACAGCGGTGGTCGGCTGTGCACAACCAGTAGCCAAAATTGACCGCCAGGCACTGGTCAGCCGCCATAACCCAGCCTTAAATAAAATTGACTGGCACTCACCTTTTACACTGGGCAACGGCCAGTTTGCTTTTACCGCCGATGTAACCGGTTTGCAAAGTCTGGCTGATGATTATTATGCCAAGGGCACACCGCTGGAAACCAAGGCGCGTTGGGCATGGCACAGCCACCCTAATCCTAATCACTATAAGTTGAAAGACACTTACGTCAGTTATCAGGCCTATTCGACTGAGGTTGATTTTCCCACCAATATGGATGGAGACGCCGGGCAATGGTTACGCCAGAATCCACACGATCTGCCACTAAGCCGTATTAGTCTGCTATACAACAACCAGCCACTGACTGCGGATAAAATTGGTAAAATCCAGCAATCACTGGATTTATGGCAGGGTGAACTAACCAGTCAGTATCAGATAGATGGTGAACCGGTTGAATTACGCTCAAGCGTGGCACAAAGCACAGACAGCCTGGGATTTAACATTCATTCGGCCCTGATTGATAAAGCGCAGTTAGCGGTAAAATTTGCCTTTCCACGCGGCTATGATTTACAGGTTAAAAATACCCCTGATTTAATCTGGAACGCAGAGGCGCACCACACCAGTGTAGTCAGTCAGGATGCACATTCTGTGGTGTTCAAACGAGAGGTAGATGATCATCAGCACTGGCTGAAAATAAGCTGGCAGGGCGACGCCAGCCTCAACCAACTCGCCCCCCAGCAATATGTGTTAACTCCGGCTAAAGGCAACAATAACCTCGGTGTTACTGTGCAATTCAGCCAGCAACCGGACGGATTCAACCAATATGATTACGCTCAGATAACGGCAGATGCCAGACAAGGCTGGCAAAACTTCTGGCAATCTGGCGCAGCGATTGATTTTTCCGGCAGCCGCTCAGCTCAGGCCAAAGAGCTGGAACGCAGGGTAATACTCAGCCAGTACCTGATGGCAGCGCAGGAACGTGCTGATATTCCAGCACAGGAAACCGGGTTAACCAGCAGCAGCTGGTATGGCAAATTTCACACCGAAATGAGCTGGTGGCACAGCGCACACTGGAGCCTGTGGCAGCGTGGCCAATATACTCAAAAAGTACTCGACTGGTATGTCGCCCATCTGCCGGTCGCACAACAAACTGCCAAAGACCGTGGATTAAGCGGCGCACGATGGTCAAAAATGGTCGGCCCGGATGGGCGTGAAAGCCCGGGTGGTAATCCATTGATTATCTGGAACCAGCCTCAACCGATTGATTTAGCAGAACGTTTATATCAAAGCACCGGCGATAAAAAACTATTGCAGCGTTATGCTGAACTGGTGATGCAAACCGCTGATGCACTGTCATCCATGCTGGTTTACCAACCACAGTTAAACCGTTATTCACTGCTTCCACCCATCTGGATCGCGCAGGAACACTATGATGTAACCCAATCACAAAATCCCAGTTTTGAACTGGCTTACTGGCGCACAGCCCTGATCACCGCGCAAAAATGGCGCAGTCGTTTAGGATTACAAGCCAATCCACAATGGCAACAACAAATTGAAAAACTGGCCGCGCTGCCGCAAAAAGATGGAAAATACGTCGCGATTGAAACCATTCCCGACACCTTTGACAACATAGAAAGCCGTAACGACCACCCTGCCATGCTGGCACTGTGGGGGCTACTTGAAGACCAGCGCACCGACAAACAGGTGATGCAAAACACACTGGATGCGGTGCTCAGAGACTGGGACTTCGCCACCCGAATCTGGGGCTGGGACTACCCCATGATCGCCATGACCGCCACTAAACTTAACCGGCCGCAACAGGCTGTTGATGCCCTGCTTATGGACGCACACAACAACCACTATATGGTGAATGGAAACTGCCCTCAGCAAAAAGTCGGTCTACCGGTTTATTTACCGGCCAATGGCGCACTTTTATCCGCGGTTGCCATGATGGCGATGCAGCAACCAGAAAGCAGCACACGTGGTTTTCCGGCTGATGGTAGCTGGCAGGTTAAAACCGAAGGTTTCACTCATGCAAATACACAATAATAAAGGATCAACTATGAGCAAGTTCATCAAACTGGCTTCTTTACTGGCACTGAGCGCAATCAGTGCCTGCAGTCAGCAACAGCCGTCAGCGTCAAACCAGCCGCTTAAACAACAAAGCTTAAAACAAAAATATCAGGATTATTTTTATGTGGGAGCAGCGGCAGATCAAAACAGTTACATTGATCACGCCGAGCTGCTAAAAACCCATTTTTCCAGCATGACCACCGAAAATGAAATGAAATTCGAATCGCTGGAACCCAGTCAAAACCAGTTTGATTTTGCGCTGGCAGATAAAATGGTGGCCTTTGCCAAATCCAATCAGATGCAAATGCGCGGTCACGCACTGGTGTGGCATCGCCAGACGCCACAATGGGTATTTTTTGACGAGACAGATAACAAACGCAGCAAAGATCAGGTGCTGGCCATTATGAAAAACCATATTGATAATGTGGTGGGTCATTTCAAAGGCAAGGTCGATTACTGGGATGTGGTCAACGAAGCCATTATGGATGACGGCAGCATGCGCACCGAAAACGAAAGCGCCGATGACCAGAAAAGCTGGTGGTACGGCACCATTGGCAAAGACTATATTGCAGCAGCGTTTCATTATGCCCATGCAGCCGATCCTAACGCCAAACTGTATTACAACGACTATTACAACTATATTCCGGCGCGCCAGCAGGCAATTTATGACTTATTAAAATCACTGCTGGAGCAAGGGGTACCTATTGATGGCGTTGGTCTGCAAGCCCATTTAAATACCATTCCATCGGATGATCCAAATCATCAGTCCTATTATCAATCGATTGAAAATCTGGAAAAAGCGATTCAACTTTACGCCTCGCTGGGACTGGATGTGCAGATAACCGAACTGGATGTGTCTTTGTATATAGGCGGTCACAAGTATGAAAAAAGTGATTTTTATACCGCCGATACCATTCCCGCAGAGTTAGATGAGAAACAGGCACAGCGTTATGCGGATTTATTTGCCATGTTCAGACGCAATAGCCAGCACATCAGCAATGTGACCTTCTGGGGCATTGCCGATGATAATACCTGGTTATCCGAGTTTGATTCCGGCCGTGAGGATTTTCCAATGTTATTTGATGTTAAGCATCAACCCAAATCGGCGTTTAATGCGGTAATGGATTTCTAGACTTATTTAGCTGGCAGGCCAGCCCAGCCTGCCAGTTACATAAATTTAACAACTCAAAAATCAGAATTTGCCATAGCCGCATAGCTTAGCAACACACACACTGATGGCCAGTACATTAAAGAGAAGCTAATTATGTATTTAAGCCATGTTCGCCGCATGATGTTGGTTGTTTTATGCTGTATCGCACACAACCAGCTTGCAGTCGCCAATACCGTCAGCACCAGCCAATTTAATGAAACCGGCATTCACCCATGTGAGGCGCTGAGTTTTAAAGCTATGTCGCAACTCCCCGAGATAACAGCCTTACCCAATCCATTTTTAAAAACCGATGGCACAACAATCACTGACAAATCAGACTGGCCTTGTGTACGGGCACATACCCGCGTCTTGTTTGAACGATTCGAACTAGGTGAAAAGCCGCCTAAACCACAAAAAGTCAGCGGAAAACTGGAGGGAGAAAGCCTAACGGTTAACGCTACACACTTACAGCAATCGATTAGTTTTAATACCAAAGTGCACTATCCCAGCAAAGGCAAAGCACCCTATCCTGCGGTGATTTCAATCGGCTGGTATTGCTTAAACAAACAAGCGCTGGATGATGCAGGCATTGCGGTCATTGAGTTTAACAACAACGAGATTGCCGAGCAGCAAAACACCGGCTCACGCGGTAAAGGCAAATTTTATCAGCTGTATGGCAGCCAACATTCTGCCAGTGCCATGATCGCCTGGAGCTGGGGTATAAGCCGTATAATTGATGTGCTGGCCGACTCCGGCCAACAGCAAATCGATACCAAACATATTGGCGTGACCGGCTGTTCACGTAACGGCAAAGGCGCGATTGTCGCGGGTGCTTTTGATGAACGTATTGCCCTGACCATTGCACAGGAATCCGGCTCGGGTGGGTCTGCCAGCTGGCGCATCTCTGACTATCAACAAAGTCAGGGGCAAAACGTGCAAACCCAAAAGCAAATCGTCACTGAAAATGTCTGGTTCCGTGATAACTTCAAACAATTCAGCGGCCACACCACCAAAATCCCGGTCGATCATCACCAGCTGATGGGCATGATTGCACCTCGTGGATTATTGGTTATCGAAAACACTTCCATGGAATGGCTGGGTAACCAAAGCACCTACCTCACAGCCAAAGTCGCACACAGCATTTGGCAGGCATTGGGCGTACCGCAGAATATGGGTGTGTCGCAACTTGGAGGACATAAACACTGCCAATTCCCCGATGCTCAGTTGCCTGAGTTAAATGCCTTTTTAGCACGGTTTTTACTGGATGATAAAAAGGCTGATACGCAGGTGATGAAAACCGATGGAGAGTTTGATACTAGCGTAGAAAAATGGCAGCGATGGAACTTACCTGACTTATAGTGGCGACGATTAACATAGGGACGTTAGAGAATGCACTGCAATCTGCTGCGGCAACATTCCCCATAAAAGTAAGATTGAGTGAATTAAAACCTGTAATTAAAACCAAGGTTAATACTATCCCAACTTTGCGAAATACCAGATAACGGTTCCCAGTCTGGCAGAACCTGATATTCAATAAATAGTTCTACATTTTTTGTCACGTGATAATCCACACCGACACCATAGGTAAATCCATTCTCGGTAAAAGTCATAGATGGAGGTGAAGTATTCACGCCTGTCAGATTGCCTTGTGAATCTGTTGTTGATTCAAATAAATCTTGTTCTGCTTTTGTTTTTGAATACCCGGCGATCCCATAAAAACTAAATTGGTTCGCAAAAGGATAAGCTGCTTTTATTAGTATTGAGCCTTGATACTTTATGTCTCTATCCAGACTCACTTTGTCGAAATTAGTAAAATCCAGTACTTCCGAGCTTCCAGACGTACCCTTTGAGTAACGAGTCTGAACTGAAAAGTACTGGTTGAACTGATAACCAACTGTCAGACCAAAGGTATTTAAATCACGGTCATTCACTTTCTGTGATGTAAATAAACTACCAACATGCCAATTGTTTTTCTCTGCGGCAAAAGCCGAGGAAATAACACCAGATATAAGAATGCACAATGTGGCGATAGATTTTACTGCTTTCATATAAAGTCCTTTTCATTGAGTTTGTTTTAATTACAAAATTTTATTAAAAATAATAAGTTGATTAACCAGCTCTGGCTGCGCCTTAAATCACCTGAAATAAACTAACTATATCCATTGCTGTTTATCAGCAGCCACTGTCACCTGTGACTCCACCTCACCCGTATGGGCAGTCGTTGCAGGCTCAATCATCATAAAATGGGTATCGGGTTCCGCAATAGGGCAATGCTCAACCCCTTTAGGCACCACAAACATTTCCCCTTCGGCTAGTTCAATATTGCGATCACGTAACTGCAGGGTGAGATGACCTTTAAACACAATAAACAGCTCATCTTCATTGTCGTGTTTGTGCCATACCAGTTCACCACTTCCTTTAGCAATCTTGACCAGTTGTCCATTAGATTCTGCAAGGATTTTAGGCGTCCATGTTTCATCAAATAATGAGAATTTTTCAGCGATATTAATTTTATTCATAAAGGTCTGCTATGGCTTCCGTGGCATTTAAACAGATCGAGTTAAACATAAAATGAATGAAGGGTTAACATACATAGTTTGCGTAATGTAAAGCGACAGCAAAGCTCATATTTAGGAACCAAAGATGACAAAATAAAAACACAATCCACTTGTCAGACGTTGGATAACAACTTAACTCACCAATTGTGTACGTAACATTTCAACATCTCGTCTGGGCGAAACACCAAACAAACGGCTATATTCCCGATTAAATTGTGATGGGCTCTCGTACCCGACCTTATAACCCGCACTGGCAGCATCTAAATCATCATTTAACATCAGCCTTTTTGCTTCGTTCAGTCTTAGCCATTTTTGATATTGTAGTGGCGTCATACTGGTCAAACGACGGAAATGGCTGTGAAATGTGGTGGTACTCATTTGAACCTGAGAAGAGAGTGCATCAATACTCAGAGGTTCGGAAAAATGAAGACAAAGCCAGTCAATTGCCTTGGCAATTTTATATCCCTGCCCTTCAACTGATGCGATTTGACGTAAACGACTGCCCTGATCACTGGTCAGTAATCGATAATGGATCTCACGCATTACCCCGGGTAACAAAGCTGAAACCGCTTCCGGCTCATCCAGCAACGAGACTAAGCGCTGAAAAGACTCTAATAACTTGTCGGTAACACGCCCCGTACCGACACATCCTTCAGTAACATCACTTTTAGATGGAACTTCACCATGTGCCACCATTTCGGTAATTAATCGCTTATCAAGTTCCAGGTTCAGCCCAAGGCAGGGTTTTTCAGCACTGGCCGACAAGGTTTCCGACTTGGCTGGTAATTCCAGCGATGTTATGAGGAAACGTGTAATGTCGTAGGGGTAGGTTTTGTCTCCGGCATACATTTGTTTATCCCCCTGCACCACCAGCACCACGCTGGGTTTAATCAGGCAAAAAGCAGGTGGCAGAGGTGTCTCCCGACGAAATAAATTGAGTCCGGGAATCGCGGTCGCGTAATCTAAATGCCCCGCACTCCATCGATCAATAATTGGAATTAAAGACTGCTGTAACGGTATCAGGGATGCGTTCACTTTTTTTACTCCACTGCTGTTAAGACAATAACAAAAAACATACAATCATCGAACAAGTCCATATAATGCAAAACCTAAAGCTTACCTTACATTTAAAAAATCTTATCATAAAAAAACACTCGTCCGTAGGATTAGGCAATATAAACAAACTATAGTGATACCTGCTTTAACACCTGTTCATTGATAATTAAATCCGGTTTATAACGATGGAGACTTCTCAATGAGCGTACAATCAGATACCCATAACGACACTACATACGATGTTAATCGCCGCAATGTACTCAAGGCAGCGGGAACAGGCATCGCAACCATGAGCCTGATCGGCTTAAGCGCCGAAACGGCCAACGCCACACAAGCTTTAACACTTAGCAATGAATGGGATAAAACGTTCCCTAAAAGTAACAAGGTCAATCACGCCAAGGTAAGTTTTGTCAACCGTTACGGCATCACGCTGGCTGCGGATCTATATCAACCGAAAGACAGTAATACACAACATGCCGCGATTGTTGTTTGTGGGCCTTTTGGCGCGGTAAAAGAGCAATCATCAGGTCTTTATGCACAAACCATGGCGGAAAGAGGTTTTGTCACACTGGCATTTGATCCTTCTTTTACCGGCGAAAGTGGTGGTGAACCGCGTAATGTGGCCTCACCTGATATCAATACAGAAGATTTTAGCGCGGCAGTAGATTTTATTGGCTTATTACCAAGCGTTGATCGTGAGCGCATGGGCGTGATTGGTATCTGCGGCTGGGGCGGTATGGCGTTAAATGCGGTTGCAGTGGATAAACGAGTTAAAGCGGTCGTAGCGAGCACTATGTACGATATGACCCGTTTATTCTCGAAAGGTTACAACGATAGTGTTACCCAGGAACAACGCACAAAAACCCTGGAACAGCTTGGTGAACAACGCTGGAAGGACGCAGAAAACGGCAGCCCGACATACGGCCCGGTATCACTCGAACTGAAAGGTGGGGAACCTCAATTTGTTGTGGAGTATGCGGCTTATTACAAATCTACAGAGCGTGGTTTTCATCCAAGAGCAATCAATTCGAATGCGTCATGGACTGTTACAACACCTTTGTCGTTTATGAACATGCCGATCCTAAGTTACATTGATGAAATATCTCCGCGACCTGCGCTCTTCATCCATGGAGAAAAAGCGCATTCCAGATATTTCAGTGAAACGGCCTTTGCAGCAGCAGCCGAGCCTAAAGAACTGATGATAATTCCGGATGCGACTCATACCGACCTTTACGATCAGTTAGATGTGATCCCATTTGACAAAATAAGCACGTTTTTTCAACAGAATATCTAACCAAATCCCCCGGCTTGAAACTGTTTTTTCATCGGTTGATGGCCGGGAATCTGTTTTTTCCCCAATGCAAAAAATCACTTATCACAAAGAATTGTCAGGATAATTATTAATGAATCATGTTGATGAAGCCCCATTAAATCAAGGTATGGATAGCAAGCCAGTTGCTCACTGGGGAGGTGTGTTTGCCATGTCACTTTGTGCTTTTGCGATGGTAGCGTCGGAGTTTTTACCAGTCAGCTTATTAACTTTAATGTCTGATGATCTAAGTGTCAGTGAGGGGGCAATTGGTCAGGGTATTTCTATATCTGGCCTGTTTGCATTAATAACTGCCTTATCTATTTCATCACTTGCAGGCAATCTAAACAGACGTACCTTAATGCTTGGTTTAACCGCTATTATGGTCATTGCCTCTTTGATGGTGGGTTTTGCCCCTAATTATATTATTTATATGACGGGACGAATTCTGGTAGGTATAGCTCTCGGCGGATTTTGGTCATTATCGGCTAAAGCCGCGATGTTACTTGTGCCTGACTATGCAGTACCCAAAGCCCTCGCTACTTTTAATGCAGGCAATGCCCTTGCTATGGTTATTGCCGCTCCTCTGGGTAGTTCAGGGCGTGTTAATCTTTGCGGTATGAATTTTGTTCAAGTTCAACATTTTTTGATCGCGAAGCCGGGTTGCAGGCTTAGTGGGTCTAAGTCAAAACCCGACGACAAAGAGCAAAAGGTGTTGAATTGAACCCTCTGGGCAGTGTTTGTAGGGCTTTTCTACGGCGTTATCACTCATTTATGTAGAATAACTACACGACATTCGTTCTGTCTTGTATAAAAACCCTACAAACGGCTGCAAAAACACACTGCAAAGATCAACACGCCCTAGCCACATTCGTTGGCTGGAGAGGCGCTTTCCTGTGTTTGGCGCCAGTGGCATTAATCACATTTGTATGGCAATGGTTTGCTCTGCCAGATATGCCTGCTAACCATCAGAAAAAAAAGCTAACAGCGATATTCTCACATTTATCCGACCACAGAATTTTACTGGGTTTTATTGCCATTACTTTCCTATTCTCTGGTCAGTTTTCGTTGTTCACATATATCAGACCTTTTCTGGAAATAACGGCAGGTGTGAATAGCTATACACTGTCTGGTATTTTACTGTTGATTGGCATCGCAGGTTTTATCGGAACAACATTTATTAACCTGTTTCTGCGCGCAAAATTTTATCTCACGCTGGCGCTCATGCCTCTGATTATGGCAATGATGGCAGCCCTTATGATATTGCTTGCCAAAGACATATCTCTATTGGTTGTTATATTGATCATATGGGGACTTGTAGCGACCGCTGCACCAGTGGGCTGGTGGACCTGGATATCACAAACCATGAATCATGACCCTGAAGCGGGTGGAGGATTAATGGTCGCCGTTGTTCAACTTGCTATTGCGTTAGGCTCAACATCCGGGGGCTTGTTATTTGATCAATTTGGTTATCAAACAACCTTCTGCTTTAGTGCGGTTTTGCTAATACTGGGCTCAGTAAGCGTCATCAAATTAAACTCAATCACTAACAAAAGTACCGTGTTACCCAACTAATCAGTCTGTTAAATATGCAGGGAATAAGGGACAGGTTATCTGTCCCTTCAACTAACGATACCTTTAGCTCAAGCCACCGTGCCGGTATGTTTCTATATAGTAGTCACCCACTTGCTAACACCTAGCGCTTCCATAATAAACTCAACCGACAAGGCCGCGAGGATCATACCCATTAATCTGGTTAGTAAGGAAGCGCCACCCAGCCCAATTAACCGAATAATACGACCTGAGAATAGTAATAGAAGCAAGGTAATCAACAACACGGATAACATGGTTGCAGTGGTAATAGCCTGCTCCACAATAGAATAAGTGTGGTTATCGGTGATTAAAATCACCGCCAGAATTGCACCTGGTGATGCAGTAGCAGGAATTGCCAATGGAAACACCGCAATATCATGCCGCGGTTCTCCGGTCTCGTCTGAGATATTATTAGAAAAGATCATCTGCAGACCAAACAGGAATAAAATAACCCCACCAGCAACCTGAAACGACAACAAACTAATACCCATCGCCCCCAGCAATAACTGACCAACAACAATGGAACCGATGAGTATCAAACCTGCATATAAAATGGTTTTATAAGCTGTTTTCTTTAATTCCTTCGCAGACAAATTCGCCGTCAACGCGGCAAACAACGCCATGGTGCCAATAGGATCGATGGTTGCCCATATAATTAAAAAATCGTGCAGGATTTTATCTGTCATATCAGTCTTTTATCGGTTGTCCAGCAGTATAATGAAACTGGAATGTGGAAATGACATTTGCTTTGTTAAGTGAAATAACAAACCCAAATTGTTATTTGATTCTTGCTATATGGGGGCTTAGACGAGATATTCAATTAGATGGCAACTCGCGCTAAAAAATACAGCCCAAACGTCTTCACTACGATTAAACACACTTATTATCTCGTTAAAAGAGGCAGTCGTTTTACCCTTTTACGCTGGTTTATATTGTGTAATTCAAGCTGAATTTGCTGAAACCTTTGCTGGATATTGCTGGAGCTTGCGCCCTCCAACATGTGCTGGATACTTTTTGCTTGTAGCAAATACTCAGTGCTAAAACCATGCTGAATCGCGGATTGTAATTGTGACAAAAAACCTTGGTTATCACCTGATGCAAGCTGGAATAGTGCCTGTTCAACATGGTTAATTGACCATTCACCTGTGTTTTGCACATCCGGCAATTCATATTCAGCACCATTCAGTATTAAAAACAGTTTCGCCATTGTGCTATAAGGGTTTGGTGCTTTTGTTAGATCAGCAAAATGGCTGATAGCCTGCTGTTGTTGTCCTTGTATATCAAACAACAATGCGTTTAAAAAACTCACCTGAAATGCGTGTGGATAATCGGCATTTAACTTATCTAGTATTGGACGTGTATTGGCATAATCTTTTGTTGCAACAAGCAGTTCCGCCCTAGCCAGTTGCACATAAGGCTGGTCTGCTTGTTCGTCATTTAATTCTTGCAAGCTTTGTGCGGCCCAACTAAACATATTTTTAGCGGTTAACACTCTTGCTCGTTCTAACTTCAGCGAAAAATTATCGGGTTGCATATCGTACACATAACTAATGCTTTGCCAGGCCTTTTCGGTTTGCCCAAGCAAACGATAGGCTCTGGCCTGTGAGACATATCCATTCACCCAGTCTGGTGCTAATTCAATGCTGCGCTGCGCATTATCAACGGCGACTTTAGCTTGCCCGGATAGTATTTGTGCATTGGCAAGTGTCAGGTAACCCCAGGCTTCAGCAGGTTTTTCCTTTATCGCTTTTTTTGCCAGGTTTACTGCTTGCTCTAATTTAAAACGGTCGGCATTAAACAGCTGATATTGGGTTTGGTAGGTCTGACTTAACACACAAAGCAGAGCAATATTAGTTGGATATAATGCAAGTAGCTTGTTTAATTCGTCACTGGCATTAACTAATTGGCTTTGGTCAGTCACATCCAAATATTGGCTTACTGCATCGGCAATTTGTTCTGGTGTTTGATGATGTGCAGAATAATGTTTGTTTGCTTGTTGGATGTCAGGTTTATCTTGTTTGAATACAAGCCATGCCAGCAGTGAACATATGCTCAATGCCAAAATAGCGTATGCAATTCGACTATTAAAACCTGTGATATTTTTAAGAGGGACAATGGGTGTTGTCGTTTCGACAACACTGCTATTTAACCGGTAACCGAGCCCTCGTTCCGCAATAATCAGGGCCTGGTTGTCAGCCCCCTGAATAACATCCCTAAGTCGGGAAACACGCTTTTTGATGGTATCTTCTGATACAACTTTACCTTGCCAAACTTGTTCAAGTAATACGTTATGCGCAACAACATTAGGGGCATTTTCGGCTAAACAAACTAAAAATCGAAAGGATAATTCGGGCAGCTCAAGTTCTGTATTTTGTCTAAATAACTTGCGCCGAGTTGAATCAAGCAGCAAAAAATCACCAATTTTATAACACGCCATAACAATCCTACATTCACATAAGTCTTTATATTAATTAGATAATTTTTCACTGTCACTAAAAGTCACTGTACGTCACTTAGTTTTTTGTCGAGCGCAGGTTAGCTTGAATACAGTTTTGAAACTTCAAGGAATATTATGCGTTTACTCTCCACCTTATTTTTACTGATTGTGTCTTGCTCGCTAACAGCACAAGAGGTGAATAAATCTCAAAAAATTGATCTTCTGTTAAACCAGTATCATCAGTTACAGCAATTTAATGGCGTCGCATTGGTTGCGCAAAACGGCCAGATCATTCTGAATAAGGGGTATGGCCAAGCCAATTTTGAATGGCACATTGATCATCAGCCAGACGGCGTATTCAGAATCGCATCACTAACTAAGCAATTTACCGCCATGCTGATAATGCAACTGGTTGAAAAAGGGAAAATTAAACTGGATGGCAAAATAAGTGATTATCTCCCAAATTACCGCCATGACACAGGCACTCAAATAACCATTCGCCAACTGCTCAATCATACTTCCGGCTTAGGTAACTTTTTCCATCTTAAGGATTATCGTCAGGTCGAAACATACAATCCCTATTCTCCGGATGAATTTATCGCAAAGTTTTGTAGCGAAGATTTGTTGTTCAAACCAGGAACACAGTTTAACTACAGCAATGCTGGATACACGATTTTGGGTAGCATTATCGAACATGTGACTAAGTTATCTTACGAACAAGCACTAAGTGCGCAAATATTCACTCCGGCAGGCATGCATCATAGTGGATTTAATGATCAAACCAAGCTGGTTAACAAGCGGGTATATGGTTACCAACGCACGTTAAATGGCGTTAAACCTGCTGCATATATTGATATGTCGGTTCCCTATTCTGCGGGCAGTATTTATTCGACAGCACAAGATTTGCTCCTTTGGGAGCAGGCACTTACTCATCATACGCTGTTATCTAAACCATTTAGTGAGGTGCTGTATCAGGTTACCCCCCACAAAAACTACGCCGCCGGTTGGGAGGTTGATAAACTTAAGGCAAGTGAGTTTGGTAAAGCCCTGACAAAATTACACCATACGGGCGGTATTCAAGGGTTTAATGCCAGTATTACCCGCATTCCTGAAGACAATTTACTTATCGTGCTTTTAAACAATACCGGCCCCGGCCCGATGACAGCCATGAGTAATAACATTATCAGGCTGATGAATAACAAACCCGCTCAACAACCAAAACTCAGATTTACCCAGCGCCTGTATAAAACAATTGATGAAAAAGGGATTGATAATGCGCTTGCCTGGTACAAACAACAGCAGCAGTTAAATAACGCTTTTAGTGAATCTGGGTTAAATCGCTTCGGTTATCAATTACTGGCAATCGATGCCAATCAGGCGGCAATCGCCTTTTTTAAATTAAATACACAAGACCATCCAGATAGCGAAAATGTTTACGACAGTTTAGCGGATGCCTATCTTGCCAATGGTGACAATCGACTCGCGCTTAACAATTTGATTAAAGCGCATAGCCTGACGTCCAATAAACACCGCTATACAGATAAAATCGCCAGGCTAAAAGAGGTTGTGAAGTAAGCTACAAATCCACGCACACTATGAATGAGTGTCATGGACGACACTTTAAATATGGCCATAACGGGTGCTAATCCATCATCGCCTTAATATGCACTGCCACGCTGCGCCCCAGCGCACTTAAGCTGTAACCCCCTTCTAAAGTCGATATCATGCGACCATAGCAGTGTTTATCAGCGATTCTTTTCATTTCAGTAGTTATCCAGTGATAATCGGTTTCCACCAGTTTGAAATGCGCCATATCATCTTCATAATGCGCATCAAAACCGGCTGAAAATAAAATCAGCTCAGGCGCAAAATTGTCGATTTTTTCCAGCCAGCTATCGGTTACCGCCTGCTGCCAGCCGTCGCCATCGGTGCCAGCCGGCAGGGGTAAATTCAGAATATGGGCATTGCCCGCCCCGACTTCAAAGGGGTAAAACGGGTATTGATAGGATGAACAAAACAACACCCGCTCATCATTAAAAAAGATGTTTTCAGTACCATTACCGTGGTGCACATCAAAATCGATAATCGCCACCCTTTTTAATCCGTATTGCGCCATCGCATGTGCTGCCGCTACCGCCACATTATTAAAAATACAAAAGCCCATAGCTTTATCGCGCTCGGCATGATGCCCGGGCGGGCGCACCGCACAAAAGGCTTGTTTGGCCTCACCGCTCATCACTTTATCCACGGCCATAATATTGGCACCGGCAGCATACAGCGCTGCATCCAGGCTTCGTGGCATCATCTGGGTATCGTCGTCCAGATGGATCATGCCGTGTTCCGGGGTTTTATCGAAAATCTCATCCACGTAGTCTTTGCTGTGCACGCGATATAAATGTTCCTTTTGTGCCGGCTCTGCAGTGAGTTTTTGCAGTGAAAAATCCAGCCCCGAGGTAATCAGCCTGTCGTTGATTGCATCCAGCCGCTCCGGCGATTCAGGATGTTCATTACCCACATCGTGCAAGGCGCAATTGGGGTGGCTGATAAACACCAGACTCATGATTTTTCCTCCAAATTCAAAATGAGTGTTAGTTCACCCGGTTCGTCAATCGGCTGGCGAACAAAACCGGCATTTTCAAACACCTTTAACATGCTTTTATTATCCTGCCGCACACAGGCATACATGCGCTCCAGCCCACGCTGTTTGGCGATATGAATAATCTCACGCAGCAACTGCGATGCCATGCCTTTACCATGAAATTGCTCGCGGGTGACAAACGCCACTTCACAGCTTTTTTCATCGGTATTGAGGTAATAACGCCCTACCGCTTTAATTTGTGATACCGAGCCTTTTTGTTTAACGATACACAAAGCCAGATCGCGGCTTTGATCCACGCTCACTAGTTCACAGGATTTTTCACGTGTCATTTGCGTCGGGTAATGGTTGTAACGATAAAACAGGGTTTCTTTGGTATGTGAATAAAAGAATTCCTGCAAGCGTCGCTCATCAGCCGGATTGAGCGGACGCAAATCGTATTCTTCGCCGTCTATGCGCAGCGGTTTAACATTAATAGAACCTAATTCCGGCACTTCACGTGGAAAGTTTTTTTGATAGTTAGGCACCCAGTAATGGTTACGCACCGCTTCTAATAGCTGCGGCCGGAAATCGGGGTGCGCGATGCGAATGAGCTCCAGTGCGCGTTCACGAATACTGCGGCCTTTTAACGAAGCGACACCAAATTCAGTCACCACATAATGTACGTGACCACGCGAGGTGACCACTCCACTGCCTTCGGTAATAGTGGGCACAATGCGCGATACCGTGCCGTTTTGTGCGGTTGAAGGCATAGCGATAATCGGTTTACCACCTTTGGACATCGCCGCGCCACGAATAAAATCAACCTGCCCACCAATGCCACTGTAAAACTGGTAACCGAGCGAGTCGGACACCACCTGTCCGGTTAAATCCACTTCCAACGCGCTGTTGATCGCCACCATATTGTGGTTACGTGCAATGTTTGCCGGCGAGTTAACATAATCCACCGGATAAAATTCCACATGCGGATTATTATGCACAAAGTCGTATAAGGCCTGGCTACCAAGACAAAAACTGGTGACCACTTTACCGGGATGAAAGGTTTTGCTGCGATTATTGATGACGCCTTTGGAAATCAGCTCAATAATGCCATCGGTAATTAATTCGCTGTGCACACCTAAATCTTTGTGATTTTGCAAATAACGCAGCACTGCATTAGGTATTTTGCCTATACCAAGTTGGATAGTACTGCCATCTTCCACCAACATAGAAACATACTGGCCAATACGTTCGGTTTTTTTATCCAGCTCAAAGCTGGGTATTTCCGGTAAGGTTTGTGGCTGCTCAATACAGGCGTGAAAATCACTGACATGCACAAAGGAATGACCACTGGTGCGTGGCATATTAGGATTAATCTGCGCCACCACATATCTGGCTTTACGAATGGCAGCAAAGACCACATCCACCGCAACGCCTAGCGAGCAATAACCATATTCATCGGGCGGTCCTACCATCACCAGCGCTACATCGATGGGCATCACATCCTGTTCAAATAACGACGGCACCTCAGATAAAAAACAGGGCGTATAATCAGCCCGGCCTTGCGCCACCGCCTGACGCATTTTGTCGCCATTGATAAAAAAGGTATTTACCTTAAATAGGTCACTGTATTGCGGTTCCACCCAGCGACTGTCTGATACGGTATTAATGTGCACCACTTCAATATCATGCAAGTCTTTACTGTGCTTAATCAGATCATCAATTAATCCATTGGGCACCGCAGCATTAGAGCCTAAAAAGATGCGGTTGCCGGATTTCAGCATTGATGCCCAGTCGGGGCGGTTTGGCAGGGCGGTATACACAAGCTCACCTTTTATTGAACAAATCCATTGGTGATCAGACTATGCCAGTCGGCATGCCAAGGCAACTTGATTGAGATCAGAAAAACACGAAAGGCATGCAGCACCAGCCTGTAAATGGTTTGGCTGGCACTGCATTAGATTTTAGAAGGTAACCTGCAACCTCAGATCGTCCTGACTATCCGATGTTACAAGCAACAGGTTTTGTTGCTGCTTGAAACTGAAATCAACGACCTTGCCATTTAAAACAACGGTTTTGGGTGCCGTGTCCGTGACAACTTCAAATACTCTGGCGTAATCCACCGCAGGACTGTTAACCACCAGTTGTTTTGCATCGCGTTTCAGGCTAATGGTTTTGTGTTTATTATCGATTAAATCCACATACTGAAACTGAGTTTCGCCTTGTTTCACAGCAGGAAAAGCGTGAATGGTTAATGTTGGTTGTTCATCGGCACGCCAGATTTTATCACTGCCGTGATACAGATTACCGCTGACAAACAGACTATTGGCTTTCACAAAACGCGGTAACTTAACCAGAGGAACCTTTAAGTCGTAGCGTTTACCACCCTGGTAACGAACAGCAGGATCATCAAAGTCACGCCAGTTTCCCTCGGGCAAATACACACTACGCTGGTTTTCAGGGGTAAACACCGGCGCCACTAAAATCGCGTCCCCAACATAAAACTCATCCCAGATCTGATAGGTATTTTTATCATCCAGATGACGGTAAGCCAGCGGCTGCATCACAGTGCCGGTTTGAGCACTGGTATGCACCAGCGAATATAAATAGGGTACCAGCGCCATACGATCATCCAGAATATGCTTAAACTGTTTCTGGAAATTGTCATCGTATTGCCATGGCATACGGTCACGACCATCACCACCAGCCCCATCGAGTTTTATTTCAAATAATCCGGTCATGCTGCCAGCTTGCATCCAGCGTAAATAGAGATCTTGCGGGATATAACCTTCGCCCTGATAACCGCCAACATCCGTTCCCCATACCGGGAAACCCATAAAACTGCTGCGTGCCGCATTGGCAAAGTTGGCCTGTAATCCATCCCAGCTAGTACGCGGATCGCCCGCCCAGATAGCACTCAAATATGGCTGGCTTCGATGAATAGCAGAACGGGTGAAGGTAATTTGATCATCACCCCATACGCTGCGTAAAGCTTCATCATGCATTTTTGTCATCAGGTAGGTATATAAATTACGGCGATAAGCCGGCAATACTGACTCGTCGGCCCATTTTTCTGACACCGGAAAAGCTTCATCCGCACGATCGATTTTGTGGCCCTTAACCCCAAACTGCAGTTGTTTATCAACCAGAGCTTGTTTAAAAGCTTGTTGTGACTGTGCATCAGACACATCGATATAACTAAAGTCGCCGTCCAGATGTTTAGCAAATGGCGTGGCACCAAAAAAGGCAGGTGTGGTCCAGGTCATAAATTCCAGACCATATTGCTCACGCATGGTATTAATCCATTTTGCAGGATCAGCAAACAGCGGTGAGAAGTTCATTTGTGACCAGCCATGGGTGCCATCACTGTAAGGTCTGTCAACAAACCAGGCGGTAAAAGGCATCTGGCGCTCGCTCATTTTGGCGATGTCATCAAGCATTTCTGCCGCACCACCGTCATTCTGGTCTCGCCAGCCAACAGGACCAAGTCCCCAGGCAGGAACCGCTTTGGGCGCACCGATTAGCGCAAAGTAGGCTTTATGAATTTGCGCGCCGTTTTTTCCCGGAAACACGTACCAGTCGAGGGTTTTACTGTCATGCTGAATGGTGTGATAACCATTGATTGCAATATCATAGGTGCCGCGCGCAAAGGTATCAAAGAAAGCGCCATACCCCAGACTGCTCATAAAAAAGGCAGAATGTGCCGATGCATAATTTTCATGAATCGAGGCTTCTTCTGCGTTCACATCCACATGCACAGTGGCATTGCGCAAATCCGGCGACAAACGGTTATCCGGCTGTAAGCCCTCGGTCAGACCAAAAATATGCGAACCTAAGTCTTTTAGTTTTAGTTTTACCTGACGACCCCAGTCCGGCGCTGAATAAAAACGGAAACCGCCATCAACTTTACTGATGGTCAGTATGGCCTGACGTGGTTGGTTGTCGTTAACAGTGCGATAAAATTCAACCCCCGGCTTAAAGCTCGCTTGCAAAACAATCTCATTTTTAGCCTGACGTTTAATTTTCCAGTTCAACGCACTTTGATAGTTAAACTGAACATCTTCCAGTGCCATTTTGACCTGACTGGCATGTGACAGCGTAATCTTTAACCCGTGATCAGTATCAACCTGCAGTGTTTGCTCAGCCAGTTGCAAACTCACCTGTTCAGCCATAACACTTATGGGCAATAAACTGACCCCCACCGCCACCAACCGGCACAGATATTGTTTTACTTTCATGTCCACTTCCATCTTTATTGGTTTATGTGTGATAACCGCTATGCAATAAGCATTTGTCAGTTACCGTATAAAATTAAACTAGCGATTAACTGGCGACTCTTATGCGACTTTCAGCAAGCTGAACCCAGTTATCCCGGTAGGCAATTAATCCTCTTAATGACAATGCGCTGGCCTGAGAAAAGGTTTGCAAGGATTCAGGGACATCCTGATGCCAGCGAGTCAGGCTCCAGGCACCAATAACAGTGGTCGCAAGGTCACCAGACAGTAAAACTTTTTGAGAGGGTCTAAGCTGCGCTAATAAAGCACATAGCAATGGATTTTTGACCGCAGAACTACCAAGAACAATGTCATTATGCGCGCCGAGCAGAGTCAGCTCATAATCAATCATCAGCGCCAGATATAAAGTTGCCAGCGCTTTGCCATTATTGGCGTCGCCGATTATCTGACCTTTTAAGCCCATAAATGGACCGCCAGACTGACTAAAACTGGGCAGAGCATAAACCTGCTGATCAATTAGTTGTTGCAGATCGTGTACTTTGAAAGATTGTTCTAATGGACTGCCGACTTGCGCACAGATACGTTCAAATTCACGCCCACCCATAAACTTGGCGCAGGGCAATACCTGCGAATGAACACTGATATTCGCCAGCATGTCACGGTCAGGATCCAACCCGTGCTGCGGTAAACTGAGCGACATACATAACACCCAGGTTCCGGTTGATATTAAGGTTAGGTTGGTGTTTTGAAGACTATAGATGTAACGGGCAAATCCGGCATTTGAATCATGCACGCCACAAAAAACCTGACACTCCTGATCTAACTTAACAGCCTGACGAATCCCGGGCAGTAAATTACCCGCCACATCATAAGCAGCCTTAATAGGTGGTAAGGCATGTTCCAGAGAAAGTTTTTTCCATAAAGAAGAGGGTTTATTTTGCTGCGGCAACCACAAGTCAGTATGACAACCGAGTGATGTGATTTCCGCACATTTAACCCCGGTTAAGCGCCACACCCAGTACTGGGCGTAAGGCAAGACACAATCGACCCGGGAGAATGCTGCCGGATGGCTGTGTTTTTGCCAGTAAAGTTGGCGTCCTAAATTGAGCCCCATGGGTAAATCTGGCGAAAACGTCTGACTAAAATCATCGCGAATATTGCCATAGGCTTGATTAACATCTTGTGGAATGGTCTGCTCATAATCCATCACTGGCAAAACCAGCTGCCCGTTTTTATCCAGTAATGCCGCGCAGGCACCATGGGTGCTGACATTGATTTTTGTAAACGGCGCGACAGTCACTGCCGTGGTTAGAGCCTCAATGACCCACTGCCAGATAGCATCAACATCAAAATAGCGATACTGCGCCTCATAACTCTGGTTTGGCGTATTCTGCTGCCATAGAATCTGTGCCTGTTCATCCAGTAAATAGGCTTTAATATTGGTTTTACCAATATCCAGAATAAAACAATTAGCCACGACTGGACTCACTTTCAGCGGTTTGAACACCTGGCTTACTGGCAGAAACAGCCCACAAAATAGCCAGTATAAAATAACCAACCGTAGGCCAAATCAAATACTGTTTAAATTGCGACAGACTAATCATTGAAGCAGCGCAGCCAATAGCTAATAAAGCACAGATAAGCAGTGCAAACACAGACAACCATTTAACCGTAGTTAAGGTGCCACCGGTGGCTACTTTAGTGCTGTTTTTTTGCTGAGTGTGTTTTAACCAATATTGCAGCTCTGACTGGATACGTTCAGCTTCACTTTGCTCATGCTGCCCGGCTTGCTCATAAAACGCCGATGCTCCACTCATTTTTGCCAGTAATAAATAGCTTAAGGTTGCGGTAATCCAGCTGGGAATAATCAGGAAAAACTGATGCACACCAAGATTAAAACAGAGTAATGCCACCAGCAGAGCAATGCCCCAGGCACCAATCGCGGCATAGTTGGTGTACAACTTCCGATAAGACGACCAGTAACGCGTCATATTGCACTTTGGCAAGATCCAGTGCTCAGTGACGATCACGGCGCCAACCGGTGCCAGAATCAGTCCCATAATGCTGACAAAATCCATTAATTTTGAGAACACAAAAGGAAAACAAGCGATAACGGTTGTAACTACACCAGTTATAATGGTGACCTTAACCCGATCCCATTTAGGATTAATCGACTGAAATGCCAGACCAGCGCGATAAATAGTTGGGTTTGATGTTGTCCAGCCAGCAATAATCACCGCAATAATACCGGCCGCACCAAGCGCCTGATAAGCCACCTCTCCGGCATCTAATGCCGTCACCGACGTTTGTAATAATAAACCTGCACCGGCTCCCATAATGCCCGCACAGATCCAGGCGGCAAAGTGCCCGATAAACATGCCAAGCGCAGAAAAATACCCATAACTGGCTTTTCTGGCGAATCTCAACACTGTCATATCCGACAAGCCACCGTGCATAGCAAAGTTACATACCCATGCAAACGCAGCCACATGCCAGAAACTTAATTCACTGTTGACATCGCTCACCCAAATAAAGGTATCTGCGGCAACCTTAAAATCACTAAAATTGCTGATACTACTAATACCCGGCGTCATACTGGCCAATGATGGTAATAACGCTAATGCACCGGCAAAAAACATTAAAATCATCCAGGGTGCACAAACTTCTGCAAATTGCGCAACCCTTTTAAACCCTTTGGCAGCGACTAACACCACCACCGCACCAACTAATAAGGCAACCGCAACAAAACCTATATTAGAGGGATACCAATTCACCTGAGGTGGAATATCAAATAATATGCGCACCGCTGATGCAGAAACCGTAATCATGGTTCCGGCCAGCACACAAAATAAAATGCCATTAACAATAGAGTAGAGTTTGATGGTGCCAGGCCCGGCGATTTTTTCCAGATAGGCATACAGGGTTAAACGTGTATTTACCGCAATCGGCGCACAGACTAATCCCCAGGTCAACACCGCCAGCAGATTGCCTAATAAAAGCCCCAGTAAAATGTCACTGGTGCCCACGCCCCAGGTAACAAACATTGCCCCGATAACAAACTCGGTTCCGGCAACATGTTCTCCGGCATAACTGGCAGCAAAATAGCGCGCGGGTTGCAGCCGGTTAGCACTTACCGGCTCGCGCGCAAACTCTTGGTTTTGCATAGCAACCTGTCCCTTACAATATTATTGTTATTTCAATATGTTATTGTTCAGCGTCCACAATAATGGTCTGAACCCCATGCTCTGCGAATAACCGCAGATATTTATCATCCGCCCCGCTGTCAGTGATTAAAATGTCCACCTCTTCCAGAGGACACAGGATAAAATTCGAGCGTTTGCCAAGTTTGCTTGAGTCAGCCAAAACAATTAACTGGTCAACCTGACGCATTAATTTTTGTTCAGCACTAATCAACAAGGGATCAGATTCCATCACCCCGTAATCACCCACTCCGGGTGTACCCATAAACATCTTGGTACCGTGGTAATGCTTGATAGTGTCGTGTTCAAATGCGCTAAGAATTAATTTCTGTTTGCGGTACAGCTCACCACCCGGCAAGGTAATACGGTTGTCGCTGGTTTCGAGCAGCTCAAGTGCCAGCGGGAAAGAGTTGGTCAGTATGTTGAGCTCGCGTTTAGCCAGATACTCGGCCATCATATAAGTTGAACTGCCACCATTAATAATGATGGATTCACCTTCTTCACACAGCTCTACCGCTTTACGCGCTATCAGTTGTTTTTCCCTGATTTTACGTTCTTTATCGACCAGAAAAGCGCTGCCTTCCAGATGCTGCAAACGACGTTTTTTATTCGCTTCCGGCCATTCTGCACCACCATGTACCTTTTTTAATTTTCCCTCATCCGCTAATTCAGATAGGTCGCGACGGATAGTGGCCTCAGAAGCCGACAGCTCAGTCGTTAATTCCTGAACTGTAATTGATCGCCTCTCGTCCAGAAGATCCAGAATCAAATGATGACGTTGCGATTTAAGCATAAGTGTTAGTCCTTGTTATTTTTAAGTTAAAAAACACTAAATCATGCGATCAAAATGAGCAAAAGAATTAACAAATTTTGCAACATTAGAGCACAAATGTTCGATAATGACAATTTAATGATTGATAATGATTGTTTGATGATTATAATTGGTTGCACTTTGGAATTTGATAATCGGAATCATATCTTATGCAGGACCCGCAGAACCACTACCGCCACGTAAATTACCTCTGGTCTGATGAAGTCGCTGACAAACTCGATCCGGTTGATAATCTTGTTTATCGCTCGAATTTGCTCGGTTCTGACCAGAGAATTACCAATACAGGTGGTGGTAATACGTCAGCCAAGCTGGAAGAAACCGATCCTTTAACAGGTAAAAAAGTAAAAATATTATGGGTAAAAGGTTCAGGCGGAGATTTAAGAACAGCAACCAGAGCCAACTTTGCGTCCTTATATGAAGATAAACTGCAGGCGCTGGATGAGCTTTACCAGACAATGCCGGAGAAAGGCTATAAATCCGCCGGTGAAGATACTATGGTTAGCTTGTTTCCCCATTGTGTTTTCTGCCTTAATCAACGCGCCTCATCAATCGATACTCCACTACATTCGATGATCCAGAAAAAACATGTGGATCATTTGCATCCTAACGCTGTGATTGCGATTGCATCCTGTAAAGATCAGGAAAGGCTGACACATGAAGTGTGGCAAGGCCAGTTAGCCTATGTGCCCTGGATGCGTCCCGGATGGGAAGCGGCCAAATTGTGTTCCGACGTTTATGAAAAAAATCCGGATATTAAAGGGATCTTACTGGGCCAGCATGGCCATACCAACTGGGAAGATAACAGCAAAGACTGTTATGAAACCTCGCTTTGGGTAATAGAAACCGCAGCACGTTATATTGAACAACGGGATAAAGGTGAACACACCTTTGGTGGTGCACGTTATCAAAGTCTGAGCGAATCTGAGCGCAATGACATATTAGCGGAGTTTCTGCCGGTAGCGCGTGGACTCATTTCCACAGCAAATAAATTTATTGCCACAGTTCAGAGCGATGACGCCACATTACGCTTTGTTAACAGTCATGATGCGCAGCGATTAGCCGCATTAGGCACCTCTTGTCCGGATCATTTTTTACGCACCAAAATTAAACCTTTGTTAGTTCACTGGGATCCGCAACAACAATCAGTACAGCAACTGATAGACAGTTTTAAAACCGGCCTTGAGCAGTACCGGCTGGATTACAGCGCATACTATGAGCAGTGCAAACATCCTGACTCACCACCCATGCGCGACCCCAGTCCAACTGTGGTACTGATTCCTGGCATCGGCATGATTGGCTGGGGCAAAAATAAAAGTGAATCGCGGGTAACCACTGAATTCTATAACTGTGCAATTGAAGTAATGCGTGGTGCCGAAGCCATCAGTGAATATACCGCCCTGCCGCAACAGGAAGCGTTTGATATTGAATACTGGGCACTGGAAGAAGCCAAGTTACAGCGTATGCCACCGGAGAAACCTCTGGCACGTGACGTTGTCGTAGTAATCGGCGCAGGAGACGGCATTGGTAAAGCAACCGCACACAGAGTGGCAAAAGAAGGTGCGCATGTCATTTGTGCCGACTTACGCATTGAAGCGGCAGAACAAACAGCAAATGAATTAATTAATATTTACGGACAAGGCATAGGTGTTGCCGGTAGTGGTATTTCCGGCTGTGGACCCGCCGTGGCCCTGAGTGCAGATATTACTGACAGAAACAATGTTAAGAATCTGTTTGAACAGGTTGTTTTAGCATACGGTGGTATTGATAAAGTGATTGTCACCGCGGGTGTATTTTTAGCCCCCGGCCAACAGGGTATGTCGGCAGATGAAATGTTTGATGCCAGTTTTGCGGTTAATGTTAAAGGCGGGTATATCGTCGCCACTGAAGCAGCCAAAATCTGGAAACAACAAAATCTGCCCGGAGCATTAGTACTGACAACCAGCGTCAATGGTGTTGTGGCTAAAAAAGGCTCGCTGGCCTATGACACCAGTAAAGCAGCAGCCAACCATCTGATGCGTGAACTGGCAATCGAACTGGCGCCTCTGGTCAATGTCAATGGTTTAGCTCCTGCCACTGTGGTTAAGGGCAGCACTATGTTCCCCAGAGACAGGGTGATTGCCTCACTGAGCAAATATTCCATTTCTTTTGCAGAAGACGAAAGTGATGATGACTTACGTACCAAACTGGCAGAGTTTTATGCTACACGCACTTTAACTCAGCAACCGATAACGCCGGAAGATCAGGCCGAGGCCGCTTATTTACTGATTTCAGGTCAGTTAAGCAAAACCACGGGGCAAATAATCAGTGTGGACGGTGGTCTGCATGAAGCTTTCCTTCGATAAGTATGACAGGATAACCAAGTGACGAATTTGTTAGACATTAATTTTATTGATGACGCCAATCAGGCGCTGAAACCGCAGTTAAATCGTGAGTACCAATATTTAGGCGAAAAACTTGCCACGCAAAATGTTGATATAGAAGATTTAGTTTCTGCAGCACAACAATTTGAAATCGCCGTTCCAACCTGGGGTGTCGGCACAGGCGGTACCCGGTTTGCGCGTTTCCCCGGTGTAGCCGAGCCACGTAATATTTTTGAAAAGTTAGACGACTGTGGCGTTATTCAACGTCTGGTTAAATGCACACCGAAAGTATCACCGCATTTCCCGTGGGATGTTGTTGATGATATGACAGCAGTCAAACAACAGGCAGACTCACTTGGCCTTGGTTTTGATGCAGTCAATTCCAATACCTTTCAGGATCAGCAAGGACAGATTCACAGTTACAAATACGGCAGCCTAACTCACACCCAGCAAGCGACGCGCGAACAAGCAATACAACATAATCTCGATTGCATTGCTTACGGCCGGGTACTGGGCAGTAAAGCACTTACAGTGTGGGTTGGCGATGGTAGTAACCACCCGGGCCAGCAGCATTTCAGCCGCGCACTCGAGCGTTACCTGGACTCAGCCAGAGTGATATACAACTCATTACCCGATGACTGGACAATGTTTATCGAACACAAAATGTTCGAACCGGCGTTCTATTCAACCGTGATCCAGGATTGGGGCACCAATATTTTATGCGCCTTGGAATTGGGCGAAAAAGCCAAATCTCTGGTGGATTTGGGTCACCATGCACCGAACGTGAACATTGAAATGATCGTATCGCGCTTAATACAGTTTAAAAAACTGGCGGGATTCCATTTTAATGACAGCAAATACGGTGATGATGATCTGGATAGTGGCTCAATAAACCCTTATCAACAGTTCCTAATATTTAATGAACTGGTTGATGCCGAATACCGAAAAGCAGACAGCTTTAATCCAGCCTATATGCTTGATCAGTCGCATAATGTCACCGACCCGATTGAGAGTCTGGTCAATTCAGCAGAATCGGTTCAGCGCTCGTTTGTTCAGGCTAAACTGGTTAATCGTAAGGCCCTTTATGCCTATCAGGATGACAATGACGCACTAATGGCAAGCAATACCCTAAAAGCAGCATTCCATACGGATGTATCACCTATTTTAGCGATGGCACGTTTACGCTCGGGTGGCGCAATTAATCCAATTGAAACCTATCGCAAAGCCAATTACAGGCAAAACCTTAAAGAACAACGTCCGGCATCACAAAGTTCTGGCTCAGGTATTGTTTAGATTGTATCGATAACCCAAAAGCCCCGGTAAACGGGGCTTTTTTTATATATTTACAAGATGAGAGCTAAACTATTGCACCAAATAATCTGGCAATGAAGGTACATCCGGACAACGTAACTGGTTCATGGTTTGCTCAAATTGTTTTCTCAGCATATTAATAGTATGCACCCCGCCTTTATCACCAAGAGCCCCCACACCATAAACAAATGTTCGCCCCAGAAAACTAAAATCGGCACCCGCGGCCATGGCACAGGCAACCTCTGAACCACTTCGGATACCGCTATCCACCATAATTTTAAGTTGCTGACCAAAACGTTGTTTAATAGCTGCCAGGTTTTCAAAGGGAGACTCACCGGCATCCAGCTGGCGAGCGCCATGATTAGACAAAATAACAGCATCGGCGCCCAGTTTTACCGCTAACTCCACATCATCCTGACTGACTAAACCTTTAATAATCAACGGACCTTGCCACTGATCACGGATTGGCTGCAAACCTTCGATATCGACCCGCCCCATCACAGTGTTATTCATAAAAGCGGCAAGCTGATCCACCGGCATGCCCTTGGGCATATATGGCAATAATGTCTGCATTTTCGGCTTACCCGACAACGCGGTGTGATAGAGCCAGTTCGGCCTGCTCACCATTTGCAATATATTGGACAAGGTCATTTTGGGGGGCATCGACAAACCATTTTTAATGTCTTTGACCCGATAACCAAAGGTAGGCACATCCACTGTTACCATCAACACAGGAATGCGTGCAGCATGAATACGTTTAAGCAAATCCTGACGTATTTCACTCCTGGTTGGATTGTACAATTGAAACCAGGCTCTGCCCTCTGACACTTCGCTAATGCGCTCCAGCGAGGTTGAAGACACTGTACTTAACACATAGGGAATATTTAAATTTGCAGCAGCTTTAGCCAGAATTTCCGGCGCGTTAGGCCACATCAGTCCTTGCAGGCCAACCGGTGCAATACCAAATGGCAGGTCATAGGTGTGACCAAAAAGCTCGCAACTCAAATCGCTTTTATCAAAGACTTTTAATAACTGGCTACGTAATTTAACCGCCTGCAATACGTCACGGTTATGGCTCAACCCTCTTTCGTCAATACAGCCCCCTTCCAGATAATCAAAGGCGAACCCCGGCATGCGTTTTTTTGCGGCCAGTCTTAATGATGCAGAATCAGGAAATGAGGGGTTAAAATAATCATTGGAAACAGCTGTCATATTAAAATACTCAACGAGGCTGAGACAGATATTTCATATTACTGTTAGCAGCCGGTGTAAACCCAATTTTTGTATGTTTATCAGACCATTAGCTGTCATTTTTAGCAAGCGACAACCGCTCAATCACGGGTGTAAATGAGCGGTTATAAACAACAATTATTTAATCGCGTTTACCGCAGACAAATGTTGTTCCGGTGGAAATTCATAACGATCCAGTGTGCTTTCCAGCGCAGCCACACCGGCCGGTAAATCCAGTTTACAGCCCATGGATATAAAACTGGCGCCCAATGCATGTAAGGTACGGAACAGATTATGCGCACGGCATTGTTCACCCATCTGGCCAATACGCACTATGTTCGGGCCAAATGAACCGGATATTTCCACGCGGTAGCGACTCGACATGTATTTAAGTACCGCTTTGGCATCAATGCCATCCGGCACTTCGATTCCCACTACAGAATTCAATCGGTTATGTGGTTTAACAAATAACTGCAATCCTAATGCTTCAATGCCAGCTTGTAGTGCCTGAGAACAACGCAGGTGACGATCAAAACGAACAGGAAGCGTTTCATTAATGATTAAACGCATCGCTTCATGAATGGCCAGAATGCCAGATACCGGCGCAGTGTAATGATAAGACTTTTTATACCAGAACTGCTCCGCCAGTTTGGCATCCAGACACCAATGCCGCAGCTGATCTGTGCGCGATTGAATAAGTTGCCAGGCTTGCTCAGAAAAGCCCACCAGTGAAATACCCGGAATACAGGACAAGCCTTTTTGACCGCCAGTAATCACCGCATCGATACCCCACTCATCCATATCCAGCGGCATGGTGCTTAGCGTACAAACGGCATCCACAATCACTAAACAATCGTACTGTTTGGCCAGTTTAGTAATAGCCGCAAGATTATGATTACACACAGTATTGGAGGTCTCGCCCTGCACTATGGTCATGACCTGTGGGCGATGTTGTATCAGATATTGTTCAACCACATCCAGATCTGCGGTAAAACCCTGAGCCACTTCCAGCTTCACGACATCAGCTTCTAAACGCAGCGCCATTTCCGCTAAGCGATGACTGAAAAAACCATTACAGATGCTTAGCACTTTGGAGCCAGGTACCACTAAGTTAGCAACCGCCATTTCCATTGCGGCAGAACCTGGTCCGGCGACACCTAAAATGTAGCCATTTTGGGTCTGGAATACGTAGCGCGACATGATTTTAACCTGCTCAATAATCTGCGCCATGGTGTCGCCAAGGTGATTAATCACAATACCGTTGGCCGCCGCCACCCGTGCCGGCACAGGAACCGGTCCGGCTCCCATCATTAACAGGGGTTCATCGGGTAAAATACTGTCGAGCGGAACAATTTGCTTTGGTACTGAGACTTGCACTGTGGATCCTTTTTACAACACTGATTGTTATTCATTGCTCAATTGAGCAATACCTCTCAGCAATTTATAGCTGGCGTATAGTTGTTGCAATAAGGGGAAGCAGAATTATTGAAGTTTTTTTACAACGAAAAGACTTAACTTATAGCCTGACCTAAAGGAAAGAGAAGAAAAAACCGGCCCACCTTTAAATAAAATAGTTATATAACAGTACCAAATGCAATAAGTAGCACATAAAACCCAATAAACTTTAATTAAGTCAGGATTAAAGAGAGAACATGGTCTAATGACTGTTTTTTTATAACAATGCCACCAACGTTTATCTACCAAAGCCCCGGTAGCCCACCATCAAACCTAACCGCACAAAAGTAACAATAAAAATAACGCTCAGGAAGCAATAAATTTGTCACGTGCAAAATTACGATGTATGTTATTTGAACAATGACAACGCTGTCACTTATCACCTCAAAAAAATGACAACGCTGTCAGACATGCAGTGCAAATATCAGCAGTAACTAAAAAAATAACAGCTTAGGTTATGCAGGTAACCACACATATAAAAATAAGATGAGGGATTAACATGTCTGATAAATTTAAGAAAAAGCATCTTGTTCTGGCAATATCATGCGCACTCTCAGCGCCGGTTATAGCTCAGGAAACCACTACAGAACAACCGAAAAGTGATGACCCAACTGAGGTCATTGAAATACGTGGAATTCGGCAAAGTATTCAAACCGCTCAGGATCTAAAACGATTTGCCGACACGGTAAAAGATGCCATTACCGCATCAGACATAGGTGCACTGCCCGATAGCTCAGTTACGGAGGCACTGCAACGTGTGCCAGGCGTTACCATTGAGCGTTTTGCTGCTTCAGACGATCCTAAACACTATGCTGATGAGGGTACCAGCGTACTAGTACGTGGTTTGGACAGAGTTCGCAGTGAAATTAATGGTCGCGATAGTTTTAGTGCGAATCCCTGGGGAGGTTTAAGTTATGAAGACTTTCCCGCAGAATTACTTGGCGCCGTTGAAGTGGTAAAAAACCAAACTGCCGACCTGATTTCCGGCGGCATTGCCGGTACGGTTAATTTGGTAACACGTAAACCTTTTGATTCTGATGAACGTTTAATCGCAGTCAGTGCCCAGGCTAATTATGGCGATTACCGTAAAGAAACCACCCCATCATTCAGCGCGCTTTTTTCAGATAACTGGGACACTGATTCGGGCAAATTTGGTTTATTGATTGCCGCCTCTCAATCTGAATATCAAACCCGGGGTGATGGTTTTGGTTTAGGTAATTTTCACAGCCGTGGGCCACTGGATACTTTTTCATACGACGAATGGGGTACACCCAGCCCTGGTATTAATGCTGGTCAGTATTCTGAGCCATGTATACCTGATGCGTCAGATTGGCGGAACTGTGACAATCTGGGGTTCCCGGATGCGGTTCAATATACCGATGCTGATGCCGCTAATTATGTTCCAGCGTTTGACGGTCAGGAACTGGAAGGACAACCTGAAGGTGCCACCTGGTATGCACCGGCCAGCTACACAATGACCACGGCTGAAAATGATCGCAAGCGCCGCGGCTTTACTGCCGCATTGCAATGGCAAAGCCCTGACGAAAAAATTACAGCAACACTGGAACATATTAGTTCTACCGCGTCTTTAGTATGGCGGGAACACGTTGTTACTCAGGCCGATCAGGCGTTTAAACCTTATGCTCCCAATGCAATTCAATGGTTTGATGAAAGCGACAGTGGCCACCCTTTAACTGTTGATGAGAATGGTTACGTGACCTCCGGTGTCGGTCATGCAAGCGAGCCGAATGTCCCGCTTCAATTCCGCTCTCGTTATAACTTTAATGAGAATAAAGTTAAGGATACGTCGCTGAACGTGGTCTTTACACCAACAGACCTGCTAACTGTTGCTATCGATTATCAGCATATTGATTCCGAACAAGTGGTTCATAATAACGGCATGACCTCCATCATGAATGGAAATCAAACCGCTGAAAATGCACCATTTTTCCTCGATTTAAGAGGTTCGGATCCACAGTTGGAATTTTTGAATGCTAATACTTCGATGCCACCTGATGTAGAAGAAAACACCAATCCGTTTTTACGATTAGGCAGTGGCATGCAACAAGAGGAGTTTAATGAAGCTAAGGCTAATACCTTCCAGCTGGATGTGGAATACAAACTGGCAGGGGCGTTTAGCGCCATAAAAGCCGGCTTGTATCATTCCAAAAAAGAGCTAATTGTACGTAATACTGAGTACGAAGGCTGGCAAGCTTTGGGCACCCCCTGGATAGCACAGGACTCATATAATGCCTCACCACAGGTTGTTCCTGAATTATTTGAGCGTGTCAGCTTTGCTGACCACAATGATGGCAATACCCTGCTTGGGCCTAATAACAGCTTTTTATTCCCCCGTATGGATTTGGTGCAAAACTACGAACAAAGTTTGCGTGATGGCTGTGGCACCTGGAATGCAGTAGGTAATGCGATGGATGGTAGCGGAGCTTGTGCATTACCATACGCTGACTTAGCAGATCGCGCATTTAGTCATTTTGCCCCAAGACATATTAGTGCCAGTACCACCGAACGTACCGAGTTTTATGTACGTGCTGACTTTGATGTGGAAATGTCTGATGTGTTGGTCAAAGGTAATTTTGGCCTGCGCTATGTTAACTATCAGTTGCAATCGACCGGTGGTGTTAATTTTCCATCAACAGCCCGTCGCGGTACTGACGAAAATGGTTCGCTATATCAGGTCATGTTAAATCAATACCCCAGTATTTTTGCTTTAGCATCAGGTGAGGCCATCTCCAGTACAGTAGACGGTACCGATTATACCACCGTGTTACCCAGCCTAAATCTGAGCTTTGGAGTAACAGATGATGTGGTGATCCGATTCGGTGCATCTAAAGGCCTGTATTACCCAAGTTTGGTCGATTCAGCTAACAAAATGGTACTTAGCCTGGACTATCAACAGGTTTTACAGAATCCTGATGAAGCCAGAGATGACACCACTAACCCTGTTATTGATCTGAAAAACATTGAAATCAGTGCCAATGCCCGTAACCCATTCCTTGAACCTGAAGATGCAATTAATCTTGATTTAACCACTGAATGGTATTTTGCCGAGGCAGGGTCACTCACCGCAGGCCTGTTCCATAAAAAACTGTCAAACATCATTCGCAACAGACAATTTTCCACCGAAGTGGAAGTCGATGGAACCCGTTTCCCGGTTTCGGCCTATGGCCCGGATAACACCGGTTCCGGCACCATTCGTGGGTTCGAGATATCCTACAGTCAGTTTTACGATATGTTACCCGGCTGGATGAGCGGTTTGGGCTTGCAACTTAACTATACCTATATTGACCAGAGTGGTTTGGAAGATCCGAATACTAACCCAACTCAGGCCATCCAATATGATGGCGCGGGTGTGCCGATTAGTGATAATCGCAATTCGTTCCGTCAGTTTACGGGTCTGCCATTACAGGGCTATTCAGACCAAAACTACAACATCGTTGGTATGTACGAAAAGGATGATATTTCTTTCCGTTTAGCCTATACATGGCGCTCAGAATATCTGTTGACCTTACGTGAATCTGAAGAGTTTGTTCCGGCATATTCCAAGGCACAAGGCATGATGGATGCCAGCTTCTTTTATGCCGTTAATGAACAAGTCAAAGTAGGATTGCAGATAAATAACGTGCTTGATGAGAAGACTCAAACTCAATATCAGCAAAATCAGCAAGGTACCTTAACCGATGGGTTTACCTTTACCACTGATCGCCGGTTTGCGTTAACAGTGCGGGCAACCTTCTGATAAATGGTTTTAACTTAAAAAGAAAACAAACTGCCTGGTAGCAATACTGCGCAGTTTGTTTACTTTTAGGTTCAAACAATAAATAGTAGTAAACCTCACAGGAGTGACGCATCGGGTTTAAACGGCAGCAGTATGCAAAACAAAATAACAACAATCTGTATTGTCGGCGGTGGTACCGCAGGATGGATGGCTGCCTCTTTGCTTTCCAGTACTTTAGGTGGCAGCAATATCAAAATTACCTTAGTGGAATCAGCTGATATCGCCAGCACAGGCGTAGGAGAATCCACTGTACCTTCCATAATGGATTTTCTGCGCGCCAGTCAGATTAACCTCAGAGATTTTATTCAAGCCACTTGTGCCACTTTCAAACTGGGTATTCGATTTGATGACTGGTTGCAACAGGGTAAAAACTATTTTCATCCCTTTGGCAAAGTAGGCAAAGATGTCAACGGATTTGATTTTTATCAGGTTTGGTTAAAAGCGATGAGTGATGGTCACGCAAGCACCTGGCTCGATTTTTCTCCCAATGCGGTTATGGCGCAGCATCAGCGTTTTATGTTGCGTCCACAACTTAACAATAGCAATCCGGCCAACTGGGTATTGGGCAACTCTGCGCACGCACTGCATCTGGATGCAGTATTAGTTGCACGTTATTTGCGCGAACTATGTTTACAACGCGGCGTACAACGCATTGAAGCCACAGTTAAAAAGGCAGAGTTAGATAACAAGGGTTTTATTCAACATCTGCAATTGCAAACTGGCGAACTAATTAACAGCGATTTTTTTATTGATTGCAGCGGTTTTAACGGGCTGTTAATTGAGCAAACACTTAAAACAGGTTATGAGGACTGGTCACAGTATTTACCCTGTGACCGTGCAGTGGTGGTGCAAAGTGACAATAAACAAGAACCTGCACCCTATACCATAGCAACCGCGCTCGATGCCGGTTGGCGCTGGCAAATTCCACTGCAACAACGCACAGGCAATGGTTATGTCTATTCCAGCCGTTATTGCCCGGATGATGAGGCGATTAGCACCTTATTGAATCAGGTTGACGGTAACGTCCTGAATCAGCCCAGAGTCATCCCCTTTGTTACGGGTAAGCGCCATAAAATTTGGCATAAAAACTGTCTGGCACTGGGGCTGGCTGGTGGCTTTTTAGAGCCGCTCGAATCCACTGCCATTCACCTGATTTACAAAACGCTGGTGCATTTTATTCAGCATTTTCCTGATGCCGATTTTGATAGCGATAACCAACAGTTGTTTAATCAAAAAATCGATGCTGATTATGTGGAAATTCGGGATTTTATTATCCTGCACTATTGCACTGCCGGGCGCAGTGATACACCTTTCTGGCGTGATTGCCAGCAAATGCCGGTACCCGATTCACTTAAACAACAGCTGCAATTGTTTAAACAGCGCGGCCAGTTGCAAGTGCGTGATGGCCAGTTTTTTAGCACGGACAGCTGGCATTCTATTTTGGAAGGCATGCAAATTCGCCCCAAAAAATATCATCCGTTAGTGGATGGCTTTGATTTCCAAAGCCTGAGCAAAACACTAACCACCAATGTGAATACAATTCACGATACGGTAATACAGATGCCCAAACACGCTGAGTATATTCGCCAGCATTGTCCGGCCATTCATCATCATACACATCAAACCAGGGCCATGGCGAAATGACGCAGTACAAGGCCATCGCAGAATATACCACCTTAACCCCGGAGCAGTTTTTTAGTGAAATCGCCCCCGCACAACAGCCAGTTGTGATCCGTGGTTTTACCAGAGACTGGCCACTGGTAGCAGCAGCGCAAAAAACACCGGCAGAATTGATTGCTTATCTTAATCAGTTTTATCAGGGCAAAAAGGCCAGAATGGTGGTAGCGCCACCGGCGGCCAATAAACGTTTTTATTACAACGAGGATATGACAGGGGTAAATTATTTAAGTGGTGAGGAACGTTTAGACTTGTTTTTTGGCCGTTTGCTGGAGCTGATTGAGCGCGATGTGTATCCAGCTATTTCTATGCAAAATGCCAAAACCAGCGAGGTTTTACCCGGCCTGATTGACGCGAATCCCTGCTCGTTTTTCCCTGAGCTTGAACCACGTTTGTGGATGGGCAATGAGGGCATTGTTAGTGCTCACTATGACGGCTCTGACAATCTGGCGTGTGTCGTGGCAGGCAAACGGCAATTTATCTTGTTCCCCCCGCAGCAAACTTGCCATTTATATCCGGGGCCACTTAATTTTACCCCCGCAGGGGCACCGACCAGTTTGGTGGATATCAATCAGCCGGACTTTGAGCGTTTTCCACTTTATAAAAAAGCCCAGGCAGCGGCTTATAGCGCCGAGCTTGAAGCAGGCGACGCAATATTTATCCCGATGCTGTGGTGGCATCATGTGGAATCACTTAGCAAAGTCAATGCGCTAATGAATTACTGGTGGAATGGCTCATCTGCACCTAATGCCATGCCGCCCAGCGCCATCGATAGTCTGAATCTGGCGTTACTGGCGATGCGTAACCTTAGTCAACATCAACGTGATGCCTGGCGCTGCCTGTTTGATCATTATCTATTCCGCCAGAATATCGACCCGGCCAGTTATATCCCTGAACATCAATTGCACTTACTGGGTGAGGTATCAGACGAATATGCCAACAGCATCAAAGACTACTTCATCAACAAACTACAAAAATAAAGGCACGACGAACCCGACATGCAACAGGCGCAAAATAAACCTAAACACATTCTGATCGTTGGTGGTGGCACCGCTGGCTGGATGGCGGCTAATTTACTGGTAACCCAATGGCCTGATATGGCGGTGACATTAGTTGAATCAAAAGATATCGGCATTATTGGGGTGGGTGAAGGCAGTACGCCGCATTTAAAACTGTTTTTTGATGCAATTGGCGTTGCGGATAAAGACTGGATGACCGCGTGCAACGCCACCTATAAAAATGGCATCTGGTTTGATAACTGGTCACAAATAAAAGGCCATGAGAGCTATTTCCATCCCTTTGCTGCCCAAACCGACGATGTGTTTACCGTACCGTTGTTTTTTAAAAATATCCGTGCACGGATGCAAGGGCTGGATGTGAATGCACATCCGGATTCGTACTTTCTCGAAACCTATTTATCCGAGCAGGTTTTAGGTCCTTTACCCGCTGAATCTTTTCCGTTTGGCATCGCCTATGGCTATCATTTTGATTCAGGTTTACTCGGGCAGTTTTTAGCTAAGCATGCGCAGCAAAAAGGCGTTAAACGCATCATAGGCAATGTAACCGATGTGTTGTTAGGTAACAGCGGCAATATCAGTGCAGTAAAACTGGATGACCACACTCAGCTTAACGCAGACTTTTTTATTGATTGTTCAGGCTTTAATTCGTTGTTGTTACAACAAGCACTAAAAGTTGAATTTAGCAGTTACAAAGACACATTATTTAATGATGCAGCTGTAGTGTTACCCTCGGAAATCACCACACCAACGCCGGTTGCCACCCGCTCCACTGCACTTACTAATGGCTGGGCATGGCAAATCCCTCTGCGTAATCGCTTTGGCAATGGTTATGTGTATGCCAGCGATTATACTGATGCCAGTCAGGCCGAAACCGAGCTAAGGCAGCATCTGGATTTAACCGAAAGCGATGTTGAAGCCAGACATCTGAAGATGAAGGTAGGTCGGGTAACAAAACACTGGCAGCAAAACTGTTTAGCAGTGGGATTATCCCAGGGTTTTATTGAACCCTTAGAAGCGACAGCCATAGCACTGACCTTTAATACTATCGCGCAGTTTATCCGGTGCTTTGAGCAAGGGCAGTTCACTCATCAGTATCAGGACGCCTTTAATCAGGATATCAATAAACGTTTTGATGGCATCCGCGATTATGTCGTATGCCACTATAAAGCCAATCAGCGCCGCGATACTAACTACTGGCGCGATAACGCCAATAACCCGCACATATCCGACAAGCTCAAACATATCCTGCATTTGTGGCAGCATAGTCCTGACTTTGCTGGAGAGATGCACAAACAGCAGTTAATGGGTAGTTATCAGGCCAAATCCTGGGCTTGTATGCTGGCCGGTTATGGCATATTCCCTGCGAAAAACCCGCAAGCACAATTTGATAAACACCTATATCAGCATGAGCTGAACAATGTGCATGATTTTATTCGCCGCTGTGGGTTAAATTTCACTGCACATCAGGCTTTGCTGCAAAACCTTTAAGCATCGCATCCAGCAAATCTCCATTGTCCTGACGGATCTGCCAGGAAAATATCCCGGCTAAGTCCTTTTGTTTAGCCCATCGGGCTTTGGCTTCAATTGAACGCGCATCATCAAAAGAGATAAATCCATCATTAGCAGAATTGTAAAAGTATGGCGCTTGCGCTTTTTTATCAAAACCATACACATATCCGGCTGGCGGCTGATCGATCAATTCTCTGTATTGATAACTGCCAGTAGACACTGACTGACTATTGTCGGCAAAAGCCTCGCCCTGCCAGCCACTTTGGGTCCAGCCACGACCATAAAACGCTGCGCCCATCACCAGCTTTTGTGACGGAACCCCCGCAACTAGCAAATTTTCCAGCATCGCCGATGCGCTCATTGAACCGGAGGCGTCACTGAATAAATTGGTGTGATGGGCGGCACGTCCGTCACCAACAGCAAAGTCGTAGGTCATGGCAAAAACATAATCCATGTAAGGAATAACACCGCGCCAATCAATGGCGTTCACCTTATAGGGCATACCGTTGACAGCGGCACTTAACAGATAGGTTCGTCCTGTTTTTAGTGCGAGTTGATCCATCTTATGGCGAAGCAACTTCATCATATTGGTATACTGAATGCGTTCGTTGTCTGCCGCAGCTCCATCTAAGATTGGTTGCTGATTGCCACCACCACCGGGGTACTCCCAGTCAATATCAATACCATCAAATACGTCATACTCTGCGATTAATTCAACCGCTGATTTTACGAAATATGCCAGGTTATCCTGAGTTTTAACTATGTCATGAAAAGGTTGTGACAATATCCAGCCACCAAACGAAGGTAATACCTTAAGTTGTGCATGTTGTTGTTTTAACTGCTTAAACGCATCCAGCTCAGCTTTAGCTGCAGGATTAAATAATACAGCGGAATAGTTTTTCTTATCTTTACAGGCTTTTTTAATCGCTAATTGGGTTTGCTTATCTGCACCACTGTTATCACCGCATATTGCAATAAAGGCATACAAAATGTGAGTAAGCTTATGGGCGGGTAACTGTTTGATAGCTTCAATATTGCCATCGGAGGCATAGTAACTGGCGATAACCGCTTGCTTAGCATGGACTGAATTTACCACGAACAAGGCTAAACAAATTAGTAACTTTGTTGTTAACCTGACACTATTTTGCTCATCAAATAAGCGCATCCCGTCATCCCTGTCCGATGTAAAAATAATAATTTTAAGATTAACACTGTCTATTAATTCATTAAATATCAAAAACTTATATCAAGTTAACTTAAGTGAACAAAAATTATGCTTTACATTGAACATGCATCAAACTAAATTGATATCAAAATGATATCAATTGGAGATAATATCATGGTTACAGAAAAACAAGGTTTTTCCCTAAACGGTTACATTGCCTTTTTTGTCGTGTTGCCCGTTTTACAATTTACATTTGCTTATCAGTTTATCCATCACATTATGCCAATTCCCTCCGCAATATTGTCGATACTAACCGCCATTTGCTGGGGAGGATTTTTTATGGTTCAGCCAAACCAGGGCAAGGTAATGACGTTATTTGGTAGTTATGTCGGCACAGAGAAACGTAACGGACTGCGCTGGACCATCCCGTTTTTCATGCGCCGCACTGTCTCTCTGCGTATTCGCAATTTTGAAAGTGGCAAAATTAAGGTGAACGATAATCAGGGCAATCCGATTGAGATTGCCACTATTGTAGTATGGTCTGTCACTGATACAGCGGAAGCGGTATTTGAAGTCGATGATTTTGAAAGTTATGTCAGTATTCAAAGCGAATCGGCTCTGCGTAATATGGCCAGCAGCTATGCTTATGATCCGCAAAACGACGATGATATTTCGCTACGAAGTCACCCACAGACCATTTCGGATGTATTAAAAAATGAAATTCAGGAAAGATTAGGAAAAGCCGGGGTAACCGTGCATGAAGCCCGAATCAGTCACTTAGCCTATTCACCAGAAATTGCCCATGCGATGTTACAACGCCAGCAAGCCTCAGCAATTATTGCAGCCCGTACCAAAATTGTTGAAGGTGCCGTAGGCATGGTCGAAATGGCACTGGACAAACTACAGGAAAAACAGGTTGTTGAGTTGGATGAAGAGCGAAAAGCAACCATGATCAGTAACTTACTAGTGGTATTATGCGGCGACAAGGCCACACAACCGATAGTTAATACCGGTAGTATTTATTAGCAATCTATTTTGACCGATGGCAGCGCCATCGGTCTGTTTTAGCAGACAGAGAGGTTATTTTGGCCAAAAAAGCCTATCCACTGAGAATAAATGAAGATGTTCTGGCGTCCATGCAACGCTGGGCGGACGATGATTTGCGCAGCCTGAACGCGCAAATTGAATTTGTCTTACGCGATGCACTCGTAAAACAAGGCAGGGTAAAGTTAGTGCAAAAAGTTGTAACCGAAGTCATTGATAACACCCCGGCTAACAAAGAGTGAAATTTAATCATTAACTTGCCAATCTTAAAAATTAAGTGCTTAAATATCTGAACGTATTATAAATTTTAAAAGCTCAGATACGATGAATTCAGCCCGTACCCCTGCCAGACAATTACTGGAACTGACCCGCCAGCATCCTTCAAAAATTTTTATGAACCAACCTGTCAATGGCGAGCGACATCAATACAGCTTTACTCAGGTTGCTGAACAAATGCAAAAAGCCGCCACATTTTTGCAAATTCAGAAAATTAAGGTCGGGGATAAGGTTGCCATTTTCGCGAAAAACAGCATGGAGTGGATGATTGCTGACTGGGCAATTGGACTGGCCGGCGCTGTCAGCGTACCTGTCTTTCCAGCGGCAGATCGTGACACTCTTCAATACATACTTCGCCACAGTGAAGCTAAAGCAATATTCATCGGTAAGCTGGATAATGCAGAAAATTACCAAAACTGCATTGAAGCACAGATACTGTCAATTTCTCTGCCTGGTTGCCGGGTCACATGTGATTATCAATGGTCAGAGATTCAAGGTGCCTCCTCCTCCACATCACAATGGCCAGAAGTGAAGCTAAGTGACACCATGACAATAATATACACCTCTGGCAGTACCGGCGTCCCCAAAGGAGTGGTGCATGATTATCAGGCCTATATCAACGCTTGTTTAAATTTTGTCGAAAATCTGGGTAGCCAGATGCCGCTATGTAATGAGCGTTATTTATCTTATTTGCCGCTCGCACACATTACGGAACGTGTGTTAGGTCAGGGAGTCAGTTTATATATTTCACAAAACAACGCCCACATGCAGCTGTATTTTGTTGAATCACTGGCAAGCTTTACACAGGATCTGAGTCACTGCTCACCTACTATTTTTATTTCTGTTCCCAGACTGTGGCAAAAATTCCGCTCAGAAGTGTTACTTAAATTACCCCAGAAAAAACTCGATTTATTATTAAAGGTTCCGCTGGTTAATTACCTGATCAAGCGAAAAATTCAAAAAGCACTGGGATTATCCAGCACTAAACTATTTGCTTCCGGTTCAGCCCCATTATCAGATGAGGTAATAGGTTGGTATGAGAATCTCGACATAAATATATGTCAGGGCTGGGGAATGACAGAAACAAACGCGGCAGGCACGACACAACTACCCTACCGCTCCGATAAAAGAGCAACGATAGGTTTACCTCTGCCAAATATCGATATCCGTATTGGCGAAGAACAGGAAATCCAAATCAAAGGGAACTGCCTGATGAAAGCCTATTACAAGCAACCGGAGCAAACCGCAAAGGTATTTACCGAAGATGGTTATTTTCGTACCGGCGATCAGGGCGAAATTGACTCAGAAGGCTATATTCGCATCATTGGTCGCCTGAAGGATATTTTTAAAACGGCTAAAGGTAAATATGTCGCACCAGCACCGATTGAAGGCACGTTATCTCACTGCGATATTATCGACCAATTATGTGTTGTGGGTACTAATCTTAAACAACCGGTTGCACTGGTTGTATTAAATGACGCCGGTCAGTCTCTAAGTTCAGAGCAGGTGAGTGACCGTCTGCAGCTGCAACTTCAGGAAGTGAATCAGCATCTGCCCAAACATGAAAAACTGGATGGTATGTGGATAGTGAATGAGCCCTGGACAGTTGAAAACGAATTGCTCACACCAACACTCAAAATCCGCAGACAAAACATTGAAAAATACTACGCCAGTCTTTACGCCCAACCATTGCCCGAAAAAATAAGCTGGCAAACAAATTAAGGTGTATTGATTAAAGCCGGCTGGTTACTGAGGTGTGTTTCAGATAATCAGTTATGGCCGGAGCGATTGCGTCCAGCGATAATACTTGCTGTACGGCCCCCATATTTACAGCTTCTTTTGGCATACCATAGACCACACAACTTTGTTCATCCTGCGCCATGGTCACTGCCCCCGCCTTACGCATATTGAACAACCCCTGGGCGCCATCCTTTCCCATACCTGTCAGTAATATCCCCAGCGCGTTTTTACCCACATTATCGGCCAAAGAATCAAACATCACGTCCACTGAGGGTTTATGACAACTGACCAAAGGTCCGTTGTTCAATCTGATTTGATAATTTGCGCCGTCCTTTTCTATTTGCATATGCAGGTTACCCGGCGCCAGATATACATTGCCCGGCAGAATCCGAATCCGGTCGCTCGCCTCCATAACGTTCATCTGACTGGTTTTATTCAGCCTGTCAGCAAATCGACTGGTAAACCCCGGCGGCATATGTTGGGTGATCACCACAGCAGGGCAATTGGCCGGCAACTGGTTCAGCACGGTTTTTATCGCCTCTGTCCCCCCTGTGGAAGCACCTATTGCGATAATTTTTTCCGTGCCGGTATAACTTATTTTTAAGGGTTGTGCCGTAGCCGAAGTTGTTCTTTTTTTTACTCTGGCTTTTGCAGCTTCGCGTACTTTTTCAACAATCTCAACACGATAGGCCTCAATGCCTTCCGACACACCAACCTTTGGTTTGGCAACAAAGTCAATTGCGCCAAGCTCCAGAGCACGCAGAGTAGCATCGGCACCTCTCTCAGTCAGAGTCGAGATCATCACCACAGGAGTAGGCCGCGCTTTCATTAACCGATCTAAAAAGGTCAGTCCATCAACTTTTGGCATTTCAATATCCAATGTAATGACATCGGGGGCAAACTGATTAACCATGTCACGGGCAACATAGGAGTTCGGAGCGACGCCAATTACATTCATATCAGCTTCAGCGGAAAATATTTCGGTCAACAAACTACGAATCAATGCGGAGTCATCTACAATCAGCACTTTAATCATAACCAGTCTCGCTTAGAAAAGATCAATATCTCCCCCTTTCGGTGTTTGACGAATGCGCATACGGTATTCACTTTCACGATCAATAATAGTGCTGTTATGCAGAGATTTAATCTTCCTGACCATTACTTTTCCGCTATCCGGGAAAAAATAGACTTTACGAGGATAGACATCCAGTAAATCACTGGCCAGCACAGGAATGCGCTCAGCTTTTAAATAATTAATTGTAAAATCGGCATTGCGTTCTCCCACATTATTCAGGGTAAGTCCCTTTAGCACATTGCCACCACCAAATACTTTCGCTTCCAGCCTTTTCCGCTGCGCCCCGAGTTTTAGCATTTGGTTAATCAGCAATTCCATAGCAAACACTCCATAGCGGGCAGATTCGGATAACACCTCCATTCCTGTGCTTTCATCATTTGGCAATAAAAAGTGGTTCATGCCCCCAATACCGGTAGAAGCATCACTCAAACAAACAGCCACACAAGATCCCAACACCGTCACTATCATGGTGTCATCTTTGGTTGCATAATATTCCCCGGGCAATATTTTTACCGCATCCCGATCAAAATTGCGGTCAAAGTATCGGTTAGGGCTGATGTCCGCAGAATGGCTATCTGTATCAATTACACTCACATCTACCCCTCAACTGATTACCTTGTACACGGTATGCCCCAGCGCTTTAAGTCTGGGTGAAGAATTGGCAAAGTTTTCTGAGTGACCCGCGACAAATAAACCACCATTGGGTAATAGAGCCAACATGCGTTCAAAAATGGCCATTTGTGTCTGTCTGTCGAAATAAATCATCACATTACGACAAAAAATGACATTTACCGGCGGTTGCATCGGCCATTTATTATCCATCAGGTTGATTTTCTGAAATTTGATCAGCTTTTGTAACTCAGGTACCACTTTGACTTTGCCTGCATTTGCCCCTTTTCCACGATAAAAAAACTGCTTTAACCTCGGTTTACTCATGCTGTTAATTCGGTCAAATTCGTAAATCCCTTCGCTGGCCTTGGCTAACACACTGCTATCGATATCGGATGCCAGAATTGACACCGGCGGAGTCATACTTCCATATGCTTCCACGGCCGTCATGGCAAGTGAATAAGGCTCTTCACCAGTGCTACTGGCAGAGCACCAAATTTTAATTTGGCCTTTTTGTTCCTTTAAAAATTGCGTTAATACTTCAAAATGATGCGGCTCACGAAAAAATGAAGTGAGATTAGTCGTTAACCCGTTAATAAAAACTTCCAGCTCTTCCGGTGTTGAATCCAGAAATTGCAGATATTGATTAAATGACGTTAACTTTAACTGCCTTAGCCGCCGCGATAATCTGCCATAGACCATCGAATCTTTACTATCAGCCAGCTTTATCCCGGTATTAGCAAATAAGATCTTTCTGACCAGATCAAAATCTTCAGGCGTAAAGGCAAACTCCCTGTTCTGCACAAATTCGGCCATAGAAACCTCTTAATCCGTATCTAAAAGCTTTCCCAATCATCTTCTTCCCCTTGCGGGACCTTAGGGTTAGTTATTTTGCGCGACGGTTGAGGCGTTACAGCTTTTTTAAGTGGAGCGGATGACATTCGGGCGACATTTGTGACAGGAGCACTTACAGGTATTTCTTCATCTCCATCCTGCAACTTAAATGCGGATACGCGCTGTGCCAGATTTTGCGCCTGACCTCGCAGGGTCTCGGCAGCAGCAGCCGCTTCCTCCACTAATGCCGCGTTTTGCTGTGTCACTTCATCCATTTGCACAACCGCTTTACCCACTTCATCAATTCCTGACGCTTGTTCGGCAGACGCTGCGGCAATTTCTGACATGATGTCATTCACCCTTTTTATTGCAGTTACCACCTCTTGCATAGTGTCACCGGAGCGTCCAACCAGTTCATTACCGTTTTCTATTTTTGATACAGAATCAGAAATAAGTGCCTTAATATCTTTGGCTGCATCTGCTGAGCGTTGAGCCAGTGTACGAACTTCGGAAGCAACCACAGCAAAACCACGCCCCTGTTCACCTGCTCGTGCGGCTTCAACAGCGGCGTTCAACGCCAGAATATTAGTCTGGAAAGCGATACCATCGATAACGCCAATAATGTCAGATATTTTCTGAGATGAGTCGTTGATAGATTCCATGGTTTTAACCACTTGTTCTATCAGGCCGCCACCTTCTACCGCAATAGTAGACGCCTGCGATGCCAGGCCATTAGCCTGATTAGCATTTTCAGCGTTTAAACGAACCGTTCCTGTTAGCTCTTCCATACTTGATGCAGTTTCTTCCAGACTGGAAGCTTGTTGCTCGGTACGGTTAGATAAATCAGCATTGCCCTGAGCAATTTCACTTGAAGCACCATTAATTGTCGTGACGGCGCCTTTTATGTCGGTAATGGTGTTAAACAAATCATCAACAAAAATGTTGATTGCATCACGTAGTTCCTGAAACTCTGGCCCGAATTCTTTTTCAATTCTGCACGTTAAATCTCCTTCCGAGAGTTTCATCAGAATCGATTTAATTTCTTCAACCGCGGACTTACGCGCAGTGATATCCGTAGCATATTTAACCACTTTAAAAGGGTTACCATTTAAATCCAAAATGGGGTTATAGGATGCCTGCAACCAAATCTCACGACCACCTTTTCCGACCCGTTTAAACTCACCGGTACTAAACACCCCGTCATTTAACTGCTCCCAAAAATGGGAATATTCAGGACTGGCACGATAAGCCGGATCAACAAACATACTGTGATGTTTGCCTTTGATTTCATTAAAACTAAATCCCATGGTTTCGAGGAACAAATCATTAGCTTTAAGTATGGTGCCTTTCATATCAAACTCTATCACCGCCTGCGATTTGCCTATGGCGTCGATTTGCCCTTGATAGTCGGCATTTTTGAGTTTCTGCTCGGTAATCTCAGTGGCATATTTAACCACCGCCGTTACTTTATTATTGGCATCCAGAATTGGGTTGTAACTGGCTTGCAACCATAGTTCTTTATTACCACGTCCAAAACGTTTGATTTCCCCTGCACTAAACTTCCCTTCCCGCAGACCTTTCCAAAAATCACTATATTCACGGGAAGCTTTATAATCGGGGTCGACAAACATGCTGTGATGCTTACCCTTTATTTCATCAAGGCTATACCCCATGCTCTGTAGAAAATTGTCGTTGGCTGTTTTAACAATACCTTCAGGAGTGAATTCGATAATAGCTTGTGAACGGTCAAGTGCGTCCAGCATGCCTTCTTTGGTAATAAGCTGCGTTTGATCCAACCACTCAACCACGGTACCAATGCGTTGTTGTTGATGGTCGAACAATGGATTAAGGGTTAGCTGAAAATGAATACTGCCTACTTTAATAGAAGACGAATGAGTCCCCCGCAGATTGCCAATTAATCCCTGCTGGTGCGCGGGATTTTTATGAAATACATCAACATTCTGTCCAACCACATTATCCGCACTAAAGTTGGGCAGTGATTGCTTAAGTTCGGCTTCATTATCTTTGAGCAGTTTTTTCACAGCATCGTTTGCATAAATGATGACATTATTTGCATCGGCCATCATAAAACAGGTGGAACTCTTGGCTATCGTCTGCTCATTGCGTAAGGCCTGATGTGAACCTCCAGCAGGACTTTCACCATTGGACAGTAAGTTTTTTATCCCGTTTAAAAATGTCATAACTTTACTCCTGAGCAGAGTTAACTTGAGTATCTAATAAACCAAATTCATCACTGGTGATCAGTCGTTCTATATTGACCAGAATCACCATATGATCATCTATCGGTACCAATCCAAGCAGGTAACGACTATCAAAAGCCACACCAAATTCTGGCGGGGGCCGAATATCATCGTCCTGCAGTTTGATTACATCGGACACGCCATCAACCACAATGCCGACCACACGGTTATGCACATGCAACATAATCACTATGGTGAATTCGTTGTAAGTCACTTCTCCCACATCAAACTTGATGCGCAAATCTACAATAGGTACGATTTCACCACGCAGGTTTATCACGCCTTTAATAAAAGGAGGGGCGTTGGCAATTTTAGTGACTGCTTCATATCCGCGAATCTCCTTAACCGCCATAATATCCAGTGCGTAATGTTCATCGCCTAATACAAAGCTGAGAAATTCCTGTGAATCGAGATTTGATATTTCGGATTCACCGGTTGTGACATCGTTTTTACTCATGCTTCAACCTCTCAATTTTGTTTAAATCAACACTACTGGCAAGGGACTCTACGTCCAGAATTAAGGCCACTGTTCCATCCCCCATAATGGTTGCTCCTGCTACACCAGATACCCTTCGATAATTTTGTTCCAGACTTTTTATGACTACCTGCTGTTGCCCTAACAAACGATCAACCATCAAACCAAAACGCTTTTTACTGCTTTCGATTAGCACCACGATAGCGTCTGCGGGATCAAGTTGTGCATTGTCGATAGCCATGCAGTCATAAAGCGGAATAACTGGCCAGTATTTGTCTCTGACCCATAACAGCTTGTCTTTAGTAAGGGATTTAATTTGTGAAGGCTGAGGTTGGATAGATTCAATAATATTAACCAAAGGGACCACATATATCTGGTCACCGACTCCTACACACATGCCATCAACAATGGCAAGTGTCAGAGGCAGTCTTATATTAAATTCGGAGCCCTGACCGGCGATGGATTCGATTTCAACTCTTCCGCCAATGCTCTCAATATTGCGTTTAACTACATCCATGCCAACCCCCCGGCCTGAGACGTCAGTAATTTGTTCTGCGGTTGAGAACCCCGGGGCAAAAATCAGATTCCAGACTTCGGCATCCGACATGGCATCGGACGCATCAATGCCTTTTTCGATCGCTTTGTTCAATATACGTTCCCGATTCAACCCCGCTCCATCATCAATAATGCTAATAACAATACTGCCGCCTTTTTGCGCCGCTCTCAGAATTACCTCACCCGTTGCGTCTTTACCTTTTTCAATTCGTACATTTGGCATTTCAATGCCATGGTCAATACTGTTGCGCACCAAGTGAGTCAGTGGGTCGACCAGTTTTTCTATCAGTCCTTTGTCGACTTCGGTATTACCGCCTTCGATCACCAGCTCCAGCTTTTTACCCAATTTAGTCGACAAGTCCCGTACCAGACGCGGGAAGCGATTAAAGACAAAGGAAACAGGCAACATCCGCATTGACATAACGGCTTCCTGGATTTCCCGGGTATGACGCTCTAATTCGGCAATACTGGATTGCAATTTGGCTTCATCGCGACTTTCACGGTTCTCACCAATCAGTGCCAACATTGATTGGGTAATGACTAATTCACCGACCAGATTTACCAGCGAATCAATCTTGCCGGTGTCTACTCTGATGCTGCTGGATTCATTATGACTTTGTGTTGGCGTAGATTTTAATGCGCGTTTTGCCGGAGCTTCTGCAACGGCTTGTTTAGATTTATCCTGCGTGGCAACCTGGGCATTGGTCACGGAATGATTGTTAACCGGTTCAAAAAATCCGAAATCTTCTCCCTCTTTTGCAATACCCGACACAAGATTTGTGTTTGTAGTGTTGGCAGACTCATCTTCTGGCGGGGCAAAGAAGCCAAAGTCTTCACCTTCTTTAGCAACGGATTGCGGTAAATGGTCACCCGGGATAACCTGTGGCTCCTCCTCTGTATCAAAGAAACCAAAATCTTCCCCTTCCTTTGCTACCGGTTCAAATAGTCCAAATCCTTCATCCTGTTCAATAGCAAGCGCCTTTTTACCTCCGCTTTGTTCCAGAACATTTTCCAGCTTTTTGATTCCGTCAGTTATAGCCTCCTGATTTACCGGTTGCTTTTCACGATAGCTGTCTAATGTATCTTTCAAAATATCAACGGTTGACAACAGACAATCCACAATAGGGATTGTCATTTTCAGACTTTGCTGTCTGGCGCCATCAAGAATATTTTCCATCACGTGAGTGATGCCAGTCAGGGCATCGAAACCAAAGATACCGCTACCACCTTTAATAGAGTGGGCCGCGCGGAATATGCAATTAAGCTGTTCAGGATCAGCATTATCCGGATCAAGTTCCATCAGTAGCTGCTCCATTTCCTGGATGTGCTCCTGACTTTCGTCAAAAAAGACCTGATGAAACTGTTCCATATCAATGGACATAATAACCCCAGCCTTTACCGCAACACTTTACTGATCACGTCGAGCAATTTAGGCGGATCAAAAGGTTTTACCATCCAGCCAGTAGCACCTGCAGCCCTGCCTTGTGCCTTCATCGCATCACTGCTCTCAGTGGTTAACATCACAATAGGGATTGTTCTGTAAGCTCCCAACGACCGCAGTGAACGAATCAGCGTTATGCCATCCATACGCGGCATATTCTGGTCAGTCAGCACAAAATCAAAGCTTCTGCCTTTACAACAGTCCAGTGCATCCTGCCCGTCCTGAGCGGTGGTAACATTATAACCCGCGGTTTTTAATGTCATTTCTACCATCTGCCTAATGGATGGTGAATCATCAACTATCAGAATATTTTTACTCATATTCCCCTCATTTAATTACCACTTCTGTCTGTGTTCCTACATCGTTGCGCTTTACCTCAGCAGACAGTTTTTCGATTAACACTAACCCACGTCCGCTAAGTGCATCCTGCTTAGCCGGCAGCATATCTTTATTAACAAAACCATCACCCGAATCCTTTACCTGAAACTCAATATGCTGATCCTGATCGTCATATTTAAAATGAAGATCTATATAGTCAGATGCCGTTAAACTGGCACAGGCACTTTCACGCTGACTCAGATATTCAAGGAATCCGTTTGCATCACTCTTAAGGTTTGAGTTTAAATTCAGCACACCATGATCCAGTGCATTGCTAACCAGTTCGGCACAGACTGTGTAGGCTTTTTGCCTTAGCGCCACCGGGATATCTGCCAGCCCCATTAAAGTATTAATCAAGGTCATAGAATCGACGTTATTAAGCAGATGACCAGAAATGGTTAAATCCATGGAAACCTGGCTGTTTGCGCGTTTTGAAGAGACAAGATGCTGCTGGTACTGCGCTTCTTTCAACCAGTCAAGAACATCAATCTGGCATACAGACACATCATCATATTGTTCGACCGGACCTTTAAAGGCATCAAAGTCTTTTTCAATTTCACCCAGTAACAGACTTACCTTGTTGTTGTTTGCCAAAACATCCAGTAAACGCGGTTCACCGTAAAATTCCTCTTCGATTGAGGTTTGCTCAATCAGTCCATCACTAAAGAAAACTAGGTGAGCTGTTTGCTGATTAATCTCAACTGTCGTCACTGAAGCATCAAATTGATTAGCATGGAGAATACCAAGTGGCATATGCTGTGAAGCAACCCGCTCAACAATATTGCCTTTTTTATCCAGCACTAATACATCCGGCATTCCTCCGTTCCAGATACTGATTTGTGAAGTATGAATATCGACACAAATCATCACACCGGCCACAAAACGATCATCTGGAATACTCAAATTGAGCTTTTGATTCAACTCATAGGCAATCAGTGCAATATCTAATCCTTTTTGAATCATGGCAGGCAGAGAGTTGACTAACGGCAGAACACTGATTGCAGCCACCAATCCATGGCCTGTGGCATCCAGTAGAAAACTGTAAAGATTGCCACTGGGGGCTTTTACCGAGATAAAAATATCACCATTAAAAACACTGGATGAACGTATTAGCGAGCTAACCTGACGATATTGTTCATTAGCATTACCTGCTAAATATTCATATACATGCCGGGCAATCTGCTCTTCTGCATCCCGTTCATTAATCAGTCGCTTCATTTCATCCGCTTGCGACAGCACCTGATTTTGCAATTGTGAGTTGCGATATAAACGTTCAATTTTCAGCCACATCAAATCCAGATTCAGCGGCTTGATAAGATAGTCACTCACACCTTTACGAAAACATTGTTGTATGGTGTCCTGATCATCCTTAGCGGTAATCATCATGATTGGAATCTGGCCAATTGGACCGGGCATATAGTCGAGTAAGTCAATGCCCATACCATCTTCAAGTAAAATATCGAGTAAAATAAAATCTGGTTGGTGATGACTCACATAGGATTTAGCCTCTGCCAGATTGAACAGAGATACCACCCGCATACCGCGGTTGGCTAAAAATGTTGAGATCATTTGGTTGAACAGACGGTCGTCATCAACCACCACTATATTAAGATTCATTTAGCTGCAATATGCCTGTTAAGGATTACTCAAAATCGAACAGCTTCTGAAAGTTTGCCATTTTCAGTACTTCATTAGCCGTTCCTTTAGCACAGCGAACAACGGCACGGATGTTTTTTTCTTTCGCTCTTTTTTGCAGCAACACCATCATGCCCAGCGCGGAGCTGTCGAGATAGGTAACCCGATTAAAATCAAGCACAATCCGCGTTACTCCCTCCCTGCTCAATCCACTCTGGTATTGCTGCATAAACTCTTTGTTGAATCCAAAATCAAATTTTTCCGGTAATGGCATTACTACTTCAGACATCACATTCTCCTTACCCGCAGTCCCTTAGAAAAACTCAATATCCCCGGCATCCATCGATGAAGAGGAAACCGGGTTATGTTGTTGATTACGTTTTTGTTGTATCTGTTGCAGGTGCTCCTGCAGCTTAGTTAACAACCCTTCAATGTCTTCGTCTCCCAATTCAGATAATTTTTCTCTAAGTACCGATATGGCACTCAGGGTATAAGTCAGGTTCTGGCCGTTAATATCACCAAACTGCAAACCGCGAATAGAATTATTCAGTGCGGCCTCCAGCTCTTTGGCCACGACATCCAGTTCGCGGGTGACTTTTGTATCAGACTCAGATTTCTCGATGATGCTATCTAACGCGTTTTGCATAGTACGTTTGGCGGTGATGATATAAGTCACATCCTGTGCAGCGACTTCCCCCACATGTTTAGTCAAAAGCGCAATTTGTCCATCAATTTCAGATATTTGTGATTTAATCGAATTGCTAAACTGAGATGAACGATTTGACAACGCCCGCACTTCATCGGCTACCACAGCAAACCCACGTCCAGCCGCCCCGGCACGTGCAGCTTCAATCGCCGCATTTAATGCCAGTAAGTTAGTTTGAGATGAAATTCCATCAATATCGTTGAGCGCTTTGATGATCCTCGGCATGGTATCGGAAATACTGTTTACTTTTTCCAACAACCCCATTGAACTGGCAGACATATCGATGGTGGTCTGAATAAAACGATCTAAGGTTTTTTCGGTTTCAACAGCAAAAGCACGCATTTTGTCACTGTACATCTCTCCACTTTCTTCATCGGATTTAATCAACTGGTTAATAAAATTTTGCTGTGAATCAACCAGATTTTGTAAATTTGCGAAGGAGCTACTCAAGGTACTGATAGCATCTTCCTGAGTTGAAAAAATATCCGAAATATTACGTTCACACTCTTCGAGCGTGGGCACGATAGCGGCAGTAAGCGCTTTTATATTTTCCGACTCAGAGCGCGATAGTCGGGTGTGCTTGTCAACCTCAGTTTCGGGAGAGTCTGGCCGTTGTTTTGCCACTGCAGATATAAAAAATGGCAACAAACCAAGTTCAATACAAATAACAGCCAGTAAATTTTGTTCAATATAAACCAAAACCAAACCCAACAAAGTTACACAGGCAAACACTGACCATTTTGCTTGTTGACTGAGTTTTTCGGTGTACTCGGTAATTTGCATATGATTACTTTCTTTTCATCCCAAATATTTCAGGGCAACGATCCTGTTGTTTAAACAATCAAATGATTAAATTCCGGTAAAATGGTTATTATTGTTAGATTAGGAATCAAAACTTGAGCTATCAGTGTAGTAGGAAATTTCTATGTGCAAGAAATTTTTAATAGCTTTTTAAGTAACTTAGATGCACCGGCGTTCTAAAATCCGCTATCTGTAAAGACAGAGAGATAAAAGGAAGTATTAAAAAATAATTGAATGTGCAAAGGCGGGAACATATCACCTCAGCGAGTGATAACTGAGGTGAAAATTCTTATTAATTCTGCTTCAGTTTGCTGGCAAATTTTTGTTTGAATTTGGCTAATTTAGGCGCAACCACCATGTTGCAATATTGATTTTGTGGATTTTGCTTAAAGTAATCCTGATGATAGTCTTCTGCCTGCCAGTAATTATCTACCGCTTCAATTTGTGTTACCACCGGGTCCGGCCATATTTCCATATCTTCTATTTCAGCAATAATCTGTTCCGCCTGGTGTTTTTGGCTATCATCATGATAAAAAATTGCACTGCGATATTGCGTGCCTACATCATTCCCCTGGCGGTTTAGCTGTGTGGGGTTATGTAGTGCAAAAAATATCTCCAAAACGTCACGATAGGATAATTTATCCGTATCAAACTCAACTCTGACGACTTCAGCATGACCAGTATCGCCTTTACAGACCGCTTCATAAGAAGGGTTATCCAAATGACCACCGGCGTAACCTGACCAGGCTTTAACTACACCTTCAACAGAGTTAAACGCTGATTCAATACACCAAAAACACCCACCGGCGAGTGTTGCTTGCTCTAATGCCATAACGATTCCACAAATTAAGTTTGAATTGGGCTAGTGTAGCGCAGCGCAAAGTCGTGACATAAACATTTCATCCACAAATTTTAACCATTAGTCTTACCTGCATGTCCTTGTTTTTTGTAAAAAGCCCATTACACAACTTTTATGCGCTCTATAGGTGATTACTCTAGGACTTTTTGTTAGTGGCCTGTTAACATCGGGGCGAATCGAAGATACTCAGGCTATGTGGTAAAGGGTACAAATTCCATACCCCATTTGTTCAACAAGGGTAGCTCTGCCCTATTGATACTCCCGGCTACATTGCTTTGCTCTGCAGAGCCAGCTAGAAACAGGCCGTATCTCGTACATTAAAATAAAATAATAAAGGAAGTTGATATGAGTGCTCCTCGCGAACAGTTTGGTTCTCGCTTAGGGTTTATTCTCGCAGCTGCTGGTTCAGCCGTTGGTATTGGTAATATGGTTGGTTTCCCGGTAGCAGCAACAAAAAATGGTGGCGGTGCATTTTTACTTATGTACGCGCTGTTTGTTGTGTTGATTTGTTTACCTGTGATGCTGGCTGAAATGTCCTTTGGACGCAAAGGTTGTAGTGATCCCCTGGGCTCCTACAAAAAACTCGCCCCCGGCGAAAAACACTGGGCAATAGCGGGTTGGTTATCGATTATCACCCCCTTCATGATTGGGATCTTTTATACCGTGATTACAGTCTGGATTATTGGCTATTTGTTCAGTATTTTAGCTGGTGATCTGGATACACTAGCCAATCCTGACACTTTCGGTAGTTTTATCAATCATGGTGATATTTTCTTCTACATGGCAATTGTTGCCGGCATCGTATTTTTAATCCTGCAAGGTGGCGTAAAAGAAGGGATAGAAAAAGCGGCTAAAGTGCTCATGCCAGCTTTATTCATCATGTTAATTGGTTTGGTTATTTTTGTATTAACGCTGGATAACGCTTTTGCAGGTGTTGAATACTATTTAATCCCCGACTTCAGTAAAATTACAGCATCAGTGGTAAGTGCCGCATTATCTCAGGCCTTTTTCTCGTTATCGCTGGGTATGGGTATTATGATTACCTATGGCTCCTATCTAAGTCGCGATAATGCCATCCCTGGCTCGGCCAAATTAGTGGCATTAACTGATACTGCGGTCGCCTTTATTGCAGGTTTAATGGTGCTGCCTGCGGTATTCTCTTTCAATCCGAATACCAACACCGCTGAATTAAGTGATTCTTCAGTTGGCATGATATTTACCTTCCTGCCCAAAATTTTCTTAGCCCTGCAAACCAGTATCGGTTACGCAGGTGCAAGTATCGTTGCTGCGATTTTCTTTCTGTTAGTATTTTTTGCAGCCATTACCTCACTGGTGTCAATTATTGAAGTACCCAATGCAGCCATAATGGAGGAAACTGGATTAAGCCGTAAAAAGTCGTTAGGTGTTTTAGCGCTTACCATGGGTACATGTGCTGTATTAGCTGCGACGTCTTTTGGTATTTTTGACTGGACCACAAACTTCACTAGTTATGCTGGTGCTAACAAGTCGGTATTTGATGTTATTGTGGATGTCTTCTACGACACTATTTTACCCTTCAATGGTTTGCTGATTTGTTTATTCGCTATCTACCGCTGGAAACGTCAGAACTTTAATGCAGAATTGGAAATAGGTGATCCGAATTACAAAGGCAGCTTTTTCGAGAAATATGTCAACTTGTCTGTTGGCACATTCATTCCACTGATTCTGTTTGTAATATTTATTAATACCGTAGCCATGAAGTACTTTAATATCACCCTGATAGGTTAAGCGGTGTGTCGTCCTGAAATAGGTTGACGGTTTTTCAAAGGCCAGTAGATTTTCTACTGGCTTTTTTCATTGTGCACTTGA